>JBGSWR010000013.1:0-66818 GCA_041751855.1 Pyrinomonadaceae bacterium
GAAGTCTCATGGACCAATCGAAAGGCGTATAGTGTGCTGCACAAGAAGAAGTCTATGAGGTCACAGTAAGCTTCATCAGCCTACCGCGTAGCGGTTTAGTTCAACTATGTATATCTGGTTTCCGAATAAGATTCTACAGACCGCTTCTGGTCGGGATAAAACTCCACAATGTATTTCCGTAAATTCGCTTCCCTGATTGACTTATGGCCTGAATAAGTCTGAGCCGGATTTTTATCTGGTTTCCGGATATCATTCCCCGCCCCACTCCGTTCACAAAGAGTCGGCCGGACTCTTCACGCCGCGGCCGCCCCGCTTGACTACGTAAGTATAAATCATCGTCGTCTTCACGTCGTTACGGCCTAGCAACTCCTGAATTGTGCGAATATCGTAGCCATCTTCCAACAAGTGCATCGCGAAGGAATGCCGCAAAGTGTGCGAGGTTGCGGGCTTGGCGATTCCTGCCTGCTTAACGGCGACCTTAATCGCCTTTTGGATTATTGATTGATCCACATGATGGCGGCCCTACTCGCCTGTTTTCGCGTTACCCACCGCTTCATCTGTGGAAATACAATGCCAACCCCATTCTCTTGAAGCATCAGTATTTCCGCTCCAGTGCGAACGGAAGCGGCAACGCGGCCGTAGCTCCCTTGCCTGATTTTCTTGACGCGTTCCAAATGTTCCTTCATCGGCGCCCTTACCTTTTCAGGTATCTTTCTCAGGCCTTCTCCCCCCGGATTGTAATTTCACCGGAGACAAGTCACCCGGCTCGGGTGGTCTATGGTGCGGCTCGGTAAGGCAGAAGTTGATGCTCCACGAGGCTGAAGCCTGTGGTGTCTGACCCCGCTGATAGGGAGAAGCTGTGTTAGGTCGAAATTGAAACTCCACGAGGCTGAAGCCTGTGGTGTCTGGTGTGGTGTTTGGGTCGGGTGTGGTTAGGCGGAAGTTGAAGGACCACGAGGCTGAAGCCTGTGGTGTCTTGGGTGGTGTCAGGAAGAGAGCGTCGTTATAGAGAGAAGTTGATGCTCCACCAGGCTGATCACATTGAGTTACTTAAGAGGATTCGATCAACGTGAAGCTTAGACTGCTTCGCCATGACGAGTCTTTTCGAGGCGTCGCACCTGAACCAGATAAGCCTGCGCGACATCGGACTGGAACATCTCTCTGGTCTCAACCTCATCGTCGGCCACCGGCGTCAGCGCAAGGTCCATGTATTCGTGCCGGCTCGGATCGCGTTTGATCTCGCGATAAATGAGGTACAAACGCGAATAGAGTGAAATCCAGCGGAGTTGTTTCCAAAGCATTGCCGCCAAATACTTCGGATAGAAAAGCCATATGGGTTCGAGCGGCAGACCCGACCTACGATCACGACGATACTTGAGTCGCACGAACCCACCGTCGAGCGGATGGATTTTCTCGATCCCGATGCAGCCCTTGAACCAGGTGATAAAGAGCACGGCCTTGCCCGGACTGGTCCCGGTTGCCATTGCCCGCTTCAGCACCGTAGTAATGTGCTCGGTCGTATAGTAAGTCTCCCACGCGGCGTGATAGACACGCTCCCATTCCTCGCGCGACATGTGCGGGTGTCCGGTGACGGCGTGGTTGAGATCATACTTGTTCATGTCCGGGTCCATCCAGACACCAGCCTCGTGCAGCTTGCGATGGTCCTCCGAGCCGGGCAGGGGCGTCAGGTAGAAGAATTCGAGCAGATCAACGGGCAGTTCTTTCTGGATAATTCGGATGTCGCGGAGGATAGCGTCGGGCGTGTCGCCGGGAAACCCAAGAATGTAGCCGCAATAGGTCAGCACCCCGGCATGCTTCCACGCCAGAAGCATCTTGCGATACTCGGTGATTTTGTTCTGGTTCTTCCTTGCGCCGATGAGGCTGACGGGGTTGATGCTCTCAAGCCCAATGAAGACGCGCTTAACGCCGGCGCGGGCGGCCTTCTCGATGAAGTGCGGGAGACGGTGGCACAAAGTGTCCACCTGAATGATAAAACTGATGTTCAGTTTTTCGACCTCACGTAGGTGTATGAGGCGGTCTAGAATTGCTTCCCAATCCTTGTTGCGCGCGAAGTTGTCATCCGTGATGAAGAACGAGTGTAGACCCTGTGCTATGTTCGCACGCACGATACGCTCGATGTTGTCCGGCGAGCGCCGCCGCGACTTGCGGCCCTGCACATTGATGATAGTGCAGAATGAACAGGTAAAGGGGCAGCCGCGCCCCGCATCCAGACTCGTCGCCGCGCCTGCCGTCCGTTTGACACGTTCTGCCGGGAGCAGCGGCAGGCCTGCCTCTTCGAGGTCAGGTAAATCGTCCATGAAATTGTAGAGCGGTGCGAGTCTCCCATCCAGAGCGTCGCGCAGCACCTGACTCAAGCGGCCTTCGGCCTCGCCAGCAAAAAGCGAAATGCCCATCTCTGCGGCGCGTTGAACATCAGCGTCGCGCTCCTTGAGCATGGCGAAAGTGCCGGAAACATGGAAGCCTCCGACGGCTACCATGATGCCACGCGCACGCAAAGGGGCTGCGATGTCGAGAGAGCGCGGAAACTGGTTTGACTGGACGCCGACCAGCATCACCATCCCAGCGTCAGCGCTTTCGACGAGCGAGGCGATGCGCTCAGGACAAATGCGCGTGTTTGTCTCATCAAAAGCGTGGATTTCGATTTCAACATCGTCGCCAAGCAATTTTTGTTCAGAGCAGTCAAGCGCAAGGCCATACAAGACAGCCAACGAATTCGAGGGAATGGCTGATCGAAACCACTGAATGACATAGCCATCGCTGTCGTAGTGCGACGGCTTGATGAGCACGAGGCAGAAACGGCGCCGCCGTTTTTTATCAGGTTCAATCATGCCGTCTCTTCCAAAAGTATTAAATATTAACAGCCTCTCCTTAACTAACGGCGAGCAGCGTATCTAAAAATGAACCTACATGTCCAACGCTGACCTCGATTTGGTGGCAATGGTGGCTCACTACTCATACCTGTACGCTGCCCTTGAATAGCGGCACGGTTGAACTCTTCTTCTAGCGCGAAGAGTGCGTATTGCGGCTTCATGAAGCGCGCTGCTGCTCGTAAATAGATGGTTGCTGTCCCTGCTGCGGCCAGCGACTATGAGGTAAACGCAGGAACACGAAGAGAAAGAACCAAAGCAGTTTATAAGGGTGCGCTCACACAACTAGCTCGTTTTGGAAAACACTACTGGGTACTGTTAGGGGAAAAACAAAAACCATTCGGCACCCCTCGGATGAGTACGCTCTTTTTTCTCGTGACTCGCTTTATAGATGCGCTTCAGCTGCGGCGCGCAATTAGCATTTCAGCTGGGAAGGAAGAGACTGCTTGAGAACCACGCTCCCGCGCCGTCAGCTTGACTCACTGCTTAGCCTCCGAAAGCACGCGCTCACGGAGTGCCTTCTCTGCATCAAGGATAAGGCTGCTGCGGCTTTTCGGGTCTCTGTCATGCGGTGCTCTTGACGGCTAACGCTATGCCGACAAGCTGCGGGCGCCGAAGGCGACCGACAGCTTCATCGGCTGCGTGTTTAGTAAGATGAATCACTCGAAGCCATAATCAAGCGTCATAGCGTATGGTGGCTGATGCCCTGCGTTAAATCCCCCCTCTCCCCTCATGCCGCGCAGGTCCCCAGTCGCAGAGCCCGGAACCACGGATAATATTACCTTCGCTACGCCGTCCTCGAAGGTGCCGCTATGCTGAAGGACAAAGCTACCTGAGCGACCGCCAACGCTACCAGTTACGCGCTCCAAACCCATGAAGCTGGCTGAGCCGGCAGTACGGTACATCATCAAGTATTCCAGCTTACCCTCTCCCTCTATGTCTCCTTGGTACGACTTGGTTGCACTGACACGCGTGAGCTTCGGTGCCCCTTCTATTTCGTTATAGGTTTTTTCGTCCCAAGATTTTAAGCCGAATGTGGCCTTTGCCTGTTTTCGCATACTTGTTGTCTCCCGTGTGACCTGAGTCTTATGATTGGCATCCTTGGTCTTCACTTGCGTGAGCGCGAGGGCAGAAGCCGCAACTACCAACACGACAATTGAAATAATTCTCATAGCAGGACTTGTCCTTTCCAATTAATTGCTAGATGAGCAGCCCAACGGTGGCCTTCAGCTGCGGCGCGCGATCAGCATTCAAGTCGCGAAGAAAACGATTAGTTGAGAAACATGCTATCGCGCCGGCAGACTGCAAGGCTTTGTTGGGCGCGTGTTATGTCGCCAACCAAGTTACGCCAAAATCCGTCGTGGCCAAGCGGTATTCAACCCAATCCGTTCCGACACGTCGCTGGCCTCTAAGATTGCCGACACCTGCAATTGATAGATTGACATCTTGAATGATTGCGCAGCCATCCCATCCGCAATCAAAGTGCTTAGATGTATTGAAGACGGCCCAGTTGTTTCCGCCATCTTTCGTAACGGCGACTTGATCGACGAGAAACAAATAACCGACCGGCGCGTTTAGGATTAGCACATTTTCAACGGGCATCGCCCCAGTAGCGTCGCGCCAAACGCGCATGATCCGCTTCCAGCTTCTCTTTTCCTTTTCATGTGCTTCGAAGAAGTAATAATCATGTCCGAGCGAGTATTTTCGAACAATACGAACCTTGATCGGGCCTGAAGACTCCCAAGTCTCATCGGCTTTCTTCACTTCCACGCAACTGACGCAGCTGAGAAACAACAGAACCATCAACGGCAGAATGTGATTACGTTTATCCATGAAGGTAGCGCCCAACGCGGGGCATCAGCGGCGCGCACGAACCGCCGCCAGCGAAAAGCCTTGCAGCAGAGACATGCTAATTGCGCGTCCCCTGCATGCCATTGTTTGGGCGGCGCCACCGCATTAGGGATCTGCCAACCGACGGCGGTGTAGTTTTCGAAGAACAGTCCATAGCCCAGCACGAACTGCCAGTACGGGAGCACCGACCATTACGTAGCCTATGGGATTCATTACGAAATGACAGTCGTTCGGACCTGCAAGGGCCCACCCACCGCCGATTACGAAGAAGACAAGAACATAGAAACCCAAGAGCGGTAACGAACAGACCGCGACCACAACGAGCAACCCGGCATTTAAGAAAACCGCTTTCACTTTCTCCTGCCAATATTAATGCGTGTTCACTACCAAGAGGAAGACGCCCAACGACGGCCTTCAGCTGCGGCGCGCGATCGGCAGTCAAGCTGAAGCGACAAATTTACTTGAGAAGCGTGCTATCGCGCCGTCAGCTGCAAGGCGTTAGATTTCAGGCTGCGATGTATCACTCAAAAATGCTTTCGGCGTAAGAATCGGAATCCCTCGAAAAGGATTGAGAACGAGCAAGTCACCATCGCCGCTGACGATACAATCCGCTTCCCCGCTTACCGCCAATTCCAGAAACTTATTGTCCTTAACATCTCTGCAATCAGTAACTACTTCGGTGATCTCGACTAGCTCCGCTTCCTTGAGCAACGCTACAAGAAAGCGCATTCGTTCTTCTTCAAGCAAATACTTATTGAGCTTCTTGCGGCTAAGAACTTCCGCCAATTCCAGCAACACGGGGACCGAAATTAGAATTCTTCCTTCATCAAGAGCCTTATCGAAAGCTTGTCTGGGGGTAGAACGAGCCAGTAAAACCGCGCTCACGATCACGTTGCTATCAAAGACAAAACGCAAATCATTCTTCCTCAAGGAGGAATTCTAAAATCTCCGGCGTTAGCCCTCGGCTTTGGGCTTTCCGGCTAATCTCGTCCATCGTTTCTTTTAAAGAGGCAGCATCAGCCTTGGCATATTCCTTGAGCCAAATGCCAAGTAAGATTTGCAACTTTCCCCGTTCTTCAGCGGACACGGATTTGAAGGCCTGCGCCGCTTCAGAATCAATCTCTAAGGTAATAGCCTCCGTTGACATTCACGCACCTCCCTTAATGCACCGCTTAGTTTAGCAATTAGATTTGGGAGATGCCATAGCGTGGAAATCTAACGACCAAGTTCAGTTGCCGGGCCGCCTGCAATAACGTCATGTCGCGCGAAACCGAGATGGCGGCCCGGTCAACTGCAACTGCTGGTTCGCCGACACTACTCCGCTATCTCAACGCCTTCCGGCACTTCGCCTCGGAAAAACGCTGCCTGGTGTTTCTTGTTCCCCAGATCCATCTGGAAGTGAATCCATTCGCCATCCTTCAGGACGCCCATCCCCCACGGTCCTTTGACGGAGTTGGAGAACTGCCAAAGTATGTGATACCCGTCCTCGTCGGAGAAACCTTCTCCATCTGCCTGAAGGATGCCGCCTACCTGGGTGAAGATCGAGTCCTTGACTTTGCCCAGGATGTCCCATCCGTTCTTTACGTCGGTGCCGCTGAGGAGCTGAAAGGCGTAGATCGTCTTTACAGTTTTAAGATACTCGGCCAACCATGCGGCCGCACTCGCGGGTTTGCAGTCTGCAATCTCCTCAAGGAACTCCTCGATCTCTTCGGAAACAAGGCCGTTGGACGAGGCAGCGTTGCGTTCGATGTCGGCGATTTCCTCTCCGTCTTTGTGGGCCAAGATCACTTGAGTCCAGTCATGGTCGGCTCCCGTCTCCACAGTGAGCATGCCAACCAGACTCTCCTTGGCGAGCGCAGTCCTCATCCGCGCGACCGACGGCACTTGCTCAGAAGGGGACAAGATGCGGATGTAGTAGCCCACGTAACTCCCGTCGTTTTGTCGGCGAACGATAGCGCTCACCCGCGCCGAACGCGGCGCGCGAGCGACGCGGGAGGCGTCGGGTGCAGCGTCGCTGTTAGGCGGTCACTGCGTGCCACGGATGCTCTCCAGGGCGCGATTGGCAAATACTCGCACATCGGCGCTCGGATCCGACAACGCCACTTCAAGTGCGGGGATCGCATCCTTGGCAGGCGGCCCGATTCCGCGGAGGGCGATGCAGGCGCTGTTGCGAGAGCCCTCGTCGGCATTCTGCAGTAGGGCGATGAGTTGGGGAACGGCTGGTACGCCGGCCGGTCCCATCTCGCCTATCGCCTGCGCCGACCACGCGCGCACGCTGCCGTCCGGGTCTTGCAGGGCTGCGGTGAGTGCGGGCAGGGCCGGTCGTATGTCCAGCGTTGACCGCGACGGCTCGTACCATCGACTCGCCAGCACGCTCAGTGCAAGTGCAGCATGTCGCCGGAGACGAACGGCGGGATCACCCAGCGCCAGTGCAAGTGCATCCGAGGCATCCTGCCCAGACGCTCGCAGTTCTCGATACACCTGCCGACGGCGCTCCTCTACAGGATCGTCAATTCGCCCCGTGGCGGGTAGCGGAGTCGGAATGTCCCTCAGTTCGGCTACAAGTTCCATCGCCCGTTCCTGGGCCGCAAGATGCGGCACGGCCGTACCCGCCAAGACGAGTATGACGGTTGTGAATACCCTACGGGATGGACTCGTCCTCATCATCTGAAGCTCCGATTAGCGGCCCATTAAGTTCAGACCCGCCTAACGTTTGAGTGACGCGGCGGCGCTAATCCTAACAATCTCCGCCGGATCATTCTAGATGAAAAATGCGCCCCAGCCGCTCGCGTCCAACGATTTTGTTGTTGGGCCGCACTCGTTAGCGAACGGCGCGGAAACCGTCCGGGCTTTCGGACGATATTGTAAAGCCATAACTAGAAAATGCGTCGCGCAGATCCGAGTTCACGCCCGTGCCAAACACTTCCAACGAATCATAACCAGGCGATTGAGAATAGTTACCGTGATGAAGAGCAACTTGGGGAAGAATGGCGCAACACCACTTCGATGCATCGTCGCCGGCGACCCGAAACGTGGTGACGTTCAATTCTGTCGAGCGAGGCTGCGACCAAACCGATTCAGCGGACGCGCGGTTCGTGGGAGTGTCGGCAATCCAAACAGACATTTGATTTGCCAGCGGCAATAAACGGTCACCGAAATTCGGATCGACAACAATCGCTACACTGGCGTTGGCTTCACTCATGATTCGGGTTTGGGGATCGTGCGGCCCAATGATGGCCTCAGCTGCGGCGCGCGATCAGCATTCAAACTGAAGGGGAAAAACTACTTAAGAAGCATGCTATCGCGCCGGCAGCTGCAAGGCTTCGTTATTGCTGCACGTTAGATTAAACCATTCAACTCGGCAGTGATTTTCTCAAGCATTTTTACGTGAATCCATGATAGGCATTATGCTTTCTTCGGTGAAGTAATATAAGCAAGAAGCGCACCGAGCAAAACACCTAAGATTACTCCTACGACCAGGTAAATAAGGGCTGAACGATTAGTTGGATCAGTGCCCGGGAGCCCCTCAGTTATCATCGAATACAGCGTAGGTTTGCCAATAACAGAATCCGGCGAATAAAAGGGGTGGTCAGGAGGGTAGCCCGGCCGCAGTAAAATCGCTACAACTGCGCCAGCAACCGCTCCAGTTAAACCGAGCAGGGCCAGTTTCAAGAAGCCGACTTTTCTAGCCATGATTATGATTACCTCGTTAACTTTTCTTACATGAGCAGCATAACGACGGCCTTCAGCTGCGGCGCGCGACCAGCATCCGAGGTGAAGGGAAAAGGTTACTTGAGAAGCATGCTATCGCGCCGTCAGCTGCAAGGCTTTGTTTATCCGGCGTCCGTTTCGAGCACTCGTGTAATCTCGGGTCCGGTCTGCATCAAAAAGTACTGTCGATAAATCGCGCGAATGCCAGAGACCGGTTGTTCATCGTACGTGGCTGAAATCGGCCCTGCCAAATCAAAATCAATGTGCAGAGCCTCGTTAAAGGAGAGGCGCACACCGTTTGGAATTTCTTCGACTTCGCTGACGCTATAGCGACCGATTCCCTGGTCGTCGATAACCGAATGGTTCTTCACACCCGCTATCGTTACGGTTGCTTCTACCACAGGTAATCGGCTGTGAGAGTAGAGCAGGAACAACCCTCGATGTTTCGCGCGAGGATCGTCCCACAGCGGCCTGAGAAATATTCCGCACCAGGTTTCCAAGGTGGCGTCGAAAACTGCACGATCAAGGTCGAACGGACAATCGTGCAAGTTCGATATCACTTCATCGAGCTGTTCAAACGAAGAGATTTGCAGCATCGATATTTATCAAGAGTCGGATAACGCCTGATTATCTGGTTTCCTAATAAAACTGTCGAAACTTCGTGCCTCCGAATATAACAGAGAGCCCAATTTGGCAAAATAGTCCAGCATGAGAGAGTATGACGGTCAATATCCTGGCTGTCCGGTTTTATTAGGAATCCTGATAAAAATGGCTGAGCTTACTCTCCTAGTTGAGATGAAACTCGGTGACTTCACGACCGTAACCAGAAACTAACTGAAAACACCTGGCGGCCGGAGCCGGAGTTCGTGATTTGCCTGCCGCACCATTCATATCGAGAGCGCGTGTAAAATCGTTCTTTCCGTGTCGCCACACAAGACACCACACGCTTTAGCACCGTGGAGCTTCACTTTCAGCCTAAACAAGCCTACATATAGACTACGCTCGACACCACACGCTTTAGCGTCGTGGTCCTTCAATTTCAGCCTAACCCAGATCCTCCTGCACTTTCCCTTCCGTGTCACTACGCAAAACCCCACACGCTTTAGCGTCGTGGTCCTTCAATTTCAGCCTACACACCTCTCCTTTCCCTGTCACCACGCATGACACCACACGCTTTAGCGTCGTGGTCCTTCAATTTCAGCCTAACCCAGGTCCTCCTCCACTTTCCCTTTCGTGTCACCACGGTAGAGAACAGAGATGGGGAAGGTGGTGTGTTTAGGCTGAAGGTGAAGGACCACGACGCTAAAGCGTGTGGTGTCTTGTGTGGTGACACGGAGAGAACAGAGATAGGGAAAGGTGGTGTGTTTAGGCTGAAGGTGAAGAACCACGACGCTAAAGCGTGTGGTGTCTTGGGTGGTGTCAGGCGAGAGAGCGTCGTTGCTTCCCACTCGCAACCCTTTCAAGCACACCGCTCCTGCTGCTAGTCACATCTTTAATGCCGCACTCCGTTACTTCTCTGTCTCGTGCTGCTTTTGTCAGGCAAGTTGTAAAGGAATGGGAACTGCTCTTACTCGCTGATTCGCAACCCTCCGCTCCTCTGACCGCTTGCGGCTGTTCAACTCTGCTCTCGAAAGTAGATAACTTCCACTCGCCGCGAGCAAAACCGCCTTGGAATTCCAAATAACCCAACTTGACCGGCGGATTCAGTTCAACCCTGGATTTTGTCGCGGCTCGAAGACTCGCGCGACAACAATCCTTAATTCGTTGCGCGGCGCTCAATTCGCAGGTGGCCCGCCTTCAATTAGCCTAACCTCCAGATATTCGAACGTCTCTACTATCGAAGACGCTTCGGCGAGCGCAACCTTTTCACCACTCTGATCTACAAAGGTCTTCTTCGTATACACCACTACCTCGAATACGTAATCGCCTTCTGCACCCTTCGGCTTCGCTCGAATGCGGTACGGGCCAAGCCGCGTCCCTCCGAGCCTCTCATTAACAATGCTTCCGACGCGAGACGGTGGTGTCCTAATTTGTAGGGGTGGCCCTCCGTGGCCGCCCCTAACCGAGTGAAACATCTTTTCCAATACGGGCGGCCACGGAGGGCCACCCCTACAATTAGGACACCACTCGGCATCCTTGATAGAAGATTACTTGCTATAATCCCGGTTACAATCCGTACTCAGCACCAACGCTTCAGCTACTTCGAGCATAGTAATACAAGCTCATCGTCCTGACGCTTGCGGTCTTGGGAAGGAGTTAACTGCCGGTGGCTCCGATCCGTTAAAAGCATCGCGTCCGAACCGAATGCGACCAATCGGAGCGAGGGACGCAAAAGAGTTCAGAGAAATGCGTAGCAGAAGCATAGAAATTTCAACCGAGGCGGCGACTCGTCTTCGAATCGCTGAGCAATGGGTTAGTGCCTACCCTTCACATGCGGAAATCCTCATTCTCGCTCATTCGTCTGAAGCTGCTAACGACTTTCACCTGCTGATCGCCAAAGCCAGAGGGGCCTGGTTTGGTATGAAGCGCTCGACGATCAATGGACTTGCCGCACGCCTGGCCCAGGAACAGCTTGCCCAATCGGGGAACGCCGCAGTCAGCGCGCTTTCGTTCATTGCCGTTGTCGCCCGCGCAATTCATTCGCTTCAACTTGAAGGCAAACTCACCTACTTTGCGCCCGTAGCTACACGTCCAGGCTTTCCGGTGGCCGTGGCAAACACAATTGAAGAACTCAGGATGAATAAAGTTGAGACGCTTACGCTCGAGCGCCTTGACTACGGCGGTAAGGATCTCGGAGCGGTTGCCAGAGCCGTTGATGACGAACTCGACAAAACCCACCTGTCTGACCGCGCCGCAATTTTCAAAGCTGCGATTGCAGTCGCAACAGACTTTTCGCTTCCTCTTCTTCTACTCGACCTGCCGGTTCGCAATGCGCTCGAAGCCGAGTTGATCCGGGCATTGGCAATGAACTCGCCCAATGTGCTCGCAACAGTGCCGGCCGGCGATGAACGCACGGCGTCCGCGTTGGAGCAGGCCCTTGGCTGTGACCGGAATGTCACAATTTCGAGCGGTGACAATGACTCGCTCGCTCGTGCCCGGCGGCATCTATTTCAGGATTCCGCCCCTCCGACTTCCACGCTCGACGAGACTGTCAAAGTCGCTTCCTGGCCTGGTGAACCGCGCGAGTGCATCGAGATTGTCAGAGGCATTCAGGCCGAGGCAGCGAACGGCGTCTCTTTTGATCAGATGGCAGTCTTGTTGAACTCACCCGGCGAATACCGAATGCATCTTGAAGAAGCTTTCAGTCGCGCGGGGATTCCTGCTTACTTTGCGCAAGGCTCGACAGCGCCTGATCCGGCTGGGCGGGCTCTGCTCGCCCTTCTGGCCTGTGCCAGTGACGGATTGTCCGCGAGCCGTTTTGCCGAGTATCTGTCGCTGGGCCAAGTCCCGATGCCGGATGAAGCACTCGCAAAATGGGTTCCCCCACGTGATGAGTTGCTTAAGGTGGTTGCTCTAGAAGAGGAACCTATTGACGAAGGGGCAGAACAGGAACATCACGAGTGGGACCACCGGGCCACAACCTCGCCGTGGCGCTGGGAACGACTTCTGGTGGACTCGGCAGTCATCGGTGGCAAGGCGCGTTGGCAGCGGAGGCTTGATGGTCTTGAAGAAGAGCTGCGTCTCCACTTGACCGAACTAACCGCCGAGGAGGAGGCTCGTGCCAAAGCTATCGAAAGACAACTCGAAGACCTCCAACATCTGCGCGATTTTGCATTGCCTTTGATCGAAAGACTCGACGCCTTGCCCGAGCGAGCGAACTGGGGGGATTGGTTGGTCCACCTTCGCAACCTGGCAACCGCAGGGTTGCGCCAGCCAGAAGGCGTGTTGGCCACACTTGCCGAACTCGAACCGATGGCTCCCGTTGGACCAGTGGATCTCTATGAAGTTCAACTTGTGTTGGGACCAAAGCTGCGAGAATTGGGAGTGCAACCACCGCGACGCCGCTACGGAACAGTCTTCGTTGGTCCAGTCGAAGCCGCGCGCGGTCTATCGTTCGGCATTGTTTTCGTTCCCGGGTTGGCCGAACGAGTCTTCCCTAAGAAGATCGTCGAAGACGCAATCCTCCCCGACCCGCAGCGCGCCCAAGTCGATCCCTCATTGCTAACGCGACACGATCGTTTGGAGCAGGAAAGGCTCGCCTTGCGCCTTGCAGTGGGCTCCGCCACTCAGAGGCTCTATCTTTCATATCCTCGCATCGACATTCAGCAATCCCGCCCGCGTGTTCCCTCTTTTTATGCGCTTGAAGCTCTGCGCGCAGCCGAAGGCCCGCTCCCGGGCTTCGAAGAACTTGCCAGACGCGCCGAGTCGGCAAGCCGCGCACGTCTTGGATGGCCCGCGCCTGCGGATCCGCGGCACGCTATCGATGAAGCCGAATACGATCTGGCCCTGCTTGCCGATCTGGTAGATTCCGATGAAGCGAAAGCAAAGGGCAGCGCTCACTATCTATTATCAGCCAATCCGCATCTGGAGCGAGCTCTTCGAGCCCGCAGCCGGCGCTGGTTGAAGCGCTGGACCGTAAACGATGGGCTGGTCGACCCTGATGAACTGGCGATGGCCGCCCTGGCCCGGCATCAGTTCTCGGCGCGACCTTTTTCACCGACCGCGCTTCAGAACTATGCCTTCTGCCCATACAAGTTCTTTCTCAGCGCGTTAATGGGACTACAACCGCGCGAAGAACCCACCGCAATCGAAACTATGGATCCACTAACGCGGGGCTCATTGTTTCATGAGACGCAGTTTGAGGTTCTCACCGAATTGAAAGCAGCAGGACAGTTGCCGCTTACGCTGCGGTCGCTGAGAGAGGCTTTCGATCGTGCCGACGCTGCAATCGAACGTATTTCGAAAGATTTTGCCGACCGTCTGGCGCCCGCCATTCCGCGCGTCTGGCAGGACAGTGTCAACGCCATCCGCGCCGACTTGCGTGAGTGGCTGCGACGTCTGGCTGAATCTACTGATGGGTGGGTGCCTCATCAGTTTGAGTTGGCGTTCGGGTTAAGCAGGCAGCGCTCGCGCAGTGCTGACAGTGTCAAGGATCCGGTTGATGTGGCGGGCGGATTAAGGTTGCGAGGCTCGATCGATATGGTCGAAAGGAATTCAAGCGGTCAATTCCGCGTAACCGATCATAAGACCGGAAAAGCGCGTGCTAAAAAGGAGGTCATCGTCGGGGGTGGACAACACCTGCAACCACTGCTTTACGCGCTAGCAAGCGAGAAGTTGCTAAACGGTCCAGTCGTAGAGGGTCGCTTATATTACTGTACTGCCGATGGGAATTATGAGGAGCGGGTAGTCGAACTCATCAAGGAAAATCGGCAATTAGTTAGTTCTGTAATAAAAACCATTGGGTCTGCACTTGAAATCGGGTTCTTACCCGCAGCTCCCGACAAGGGCGCGTGCACCTGGTGCGACTTTCGCGCGTTGTGTGGACCACTTGAGGAAACCAGAAGCGCTCGCAAGCCTAAAGATCGCGTCCAGGAACTGATCCAAATTAGAGCTTTGCCGTAAACAATGTCTGTTAACGTCCCCACCACTCGCGAACTAAGCGATCAACCGGCGCGTGATCGAATTCGCAACGATCTCGATACCACGCTGATCGTTGAGGCTGCGGCTGGAACCGGTAAAACAAGCGCTCTGGTTGGCAGAATTCTGGCAGGGATCAGTTCGGGTCGCGTGAGGCTGGCCGGCATCGTGGCGGTTACTTTCACAGATTTTGCCGCCGGCGAACTGAAGTTGCGACTGAGAACTGAGATTGAGCGGGCGCGACAAAAACCTGATTGCCCGGCGGAGGCGCGCGCTTTTTTACTTCAGGCACTCAGCGAGCTTGAAGAGGCGCGCATCGGCACAATCCATTCCTTCTGTGCTGACATTTTGAAAGAACGTCCCGTCGAAGCAGGGATCGATCCCTTGTTCGAGGTTGCCCCCGACGACCGCGCAAAACCCCTTTTTCATCTGGCCTTTAATCGCTGGTTTGAACGACAACTTGCAAATCCCGGCGAGGCCGTTAGACGGATTTTGAGAAGGCCTCCCCGTCGCGAGTTTTTCGGCAGCCAGGGCGCTGCGCTCGCTCGACGTCGTCGCGACGATGGGCCTAAACGTCTTCTGCGGAGCGCTGCCTGGGAACTAGTTAACGAACGAGATTTCACCGCGCCCTGGCGCCATCTCCCGAACTTCGACCGAAAAGGAGAGATCGATGCCATCTTTGCCGAAATGAAGGAGTTGGGGGAATGGTCCGAAAAAGGAGCCCCAGACCAGTGGCTGACCAAATCGCTGAAATATTTGAAAAACTACATTTCCGAGATCGAGCGAACGGAGGAGTTAAGCGAGCGGGATTACGACGGCATTGAAGCTCGGCTATTTACTTTCCTGCCGGGATGGAAGTCTAAAAACTACGTCGCCTATTTCCGGACCAATGACTTTCCCAAAGAGGAACTCAAGAAACGGCGCGATGCCCTGAAGGGGAAGGTCGAAGAATTCGTAGGCCATGCCGGCGCTCAACTTGCCCCTCTGCTGCGCGAAGATCTTTGGTCGTTAGTCGAAGAATACGAACGACTCAAGGAGCGGGCCGGTTATGTTGACTTTCTGGATCTGCTGGTACGCGTTCGAGATCTCGTGCGCGACAATCACTCCATCCGCGCCGAACTACAGCAGCGCTTCACTCATGTCTTCGTAGACGAATTCCAGGATACAGATCCTCTGCAGGCTGAAATCCTGATGTTGCTCGCCGCTGATGACCCGAAACAGGATGATTGGCGACAAAGCCGACCCGTCCAGGGAAAACTCTTTATCGTCGGAGATCCGAAACAATCGATCTATCGCTTTCGGCGCGCCGATGTGCGGCTTTATGAAGAAGTCAAGCAGTGCATCATGGCCTCAGGTGGCGGGCTGATCCAACTCAATGTCAGTTTCCGGTCAGCACCCGAACTACAGGAGATGGTGAACGCCGCCTTTGCCCCGGTGATGAGCGGCGAGTCCACGACTCAAGCCAGCTATGTGCCGCTTGCTCCTTACAGATCCGGAAGCGCACCGCAACCAACGGTAGTGGCGCTGCCAGTGCCGCATCCTTACGGCGATTACGGCAAAGTCGTGGCCTGGAAGATCGAGACTTCTCAACCCGCCGCTGTGGCAGCGTTTATTGATTGGCTGGTGAATAAGAGCGGCTGGACCATCACCGAACCGGGCAGCGAAGGGAAGCGCGTACCGATTCAGGCGCGGCACATCTGTGTGCTGTTCAGGCGCTTTCGGAGTTTTATGACGGATGTCACAGCCCCTTATGTTCGCGCACTCGAAGATCGCCGGCTGCCGCACTTGTTGGTCGGGGGCAGCTCTTTTCACACGCGCGAGGAGATCGAGGCCGTCCGCAATGCTTTAACTGCCATCGAGTGGCCTGCAGACGAGTTGGCTGTCTTCGCAACCCTGCGGGGACCACTGTTCGCTTTCAATGACGCGCAACTACTGGCCTACAAGAGTCGATGCTCGAGCTTACATCCCTTTAGGCCTGCCCCCGAAGATCTGCCTTCTGAACTGCGCGAAGTTACCGAGGCCCTCGAGATCCTGAAGAGATTGCACCGCAGTCGCAACCGGAGACCAGTAGCCGAGACTATCAGCAGGTTGCTGGCCCAGACGCGCGCACATGCGGGTTTTGCCAACTGGCCCACCGGCGAGCAGGCGCTGGCAAATCTTATGCGATTGACGGACATGGCCCGCCGCATGGAACGCAACGGATCGATCTCTTTCAGGGCCTTTGTCGATTGGCTTGATGATCAGGCGGAGAATGGTGAAGCGGGCGATGCACCGATAATGGAAGAAGGCGTCGATGGCGTTAGGATAATGACTGTGCATAAGGCCAAGGGGCTGGAGTTTCCGGTGGTGATTCTTACCGACATCACCGCCAAAGACTCGCGCGATCCTTCTCGCTGGGTCGATCAACCCGCAGGTCTGTGCGCAATGAAGCTGGCTGGGTGTGTTCCCATCGAATTGCAAGAGCATGAGGAGGAGGAAAAGCGTCTCGAGAAAGAGGAGGCTGCGCGGATCCTGTACGTTGCCACAACGCGAGCCCGAGACCTCCTGGTGGCATGCGCCGTTGGAGATGAGCGCTACGATGGTTGGCTCGCCACCTTGAGTCCGGCTTTGTATCCCGAGGTCGGGCAGAGCTTCAAGCCCGAAACTCGCGAGCCTCAGGGCTGTCCAAAGTTTGGCCAGGACAATATGTTGGAACGGCCGGGGAATGCGGGCAGGAAGCCCGGGTCGGTTTCGCCGGGGCTTCATAAACCGGAGGTCGGAACACACAAGGTTGTCTGGTGGGACCCATCATTGCTGGATTTTGACGTGCAGAGTCAGGGGCGTTCGCGATTAACGTCGCTACTTATCCTTGATGAAGAGGGTGGGCGGTCGCAACAAGGAATCGCGGCCCACGAAGAGTGGCAAAAGGAGCGCATGCGGATTCGCTCGACCGGCGAAGTGCCGGAATGGACTGTTGTAACTGCCACTGAGCAAGCCTCCGTACTGGCTAAGGCACTGGAACCGGAAGCTTCGCCCGCAGTTATGGTGGAGACGATCGACATCAATTTCGACCGGCCCCATGGTCCCAGATTCGGCACACTGGTACATGCGGTTATGTCCATTGCGGCCCTTGATTCCAACCGAGAAGCGGTAGAACAGGTAGCCAGAGTCCAGGGACGAATGCTGGGCGCTACTGAGGAGGAAGTTACGGCGGCTACTGAAACTGTGGTTAAGGCCCTTGGTCATCCAATCATGCGCCGTGCGGCGGCAGTGAAGAGTTCTTGTCGTCGTGAGGCGCCCGTAATCATACAGCTCGAAGACAATGTGATGATTGAAGGCATAGTGGATCTCGCATTTCAGGAGAACAATCGCTGGGTTGTCGTCGATTACAAGACTGACTTTGAAATTAAGGGTCGCCTCGAGGAATACAGGAATCAGATCGGCCTATATGCGCAGGCCATCGCGCGCGCCTCCGGACAGGAGGCTGATGCGGTGCTGTTAAGAGTGTAACGTTAATAGCTTGACCCAATGTGAACAATAGAAGATTATCTTTGAACTCCCACAGGTTCGTTGCGTATTACTGAATCAAAAAGCTCTGATAGCATCTCGAACTGGCACTGAGCACACAGAACACAATGAAACGAACACTGCTTGTCCTGGCTGTTGCGGCTCTTTACATACTTCATCAGGACATTTGGTTCTGGCGCACGGCCCGCCCTCTCGTATTCGGCTTCATTCCCATTGGACTCTTCTATCACGCCTGCTTTTCAGTGGCAGCATCTCTGCTTATGTGGCTGCTTGTTACTTTTGCATGGCCGAGTCATCTCGAACGCGAGATCGAACAACTCGAGTCTGAGGAGGATGCAGCTCGTTGATTCCCGCCATTGTTGTTTTTATCTATCTCGGCATAGTTCTCTACATCGGCATTTTTGCTTTTAGACGGGCAAAGGGCGGCAAAAAGGCCGAAGATTACTTCCTGGCAAGCCGCTCGCTGGGACCGTTCGTGTTCCTTTTTTCTCTGTTCGGCACGAACATGACGGCGTTTGCCATCCTGGGCTCATCGGGTCATGCCTTTACTAATGGCATTGTGACTTTCGGCCTTATGGCTTCAGCGTCCGGGCTAGTCATCCCTTTGACGATCTTCCTGGTCGGCACCCGCGTCTGGGCTCTCGGAAAGAAATACGGTTTTATGACTCCGGTCCAGATGTTTCGCGACCGCTGGGAGTGCGGTCACATCGGCACCGTGATCTTTGCCCTTCAGGCGATTCTGCTTGTCCCTTACATCATCATTGGGATCATGGGTGGCGGGACAACTCTAACTACGATTAGTGGTGGTCTGGTCCCTTACTGGTTTGGAGGCGCCATCGTTGCTCTCGTGGTGATGAGTTACGTCTTCTTTGGCGGCATGCGTGGAACGGCATGGGTTAACACGTTTCAGACAATTCTTTTTCTTGCGTTTGGCGCGATCGCCATTGTCGTTATCGGCGCGGGAATGGGAGGCTTTAGCAGCGCCGCCGAATCAATGCTTGCTTCGCCTACACTCTCGACATTGCTGACTCGCGAGCGCATCTCTCCTTACTACTTTTTCAGTTACACGTTCATTCCCCTCTCGGCGATTGCCTTTCCTCATATTCTCATCTTCTGCCTGACCGCTGAGAAGATGAACCACTTCAAGAAGACGGTCATCTTTTATCCAATATGTATCATGGCCATCTGGCTGCCTTGTGTGTTTCTAGGCGTCATGGCTAATCGCGTGACTGACGTCCCGGAGATAGCGGCAAAGCAGGAGGCGCGGCGGGTGCTCGCTACTCAGGGTAGAAGCATGACACCCGAAGCACGAAGTGACCTACGCGAGCAGTCCCGGGGCGATGACGTGATCCTGCGGTTGCTCGAGCGCTTTGCGCCGCTCTGGCTTGCGGGACTACTCGGCGCCGGAATTATGGCGGCAGTCATGGCGAGCGACTCGCAGATTCTGGGACTTTCGACAATGTTTACGGAGGACTTCTTCACCTACTATGGGGGTAAGAGACGCTTTGGGGAAGCGGTGCAGGTGTTAACGGGCCGTCTGTTTATAGTGGTCTTGACGATACTGGCGTATTTTGTAGCGCTGCAAGCCCCGGAAACAATCTTTGAGTTGGCGATTCAGTACGCCTTCTCTGGTTTTGCAGCTCTCTCGCCGCTTCTGATTGCAGCATTGTTCTGGAAGGGCAGCACCAAGTGGGGCGCACTGGCGACGACGATCTGGGTGGCTGTTGCGGTGGCTTCAGTGGCTATCTTCCAGCAGATAGCACCAGCGCCGGCGCCCGGGCCTGCGATACCGTATTGGTCACCCGGCGGGGTTGAAATTATTGCGCGTACTCCGGGCGGTACTTCGGTTTTTGGCTTTATGCCGGTGGTCCCGATGGTCCTTATTTCGGCTCTGCTAATGATCGTGTTTTCGCTGGTGACTCGTAAGCCAAAGGCCGAGACACTGGCAAGGTACTTTTCAACTGAAGTGAAGTCGAGGGGGTAAACCGCGCAATCAGAAAGGACTGCGCGGTCCTTTCTGACTGCGCGGTTCCTTCTGACGAACTAAGGCTGCGTGCCTTTCATCGACTCCTCGCGTTTGGCTGCGAATTCCGAACCCGACTTCCACTCCGGGAATCTGTCGGCCTGGGCCACCCTGTACCCAATCAACAGCAGCAACTGTGCGTCCTCAACTGCACCCGCGAGGTCCCAGTCCGGCTTTATCTGATCCGAGACTTTGTGATAGTCCCTGGCCGTGTACTCATCGCGCTTCTGCTTGCTGTAACCGGCATCCTTGCCGATATAGTTGGTGCCTGAGTCGGTATAGAGCGCCGGCACGCCTTCTTTTGCAAACTCGAAATGATCGGAACGATAGTAGAAGCCTTTTTCCGGTTCCGGATCGGGGTTGAGCGTGCGATTCTGCGCCTTTGCCGCGTCTCGCAGAAGATCGATCAGCGTGCTGTTGTCGTCTCCCACCATTGTGACATCCGAAGTGCGACCCCATTGATTGACGCCATCGATGTTGATATTCGCAAGTGTCTTGTTCAATGGGTACAACGGATTGGTGGCATAGTACTTGGCGCCGAGCAATCCCTTCTCCTCAGCAGTCACCCACAGAAACAGGATCGAGCGCTTGGGCGGCGTCGAAAGTTCTGTAAAGCCTTTGGCGATCTCGAGCAATTGGGCCGTACCCGAGGCGTTGTCCAGCGCTCCATTAAAGATCTGGTCTCCCTGAAGTTGTGGGTCGCGACCGAGGTGGTCCCAGTGAGCAGTGTAAATCACGTACTCGTCCTTCAGCGCCGGATCAGAGCCTTCAATCTTTGCGATCACGTTATTCGATTCTGTTTGCCGCAACGTGTTCTTAACCTGGAAATTGGCCCGCGCCTTCAACGTGACAGGCTTAAAGTCCTTACTCACGGCTGCTTTCTTCAGGGCGTCAAAGTCTTGCCCGCTGGCACTCAGCAACTCTTTTGCGCGCTCAGTCGTGATCCAGGATTCGACTGCAACCCGATTCATATTCTTGTCGGGCCGTTGAATATCAAAGTTCTCCCGCCCCCAACTCCCAGAAACCACTTCGAAGGGATAGCCGGCGGGCCCAGTCTCATGAATAATGACGGCGGCTGCCGCGCCCTTCTCTGTCGCGATCTCGTACTTGTAGGTCCAGCGGCCGTAGTAGGTCATGGCCTTGCCTTTAAAAATCTTCTCGTCGAGTTTCGAGGGATCGTTCGAGTCGGGCACTGCGGGGTCATTGATAAGCATGACGATCGTCTTGCCTCGTACATCGACATCCTTGTAGTCGTCCCAACCGTATTCAGGGGCAACCACTCCATAGCCGACAAAGACCATCTCCGAGTCTTCAACCTTTGTTTCAAAAGCCATACGACGGGAAACGGCAACATAATCCTTGGGAAAATTCAACGCCATGGTCTTCCCGTCAACGGTAAATGATGCGTTCGTGGTACTGGTGAATCCGGCAAGCGGGACTTTCTGGACGTAGGTGCCATCCGGGTTGCCGGGCTTGAGACCGAGGCGCTGCGATTGTTCCGTCAGGTATTTGACCGTCAGTTCCTCACCTTTTGTACCCGGAGCCCGTCCTTCATATTCATCAGATGAGAGGACCTTGGTATGTTCGAGCATCGGCTCACTGGCGATCGCCTCGAGCGCCGGCTCGAGTTCGGCTGGAATCGTGGCGCCGGTGGTCGTGGCCTCAGTACTGGCCGGCGGCGCTGCCGGTGGCGTAGTGCAGGCGATTGCCAATGCGAGCAGGGTAGAAAGCAGGGCGAACGAAAGAGTGCGCTTAATCACAACGGGATTCTCTCTTTCTAAGTAGATTTTTGTTCTGAAACTGTGCGTAGAGTCTATGCCAGAACCACAAGTTTACTCAACTCTTTGGAGTTCACTCAAAAGAGTTGAGTAAATTTCAGCGCACTCCAAAGACTTAGCCGAAACAGTAGAGCCGTCCATCCTGCGAGCCGATAACTACTCGGCCATTCGCAATCGCCGGTGAGGCTGAAAGCGGAGCTCCAGCGTTAAACTCCCACAGCTTCGCGCCGTTAGCGAGATTTAATGCATAAAACCTTCCATCGTTTGAACCGACAAAGACGCGGCCGCCGGCAACTGCGGGAGAAGATTCAACTCGCGCTCGCGTGGTAAAAGTCCAGGCAGCTCTTCCCTGATGATTGAGGCCGTGCACAAGCTTGTCGCGCCCACCGAGCACTACGCGATTTGCAGTGACGGCAGCGGATGAATAGAAGGGGAATTTGCGTTGTGGGTGTTGGTAGCGCCAGGTGACCCGCCGTTCCTGAAGACTGACTCGCAACACTTCGTTGTCAAAAGTTCCGTAGTATGCAGCTCCACCACGCAGCGCTGGGGAAGCTCCCGTATAAGCGTCCGAAGAGACACTGAACAGTTCGCGGCCATCCGAGACGCGGATGGCGCGAAAGACTTCGTCACATCCTGCAAGGTAAGCGACGCCCGCCGCAACACTGGGGGTGGCATGGACAGGACCATCAGTCAAAACCTTCCAAACTACCGAACCGTTGCTTGTCGAAACACCATAAAGATGTTGGTCGTACGAACCGATCAGCACGCGATTGCCAACTACCACCGGGGACGACTTAATTTCGCTACCGGTCTTGAAAGTCCATAGTCGCCTTCCGTCTGAGGCGTTTACGGCATGCAACACGCCGGCAAGGTCCCCGATGTAGACCACACCGTTACTGAAAGCGGGTGATGATTCGCCGATTGGGGCTCCGGCTGCATACTTCCAGTAGACACTACCGTTTTCCAGGTTTAGAGAAACGAGTTCACCCTTTTGAGAAGCGACGAAGACCGTACCGCCGACGATCGCCGCTGAGGACTCAATCGATTCACCCGCCTCGTACGTCCACAAATGTCTCAATGATCCCGGAACCGTAGACAGAGACACCCCGGTCAAGGAATGATTACCGCGAAACTGTGACCAGTTCTCGGCCGGTGTATCCTGGCCCTGCACCGCTGAACCAAAAGCAAATAGAAGAACCAGAAACAGAACTAAAGAACGCACCTGTAAACCTCCAAAGCACCTGTTTGATCGAAGGGGCGAGGATTAAATCGCCCGGTCCATTGTTCTGCAGCCTCTTTCGCCAGAAACGGCAACTCGGCGTGGTTGACGCCGGCTTCGCTCAAGGTAGTGCGCAGGCCACCAGCTTCGGCCAATTGCTCGAGTCGCCGCGCAAGAAAATCGGCAGGATCGTGCGGCTGACCATTTGAATGCCGGCAAAGTCTGGCCAGTTCCGCATAACGCAATTCAGCAAATGGTCCATTCCAACGGACTACTGGCGGCAACAAGATCGCAATGGCCGCACCATGAGCAGTTCCTTTATGGGTAGTCAGGGGGTTCGCACAAGCATGGGTTGCACCAAGCATCGAGTTCTCAATTGCCATTCCCGCGAAATAGGCGCCGAGTTGCATCGCACCGCGCGCTTCCAAATCATCTCCGTCAGCCAGTACGCGTTCGTAATTTGGCTCGAGCAACTTCCATGCTTCGCGCGAGAAGGCCTCCGACAAAGCATTTCGTTTTGTTGTTACATGAGTCTCAACTGCGTGGGCGATGGCGTCGAAGCCTGCGGTAGCCGTCACGCTGCGGGGTTGAGAGACGGTGAGCACCGGATCGAGAAGGGCAACGGCAAATTTCGCATCTCGAGCGCCACAAGCCATTTTGATATGGGTCTCGGCGTCTGAGATCAGGGCGTAGCTTTGCGCCTCGCTTCCTGTGCCGGCGGTAGTAGGAATTCCGATCATCGGCAACAAGGGCCTGGTTGTTTTGCCATAACCGAGGTAGTCCTTCATCTGGCCGCCATTGGTGAGCAGGAAATTGATGCCCTTCGCGCAGTCGAGCGAGCTACCGCCACCGAGGGCAACGAGCGAATCGATCTCGAGTGAAGCAGCGAAAGCCCTACCTGCTTCAACCATCGTGCTGGTAGGGTTGACGTCAAAGTCGTGAAAAGCTGCTACCGCGATCCCACGTTCCCTGAGAAGTCTGGCGGCGAGTTCCACGTAGCCAACGTCTACCAGACCGTGATCGGCGACAAGGAGCACATGACGTAGGACAAGCTCCTGGGCTACCTCGCCGAGCCGCTCGATTACACCATTACCGAAGATGACTCGCGGTTGCGGTTGGAAATCAAAAGGGTTCATAAGATATCGGATCTTTGGCCTTGGGTCTTTGGTCTTGGGTCACTGGTCCACGAAGTAATCACAAACGCCAAAGGCACAAGCAAAGGCCCAAGTCCAAAGACCAAAGACCAGCCTCTTAATTTGTCTTTTCGGCCAGCGCGAACAGTTGGTTGCGGCTGGTGATGAAGAGAACTCCGTTTGCCGGAACCGGAGTACTGTAAACGGAACTCCCCATGTTCAGCTCGGCAATCACTTTCTTAGTCTTTCCCTCCTGAAGGATGACCACGTCACCATCTTCATCTCCCAGGTAAATCTTCCCATCGATCAGAATCGGCGAACCCCACACGGCGGCAAATGTATCGTGCACCCAGTAAACTTCGCCCGTTTTCGCGTCCAGACAATGTAGAAATCCGCTGAAGTCGGCCTGATAAACAAGTCCATCCTTGATCGCCGGTGTAGAGATGGAGCGGCGAATCTTGTCGTAGTGCCAGACTACTCCCGTTTTGGTGATATCCCCCCGTTTGGTGGGATCGATGCAGTACATGTGGCCCACACCTTCGCCATGTTCGGGATCCTGACCGTTGGCAATATAGACGCGATCCTCGTAGATCACCGCAGTACTGATGATCTCGTTCCGGGTCTTGGGCCAGACTGAGTCTTTTGGATTCGTGTCAAACTCCCAGAGCTTCTTGCCGGTCAATGCTTCATAGCCTCTAATCCAGCCATCACCCTGGCCCATAACCACCTGATCGACGCCACCAATCTTCCCGACCGCCGGGGTAGACCACTGACCATGCAAAATGCGATCGCCAACCGAATTGTCTTCCCAAATCAGCTTTCCGGTCTTCTTGTTCACTGCGATGATGGCCGGCGCTTTTGGCGAGGGCACATTCACATGGCTCTCGTCCTGGCCATTAGAAGTGCTTACGTAAATCAAGTCGCCAAACGATACGGGAGAGGAGTTGGCCAGGTTGTGTGGGAAGGCACCCACCTCTTCCATCATGTCAAAGATCCAGACGACATCGGCGTTGTGTTCGCCCGTCAGCTTCTCTTCTTTGTATGGTCCATCATTCTCGCCATCGCGAAAGCCTTGCGTGTCAAGACAGACAAGTTCACCGCGATTCGAGACATAGTAGAGCCGATCGCCTTCGACGAGGGGCGAAGATGCGACTCCCTGGTAAGGCCAATCATTCACGCGCCCAGCCACAAGTTTGTCATGGACCATCTGCCAGAGAAACTCGCCGTCGGATTCCCGGAAAGCCTTCAGAATCCCTTTATCCCCTGTCACTTTTGGATCGCGCAAGGCCTCGTTGTTGGTCCCGACAAAAACCATCCCACCTGAGACAACCGCGTTGCCGTAAGTTTGAGATCCGAGCGCCGCCACCCATTTGACGTTGACGTTCTTCTCAACGTTCCAGTTGGTGGGGATGCCCTTCATGTTCGAGACCATGTTCCGATCGGGAGTGCCTCCCCACATGGGCCAATCTCCCGAGCCGGGGTCAGAAGCCGAAGCAGAGAGCAGATAGCCGGAGGCGGCAATCAGTAATGTAAACACCACAAATTGCGCTATCGGCGTCGCTCGCCTTCTGCGCGTTGATATTTTGGTATCCATCTTCATAGTAGTTCGCGATTTTCCTGTTTCTCTTTAGTTATTTCCTTACTTGTTCCCATATACCTTCAAATTATCAAAGTAGATTTCAGCAAAAGCGTTGCCGAAAATGCCCGGCGCGCCCTGGCGATTGGGAATCGCATCGACGAGTTCGACCATCCACGCGGACGGCTCCGTTTCTGCCACCAGCCACACCTTTCCCCGGGCTCGCGTTTTTCCGCCGGCGAGGTTCTCAACTTGAAGCTTTATCCGATACCAGCTATCTGGCTTGTAGGCTACCGAAGTGGTCACCGAGCGTTCAGTTTCAGGCTGCCATGGCTCGATTGCCAGCCGCTGCGTATTGCCGTACGCCGTTAGTACATACCGTCCGGCAATCACGCCTGCGTCTCCAACCTGTCTTCTTCGCTGGGTAAGATGAAAGTCGACTTCAACCGTGTAGTTGGATAAATTGGCGGGCCCAAAGTAGGCGCGGGCACGGCTTAGCAGTGAAGACCCTTCCGTTGTCTTTACTACCACTTTATTCCCTTCAACTTCCCGAACCGCAAATTTCAGAGTCGCGTTGACCCAGTGGGGCGGGACAGAATCAGCCGCCATGCCCTCGAAGTCTTCAGACCAGGGCAGGGGCGGAATCACTCTCACGAACGCTGCACCCGTCACGTCCCCGACAGTTGCCTTGACCTGCCCGGCCTGGATCACGGCATCATTCGCGGTCGCATATTGACCACCTGCTACACTGCCTTTGAGACCTTCAAGCGCCCAGGTAGCTTTCTCTTCCTCACGGATAAAGCGCCCGCGTTCGTCAAAGAGACGGACACGAAGATTGACTTTGTCACCGGGCTTGAGGATCAGATCCGTGGGCCAAACCTGAACGTGGGTGACAGTGGCGCTTGCCGGAGCGTTTTCGGGCATCGGGGTAGGCGCTACCGCATTCGTTTCGGACTTTTTGCCGATGCTATAGAGTGCGCGATCTGTAACCAAAAATATGCGGCCACGTGAAACAGCGACCGCGCCAACAATTGCTTCCGGGTCGGCCTCAGTGCCCAGTTGATCCTGATCGAGAATGGTGCATTCATTCGCGCCGGGTTTAAGAATGTAGAACTTGCCGTTCTCCGTTCCCAAGTACAATTTGCCGTCGGCAAGCACGGGGGAGGCCCTCTGAACCGTCCCAAGATTCAAGACCCAATGGCGCTTTCCTGTGGCGATGTCGAAAGCGCCGAGGTTAGCTCCGTTGTCGATATGATAGAACCGGTTTCCATCGATAACTGGCGAAGCAAAACCTCCCAACCAGCCGTGAAGCACCCACTTGATCTGTTCCTTACCGATCGTGCCTTTCGCCCCGGCATCAATGGCAGCGATCATACCCATCTCACTCGTATCAATATTCTCTTCACTGTGGGTAATGATTGCCGTTGAGTCCTTCACGACTACACCGGTATTTAGCCCGCGCTTACTGACCTCATATTTCCAAACGGACTCTCCGGTCTGGGGTTTCACCGCGTACACACTGCCATCGCTTGCTCCCTGAATAAGCAGCCGCGTGCCGTTGACATTGGCGATCATCATTGGCGCGTAGGTCGTATCGTAGGGGCGTCCGCCGGGAGCGTTGAGCCATACCGTGTCTCCCGTCTTTTTGTCGAATGCAATAAAGCGGTGCGCACCTCGGGCATGAGCTCCCCAACCAAAGGTGATGCCGCTCAAGATTACGAGATCCCCATCGATGATCGGCGACACGGTGCGGCCGCCATGGGTTGTTAACAAACCAAAGTCCTCGCCGAGTGAGCGCTCCCAGAGAAGCTTGCCTTGATTTGATAAGGCCATGAGCGGGCCACCCACTCCAAGAACGTAAACATTCCCTGTGGACGGATCACCCACTGGAGAGGGCCACCCCACTCGATGCGGCGGCACGTCACTGAGATAGACATTGAAGCGATGTTCCCACAACAACTTACCTGTGTCGGCGGAGAAAGCCAGGATGCGTTCCTGAAGGGTCTCGCCATTGCCCACGGAATTCTGAATGAACACCTTGTCACCCAGAACAATCGGGGCCGAACGGCCGCCGTAGGGCGCCTTCCATGCAAGACCTTCGCCCGCAGGTGACCAGCTCGAGGGCAGGCCGGTTTCGATCGAAACGCCATCACGGGCAGGACCGCGCCAATCAGCCCAATCGCTGGCGACAGCAGGGAGCACCCCGCAAAGCAGAACGACAGCATTCAAAAAAATGGAGAAGAGTTTAGTCATAATGGAGTTCCATCATACATCTTGATTGAAGGAGTGACGAACGGCCACAAAGATGCTGAAACCGATTCGGCGCCTGCAACATTAGAGATGTAGAATACGTAAAGACACGTTGCAGCGATTCAGTTTTTTAGGCTGATTCCGAAGTAGCTCCAGCAGAAAGATATAATCTTGCGCTCAATGCAGCTTAGTCAAGGGCGCTCGAAGTCTTCCAATCCGAGAATTAATCCAGAAAAGGAAACTGATCATGAGTCCATCTCTCCTGCGCCTTGCCACTGCGTTTTTCACAACCGGGTTTGCCTTAGTTGTACTCTTTCCAAGTTTTGTTGAGACTTCTGTAGCCGGAAACTGGCCGCAATGGCGTGGTCCGGCGGGCCAGGGAGTATCGACTGAGAAGAATCTGCCTGCGGAATGGTCGCCAACGAAAAATATAAAGTGGAAAACCCCCATTGCGGGCCGCGCCCACTCTTCACCTATCGCCTGGGGCAACAAGATTTTCCTTACAACGGCGATCGAAGGTCCTGTTGTCCCCGGGGCACAAGCCGTCAAGCACATGATTCAGGGGAAAGAGTTTCTGCATCCTGACAGTGTTGGCGCCGATCGCAAACACACTTTTAAGGTGCTCTGTCTTGACCGGGACACAGGAAAGATCCTCTGGGAACAGACAGCTTTTGAAGGCACCCCCTACGACAACCGCCATCGCAAGAGTTCATTTGCAGCCTCTACTCCCGTTACTGATGGAAAACACGTCTATGCTTTTTTCGGCACTGAAGGTCTCTATGCCTATGACATGAAAGGCAAACTCGCATGGAAAGCCGATCTGGGGAAGCTTGGAACTGTGGGCATGGGCACGGGGACTTCGCCAATCATTCACGACAACCTGCTGATAATTCAGTGTGACGAAGAGATGGGTGAGGGATCTTTCATCGTGGGCTTGGACAAGAACAGCGGTAAGGAGGTCTGGAGGACTCCGCGCAAGGTTCAAGTGAGCTGGGCCACTCCGATTCTGGTGCAAAGCGGTAAGCGAACTGATCTTGTTACGAGCGGCACCGAAGCAGTGATTGCCTACGATCCGGCAACAGGGAAAGAGGTCTGGCGGCACAAAGGTCTCGAGAGCAATGCCATTCCCTCGCCTGTTGCGAATAATGAGATGGTCTTTGTGGCCGCGGGCTATCCAGCCAAAATCGCGATGGGTATTCGCTTGGGAGCAACCGGGGATCTTACTGACTCGAGCAACGTCGTCTGGAAGTACGCAAAAGGGACGGCTTATGTGCCGTCGCCGATTTTGTACGGCGACCATCTCTACCTGATGACTGATCGCGGGATCATCACTTGTCTCGATGCCCGCACTGGCGAAGTTAAATACGAGGGGGGCCGTGTCCCGGTCCCGGCGACATTTACCGCTTCGCCGATTGCTTTCGACGGTAAGATTCTCTTAATGAGCGAAGACGGCGACACATTTATCATTAAGGCAGGCCCGAAACATGAAGTAATCGGGACAAATTCGATAGGCGAGCCGGTGTATGCTTCGCCAGCGGTTGCGGACGGCAAAATCTTTATTCGCGGTGAGAAGCATCTTTATTGCATTGGTGTTTGAGCCTAAACGGAAGTTTGTTGCCTTCGCGTGCGTCTAAAGGTTAACGAATCCGGATTTGTGACGTTATTTACTCAGAAGGCAGCACCCCCGGGAACTTTCCATTTATGTCGTTTCGGGTCTAAAATTCTGTGAATCCTGTCATTGTATAAGGAGAGGTAACATGTTTCAGCAGCAGGATTCCAATTCCTGGTACCAATCCCCGATCGTCTTAATCATCGCATCAATCCTTTTTCCACCGTTGGGAGTATTTCTTTTGTGGAGAAGGGGGCAGACCCCTATCGCCACCA
Organism: Pyrinomonadaceae bacterium; assembly: GCA_041751855.1. Classification (GTDB taxonomy): domain Bacteria; phylum Acidobacteriota; class Blastocatellia; order Pyrinomonadales; family Pyrinomonadaceae; genus PSRF01. Next base: position 29,398 of record JBGSWR010000013.1, read on the forward strand.
AAGTTCTCGCAAGCTTTGCTCTTGTGGTGCTGGCAGGTGGGTACTTGTATCTAATCAACAGTTTGAGAACCGGCTCTTCCGAAGATCACTACACAGTCCTTGAGCAACACCGCGCCCAGCAACAAGAAGTTCCTTCTGAATCAAGTTCCGCCCCAGATAGCGCTCCTGCTCAGGAGCAGCCCGCCGCGAATACGCCGGCGCAGCAAGCTCCTGCGGGGGATGCTAATGGTGCCACGGGGGCTGGTGAAAACGCCTCAGAGACTGCTGCTGCTCATGCCTCGCGTAATTACTGGACAAACTATCGAGGACCCAATCGCGACGGTCGTTATGAAGAGGTGAAGATTACGACCAATTGGTCGGCTCAGGGACTGCCGGTAGTATGGAAGCAACCGATTGGGCTTGGGTATGCCTCATTCGTGGTGGCCGATGGTCGCGCTTATACGATTGAGCAGCGACGCCGGCAGGAGGTGGTTGCCGCTTATGATCTCACCACGGGCCGCGAGGTTTGGACCCAGAGTTGGAACGCCGAATACACCGACTCAACAGGTGACGGTCCCCGGGCAACACCTACGTGGGACAACGGTCGCGTCTATGCCCTGGGCGCTACCGGTGAATTGCGATGTCTGGACGGAAAGACAGGGGCGGTCGTATGGGGCAAGAACATTCTCAAAGATAATCAGGCTCAAAACCTGCCGTGGGCCATGGCGGCGGCGCCCTTGATTGTCGACGACAAGGTCATCGTGCTTCCCGGGGGTACGGGTGGTAAGTCGGTCGTTGCTTATAATAAGTTGACTGGAGCGCCGATTTGGCGCGTTTTGGACGATCGCCAGGCGTATGTGTCACCAATGCTTGTGACTCTCGGTGGTCGGCGCCAGATTATGGTTGTCAGCGCTACGCGGGTCGTCGGACTGGCGCCGGAAAACGGTTCGTTGCTGTGGAGTCATCCGTGGGCGACAGATATGGGCATCAATGTTTCCCAGCCAATCCTGGTTGATAAGAACCGTTTCTTTATCTCGTCAGGGTACGGGAAGGGCGCTGCTTTGGTTGAACTCACCGAGAGTGGCAACGGTTTCACCGCCCGCACCATCTGGGAAAACATCAACATGAAGAACAAATTCAACAGCTCAGTGCTTCATCAGGGCCATGTGTATGGACTTGATGAAGGAATCCTGACATGTGTTGATGTTAATACCGGTGAACGGAAGTGGAAGGGCGGACGTTATGGATACGGGCAGGTATTGTTGGCTGACGGACACTTGATTGTCATGACTGACTCGGGTGACTTGGTGTTGGTTCGGGCCACTCCGGAACAACATTCCGAAGTGTCGCGTTTCACGGCACTTGAGGGCAAGACCTGGAACTATCCCGCACTTTCAGGTGGGCGACTGTTAGTGCGCAATGCTACACAAATGGCTTGCTACAACATAGCAGGTGGATAAATAGGTAGATCGTTTTTCTGTGAATGGGGGACTAGGGAGATGCGGCGCTTTGGTATTCGAATTCTTATCGCAGTGTTGACGTTTACGGCGGGTGTTGCTGTTTCTAAATTGTTGAGCTTTCCGGGCGCGATGCTTTCGGAATCTTCCTGCAAAAAGCCGAGGGTGTTTTCCAGACTGACCGAGAGAAAGGTCGTTGCCACTCTGGGTTCGCCTGGGATGGATACGGGTCGGGATGTTTCGCTGATGCAACCATCAGATGTTGCGTATGTTTCGGCGCGGGAGTTTGCGGAGATCCTTCGCGAGAGTGGCATTGACGTACATAGCATCCATCGATCGAAGCTGGAGGGTCTGTTTAGTCATTCCGATAAAGCGGCATTCTTCAGAACGGATCGCGGGATCGTAGAGGTGATTTTCTTGTCCGGGTCTGAAAGCGCAGATGCAATTCGCGTTAATACCCGTCGCATGAAGGAGCGTTATCTCAATTCATTTCGCGGGCATGAGACGATGAATACGCCCCGCCCGTACTACTTTGTCCAACGGGGGGATAAGTTCATCGTGACGCGCAGCCAGCAGCTTGCGAGTGAGATCGAGCTGGCCCTCGAGCGCTTTTAGCAAGGGCAAGCGTTACAGCGTAGCTATCTTCAAAGGCGCAAAGACCACCAACGGGAAGTCGGTGGATTGTTCCACCTAGCCTACAAACCGGACACAACCAGAACTCCTGATTGGTCCTACACAAGACCACCAACGGCAGTTGGTTGGATGTGTTCGGCCTAGCCTACAGAACTCTTCATTGACCCACAAAGACCACCAACGGCAGTTGGTGGATTCTTCGACCCAACCTACAAACCCCGCACAACCAAACTCTTGATTGGTCCTACACAAGACCACCAACGGCAGTTGGTGGATTCGTTCGACCCAGCCTAAGAAGGTGGCCCCCTCTTCTCTTCTTTTTTTCGATTCAAAGACCACCAACGGCAGTTGGTTGGATTGTTCAACCTAGCCTACAAACCCCGCACAACCAAACTCTTGATTGGTCCTACACAAGACCACCAACGGGAAGTTGGTGGATTCGTTCGACCCAGCCTAACGGTCTCACGGCTTGCCATCTGTCCACCTTGAATAATATTCTGCCCCACATGTTCCTCACTCCGTTTAGCTCACTCACCTGGGCCTATCAACTTCATTACTATTTTGCGTTCCGCACGCACCGGCGCCGGCCTCATTTTGCCGCCAACTCCGATGCGCTCACCAATGCGTTGAGCGAGATCTGCCAGCGACATGATTACCATCTGCTTGAGGAGCGGATCTATCCGGATCAATTGCGCTGTGTCCTTAGCCTCCGCCCGGAGCAGGCCGTAGCAGCCGTCGTTCAAACAATCAAGGCAAATTCCGCGCGCATCGGCGCTAATAAGCCGGTATGGGCGCGCGGCTATCTGGCGCAAAGCATCGGTCGCATGCAAATCGATGCGGTGCGACAGTATCTGATAGCGCAAGCCAGTCACCACGGCTATGCCGGTCGCCTCTTACCCCCAGTCTTTGGATACCGAGCGGAGGCGCCTGTGCCTTTAACGACGGCACACTCTCGCTTCGAGTTGAATTACCATCTGGTTTTTGCCACTTGGGAGCGCACTGGAGTGTTCTCTTCAGAGTTGGGGAAGGCATTGGTTACCTATTGGCTGAAAGTTGCAGCGAAGCGTGGCTTTGCCATTGATCAGGTGAGCGTCGTTCCTGATCACGTTCACTTGCTGGTCCGGCTGGTGCCCCAGTTGAGTATCGAAGCCTGTGGCCTTGCTCTATTGAATAACGCGCAGCATTTCATCGGACAGCGTTTTCCGGAAGCGTTAATTCAAGCGAAGGTGCCGCAACTCTGGCAGCCCTCAGCATACGCGGTCGCCTGCGGCGAATTGACTACCGCGCTGATCAAGCCCTGGCTGGCGCAGTCGTAGGCTGACTGCCGTTGGTGGGCTTTGAATCGAAAGAAGAAGAAGAGAAGAGGGGGGCTCGCCTTCTTAGGTTAGGTCGAACGCATCCACCAACTGCCGTTGGTGGTCTTTCTGTGGTTCAGTGACGATGTTCTTTGCGCGCCGGTTTCTGTAAGCCCTGGTCGAAGATATCCACCACGTTCCGTTAGTCTTTGTGTTGGACCAATAGTTGAGTCGCAGTACAGATAAGAACAGATCTAGAAGGGCAGTTCCTCACCGCTCACTGCTTCACTGCGCTCTCTTTTTTAGCCGGGCGACCCTCGACGTCGAGAATCACTACTTCACCAAGGTTTAACTGGCGAATAAGCGGCTCAATCGTCGATAGATCTCCAACAAGCAGCAGGCTCGCGCCGGTCGCGGCCGCGTACTTCTGTGCGGCAGCGTTTGCGGCCGCCAGCGTAGTCCGTTCCAACTCAGTTGTTTCGCGCTGAAGTTCTGTCATAGGCAGCCCTGCTGACCATAAGTCAAGGATCTGTGAGGCGATGCGTAGGTTGGCTTCAAACTGCTGAGCATAACCACGAATGCGACCGAGCCTCGCCGTCGTAATCTCCTTTTCAGAGATTGGCTTCTCTCCAGCAATGAACTTGTGCTCCTTTACAAACTCGATAACGGACTCCTTAGTCTTATCGGTCTGCACCCCTCCAGAAGCGACCCAGGCGCCGCCTTTTGAAAAATGGACGGGAAAAGAAAAGACCCCGTACGAGTAGCCCTTGTCTTCGCGAAGGTTGAGATTCAGCCGTGTCCCAAATCCGCCTCCATAGACAGCGTCTGCCAGTTTTAGCGCGTAATAGTCATCACTCTTTCTAGGCGGCCCTGGAAAGATATGGGCAATTACTGTTTGTGCTGCGCCCTGCCGATCAACCAGATAAACCTTTCCCGGTCCTACAGGTCGAGGCGCCGGCACATTTGGAGTGGCTGCGGCACCACCCGTCCATGAACCAAAGTGCTGCCGCACCAGTTGTGTAGCCTCGGGCAGCGTGACATCGCCGACAAAGACCAGGGCTGTGCTCCCTGGCTTCCAATTAGCTTCATGAAACTTAACCAGGTCGCCACGATTGATGGCCTGCACCGGACCAGGGAGTCCCAACTGCGGACGTCCGTACGGATGGTCCTGTCCAAAGGCCAGCATGTAGGCAACCCGATTAGCTACCGAGTTCGGATTGTTAGCCTGCTGTGAAAGAGAATCCAGCAGAATCTTTTTCTCGCGATCGAATTCGCTCTCAGGGAATGACGGGTTGCGCGCCACGTCAGCGAGGATTTCCATGGCGGGATTCAGATTACGCTTGAGTACTTCCAAAGAGTGATTAGCGTGTTCGCGTGACACACTCCAGCCGATTGACGTACCAAGATCACCGAGCGCGTTGTCGATTTCAAGCGCACTCTTTGTCTTCGTTCCCCGCCTTGCGATTCGGGCTGTGAGACCGGCGACGCCGGCTTTTTCACCCGGGTCAGCCACGCTTCCGGCGCGCGTCGCGAGCGAGACTGAAACCTTGGGCAACTCGGGACGTTCGACAACAAATATCTCAAGACCATTTTCCAATCGAGCCGTCTTAACTTCCGGCGCCTTAAATGGTCTATCTCCTCCCAGGGGTGGCTCTTTGGAACGGTCAATAGCGATCTGAGATTCGCGGCCCGCCGGTTCAGGGTGGAACCGGACGAGTACGCGATTACGAGTGTTCAGGTAGGCGTTGACGGCGGAGCGCACAGATTCAGTCGTTGCGCTCCGAAAGCGGGCATAGTCCTCGTCAAACTTGCCGGGCTCGCCCAGAAAGGTGTTGTACTGGTTTAGAAGATCCGACTTGCCACCGAAACCGCCGATACGCTCGAGTCCGGTTACAAAATTGAACTCCCACTTCGTTTTAGCGCGTTCAAGTTCAGCCTGTGTGGGCCCTTCCTTCGCAAGGCGAGCAATTTCTTCCGTCACAATCTGTTCGATCTGTTGTAACGACGAGCCCGGCCGCGCCGTCACCCACATCATGAAGTTACCGGCAAGTTGCTGGCCGTTTTGAAACGCCACTACGTTCGAAGCAAGTTGCTTGTCATAAATGAGCGCCTTGTTTAGCCGGGCTGAAAGTCCGTCGGTAAGAATGGTCGCGACCAGATTGAGTTCAGCATCACCTGGATCAAAAAACCCAGGCGTGTGCCAGGCGAAGTAAGTGCGTTGCTGCGGCACGCGATCGTGAACCTCGATAATCTTTTCGCCATCCAGCTTTACCAGACCTCTTGGCGGACGATCGAGTGGGGGGCCCGGAGGAATCGTGCCGAAATACTTTTCAACAAGGCGTTTGGCTTCGGCTGGATCGAAATCTCCGGCGATCACAAGCGAAAGATTGTTCGGCGTGTAATAGATGCGGAAAAATTCCTTCACATCATCAAGTGTTGCCGCCGTTAAGTCTTCGTGAACACCGATGACGTCCGTCTGGTACGGGTGGCGAGCCGGGTAGAGGTTCTCGACAACCAATTTATACCAGCGCCCGTATGGTTGATTCTCAAGGCCCTGGCGTCGCTCGTTCTTGACCACGTCGCGTTGGTTATCGAGTTTCTCTTTTGTCAGGGCTTCAGGGAGTGTGGCGAGGCGGTCGGATTCGACCCAGAGCAGGTTCTCGAGGTTTCCGGAGGGCACTGTGGCAAAATAGTTCGTTCGATCCTGACTTGTTGTTCCATTCACCCCACCTTCGAAGAGGTTCGCACCGGCGGCCTCGACATATTCGAAGTACTCTTTGTCGGCGTTTTTCGAGCCTTGAAACATCATGTGCTCGAACAGATGGGCAAAACCGCTGCGACCAGGTCGCTCGTTCTTCGAGCCCACGTGGAACCACTGGTTGACGTGGACGACCGGCAATTTACGGTCAACATGGAGAATGACCTGAAGACCGTTTGGAAGGGTATATTTCTCGAATGCGATCTTCGGTACGGATCCCGCGGTTTGTCCGCCGGGCGTCTGCGCCATAACCGGCAAAACGGTCGAGGCGATCAGGACGAAAGCCAGTAGAAGTCCGGTGTACAAGCGAATGAGATTTTTCACGGGGGAAGATTCCTTTCCGTATTTTTCATGGAATATTTGGGCGCAGATATTCAACGCACCAGTAAGCAAAATTGTTTCAGCGAGACAGGGATAGTTTTGGATGGATGCCTACGGAAGTCACGGGCATGCCCCGTAACGCCTCACGAACGCTGCTAAAATCGACTAGCGGTGATTCCCTATTCCGAGGCCTTCCTGATAAAGATGCGCTTGGTTTCGAACGAACCGGCAGTTACATCGTAATAGAGGTCAATCGTCAGTTCCCCGTCGCCTGAGAAAGTCCATTTGCGAGTCAACTGGTTAGTCACCACGCCCTTCTCGGTTTCAACTGTTGACACTTCTTCCACCATGATGCCCTTGCCGTTCGGTAACCAGTTCGCCTTGCGTCTTCCTTTACTGTTCGGAATGGGACCACTGTTTCCCTGCGGAGTGAATTCACGTTCCTGACCGTCAATCAGATAACTGTCACTGATTGAAGTCTCACCCTTCGCAGTAATAATCTTTGTCTCCAATTCAATACTGTCGCCGTTCTGTTTGACGGTCATGCTCTGCTGCATATCAGCCGGCATCCCAAAGCTGCGCGCGCGATCCATCGTCCACGTCCCACCGAAACTCGGTTTTTGCGCCGCTTGACCAAACGCTCCGCAGGCAAGCCCAAAGGCGATTATTGCCGGCAACCAGATCTTGCTTTTCATAGCTGTAAACTCCTCATCACAAGCTAGCTTTCAAGCCAGAACCACTGCACAAGGGACAAGACGCCTGCGCCGTTATTCATGGCCGCGTTTTTTGCTGGGCATAAAAAGTCTTATTTACGATCTTCCATTCGTCCCCAACCTTGAGCAAAGACATGTAGTCAGTAAACCTGACATTGGGATAGTCGAGCACGATTCTCGCAATTGCAGCGTTGCCAGAGATATCAATGCTTTCGATGCGACGTTGTCGTTGCGCCTCGTCTGCGGCAGGTTTTCCACTGGCGCCTGAGATGTACTCGGCGCTCGTTCGCTGCGCCAGTTGTCCATCGCGAACCCAGAACAGTTTAGCTTCGGAATGAAATGCCTTTTTGAAACTTTCCGGGTCGCCGGTTGCCTGACCCTGCAAGTAATGTTCGAGGGCCTGACGTACGCCCGCCTCTTCTCCATCATTAGCCTGAGCAGACCAAAAGAGGATGAGCGTTCCCAGGGACGCCACTGTAAACAAAAATGCAATTCTCTTCATACAGTCACCTCATGCCAACAGTATTTCTCGGGTGGTCGCGCCACTCTCAGAACAACACTTTTACACCAAACTGAATACGCCTTGGTTCGCGCGCCGATGTTATTCGTCCAAAAGTCGGCGAACCAAGAAAGTTGTCCGGGAGATTGAAGTTCGGGCGATTGAAGAGATTAAAAACCTCTGCCCGCAGTTGCAGCTTGAACCGCTCGGAAAGTGCGGTGTTCTTCATCAGCGAAGCATTGACGTTCTGATATCCCGGACCATCCAGAATATTTCTGCCGGCATTACCGAAACTGCCAAAGGCCGGAAATACAAATGCACCTGTATTAAACCAACGCTCGGGAGTGCGATCGCTGAACGATGGATTGCCTGTCAGATTTGGACGATCATTGGCGCCGAATCCCAGGTTCGAACGCCCAGTGTTGCTGTTATCTATCTCGGGCAATAGAGCCACCGTAAAGGGACGCCCCGATTGCAGGGTCACGATGGCTGAAGTCTGCCAATCCCGCAGCACCGCCGACACCCAACCCGCATCCGAAAGAAACGCTTGGCCTCGACCAAATGGCAGATCGTAAACATAGCTCAGCGATAGCCGATGCCGCACATCGAAATTCGATCGCCCTCGTTCGGCCGCAACGTTGTAACTATTCTGCGGAAAATTTGGATCTCCAGCGCTGGTAAAGAAGTTCGATGCGTCATCAATTGATTTGGACCATGTGTAGGAGGCGAGCAGCGATAGACCAAAGTCTAGTCGCTGCTGTAATCGCGTCTGCAAGCTGTGATAGTTCGAATTGGCCCGCCCTTCGATCAAGTTTATATCGTCAAACTGAGGCACGGGACGACGCACAAACGGTAGCGTACTGGGCTGTGGTTGATTAATGTCACGGGCTGTCAGGAGCTTGGTACCCTTCGAGCCAACGTAGGCGACCTCCAGAACGCGGGTTCTGCCCAGAGCCTGCTGGATACTGGCGTTCCAGTGCTGCATATATGGCGTGCGCAGGTCGCGCTGGATTGCCAGGGCAGAGTCGGGCAGAGCGAAGGGAAAGAAGCTCGGAAAAGGATCGCTTAAGGTCAGCGGTAGACCCGGCAACGAAAAGAAGATACTCAGGTCAAAATAAGGAACGTTGAAGTAGAGCGCTTCACTCGGGGCCAGGGCCGACTGATCGTAATAGACCCCGTATCCTCCGCGGAGCACAGTGTTGCCTTCCGGACCAACGGTCCAAGCCAGTCCCAACCGGGGCGCGAAATTGTTCCTGTCGGGATGATAGCCACCGCGTGGCATGGTTCCGGTGCCCACCGGGACCAGCGACCGGGTTGCCGTGTCATAGAGGTTCGCACGATTCTCGGCATCAACGGCCGGCGAATTGTATTCGTAGCGCAGACCCGCCGAGAGAGTGAAGCGAGGTGTCAACCGAATGCTGTCATTAAAGAAAAAGTTGAAGCTTCTCGTCCGCAGATGCTGTGCGTTGTCGACCTGCGCGCCTCCGGTCAAGAACGGGAAACCAATGAGCAGATCGGCAAGAGCATTGCCGGTGATCTGACCGAAGTTCGAGAATGTTAGGAACCCGCGAGACTGCACATCCCGAAAAGCGTTCTGCTGTACGACGCGGAAATCAAAGCCAAACTTCATCAGGTGCCGCCCACGAGCATAGGTGGCGGTGTCGAGCCCTTGAAATGTATTGGTGACACTCTGTTGTGGGTTATTGAACTCATCACCAAGCGGGCTGAATCCGGAAATAGTGATGAAGCTAAGTCCCCAATCTCGTGGATTAGGCGACAACTCCGGCAACCCGACCTGACGATTCAAGCTTTCGCCACCACCCTCAGGAAATACTCCAATCGCTACTCGGCTGAAAGCGAAACGCGCATCATTAACGAATGAAGGGCTAAAGACATGAGTCTCGCTGATCATCAAGTTCTGGCTGCGTCGTGGCACATCCGTACCGAAACCTGGAACCAGGCCAAAGGCAGGTCCAGTAAAGGGTTCAAAAAGAGACCGGTCCCCAAAGCTGTACCTGAAGATCATATTTGACGCCTCGCTTATCGCGTGGTCGAACCTTACGTCAAAGTGATCGTTGCGGTCGCGAAGATCTGGCGACGAAACAAAGTTCTGAAACGGAACGTTGCGGTTAGGAGCGGGATAAAGGGCGGCAATGGCAAGTCCTACCGGATGTAGCCGAAATTGAGGGATGCGCCGGTCAGGAAATGGCTGCTGAGTAAATGGATCGATGGGAGCCGGCAGGATGCTTTGAGAAAAATCACCCTCGCGTTCGAGCAGGGTTGGAACATTTGTGACGCGGGTTATGCCTTCGCGAATACGCGTTCCTTCATAGTCGACAAAGAAGAAGCTCCGATTCCTGTTTATTGGTCCTCCCAGCGAGAAGCCAAACTGGTTGCGTCTATAGCGAGGCTTGGGCTGGTCACCTGGAGCGAAATAGTTTCGCGCATCGAGTGCGCCATTACGGAAGAACTCATAAATGCTTCCATGAAATCCGTTACCACCAGTCTTCAAGACCACATTGACCTGGGCCCCAACATTGCGTCCAAAGGTCGCGTCGTATGTACTTGTAGACATTTCGAACTCGCGAATAGCGTCTACAGGAGGCCGAACTGCAAAAGTGTTAAGTTTTGGGTCAACATTGTAGACACCATCCAGCAGGAAATTATTGCCGTCCTCGCGAGCTCCATTTACGCTGAACGAAAAGTCACCACGCACTGAACCGGCTGACCCCTCGGCTGCGGGGACGGCGCCGGGAACGAGAAGTCCAAGCTCATAAAAATTACGCCCGTCAAGAGGAAGATCCGCAACCGAGCGGTTCTCGATCACTGTTCCAAGGGCTGCCGACTCTTTGCGCAGCGGCTGCGAGTCAGTAACGATTACAACTTCTTCCTCTAGGGCCCCTACATCAAGCGTTATGTCAACCCGGCGGTCCTGATTCACTGCAAGTTCGATCTCTTGAACATGCTTTTTGTAACCGGGCAATTGGGCCTCCAACCGATAGGATCCAGGAGGCAGTTGTGTGACAACATAGTTGCCTTCGGCGTCAGTGATTACATCACGGCTTTCGTCAGTAGCCCTGTGGATCAACTTAACGCCCACACCGGCAAGGCGGCCTCGCGATTCATCTCCAACAGTGCCTCGCAGCGAGGCGCGATGAGTTTGCGCACTGGCGAGGGCAAAAAGCGAAAGTAGAAACAGAAGCGCGGCGACTTTGGATGGGACCAGATGCAAGGCAACTCTCCTACAGATTTATGGGAACATCTTCAAAACGTTGGAGACGCTGGTTTAGAGAAGAGACACAGTAGACCCGCATAATCGCAATAATTCGAACAGCGTCACTTAGTTTCTGTTCAGGTCTGAAACTGATTGCTAGAATGCGCAGTATCAGTAATTCAAGGGCCACACGTCAAATACGGAGACACATCAATACCGGGCTTGCTGGTTCTAATACGAGCGAATTTAAGGGTAGGTTCGTTTTTCCTGGCCTGATTGGTCGGATTTATTTAGTCTCTTCGCAATCGCAAAATCTTAGGAGGTCTTGTTCATGCTCTGGATAATCTTTGCTCTCGGTGCAGCGTTGTCATGGGGTCTATATGGTCCCGCACTGCATCGCGGGCAGGTAGCTCTTGGCAGCCCAATGCGCGCGCTGCTCTGTGTTGGAGTTGCATATTTCCTGATTGGGGTGCTCGTCCCCCTGGCGGGTCTTTCCTATCAGGGTGAGCTCAACGGATTCACGCTAAAAGGGTCGGTAGCGGCTACGCTGGGCGGCGTGCTCGGTGCTTTGGGAGCTGTCTGTATTATCTTCGCTTTTAAGTCCGGCGGTTTGCCAACCTACGTGATGCCACTGGTATTCGCCGGGGCGCCGGTGGTTAATGTGCTTTTTTCGATGTGGCTGCATCCGCCTAAGGTAAGCCCCAATCCTCTCCTTTACTTGGGATTTATTATGGCAGCTACGGGCGCTGGGCTGGTCCTGTATTTTAAGCCTTCATCATGAGGCTGGGTGCTGATTTCTTTTACTGATTTTATGTGATTTCGTGGATCGCTCTCGACCGACAAAAACGATCCACGAACACTCTGAATAGCTCTGGCCCTTTTAACTACCCGGCGCGTTTGCCGATGCAATAAAGAAAGTTCGACGTGCGCAGAAAAATCTGGCCGTCAGAAATTGCAGGCGAACTCAGACAGTAATCATTTAACGGATTTTCAGCCAGCACCTCGAACTTAGGGCCGGCCTTTACTACTGTCGTCAACCCATCTTCATTCGTGACATAAATCTTGCCGTCCGCCAGCACGGGTGAAGCGCTGTATGTCCCCGGCTTAATTCGCTGTTGCCCGTAGATCTCTTCACCCGTTCGCGCATCAAGACACCACATGATGCCGCGGTCATTCACGATGTAGAAATACTTCCCGTCAGTCACCGGCGTGGGCACGTCAGGGCCATTCTGAGTGGACCAAAGCAGGTGCGACGTTGTGATATCGCCGCGACCGCCAACTTTGAAGGCGAGCAGCGGTTTGACCCGGGTCGGTGCATAGATAATGTCGTTATAGACGATCGGCGAAGCAACGATCCTGTAGAAAGGATTGTTCTCCGGATTGAGACCATTCGCGCGCCAGAGTTCCTTGCCGGTAGCCGGGTCGTGGCCTGTGACGGAGTCGCCGCCCGTGATCACAATCTCGACATTCTTTCCGTGACGCAGCAGCGCCGGGGTTGTATACGAATCAGGCGACTCTTGGATTGCATCGGTCGGGCGCTCCACCCGCCAGACCGTTTTTCCGGTCTTTTTATCAATCCGCATCACGTACGAAGGATCGTCGGTCTTCATTCCGTGAAGCACCGGTATGTAGAGGGCATCTTCAAAAAGAAGAGGCGAGGAGGCATAACCCCAATTCAGCCCGAACGTGCCGTACTCTTTCTGGATATCCCGCGACCAGATCTCCTTACCTGCAAAGTCAAAACTTTTGAGGATGCCGGTACCCGTCATCACCCAGACGTTTTTACCGTCGGTGACCGGCGAAGGCGAGGACATATTCTGCTTTCGCATCTTGACGTTGCCGCCACCAAGCGGCCTTTTCCAGAGTAGCGCGCCCTTCGTCCGATCTACACACCAGAGGAATAGATCGTCTCCTTCGGCGACATTCAGAAAAATGCGATCGCGCCAGATGATCGGTGTCGAGCCACTCAACCCAGGCATACTGAGCTTCCAGGCAATGTTCTCTTCAGGGGTCCAACTTAATGGCAGGTTCTTTTCGTTGCTGACGCCGTTTAGATTAGGCCCGCGCCACTGGGGCCAATTTTCAGCACTCACAGATGTTACTGATAGCAGAACAACAACAGATACTCCGATCAACTTACTGCGCATTTTTCCTCCCTCCTTAATTTTGGATCTTGGATTTTTCATTTTTGATTTTAGATTCACTCTCCGGTTTCACGAGCGTGAAACATCTGTAAATCAAAATTCAAAAATTGAACTTCATTCCGCCCGCAAGGCCGGCAGCAAAGGCGACCGCAACGCTGCAAGCGTGGCTACCAGCGAGGCTGTCAAACCGGTAATAAGAACAGCCAGCAGCAACAGAACCAGCGATGCGTTTGGTAACTGCCCGCCGCGTTCGATGAGAACTGGAGCGATAGCCAGGATCGCACAGACAGTTCCCGTCACCAGACCACAGCAAAGCAAAAAAGCATTCTCAGCGATCACCATCAGTGTTAAATGCCTTGAGTTATATCCTACTGCCCGCAATAGTGCCAACTCTCGCCGGCGTTCAAGAACGTTGCGCAACAAAACCGCCGCCATCCCGAAAGTGCCCAGCAACAACCCCAGGCCGCCAAGAATCTGAAACGTCGAGAGGAAGGTATTTTCGACGCGGTGAAAGTTTGCGAGCCGTTCATTTGTTGCTGATACATCAAACCCATAGTCAGAGAGCCGGTCCTCGAGCAGCGCAGCGACAGTTGCCGTGCGGTCCCGCGCCGGCGTATCGATCAGGAAGAACCGGTGTCCTTGGTGTTGGGGAAAGACTTTCAGGAAATTGGCCTCTGACATTAACAACTCACTTTGAAAGATGCTGTCCCTGAGGGCCGCGACAACTCGCAAACGAATCGGACCGCCACTCTGGTCCAGCACCAGATCATCCCCCAGCTTCAGGTGCATGATGTAAGTAAGCGAGTTCGCGTCGCCAATAACCGGGATGGCGCCATCACTGAACTCTCGCTTGAGAAGGAGCCAGGGATTCTCCTTTTCTTTCTGCGTCTCCGCGAGTGAGTTTTGAAAGGCAAAACGCTGGCTGAGAATGAACTCGTCCGGAGGCGCAATGATCCGGGGGTTCCGCGGCTGATACAGATTGAGACAACTCGCGTCATCACCGGGGCGCACCCGGAATCGAACAAAGTTCACGCCTGCCAACTCATTCTCAGAGTCCGTCGTCTCGAGGTTTAGCGCTTCATGGCCGGCAGCCGTGTTTGGATCATGAACCAGGGGCAGTAGTGACTCTGCGAGTAATGGGTAGCCCCCGCCACCGGATCCCGGATCTAACGCCACAGCCGATGTATCGCGCCTAAAGGCATCAACCGCAACTATGATGAAGGCAGCTGAAGCGATCAGAGCAATACAGAGTACGCTGCGGCCCGGTCGATGCGAAGAATTTCTAAATCCGAGACGAGAAATGGACCACCAGCCGGCGCCCGCGAGAAGTTTCCTTCGGGGACTCTTTAACCACGCCGACTGGTACCCGAGTACTCCGATCAGCAAGAGCGTGCCACCACCAAAGAAACCTGCCACCTGACCGATGAGATTAAGAAACGCAGCAACGAGCAACAGCAGTCCGGATGCAGTGAAGAGACTGGCGAGGCGGGGGAGTTGGGAACGACGGGGGGATGGGGAGACGGGGAGACGGGGTGACGCGGGGACGCGGGGACGCGAGGACGCGGGGACGCGGAGATTCGAAGGTGAAGAGACCCGTGTACCGGAACCGGAATCCCGTGTCGCAATGTCACCCCATCCCCCTGTCTCAGTATCGCTCAATACGCCGGTCAGGAGGCTGCGAGTCGACTCCCTTCCAAGACGCTTCATGGTCCATACAATGCAGACCACGGCGGCGATAATTCCTCCGAACGCACCTGCAAGTAAGGAGAATGCGCCGACGTGCAGAGCCAACATTGTGGTTCCCACGGCGTCGACCCACCATGTTCGCAGTCCTACCATCATCAACTGGCCATAGCCAAGGGCGCCGCCAAGGCCCAGCACGCTGCCAACCAACGCCAGCGCTGCACCTTCCACAAGGAACAGATTGCGGATGCTATTTGCCTGAAATCCGATGGCCTCGAGGATGCCTATCTCGCGGAGACGCTGCTCCACTCCGAGTTTGAAAAAGAGCGCCGCCAACATCAGAGCCGAGATCACCAGAAAGAAACTGAAATAAAGAAAATATTGTCCAAAGTCGGTGCTCCCCTGCGAAGCCTCTAGACCCTGGCTCCGCACGGGTAAAACCTGCAACCCCATCAACGCCGGCGATAAAGTCTCACGCAGCCGACTTGAGTAGCCTGTCAAGGTATCGTCCAACGAAGAATCCTTAGCCGGAGTGATGCGCAGAGAAGTCAGCTTGCCGAAGCGTGATTGCCAGAGTTCCTGGCCCACGGAAAGCGGAATAAATGCCTTGGGAGTAGTCCGATATTGGTCCCAATAGTCTTCATCATGTTTGCGAACGCGCCCGAGATCGATCGGGAACGGCGGGTCCCAATCAGCAAGCCCTTCTGATTCAGTGATCCCGGGATACTCGGGAACTAAGTCTCGATCGGCGGCAATCCCTTGTAGCGGCACTACGGCGGCCAGTTGAAATTGCGCGGTGCTGGTTTCGATCCGGCCCTCTTCGTGCCACAGGTAGTACTCCAACGAGACTGGGTCACCCGGCTGTACGCCGAGATCGCGAGCGGCCCACTCGTTGAGGACCATTGGCGGCGGTCTCCCCGTCTCCCCGTCCCCCCGTCTCTCCGTCCCAGCACCCAACAACTCACCGAGAGTCTCATCGTCCACCGCTGTAACCAGCGAATAAGGAATCGACCGCTCTCCGGAACTTATACGGTTGGCAAGGTAAGAAAGTACCGGCCGCACGCCCAGCGACAACTCGTCAGCAACCGTTCCCGCCTTTTCTGCAAGTTGCTCATCGATGAGCTTGCGTTCGGTTTCGAGCGAAATACTGTTCTGCTCGACAATGGGCCGCAGAGTAATTCCAAAGTCTGCGAGCGTAGCGGTCTCCCTGAGAATCGTCTCAAGACCCAACGTACCGCTCGCCTCTGGTGAATGTGTTCCCGACAGTAGAATCGTATTTACCTTGCCGGGCTGGTCCAGCTCTTTCTGAAGCAACGCCAGGGGCACAAACACCGCTCGCACTGAACTCTGTTGCGGCTGCAATGAAAACTCACCCAGATCCGCCGCAGTTATCGATTCGCGAATAGTCAAACGCAACGTTCGACCAACCTCATCTTTACGTCCATGGAGCGACTCGACCGGGATAGCGGCAGGTTTCTCCATAATGAGCAACAGAGAATCACCGGTTTTAACATCCATTTCAGCGGCGAGGCTTTCACTCACCATGACTTCACGTTGGGCGGGGGCGCGATTCTCACGCTGATGAAATCTCCAGAACCTTTCATCGACGCCATAAACACGAATGTCCATCGCGCGGCGTTGGCTTTGCCCGTCCACGACCGTGCCTCGCACCACAATTAAGGGGCAGGCGTCGTAAGTCTTTGAGGCAAATTCTTTATGCCTTTTTAGATCGTCGGCCAGTTGCTCGCGAAAGAAGCCCGGCCCGGCGATTACATGATCTGTGTTGCCAAGCCGTTGCAAGAAGAGGTCGCGAAGACTGGCGCGCACTGAATCCCCTACGATCAACGCGCCGGCGAGCACCGCAACGGCGATCGCGACACCAAGGACTACAGCGAGATTGGTGCGCCAGTAGTAACTGAGATTGCGCTGAAGCAGTTGAGCGGTCGTCATTACACCCGCGCCAATTGTTGATTGTTCAATTCAAAGCGTTGGGGAAGGAGTGCCGCCAGTTCAGTGCTATGAGTGACGACCATCAGGATCGCCTTCTGCCGCTTGTGAAGGTCGAGTAGAAGTGAGGCAACAACTTCGGCGGACTTCTGGTCGAGGTTGCCGGTTGGCTCATCACACAGCAAGAGTTTTGGTTCCATAATTAGAGCTCGCGCCAGCGCAACCCGTTGCTTCTCTCCGCCAGAGAGTTCAGCGGGTCGATGAGCGAGACGTTCAGCAAGCCCGACATGCTCGAGCAGCATGCGTGCTCTTTCAGCATCATTGCCATTCATTCCAGAGACGAGTGTCGGAGTGAGCACGTTCTCCAGGACTGAACACTGAGGCAGCAGGCAATGGTCCTGAAAAATGAAACCAATCTCGCGATTTCTGAACGCCGCGAGAGCCTTAGCTTTCATTTCGAAGGGATTATGGCCATCCAGAGTAACTTTTCCAGTAGTAGGAGGCTCGAGGGCGCCGACAATGTAAAGCAGCGTACTCTTGCCGCTACCGGACGGTCCCATGATTGCTACTGCGTCGCCGGCAGATAGCTCGAGTGAGATATTGTCGAGAATCTTTAACGGGCCGCGTGGCGTCGGATATTCCTTTGAAACGTTCTCTACTTTAAGCAAACCGCACCTCTGAGCTATTCATCCTTCGCTTGTCGCTGCTAATTCCACGGCCTTCAGCTCAGTTTCGCTGTGGAGGACCCTGGAGTAGGCATCGAGTGCGCCATCAGCCATGCGGCCCACGCTGTAATGTTCGCGCACTCCCTGAAAGCCATTGCTTCCCAACTCCTCAGCCAGCCTTTGATCGCGAAAGATCTCCAAAAGCCCGTTCGCGAGCGCTTGCGGATCGTCCGGCTCAACCAGAAGCCCCCCCAACGTCTTCGCTACGATCTCGGTAAAGGCGCCGCGTCGTGGCTGGACCACCGGCACACCACAGGCCATCGCCTCGAGTAGAAATACCCCTTTGGGTTCGTCGTAAGTTGCCGGGACAGAAATCACATCGAGGCCTCTCAAAAACGCGATCTTGTGCTCACGATCGAGAACGCCCCGGTAGTTAAATTCGGCGCTGAGTCCCCACTTCTCAAACCGTTCCTGAATGTCGCGGAGGTAACTTCGATGTTCGGGTGCTAGATAGCCGGCCACTTCGAGCCTGATAGCGTCGTTACCCACCTGAGTACGCAGAAGCTGATAGGCCTCGGCCAGCAAGTGCAACCCTTTCTCAGGTGCAAGCCGAGCAAAAAATCCGATCGTGAACGGCTGACGTCGGCCATGGTCGCGCACCTCGAATCCATTCAGATTAATTCCCAGCGGGACCATTCGAATTTTTTCCGCAGGCACATCGAGATAATTAGGCATGTAGCGCGCGTAGTAATCGCTAACCGCGATGAATGAATCAACATGTTGAAGGTGGGACCGAATTAGATCGCGAGCCTCGGTGCGATAGGGCTCGAGCAGGCCGTCAATGAAGAGATCCTCGCCCTGCAATGTGCAGCAAATGGGGCTTTCCAGGGCTTCCTTGATCGGTTTGGCCAAACCAAGAAGCAGGGAGTACGGCAGCGACACCACGTCAGGTCGCGGCTCCTTGCGCAGCCAGTCCACCAGCTTCTCGATCTCTTTGCGTTGAAATCCCAGCTCGCCTTTGAGCATGGATACAGTCAACTCACCCAGCATAGTGGGGCTTGTCGAGATCGAGCGCTGGGAAGCTAGTTTCAGGAGGAGCGAGGAATCCCAAACCCGATCTAACCAACGAGGAGTTCGCCGAAACAGAGGGAAGTATTGCTCGAGGTAGACGCTAATCCCACCCAGGAAGACCCGATCCTGACTAACATTCGGCTCGTCTGTTAACGTTGGCGTGTAGACAGGCAGAAGCGTGACATCGTGGCCGCGCGCGAGCAGTTCGGTTGCGAGGGCGTTATCGCGAAGACAACTGCCGCAATACATCTGGCCGGCGCCGCCTGTAAGATAAAGAATCCTCATTCAACGATCTCAAACCGCCACGGCACGCTGGAAGGCCCGGCGCGCATAAAGGTGTTCAAAGAGATTCCCTTCATGCGGCTGGTCCCAACTAACCTGGTTAGTAGGTACTGGTCCAATATTCAGCCGGTCGACATCAGGCGACGCGACGAGCTTCCGGATGAGCCGGTCGTCTCGGGTAACCGCGGTCACAACCAGACTTGGTCCCAGCGCCTCGGGAATTTGCTCGGGACGGACCTTAACTATTGCGGCAAAGGGAAACAGAAACTCTTTGTTAGCAAGCGGGTGATCAGGGCTCTCGCAGAGCACAAGTGTCGGCAGCAAGTAAGAACAGCCATTTGAGTGCGCAAGACGAGCCCCGTCCCGCTGACCCGCAGTGATGTCGCGGGCGCCAGCTTCAGCCAGTCCCTGATCGATCATCTGGGAAATCCGGGCAGCAACATTTGGATCAGCAAAAGGAGCGAGTTGGGCGGCCTCGTCGTCAGCTTCACGAGGGACGATCCGGGCCAGCCGTTCGGCCAACGCCGCGCCGATCTCTTCAGCGTGGGAGGTCACCCAAATTCCCGAGGCGTTTACACAGGAGCGCCCGCCGTTCTCAGCAATCGAAGCGACCATGATATCCACGTATTGCTCCCAGTCCTCGATGCAATCCTCCCCAATCACAATCTTGCTGTAGCCCGGGCCATGAATTTCGATCCGAGGATCATTTTTCCAGACCCCTACGGATGAGGCATCGCCAAACATCATGCCCCGGCCGCAACTGCGCAGAATTTCGCCGGCGCCGCCGTGATCAGTGGGGTAGAAACTGAAGACTTCGCTGGGCGCGCCTGCGCTAATCAGGGCCTGGATGATGCGATAAGGGGTCCACGGTTCGGCACTGCCAGGCTTCAGGACGAGGGGAATGCGCAGCGGGAATGCGGGAATCCAAAGTGAATGGACGCCGGGCGAGTTATTTGGGAGCACCACCCCGAGCGAGTCAGTGCGTGGAAAGAAACTGAGCGCATGGCCCTCAACTTCACCGAACCCGCGATCGAGAACGTTCCAATCGAGGTTTCTGGTCAAACCCTCAAGGACGCTTCGCATCTCTGCCATCATGCTGCGGATCTTCTGCATGTTTCGGCGCGCCAGAACATGCGGCAGGCCCGTGGTTGCAGAGACCTGGACCACATAGTCGTCAGGCGTCTGCATCTCTTCGCCAAGCGGCAGCGGCTCGTTCATAAAAAAGTTGGCCGCGCGGGCGCAGATGTCAACCAACTCTGCCGTTGACATCCCGGCAATCTCCTCGCGAGTGCGTTTTTGATCTCGTAAGTCCCTACGAATCAAGCCGCTGTTGGCCTGGCTTATCTCGACGAATGGTTCACGTGTGCGATGATGCGGCACGCGCGCGACATCTATGCTCTTGTAGGGCCTACCGTTGCGTAGTAATGGAATATGAAGCATGGCCCGATTCGCGATTTGCAATTTTTGATTTTTGATTTTTACGCTTGATGATCTAAATCGCAAATCAAAAATCGAAAATCGAAAATTCTAATAGACCCCCTCAACCACACTGGTCTGAAGTTTTGAAAAAGGTCGAACGTTGCGCACGCCGTCCCATGGATACGACTGGCAAGGAGGCTCCCTCTCTGCCTCGTCGCGCTCGAGAAATCGCGGCATAAAAAACTCTCTGGTTAACGTGGTCAGACGAACTCGACCAGTTTCGCCGTACCCGACCACCTTCTCTGGGTTATCGGGCTCAACCACTTCGATCATCGCGCGGGGCAGCGGCGGATAATAGATGATTGCAAAGTTGTCTTCCGGCACGCGCGGTTTGTGGACCGCAAGCCCCATCAACGTGTTGCCATAGGTGGCTGCAAAATATGCCCCCTCCAGCAGTTCCTCGACTGCGAACCGGTGAAACTGGGGTGTCATCTCGGTGCCTCCGCAAAAGACGCCCGTGATGCCCATCTTCTTCAGTGATACCTTCTCGCAAAGGGCTTCGAGAAGTTTCGGGGTCGTGAAAAGACAGCGAATGTTGTCGTGGGCCCGCAACAGGGTCAGGCCCTGCTCGATCACATGCTGCTTGTACTGCTCGGCCATTCGCGCCTCACCCATCTTGATGAGTTTGATTACCCAACGCGGATCGAGATCGACCATAAAGCAGATCCCGCCGCGGAATTGAGCCAGATGTTCAACGGCCAGACGCAGTCGACGCGGACCAGTTGGTCCAAGCGATAACCAGTCGGCCCCTTTCGGGAAAAACTCATCCGGCAGAGTTGCGCTGAAAGCTTCGTAATCGATCCGAAAGTCTTCGATATTGATTCGAGATTTCGGAACACCGGTGCTGCCCCCCGTCTCAAATGTGTAGATGGGTCGTCCGGCCAAGCCTTTTGGTACCCAGCGACGCACTGGACCGCCGCGCAACCATTCATCTTCAAAGAAGCCAAAACGCGCCAGGTCATCATAGGTTTGAATCTCCTGCCGCGGGTCCCACGAGAGCTTCTGAGCATACTCAAGCCAGAAAGGGCAGCCAGTTGCCGGATCAAAATGCCATTGGATGACCTCGCGGACCCAGGCGTCGAGGGCTTCGCGAGATTTAGTTATCTCTGTTTGCAATCCTGCTACAGTGCTTGACATTTTTCGGTTGTGACTATTACAGGGGTTGATAGATCTGTAACGCTAAAATACCAGAAGAAGTTTTCAAAAGATAACTGGCCCCGCCTTCCATGCGCCCCCGTCCCCATATCTCCCCGTCCCGCCGTCTCGCTGGCCGGTCAAGTAAACTTTGAAACCGTCCGTGCTGAGTTGCACGCGACTGGCTAAACGATCTGACAGGTCTTTGATAACCGACATGCCTGATTCCGCATCACGGCGACCAACATTCCAACACGGAACAAGCTTTGTCTCCGCGTCAATCGCAACCCAAGTGTAAACGTCGCCATAGCCAAAGACGCCCTTGAGTTCAGGGGTTAAATGCCGTTCCTTAGCATGACAAACGACCAGATTTCGTCACGCTGATCCGCTTGCATTTAAGGCTGCGGAATACCTTGTCCTGATAGGCATTGTTCAAGATCGGCCAACAGCTTTAGGACGGTATTGTTGCTAACTCCCACCATCCGCGACGTGGCGTTAATCGAGTTTCCTTCCACCAAAGCCGAGACAATCTGTACGCGTTCTTGAGTTGAAAGCTTGTTCATCATGAAACTGATTACATGCTCAACCGCTTGTGGCATGCCAAGCAAAATAAAATGCGTGTAGCCAGAAGGCGTACACGCATAGCTAGTGTTCCTTGCGTTGTTGCCCTTCTACCGCCTTCGCTTTCCTTTGCCAGCGGCCAATGCGCCAACTGACGGCTTGCTCGCAGTAGCAGGGTTCACAACCGCCGCGTCTAAGGTGAGATTATTTGTCTCGTCGGTCTTTGTTAAGCCAATGCGCTGAATTACAACCATAGCCGCCGGTCTCATAGTCGGTTCTCCGTCTGAACTGGGACCCTGAACGTTAGTTCCCGCAAAACCTAACTCGCAGACAATCTTCCAGCGACCCTTGTTTAGTCCCTGTCTTCTGATCAACTCCTCAAGTACCTCTTGAAGATCAAACATGAATTGTGTTGTTTCGGCCATCGCCTTAGTGTCCTTTGTCTTCTGTGCCAACGGTGATCAGTGAAATCGTTCGTTTAGTTTCTCTTAATGTTTCTTCTGTTTCCGTGTAGCGTGTCTGTTGAATCGGTATTGCAGAGGCAATAGCAACTTGAGTTTGGTCAAACTGTCGCCGCAGTTCTTCAATTATCGGCCTAGCAACTTGTTCGCCTGCCACTCTCGAAGTGACTGCGTCAACTATGTACTGGTTAAGACTAACTCCGTCCAATTCAGCCATCGCAGTAGCGGCCCTATGCAGCGACTTAGATAACCGTAGGCGAGTTTGGCCGCTGTACTGTTGAATGGCTCGCCCTTCGGGTAGCGGAATACCTCGCTCCTTATACGATTCGATAAACAAGTCAAGAGCGACCTGTGCTTCTGCTAATGCGCGTTCCTGTGTCTCTCCCAGAGCAGAAAAGCCAGGAAAGGCAGGGCTCGTTACTACATACCGATGATCTTCTGCGCTCCATTGAATGATTAGAGGATACTGGCTTGTCATTGGTGCTGTATCTCCCCCTTTCATATTGTGTCGAGCAAGAGGCGCACTTGGTACGTCATAGCTTTGCCATCTGGCCCGCTCTGAAACGCCAATGTGCCATGTACCGGATGAACGTAGATAAAGTGCGAGCCTTTCTTCCTGTCCAACACCCAACCGTAGGCCTTAGCTAGTTTTTGCAATTCATCGAAGCGGATGTTGGCGGGCGAAGATCGCGCCTTTTCCAAAAGCTTTTCGGCCTTGCTCAAACCATCGTCCTAACCTCACCCTCTCCCAAACTGCAGGGGAGAAGTGCGCATGGTACCGCATATGGAACCATTGTGCAAGCGGCACAGTACTCAGCCTACCCTTTTGACCCAGCGGGCCTTGGCCGCTTTTTTTGCTATTGCTTTGCGCTTAGTAGGTGAGAGTCTTTGGTTACGAGTCCTTAGCTTTTCAGACCGCCACGTCGGCCGAGCTCTACAGCGGCAGCGTCTTTCTTAGGCGGTTCAATCTTCTCCGTCTCATTCGCTGTAACGTCAACAATGTACTTATCCAGTTCGTTGACTTCGCGGGGTGGTTTCTTGCTCGCTCGTGTTGGCATGACGAGATAGTAACGTGCCAGATCCTGAGCGATGAAAAGACCTCAGACGTTTAACATTGAAAATGCACCACTACCAACGGATTTCGCCATCTATCGCAGGCCCTCTGCCCATGGTAGACTCTGGCGCGTAACACAGTATCGAGAGGGCCCGGTCCTTGAAGACTCTCAAAGCCTCACAGCCTTGAGCTCTAATCCACGGTCAATAACGCCACACTGGCAGTAAACCGTGTGTCTAAACTTCCGGGATCGCATGTACTCTCAAACCTCAACAACCTCAAACTCACAGAAAGGTGCACGAAAGAATGGACCTCACCACAGAACGCGCCCTCGAATTGTTGCGACTCGGGACCCAGGATCGGGACGCCCAGTTTCGCCCGGGGCAACTCGAAGCAATTCAACACCTACTTGAAGACAGACGCCGGTTGCTGGTGGTACAGAAGACCGGTTGGGGCAAAAGTGCCGTCTACTTTATTGGCACGAAACTACTCCGCGATACAGGCGCCGGCCCCGCTCTATTGATCTCTCCCTTACTCTCGCTGATGCGCAACCAGATTGAAGCTGCTTCGCGGATGGGCGTGCGAGCGGAGACCATCCATTCCGACAACCAGCACGAATGGAACAATGTTGAGCAGCGACTAATCCACGATGAAGTAGACATTCTTCTCATTTCACCGGAACGGCTTGCAAATGAATTGTTTGTCAGCAGCGTCATGCCGCGCATTGCCAACAGAATTTCCCTGCTCGTTGTCGATGAGGCTCACTGTATCTCGGATTGGGGACACGACTTTCGCCCGCATTACCGGCTGATCCGGAGAATCGTCGGCAACCTGCCCCGCAATCTTCGGCTGCTGGCCACCACAGCAACTGCCAACAATCGAGTTATGGAAGATCTGGAAAAGATCCTCGGGCCGGAACTGAAGGTCATGCGCGGTGATTTGAATCGGCCGTCGCTCTTTCTTCAAACAATACGTCTTCCTTCGCCTGTCGAGCGGCTTGCCTGGTTGAGTGAAAACCTGAATCGCCTGAGTGGCAGCGGAATTATCTACACGCTTACGATTCGCAGCGCTGAACGAGTGGCAGCATGGTTGCGGACCGAGGGGTTTGCCGTTGAGTGCTACACGAGTCAATCCGGAGACCAACGAGTAGAACTCGAGCAGGCACTACTTCAGAACCGCGTCAAAGCTCTGGTGGCAACTACCGCTCTGGGTATGGGCTTTGACAAACCTGACCTGAGTTTTGTTATTCATTACCAGAGTCCCGGTTCCGTCATCGCCTATTACCAGCAAGTGGGACGCGCAGGCAGGGCTCTCTCCTCAGCGTACGGAATCCTTTTGAGTGGTGAGGAGGAGACCGACATCACGGACTACTTTATCGAAACAGCCTTTCCGACCCCTGAAGAAGCTAAACAGGTATTGAATGCGCTTAAGTCTCATCGAAATGGTCTTTCAATACCGGAACTGTTGCGTGAGGTGAATATCAGTCGCTCGCGCGCAGATAGAACAATTCAACTCCTGGCGCTAGAGTCGCCTGCTCCTGTTGTGAAGGAAGGCACCAAGTGGATTCTGACAACCAGGGATCTGAGCGACGAGTTTTGGGAAAGGGCGCGTCGCTTGACGGAGCTTCGTTATCAGGAAAAACGTGAAATGCAGAACTACGTTGCTCTTCAGCAAGGCCACATGGAATTCCTGATCCGAGCGCTTGATGGAAACCCGGAAAACATTACGAGTCCGAGCGTTCCACCGCTGCCCTCAACCCCCGGTCAGGCCCTTAAGCGAGCGCTGAGTTACCTGCACCGTGTTGATGTGGTGATCAGGCCGCGGCTGCAATGGCCTGCGGGTGGTTTGCACGAAATGAACGTGAAAGGCAGAATCTCTGACGACTATCAAAACTCTGAAGGAAGGTGCCTCTGTTTCTGGGGCGATCCAGGTTGGGGTGATCTTGTGCGGAAGGGTAAGTACGAGGAGTTGCACTTTTCTGACAAGCTGGTTGGCGGTTTGGTTGAACTCGTCAACCGCTGGAAACCAGTTCCGTTTCCAACGTGGATCACGTACGTGCCTTCGAGGCGCCATTCTACGCTGGTTAGCTCTTTGGCCGAACGCTTTGCCATGACCCTGGGGATCCCTTCGCATGCGGTGATCAGAAACGTAAGAGATCATCCGCCGCAGAAGACCATGCAGAACTCTGCAAAGCAGGCGCTTAACCTTGATGGTGTTTTCGAGATCTGCAAGCGCTGTGAGTCAGGGGCGGTTTTCCTCATTGACGACATGATCGACTCAGGTTGGACCATGACTGTGGCCGGATATCTTTTGAGAAAGCATGGCAGCGGCCCTGTTTTTCCTTTAGCTCTGGCGCTTACCGCAAAATCATGAATTCGATATCAGAAACCTCTCAAGCCGTTCTTCTGCTTACGGCGCCGCTGATCACGGGAAATTCGGAATCCGGTGAAACGTCCCCTCTTTCTTTGTCTCAATACAATAAGCTGGAGCGGCGCCTGGCTGAGCTGGGTCTCACACCAACCAACCTGCTTGGGCCAGAACGGAACAACGTACTGGGAGAGCTAGCGTCCCTACAGCCTCCGGAACGGCTTGAGAATCTGTTGGACCGAGGTTTTCAGATGACGCAGGCGCTCGAGAAATGGGGCGCCCGTGGAATCTGGGTCTTGAGCCGAACCGACGACCATTATCCCGCGCGCCTGCGTTCCAAGCTCACAGATCACACGCCACCTTTAATCTATGGATGCGGCGAGAAAACCCTACTTGAAAATGGTGGCCTCGCTGTCGTTGGTTCAAGGCGAGCAGATGAAGAGAGCCTGGCGTTGACGACCTCCGTGGGCTATCTCGCGGCAGAATCCGAAATTACGATCATTTCCGGAGGGGCCAAAGGTGTGGATCGTACAGCCATGCAAGGCGCCCTCGAGCAAGGTGGCGCGGCAATCGGTGTGCTCGCGGACCAGCTTATCAGACTGGCAATCGCCCCCGATTGCCGGGACGCTATCATGGATGGGAGACTAACGTTTATCTCTCTAGTGGATCCGTCGGCCCAGTTCAATGTGGGAAACGCCATGCAACGCAACAAGATCATTTACGCTCTTGCAGATGCCGCTCTCGTTGTGAGTTCAGACCTCGAGAAAGGAGGGACCTGGAACGGGGCTCTGGAACAATTGAACCGGTTTCGTTGTTGTCCAATATATGTCAGGGTCGGACCAACGGCGCCGGCGGGCAATCTGGAACTGATAAATCGGGGCGCTTTGCCATGGCCAGAACCTGAGAATAGCCGCGCGTTCAGAAGCGTTATGGCAGGACCAAAACCGTTGGAGTCTCAGCCGCGCAATGATGATCTGCCACTTTTTGCAGGGTTCGAAGATCAAGAGCCGCACACATGATTCAATCTGCCGGCCGTTGTGCAAAGATCTGCGACAATTAATGACACTCGGCTAGCAACATGATGGGGGAGATGTTAAAGCACCACCCCGGGGTCGAGCCGCGTTGTTATTCCGCAGGCTTGATGTTCAGGTTCATTCGAAACAGATTCGTCGGATCGTAGCGCTTCTTAATCTCGGCAAGGCGAGCATAGTTGGTTCCATACGCCTGTTGCGCGCGACCAGCAATTTCTTCCTGACCCATCAAATTGGGGAACACGCCTCCGGCCAGGTAGGGCTGCATGCCGGCATAGAACGCCCGGGCCCACTCTACGTTCTTTCCCGTATCTGCGGGATCGGGCCAGCTTGCCAGAATGAGAAGATCGTAATGACCATTGCGATGGTTGTAGGCGGTTGCGGTACGATCTACGCGGCTGTAGGCGCCGTGATAGTTTTCGAGCATCACCATGGTATGTGGTGACGGCGCTGCGGCTGCAAAATCCACAATCTGCTTAAGCGCATCATCACTCAAGTTCGCCAGGAAGCCTGATTTCCAGTAGTTCTGGTGTCCTGATGGAAAAGCCGGATCGAACATTGATTGAAGCGAAGTGTAGGGCATGGGACCGATATTGTCGGCCACTGGTGGCCCGAATTCGCGCAACGGCTTCACCAGACGTTCACCTTCCTCAATTGGACCAACATAACAGACGACAATACCGATCAACTTATTTCCCTCAGGATCGGTGAGGAACCCGGTGTAGGCGGTCAATTCGTCCGGCAGGGTCACAGTAAAGTCACGGTAAAAGCGCAACACTTCCAGTGCGCGTGCGGCTGGATGGAACACAGGACCAGCCAGCACTTGATCCACTGGATACAACTGATACTCGAACGAGCTCACCACCCCAAAATTTCCGCCGCCGCCGCGCAGGGCCCAAAATAGATCGGTATTCTGACTCCCATTTGCCGTCACAACTGAGCCATCAGCAAGCACTACTTCAGCAGAGAGTAGATTATCCGCGGTCAGGCCAAACTTTCCATGCAACCAGCCCACTCCGCCGCCAAGCGTGAATCCCGCAATACCTGTTGAGCCCACAACGCCACCGGTGGTTGCCAGTCCGTGCGCCTGGGTCTCGAGATCAAACTCTGACCAGAGCACACCCGGCTCGGCGCGGGCAATCTGTTTCTCCACATCCACCGAGATACTTTTCATCTTCGACAGATCAATTACGACACCATTATCGCAAAGCGCATTTCCGGCGATGTTATGCCCGCCTCCACGTATCGAAAGGGGCAGGTGGTGCATGCGGGCGAAGACAATTGCCTCACTGATATCTGAAGTGCCGGCACACTGAACTATCAATGCCGGATGCTTATCAACCATTGCATTCCAGATGCGGCGCGCTTCGTGATAGCCGCCATCGTCAGGCTGGATCACCCTGCCACGGAACTTACTCTGAAAGTCTTTGATAAGATCTTCGCTGATACTGGTTGTTTGCGGCTGGCGCGCTTCACGCATGACTCCTCCTGCTTTTGTAGCGGCGAATGTTAGTTGACGCGAATGGTCCACGAACTGTGCCGTGTGTTAGTCGAAATTTCTACAATTTCTATTTATGTAATTTATTTGGTGAACTTTACATATATTCAATGATATGTAAAGTTGCAAGCGAACTATTTGGAGCAGAAATCATGGGCGTAGCAAAACTGACCCCGCAGAACACGGTTGTTCCCGAAAGCAAATACGCACGAAGCGAACGGGAACGACGTTATCTCTTGCGCGACTTGCCCGACGGTCTCACTCGGGCCAGTCCTCATGTGCAGATCACCGATAATTACATTACAGGGACAAGACTGCGACTCAGGAAAGTTCGTGACCCTTACACAAACAAGTGGACCGTCAAGTTCACACAGAAGTTTGCGCCCAATCAGGAAGATCGCGCGAGGACATTAATCACCAATATTTATCTCAATGCTGCCGAGGCAGAGGCGCTGGCTGTTTTTGAGGCTAACGAGATTCGCAAGAACCGCTATCCTTTTGAATTCGGAGGTCGTAGGTTTTCAATTGACATGTTCCTCGGCGACCTGTTTGGATTGATGCTGGCTGAAACAGACTTTGAGACGGATGAAGAACTCGAAAGCTTTGAGCAGCCTCCCTTCGCAATAGCCGACGTAACAAACATCGAGCTATTCACCGGCGACAGTCTTTGTCATGTGACATTCGAAGAGATCCGCGAAGCCGTCAGAACCAGCGGCGTGGTTGGTCCAGCGTAGCAGTCGCAGAGCACGTCCTTTACACGACTATGAATCATTTAAGAATTGCTGCCTTAGTTCTCTTCGTTAACGCCCTTATTCTGTCTGGTGGTTGTTCCAACGCCGCGAGTGGTCCGCAAGCACCGGCTACCAACTCATCCGAGCAGCAACCGGTCGGCGGAACTACCACAGAAACGGAGACAAAATACTTTACCGGGTCAATCGGTAGTTCTTTGGGACTACAGATGAAATTGATCCGCCGCGGCGATGAACTCTCGGGAAGCTATTTCTATAAAAAGATTGGGACCAGCATCGCGCTGCGGGGCGCCATCGACAAGGGTGGCAATGTAACTCTTGACGAGTTTGATCCCCGCGGCAAACAGACGGGAAAGTTCAGCGGAAAATGGCAAGCCGATAACGATAGTGGATTGGTAACAATTGCCGGAGACTGGTCTAAGCCGGACTCCCAATCAAAGACGCCGTTCTCGCTCCAGGAGCAGCCAATCTATTTTACCGGAGGAATTGATATTGTTGCGAAACAGATCAACGAAACCAACAAAAAGCTCAGGTACCAACTCTCTGCTGAGTACCCTGAGTTGACTGGTTCGATTGGAGCAGGCCACGGGAAGTTTAATCGCGAAGTAAAGGCTTTGGTGCAGAAGAAAGTAAGCGCTTTCAAGAAGGACGTGGCGGGCCCTGATGGTGACGAAGGAGCTGGCGAAACGATGGGGAATGATCTGGAAATCAGCTACGCGGTAGCTGTGGCAAATGACGATCTGGTCAGTATCGAGTTCGAAGTGGGCAGCTACTACAGCGGGGCAGCACACCCAAACTCTTATTCGGAGGTAGTCAATTACGACCTTAAGAACGGCAAGCTTTTGAGCCTCGGCGACCTCTTCCAGCCAGGTACGAAATATCTCGAGGCCATTGCCTCTTATTGCATCGAGGATCTCAAACGACAGTCAAAGGCCATGGGATCGAACAGCATGCTTGATGATGAAACAATCGAGACTGGCGCCGCACCAAAGGCCGAGAACTATGAAAGCTGGACAATTACGAGGAAGGGGCTAGCAATAACTTTTGACGCCTACCAGGTTGGACCTTACGCCGCCGGTCCTCAGCACGTTGTAATTCCCTATTCTGTAATACAAAATATCGCAAACCCCCAGGGAGCATTGGCGCAGTTCACGAAATAGTTTAGCAATGAACCGTCTTCTGGGTATCTGGATAATCGTAGCCGGCCTGTGTCTGCTAGTGATCGGTTTTCTTGTACTTTCCGGGGGATTCTCCTGGTTTGGGAGGCTTCCGGGGGACATCAGGTATGAGGGTGAGAGGGTGCAGGTTTATATCCCAATCGTCTCGATGCTTTTGGTTTCTCTCGCGCTAAGTTTGATCTTCTACTTCCTGCGACGCCTCCTTTAATGAGTCGATGCCTGTTGTTCGATAAACTTCAGTTTGTCGTTTTTGCGTTATCCGGAAGGTAGGTTGGATCAGGAACCCTTTCCAGTGTTTGTCGAGTCCGGTGTTTGTCGAAACCTGACGTGAGGAGATGAGTTTTCTGTTGACTTCCGATCCAACGAAAGCGACAAACTGAAGTTCGTCGGACAATGAACTTAGTGGGGATCGTCTTTTTGGGCGGTCGCTCAGGCGGCCTTGACAACTTCGTCACCCGGATACTCTCTCGCATATCCCCGAGCTAGATAGCTTGCCAGTAAGAAAGCAAGAAACATGATCGCGGACGCAGTCCAGAAGGTGACAAAAAGCGAGTAATCACTCATCTGGTGAAATTTGCCATCAGCCCCCGCATGTGGCCCGGGACTGTGAATTAGAAGTGCGGCCAGCGATGGCCCTACCACCCTCGCAAGGCTGGCCACTGATTGAGTAACACCAAGGGCTCCACCTTGTTCTCCGGGACCTACGCTCTTCGAAGCAAGGCTGTTAAGAGCCGGAGTCGCCAGCGAGTTTCCTAACGAGAAAATACCGCCGCCAATCAGAAGTCCGATCAGTCCCCCCCATCCCGGCCCAACAAATGGAACTGCCAAAAGGCTAAGGGCAAAGCACAGCGCCCCGACTATTACCAGAGGTAGTTCACCGAATCTTTTTACCAGGTGTCCAATCAGGCCTCCCTGAATGATCACTGCAATCACACCCACGTAAGCGAACAGATAGCCATTGTGCTTTGCCGCGTAGCCAAAGCGGAACATTGTATAGAGCGCAAACGAAGTGGTCATGATCGAAAACGCGACCACAAAGAGAAAATAGATGGTCAGCACGAAGCCAAGACGTGGCTGCTTCAAGGACGTCAGCAACTGTGAAAGTCCGCGACCTCTGGCGGCTGACACTCGAGCCGGATGATCGCGGGTTACCGTCTCAGGCAAAGTGAAATAGAGCAGGATTGCGTTAGCGAAACTGAGGCCCGCAGCGAAGAAAAAGGGGACATGAATGCCCCACTGACTCAAGATGCCGCCGAGCGCCGGGCCAAAGATGAAACCTAAACCAAATGCTGCGCCAATCAGACCCATGCCTTTGGCGCGCTCTTCTCTCGTGGTGATGTCGGCAATGTACGCCTGGGCTGTCGAGATGTTTCCGCCGCTGATGCCGTCGATAATGCGGCCGAGAAACAGCATCCAGAGGCTCCCTGCAAATCCCATCACGAGAAAGCCAATGCCCGTTCCAATCAACGAAAGGAGGAGTACGGGGCGCCGGCCGTGCTTGTCGGAGAGTCTTCCGAGCACTGGCGAAAATACGAGTTGCATTATTGAGTAGGAAGCGAAGAGCAGCCCGATCGCTCGGGGCGTGGCATTGAATTGGGTGCCCTCGGCATAGTGAGGCAGCACCGGGATGACGATGCCGAAACCGACCAGATCAATGAAGACGGTTGTAAAGATTACGACGAGCGGGGAACGCTTCATGAATTCTCGAACTGATGATCGTGTGATTTAGAACCAGGCGAGCAAACGCGAACTAGCAATGGTTATCGTCTTCGACCGCCGCTCATTGCTCCGTCCACAGACGCCGCCCCTCCTCCTGAGATCAGCAACGCCAACGATATTGCGAAGAGCGTGAGCGGAAACTCGATTCCTCGATTGGACGCGAAGAAGTTTGGCCAGTGGACGCCGACTGCCGTTAACATAACGCAGGCAATAAAAAACGCGGCGACCCGGGTAAACAGTCCAAGGAACAGCAGCACTCCGCCGACCAACTCCGAGAAGGCTGCTGCGCCCAGCCAAAGCCACGATGGGCGCATGAAGGCAAACGGCGCATCCCCGGAAACAAATGTCTGTAGCCCTCTCCCGCCAAAACTGCCCAAAACTTTCTGGGCGCCATGACTAACAAAGACAGCCGCCATGACAAGGCGCAGTGGAACAGTTGCCCACGTCGACGAAGTTGCGATCAGTCTACGAAACATTTGAGGCTCTTTCCTCGAAACTGAATTATGCGAGCGGCAGAAGATATTAGATTATCCGCAACAAAATGTCGCGTGCATCCCGGTCCGAATCTCGCATAAAAGCTCCACGTAATCTGATTTCAGATTCTCTCGAGGTTCAAGGCGATTCGAGTATCCCACAAGACGAGCACGAAACCTGATATTGACGTGCGTTATGCACACAGCGTCGTGATCGACCTCTGAAGCACCTCTACACAGCGATTCAGATCTGCCTTTGAAACATGCTCGTCCGTCCGATGAGCAACTCGAATGTCACCAGGTCCCATGACCACCGCGTCGGCGCCGAGTTCGATCATCTGGGCCGCCTCCGTACCGAAGGCCACGGTGCCCGCTTCTTGTCCGGTATATTCCTCGAGCATCTTTACGAGCGGCGATTCGGGAGAAGTTTCGAAGCCCCCATCAGCGCGGTCGGCATTAACCACGCACTCGAAGTCAGGATCCCCCTGGCGAGCTTCGGCAATCTCGGCGTTCAACATGTCAAGAAAGCGATTGGCATCCTGTCCCGGAACCGGCCGCCACTCGAGGGTGAAACGGCATTCACCAGGTATTACATTCTTGGCTGTTCCGCCGCGAATGAGACCGACATTCGCCGTCGTAAAGGGGGGGTCAAACGATGGATGCTGCTCGCCTCGGAACTCTTCAGAAATTCTATCG
The DNA here is from genome assembly GCA_041751855.1 of Pyrinomonadaceae bacterium. GTDB lineage: Bacteria > Acidobacteriota > Blastocatellia > Pyrinomonadales > Pyrinomonadaceae > PSRF01. Next base: position 62,459 of record JBGSWR010000013.1, read on the forward strand.
ATGCTGGTAATCAATCGGGCAGCACGAGCAATTGCCGAAGCTCCCAGTGCTGGATAAGCACTATGCGCCTCGCGACCACGAACGACCACTTCAGCAAGGCAGTATCCTTTGCCGGCGCGCATCGGCCGCAGCGAAGTTGGTTCGCCCACAATGCTGTAGCGGGCAGTAAGGGGCTTTGCCTGGGCCAACCGCTTTGCCCCTACCAATCCGATCTCTTCGTCAGCGGTAAAGATCAGAGCGAGCGGCCGGCTCAGAGTCTTGAAATCTATATTGTTCACGGCCGTTAAAGCAGCCGCTATGAATCCCTTCGTGTCGCAGGCGCCGCGGCCATAATACTTCCCATCACGTTCGATAAGCGTCGTCGCCTCGCCCCAGTTTGGATCAAACGGCACAGTGTCGGTGTGTCCCACAAGCGCGAGTTCAATGTGGCCGCCATCTTCAAAGGTCTTCGGATAGACCATGACGAGGTTGAATTTTTTGACGCCCTTCTCATCCGTGTAAGGATACATCCGCCCGCACATGCCCAAACGCTCTAATCGAGCGGACAGAAGCTTGACTGTCTCAAGATTCGAGTTTGACGAGACCGAATTTATAGCTACCAGTTCGGCCAGAGTATCTTCGACTTTCATAGGCTTCTTAGCTGTCCGGACATCCTTTGTATCAATCCCACAATCTCTTTTGAAGCGCCTTGAAGCGCCCCACAATCTCGTCCTGTTCAGGGTGCCGGCCGTCTTCAACAATCCTCTTTCCGCGGACAACGACGTCGCGTACCGCAGTTGGTGAAAGCGAGAAGACAATCCCCGATAGGAGATTCGCTTCAGTGAACCCCGCAATCGACGGATCGTTTAGATCGACTGTAAAGAAGTCTGTAGGACGGCCCGTTTCAAGACCACCGGTTGGGGCGCCAATGCTCTTCGCTCCACTGATCGTTGCACAATCGAATAACCGTTTCGCAAGCGCTGACTGCCCATCTGACGCAGGATGGACCAATAACACCCGGTTGAGCTTCTGGAGGCGCAAATGATATTCGAGTTCACGAGCATCCTCCAGCAGATCGATCTGAATGTTACTGTCGGTGCCCAGGGACACGTCGATTCCATTTTCGAAGAAGAGATCAGCCGGGACAATCCCGTCACCAAGATTGCGCTCCGTCGTCGGGCAGGCGCAAACATTAGCACGCTCCTCGGCCAGCATCCGGGCTGCTTTCGCAGTGATATGGATTACATGCACTCCGGTAAATCTCTCGCTGAGCAGTCCTTCGCTCTTCAGAAGAGCAATGGGCGACCTCCCATATTCCTCGATGCACGCCGAGACTTCGGCGGGTTGTTCCGCGACGTGCATGTGGATTGGCACTTCCTGTTCATTGCCAAAGCGGACGACATGTTTCAGATAATCCAAAGGCACGGCGCGAATACTATGAGGCGCAATGCCGGTCCAGGCCATTCCATCCGTACCAACTAAATCCGATTTCAGGTTAGTGAAACGTTCGAGATAAAGTTCCGGATCGCTTTCGATAAATCGCGCCTGACGAGGATTCTGCTCGAGCTGGAAGCCGGGCCGGGCATAAGCGACTCGCAACAGCGCAATCCTGATTCCCACGTCGCGAGCGGCCCGCACAACCTGTTTAGCGAGCAGGTTTGAATCGTCGTACGGTGTACCATCCGGGGCGTGATGAAGGTAGTGAAACTCACCTACGGCTGTAATGCCGCTCAGAGCCATCTCCAGGAAAGCCATCCGCGAGGCGTCGTACAAGTCCTCAGGCGTGAGGCGGGTGGCAGCACTGTACATAAGTTCGCGCCAGGTCCAAAAACTGTCTGCTGATTGCTGCGTGCGATGTTCAGTGCGGGCGCGAATCACGCGCTGGAATGCATGGGAATGGGCATTAACCATTCCAGGAAGTAGAGCGCGTCCATTAAGTTGCATGAGGCTTCCTTTAGCTTCATGCGCGCTCGTTAGTTGGTCGATCGAGCCGTCATCGCCGGCTAGAAGTGCAGTGGCTGAAACAAACCTGCCATCGTCGTACATCAGTTCCGGTAACCAGCCTGTCATCAGGTGTCACCTCAGAAGCTGGTGGATCAATTCTTTACCCGACCCAGAAAACATGAAAATAAACATAAGGTCTCATAACCTGGTATTTACTGAGTAGCACCTCTTTTTTTATTCTCAGCAATCCAGTCAACGACGTTCCGCTCCAGCACATCAAGCGGCACAGCCCCCGAACCTAACACGACCTCATGAAACTCGCGGAGATCAAAACCATTACCAAGTTCGTTTGCGGCGCGGCTGCGTAGTTCCTTGATCTTTAGCTCACCTGTTTTATAGGCTAACGCCTGGCCGGGCCAGGCAATGTATCGGTCGATCTCATTGGTGATGTCGAGTTCCTGCTTTGGGGCATTCTCCATGAAGAAGTCGATTGCTTTCTGTCTATCCCACCTCATTTCGTGGAGTCCGGTGTCAACGACAAGCCGGACGGCGCGCCACATCTCATAAGTGAGCTGGCCAAACTTTGAGTAGGGATCCTCATAAAGTCCCATCTCCTCACCGAGAGATTCTGCGTAAAGCGCCCAGCCTTCAACAAACGCCGTATAGCCGCCGTAACGCCGGAAGTTGGGCACTTCGCCTTGCTCCTGTGCGAGCGCAATCTGCAAGTGGTGACCAGGCACGGCTTCATGAAGCGAGAGGGCCATCATCTCCCATTTGGGCCGAGTCTCTGGCTTATACAGATTCACGAAATACATTCCCGCCCTGGAACCATCGGCGGACGGCTGCCGGTAGTAAGCCGTGGTCGTGTCAGGGGCAATCGCATCGGGGATGGGCGTAACGCCGTACGGCATTCGTGGCAGCGTACGAAACACCTTAACCAGGTGGGGATCTATCTGTTTGGAAATGGCCTGGTAAGCAAAAAGCAACTCCTCAGGGGTCTCGTAATAGAAGCGTTTATCTGTTCGCAGAAACGTGAAGAATTCCTGGAGCGTCCCTTTGAAGCCCACCTTGTCCATCACCTTCTGCATCTCTTCACGGATTCGTTTTACTTCCCTTTGCCCTCTTTCGTGGACCTCCCGCGGCGTGGTGTTGGTGGTGGTAAACTTGCGGACAAAAAAGGAATACATCTCACCGCCGTCAGGTATCTGCCAGACTCCAACTTCATCGAAAGTAGCCGGCAGGTACTCTTCGACAAAAAATTGTTTGAAGCGTTTGTATGAGGGAATGATGCCGGCGTTAATAGCGGCAGACGCTTCCCGCCTCAGTCGCTCCTGCTCGGTTGCAGTAATTGTGGCCGGAAAGCGAGTGAATGGCTTGAAGAATGAGCTCTCTTCGGGTGTGGCAACAAGCTGTCTATCAATCTGCGGCGGAATGCGTTGCATGATCACTTTCGGGAGCAGGACGCGCGCTTTGCTGCCTTCGCGCAGAAGCGAAATGGTCTGGTCCATATAAGCCGGAAAGGACCGCAGGCGGGCAATCCAGTCCTCATAGTCTTTCACTGTCTCAAACCGCAGCGAATCGGCCAGCTCGTTCTCCGTCTGAATCCCGCCCCGCTGGTTCAGCGGAATGAGATACCACCGGTATTTGAACTCCTCTACGTTCGTTTCGTAATCTCTCTTGAAGAGGTCATAATTCAGTCGGTCCTGCGCTGACAGTTTGCTGCGATCGATCTTTGCGAGTTCGGCGAGCACACCAACGTTGTGAGCATTCCGTTTCTTGATGGCCTCAAGACTAAAGTCCCGCCAGCGATCGTTCCAACGCCGATCACCCAGTTGCGAAGCGCGCGTCGGATTCTCTTGCATCTGATATTCCCATTCACGCGCGAATAGGCCGTGCAGGGCTTTTGTCGTTGACTGGTCCTGTGCGATTGCCGCGCTGCTACAGAGGACAAGTCCGATCGCTACTAAGATAAATTGTCTTTGAATCCGTCCCATCAATACCTCCATTTGGATACGAGTATCCACGAAACCGGCACGAGATACCAGCAAGAACACTGCCGCATCCCGCGCATCCAATGCGCATTGACTAACTAATAAGTGTTTAGGAAATCAAGGAATCAATCGAACGAGAACTAAATTCTCTTAGTGCCTGTGCGGCTAGCTAGTGCTGTAACACATGATTCCCACGTTCATTCGCATTGATAGTTAAATTTGGATGAATCTCGGCGCGCAGGAAACTAGCTAGTTGGCTAAGTTCTCTTCTCATTAACACCTCACTTTAGTGAGGTGGGCGGAACGGAGCAGAGCCCCGGGAACCGTTTCAACGGTTTCCCGACGGGGTAGCATCGCGTTGCGCAAATGAACGGAAACCGTTGAAACGGTTCCCGGAAATAAGCCCGGACCGCAACACCTCACTGAAGTGAGGTGTTAATGAGAGG
>JBGSWR010000014.1:0-30084 GCA_041751855.1 Pyrinomonadaceae bacterium
CAGCTTGAAGCGCTTCAATTGTCTCTCGCGTCGAGCCCCCGGTCGTCACCACATCTTCGACAACTAATGTTCTTTCCCCTGGAAAGACCGTAAAACCGCGGCGCAAAGTCATCATTCCATTCTCGCGTTCAGTCCAAATGAAACGCGCCCCGAGGGCCTTCGCCACTTCATGTCCAATCACTAAACCTCCGATGGCGGGAGCAGCGACGAGAGCGATACGTTCGCTCTCAAAGTTTTGCGCTATACCTCGGCCCAGGGCTTCTGCCTCCTGTGGGTGCTGCAACACCAGAGCGCATTGCAAGTACACGGCGCTATGCAGGCCGCTCGTAAGTACAAAATGTCCTTCCAGCAGCGCACCTGTGTTTCGGAATTTCTGTATCACGTCTTCTGCTCGCACGTTTTTGTCCTCGTCAATTTTGTTTGGCCGTGTTTCAGAGTGTCACTGACCGCAATGTCCGTCCTACTTTATCGTGCTACAATCGCGGCCGATGCCGCCGTATTCCAACCTCGTCTCCGACTCAATGCTGGTGCAGGAAACGATCGACTTGCTGCGATTGTCTGGCGGTCGCGCGGATGCGTCCCAAATTGTCGATGTGGTTTTCAAAGTATCTCACATTGATGAAGAACTGGCGGGCCAGCTTATCGGCGATTTAGTAAAGGACGATCGGCGTTTCAGAATTATCGACGGCAAAACTGTCGAGCTTCAGGCTCATGATTTCGAAACGCACTTACTACGCGAACTCGATTTCGTGGTCGTCGATGTTGAAGCCACCGGCGCCAAGCTTCCTCCTAACCGCATCATCGAACTTGGAGCTTACCGAATCAGCGGCGGAAGAATCGTCGATGAGTTTGTGGTTTTGGTGAACCCGGAGATTCCTATTCCTCGTTTTGTGATGGCGCTCACAGGCATCAACAACGAAATGGTAAAAACAGCGCCGGTCTTTGCTGAAGTGGCCCCTCGGTGGTTGGAGTTTGTCAAAGATGCAGTGCTAATAGCACACAATTCACCTTTCGATACAAACTTCCTCAACCACGAAATCTCTCGCGTTTATCCAGGCCACCGGATGATAAATACGCACCTTTGCACAGTCACGCTCTCGCGACGTGTGGTGCCCGGCCTGACCAACTATCGTCTGGACACTGTTGCCGACCACTTTTCTATACCAATCTTTCAGCGCCACCGCGCCGGCAGCGATGCTCTCGCCACAGCGGAAGTTTTTCTGCATCTCTTGAGCCGGCTCCAGGAGCACGGCATTCAGGACCTGGCCTCAGCGCGAAAGTTTGAATTTCCGCGAGCAAAACCCGCCGAACCCGGTCCGCAGCCGCTACTCCTGCCACTTGTTGCCGGGGTCTAATTACCAGGGTTTAGTTCCCAGAAGGCCGCTGCTTCGTAACGCAAACTGTTAATTTTGCGGATGCCGCGGAGGAGATTGCCATCTTAAAGGGACATCTTTGCAACGAACAGCAAACTAACAGTTTGCTTTACACCGCTTCCGCGCTCTGGTTCTTCCTTCGTTTCGCTGATCTTCTAATCAGGAAGAACGCGATGATAACCACAACTAATCCCAGGCCAATCCAGGGATAATATTTCGCCAGGACCTCTTTTGCCCGGGCGCCGTACCGAATAGCCAGATACCCTTCCAACAAAAACCGAAACAGCCGTCCGCAAATAATCGCGATTGTGAAGCGAGTAAGACTGAAACGAAAGACGCCGGCGCTGACCACAAACAATTTGAAAGGAAACGGGGGCGGCATGAGCGACGCGACCAGTACCGAAAGCACGTCGTAGCGATCGATCAACTCCTTGACTCTTTTTTGTTTGGCCGGCGAAAACTTCCGCAGGGCGCGGCTGCCGGCACGATTCGAGACCGAGTAGAGAATCACGCAACCAATCGTCGATCCGGCAGTGGCAATTAAAGCGTAGACCACCATCCAGCGCGGATTGGCTGTCGTCAGAAGAATCATCAACGCATCGACACTGCTGGGCAGTGGCACGAAGGTGGAGTCGAGTAAGGCGACGGCAAAGAGACCGAAAGGTCCGAGAGCGATGAAATATTCCGATAAACGCGCCAGCCCACCCGTGATCTTGTTGTTCAGAAGCAGCAACGATGAAGGACCTTTCCGTAGTTTGTTAAGAGACCGTGGCTAACTCTCAGGTAAGGAAGGAGGGCTTGCCCCCGCTCTTCGGTTAATCACCTGAGTTCATGAAACCAATTCTGGGTCTCGGCCGACCTCTCGCGCGACGAAGAGCGGGGGCAAGCCCTCCTTCCTCACCTGAGAGGTGATAACGGTTTAATTTTTGTCGGCCTTGGCAATGAAAGCTCAGCCAGCTCGCGCAGCGTTTTTCGCTCGCCAACGGTTCACTAATACATAACCCAAAACACCAGTTACCAGGACTGCGCCGACAATCATCAGAACCACCAGTCCGTTGTCCTTCATAAACAGCAGTACACGTCGTCCATAAAACACTGCCAGTATGCCCTCAACATAGTAACGAAACGACCGGGCGATCATCACCGTCAGCAAAAACTTCCAACGCGGGTATTCGAGTGTTCCCGCAGTCGCCACAAATATTTTAAACGGCAAAGGCGGTGGCAGTATCGCTGGTATTGCAATCGCCAAAAAACCAAAACGTGCGTAGGCCTGCTCAACCTTTTGTATGCGTTCCGGTTTGAAGCGCTTCCGCAACAGGGCCTGGCCACCGCGGCGCATGATCGTATAGAGCAACCAGCATCCGAGAACGGAGCCCCCGGCGGCAAACAGCGGAAAGTAAAATACCGCGCTCGGATATTTGTAACAGCGCCCGACGACCAGGTAGTCGTTGATTTCCGGCAGCGATAATAAAGAGGAGTCGAGCGCGCCAATCAAAACCATCGCCGGTGCGGCATAGTAAATCGGCAAGCTGATTACATGATGCTCCAGCCAGGTCCCTATTGCTGTTAACCAGTCAAACATATGCGACGTGACAAGTGACGAGTGACAAGTGACAAGTGACAAGTGACAAGCAAATCACATCTTTGGCTCGTCGCGATCAAAGTTCAATCGTCAGGTACAAAGCGCAACAGTCAAACATGTTTCAGCGACACGTGCAATTCTTGAGTAGGACAGACATTCCTGTCTGTCACAGGTGGACATGGATCCTGTTACGATCAAACCAATCTGTTTGGATTCTTCGACAGGCAGGAATGCCTGTCCTACTTATTTTGCGGGAGCAAAGATGGAAGGACTGTCGTAGGTAACGCCGACGGTGATGCCGCTGTCATGTGTGAAGCGCGTGAGACCTTTTATGCCCGCGAAATCAAAGCGAAGGCCGGAGGCGCGGACCTGCATTCCGAGTCGCGCTTCCGCTTGCGATTCGGTTCCGAGTGGGCCATCGCCCGGCCTCGTGTTGGCGCGACCGTTTACTTCTCCCGCTACGCTGAACTGTTTATTGATGCGAAAGATTCCCGCCGCGCCATATGTGATCACGTCGTTTTGTGTGAACAACTGGGTCGGGGCAGTGAGGATAGCGATACCCAGATTGCCGAAGGTGTTGAAACGGCCGTCCTGGCCAAACTTCTTGCCGACAAGTATCGAACCGAAAGCGTTTGTTTGATTTAGTCCGATGCCTCGGCCTTGACTCGAATTAGGCAATTGCACTCCGAAACGGAAACCAAGCGACGGGCCCTTTTTTGTCTCGCTGCGCAATTTGATTTTGGTCGCAAGAATGAAGTCACCGGTGTCGTTTGCGGAGTTTGCGCCGAGCGCCAGTTCCAGTGGAATTGCAGAGGGTACGCGCGAGTTGATGCTTAAAAAATTTTGAGCGACACCTTCAATTTGGAATTCAATATTTGGCGCGAAGCCGATGTTTATCCCGATTACCCCGACGCGGGTGAGATCGCCGGTTAACCCTGAAGCCGGAAATTTTGCGCCCTGCAGAAAATCCAAACCGGTTTCAATTCGTACCGAACCTGGAGGAATGATGTCGACATCTTCTGTGAGAAGCGGGCGCTGCTGTGCACTGGCAACAGAGACTGCCGTCACCAAACAAGCCAATAACAACAATTGTCGACTTAGTGTGATGCTGATCATCATTGACAGCGATTGTAGCCACCCGAGTTTACGGGGTCAACGGATAACCGTTGATTTGATAATGATCCGAGCTATTGAACGAGTTTCGTAATCTCGGGGTAAGGAAGGAGGGCATGCCCCCGCTCTTCGTTTGATTACCACACTCCATATTGGATTTGATTAACACACTCCATATTGGATCACTGCATTCGGTTATTGTTTGGTCACCATAATGCTGAGCTCTTTTGAACGGCTTTAGAATTCTCGAGGTCGGGAAGGAGGGCATGCCCCCGCTCTTCCTTCCATTTACTCATTCATGCAAACAAATTGGCAATTATGGTTACCTCGAGATTGCGAAGGAGACCTTGCCCCTGACAAATCAATACCCAACAATCATCTTGCAATCGCTTATGGCACGCAAATGGTCCAACTTTAATATTCCTGGCGCACTTCACTTTGTAACTGGCAATGTGCGCGATCGCATTCCGATATTTACAGACGAATGCTATTGCCATGAGTTCTTCGAGGTTTGCCGCAACCTAAGAAATAGTTGGCCCGCCAAGCTGATCTCTTATGTATTAATGCCAGATCACTTTCACTTGATCGCCAATCCCAGGGACGGAGACATCCAGGGATTTATCGGCGCGCTAAAGGGGAAATTGTCCTTGCAAATTATCGAGGCGACGGGGGATCTGTTCTTGCTGCCAAAACCAGGAGCCGATGACTCCATTCATCAAGTGTGGCAAGAGAGCTTTAGGGCCGTGCCTTTATGGAGTGCCTGGATGATCTGGCAGAAGATCAATTACATCCATGCTAATCCGGTGAAGGCTAAGTTAGTGACCTCCGCAAAGGACTACAAGTGGTCGAGCTTCCGGGCCTTCTATTCAGGCTCGGAGCAGCCGGTGACAATTGATCAAGATTGGTGGTGGCCTGATGATTCTATGAAGCTGTCAAGGGCTATGAAAGAGCTCGGCTGGAGGAGTTATCACAAGCGTTCATCTGGCGAGTAGAAGAGCGGGGGCATGCCCTCCTTCCCTACCTCGAGAAACCCAACCTGCTCGATTACCTGTTGGATCGAGAAAGCTAATTATGCCTGGCAGCCCCTCATGCTAATATCTCGCGACAAATCCTATTGCTGAGGTTGCCGATGAGATTCCGCTCCGCACTCGTCATTACAATTTTCTTCGTTATTGTTTCGTCCACGGTGCTCCTACGGTCACGGACCTATGCCTCTGGGCAGCAGGCCACTCCTGCAAACACAAGCACAATTCAACTTCCGGGCCTTCGCGAAAGAGTGACCATCAGACGAGATGAGCGCGGCATCCCTTACATCGAAGCCCGCAATGACGAAGATCTCGCTTTCGCGCAGGGCTACGTCACCGCCAACGATCGACTGTGGCAGATGGACCTCTTCCGCCGCACCGAACGCGGCGAACTGGCCGAAGTGTTGACGGCTGGGCCAAACAACGTTGCCCTCGAACAGGACAAGCAACATCGAACGCTCGGATTCGCGCAAGTGGCTGAAGCTGAAGTTGCGCAAGCGTCGCCTCAAGCGCGCGCCTTGCTCGACGCATACGCTCGAGGTGTCAACGCTTACATCGCATCGCTTGATCCGAAGGCTCTGCCGCCCGAATTTCAGATACTTCAGTACAAACCAAAGCCCTGGACACCCGCCGATTCCCTGCTCGTGGTGAAACTCTTTTATGAAGCGTTGTCTTCGACGTGGCGTCTCGATGTGCTGCGAGAGGCGCTTGCAAATTTACCGGCCGAAAAACGTGCCGGCCTCACGCCGGAGTTTTCCCCTATCGATGTAGTCGTCGTCGGCAAAGACACTAAGAAACCGATGACCGGAGCTTCATCTGCATCACAAACTGACTTTCCAAATGACGCCCTGGCCGCCCTTGCGAAACACCAGGAAATCGCCGACCACGCGCTCGCTCGGGTTGGTTTCTACGCGGAAGGTTTGGCAGCGAGTAATAACTGGGTGGTCAGCGGAAAACGGACCGTATCCGGAAAGCCACTACTTGCCAATGATCCGCATTTGACTGCATCCGCGCCTTCTATTTGGCACATGGTCCATCTCAGCGCCCCCGGTGTTCGCGTGGCGGGGGTGACCGCACCCGGCTTACCCGGCGTGATAATTGGGCACAACGACAGGATCGCCTGGGGATTTACAAATGTGGGCCCTGACGTTCAGGACCTTTATCTTGAGAAGTTTGATCCGGCAAACCCGAAACGCTACCAAACCCCCTCCGGGTGGCGGGAAGCGGAAATACGTCGCGAAGAGATCAAGGTTCGTAAGGGATTTGCGGATTCATCGACGGACATCGTAAACCACGAGGTCACAGTAACGCGTCACGGGCCAATCATTTTCGAGCAAGCCGGCAAGCGTTACGCGCTGCGTTGGACGGCGCTCGATCCGAAGTTGAACAGTTCCGATTCTTCTTATTTGATCAATCGCGCTCGCAACTGGAAAGAGTTTTCTGCCGCGCTTACGTCATTTACTGCGCCTACACAAAGCATCGTTTACGCGGACGTTGACGGGCACATCGGCTATCACGTTGCCGGCGTCGTGCCGATTCGAAAACAAGGCGATGGCAGTGTGCCATACGATGGAGAGACAGATGCGGGCGATTGGGTGAGCTATGTTCCGACAGACAAGTTACCAAAGCTTTTTGATCCGCCGTCAGGCATCATTCTCACGGCGAATCAACGCATCGTCGGCACAGACTATCCCTACTTTCTTACACATCATTGGGCGCAGCCTTATCGTGCGCGCCGGATTCACGATCTGCTGAATGAAAAACCAAAGCTCTCGGCCGATGACTACCGCCGCATTCTCGGAGACGTTTACTCTATCGGCCACGTTTCATTTGCCCGTCAGAGCGCAAAATTGTTGCGACCCACATTAACCGCGGCCGATACAAAGCTAACTGAAACGCTGGATGCCTTCGAGAAATGGGATGGCCAGGTAAACGCCGATTCTCGCGTGGCGCCGGTGCTGGCCCAGATGCGTATCGCCTTTCGTAACCGAATATTGAACGCCGCTCTGGGCCAGGAGTTGCACAGGATTTACGGTTGGTCCAACTTTGATACGACCATCGATCGCCTAATGACTGAGCAACCGAAAGACTGGTTGCCTAAAGAATTCAGTAGTTACGCGAGCCTGTTGCGCGCCACGTATGACGATGCGCGCACAACCCTTACGAGGAGCCTTGGCGAAGATGAGTCGAAATGGAGGTGGGGAGAGATGGTCAGGGTGCGGTTTCAGCATCCACTTGCAGCTGCGCCTTTGATTGGTTTCCAGTTCACGATTCCGCCATTTCCGCAGAATGGCAGTGGGGGCCTGGCAGCCACAGTGAACGTCGGCGGATCGGTTTCGATGCGCTTGATCGCAGACGCCAGCGATTGGGACAAGACCCAGCATGGGATAACGCTCGGACAGTCTGGCATTCCCACGAATCCACATTGGAAGGACCAGCTGGACGACTGGAAGTTTGTGACGCCGAGAGTGTTTCCCTTCAGTGAAGCTGCGGTTGCAAAAGCCACGAAGGAAACGCTGACATTGGAGCCGAAGAAGTAGGTTCCAGCCCGCGATAGCGGGCGACGGCATAAAGCCTGGGGTGGAGCGCAGCGGAACCCCAGGATCATAGCCAAACATGATTCAAGCCGCGGAGCGGGCGACAGCTCTCAGGGCTGCCGAACGCTTCGCGGGCTGCGATCATTCACCTTCCATTTCCTGGGGTTCCGCTGCGCTCCACCCCAGGCTTTATGCCGTCGCCCGCTACCGCGGGCTCTGCGGTGCGACGCACCGAACAAACTTCAGTTCCGCCAGCTTCTCCAGGTTTTCGACCGCCAGCCTGCCGATTAACAGCTTGCTCGTCCTGGGATCGAGAACAACTTCGAACCCAAGTTGTTTTAGTTCAGCCAATGCTTCCGGCGACTTGTCGGTTAGAAATATCTGTACCTCTGCTTTACCGTCGCGAACAAACTTCGCTTCCTCCGTTGAGGCGGGCGTCTTAGCTCGTAATCGATCGATGACCGCTACCAGCGATGGATGGAGCTTCACGATGAGCAGTTGACGCGCCTGCTCCTCCGGCGAGGGCGTAGCCATCACCCTCAGAGCATCTGCCGTCGCGAGACCATCTACTTTGAAATTGCTAGTCGAGCTATTACCTGCCCCACGGCCACCCGCGCCGCTGCTATCCTGCTCTCCTCCCTTCATCGCGCCACTTCGTCCTGGTGCTTGTTTCGGAGCCGTGACGCCGCTCGTGATATTGACTGATTCCGAAACCGCTAATTTGGCAGGGGCCCTTGATAGGGTTGAAAGCATCTGAAGGCGTTGGAAAGTTCCCGCCGGGCGCTCATCTCGGCCCAATGCCATTGCACGGTTCACACCTTCCGGAACCTCAACTGGCACATCAATGCGTCGCGGTTGCCCGCCGTCTGTAACGATCATTTCTTCCACGGCTACAAACGAAGTGAACTGCGTCATCAAGCGGAACTCGAGTCCCAAACCGGTAATTGCTTCTTTCAACTCCGGCTGCAACGTTCTCTGTTGCACTCCTTTGAAATCCTGACTCATCAGCCTATCAATGCGCGATCTGGCCCACAGCGGCGCCAGCACGTCGTGTTGCGCAAGTGACTCGGGAAAATCAACCGCGATCTCGCGCACAAATTCACGCCCCGACATTTTCCCTTTCAAACGTATCACTCCGCGACCCGCGGCCGTATAGCGTCCTTTCAAAATTACCGGCTTGGCACTGAAGAGATCAGGAACGCGCTCGGGATAAACATCGGCCACCGGCATTCCGTTCCAATCCACTGAGATGTCAGTTAACAATGGGTTGCGAACACGCTCATGAAAACGCCGCGCGGCTGCCGACCCGTCGTCGTTCAAAGCCACAAACTCAACTTCTCCGCGTCCTGCTTCGGCCATTTTCTCGAGCAGAAATCGGTTTACTGAACTGCCAATGCCAAACGCAAACACACGAGCGTTGGGATGCTTCTGTACTTCGGAGACAATCTCCATGTCGTTACCAACGTAGCCATCGGTCATGAAACAGACGATGCGTACGTGGCCTTGCGCGTCGGAAGGATTGAGCGAAGCCCTGATCGCTTTCATCATTTCGGTCCCGCCACCGCCGGAACGGGTGTCGAGAAACTCCTGTGCTTTCCTCAGGTTCTCGGCGGTCGCAGGCACCGGATCAGGGAAGAGTATTTTGGTATCGCCGGCAAAGGTGATGAGGTTGAATGTATCGGCTGGATACAGATTATCCAGTGCGAGCTTCATGGTCTCCTTTGCCTTTTCAATTGGGAAGCCATTCATCGAGCCGGAGGTATCGAGGACAAACACAAGCTCTTTCGGAGATACGTCTTCGACGGTGACGCGCTCGGGTGGTTGCAGGATTAGCGTGAAGAACCCGCCTCTCTGGGAGCGGTGTGTCAACAGCGCATCGGAAATTTTCTTTCCGGCTACGTCAAACTTCAAAACGAAATCCTTATTCGGAATCACAGAACCACTCTTCAGTCGCACACGCGCGCGCGCTGGACCCGCTCGCTCAGTATCAATGTCATGCGATTTTGAATTGAGACTGTCGATCGGTACTCCGGCGTCAAGAGTGACGTCCAGCGAAATATCGTGGCCCGCGCGCATGCCTTCCGGAACCGGCCGAGGCGTAATACGCGACGCATCGGGAACTTTGTCGGTGTCTGGAGAAAAGCCGTTGCCACTTGGAACGCCAATCGCCGCACCCGGGTTGTAACGCGGGCCGACGACCATCGGATAGACAAACTCGTATGAGCCGTCTTCGTACTTGAGCGTTTCGACGTAACTGATTGTGATCTTGATTTGCTCGCCAGGCATGATATTGGCGACCGACTGCGTAAAGATGTTCGGACGTTCCTGATTGAGCAAACTGGCCACCTGCCCGCCCGTTTTGGCGGCCTCGTAGACAGCTTCCGCTTCTTCACGTCGCAGAATTTTTCCGCGGACCGTGCGATCGCCCACCAACATTGTCATGTCATCGACGGCAGCGTTAGAAGGAAGTGGAAACGTATAAACAGCTTCGATCTTTTCCCTGAAAGGGTTGCCAAACTCTTGAGTCACGACCACCCTGGAAAGGAAGCCACTGATTTCAGCTTTAACGGTGGTCTGCTTGAGCGGGCAGAGGCCTTTTGGCTTTCCGTTCGGGTCAAGCACCTGAAGTGCGCCTTGCGTTTCAGATCCCTGAGCTGTGACGGTTACCTGTGAACTCTGAAGTAATGCGATAACCAGTAGGGCTGCGATTGAGGTTCCCACGATGGTGAACAACTTGAAAAAGAACTTTCGCTGCATAGTTCCTCCTAACACACTTCCAGAAAGCACGTCGCAAAAGGATCACGCCGTGAAGGTTGAACGGTTCCGAGGTTTTTAGACTACCTGACTCTGTACTCTGTTCCCCGATTGTTCCGGGGATAGAACGTGGATAGAGGGAGACCTTGCGTATCTGAACCAATTGATGCGAAAAAATGGATTTTCGATGGCTGCCAGTCTTCGTAACGCAAACTGTTAGTTTGCGGATCGTGAGCTGGAGGCGTTTTTATGTGTAATCCAACCGTCCGCAAACTAACAGTTTGCGTTACATGCGCTTAATCTTTATTACCAGGAAGGCGCCAAAGGATACTCCTTGGCGAGTGGCGGTTAACGAGGCAAAGGATGCGGGTATGGTTGAACCGGAACAATGGCGAGTTTTCTGTGCGATCGACTGTACTGTGGAAATACGCGAGAAAGTGTCGGCCTACATAATGCGCCTGCGGCAGAGGGTGCCCGAAGCTCATGCTTCCTGGAGCAGACCCGACAATATTCATCTCACGCTTAAATTTATCGGCGACATTCCGAGCTCCCGCATTCATAGTCTCTCAACCGCCGCGGCCCTTGCTTCCAAAGGTGTTGCGTCTTTTCCAATCAGCGTTCACGGCGCCGGTGTGTTTCCCACTCGTGGTCAGCCCCGAGTCCTATGGCTTGGAATAGAAGACCTTGAAGGAAAGCTGGCCGAGTTGTACCGCCGTCTGGAAGGAGAGTGTGCGAAAGCCGGCTTTAGCAAGGAGACACGAGCCTTTCATACTCACCTCACGCTGGCGCGTTTGCGTAAACCTGAGGGTGCACGTCTCTTGGCTGAGACGCACAAGCAAATAGGGTTTGAACCGATTGAGTTTCCTGCTTCAGAACTACTTGTGATTCGAAGTGAACTCTCCAGCGCAGGATCGAAGTATACGACGATCTCCCGGCATCAACTTTCATAACTTTAAGCTGAAGCTTTGGTTACAGGCGCCTCCTTGGAGTGCGGCGGCCCGGCGCCGCTTTGGCCCGCGGCGGCCTGGCGCCGCTTCCTCTAGCGCAAACGAATCGTGTGAACTTTATCAAGCCTCTTAGCTAACGCTGGACCAAAGCGCCGCCGGGCCGGCGCACTCCAAGGGCTTGAGTTGTCATCGCGCTGGCTGTGATTGACCCGACACGCGATACCCCCGCAACTGGTTCCCTTTTGATATAAACATCAACCCAAGCGCTTCATCAGTTACGAAGCGTTCGTCCAGATCATTGAGTCTGATCTGACGTTCAGTGCGACCCGTGTGCACGTTCACTCCAGCGAGACCATTTCCATCGCGCTCTTTCAGATCTGTATAGAAGTACATCCACTGGCCGCGCAACGCAGCTAGTCGATCCCGATGCCATAGAAAACGCGAAAGTCGATCAAGCTGTCTTGCGGGATCCAGACGGTCCAACAATCTATCCTCAACATCTATCGATCTCACTCGTCTGCCAACGTTCAGCGAGCTACCGGACCGCGCGCCAGACGACAGCCCACGCGCCCGTGCAGACAGACCAAAATACCTGAATTGCGAAGTCCCGTAATTTCTCGCTGAACTGGTTGCAAGCGATTGGAGATTCGAGGATGTCGAGCGTGCTGCCAATCCTGACCAGCTTAAGCTGCCCACCGAACGGGCAAGCTGAACGCCGCGGAAGGCTGTCGTCGCTGGTCCACCGAAACGAAAGTAAAGCGAAGCAGCACGGGCTGAAATAGCTGCCACAGTTCTCAAAAATCCGCGTCCCGGCGGAGTGTGTCGCGCCCGCCAGAGTTCGCAGCCGCTTCGGAAATCAAAACCCGCAATCTCCGATGGTCCACCAATCACCACGTCGCCACGTTCATTTAACAGGCCAAAGGTAGCGCGTTCGATCCGATGAGAAACTTTCGAGGTCCGCTTACCTGAGCGAGAGTCAATGAAGATCAAGTCGTCACGATCGGCAATTGCCAACGTCTTTGCGTCGGGGATAAGCAGGTTCGTGATTCCTTTGTCGGCTCCCTTATAACGCCACCGTACCTTTCCAGTTAGGGCATCAATTGCGCTGACACCGTACGGTCCACGCTCAGCCGTCTCGCCGTCCTTCAATCGAGTGAATTGCCCGCCTGTCCTGACGTAGAGTACGTCTGGAAGCACTAATAACTCGGGAGTGACGCCGAGATCTTTTGCTTCCCAAACAGTGTCGGCAGTTTCGCGGGAGATTGCTCGAACGTGGCCGCGTCCCGATGTGAAGATCAATTCATTACTAATTACCGGTTCTGCCTCCGTTAACGCAAGCCCATCTTCGTTGACTTTGTAACGCTCACGAAAGCGATTCTTTCCGGTGCGTGCTTCTAACGACGTGACGCCTTCGTAGAACAGGTACAGCCGGTCATCTACAAATGCAGGTGGGTAGTAGTTGTCCAATGAGTAAGGAATCTCTTTGTTCGAATCCTCCGGCCAGCGAGTTGGCATCATCTCGACTTCGCCGGCTTCATGTTTCCAGAGTTCTTTGCCGGATTCGAGATCAAGCACGTGGATCAAGGGTCGTTTTTTGAAACCTTGTCTGGCACGGCCTTTCGCGTCTCTGGTGAGCACTACTGCCAGTAGGTTCCTGTCCGGTTCAGCCGCGAGGTGCATGACTGAGCCTTTGATCTTATCGCTTCTCCAGAGTGTATCGCCGGTAAGAACGTCAACTGCCTCAACCCGACTCCTACTACCTTTCTCAAAGCTGAGGAGAAGTAGATCAGTGCCAGGTACAGGCGCCACATCAGTTTCATCAAGTGACGCGTCTTTGCGACGCCACAGAGTTTCTCCTGTAGATGCGTCGAGACCATAAACCGATTTTTCGGTCCCGGCTATCAGCACGCCCAGTTCGGTTGGTCGATAGAAGCGAACATCCTTGTCGAGCTTGGCCGTCCAGGCTTGAGCGAGGGCGAGAACGGGCGTAATCAGCAGAAGAATGGGAACAGCGGTAAGGCGTCGGTACTTCATGGCAAGGCGTTGGTACTTCATGAGATTAGCATAACATCAGCGCCGGATTTACTGGCAAAGGCATAGGGTTTTGCTAGTGATGCGGACGATGCTGTGCGTTATGTGGAAGAGGGGCACGCGCTCGGAAAGGTAGTAATCGATTTCGTTCCTCGCCCAAGCTGCTTATGGCCTATCTTGCTGTGAGAGTACTGGGTCTCGCGACGAGGTGCGGTTTGCTAGCGTGAAAGGGCTTGACTTAAGGTCAGGATCGTCATAACAGTCCACTTCCCGCACTATTATTTTGGCGAAATGTCTCGCCGCAGGTAGAACAAAAGATCCGTCGACGGCGGTTCAATGCCGAGTTGCCGGATCATCCCGACGATCTGACCGCGATGCAGTGTGGCATGATTGGCGACGTGCTGCATCTGATCGACAAGCCGCATTGAGCTGGAATCGCCGCTTAGAAGCTTGAATGGCAGTTCGGCATCGAGTCGTTCCTCATTAAGCTCCGTGATAAACTGCGCTCGCCGATCAATCAAACCACCCCAACGTTCTTTTAGCATCCCAAGATCCGCGCACGAATCAGTTGTCCACAACAACCATGCTTGGTCTTTAGCTGGTGATCGGCCATTCCATCTTTCCAACCAAATCCATTCCGCGCCCGCCATATGCAAAAGCGTGCCGAAGATTGATTTGTGGCTAATACCCACATCGCGGCGCAGATTGTCGTCGGATAAATGCGCGGCAGCATCCATTGTCAGGTCGTTGGCCCACTCGGTGTAATCGAAGAGATGTCTGAGGTCTGAAAGGTTCATAGCTCCAACCTTATACCCTGAAGGAGAGTACTAATTCCAGCGTTACGCGCACACTTATAAAGACAGCCTCCACCGTTGAGGTCCAGGCGCAGAACCATGGGGCGCTTATTTGTCGGGGTGTCCCTCCGTGGCCGCCCCTTCCTTCCGATGACGATTTCTCCGCGGTCACGTAAACCGCAACCGAAGGGGTGGCCACGGAGGGCCACCCCGACAAGATTGGGGGAGTTTTGTGCGGGACGCCTGGCTGTACTAAGATGGCCTCCTACCATTTTCATCATTCATTCCGGAGGGCCCCCGCATGATTGGCATGACCATCTCGCACTATCACATCACGTCGCAGCTTGGCGAAGGCGGGATGGGAGTCGTCTACGAAGCCGAAGACACGAACCTGGGCCGCCACGTTGCCCTCAAGTTCCTGACACCGGCGATGGCCGGAGACGAGAGTCTGCTTCAGCGCTTCCAACGAGAGGCGCGCGCGGCGTCAGCACTTAATCATCCGAACATCTGCACGATCCACGGTATCGAACAATTTGAGTCGGAGCATTTCATCGTCATGGAGTTGCTGGACGGAGAGTCGCTCGCAGATCGCCTTCGTCGCGGTCCGCTCGACATCGATTCAGTTCTCAGGCTGGGCGTGCAGATCGTCGACGCCCTCGAGTCGGCACACTCTAAAGGGATCGTGCATCGCGATCTGAAACCCGCAAACATCTTCGTCACTTCACGCGGTCAGGCAAAGATTCTCGATTTCGGCCTGGCTAAAATCGATAAGATGGCCAACAAGGGGAACCTGGCGATGGCAGCCAAGGGTGATTCCGAGCTGCCGACCGCCGTACGCCCCAAAGACCTGACCCAAGCGGGCTCTACCATGGGCACGGTGTCGTACATGTCACCCGAGCAGGCGCGAGGACAGGTCACTGACGCGCGCACCGATCTCTTCTCCTTTGGCACAGTCCTCTATCAGATGGCGACGGGGATCCTCCCCTTCCAGGGAGATACATCGGCAGTCGTGTTCGACGCGATCCTCAATCGAGATCCCGCACCCGTGAGTCAGTTCAATGCATCGCTGCCGCCGGAGCTCAGCCGGATCATTGGACAGGCCCTCGAGAAGGACCGCGACCTGCGGTATCAGAGCGCCACTGATCTAAAGACAGCACTGAAAAGGTTGAAGCGCGATCTCGATTCGGGACGACATACGGCTGAATCGAGTGCAATACGACGAGCGGCGTCGACGCTTCAGGATCACTCCATCGCCGTCCTCTACTTCGAGAATCTGAGCGGAATGAAAGAGGACGAGTACTTGCGGGACGGCATCACCGAGGACATCACTACGGAGCTATCAAAGATTAAAGGGCTGAAGACCTTCTCGAGGGCAATGGTGCTGGCTTACCGTGACAAATCAGTGACGGCCGGCCAGGTTGGAAAGGAACTCGGCGCGTCGTACGCGCTGGTCGGCAGTCTGCGTCGAGCGGGAGTTCGCCTACGGATCAACGCTCAGCTCGTCGACGCTGCCACAGACTTTCCCCTGTGGTCGGAACGATATGACCGTGAGATGAAGGACGTGTTCGAAGTCCAGGACGAGATCGCGCAGAAGATCGCCGCCGCCTTACGGATCACGCTCTCGCCGCAAGAGCAGCAGGCTCTCTCCGAGAAACCGACCGAAAATCTTCAGGCCTACGATCTGTATCTGCGGGGAAGAAATTATGCCCGTCGCGTCGGCCGGCAGGATCTGCAGTTTGCCCTTCAGATGTACGAGAATGCTGTCGCACTCGATCCCGACTTCGCACTCGCCCATGCCGGGCTGGCAAAAGTCTGCGCCGAGTACTACTACCACTTCGAGCGCCAGCAGCAGTGGATCGATCGGGCGAAAGCCGCGGCGGAGAAAGCGAGCGCAAAAGGCCACGACGCTCCAGAGATCCAAGTCGCCAAGGCGTGGGTGAGTTTCGCCGATGGGCATTATGCCGAGGCCATTGACAAAATCCGGACGGCTTTAAGCCGGAATCCCGATCTCGACGGCGGCTACTATGTGTTGGGACGCGCCCTTTTCGCCGCAGGACGGTATCAGGAAGTCGTAGACATATTGGAGGAAGCGCTGGCACACGCTGGCGAGAACTACAACACAACGGTTCCAATTCACAATGCACTCGGAGCACTTGGAAAGGAAGATGCGTTAAAGAACTATCTCCATCGCGAGATCGCCATCTACGAAGCGCATTTGAAAAAGGTGCCGGAAGACGCGCGGGCCCGCGTCCTTCTGGCTAGTTGTTATGCCAAGCAGGGCCGATTGGAAGAGGCCAAGCGGGAAGCAGACATGGCCATGGTTCTGCGTCCCGACGATACGATGATCCTTTACAACGCTGCATGCTGCTTCTGCGCCATGAACAAAGCTGGCGACGCGCTGAACGCTATTAAGAAGGCGTGGGAGTCAGGTTTCCGCGATCCGATATGGACGCGCCAGGATCCCGACCTCGCAATTCTCCACGGCGATCCGGAGTTTGAGCGACTCTATCCTCCGCCGCAGGCGTGAGGTTTCCTAGCATGTCGCTTAACACCTAACTTCAGTTAGGTGACCCAGAACGACCAAGAACAAGAATCGTTTCAACGGTTTAGCGACACGCGATGACGTCCGCGAGAAAACCGTTGAAACGGTTCGCGGAAAGCGCGGATGCAGCCTGCCACCTAACTGAAGTTTGGTTTAATGAGAGGGCTCGCGCGTTTCCAAAGGTCGAGTACCGGCACGGCTCGCAAAAACCGTGGCCCTACTGTTGGTGGTATTCATCGCCTCAGACCTTCTCTCTAAAGATGGTCCTGCTAAGCTATATTTATGCCTCACAAAAAGAAACTCACGCCCAGTAGTCTCGCGGTTTCCGTTCAACTTATAGAGCGTCGGATCTATTTGATTCGTGGCCAGAAGGTGATGATCGATGTTGATCTAGCCGAACTTTATCAAGTGCCGACCAAACGCCTCAATGAGCAGGTTAGGCGCAACTACAAGCGATTTCCTCAAGATTTCATGTTCAGGCTGACGAAGGCCGAGGCGGAAAACTTGAGGTCGCAAATTGCGACCTCAAGTTTAGGGCACGGTGGCCGGCGTTCATTGCCTTACGCGTTTACGGAACAAGGCGTTGCGATGTTGTCGGGTGTTTTGAATAGTGAACAGGCCATTGAAGTTAATATCACCATCATGCGTGCCTTCGTAAAGCTGCGGCAGATGTTGGAGTCGAATGAGGAACTAAACCGCAAGTTCGCGGCGGTTATCCGGAAGCTCTCGACGCATGACAAATACTTCAAGGTCGTATTTGATGAACTTAAGAAACTGACCGAGCAGCCAACTCCGTCACGCAAACAGATCGGATTCAAAGCCGACAGAACGTCATAACCACTGACTCCATAGTACTGACTGTGACCCACTATGTTGAGTGTTGTGTGAGATGACCCGACGCTACCGCGCTACGGTACTGACGGTTTTGCCGACATTGGAAGTGTGCCTCATGCGGGGGCTTGAGCCGGTCCAGCGTTTGAAAGCGCGTGAGAATGCTGCTGCGTCCGAGAAACCCACCAGATAAGCGGTCTCGTTCACCGAGATCTTCTTATCATTCAAATAGTGAAGTGCCAGCTTGTGGCGCATCTCATCCAGCACCTTTTCAAACGTGACGCCTTCGGCTTTTAACTTGCGGAAAAGTGTCTGGCGGCTGACGCCAAGTTTTCCCGCGATGATTTCTACGCTCGCTCCACCTGTAGGCAGCATCGGCAGCAAAAGGCTTTCGACGCGACCTCTCATCGACTTTGAACTATCCAACCTCGTGAGCAACGTTTCGGCCTGTTGGACCAATAGACGGGAAACATAGCGATTCGTCGGCGGCAGACGCACGGACAACAACTCTTCACCGAACAAGATAGCGTTCTTGTCACTGCCAAAGATTAGCGGCACACGGAAAATCCGGTCGTATCTAGCGCGATAGCTCGGCTCTTCGTGGGTGAAGCTGAATGCTAGCGGACAAGGCCAGCGGCTACGGTCGTCGCGCACTTCACCGCAACCGCCGCGTCCACTCATGCAACGCGCGAAGGCGGATTCCGTGAGCAGCGGATTCTCGATGTAGAGAGCGCTATTAAACTTCACCCAGACGTTACGATCTTCTCTGACGAACTCAAGCGGGGCGGAATGCTCGGCTTCACCATCATCGATCGCGAGACGAGAATAACGGGTAGCAAGCCGCCGCGCATCTTCTGCGGTTTCGGCCCGACCAAGCAGGCCTACAATCGAAATGTCTGGCAACCTGACTTCTTCACCGAACAGCAGTGCGAGCGCAGGTTCATGGCATAACTGGATGCCCGCTTTCATCAATTCAATGTAGTTCGCCAGGGGAACTCGATTGTCCTCCTCTGTGAGGTCGTCAGGACGAATATGCGATCGCTCGATCAGCGACTGGCGGCCGGCGCCCCTCGCAACGGCGAAATCCAGAAACGCTCTGGCGAAGGCCGCGGCAATGGTCGGTTCAGCCATTCTCTTCTGGTCCTCTGCAACCTGCGGTCATGCTTTTGATACGTGAGGTCATGGCCAATAGTTTCCGTCGTCTGCCAGAGTTGCGTATTGGTGGTTGAAAGGAGAACCCATGCAAAAACTGATACTTCTAATCTTCATCTTTATGACGGCGAGCGGCATCGCTTTCTCCCAGGAACCGGCGCCAGCCACGGTCCCGGCTCAGGACAATCCTCTCAGCACGTTTAATAAGCGTGCCTATGGGCAAATAAAGGATTGGCTGCTCCGGTCCGCCGAAAAAGTGCCGGAGCAAGATTACAACTTCAGGCCCACGGAGGCTGTTCGCAGCTTTGGCCAGATCTTTGGACACGTGGCCGACGTTCAGTACCTGTTTTGTTCCATCGTGCGAGGCGAGAAGAATCCCGGCCTGAAGATTGAGCAAACCAAAACCTCGAAAGCCGATGTAATCGCCGCACTCAAAGATGCGTTCGTTTACTGCGACAAGGCTTACGAGAGCATGACCGACGCATCCGGTATTGAAACGGTGAAGCTGGGCAGGAGCGATACACCCAAACTGAGTGTGCTCAGTGTGAACATCGCGCACAGCGCGTTGCACTACGGCAACCTCGTTACCTACTTGAGACTGAAGAACATTGTTCCTCCGTCGAGTGAGCGATGAGCAGGATCCGGGGCTCTCTGGTGGGCCAGATTACAGGCTTAGGCTAGAACTAAAACTCTCGGCTGAAGCGCGATGGTGTCTGGTGAGGCCGCCGGCTGAAATCGGAGTTGGTGGAGAATGTGAACTCATGAAACAGATCGTAGAGACTTCACCGCGTTTGATCGCCCGGGTTGCCGGGGCGTTTTATGTGTTGGTCTTTGTGACCGGAATATACGCGCTCCTCGTGCGCAGCAGAATGGGCATGGCAGCCGGCCTCATCGCGGGCGTGTTCTATATCGCGGTGACGGTGCTCTTTTATTTCATCTTCAAGCCGGTGAACAGGAATCTATCGTTGCTCGCCGCAATCCTGAGCCTCCTGGGAATTGCCATTGGACCACTCAGCATGTTTGTACACTCCCTTTCTTACGTCAGCCCACTCGTATTTTTCGGATTCTATTGCCTGCTGATCGGCTATCTCATTTTCAAGGCGACGTTCTTGCCTTGGATTCTCGGCGTGCTGATGCTGTTTGCGGGTTTGGGTTGGCTTACATTTCTTTGGCAGGCATTCGCCATCTCCTTTTCTCCATATATTTTCTTGCCTGGCATTATCGGTGAAGGAATGTTGACCCTTTGGCTCCTGGTGTTCGGCTTGAACGAAGAGCGGTGGAAGGACCAGGCGAGGGTGACGGGCTCGAGTTCCTCTTATTAACACCTAACTTCAGTTAGGTGACCCAGAACGACCAAGAACCGAAGAACCGTTTCAACGGTTTACCGACATGCGACGACGTCCGTGAGAAAAACCGTTGAAACGGTTCGCTGAAAGCGCGGATGCAGCCTGCCACCACTGAAGTTAGGTGTTAATGAGAGGGACTCGAGCGTTTCCAAAGGTCAAGTATCGGCGCGGCTCCCAAAAACCTGGCCCTACTGTTGGTGGTATTCATCGCCTCAGACCTTGTCTCTAAAGATGGTCCTGCTAAGTTATATTTATGCCTCTCAAAAAAGAAACTCTAGGCTGGGTCGAACAATCCACCAACTGCATCTCACCCCTGCGGGGTGAGGACCCGGGTTCTAGGGAGTGTGGCCCCCGTTTTGGGGAATTCTGCTGCTCGGGCTGAGGAGATTCTCGCAATCGAGCCAATCAACCAGGAGCAGCCCGATTTCTCCGAACCGCCGCTACTCCTCGACGGCGCTGCCGATCACTGGAATTTTCGCGAGGATGACGATGACTACTATTCTCAGCCGCGCTTCCTTTTCCGTCTGATGAGCCCGGCCCAACAACAGGCTCTGTTCGAGAACACTGCTCGCTCCATCGGTGCGGCGCCGAAGGAAATCCAGAATCGCCACATCCGTAATTGCCTGAAGGCCGATCCAGCCTATGGCAAGGGCGTGGCAGATGCGTTGGGTCTTCTGTTGAGCGATGTGTCGGCTGGAGAAGTTGAGCTAACAACCCTTGGGTAAGCCGACGGCCGCTCGGACGCAACAGGCAAAACGGTCCCGGCGGGTGAGCCCTGTAGGGGAGCCGTTCAAGTGAACACTGTAAAGAATCGTCATGGGCTGGTGATTGATCGGCGCGGCCACCCGGGAGATTCACCTCTCCGAGGCGAAGCTTGAGTGGGCCCTAAACCGAATCGAACTCTCAAAAGGCGATTGTCCTCTTTAGGTTTGGGTAGAACAAATTCGCTCTTCTCATTCGGCGAACGTTCCCCTTCCCGCTAAGGCCCAACACACTGTCCCTGATAACAGTTTTCTCCATTGCCAGTTGCCTAAGTGATTACGTACACTAAACTCATGACACAAAAGCTGATCTTGGCATTTTTCATTGCCGTTTCGACAACATCTGGCCAGGCGCAAACTGAGCCCGCCCACGAAATCTATTGGAAAGAACTGCAAGCGCTCTGCGGAAAGGCCTTCGCGGGAGAGGTGGTCGCGGCTCCGGCCGATGACACTACGTTTAAAGACAAGGCTCTCGTAATGCACGTTCGTTCTTGCGAAGCGGATCGGATCCGCATTCCGTTTGTCGTTGGCGAAGACCGGTCCCGAACGTGGGTGTTGACCCGGATGAAAGACAGGATCCTGCTTAAGCACGATCATCGCCACGAAGATGGCACGCCGGATAAGGTGACGATGTACGGCGGTTGGACGACGAGCGTTGGAATGCCGACACGGCAGATGTTTCCGGCCGATCAGGAAACCGTCGAGATAACACCGGCGGCCGCAACCAACGTCTGGTGGATAGATCTAGTTCCCGGCGAACACTTCACTTACAGTCTTCGCCGCATGGGCTCGGAAAGATTCTTCAGCATCAAGTTCAACCTGAAAACACCGGTTAAGGCTCCCGAGGCTCCCTGGGGCTGGAAAGACTAATGCTCGGAAGCGGTTTCTGCTAACTCGCAAAGCCATGAAAGCCTTCCTTCCTCTCTAACATTCGAACATTGTGGTCCTGGGCAGTGGGAGTTCGATACCCCTCAGGCCAAGGACTCTGAACCCTGATCTGCAACCACTTGGTTTTCCGGGGAAGATCATTTAGCTGCACCTTGCTACTGGCCAATCGCTTGTGGTGTCACTGAGTGTTCCTCATAATGAGAGCACCACGCGCCTCTGCTGGACCGCCTCGAATTGTCAAAGACTTGAACTGGGTGCTGGTATTTGCCAAAATATTGTGTCCATATCAGGACAATCGAATTTCGCGGTCGTGAGTGACCTAAGTGAGCTTCGCACGGTCACTATTAAACATCGCCCCGTTCTAAGTCTCTGCAACTCGCAAGGCTGCCAGATGACACTAATCATTCTCCGCAATATTTTCGATCCACCTAGATGCTGAGACAAAGGAGAGGTCGAGATATGAATCCGCCTAACGGTCGAATCACCAGGACTAATGATTCTTACAATCCCAATTCAGATCACGACTACGCTGAAGAACTCAAACATCAGCGCCAGTGGTTCGAAATCGCTCTGGCGAGCATTGGCGATGGAGTAATCACCGCAGACATGCAGGGCCAGGTCACCTTCCTCAATCCAGTTGCCGAATCGCTTACCGGGTGGAGCCATCAAGAGGCGGTTGGCCAACCTCTGGAAAAGGTTTTTTGCATCGTGAATGAAGAGAGTCACGCTCCGGTTGAAAACCCAGCGCTGCGTGCTATGAAAGAAGGCGTAGTATTTGGCCTGGCAAATCACACTCTCCTTATAGCGAAGAACGGCAAAGAGATCTCGATTGACGATAGTGGCGCGCCCATTAAGACCGACAAGGAAGAATTCCTCGGAGCAGTGTTGGTCTTCCGCGACATCACTGAGAGGCGGCGCTCTGAAGCAGCGCAAGCGCTGCTGACAGCGATAGTTGATTCTTCGGAAGACGCGATCGTGAGCAAGACGCTGGACGGAACGATAACTTCATGGAATGCGGCTGCCGAGCGAATGTTTGAATATTCGGTAGACGAGGCCATGGATCAGCCAATAACGATGATCATTCCGGCGGAACGCCTCGATGAAGAGACGTTGATTCTGAATCGGTTGCGGCGGGGAGAGCGCATCGCCCATTTTGAGACTGTTAGGGTCGCAAAGAGTGGCAAGCAAGTGAACATCTCCCTGACAGTTTCGCCGGTGCGAAACAAGCACGGTGAGGTAATTGGGGCTTCAAAAATCGCACGGGACATCACTGAACGTGTTCGTGCCGATGAAGAGCGAAAGCGGTTGCTTGCCAGCGAACGAGCGTTGCGTGAGCACGCAGAGGCTGCCAGCCGCGCCAAAGACGAATTTGTAGCTATGATTTCACACGAGATTCGTGCGCCGCTGAATGCGGTTTTGGGGTGGGTTCAGATGTTGCGGCAGGGTACTCTCGATCAGGACAGCAGCAAGCGTGCACTGGAGAGTATTGAGCGCAACGCGCGAGCGCAAGTGCAGCTACTCGGGGACCTGCTGGATATCTCGCGTGCCGTAACGGGCAAACTAAAGATCGATCCTCATCCCGTTGAGCTTACGACCAGTCTGGAAACCGCAATCGAAACCATTCGGCCGGCTGCCGGCGCAAAGTCAATCACTATAGATATGCATCACGCGCCGAGTGGCAGCCTGGTCACCGGTGATGCAGATCGCCTGCACCAGATTTTTTGGAATCTACTTTCTAATGCCATCAAGTTTACGCCAAAGCATGGTCGCATCAAGGTGAAAATTGAGCGGCTGAACTCACACCTTGAGGTCTCTATTAGCGATTCCGGCATCGGCATCCCCGCAGATTTTCTGCCCTATGTTTTCGAGCGGTTTACCCAGGCAGATACCGGTAGCTCACGAAAGCACGGAGGCCTTGGACTGGGACTGGCCATCGTACGCCATCTTGTCGAATTGCACGGCGGCACGATTAGAGCAGACAGCGCAGGCGAAGGACAGGGCGCGACATTCACCGTAACGCTTCCTGTAAGGGCCGTCCGCGAAAGCGCTTTCGATTTTGACCTGGCAGAGCCAGCATCAATGGATGCATTTGCTGACAGGTTCGCGCTTGACGGCTTGCGGGTGATGATTGTCGACGACGAAATCGAAACGCGAGAGTTGTTGACCGCGATGTTGACCAGTCGTGGAGCTGAGGTCGAGGCCTGCGCTTCGGCTGCCGAGGCATTGTCCGTAATCGACGATTGGAAGCCGGCAATTCTGGTTTCAGATATCGGCATGCCCGAGGAAGATGGATACGCATTCATCAAGCGAGTGAGGATGCTCTCGTCCGCGCAGCGAACCGTGCCCGCAATCGCGCTTACGGCCTACGCACGGACGGAAGATCGGATGCGCGCATTTTCGGCTGGGTTTCAAATGCATGTTCCAAAGCCGGTAGAAGCTATGGAGTTGCTGATGGTAATAGCAAGTCTCGCGAATCGGAAGGCATGACGTCGTAGGTCAGCTTCTAGCCTACCAAATACGCTTACCCTTGCATCACGTAGCTCAAAGTTCTCCTTGCCCCGTATTGCTGCGGTTGCACTTTCATCCCTGACAAATTTACTCCCTGTGGATAACCGGCAATGTCCGATGCCAGACCGAACCCGTGTGATACTTTGTCAGCGCAATCCGCCTAAAATGTTTTCAAGAAGGTGATGGAGGGTGGTCTCGTCGTTTCCAGACCGGTGATTATCACGGTGACGGATTCCCATTTCGGTAGAACCTATGTCCCAAAAACCCGCGCAGAGTGAAAACCGAATTCTCGCATCGCTTCCTCTAGAGGAGTATGAGCGACTTCTTCCTTACCTGAAACCCGTGGTGTTGGAGTATAAGCAGGTCCTTTTCGAGGCGCACAAACCCCTTCGCTATGCTTACTTTCCGGAAGAAAGCATCGTCTCGATGGTCTCTACCCTGTTTGACAAGTCGGTTGTCGAGGTCGGCTTGGCGGGTCCGGAAGGGATGGTCTGTGTGGCAACTTTCCTGGGGGCGAATTCGACGCCTCATCAAGGCATTGTGCAGAGGCAGGGGCGTGCCTTGAGGATCAAAGCGAACGTGCTCCGGGACGAGTTTAAACGAGGTGGCAGGCTGCAAGATCTATTATTGTGTCACACGCAGACGCTGCTCGTGCAAATTGCCCAGACATCTGTTTGCAACCGCCTCCACGCTCTAGAGACTCGCCTTACGCGCTGGCTATTAATGGTCCATGACCGCGTCGAGGGAGATGAGTTCGTGCTTACTCAAGACATTATTTCTATGATGCTGGGAGCGCAGCGGACCGGCGTCACCGAGGTTGCCGGAGCGCTTCAGAAGCGCGGAATCATCAGCTACAGTCGAGGTAGGATCATCATTCTCAAGCGCCACGAGATGGAAGAAACAGTGTGTGAATGTTATTGGATAGTTAGAGAAGAATGCGATCGTCTAAACGGCATTCAAACTCCTCATAGCCTGCGTCGAAGTTAACCCCTAAGGTCGACATTTTTTCGCATTGCAACCGCCTTGTGTCTCATGGCAGACATAAGGCGACGTAATATGCTACAGTCCTTGCAACTACTTGGTCTTTTTTCTTTTCTTTTGTGAATTCAACACTTGCCTGGTTTCCCTCTTGCCGGTGCTGTCTTCAAACTCGCTCAAACCAGGAGATCGAATGCCCGCTATCAAAAATTCTATCCTTGCGTCATTACCCGACGAGCAATATCAAAGAATTCTGCCTCGCATCGAGGAATTCGAGTTTACCCAGGGTCGGATCATTTACGAAATAGATGGGCCGATCGATTATGTGTATTTTCCAAACGATGCCATGGTTTCTCTGGTCAAGCAGATGGTGGATGGCAAAATAGTCGAGGTCGGTCTGGTGGGTAAGGAGGGAATGACAGGAATCACAGCTTTGCTTGGACAGAATCGATCTGCTGAGCGAGCAGTGGTCCAGATCGCAAACGGAGGCGTTCGAGCACCAATGTCGATCGTCAAAGAGGAATTCCAGCGAGGCGGAGCGCTTCGCAATTGTCTGTTGCGGTACGTGAATGCACTGATGCGTCAAGTGTCCCAGACCGCCGCCTGTAATGCCAGTCATACCGTTGAAGAGCGGTTGTCACGCTGGCTGCTAATGTGTCACGACCGCGTAGAGTCTTCGGATATAGGATTAACACAGGAGTTCCTTGGAGAGATGTTAGGTACACGCCGAGCCACCGTTAATGTAGCTGCCTTAAAGCTACAGTCCGCAAGAATCATTAGGTATAATCGCGGGCGCATTACCGTTATTGATCGATCAGGGTTGGAGGGGTCTTCATGCGAGTGTTATCAGGCTCTCAGACGATCCCTCGAGGGAGGCGATAACGAGTAGTGCATAGTATGAGCAGCGGACTCTTCGAATCTAAAGCGTCATCTCTCTTCCGAATCTCAGGCATCTAATTCAGTTGCTGACGCGGGCGCGTTGCTCTGCTAGTAGATCTCACGTGAGGTTTTAACGAAAGGGTGAGTAATTCACCCACTGTGGAGAGTAGCAAGTGCAAATCCACAGGCTTTACCAAATACTTTTGAGCGCCTGAAATAAGTGCCTCATCCCTATCGCTTTCATAAGCAAGCGCGGAACAGAAAAGAATTGGAGTTGACTGATCCAGCTGCCGGATACGCTTACAAAGTTCCACTCCACTCCCGTCGGGAAGCTTAGAATCAAGCACAAACAGATCGAATTTCTGCTTTCCTGCCAGCATCAAAGCTTCAGCGAGAGAGGTCGCCGTTGAAACCTCATAAGCTGATTGTCTGAGGACGACGACAATTAGTTCGCGCGTATCTTCGTGGTCTTCGACAAGGAGAATTTTGTGTGGTGGCATAGCTGCCTCCAGCCAAAAGGAACCCGCACAACCCGGTTCGGGGCGAACGGATTTGGGTTAGTTTGAAAACCTCTCAAAAATGCATCGCCTCGAAGATCGAGAGAAGCGGCCGAGTTCCTCGGTCAGTGCAGGGAAAACCTCGGCCCCCATCTTTGTTATTTAGCTCGGATTAAATCCTCCTTGTTGCAGCCACGTCTGCCTTATACCGATCACAACAGGTTTTTTTACAAAATCTTTGAGAATGCGGAAGGGCGTAAAACGGCCAGTTTAGCACTACGAGCAGAGTGAGGCTCTAAGGAAGTTGTCAGACGTCAAAGTGACATACGTCCCCCCCGTTTGCGCTCACCTAAGCGTCAATTGAGAACCCTTATGAATATCGATCAAACTCAGGAAGAAATAGCCTAGCACCGCTCGTTAGAGCTCTTTTTAGCGCCCTGCTTTGGGCCTTTTCGGATTACCCGATTGCTTACCCGATCTCGAGGCCTCTTCCTCCTCCGCACTACCGATATTTTGCTTCGCACTGCCGGCTTGTAGTACCTCAGCGCGCTTGTTCAATTTGTTTGCTTCCCCAGATTGAGGGCTCTGTTTCTTCCCTTCGCCTGTTGGCGGCTGGTTGCGCTTGTTACGATTTTTATTCATCCTTCATTCCTTCCTCTCAAGATCCAAAGCGACCCGTGCGCGCGAAGTCAGGTCCCGGTTCTGAGTCGGTAAGATTGGATGCGTCTTTCGCTTGTTGGCGCGGTGAAGCTTCCTGTTTGCGAGGATTGTTTCGCTCTCTCATGGCTTTGTTTTCCTTGTCCTTGCGTTTTTGATCCTTCTTTCTTCGATCTTTGTCAGACATCTGGATCCCCTCTCCATGAAATATCCGCTTAATCGGGGTTATTATGGCAAGCCAAATGCCATCTAAGGGGGCGTTACGAGGATGAGTTTCCTTAAGGAAGAAAGTGCAGTGATGACTTGAAAAGGCCCTGTCGGCGGGAGCTACGCGGTACGAAATTGAAACTGATGTTTTGATTTCATGCGGCGCGAACGCCAGTACGAAAACAGCTTAAACTCTACCCGGCGTGCCGTTGTAGGAATGCTAAAGTCGTCTGATTGAACTCTTCCACTTTCTCATAGAGCGGGGCATGCGCGCAGCCCTCAAAGATATACAGCTCCGAGTCGCGAATGTTCTCTTTCATCCGGTCGGCAAAGCGGGTGGAGGTCACCATATCGTTACGCCCAAACGTGATCTGTGTAGGAGCAGTGATCCGGCCCAATTGCGCTTCGACATCGTGCGCAATCGCTGAATCTGACTGTTGCAGAAAGGCCGCCAAAGACTGCGCGGGCCTGCTGCGAACAAAGTCGGCCAATGACTGAATGTACTCCGGGTTGCCTGCATAGAGTTCAGGCGTAAAGCACCACGGGAAGATGTTTAGAATGATCATCTCGGGCACACTTCCCAACGCTTTAGCAGTCACTTGCCAACCTTGGATCACGGTCTTGATGAAGGGATCAGATTTCGTCCACCCACTGTGCACCGACAACGACTTGACTTTGTCGGCGTGCTTGGCAGCCAGCCACATGCCAGTGGCAGCTCCTAGCGACAAGCCCGCGATGTGAGCCCTGGAAATTCCCATGGCTTGCATGAATGCAGCAACATCATCAGCAAGAAGCTCAGTGGAATAGGCGCCGTCGGGCTTATCACTTTCACCAGTCCCGCGGAGGTCGACGGAGATACAGGTAAAGTGTTTGGCGTACTCGGCGACCTGGAAAGCATAACAAGCATTATCGGCGGCTAAATAAGGAATGAGAATCAGAGGCTCCCCGGTTCCTTGTTGGTCATAGTTCAGCGTAATGTTGTTGGCTTTGACTTTAGGCATGGAAGTCTCTCCTAGTGAAATCGGGCCATGATACTAAAGCGAGCATTTGCTGGACACAATGCATTGTCGCATGATGCGTGAAAGTTCCACCAGCATTAGAGGCCGTATGAAGATTAGGTAATGCCCCACACGGAAGATGTGGATTAGGTACGACGAACTTTAGTTTGTCGCTTATGGTCACTCCGGAATTCCCGAGGCGCTGAGATATTCTCGCGAGGCTGACCATTCCACCCCGGGTTTCGCCATCGGAAACGACAAACTGAAGTTCGTCGAACATTTGATGACGAACCTTAGTATATTGTTCTGTGTGTCTTTTGCGGTTAAGTCTCTAACCTATCTTGAATTGTTCGTCAGATAGATCAAGAATTCGATAGAAATGGACCCGACCAGCGATGGAACTCAAACTCAAAGCAGGTCAGTTTTACGGTACAACGTCCCAGGCTCTTTCTGCGAACGGCTATCGTTTTACGGAAAAAACCTACTCATCGCGCTCCACTCTTCCCACTCATGCGCACGAACTTTCCCATTTCTGTTTTGTGCTGGCCGGGAATTACCAGGAACATGTTGGCGGTAAACTTTTTGAACGCGCGCCTGCGGCTCTTGTCTATTATCCCCCCGATGTAAGCCATGGCGAGGAGCACTTTACTAGCGGCCGCCACTTGTTGGTTGAGATCGATTTCACAGGCCTCGAGAAAGTTAGAGATTATGGCGCACGCCTATCTGAACCGGTGCTTGTGGGTAGCGAATCGTCGCTTTGGCTGGCGGCCAGGATGTACCGTGAATTCACTGAGCGAGACAGATTCTCTTCATTAGTCCTGGAAAGTATTACGACGGAACTTTTGGTAGCCGCCTCGCGACAAGTTACGAGAAGACCAGAACGGAGACCGCCGCCATGGTTGGAGCGGGTCAAAGAGTTCCTGCGGGAGAATTGTGCGGAACCGCCGGCTTTGGATGAATTGGCGATGGCGGCCGGCGTTCACCCAACTCACCTCGCGCGTGTCTTTCGCCGGTTCGAGCGCTGCACGGTTGGTGACTATATTAGAGAAGCGCGCATCAACTACGCGCGCCAGAGGATGCTCAGGTCGAAAGATTCTTTGGTGGAGATTGCACTCGCTGCGGGCTTTGCAGACCAAACCCATTTCACACGCTCTTTCAAACGGATAACGGGAATGACGCCGACTGAATTTCGCCGCATCTTCGGCGCGCATGGCTTTTCACAAATTAACAAAGCTTAGAATCGGCAGTGTTCACTCCCTTTCACCCCAGACGAAATCCCCCGAACAGTAGTTTTGGGATGGTCAAGTGGAGTGCAACGGTACCTCTCATTCACCCCAACCTTCAGGTTGGGGAGGTGCCACACCTCTCATTCATGGCAACCATTTTAATGGTTTTTCTCAGAGCGCCAGTCCAAGCCATACCGCTTCACTATCCAGAGATGCGTGTAAGAATGAGTACTCATGTGAGGAACTCCTTTTGTGAGAATGAGTAAAAACCATTGAAATGGTTTCGGGAAGTAAAGCGCTAGCCTGACCCCCAACCTGAAGAAGCTGTGAAAAAAATGAATAAGGTTCAGCGCTTTAGCCATAGAATAGATCAACAGGAGAGGAGGACCAAGGATGAGTGCTGAACCGCTTTTGCCGGGAGTGGAAGTAGAGTTGGTCCAGAGCGAAGAAGGAGCGGT
>JBGSWR010000015.1:0-70328 GCA_041751855.1 Pyrinomonadaceae bacterium
ACCAGTCGCCAGCTTTGATTAATAGGTCTCCTCTTGTCGGTGCTCAATTAGTAAAAGATCGGGTCATAAAGAGTAGATGTCTACGGGTAAATTTTAGAGTAGCCACCGGTACGCAAGCTAACAGCATGCGCCACGCTTGCGTTGGGCCAGTCGAGAGTGTGAAGATGAAACGAATGTCGGACTCACACTTTAATCGCCGGCGGGATGAATTTCCGACCCTGGCTGCGGGTAACGACCTCCTGAGCCACAGCCTTGGCCCTATCCCCCGAGGGGTCGCCGATTCGGTGCAGGCTTACTACACTGCGTGGGAACAGCATACAAACGAAGATGCCTGGGCCACCAACTGGTGGTCACTGTCGCAACGCGTCGGAGATCAGATTGCGCGACTTCTAGGGGGGCCTCCCGGTTCAGTGCAGATTCAGCCAAATGCTTCCCTGGCGCTTTCTACCGTAATCTCGTGTCTGGATTTCCAAAACACAAAACGGAATAAGATCGTTACCTCTGCGCACGACTTTCCTTCGATGGGCTACATCTGGGAGGCTCAGACGAATACTGGAGCGCGAGTGGAAACCATACCCTCCTCAGACGGGATCACCGTTCCGCTGGAAGCTATTCTCGAAGCAATTGATGAGACTACATGTCTTGTCGCTCTATCTCATACGTCGTATCGAACCTCCTATCGTCTCGATGCCGGGGCTATTGTCCAACACGCGCACCGGCATGGCGCCCTGGTCCTGTTTGATGTCTATCAGTCTGCCGGCACGGTGCTCCTCGATGCTGCTGGCTGGGAGGTTGACTTCCTGATCGGAGGCACGATCAAGTGGTTGTGTGGCGGTCCTGCCTGCGGTTACCTCTACGTTAGAAACGATCTTCAGCGAGAACTCGAACCGCGGCTGACCGGTTGGGTGGCCCATGACTCGCCCTTCGAGTTCGCGCCGGCGCCGATTTGTTATGCTCGGTCGGTGCGTCGTTTTGCGCAGGGTACGCCAAGCATCCCCGCGCTCTACTCTGCTCTGCCGGGTTTGCAGATTATCGAAGAGGTCGGCCTCGAACGAATTACGCAAGAATCGCAACGCCGAACGGATTGGCTTGTTGAATTTGCACTCGAGCGCGGCTGGCAGTTGAATAGTCCCCATAAGGCATCTGAACGCGGCGGCTCTGTGATGATTGGCGTCAACGACGCGCCGCGAATGGTGGAGGAACTTGCTCGACGAAAAATCTTTGTCGACTGGCGTCCTGGCGCCGGGCTGCGTATCTCACCGCACTTCTTCAATACCGACGAGGAGGTGCGCGAAGCGCTCGAAGTTCTAGATCAGCTAAACCGATGAGAGGATCAGAGTTGAGCTAGCGTTCTATTCCACTCTCCTTAGGCGAGATCAAAGCGTCAGAGCCTTGTCGATGATCTCGGCTTGCTCCAGTTGATGAATCGCGTATGACCCAGTTGCGGGACTAGCCGAGGGAACGCGGCCGATGTAACGCGAACGATCAAAAGCCGGCAGAATGTTCTCGAGACGGGGCTCGACAAATGTCCAGCCGCCCATGTTTTGTGGTTCTTCCTGTACCCAAACCAACTCTATTGCTTCCTTGTACCGGCCCAATACCCTCTGTATCCCCGTAAGAGGGAAAGGATAAAATTGCTCGAGCCTGACGATTGCGATCCGGTCTTCATCCAACTTCCGCCGCGCTTCGGTAAGGTCGTAAAAGACCTTGCCGCTACACAGGACCACACGTTCGATCTTCCCAGGATCCCTGATCTCAGCATGATCAATTACCGGTTGAAATCCGCCGCTCGTCAGCTCGTCGATTGTCGATGCTGCTGCCGGCAATCGCAGCAGGCTCTTAGGGGTTAAGACAACCAGTGGCCGTTCCATGCCCGGTTTGATCTGTCGCCTGAGCAGATGAAAGTACTGCGCCGGAGTTGTGGGATAACAGACCTGCAAATTGTTCTCAGCGCAGAGTTGTAAAAATCGTTCGGGCCGGGCACTCGAGTGTTCGGGTCCCTGTCCTTCATATCCGTGCGGCAGCAGCATTGTCACCCGCGACGTTTGTTTCCACTTGTCCTCAGAAGCAGCAATGTATTGATCGATGATCACCTGCGCCCCGTTTACAAAATCGCCGAACTGCGCCTCCCACAATACGAGCGCTTCTTTAGCAACTACCGAATACCCGTACTCAAACCCGAGCACTCCTTCTTCAGATAACGAGCTATCAAAAACTTCGAAGCGAGCCTCCGGTTTCGTCTCGGATCGCAACTCAGAGAGTGGGGCCCACGACTGACCTGTTTGGGTGTCGTACAAGACCGCGTGCCGCTGGCTGAAAGTTCCCCTGCCGGAATCCTGACCACTCAAGCGGACGCGGGTTCCATCCAGGACAATGCTGCCGAAAGCGACCGCCTCTGCAAAAGCCCAATCGATTGGCATTGAACCTTCGCCCATCTTCGCTCGGCGCGCTAACTGAGTAACCATCTTGGGATTTACATTAAAACCTTCAGGCACCACGGCGATCTTCCGGGCGATCTCTCCAATCTGCTCTGCCGGCACTCCGGTTTCAAAAATCTCCGAACCATCCAGCTCTTCGACAACTGTGACCTGCACAGGAGACTTGGTGGCCACAATCTCCTTGGCCCGAGCCAGAGTGTCCTCGTAGCGGCTCACCCGTTCATCAATCAACCGGTTGACCTCAGCCTCATCGATAGTACCTTCCTTGATTAGCCGATTCGCATAAATCGTACGGACGCCGGGATGGGCCTTCACTCGCGCATACATCAAAGGCTGTGTATAACTGGGTTCATCCGTTTCGTTATGGCCCAACTTGCGAAAGCCCACGACATCCAGCACAACGTCCTTGTTAAACTCCTGACGAAAATCGAGCGCTATCTGAAGGGTCCGGTAAGCCGCTTCGGGATCGTCGCTGTTGATATGAAAGATCGGTAATTGGTTCATGCGCGCGACGTCAGTTGAATAGATCGTCGACCGTCCTGCCTCTGGAGAAGTCGTAAACCCAATCTGATTGTTGATAATGATGTGAATCGTTCCGCCTGTCCGATACCCTTTTAGATCCGCCAAATTCAACGTCTCCATGACCACACCCTGACCAGCAAACGCAGCGTCACCGTGGAGGAGTACTGGCATCGCACTATCAATGACATCCCCCCGGCCGACACCACGCCTGTCCTGCATTGCATCCTGCCGGGCGCGCACCATTCCTTCGACCACGGGATTGACAGCCTCGAGATGACTGGGGTTGGGTGAAAGTGTGAGGTGCACCTTACGGCCACTCTTAGTCTCACGCTCGCCGACTGCTCCCTGGTGGTACTTTACGTCGCCCTCATCCGCAGGAAAGGCAGGATGGACCGAGCCCTCAAAAGCAGCGAAGATTCTTTCGCAGAACTTGCCGATCACATTCGCAAGCACATTCAACCGCCCGCGATGGGCCATTCCAAGCGTGATGTCTTCAACACCGCGCTCGCCTGCGCCTTCGATCAACTGATCGAGCAGCGGAATGATAGTCTCGCATCCTTCGAGCGAGAACCGCTTCTGCCCCAGATATTTTGTGTGCAGAAAGCGCTCGAACTGTTCGGCCGAGATCAGCTTCCACAGGAGTTCTTTCTTTATCTCTGCCGGAATCGGCTCGGGGTGAACAAACTGCCGCCGAATCTGCTCGCGGATCCAGAGCTTTATCTCCTTGCTCTGGATGTGACGATATTCAATACCAACCTTGCCGCAGTAAGCACGTTGGAGAATATCGAGAATTTCACGTAGGGTGGCGCTTTCGACACCGCCAAGGCCTCCGGTTATAAACTCACGATCAAGGTCCCAGATGGTGAGGCCATAGGTTTCGATATCCAATTCCGGATGGTAAAGGACCGGCATCGCATGAAGGGGATCGATATCGGCAATCAAGTGACCTCGGACCCGGTACGCGTTGATCAATTCCATCACGCGAGCTTCCTTAATAGTCTGTTCGCGAGTCTGGTCACCGCCCAGGAAGAACGGATTACGATCGAAACTCCAACGCAGCGGTGGATAAGGAATGCCGAGGTCGGAGAAGATCTGGTCATAGAACCCGTGCTTTCCGATGAGCAACTCATGCAAGCGCGCGAGGAAAGCCCCGGATTCGGCGCCCTGAATCACTCGATGGTCGTAAGTGCTGCTGATCGTGATCGCCTTACTAATGCCGAGTTGGGACAAAGCCTCGGGCGCCATCGCCTGGTATTCAGCCGGATACTCGATCGCGCCGGTAGCGACGATGACGGACTGACCCACCATCAAACGC
This sequence comes from Pyrinomonadaceae bacterium, assembly GCA_041751855.1. Taxonomy (GTDB): domain Bacteria; phylum Acidobacteriota; class Blastocatellia; order Pyrinomonadales; family Pyrinomonadaceae; genus PSRF01. The sequence goes on from JBGSWR010000015.1 coordinate 4,276, forward strand.
GGGTTGGAAGCGACCGTGCCGATCGTGCCGGGATTTGTCAGCGAGACAGTGGTTCCCTGAAAGTCGCTAATCTGTAATTTTCCCTCGCGAGCCCTTTTTACGACATCATCATAAGCAGTGAGGAATTCAGCAAAGCGCAGCCTCCCCGCATCCTTAATGTTCGGGACAAGCAGGCTGCGCGTTCCATCCTTCCGTGTGATGTCGATCGCGATCCCGAGATTTAGTGCTTTTCTACGAATCCGTGCGGGCGTGCCGTCAACGTTATCAAAACCGTCATTGAGCTGCGGGAATTCGTCAAGCGCCCGCAAGATGGCCCAGGCGATAAGGTGGGTATATGAAGCTTTGCCACTCTCCTCCTTCTCAAGATGCTTGTTGATGATGAGTCGATTCTCATCCAATAACTTAACGGGAATGCGTCGTTGAGAAGTTGCGGTCGGAACAGAAAGACTAGTCTCCATGTTCTCGACTATCTTGAGGGCCGCGCCTTTCAGCGGGATTACTTCAGCGTCTGTATCTTTGGCTATGGAGGTAGTCTCAGGAATACGCTCGGGAGCCGCTGCTGTTGCTGCGGGCCTGGCCGTTGAGACGCTTGTATCAACTTTAGCGCGACGGGCGCCGGCGCCACCGCGACCATTCCCGGATCCGTCGGACGCAATGGAGCCCAGCAGTTCGGTGAAGTAAGCCCGCCACGACTCATCAACCGACTCAGGGTCGTTGCGAAAGCGGCTCAAGAGTCCCTCAACGTAGGTTGCGTTCGCGCCAAAGTTTTCAGCAATGAATTCCGATAAATCAACTCTCTCGATCTTGTCCAATTTCCTCACCTCTTTGCGGCGGTTGATGATTCGGCGGTAAGTTCCCCGGGAAATCTAAGGTTGCGACTTTAAGCCATAGACTATCACCTTAGGGAATCCAATGCATCCGGCCTGACTAACGGCAAAGTAAGCTATAATCCCGCGCGACTTCTGCCACATTCTTAGTGATCTACCAGTCAGTTGGCGGTCTCCGCAAAGAATCTTGACTACGAGGTAAATGAATGACGCAAACCCCATTTTGGCGAAATCCACGAGTGGTGTTCGCCGGGGTTCTAATCCTGCTGCTCGGAGCTTTGCTTTCGATCTACTTCTTGTGTTCAAGGCCAGAGACAACGGTGATTCTGGTGAGACACGCCGAAAAAAGCGATGAGCCGGGCAATAACAATCCGAACCTAAGCGCATCCGGAACTGAGCGAGCACAAATACTGGCCCACATTCTGATCAATGCCGGGGTCACTGATGTCTATGCGACCCAATACCTGCGAACGCAGCAGACGGTTAGGCCGCTTGCGGACCGCCTCGGTCTCCAGGTTAATGAAATCGACGCGCGCAATACTGCTGAACTGGCCAGGCGAGTAAAGTCAGATAGGCCAGGAGGGGTCATGCTTGTTGCGGGCCACAGTAACAGTGTTCCCGAAATCATCTCCGCTATTGGTGGGGAACAACCACCAGCAATCCCGGACAGTGAATACGATAACCTCTTCGTTGTGACCGTCTCACCCTGGCGAGGTACAAGAGTGCTAAGACTAAAGTATGGAAGCAACAGTAGTGACAACGCTGGTCAGTAGAACCTACAGGAGAATCAATGAACAAACAGCCTGAGTCAACTCCAGTAACAAACAGAGCGGACAAACTCAACCGGCGCGGATTTGTAAAGTTTATGTCCGCCCTTGGCGCTGTAGCTGCGGCAGTGCCCTATCTGAGTTCATTTCAAATTCTTGCCCAGACGCCGGTAGCCACGCCTACCCCTAGCCCATCGCCGTCACCTCAACCTTTACGTGTGACAAAGGAGATGCTCCGCGGCGCCGAACAACTCTTTGGCATCGAGCTTACCGACGCGCAGAAAGAGATGGCCCTTCAGAACGTTAATACCAATCTGGAGCGGTATGAAACACTAAGAAAGACAGTTGTTCCGCTCGACACTGAGCCGGCAACGCTTTTCGATCCCGTACTACCCGGCAGGACCTTCAGCGTCAAACCTGAAAAGATGAGGTTGGGCAAGGTTCAACTGCCGCAGTTCAAGTCTGTGGAGGACCTGGCGTTTGCTTCCGTAACGCAGCTTGCTGAACTGATCCGAACTCGCAAAATCTCGGCCGTTGAATTGACCCGGATGTATATCGCCCGACTGAAGCAATATGGACCAAAGTTGAATTGTACCGTGACGCTGACCGAAGAACTTGCGCTCGCGCAGGCAGAAGCGGCCGACAATGAGATCATGAAAGGTAAATATCGAGGCCCATTGCATGGCATTCCCTGGGGAGCGAAGGATCTGCTTGCCACCCGCGGGATCCGAACTACCTGGGGGGCAGAGCCTTATCGCGATCAGGTCATCAACTATGACGCAACCGTAGTAGAGCGTCTCAATGCTGCCGGCGCGATACTCGTCGCTAAGCTGTCAATGGGGGCACTAGCCCAGGGAGGACGCTGGTTTGGTGGTATGACACGAAATCCCTGGCAGATCGAGGAAGATCGGATCGGGTCAAGCGGTTCTTCAGCCGGTTCAGCATCCGCAACGGCTGCGGGCCTGGTCGGCTTCGCAATCGGCACCGAAACACTCGGCTCAATCGTTTCGCCCTCATCACGGTGCGGAGTTGTTGGTTTAAGGCCTACCTACGGCCGAGTTAGCCGGTTCGGAGCGATGGGCTTAAGTTGGACCATGGATAAGATTGGCCCAATCTGCCGTAATGTCGAAGACTGCGCGCTGGTGCTCAATTCGATCTACGGCCCGGACCAGCGCGACCTCACCGTGAGAGGGATACCATTCAACTGGTCCGCGGAGCGACCGCTGGAGCAGATGAGAATCGGATATCTCAAGAGAGAGTTTGACCAGCAACAGGATCCCGAGCGGAAGGCTATCTATGCCGAGGCACTAGCTGCGATAAGAATGGCTGGTGCGAACCTCGAGGCCATCGAACTCCCCGAATTCTCCACTGGAGCGCTCCGTATCATTCTTGTTGCCGAAGCCGCCACAGCATTTGACGACCTGACGCGCGCGGGAGGACTTGACCAACTTTCAGGCCAAAGTCCAAATGATTGGCCCAACACTTTCCGCAGTTCGCGATTTATTCCGGCCGTCGAGTACATTCGCGCCCAGAGAGCCAGAACCCTATTGATGCGCGAGATGGACGCCCTGATGTCAAAATGGGATGTGTTTGTGGCGCCCGCTCCGGGGAGCGCCAGCCTGTTGGTTACGAATCTTACGGGACATCCTGCAGTGGTTACTCCATGCGGGTTTCTTAAGGGGCTGCCTCAGGCAATTATGTTCACGGGGAGACTCTATGATGAAGCCGCGCCACTCAGAGTAGCGCTGGCCTTTGAGAAAGGAACAACCTGGCATACGAAGCACCCAAAACTTGATTGAGTGATTCTAGCGCCTAATTCAGACCTACTGGTGGTTGAGGAGACGAGGGAGATCCAGAACAAGAGCAATCGTTCCATCTCGCAGTTCTGACGCTCCGGCAACCCCAGTCCAGCGCGCCGCGTGCTGGCCAAGGCTGCGGACCAACACCTCTTCGGTCCCTTCTATAGCGTCAACAATAAAGGCGCTCCGCCTGGAGCCTTCAACAGTCCCTTCATCCGGGAACTCGCAGATCAACGCATTCAGCGGCTGACTGTCGTTTGTATCGTTCGGGGGTTGATCCAACAGCTCACGCATGTAGACGTACGGCAGGTTTGCACTCTCCCAGGGAATTGAGGGCGTTGGGGCATCGGCAGCAAGCTGGGCCGGATTGATAGCCTCCTGACTTAATACGACACTAGCAGGGACCACGTAGCGACTGCCTGCTGAAAGGACTATGACGGCGTCAAGGAGATCAACAGTCACCGGCAGTCTTATCTCAAATGTCGTACCCTCGCCATGAACGGTCGAGACTCGAAGGTCGCCACCAACGTGTTCGATTGCACTTTCCACTACATCGAGCCCCACGCCTCGTCCGGAAACGCTGGATTGCGAATCGGCACTCGAGAATCCGGGACGGAAGATGAGACGCAACGCCCGGTCCATATCTATGATAACGTTCTCGTCAACGAGCCCCTGGGCGGCAGCCGCCCGGGAAACAGCAATCGGGTCAATACCGCGGCCATCATCGCTTACCCTGAGACGATTTCTACTGCCTTCGCTCCAGAACTGAATCGTGACTTTACCGATTGGGCGTTTCCCGGCCGCAAGGCGTTCCTCAACACTCTCGATGCCATGGTCCACGGCATTGCGAACAAGGTGCACAAGCGGATCTGCTATGGCATCACATAACAGCTTATCGAGACGAGCAGCACCTCCAACAATCTCAATCTCAACTTCCTTGCCTCGATAACGAGCCGCTGATTGCCCCGCCCGGGCAGCCCGCTTAAGTACGCGGTCGACTGCCACCATCCGCAAGCGAATGATCTCTTCCTCGAGGGCCCTGAACGATTGCCTGATCCGAATATCCTGCTGTTCGAGCTCCGTCTGAAACTCAGAACTGGCGCCATCTCCCTTCGCAAACTCAAGCGTCTCCTTCGTAATGCGAAACAGTTCGTGAGTGGAAGAGATTAAACGGTCGAGATCCTCGAGGTCGGTACGAATGAAGTTGGTCAGCGATCCAAAGGCTCTCGGCCCTGAGTCAGCCGCGCCTCCAGCGCTGGAGTCCTTTGCGCTCTTAGGAATCACTTCAGTAACTGTGACTCCGGGAATATCGGCAGTCTCTTTGCGAACAGCTTCGGCCGAAGCTGACCTGGCATAAAGAATTCGAAAGTCAATTTTGTCCGGACGAAGGCTATCAACCGCTGGCGCGGTCGAGATTAACTCACCCTGCATCGTGAGGAGGTTCTCTAAGCGTTCAAAATATTCCTCAAAATTAGCGACGTCAAAGCTGGTCCTGACGAAAAACAGACCGGCGCCTTCGCTAAGAGTTTCGTGCAAACGGTTCTTCTTCTCATCATTCAGCGATTCCCATATCTCGTTAGGCAACTCATTCAGTACGGCCTCGATATTGTGCTTGCGAGAAACGTTTTGATCCTGAGTGGCAGAAATGTGTTGCGGAGTTGGGGAAGGAGCGAATGCTTGCACCTGTGGCTGGACCAAGCAGTCAGAAAGCGAAGCGGCGGCTGCTTCAAAGTTTTCGAGCACCGAATCGTCGAGATTGATGTGTCCAGAGCGCACGGAGGCGAGGAGACTTTCAAACTCATGGGCCTGTTCACTCAGGTCCATGAAGCCGGCAGACGCCCCCAGGCCTTTTACGCTGTGCACATGACGAAAAATCCTGTCGAGTAGTTCCCTGCGCAGTCTGCCTTGCGAGCGCTTAGCGCGCAATTCATCAATATCGGACAGGAGCTGCTCGACAAGATCTTCGGCCTCAGCCAGGAATTCACGTTGGGATTCTTCCACTTTCCAGTCTCAATACCAGGGCTGGCATAAAAATCAATGGTGGTAGACCACATTCAGCGCGCGATTTCGTGATGGTCACTCAGGTGGAGAAACCGGGTTTTCATCGGCAGCTGGTTCTTCGGAATCCTCGACTTCGATATGTAGCTGCGGTTGCTCCTCATCCAGGTCGCGTTTAATGGCATCGAGTATGCCATTAATAAACTGCGTTGCTTCGTAGGTTGAGAAGCGGCGGGCAATCTCGAGCGCTTCATTAATGGCAACGGTGCGCGGGGTTGGCTCGTAAAGAAACTCGTAAACTGCGAGGCGCAGGATATTACGGTCAACGACCGCCATGCGCGATATACGCCAATGTTCCGCTCGCGAGCGTATGCGCTCGTCAAGCGTCTCGAGATTGTTGAGCGTGCCGGCAGCCAGACGCGTGGCAAAATCACGCGCCGGCTGTTCGATCTCAGCCTCGCCGAGTTCGGCCCAGTAGGTGCTTACCACCTCGTCAGGAGGAGTATCGGCAACATCAGCCGCAAAGAGCATTTGCAAGGCGCATTCGCGCGCCTTACGTCGCGAACCCATATATCAGATTACCCGTGACGGGTGACGATCACTCTCACTCATCACTCTGAAAAGTATCTCGGTAAAGATTTACCAATTCCACCGCCGCGAGCGCGGCTTCAAAACCCTTGTTACCCAGCTTCGCCCCGGCCCGGTCGATGGCTTGTTCCAGATTATCGGCTGTTACAATGCCAAACAGAACCGGAACCCCAGTTGTCGTGCCTACCTGAGCAATCCCCTTAGCAACTTCTCCGGCCACATAATCAAAGTGAGGAGTTTGCCCACGGATAATTGTACCCAGACATACGATTGCATCAAACTTCCCCGACTCGGCAATTTTCCTCGCAAATAGCGGAATTTCGAAAGCGCCCGGAACCCGATAGACCTCCACCGCATCATCAGCCACGCCCAGACGCTGTAAAGCATTGACTGCGCCGTCTACCAGCCTTGCCGTAATGAATTCATTCCAACGGCTCGCGACAATCGCAAAGCGAAACCCTTCGGCGTTAAGGCGACCTTCGTGAATTATCGGCAAGCTCTTTAAATTTCTCCGTTACACGGCGCGTTGCTAAGGCTTTGGCAGTATAGGTGAAGCGCAAGCGGTCATCAAGGTTCTTGCTAAAGTATGGGTCGCAAGTCGATATTAGCGACCCTGCCCTATTACGTTCCCGTGAAGTGCGGAGCCCGCTTCTCCAAAAAGGCCCGAGTACCTTCTCTCATGTCATGAGTTCCAAAGAGACCGGCAAAGAGTTCCGCCTCTAAAGCCATTCCCTCTTCGAATGTTGACCTGAAACCCTTAACCACTGCTTGCAGGCAGGCGCGAACGGCAAGCGGCGCCATCTTTGCCATCTCTTCCGCCAAAGTCTCGGTAGCTGTCAGTAACGTTGATGGATGGGCCAGCCTGTTCACAAGACCGATCCGTAGAGCCTGCTCAGCATCGATGCTTTGTCCGGTGAGCATCACTTCAAGAGCGCGACTGCAACCCATTTCGTGAGCAAGCCGCTGCGTACCGCCATATCCCGGAATTAATCCGAGCTTGAGCTCCGGAAGACTGAACGTCGCGTTGGTGGATGCAACGCGCAAGTGACAAGCAAGTGCTAGCTCACAACCACCGCCTGCGGCAATTCCGTTTACTGCAGCGATGACAGGAACTGGACAACTTTCAATTTGATCACAGAGGTTCTGCCCGCGGGCAGCGACCTCTCGGGCAGAATCCTCGTCAAGGTTCGTTAATTCTGAAATATCAGTGCCAGCGCTGAAAGCCCGGTCACCTGCGCCAGTGAGAATCACAACTCGCAAATCGCTGTCTTTTTCGACCTGATGAAAGCACTCTTCCAACTCGGTCAGCAGTTCACGTGAGAGCGCATTTAGCCGATCGGCACGCTCAAGTGTGACTAGCGCGAGATAGGCGCGTCGTTCATATCGCAGCACAGCCATTTGCCAACCCTCTTCTCAAAGGACAGAATCTAAACAAGATTCATTGGAATGGGATTCTTCGGATCTTGCGTATAGTCGTAAAAGCCACGGCCGGATTTTCGTCCGTACAGACCGGCCAGCACCATCCGCTTCAATAACGGTGGCGGCGCGAAACGCTTCTCCCGAAACTCATTAAACATGATCTCGGCTATGTAATACGTCGTGTCGAGTCCCACGAAATCACCAAGCGTAAACGGGCCCATCGGATAACCACAACCGAGCTTCATCGCATTGTCGATATCTACGATTGAGCCGACCCCTTCTTCGAGAGCCCTAATTGCATCCAGCATGTAAGGCACCAGCAGCCGGTTGACGATGAATCCGGTTTTATCCGAAGCGCGAACGGGGGTCTTGCCGAGATGCTTGCCAAACTCAATCGCTCGCTCGTATACCTCATCATCAGTCAGAATTGTGCGCACCACCTCTACGAGCTTCATCAGCGGGACGGGATTGAAGAAGTGCAAACCGATGAAACGCCGCTGCCGGTCGGCAGACGTAGTCGTCATCATCTCGGTGATCGAAATAGACGAAGTATTAGAAGCGAAGAGAGTCTCTGATTTGCAAATGCCGTCGAGCTGGCGAAAGGTTTTCTGCTTTTCTTCCAGGTTTTCGATGATCGCTTCAATGATGATGTCGCAGTCGCGGAGCTCTGCAAAAGAGGTTGTCCCTGTGATGCGGTTCCGAATCTCCGCCTGCTTGTCGGCGGTCATTGTACCTTTCTCTACAAATTTAGCGAGCGACTTCTCAATACCTTTAAAGCCTCGCTGAACGAGATCGTCCGATACTTCGCAGACAATGGTTTCAAACCCGGCACTGGCTGCAGTTTGCGCAATGCCAGAACCCATCAGTCCACAGCCCAGCACACCAACCTTCTTAATCTCCATTCCGTCGTCATCTCCTTAAGTTGTTTTAGTCATTTAGAAATCTACTGGTGGGGCGTTACCTCGATGGCGGCGCCATAAGTGCTGCCTGTTTGCTTGAGCCATCTAGTGTATCGTTTCTTCCACGATTCAAAGGCAGTGGCCAATTTCTTGAACTCGGCATGCTCTTTAACCGCGTTTGCCTCGCCGACAACCTTGCTCGCTTCAGTCAGTAGGTCCTTAAGCTCGGCGCGCAACTCGTCGGCTTCCGGATCTAAACTGGGAACTGATTCAATGTCTTTGACAGAGGGGGCAATGCCGCCGGCATCATTCTCGAAAAGCGCACTATACAAACTCTCCTGCCCGGCATTAATCGCCTTTGCATAAACAACAAAATCGGCGCCCTTCTTGTCGAGCTGAAACGCCTGGGCCATCGTTGGCGATGTAAGCGGATCTGGGAAATTCTGCACGACCTTAAAAAAACTGATTGCGACCAGCGCAAGCATCGCAGACTGTAAAACACGCCAGATGATCGCAACGCTTCCTCTTTCTCCCGGTCTGCGATAACCGATGAAGATCGCCAGCACTGCCCCAAGCAACATCCCTCCCAGGTGTGCCGCATTGTCAATCAGACCTCGTCCGAGGTATCCGATAAAGAGGTTGATCGCAATTATCGGCAGCAGGCCGGTCCCAAATGCGCGCTTGAAGCCTTCGGGAAGCTCCTTACGAAACTTGATCCCGAAAACGAAGAGGACTCCGATCAATCCAAACAAGGCGCCCGAAGCTCCCGCCGACGGCAAATCGTGCGTCTTGAACAAAAATCTTTCCACTGGCCCAACTGCCGTCCCCGGCTCTACTACCGACAAGTAACTCGCAACCACCCCCCCGATCCCCGTAAGCACCCAGATCACTACGAACCTGGCCGAGCCGTATAGCCTTTCAACGTATGGACCAATAATCCACAGACCATACATGTTAACCAGAAGGTGAATTAAGCCGACATGCACAAACATCGGCGTGATAAAGCGCCACCACTGATTCTGTTCGTTGATCAGTCTGTTCATCTTAGCGCCGTAAGCCAGGAGGACGTGCTCGCGAAACAACCAGACGGTCTGATTGGTGGTTCCGCTTGACTCCCACATCAGAAAGAAGACAAAAAGATTCGCGACCAGAAGGATTATTGTGAACTTATAAGGACGGTCCAGGATAGCTCGGGCAAACCTGATAGTTTCACGGTCAGCTACCGGAGGCGGGCTTTTTGGCGTCTCTTTCTGACCAATAGATGCGCCGCAGACTGCACACTGACTCTCTCCAGCGCCGACGATTGCCCCGCAATTGCGGCACATCGTCGGTCGTGGCTGCGCAACGTTTACTGGCCCTTTTTCAGACAAGAGTCCCTACGATAACAAGGCGTGATGCTCCGACTATTGGGGAAGCATCACGCCAAAGAATTCTCAAGAGAGTGTATTTGGCTCAGTGCGGATTCTACAACAACTCAAGAACCAGGAATCAGTACATAAGATACCTTCCTGAGTTGTTCCGGGAACGGAGCTCACTCTTAATCCCACTGGTAACGCTCAACGGTTGAAATCTTCGAGCAGGCTAACCAGGTCGTCGGCGTGCTCTTCTTCAACCGCAAGAATCTCCTCCATCATCCGCCGACTAGTCGGATCGTCGTTGCCCAGATAACGGATTATGTCCCGGTAACTGTCGATTGCAACTCTCTCAGCAACCAGATCTTCTTTGATCATGTCGATTAATGTCTCGCCCTCGACATACTCCGAGTGACTCCGCGTAAGCAAACCTTCGGGTGAGAAATCCGGTGCACCCCCGAGTTGCACGATTCGCTGGGCAAGCTGGTCGGCGTGAAGTTGCTCTTCGTTAGCATGCTGGAGAAACTCTGCGGCAACGCCTTCGGCATGGATTCCCGAAGCCATGAAATAATGTCGCTTGTAACGCAAGACACAGACGAGTTCCGTGGCCAGCGCTTCGTTTAGGATTTTGATCACTGTCTCACGATCGGCCGTATAGCCATCAGTGACCGCTCCGTTTTCAATATGCATCCGGGCGCGTTCGCGCAACGTTTTAACGTCCGTGAGAAATGGTTTGTCAGCCACAACAAGTCTCCTCAATCCTTAAACTTTAGGGATTTGAAAGTTGATATTACGCCGGGCGAATCATGGAGGCAAGGCAGCGGTGGGGCTTCAAATCTTCGAGTCAACGCTTGCCACTACTTTGATTTCGGTCGCCGCTCCGGCCTCAGTTGTAATCTCGACTGGCGCAAGCCAGACGAGCGTTCTGATGAAGCATGTACCGGTATTATCCTTCCGGCAGTACACCACCGTAACCTGGATGCGCAATTGCGCCTCACCGGACTCGAGGGCTCGAAAAGGCAGCCGCAAGGGAAGTCTCAACTCTCGTGCGGAACCACTCACCACCGGTTGTTCACCCCTTTCCTCCTCGGAACGAAAGTTAAAGTGTTCAGTTCCTTTCTCTACGGAAAGACGGTAACGCAGGGGCGCCGATGGATTAAGGTGATACCCGTTCGGTAGATCGACACCGATTACCAGCGTTCCATCGCTTCCCGGGCGCACGCGCTGGGCTTTGACCGGGACCTCCTGAACATTGGGCTCGAAGCCGGATGCGCTGGGGGCGGAGTTAGCGGTGGGAGGCTGAAGACCCGTTATCTGAAGCGTTGTTGCTTCGCGTGTCCTTAAATCCACGACTCGGACGGCATGGTTATTTGTGTCCGCGATGTATAGCTTATTGTGGGCAATCGCCAGGCCCCCGGGTTCGTAAAAAGTTGGTTTTTTCCCGTCTGCTTGTCCGGGTCTGCCGGAGCCCACAAATGTTTTTACTCGTCGGGATTTGGGATTCAACTCCTTAATCTTATGGTTATATGTGTCGGCTATCAGTATCTTGCCGTCGAAGATTGACAGACCAAGTGGGTGTTGCAAACGTACCTCGTCGCCGAAACCGTCGGCATCGCCGAACTCGAAGAGATCCCCGCCTACGACTGTCTTGACCTGGCCGCGGCTGATGTCGATAGCCCGAATGATGTTTGACTCGCTATCGGCCACATACAGGACGTTATCAATTGTCGCCAGTCCTGAAGGTTGCGCAAAGCCGGCATCTCTCAGCGATCCATCAAGACGCGCCTCGCGACCAGACCCGGCGAAGGTAGAAACTTCGTTCTTTTCGAGATCCAGTTTCCAGATCTGATGCGGCCCAGCCATCGCAATGTAGAGCGTTTGGGCTGCGAGATGAACATCCCATGGAGAGCTCAATCCAATGGTAAGCGCAGGCCCTTGTCTGAAGTATTCGCGAGACTGTCTTCCAGTGCCGGCGATGGTTTCCACCGTCCGTCTCTTCAGATCAGCTTTACGGATAAGGTGGTTTGCGGTGTCGGCAATGTAAAGCACGCTGCCTGCGAGGGCCAATCCTTGTGGTCTATAGAATGCAGCCTTGTCGAATGGGCCATCGACTGAACCAGTCTCTCCTGTTCCAATTACTTCGACAAGACTTCCTTCAAGCGTGGTAATCACAATGCGGTTATGGCTCGAGTCGGCGATGATCAGTCGATCGCCTTCAGCGTCGGCAACAATCTTTCCGGGAAAGGCAAGGGGCAGCGCGCCGATTTTTGCTCGCTCCAAAGAGAACTGGAACGGAGTTTCATTCAACTCACCACGTTCTCGAAACGTTGCTATCGTGCCGGCGATTGCCTGATCGATGACGTCGTAATTACCCTCTCCGGAAACCGCGCCAATAACATATCCAGCCGGATCGATCAGCACCTGCGTAGGCCAGGCCCGCACGCCATACCGCCGCCAAACACTGAATTCTGCGTCGTTGTAAACCGGATGCTCGACTTCATATCGCAGGATAATACGTCGAATGTTCTCAGTATCCTTTTCGTTTTCAAACTTTGCCGAGTGGACACCGATGACCACCAATTCGTTCGCGTATTTCTCTTCCAGTCTTTTGAGGTCAGGGATGATATGAATGCAGTTGATGCACCCATAAGTCCAAAAATCGAGAAGCACAACCTTGCCTTTGAGCGCGGCGAGTGAAAGCGGTTTATCAGTATTCAGCCAACCGCGACCGCCGGAGATCTCCGGCGCTCTGACGCGCCCTCGTTCCTGTGTGGACATAAGAAATCCCTTTCCTTGAACAAGTACAAAGTGTCCGCAGAGAAGTCCTGCAATGACGATGCATAAAAGAACCCACGAGCATTTGCCAGGCACTTCTTTTATTGATCTTGAAACAGACATGCGTTTCGACTTCGGGCGGTGCAATACTCTTTTAATCATGTTTATGGGGGTTCGACGCCCTCACTCTGGCTTTCATTGAGAACTCGGTCCAGCCGATCAATGGCCCGGCGCAGGTGGGGAATCGTGATTGATCCACCGACGACCAAAGCTACATTGAATGCGTCAAGGAACTGTGGCCTGTTAGTGCCGGTAGCTACACACTGCTTAATGTGATAAGTGATGCAGTCATCACAGCGCAGGACGATTGAGGCTACCAGACCCAGCAACTCTTTTGTGCGCTTGTCGAGGGCGCCATCTTCATAGGCCTGTGTGTCAAGCGCGAAGAACCGCTTTATACCCAGATGGTCGCTGCCAATCAACCGGTCGTTCATCTCTGCCCGGTAAAGGTCAAAGTCATCCATTTAGTTTTGCTCCTTTCACCCCGTACGATGCAGTCCCTCAGGCAGACAAGTATCAGTCAATCGGAGATGGAAATAACTTACAACGTTTCTTACCATTCTAGCTTGCTATAGTTTAAAGTTACTATCCGTAGTTTGTAGCAAGCCTTCTCCCTGCATCCCGTATAATGCTCCGGTCGCAGAGCCAAAGCACGATAGAGCAACCGGACCAAGGAGGCGCACATGGTTCATGAGCATTCAGAACCTCTGAACTCACTCCAACTTCAGGTATTCCGGTGTGGGCATCTTCATTTCGGCATTTCCGCCGAATTCATCAAGTCAATTGCTGAATGGCAACCACCCGCCAGGTTGCCGAACGCGCCTAACGCGGTTTTGGGTGTCGTTGGAGTTCACGGCCACATATTAACGGTTTTGGATCCTATGATCCTTCTGGGAGAATCTGCCCCATCCGACCGCTCCTTCGGATCTTTGATCGTGTTGAAGGGTGACGAGCAACTCGCGCTTGCCGTGGATGAAGTTGGAAAGTTGGTCGAAGTGACTAGTGCTGACGTACAACCAGCCTCAAATGATAATAGTCGTCTGGTTGCAGGCCATTTACATCACAATGGAAAGAATGTCTTCATACTCAGGGAAAATGAATTGTTTGCCACCGCGATTCTGGGGAGAGAGAGACGACGGCGCCGTTTCTAAGGATCCTACGAATTAGAACTCATCGGTTTGATCCCGTGACCGATTGTTTTTTGTTCTGTCTGAATTAGAAAAACCTTCTCGCAATGCTAGAATCTTCAGACACGGAGAAAAGAGGTCACTGCTCGTACCGGTTGTAAACCGCTTCCGCTCAGCACCTCATCTGTTATGCAGGATCAGGCCTTCACAATTCTTGAATACAATCAACTTAGGCAACTGGTAAAGCGTGAGGCGGAAACCAGAATGGGTCAGGAACGGTTTGATTCGCTCACCCCGTTAGCTGATGCCCGCGAACTGAGGGAACTCCTCTCTACCGTTTCAGAGTGTGTAGCTCTGCGGCGAAGGGGAGTGATCTGGGCATTTAGCGAACTCGGCGATCCTGGTGAGTCTTTTACTCGCCTGCGAGTCGAGGGCGCATCATTGACGCCGGCAGCAATACTCGCTCTGGGTAATATCTGCGACCAGGCGATGCTCGCACGAGCCGCCTTTATGGGTGAACGGGAGGTCGCCCCTCACCTTTGGGCTATTGTCAAAGACCTACCAAAAGATCTGAACAGTCTGGTTGCACGAATTAACAGCAAGATCCTGCCAACGGGCGAAATTGACGACCGTGCAAGCCCTGAACTTGCGCGCATCCGCCACGAGATCACTCGTAGTCGTTCCAGTATCACGCGCGTCCTGGAAAATTTGATGCGAAGTACCGGTGATGCAATCCAGGATGAACTCGTTACTTTACGGAATGATCGTTTTGTGATTCCGGTCAAGTCGGACCAACGCGCGCGAGTCAAGGGAGTCGCCCACGGGTTTTCTTCATCTGGCGCTACTGTCTTTGTCGAACCGATGGTGACAATTGACGCAAACAACGAACTGCAATCTCTGCGCGAGGCCGAAGAGCGCGAAGTGACGAGGATTCTTTACGATCTGACTGAAGAACTCAGAAGTCAGTTTCCAGCGCTAGAACTTGCTGCAAGGGCTGTAGGCGAACTCGACTTCATCAACGCTAAGGCCCGCTTTCATCAACGCTTTGATTGTGTAATTCCTGAAATAGATTCGACTACTCTCCCCACGGGAAGACTCGAATTCGTCGAAGCTCGTCACCCGCTGCTTGATGAGAACCTCCGGTCCTCAGGCAAAGCCGTCGTTCCCGTTTCGTTCTCACTCGACGAGAACAACTCAACGATGATTATTTCGGGTGCAAATGCCGGCGGCAAAACAGTGGTGTTAAAGACTGCCGGCCTGCTCTCGCTCATGGCATTGTCGGGTTTACCGGTTCCCGCACATTCGGCTCGCGTTCCGCTATATCGTTCAGTTCTCGCCGATATTGGTGACCATCAGTCACTGGCGGCAAATCTTTCTACTTTCACGTCTCATGTTGCGAACATTTCTCGCATGATCGAGTCGTGCGAAACCCCCGCGCTGGTATTACTCGATGAGGTCGGAACCGGAACTGATCCGGAAGAAGGTTCTGCGCTCGGCGTAGCAGTAGTCGATCACTTTCGGCAATGCGGCGCACATGTCGTAGCTACCACCCATTACAGTGGCCTTAAGATGTACGCGGCAAACGAACAGGGCGTTCTCAATGCCAGTGTCGAATTTGATGACCGCACACTTCAACCCACGTATCGCCTAATCGTGGGTGTGGCTGGCGCGTCCTCCGGTCTCGAGATCGCCCGGCGCTTTGGTATACCCGGGCATGTTATCAATAACGCATCGGACCGCGTTGCGGAATCCTCGCGAGAGGCGTCAACGTATTTGAACCGAATCAAGAATGACTCCGACCAAATTGCAGCGCTTCGGAGAGCTTTGGAGGAAGAGCGGTCCGCCGTCGCTGAGAAGTTCGCCTCACTGGAAGAAACCGCCGCCAAACACGAGGCTGAACGACAGAAAGCTTTTGAGAAGATGCTTCGCGAGACAGTTTCTGGATTTGAAGTCCGTGCCCGAGAATTAGTAGCACAGCTCGAGAATCGCGCAGAACAGTTGAAGCTTGAGCGCGATAGTCAGAAACGAATAGCGGATCTGAAACGCGAAGCCGCCCGTGCGAGAGATCGAGGGCCCGTTCCAACCACCGAGTCCAGCAAGACGTCGCAGACAATTACAGTAATCCGCAACGGAAAACCGATCGAAAAAGTAAATGCCGGCCTGGACGCAAAACACTACGTGCCTTCAGTGAAACGAGATATTACGGTTGGCGATAAGGTTCGGCTGCGTTCATTTGGGTCTGTGGGGGTTGTCGATCGGTTGAAAGGTGACACTGCTGAGGTGCGCGTTAAATCTCTGCGCTTTCGCGAAAAACTGAGTAATCTTGAACTGGTCGAAGAAGTGCTACCAAAGTCCGCGCCCGGACTCGCAAGGTCACGGCCCACAAGCGGAACAGAGATTCATTTGCGAGCATCGGATGAACAGTCTCGTGTTGAGTTGAATGTTATCGGTAAACGATCGGATGAGGCGGTCGACGCTGTAGATAAGTTTCTTGATGAAGCCGCTCTTAACAAAATGACTAAGGTCCGTATAGTGCATGGCCATGGTACCGGAGCTCTGCGCCGAGCCATCGGTGAGTTATTGCAAGGCCACCCGCACGTCGAAGGCTTCTCCGCGGCGCCCCCAAATCAGGGTGGGGCCGGGGCAACTGTTGTTGAACTAAGACAGTAATCACATGCGTTATCCCCAAACCTTCATTGATGACCTTCGCCGGCAGGCTGACATCGTTCGGGTAATCCAGGACTACGTCTCGCTTAAGAAGAAAGGCACAAGCTGGATGGCTTGTTGTCCCTTTCATAAAGAGAAAACCCCATCATTTTCGGTGAGTCCCGCGAAGGAGATCTTTTATTGCTTTGGCTGTCATAAGGGAGGCTCGGTGTTCACCTTTGTGATGGAAATAGAACGGGTATCTTTTCCTGAAGCGATTAAGATCGTTGCCGAGAAGGTTGGGATGCCGTTGCCAAAACTGGTTGAAGACAGTGGGTTTGTTGCTCGACGGGCAGAAGTCGATGAGGTCATTCAACTCAACAAATGGGCATTGGAATGGTGGGAGCAGCAGCTCAAAGCCGATGGACCAGAAGCAAGGAACGCTCGTGAGTACCTTGATAGGCGTGAAATAACCGAGGAAACGCGTCAAACGTTTCGACTTGGCTATGCTCCCGACCGTTGGGATGGGCTGGGCCAGCACTTGAAAACAGAGGGTGCGACCCTGGCACAGATTGAACGGAGCGGACTCGTCGTAAAGAAGGAGGAGGGCGGTTCCTACGACCGCTTTAGAGGCCGGTTGATCTTTCCCGTGATGGATAACCAGGGCCGGCCGATCGCATTTGGCGGAAGAACTCTGAAGTCCGACGAGGGCGCCAAGTATATAAATTCGCCGGAGACCGCGGCATATATCAAAGGGCGCAATCTTTTTGGCCTCAACCTGAGTCGCGATGAGATTCGCCGTCAACAATTCGCCATTCTCGTCGAAGGCTTCCTCGATCTAATAGTTCCGTATCAGTTCGGAATAAGGAATGTTATTGCCAGCTTGGGAACGGCGCTTACTCCTGAACAGGCGAAATTACTGGGTCGGTTTGCGCGCAAAGTAGTTGTCAACTATGATGGGGATCGGGCAGGAATCCAGGCAGCGAAGAAGGCTATTGCAACCCTTATCGCGGAAGATATCGAGGTCAAGGTTCTGGTTCTCCCGGACAATGCCGATCCGGATGAATTCATACGGAAGTTCGGCGCAAGCGAATACCATCGGCGGCGTGGAGAGTCACTACCCCACATACAATTCGTAATCGATCAGGCTGTACGAGATCGGAACCTTCATCGGCCGGCAGAAAAGGCTGCGGCCGTAGAGGAAGTGCTTCCGTACGTTCGTGCTGTCCGAAGCCGGCTCCTCAAACGAGAATATTTTGATATTGCGATGGACGCTCTTCGTCTCGACGAGCAGGCTCTGAAACGTGAGTTGTGGCTGTCGGTAAGGATGGGCGTCACCGACAGCACTGAGGTTCGGCAGCGAGTCGTGCGCCGAACCGAGTTAAAGCCAACGGCTGCCGAGCAAAGGCTTCTCGGGTTGCTTTTTACTGATGATCAGCTCAGGAGGGGGGTCCTTCCTATTCTGACTCCTTCAGACTACGACGATCTGGCGACAGCCTCGATATTCAAAGCATTGATCGAGCTTGAACACGAAGGCAAGGAGATCGATTTCGAGACTTTGAGTGCCAGGACTCAAGATGACCCGCTTGCTGCTGACGTGCTGCCAATGCTCTTCATGAGTGGTTCATTGCATGCCTCAAATGAGCATTACGTTCCCGAAGAATGTTTGCATACATTTCGGCTAATGAAACTGGACCATCGCATCGCCGAAATAAGATCTGAGCTGGCCGCGGCCGAACGGTTGGGCGAGACTGAAAAGATCGCGTCGCTTGCAGCCGAGCAGGTAGACTTGACCCGGCGCAGAGGGTCCCTGATATCCGAGGTGGATACCATGCAAATGGGGTCGCTGAGCTAAAGAAATTTCATCTGGATTGCCTACTTAAGGAAACGTTGTCTCTCCCTGACGTCAGTAGTTACGAGCTGCCAGTCTAATATGTATCGGAGCAAACAGCAGTGAGTATCGACGAAAAAGACCGCGATGATGTTATGGAACGACTCCTTGAACTGGGAGGCGACAAGAAATATCTGACGTTCGATGATCTTAATCGTGAGTTGCCGGACAATGTGGTTTCACCTGACGATATTGAAGATGTTCTGCAAAAGCTTGAAGGCTCGAACATCCCGGTCGCAGATTCCGATGAAAGGCTTCTTGAACAAGCCGCTGCAGTTGCTACTGATGACGACGACGACTCACTCGACGAAGATATTGAGCTAGATCTCTCTGCGGGAGCGCTCGAGAAGACAAATGATCCGGTACGACTTTATCTTCGCGAGATGGGGGTTGTTCCCCTTTTGACGCGCGAGGGCGAGGTCGCCATCGCAAAGAGAATTGAACGAGGGCAACTGAAAACGCAGAAGTCGATTGCGCGCTCACCAATCGCTGTTCGCGAACTCCTTCACGTTGGCGAAGAACTTGAAGCAATTACCATCAACATTCGCGAAGTCGTTAATTTCTCAGAACAAGCCGAACTAACTGGAGATGAAGATAAGGCCGAGGAATATCGAAGCTGGACCATCGAAGGGATCCAGAATATTAGGAAGATCTATCGGCAGGGGTTGAAGGAATGGGAAAAGCTCCGCGCCGAACAGAAAATTACACGTGGGAAGAAAAGCAAGAAGCTGATGCGCTTGCGTCGAAAAGTCGCCCGCCTGCGTGTTGAAATCGCCCAGGAGATTGGCCGGTTAAACCTTACCGAACGATCTCGTCAACGTCTAATCAATGCCATCCGGGGGGTGCAGAAGGAGGTCCGCGAGGCGGAACGAGAGATCGATTCCTATTCGGAAAAGCTCAACAAGAAGCGGATTAAGCCTGACGAACAGAAAGACTTTAAGAAACGCATAACCGCAGCCAGAAAACGGCTTCAGCAAATCGAGATTGATCAGAACATTAGCCCGGTAGAAATAAAGCGTTCTCTCCAGTCCATCATTACCGGCGAACAGCAGACTGGTCAGGCAAAACGTGAACTTGTAGAAGCCAATCTACGACTGGTCGTCTCCATCGCCAAGAAATACACGAACCGGGGATTGCAGTTTTTGGATCTTATTCAGGAAGGCAATATCGGTCTGATGAAAGCCGTCGATAAGTTCGAGTGGCGGCGCGGCTACAAATTCTCGACCTATGCCACCTGGTGGATTCGGCAGGCAATCACCCGAGCTATTGCCGACCAGGCCCGGACCATCCGGATCCCGGTGCATATGATTGAAACGATCAATAAGCTGATCCGAACTTCAAGGGCACTGGTACAGGAACTTGGCCGGGAACCGACAAGCGAAGAGATTGCGAAGAAGATGGACATCCCGGTGTCGAAGGTTCGCAAGGTGTTGAAAATTGCTCAGGAGCCGATCTCACTCGAAACTCCCATTGGCGAGGAAGAAGATTCTCATCTTGGGGACTTTATTGAAGACAAATCGATCCTGAACCCAGCCGATGCGGTGGTTGCATCGAATCTTCGCGAAATTACGGACGAGGTACTTGCGACTTTGACTCCACGTGAGGAAAAAGTAATCAAAATGCGCTTTGGCCTAGGTACCAGCGGATCGGAGCATACACTCGAGGAAGTTGGCACACATTTTGCCGTGACTCGCGAACGCATCCGGCAAATCGAGGCTAAAGCTCTCAGAAAACTTCGCCATCCTTCCCGGTCCCGAAAACTCAAAGCTTTCCTGGATGGTGCCCCGCGCTAGCCGGCCACAATAAGGACCAGAAGGCTCGGTAAATGTCGGAGTGTTTCTGCGCTTCACCTCAGAGTTAGAAAGCCCGTGCTTCTCGCCGTATGGTCAAATTCGTAGTTATACGTATAACCCGGAAACTCGATCGGTTTCGTGAACCTTACTCGTACCTCGATGCGGCTGTCGCGTTGAGTTGGAACGATTAGCGCTCTGGGAGGAACTCCAAATTCAGGCGCGGCTTTCGTCAACTGATCACCAACCCAAGATGCCGGATAACCCTGAGTGGCCGCAACATCGACGTTGTGCTGCATCCAATCCTTCAATCTATACGATTGGTACGCTACCGGAACATAAAGGTAGCTCGCATAAGCCACGGCAGCGATAATTGCTATCACCACCAAAAATTTTAGGCGAGCGCCGCCATGCTCGCCCGGTCTGTTATTCTTGACCATTAACGTTACCCTCGAACTCCTTCATGCGATAAAGCTGCCCGTAAGGATCTTAGCAGCAGACGTCGGGGAATTTCTTTCTCATCCACTATACGCGGTCGGCCGATACGTTCGAGCAGAATCCACTTTACGCTGCCGCCAACACTCTTCTTATCTCGACCAATCAATCTGATCACGGCTTCGGGCTCGAGAAAATCCGCCTTCGGTAACCTACCACATAACCGCACCGCCTCGTTCAACGAACTTAGATCCCCCCTACCGAGAAGGCCGATCTTATTCGAGAGATCGGCTGCAACAAGAATCCCATAACCCACCGCTTCGCCATGACGAAAATAACGATAGCTCGTTAGCGACTCCAGAGCATGAGCAATTGTATGCCCAAAATTTAAGATCCTTCGCGAACGGGAGTCTACGCGCTCGAGATCCTCTCTTTCATCACCCGAGACTATCGACGCTTTGAACGCACAGTGAGAGGCTATTAGATTTTCAAATCTACCGGAAACCAGGGTCTCTTTCTTCGAGCGGAGCAAAGCCAGGCAACTCATCGTTTCGGCGAAGAGTTTTCGACTAGAAACAGCACCCTGCTTGACGGTCTCGCATAAGCCGGCAACTAATTCTCGCGGTGGTAAAGTCACCAGCGTTTCAAGATCAGTTACTACCAGGCTGGGCTGATGGAATGCGCCGACCGCATTCTTACCATCGGGAAGATTAATACCAGTCTTTCCCCCAACGGAGGAATCAATTTGCGCGAGCAGGGTAGTTGGAACTTGAATAAGGCGTATTCCGCGAAGGTGAACGGCTGCGGCGAAGCCGGCCAGGTCTCCCACTACTCCGCCGCCGAGTGCGACGATTGCGTCACCTCGTTCCAGGCCGCTTCTGTTGAGAAAGATTAGAAGTCTTTCAATCGTGCGGAGTGATTTGAAACGCTCTCCGTCTCCCATCAGCCAGTGGAGAGCGCCGAATCCGCTCGTTGTGAGGCTTTTTGCTGTGTGCGGCCCAAATAAGCGATAAACTGTTGAATTTGAAATAATTATAACGCGACGGGTTGTTCCATTGAGGGCTTGGCGCGCGAGCGGACCAAGCTTTTGCAAAGCGCCGGCACCTATCTCGATCCGGTAATGACCTGGTTGTGATCTTGTTCTGATATCCAACCGCGTCACTGGGCGAAGCTCCTCAACGTGGCAGACGAGATTGGCGACGATAGCTTGTTTCCAGGGGGTTGCCTAACAACGGCGGGGTTCCTAAGAGGCTCCGTGTGCTTCCCAAACCGTCTCATGCTATGGCACCGGCCATTATTTCGACTATGCTGGCCTTGGTCGCACGTCGGGAGATATAGCCCGAGAACCGCTGCTGAATTGTAAAAGGGATTTGGAAATGAGTACCGAGCTTGCAGGTTGAATAGAAAAGCGGATGGGCGCGACAAACGTGGGAGTGCGTCGCGCCCATCCATATTCGTGGTCACTGTCCTCACCCCAGCAACCACTTGAGACGGAGGATTCACCAACCGTCTCTCTTGCCCCACAATATACATCGCAACGGCTGTGCCGCGCAAGAGAGTTTTTCCCGTAAGTCTCATTACCGATATTGACTTGTAAATCGCGAGAAAGTGCGCAGAATAGCGACCCTTGACGGAGCAGGCTACTGAACGCGCAATGTAATTTTTTCAACCCACGCGTGAAGAATGTGCATTCTATGCACGATGGCTATGAAGAACCAATACTCTCATTGATGGCTCCAGCCAATTCATGCGCGAGTTGATTAATCTGAGTCTGGTCTTCACCTTCTATCATAACGCGGGCCAACGGCTCAGTGCCGGAATACCTTAAGAGAAGCCGCCCCCTGTTACCAAGCTTTTGCTCGATCTCGCTAATTAGATTCTGTAAGCCCAGTTCCTCAAAAGGTCGCTTTTCACGCACTGGGACGTTGAGCAGAATCTGCGGATATCTCTCAAACCCTTCTGTCAATTCATCCAAGCTCTTGCCATCCTCGATGATTGATCGAAGCAACAAAAGCGTCGTAATGATGCCATCTCCAGCCAGACTCAAACGGGGATAAATGATATGCCCTGATTGTTCTCCACCCAGACTCGCTCCAGTCAGCAGTAACTGATCTAAAACGAACTTGTCTCCTACATCCGTTCGGATGAGACGAATCCCACGAGAGCGAAGTGCAATCTCAAGCCCGATGTTCGTCATGACCGTGGCTACGACTACGTTGTGATCCAGTTGGTTACGCCCCTGCAGGTACTTCGCAAGCACCCATAGAGCTCCATCACCATCAACGAGGCTCCCACGTCGATCAACGAACAAGGCGCGATCTGCGTCACCGTCAAAGGCAACACCCAGACTGGCGTTTTCCGCAATGACCCTATCGCATAAGGTTTCTATGTGGAGCGATCCACAGTCGAGATTAATATTTCGACCATCGGGTGTATTGCTAATCGCGATAACTTTCGCGCCGAGGCGATCAAAGAGTGAAGGCGCAAGGTTTGAAGCTGCCCCGTTTGCACAGTCAACCACCAGCGAGATTGACTGTAAGGGAAGACCTCTAGCAATACCGGCTAGAAAATCAATGTAGCGGCCCTGTAGATCAGCCTCCATTGCGCTCTGGTTTGATAAGTTATGCGGGATTGAGGCAGCCACTTCCAAACCGGCGAAAATGTCGGCTTCAATCAAACGCTCTGTAGCATCGTCTAACTTCTGACCCGTAGGAGCAAAGATCTTAATTCCATTGTCGTAGTATGGGTTATGCGAAGCGCTTAGGACTACTCCAGCATCAGCGGGTAGAGAGCGGGCTAGGAAGGCAACTCCCGGTGTGGTGATAACCCCGGCCGATTTACACTGGGCCCCCGCAGCCGTTGCTCCAAGGATCAATTCTTCCTCGACCCAGCGCCCGGATTCCCGAGAATCCCGTCCAATAACAATTGTAGGTTGATGGCCAAGTCGTTGGCTGAGATGGGAGGCGAGGGAACTGCCGACGATCCGTACCGTCGCTCTATCGAGTGGGAATTCCCCAGCTTTACCGCGGATTCCATCTGTTCCAAACAACTTTTCTGGCATCAATTTGGAGTGCTTTCAGACCAAGCTTTATTTGGAATAGAAAAGTTTGTAGGGTTGATGGAACGTATGGTCAGTCTGTCACGGATTTCGGGTGGCAGTTCCAGGTTTGTTGTGACCTCTCCGTTGGGCGAGAAATCGACCACGACTCTCATGTTGTCCGCTTGAAGTTGAGCGATATCAGTCTCCGGCCCGTAGACTGTCACAGTAGTAGTTTTGGGTTGCACTTCCAACCCCGAAGGGGAATGTACCGCAACCTCAAAGCTCTTTTCCACTCGTCGCACGCCGATTTCGACGGTTACGTCAACGACAGGGTCAAGCAGGTCGATCTTCTGATCTGAGATATCTATTGCGACCTTTGGGACGGCAAATGATTCGCGTCTGCCATCCACCCAGATGGTTTCAGTGGAGGCCTTTTGAAGATTGTTAACATGGCTTGCGGGTCCGCGTATCCTCACTCGATTTCGTGTAACTCTAACCTCATAAATTTCGTACCCTTCCATCGGTTCACCAGACAGTCTGACCTCGACATCCAATTCCCGCTCTATTCTGGGTTCAAGTCTGATCGCTAGACTAGAAGGCTGAAAGGCTTCAATCCTAACGCCCTCCGGCAGTTGATCGATCTTAACGGTAGTCTCAGATAGCCGGACTACGCGCTCCCCCGGTCTGTTCTCGGTGATGTCAACGGTGCCTACAAGATTACTTAGTTGATCGAACTTGTGCCTACTACCTGTCAAAAGTAGATCCACAGTTCTGGGCGGATCGCTACTAATGACAAGATTCTCCGGTACGACAAAATTTAATTGCACCCCCGTTCGGATCGTCACCGGTTTATTCTGCCCTGTCACCGCCAGCCATAAAACTATGGTGATTGCTAAAGCGAGTAGTTTCAGGCTCCAATCTTCAATGAAGATCT
Organism: Pyrinomonadaceae bacterium; assembly: GCA_041751855.1. GTDB lineage: Bacteria > Acidobacteriota > Blastocatellia > Pyrinomonadales > Pyrinomonadaceae > PSRF01. Next base: position 28,623 of record JBGSWR010000015.1, read on the forward strand.
TGTGTAGCCACACCTCGAATGGAGTTGCCACATGCGGAGTCTCAGCGGCTGAATCCTCGTCTATATCCTGGTAGGGCATTAGTTGATGCTAAACGATGAGGCAATTGCTGCCAAGGAGTAAGCAAGCCGGGTAGTGTCCTAATCTGATTAGGACACTACCGCAAGCCGAGGCGTTTCCTAAACCGAGGCAATCTCTTTGGTCTCGGCTTCCTGCTCGGAAAGAGAGTCCTTTTCCTTCTCTCGTTCGCGCTTAGGTGTGACCTCAAGCGCCTGGAAGATTGCGGCACGAAGCTTGGTTGCATCGAGCCCCCGTTTAATCTGACCTTCCTGAACAAATGAGATTAGGCCTGTCTCCTCGGACACTACAACGGCCACTGCATCTGTATCCTCAGTGACACCGATGGCGGCACGATGTCGCGTGCCAAGATCTTTGGAAAGCCGGGGATTAAGCGTTAAAGGCAAAAAACATGAGGCGGCTGCAATCCGATGGCGGCGCACAACAACTGCTCCATCATGAAGAGGGGTTGCTGGATTAAAGATACTGACCAGGAGGTCATAGCTCAGCTCGGCGTCGAGCTTGACCCCACCATCGGTCACATTCTTGAGACCGACATTCCGCTCGATGACGATCAAGGCGCCAATCTTTGTCGATGAGAGAGTAGTAGCAGCCAGTACTATTTCGTCATAGACGCCCTCACCGAATTGGCCGGCGTGCCGTCGAGTGAATGGCATTCGAAAGCGATTACCAAAGGTAACGAGTGCCTGTCTTATTTCGGATTGGAACAGAACGATGATTGCTACGCCGATATAGAGGAGCGCGCCTCGCAACACAAACTCCAGGGTTGCAAGGTCCTGTTTGACGGACAACCAGTAGAGGAGGGCAAAAGCTGCAATGCCCGCAGCCATCGGGGCCGCCCGAGTCCCACGAACAAGCTTAAGAACTGCATACACGAGCAAAAAGACCAGGATGATGTCCGCAAAATTTCGCGGTTCAGCGAGTCTACTTAAGTACTCAGAGTATGGCAGAAGCAAAAGCATCTATTGATTTTGGATTCTGAACTTCCGAATTTCGACGACGCAGATTGAGTAATTGTGGTCTCTCTAGACGACATCGAAACTCCCTGTTAAATCACAACAACCGATTCGGTCTTCGTCTAAACCCACTGGCGAGCGGACTCGTTAAATTACCGGTCCTGTACTTCGGGTCACTTATCCACCAGCGGTTCTGGACAATGGAACCTTCTGCGGGAAAAGTGAATCCGCCGATATTCGAGACGAAAGATTTAGTCCGACCGACGAAAACTCCGGTTGGATTATCGCGGAAAACACCATATGAGGCAATGGCAGCGGAAAGGGAAAAATTATCAGGCGTTGAGGGGCGCCGCTAAGTATCTAATTGTTTTCGGCCGCTGTCGCCTAAGGGATAGCGATGATCCGGCAGGTATCGGGGTTTCCTCTTGACCGGTAAAACGGATTAATCGCATACTTGGCGTTGTTAAGTTCCTGCTCTCGCGTAATCAATGGTGATTGCGCCTGCCCGTGACCGTAAGGCGACGACGTTCGGCTGAAGAGAGAGTGAGGCAGTTGTCAACTGTTAGAAGCTGCTCAAGGTAAGAGCATCGGGTGCGTCGCGTTTTCGCCGAAAAGGTCAAAATAGACTCCCCGCCTGAATCTGCGATTCCACTTTGCCCGCGCTTCGATCAATCTGAAGGATAAATTAATCAGAATGGCTACGAAACTTTATGTAGGAAACCTCTCGTTTCGTACAACGAGCGAGGAACTGCGCGAGGCTTTCTCCGCAGTCGGTACGGTGGAATCAGCTTCCATAATAGAGGACCGGGAAACAGGGCGCTCACGCGGTTTCGCGTTTGTCGAGATGGCAACGCCAGAAGAGGCGGCGGCAGCAATTGAGCATTTCAATGGCAAGGACTTTGGCGGTCGCAATCTGACTGTCAATGAGGCTAAACCACGAACCGATCGTGGCGGGCGCGGCGGCTATGGCGGGGGAGGCGGCGGTCGAGATCGTGGTGGGGATCGATTTGAGCGTGAACCCAGGTGGTAATAACGCTGGCTAGTGAGGGATCCCCTTCACTCACCAGTAAATTTACTCCCGGCACGACTATAGAACACGTCTATGGAGTATGGATGGAAGCCTGGCCTTCTTTTCTCCATAACTCGGTGTACGTGTTTGCCGGCGAATGGCAATACCTCATCTTCTGGCGGCGGGAGTGATCTTGAGACTCAGACGGTCGCTCCCGCGCAGAACTTCGACCTCATACGTCTGGCCGGCTTTCAACTCGCCAAGGACGAAAGTGTAGTCGTACACGTTACGGATCTCGCGCCCTGCCAGCTTCACAATTCGATCCTCAGCCTTCAAGCCAGCTTGTGCTGCCGGCGAGTCCTCTCGGACCGCGTCCAACAGTAGTCCCTCGCCAGTGTCCGCATAATTAGGAATCGTGCCGAGGTAGACATTGAATCCAGTGGCGCGTCCAGGCGCCGCAGTTCTTGCAACCGTGTAAACAGGACGTTGGTCATTTGCATCGATTGATCGAATAATTCTAGTTGACAGCCCAAGTATTCGGACCTGACCCTCATAGTTGATCTTCTCGGCAGTATCCGACGGTTTATGGTAGTCCTCGTGTGTTCCTGTCCAGAAGAACAGCACGGGAATCTGCTTTGCGTAGAAAGAGGAATGGTCGCTTGGTCCGTAGCCGTCCTCACTGAGAGTTAACCGGAGTTGCGTCTTCAAATCAGTGCCTGCAACAGTCCGGTCCGCAGTTGCTGCGACAAGTGGAAGCCGGTCACCTGCGGAACCGGCTGCAACTACGTTTGCAGGTTTTAAAACATTTGCAGCCTCAATGACCGAACGCCATTCTGCCGCCGTTCCCACCCCGCCAATCACGAGTTGATTCTCCTTCATTCTCCCGATCATATCCATGTTAAGCATCGTGACTGTACTGGCGAGTGGGAAAGCCGGGTGATTTACATAATAGTTTGAACCCAAGAGACCCTGCTCTTCTCCACCAAAAGCAATGAAGACAATTGTTCGCCTTGGTTTTGGACGCTGCGAAGATAATAGTCGGGCAAGTTCGAGGAGACCCGCAACGCCAGACGCATTGTCGTCGGCTCCGTGATGAATTGCTCCTGACTTTGGCGCGAGGCTACCCTCACCGCCACGACCGAGGTGATCGTAATGTGCGCCTATTACAATCGCTTCATTTCTAAGTTCAGGATCAGAGCCCTGAAGGATTCCGACTACGTTCGAGGCGGCCACTTCCTGGCGCTCGACATCAGTTTGAATAGTCACGGACGAACGCTGCAATCCCGGATAGCTTGTGGGAGACTTTCGACCGGCGACCTGGTGACGAATGGCGTTCTCAATATTTCTCAATTCTTTGATGTCATTTAGCCCCATAATCCGCGTTGCGGCCTGTCGCGAAACGACAACGACCGGTATTCCGGCATCACCCGCTCGATGGTCGTATCGGAGACGTGCCAAGCGATCATTCTTAAAGCTCTCTTCACTTGCAATAACGATAAGACCTTTGGCCCCGGCATTCCTAGCAGCGATAGCTTTCCAACTCAATTCCTCAAAACGAGCGAACTGTCCATGAGGGTTGTTGCCATCAGGAGTGCCTGAAAGAACAATTGCTATTTGATCACGGGCACTGGCGCTCGCGTAGTCATTGTGGTTTAAGTCAGAAGCAGTGATGCCATAGCCCGCAAACACCACCACCTTGTCCTCGAGTAGCGCGTTCGCAGAGGGACCGAGAGGCATCCAGTCTTCACCCACACGCAGGGGAACTGGGGCGAGGCTTTCGGCGAGCGAGAAGGACATCACATTGTTTTTCCCCAAGCCTATGCTGGCCACATACGGAAATTTTTGAAGATACCGTGAAAGTGCCTCACCCCGAGTCCGGGGAGCGCGTGTGCTCTGCATGCCGGGCTTTAATCCCCATCGAGAGAACTCACCGGCAACATACTGCGCCGCAGCCTGAGCGCCAGGTGTACCGGTTCGTCGTCCTTCAAGCGCATCTGAAGCAAGGTAGGTCACGTGGGTACGCAGGCGCTCTGCACTTGGGATTGATTGTCCAAAGGATGAGACCGTGATCGAGGCTACAAGAATAGCCACGAGATAAGCACGGTAGGCTAATTTTGGTTTCATTCTTTACCCCTATCAGGTGTGTTCAACCCTAGAACTTCCGGGCGATGATTATTCAACCCAGTCCGCAATAAAGACGTTAGTCTCTCCCTGAACTTTGGCGTTTCGATTCGAAGCAAAAACGAGCTTCTTTCCATCGGGGGAGAACATGGGGAACCCGTCGAAGGTTTCATTGAAGGTAATTCGTCTGAGTCCCGTGCCATCTATGTTAATCGTAAACAGGTCAAAATTTCTGCCACCCGGGTCATCGAGGTTTGAAGCAAAGATGATCCGTTTGCCGTCGGGGAAAAAGTAGGGAGCAAAGTTGGCTTTTCCATTGTTCGTCACGCGTCGCTTGTTGGAGCCGTCAGCATTCATCACCCAGATATCGAGTTTCGTGGGACGAATCAAATTTGCCTCAAGCAATGCCCGGTAATCCTCCTTCTCTTTCTCACTGCTCGGATGGTGCGCTCGATATACAATCTGTTTACCATCGTAGGAATAGAACGCGCCGCCATCATAGCCTAGTTCATTAGTTAACCTCTGTACGTTCTTTCCGTCAGCATCCATCGAGTAGATTTCGAGATCACCTTCACGAGTAGAGGTAAAGACGATCTTTTTACCGTCAGTCGAGGCAGTCGCTTCGGCGTCATAGCCAGGAGCAGTGGTTAGGCGCCTGAGGTCGGAGCCATCCACGCGGGCCGTAAAAATGTCGAAATCCGGATAGATGGCCCATACGTAGCCTTTCGCATAGTCAGGACGTGGCGGACACTCTTTCCCGCCCAGGTGTGTTGAAGAATAAAGAACTCGTTCACTATTCGGGAGAAAGAATGCGCAGGTAGTGCGACCCAGGCCTGTGGAGATCCTTCGGACTGCCGACCCGTCGACATTCATCGTGTAGATCTGATCGCATCCATGGCCATCACGGGTCGATTGGAAGATCAAGCGCTTCCCATCAGACGAGAAATAGGCCTCGGCGTTTTCGCCCCCAAATGTCAGCTGGCGGATATTACGCAGGTGTATCTCTTCAGCAAGTCTCAAAGGGTCAGGGTCGGATTGAAGCACAAGCTGCGCGGGTCCCAGCAGAATCAACAGTGGCACGAAGGCAAGTATCAAACGAAACATTCCAGATCTATTGGCTCCAATTTGGTATGAAAATGTCAGACTTGCTAATGCAAGCAGCGAACACAAAACATCTTCTAAGCGCGGGCGGCAGTGGAGATCACCGCACTATCCGATTCCCCAACGTTTGCTCTCCGCCACCGAATGATCAAGGTAATCAAGGCTATAGCTGCAACGACCATACTAATTAGCTGAGAAGTCGACAGCCCGGTGAGTGTAGTTAAGCCAAGAATGTCACCGCGCGGATCGTCTCGCACAAATTCGATTAAAAAGCGAATCACCGAGTATAGCAATGCATAGAACAATATCACCTGACCGCTAAAGATCCTTCGCTTATGCAACCAGAGCAGCAATAAAAAGACCAGTAACATTGCAATGGACTCGTATAGCTGGGTCGGGTGAAGGTACGAGTCAATGGGGACGCCTGTTATCTCGTGAGCGCGCTCAGTGAACTGTACTCCCCATGGAAGTGTTGTGGGCTTTCCCCAACAGCACCCGGCCGCAAAACATCCCTGCCTGCCAAAAAAATTCCCCAGAGCAATACCGGGAGCGCAAGCATCGGCAGTTTTCCACCACGGCAGCTTGTAGCGGCGCATGAGGAAGTAGCCTGCTATTACAGCGCCGATTAGACCGCCATAAAAAACCCCTCCTGAGCGTAAAAAATCGAGGGACAACAATTCCAACGGATTCTGGCGGTAGTCGGGTTCGGTCCAGAACATGAGGATCTTTGACCCGGCTAGCGAAGCGAGCAACATCCAGAGGCAAAGGTCATAAATTTTCTCGCGAGGTAGGCCATCCCGGCTAGCGAGTTTCACCGTCACCATAATTGCGGCAAGGAATGCAGCAGCCAGAAACACTCCATACGTGTTGATGGGAAAACTACCTATGCGAAAAAGTTCGGGATACATATTTCAGATTTAGACCGCCCGTTGCCTGGCCCGCTCCTGGTGCTCCTTACGACTCTCGAGAATCAAATCATACGCGAGCAAAATTGCACCGGCACAAATGCTCGCGTCAGCAACATTAAAGGTGGGCCAATAGTAATCTCCGGCGTGAGCCGCGATAAAGTCTATGACATAGCCCAGACGAGCGCGGTCGGTAAGATTCCCGGCGATGCCGGCGAGTAGCAAGGCGCAGGCGCCCAGCGTGCGGTCGTCGTTGCGGGGAGCACGAAAGAAATAATAAAGCACGGCAAGTGAGGCCGCCGACGCCAGGGCAACCAGAAGCCACCTGCCAAAAGACCCACCCTCCTGAAACTGGCCAAAAGCGATGCCGCGGTTTTCCGTGTAGACGAGATCGAGGAACCCGGAAATTATCGTTCGATCTTCGCCGTAACGGAGATTATTTGCAGCCCAGGCCTTGGACAACTGATCAAGAAGGTAGATCCCAATCGCCCCAAATAAATATCCTGCCCGCCATCCTAGACGTGCGGACGTGGAAGCGATTGTTTCATGTTTTTTTGGCGAGTCCATTTCCTCCTGTTTACGCTGCATCTCGCTCAATCTCTTCCAAAGCAACAACGCAGCGTTCGCAAATCGTCGGATAGCGGGCCGATTCACCAACTCGGGTCGAGTAGTTCCAACAGCGTTCACACTTCTCGCCGGCTGCACGATGAACTTTGATAACAAGCTTCTCTTGGTCTCCGTTCGCCCTCTTCAGTTCAACGTCCGAAACAATGAAGAGATAACGCAAATCGTCGCGATACCTTTCAAGCAGATCGTAGGTGGGGCGCATTGCTTCGATCTCAACCCGAGCCTCGAGAGAACTCCCGATTCGTTTTGCTATCCTTGCTTCTTCGAGCGCCAGTAACACATCGTCACGAACAGCGAACAACCCTTCCCAACCCGAGCGACGCTGTTCGTTGGCCTCCCTGGTAACCTCTGGAAAGGTAGTTAGGTGAACCGAAAAGGGCCGTTCGTCTACCTCATCGTGGGAAAGGTTCTCCCAGATCTCGTCGGCTGTGAAGGCCAGTATCGGAGCCAGCATCCGCGCGAGCGCGTCTGCGATCCGGTAAAGCGCCGTCTGGGCCGAGCGTCTTCCCGGGCTTCGAGGCGCGAAGGTATAAAGGCGATCTTTAATGATGTCAAAATACCGCGCCGAGAGCGTTATAGTCGAAAAGTTGTACAGCGTGTGATAGACCGTGTGGAACTCATATGCTTCATAAGCCTGGCGCACTTTACGGATTACCACATCAAGTTCCGCCAGCGCCCAGCGGTCGATTTCAAGCATCTCGTCTTCATCGACCTTATCTCGCAAAGGCTCGAATCCATTGAGATTTCCCAGCGCAAATCGGGCTGTATTACGCAATTTGCGATACCCATCGGTGACCCGCTGAAGGATCTCCGGAGAACACCGCATGTCGTCAAAGTAATCTGAGGAGGCACACCAGAGTCGGAGGATCTCAGCCCCGGATTCTTTGATGACTTCGTTTGGTGAGACAGCATTGCCAGCCGATTTGTGCATCGCCTTGCCCTGGGCATCTACAGTCCAGCCATGGGTAAGCACAGTCTTGTAGGGAGCGCGATCGTGGGCCACAAGACCCACCATCAGGGACGAATTGAACCAGCCACGGAACTGGTCTCCACCTTCGATATACACGTCAGCAGGCCAGTGTAACTCTTCCCGGCTCTCGAGAACGGCCACCGAAGATGAGCCGCTATCAAACCAGACGTCGAGGATGTCTGTTTCCTTGGTCCACTCGGTTTTGCCGCATCGGCGGCAACGATACCCCTCTGGAAGAAGGTCGGCGGGCTCACGCGTATACCACGCATCGGCCGATTCACGCTCGAAGATCTTTGCCACGTGCTCGATGACCTTTGGCTCTGCTACCGCTTCATTACAACTGGTGCAGTAGAAGACAGGGATCGAGACGCCCCAGACTCGCTGTCGGGATACGCACCAATCGGGTCTCCCCTTCAGCATATTGCGCATCCGATCCATGCCCCAGGCTGGCAGCCATTTGACTCGTTCTACTTCACGCAAGGAAGCTTCACGCAATGATGTAGCGAGAGACTCCTCAGCAAAATTCTCAGTAAAGTTAGTTCGATCACGACCGTCCTCATCCTTCTCGACAAGCTCGCCGCCGGCACGGTCCATTGCAATGAACCATTGTGGCGTAGCCCGGAAAATCACAGGATTCTTACAGCGCCAACAGTGAGGGTAACGGTGGTCATAATCTTCGGTAAACAGGAGGACACCCTGTTCGCGCATAAAGTCGACAATTCGCCCGTTAGCCTCAAAGACACGTTCGCCGGCAAAGTGTTCAACCTCAGCCGTAAACTTGCCCGAAGCATCAACCGGGCAATAGATCTCAAGTCCATAACGCTTTCCGATGACAAAGTCGTCATGTCCGTGACCTGGAGCCGTGTGTACGGCGCCCGTTCCAGCTTTACTCGAGGAGGGTTTTTCGCGTGCCTCCTTGACGTCCAGTTCGGTCTCAGCATCAGCTTCGCCACCGAGGGTCACGTGTTCGCCCACCATTAGTAGTGATGGTCGCTCAAGCCAGGCATGCTGAGCTTCGAGACGGTCGAGCTTAACTCCCGGAAACCGGGCAACCACTCTGGGTTCGCCGAGCCCACACTTGCTTGCAACCGCCTCAACGAGCTCGCTTGCTACTATGTAGACTTCATCGCGGTGCTCAAATGCGGAGTATTCAAAATCGGGGTGGACAGCTATACCGAGGTTGGCGGGAAGCGTCCAGGGCGTGGTGGTCCAGATCAACACGAACACACGTCGACCAGCCAGAGCCGGATCGATTAGCGCCGGATCGCTGCGCAGCGGGAACTTTACATAAACAGATGGGCTGGTGTGCTGATGGTATTCAACCTCAGCTTCGGCAAGCGCCGTTTGATCATGAATGCACCAGTAGACGGGCCGCGCGCCTTTGTAAACGTAACCGCGCTCGACAAAACGCCCGAAGAGTCGCGCGGTCTCAGCCTCGTAATGGTTGGACATCGTCAAGTAGGGGTTGTCCCATTCGCCGAGCACGCCAAGTCGTTGAAAGTCTCGAGACTGGCGCTTCAAAGCTTCGGAAGCATGTTCGCGGCACGCGCGCCGAATAGATACGGCCGACATATTGGCTTTCTTCGCGCCGAGTTTCCGGTCTACAAACAACTCGATTGGCAATCCATGGCAGTCATAACCGGGAACGTAGGGAGCGTCATACCCCATCATTGTGCGCGACTTCACGATGAAATCCTTCAGGATTTTGTTCATCGCTGTGCCCAGATGTATGTCGGCGTTGGCATATGGGGGCCCGTCATGAAGAATGAATTTTTCTGCTCCGGCCCGGGCGCGCCGAATCAGCGCATAGAGCCCGGCTTCAGACCATTTCTTCAATCGAGCAGGTTCACTTTGCGTAAGACTCGCCTTCTGCGAAAAGGCAGTCCGCGGGAGATTTATGCTCTTTTTCAGATCGAGCGGAGTTTCAGTCGCCATAAGAAATTAGTTGTTCTAGCCGTCTCAAGAATCATCAATAGTAACAGAAATTAAAACCCGAACCATGCCTCCGTGCGTGGGACGCGATGGTTCGGGTTTTACCCAAGAACTTCTATTTGAGGTCACCCGATAAACATCTCGTCCTCTCCGTAAATCTGATTAATGGGCTTCGGCGCAGGGGCAACGAGGACTTCGAGGCCGCGGCGGAAGCCCGCCATAATTGCAGCCAACTCACGAGCCGGCTCAACCACTCGTTTTTGGATAAAATCTGTGGTCGAAACAACTTGTTGGTGAGTCCGATCAATTGTGCGGCTGACAAGTTCAACCTTGTCACGCGCCTCGACTGCCGTATCGCTTACCAACGACTTCAGTTCGCCCACTTCATCTTTGATGATCGCCAACGACTCTGAAAAGTGCATCGTCGCGGTCGAAAGATGGCCCGACATGATAGTGAACTGCTCGGCAATCTGTTTTCCCTGAAGGGAGATCTGTTTGCCTTGTTCACTCATGACCGCCACCCTTTCAATCAAGGGTTCAAGCTTTTCTTCGAGCCTGCCCGCCGACTTAACAGCGCGATTAACGAAGACAGCGATCGAGACCATCGCCAGAGCGATCACTATGAACGACAGCGCGATAACCAGCATCATCCAGAACATGGGATCGTTAACGCTGATTTGTAGGGCTAGAGTTGACATCAGGAAACCGTTTTCAGATTCGACTCTGTCAATTCGTGGTACTACTGCAAATCGGAAATCGACAATCAGACAAAAGCTTAGTTTGTTTTCTCCTCATAAGTGGGCGCGGCTGCCATTCTGCCGGAGAGTTCTGTTTTTCGCTTCTCTTCCTTATAAGCCCTCTTGCCAGCTTCCACTGCCGCAGCCACGGTATTGGTTTGCCGAGACGCTGCGTCGCGAGCAGTGTGCGCAACGTCACCAACCTTTTCGGCAGCCGTCGAGTAAAGTTCAGAAGCTCGTTCACGGGTCGCTTCGTAGTACTCGCCGGCACGTTCACCGATCTGTTGTGCGGCGTCGCGGGAACGATCGATGCCTTTCCGAGTTGCATCAGCAATATCGCCCCGAAGTTCGTGGCCAGATTTCGGCGCAAACAACAGGGCCAGAATCGCTCCGATGCCACCCCCGATAAGGAGGTAAGTCAGCCGAGTAGAGATATTATCACCACTGTCATGCCGATAGTCGTCGCTTCCCATAAGGGATCCTTTCTTAGAGAGCAAAGCCCTTTATTGGCTTCGCGGGTTATGGTTGTATGGAGAATTTCAGGCTCGGAATATAACAAATGCGAACGAACTCGTGCAACAACGCGCCCTTCTTTCCTTCCTTTTGGCATTCTGTCAGGTGTATTCTGTGCCGCTCAAAACCCCCTTCGGCTGAGTCATCTCTGCCCGTGAAGGCAAGCTGCGCTACTTTGTTGGTTCTTCCTTTGAAACCTTGCCGCCGCCGTTGTACTGCTCGAGCTTGCGATAGAGGGTTTTGCGGCCGATCCCAAGGGCCCGCGCAGCATGCGATTTATCACCTTTTGTGTAATCAAGAGTAGCTTCAATAGCCTGTCGCTCAATCTCTTCCAACGACGACGGGACTGAAACTTCGAAAGTACTGCTGCGGCCTTCCTTGCCTGCGGTCGCCCGTTCGTCCCTAATCCGTTCGCGGGCCTCCAGGCCGGCCATACTGATCGCCTCAGGCAGGTCCTCCAATTCGATCTGCCGACCGGAAGCGATAATCACAGCCCGCTCGACCGCATTTTCCAGCTCCCGCACGTTGCCGGGCCACTGGTAGCTCATTAGCGCTTGCAACGCATCGCGCGAGATCCCTGAAATGAAGCGCCCGGTCTTTTGCTTATAATGCTCCACAAAATGGATTACCAGCGGATGAATATCCTCGAGTCGCTCGCGTAACGGTGGTAAGGTGATCGGGAAAACAGACAGTCGATAAAAGAGATCGCGTCTAAACGTCCCAAGTTCGACGGCGCGTTCCAGATCAACGTTTGAAGCCGCCACGATCCGTACGTCAGCTTTTAAAACCTCGTTTCCGCCCACACGGGTAAACTCACCGTCCTGGAGAACGCGAAGTAAGCGAACCTGGGCCGACAGGCTCATCTCGGCCACCTCGTCGAGAAACAGCGTGCCGCCATTGGCGTCTTCGAATCGGCCTCGCCTTCGGCTCCGCGCGTCGGTAAAGGCGCCCTTCTCGTGACCAAAGAGTTCAGATTCAAGCAGCGTCTCGGGGATGGCGCCGCAGTTAAGCTTCACGTACGGCTGCTTTTCGCGACCAGAATTGTAGTGGATGAGATCCGCAAGCAGTTCCTTGCCGGTACCAGATTCGCCGGCAATCAAGACTGTAGTCTGCGCGTCCGCCACGCTAAGTGCCAGTTCGATCGCACGGCGAATCGTCGACGTTTGACCAATTATTCTTTCTTCTCCATAGCGCTCGTGGAGCACGGTGCGGAGATGCATGACTTCGGCGGAAAGCTGATCGCGTTCGAGAGCGGTGCCGATCTGATCGGCAATACCTTCCACAAGGGTAACCTCATGATCCTGAAATCCCTGGCGGGCCTGGCTCCATACAAGACCCAACAAACCGAAGGTGTTTCCGCCCACCCGTACGGGCGCAACCAAAGCCGCTCGTCCACCTAGAGTCGCATTAAAGATAAGGCGGAATGGAAAAGGCAGGTCCGTTTCCAGAAGACGCAGGGTCTTTCCTTCCGCCAGGACGCCCATCATCGCCGGAAACTGAGTAACATCAAGGGACTTTCCGTGGGAGTCAATCAGTCCCTGCACCGAATCGGTGGTCGCGTGCGGCGCAGTCTGGAAAGTCGCCAAACTTATTCTTCCGCCGGTTGGGTCAAGTACGCCAAGCGCTGAATAGTCAGCGCCGACCAGCGCTATCGCACGTTCGAGCACCAGAGACGAAACCTCGCGAAAATCCGACCGAGCATTGAGAGCATTAGCAATCTCAAGAAGAGCGCGCTTCGTCTCTGCCTCGCGTTCCTTGTCGGTATAGAGGCGGGTGTACTGATAACCCACAGCGATTTGGCCCGCAATCGATTGTAAGAACGATACCTCGTCATCATGCCAGACCCGCAGGCTTTGCGTTGTATGAAGCCCTACCAGTCCAAGTACATCCTCTCCGAGCACGACGGGAACCACCAGCAACGAACGGGTTCCCAGACTGGCTGCAAGGAAGCGAACCTTTTGATCGAGCCCCGGAGCCGAGGTGTCGTTGAGTCTGATGGGGTTGGTGATGTCGACGCGTGTTGACAGATTCTTGAGATCAAGCGGAATCACAGTTCCCAGACTCGAGGGGACATCGTCGGAAGCGCGCCATTCATGGCTGATGCGCAGCTCACTGGCTGATGTCAATTGAATGACATCGCAGCGATCCACAGTCATCATGCGACCGAGCTCGGAGACGATGACATTCAGAAAGCGGTCAAGATTGATCGTGGTGGGAAAGGCAAGGGCCAGGCGATTGATAATCGCTTCCCGCGCTTCATACATCCTGATCTTGCGTTCCAGGGAGAGAGATTGTTGAGTATCTGACATCGATTGCGTGCGTGGAATATCAAGAGAGAGAATACGACCAGATCTACGTCAAATATTTGTTGAACCGAATTTCCGATTTTTGATTTTTAATTGCCGAATTTCAGGTTCAGCTAACGAACTCGTCCATCGCAAATCGCCAATCGCAAATCAAAAAGTGTAAATCGGCAGCGATCATAACGAACGGACTCTTAACTTGCAAAAGTGGTGGGACGCTTATGTTGGCATACTTCAGGCTCAAAGGGGCATTCGGCGGCTATGCGGGCAAGGCGGGTATTCGCTAGCTTTGCCACCTTGCCCGCGGGCTCGTATAATTCGAAAACGAGCTCTTTTCGCAATAATGGAGTGATCGTTGTATGCCGATATACGAGTTCGAGTGTCGAAAATGCAAGGCCCACACGGAGGTCTTTCAAAAACTCAGCGATAAAGCACCGACGAAGTGTAAGAAGTGCGGTGGTCGGTTGGACAAGTTGTTCTCGACTTCGGCCATTCAATTCAAGGGTTCTGGATGGTATGTAACCGATTACGCGAGGAGCGGTAAGAAGGCCGAGAAAGCCGAATCAGAAACACCGGCATCCGACGACAAGAAGTCAGATCAGAAAAAAGAGTCCTCCCCAGTTAAGAAAACTTCGGAAAAGACTTCACCGACAAAAATCCCCAGCGGTGATTGAAGCGTGTCTGTAATCGATGTTCAATCCAATACGCACCGACAGTGGGGAGCCCAGCCCTGGTCTCCGTAATATTCTCAGGAGCCTGGCAGTCCTTCTTGTGCTGACTGGCCTGTCCGCCCAGCTTCTCGGGCAGGCCGGTCGACGTCCTCACGCTGTAGGCGACGTCGGGGTACTCGTCAACATCATTGCAAAGCGTGAAGGCGCAGCAGCAATTCCGATAACGGCAAAACAAATAGCGCTCTACGACAATGGGGTCGAGCAGAGCATTCGAAATCTCACGCCCGATCCATCACCGGCACGAATCGTTCTTCTGGTGGACAACTCGTTGACTCTGCGCGCCGATATCGAGAAGCTCGAACAAGCCGCTCGAGAATTCGCCTATGAGATCTACGAAGGAGACAAACTGCTAATCGTTGGTTATGACGAACAGGCGGAGATCATTGCCGATTGGACCGATGACGCAAAGTCTATTGAGGCTTCGCTCAAGTCTTTTCGAAAAAAGGGCCAGCCGCATCTGTTCGATGCGATGACAGCGGTGATTAACGAGGCTTTACAACCTCTTAGCGGAGAGAAGAAGGTTATCGTCGTGATCAGCGATGGCCTTGACCGGGGAAGTAAAGGCTCTTTTGATGGGTTGCTCGCAAACTTGCAATCATTGGATATAACCGTTTATGCGGTGCAGGCGCCGGACAGAACGCGGGGGGCAATTCGTCGCGATGTGCCAAAACCAAAGCAGGTGATCGAGAAGCTGATCGAGGGGACCGGAGGGCTGGTCTTTCCGATTGACGAGCCGGCGCAAGCGGCCGCAGCGATTTGCGATGAGCTGAGAAGGAACCGCTACGTATTGTCGTACGTCCCTTCGAGTGCGCCTTTTGGCGAGCCGCGACGAATTCTGGTTGTGGGCGATCAGGGGATCACTATCAGGTCCAAAAACATGCAGCAGCCAAATTAAATATTTTGTCTTGGGTCTTAGACAATTAGGCCTTCGGTCTTCGTCCTTGGTCCTTGCTTCTTGTCCGTTCTCGCCCTGCGTGTGGTGTTTCAACAAAATCCGGCAATCAAAGGCCCAAGACCAAAGGCCAAAGTCCATGGGAGCAAAGCGTTCAGCTTTGCTTTCGGGAGTAGATGTAAAACAAGACCGCGATGATGATCAGGACCAGAGTCTCCATGAAGATGAAGAAACTAAGCACAAAAGTGCCGTCTTCGTCGTGAGAATCCTGATAGGCGACAAACGTGCCAAGAATTATGCCCGCGGCCAGCCAAACCATCTGACGTTTAGCGTCCCACACTCTGCCACCTGACTTTCTTACTTCAACAGTCCCGAGAGCCAGTGCATGACGTTCAGAACGAGTTGCTGGTTGTCGATTCCGGGCACGTTCATCCCGAAGGGACTTTTCTCGATTCCGGTCATCTGAGCAGTGAGCATCGCAGCTTCCCCGAAAACCACAACTCGGCCCTTCCCATGTTTAAAAGCGATGCCCTGGGCACGTCCGGCCGCTGAGGTTGACTCTTCCGAATCGCGACTGAATTTGTCTCTTGCAGAATCCGCCAGTTTCAGAAAGGCAACACTGTCCTCTGGCCCCTTCAATGACTGGCCGGTAAAAGCAATAACGCGTTGAATCTTTTCAGCCTCGTTTCGCCCGTTGGTTATCGGATGGTCGCCGAGTAACTTGTTTTCGCGTGAATAGACAATGAAACCGGGATTCCCAAATTCCTTTTCGGAATGCGCCTCGTCATAGGTAAAGCTGTTGCTCATTTCAACTCCGAAACGCTTCGCAAGGTCCTGGGCCGCCGCTCCAAACGGCGCATGATCGGCAATCAAGAGCAGATTACCTCCGCTGCGAACCCAGGCGCTGATTAGCTCGCATTCCTCTTCCGTAAAAGCAGAATTCTCGGCGCCCTCGTCATCGAACTCTTCCGCGCCCAGCGCATTGGAGATTACATAGACTTTGAATGATTGCAGCAACTGCCTGGAAAGGCTCCGCCGGCCGCTCACCACTCGATAGCCATCGGCCACCAGAAGATCGACAAAGGGCTTGTAACGCCCGCCGGTGGTGTGAAAGTTGTGGTGGGCCTCATCAAAGAGAACTCTCGGAAGATTACTTTTATAAGCAGGCCGTTCAACCACTGGGACGAATCCGGGATCCGCTGCCTGCTGGGCCAAAGTATGGGGCTGAGCAAGAAAAGGCAGAATAAACCCGGCTAACAGAACTACGTGACGAATATTCATAGTGTGTAATCGAGCTAGAAACCCGCAGAGCAGGCATTCAGGGAGAGAAATCTGTTTGACCTCTTACGTTCACTAACCGAGTTTCTTCAGGCGCTCAGCGGCCAACTTTAAAGTTTCATCCTTCTTACAGAAGCAGAATCGCACCTGCTGAGCGCCACGTTCCGGTACGCTATAAAAACTCGACCCGGGTACACAGGCGACGCCAATTTCACGAATCAGGTGCTTTGTAAACTCGACGTCGTTCGCGAAACCAAAGGCCGAGATGTCAGTCATGATGTAGTAGGCGCCGTCAGGAACGAAGGTCGTAAAACCAGCCTCGTTCAGCACCGGCAGCAGCTGATCCCGGCGAGCTTCATAGTCGGCTTGTAGTCGCTCGTAGTATTTGGGCGGCAGCGAAAGCGCGTAAGCCCCGGCTGCTTGCAGTGGAGCGGCAGCCCCTACGGTGAGAAAATCATGCACCTTACGAATGCCGCTTGTAATTTCGGGCGGCGCGATGCAATAGCCAACTCGCCAGCCCGTCACCGAGTAAGTCTTTGACATGGAATTGACGATCACCGTGCGGTCGCGCATGCCCTCGATCTGGGCCATCGAGATATGGCGAATGTCCGCACTATCACGAGGATAAAGAATGTGCTCGTAGATCTCGTCGGTGAAGCAGAGGGCATCAAACTCCTTGCAAAGCCCGCCGATAAACTCCATTTCAGCGCGCGAGAAGACCTTGCCGGTGGGATTATTGGGATTGCAAACTATAATGGCCTTTGTATTGGAATTGAATGCCTGCCTGAGTTCCTCCTCGTCAAACGTCCAATCTGGCGCTCGTAATGGCACATAGCGGGGGCGCGCGTCGGACAGGATCGCATCCGGAGCATAGTTCTCATAAAACGGCTCGAAGAGAATCACCTCCTCGCCGGGATTAACCGTAGCCATCATTGCGGCAATCATCCCTTCGGTCGAGCCGCAGGTGACCGTGAGCTCTGTTTCCGGATCGACATCGAGTCCAAGGTACCAACTTGTCTTGCGCGCGATTGCCTCGCGAAAGTCGCGCGCTCCCCACGTGATTGCATACTGGTTTATATCGTTCTCGATAGCCTGCATCGCGACCTGCTTAATGTCGGCTGGAGCGGCGAAATCGGGAAAGCCCTGGGAGAGATTAACGGCGCCATGCTTGATTGCTTCGCGCGTCATCTCCCGGATTACAGATTCTGTAAACAGCCCGGCTTTGCGTGAGACGTGTCGATGCGATGAAAGGGTGGGGGTGGCCATTCTGTTGAGTTAGGGGATGATTCCGATGTCGCCTTCGGCCTCACGCTTCAGTTGATCGAGGATCGAACGCACCGCCGGCGCAAGGCCCCCGTCCGGCGCGAGTTTCAGATATGTTTCATAAGCTGCTACGGCGTCCTTGGGACGGTGCATCTTCTCGTAAGCTGAGCCAAGCAATTGATAGATTACAGGCTCGGAATCCGCGAGTTGACCGAGCGCGGCTCGATATTCAACTACCGCTTCGGGAAGCTGGCCCCTTTCCTCAAGTAGACGGGCTAGCCCGACATGGGCCTCAGCCTGGAATCCACGTCCTTCGCGGATCGCTCGGCGAAAGGACTTAATTGCCTCCTCATCGAAAGCTGCCTCGCGATAGATGCGCCCTTCGACCGCTGATGCTTCCGGATAAACCGGTCGATTGCGGCGAGCCGCGGCAATCTCCGCGAGCGCCGCTTGATACTCGTTGAGATCCATCAAAACCCTTGCGAGGCCTACTCGAGCGGCCGGATAAGCCGGTCGAAGTTTAAGTGCCAGGCGATAAAGATCGGCGGCTGCGGCTCTCCCTTCGTCATCACGGGCCTGTTCACGCGCTGTTTCTGCCTTTTGAAAAGCGAGCTCGGCAGCCTCGGTGCTCTTGACGAGTTTGACATTCACTTCGCGGCGCCCGCCCGCCAGCGGTATGTTTACTTCTCTGAATCCGTTGGTGCGAACACGCAGCATTTTTCGACCCGCCGGAAGCTTCATGACGGTTAGCCGGCCTGTTTCATCAGTGACACCCCGCCGGATCTCATTTATCCAGATAATCGCATTCGGTTCCGTTACGATCGTGACGGACGGGCCGCCGCCTGAAGCCCCTCGCCTGGTTTGAGCATTGAGAGACGCCTCAAACCAACCCAGGCCGAGTATCGCGATTGCAAGAACAAGGGAACTACGAACCCAACCTACCGGACCTTTTTTACTCCTCGTTCTCATTTCCTATTACCCGGCGTTTTCGTACATCCGAATTTTCTCCGGCTTTAGCTGCGCCCCGTCGGGTTCCCACCTCGGGACGAAATTTACCGTTCGCATCGTAGAGTCGCTCGTACTGTAGACGATTCCTGACGACGCCTTGCACATAAAGGCGCGTCTCACGGAAAGGTATGGCTTCGACCCACTCGTCAATTTCTGGCGGCAATGTTTCGCGCCAGCGGACAGCTCGCCCGGGGCCGGCATTATACGCGGCGGCGACATATTCGATGCGACCAAACCTCTCCACCTGATCTTTCAGGTACGCCGTGCCAATCTGAATATTCAGCCGCGGCTCGTATAGCGACTCTTCAGTTATCGCTTGCGACACGCCGTGCTTTCTTGCTGTGAGCTGCGCGGTCGGCACCAGCACCTGCATTATTCCGTAGGCCTTAGCCGACGAGCGCGCTCTCGTCATGAAGATGGTCTCCTGCCGGATAACTCCGGCTACCTGAAATGGATCAAGCTGCCTGGCGCGCGATTCCTGAACGATGATGTCCCAATAGGCAAGCGGATAAAATACATCCCACTCCTCCGGCGACATCTCTTCAGGTTTCATCTGGGCGTAGTCGGGAAAGCTCCTTCTCAGCGTATTCAGGGCACGGACATTGTCTTCACGTGACCGATAGATGCCTGCTATAGCCAGATTGAGTTTTGGGCTGTTAGGCGCCTGTTCAGCAGCCTTACTCAATTCCTCGAGGGCCCAGTTGCTGGCGCCAATGTGCATGAGGTGGTGTGCTTTCGTAATCCTCGAGTCCCCTTCAGGGTTCAGTGACTCATCAGCAACGGTTACCGTTTGCAGGTTAGCTACTGCTCGGCCCACAACCGAATCCGATTCAAAACTCCGGTTTGGTGCGCGACCGCTTCTGGTGAGAACATCAAGGCGTTGCTTTGCAAGATAGCCATACCAGTTTGCATCGTACCGGCCCAGCATTGCCTGATAAAGGGCCTTAGCCTCAGCCAATTTGCCCGCCCGTTCTGAATCGCGTGCAGCCCAATACCCCGCACGACCGCGATTGTCCGTGTTCCGATCTGCATAGAATGCGAGGTGTTCTGTGAGCAATCGAGACGACTCTGTGAAGTTTCTAGCGTCATGAGCTTGCCACGCGAGATCGAATTGCGCCTGGGCCACCTCTACCCACCCCGGATAGGCACTTACAGCACTGCGGAAAAAGAATGCGGCGTCAGCAGTATTCTTCGCCTCTTGAGCTATTTGACCAACGGCGACCAGGGCCCGCGGTGTGATCACATTGTCCTTAAACGAAGCTCGTAGCTGGTCGATCGTCGCTCTCACCTGGGGCCATTGACGGGCGCGCGCATAAGTCTGCGCGAGATAAAACAGCGCCTCGGCTTGTGTGTTGCCGGCAGATGAGGGGACAAGGTTAAGCGCAGCTACCGCATCAGCAGTTCTTCTGACGTTGTAGGCTGCGATTCCGCGACGAAGCTGGGCTTCCGGCGTAGCGATGGACGGAAAGAGACCAAACGCTGAAGTGTATGCCTGAAGGGCGTCCGAGTATCTTGCGCCCTGAAAGAGCTTATCAGCTCGAATTAACGCTTCCTCTGCGGAACCGGGAGTTGTAGTTGAACTCAACCTGGCGATCGCAGTGGCAGCCTGAACTGCTTCTTCAGAGACGGGCGCATAAAAGAAGAGCCGACGGTAAGCAGCAAGCGCTCGAGATGAGTCGCCAATCTGATCGTAGGCTTTGCCGGTCAGCAGCAAAGCTGCAGGGTTATCGGTGGCGGCAAGCTCTTCGACCACCAGCGGGACTCCCTGCGCCGCGCCACTGCGCATTAGTAATTCACCGTCTCGCAAAATCGCTTCGGGGCGTCGCAATGATGTTGGATGGCTCCGCACCAGTTCCTGGTAAACAACGCGAGCTTCGGCGATTTTTCCTGCTTGCTCAAGAGCACTGCCGCGCATCGCCAGCCCGTAATCACCGATCGCGGTCTTCTCGTTGATAAGGTCCCAATCGAGTAAAGTCGCTGCTCCGGAAAAATCTTTTGCGTTGAGCTTTATCCGCCCTCTTACCAAACGGGCCAGAGCGGCTGCTGTCGTTCCGGGCACTGAAGCTTCCAGACGCGCCACGACATCTTCCGACGGCAAGACATCGCCTCGCGTAAGCAGTCGAAGGTGTTCCAACGCCTGAGCTTCGCCTTGAGTTTGGGAACGAGTCTGACAGCTTGCGGTCAGCAGTACAGGGAGGGCTGTACCTACTGCAATTGCAAAGCCAATCAAGAGGAGAGTAAGTCGATGTCCACTGAAATTCCTAACCAACCTTCTGCCCCCAGAGTAAATTGTTTAATGCTTGCAGCGTGCAGAATCGTCTGCGGTGAAAAATCAGAACTAACCTTTAGTGCCTCGTCAAGCTGAAACGGTTGCTCCTGGATAGGCGGCACCCAGGTTTGCGACATCACCCTCCGCAAGCGTGTTTACAAGTTCGTGATGAAAGTAGTCATACTTGGTTGCCACTTCAGTTTTAACACGCCGGTCATACATTTCACGAGACCGGTCGATATATTCTCGCAGCCGATCATAGAGGTCGTGTTGTTCGCGACCTTCGCTGACTTTTTGTTCGTTATAAAGCTTGATCTCCGAAACCAGCAGCCGCGCAAACCTTCGCGCGTCATTATGGAGACGGCGCTCTTCTTCGCTGCTCACTTCGACTGGTAGGTCAGCATCCATGCCATATCGACGCCTCGTCCCAAGCGCAGTTGCTGGAGATTCAGCGACAGCCGGCTCAGGTTCAGGTTCGGGGGATTCGAAAGGCGCCGGTGCAGACTCAATCTGGGGTGTGTCGGGAGGAGCAGGCTCTGCCTCAAACTGTGTCGTAGCCGGAGGGGCGGGTTCTGGCTCTGGCTCAAACGGTTCCGCCTCAGCCACGGCCGGCTCAGGCTCCGCCGCTACCTGGGGTGACTCCTCGTATTCGGTTGCCGGAGTATAAGTCGAGACCTGCTCTGGTTCTGACTCGGGCTGAGTTTCGGCACTGGGGGCAGGTTCAGATTCGGCAACTCTGGAGGCGCTGCGTGAAAGCGAGAGCATTTCAACTGCCATTCCCGACACTCGGACCAATGTTTCAAGAGCTTCAAGCTTGATGGCTTCAGAATCGAGCCCCGCTGAGTCCGCGTAAAGCACGGCGACTGTCCGGTTACGTACTGTGAGCGGCACGGCCACTACTCGCTGCGGCGCCTCTTCACCCAGCCGATTTAGTAACAGGTGGTCCTCCGAATGTGAATGCGGACCACCACTCCAGGTTTCATGTGAATTTGCAGCTTCCGCAATGATCGTGTTCGCCGACATGGGGAGTGATAACTGCTGAATCGTGCTATCGCCGACCGTGCCTTCAAACCCCCTGGCGCGCCATCCGTTCGCCTGGTCACCCTTGATCACGAAAAATGCGACTCGAGGGGCAAAAGACGCCGAACGGTTCACCAACACCTTCAGGATTTCAGCCTGCGTATTCTGCTCATCAATTTCGGTGATCGCCGCTTTAACAATTGCCAGGTCACTCGAAGCGCGGGTGCGCGCCGATTCAGACGCGGCAAGGTTAATCCCTTCTTCGTGAGCAGCGCGTAAGTGCTCAAGAATCGAGGCCGCCAGCGATCCGTCTAATTGAACATCGCCCTGGCGTTCAAGCAAATTACTGATTGATTGATTGAGTTCGCTCTGAAGGGCGGAAATTTCCTCTCTTACTCCGCTAAGGCGACCTTCCAGGTAGCGCTCGATCTCGTGGCGCAAGCTGTCTTCCAGTTGTCCGCTGACCACAGTGGCTTTCCTCCATTGGCAATTTGGATCTCCCGAGGCTCGTGGGTAAGGATTCTAACCTAAGGTTTAACTCTTGTCGTCAAGAGACCCGGTGGGGGTGAAAGGTCTCTGTTGGGATTATGGACGTGCAGGATTCACTCGGTCAACAGGGAAATGCGTAATTGGGTGGTTTGGATTGACAGTTCTCGAACTGCAAGGCTATAAGACAGACGTCGCGACTAACCTTTTGCTTATGGCAGCCACGATACTGATTGCTGACGACTACGAAGACAATCGGGAACTTTTGCGCATTCTCCTCGCTTCGGCGCACTATGAAGTCCTTGAGGCGACGAATGGCCAACAATGTCTTGCAATGGCCAGAGAAACGCCTCCGGATTTGCTCATGATCGATCTCCAGATGCCGATAATTGATGGGTGGAGCCTTCTTAAAGAGCTTAAACGTGACAAACGGCTTGCCATGATCCCCTGTGTTGCGGTGACTGCTTACGCGGATCCCATAGGCGAGCAAATTCTCGCCGCAGGTTTCAACGCATATATCGCGAAGCCGTTTCGGACGAAAGATGTGTTGGACTCGGTGGCTAGCCTGCTCGCAAAGCCATTAGCGGACGCCCCCGAACCCGACCGAGTGGCAGCAGAAGCCGGAGCAGACTGAACACACTATTTGTACGAAATAATCACTTGCTGAATTGAGGGTGGCAACTGATGAAGCTCGCTACGCGCGTATCCTGCATTGCTGAATATCCGTTCGAGCTCCGAGAAAGTGTAAGCGTCCCCGGAGGGAGTACCGGCAAGCATCACCACGCTGAAAACAGCAGCTTCCGGTGGTGAGATTCGATCCTCGTTCGGTACAAATTCCAGAGTTACTGCACGGCCATCATCGTTCAAGGCAGAATGAATCTTCCTCGCGAGTTCTTCGCAGGTGGGCGGATCGAAGTGATGAAGGAAGTTTGTCAGGAGCGCCAGGTCATAGCCGTTGCCAAAGTCCACCTCAAAAGCGCTACCTTCGATGGTTGAATAACGATCAGTAACACCTGCGTTTTTAGCGTTCTCCCTGGCGACCTCGAGAACACCGGGCCAGTCAAGCGCCACTACTTCTGCCTGCGGGTTGTTTTTCGCAAAGGCAATTCCGAAAAGACCATGTCCCGCAGCAATGTCGAGAATCTTCAGTTTTCTGTCCGCTTTTCCATCGACCAGCTTTGCGATCAGTTGGGCTGGCAAGGCCATCATTGGCGCCATCGCTTGAGCAAATTTGACCCAGATAGGATGATCCGGGGCGATCGTACCCTCATCAGAAACAACCGTACCTCCTTTGCGAACGGCGCCGGTAAGGTCTTTGAATCCTTCGGTCAGCATAGGTGACAGCATGAAGTCAATCACGCCTCCCATGTACGCAGGCGAGCGCTTATCGAGAAACGTTGCTGAATCGAGCGTCAAAGCATAGCGCCCATCTTCTCTGCTAAGAAATCCCATTACACAAAGAAAGTCGCACAATATTCGAGTGCCGCGCTCCGATGCTCCGGTACGCTGGGCAATCTGTTGGGCAGTCGCATTTCCCTCCGCTATCGCTGTGAAGAGGTCCAATTCGATTGCCGCTTTGAGCCCTTCAGTTCGTTGATATGCGTTTACTGTCTGAAAAAATAGTAGAGGTGATGGTTGTTGTGGTGTTGGACTTGACATCGTGTTTCTCCAATCGACTGTTTCCGTTACTTAATATTTGATTCGTGGCATGCCCCGCTTGCATAAGAGTCGGTGGTCGGTCAGCGCTGGCCCGTACGTAATGGCCGTTACATTTCCAGCCTGAACCTGGTATTCGATTCCTCTTCTTTTGTCGTGATAGTACGTTGCTCCAGAGTGGTCAGTGTACCACTTGTAACGTTTAAGATTGCGGATTTTGAATCGCGCGAGGGGTTGCGGAACATGCAAAGTAATGCTGATATTTACGAGCGTTCCGGTCTCGACGTTCCAGTTTCCCCAATCCGCCGGTAGACCCTGCTCGCACCGCTCCCCCACATAAATGACGTTGACGTGGCCTTCCTCAATTTCATAGAGATCAATTGTGCCGCCGCCCGCGATTGGCTTACCCAGCACTCGTTGAACATCTGCTCGCGTGGATTTTAAGGGAACGAGTCCTCGCCAGGATTTACCTGCCGACTCGGTCGCGGCTACTAAAATGATGCCAATGGCCAAAGGCATCAGTGACAAGGATCTACCTCTTGCTCGTTCCAAATGTAATTCTACCCCTCTGAACTAAGACGAGTGTGTCAGAACTAGAAAGTACGTTTTGACAAAGTCTCTAAGGCGTGAAGGTGCGATAGAAGTCTATTCCTGAGTAATTCAGATGGAATGCTTTGCCATTCACGATAGTACCAAAAGCGATGCGCTCGGGTGTATTGCTGTCAGCTTCCGGGCGAAATACTCCAGGCTCGATCTCGAAGAGCGGTTGCTGGCCTCCCAGCAGTAGTCGTCCCTTTCGCAAAACGACTCGCAAACTCCCGTACCATGGATTATCACAGCGAAAATGACCGGCATACGCGTCCCATTCTTTCGGGTATGAGAACGTTCGTGGTCCCGTGTAGCGGTCGTTGAACCACCAACCCGGACCATGAAACGCCTCGACTATGGCTTTTTCCTCACGCATGAACCCGAGTATATACAACTCAAAATCGGGATGCCTCACTATAAAGCGATCTCTGGCGGCCTGTTCGAGCACAATCTTCTCGTCTTTATGATGCAGGAGTAGTTGCTCACCATTGTTTGTGAGAACGAGTTTGTCCCCGTTCGGCGCTGTATAGGTCGCGGCATACTCGGCGGCATTGATGACTCGATCGGCCGAAGGGAGGGGCGCTGGCGGTTCGGGAAGTTCGTTACTTCTATTAGCAGCACGCAGGAGATCTAGCGCATATTTTGCGACCGCATTCGGTCTGTAGCCTCGCAGATTGGCGTTGACAGAGGCAAATGCTCCGAATCCCTCGGTAAGATCTGCATGCATGGCGGAACTGAAAGCAATCATTCCCCCCGTGTGCCGCGCGAGCTTTTGTCCTGCGGAGTCGCTGATCCACAGTCCATAAGAATAACTTGCCTCCTCGCCGCTGAACGGTGCTTTGATAGCAGGCTTGATCAGCAACTCAAAGCTCTTCTCTGACAAAACGCGACCTCGAGGTCCGACGCCACCATTCAAAAGCATTTGCAGATATGCGCCCATATCCTGAGCCGTCGCGGCGACGCTGCCTGCTGCCTCGGGAACCTCAACCCACGGCGCCTCACCGAGCTTTCCCTTCCGAGGGAAGGGCCGGTCGTCATAGAAAGGCGCATAGCCTACGGCTAACTGTTCACGAATGGTATTAATGATAACCGGAGAGCTCGCCGACATTCCGAGGGGCTCAATGACGCGCTTGCGGATCACGTCGGGAAAGGGTTGCTTGTCTTGAGTCTCGAGCAAGAACCCCAGCAAGGCGTAACCGATGTTTGAATAGACGAAACGACTTCCCGGTTCAGAGCCCACCTTTAATGGCGTTGCGGCGATCCGCGTTAGAAGGGGGACTGCTGATAATCCAGCGGTATGGGTGAGTAGATGATGGGTCGTGAATGGTGCGTGTGTCGAATCGATCTTTAGCCAGGGAAGATAACTACCTACAGGCCTGTGTAAATCGATTTTCCCTTCTTCGGCGAGCTTGAGAACCGCGATAGCAACAAACGATTTCGAGATCGAACCGATCTGGAACAGAGTCTGAGTACCCACGCGGGCTCCAGTCTTCAGGTCTGCGAAACCATAGTGGGAAACACGAAGTATGCCTTTACGATTAGCGATGGCCAGGGTTAGGCCGGGAGCCCCAACCTCATTCATATGCCGGGCAATAAACTCATCAAGCCTCCTGTAGACGGCTTGATAATCGTTTGACTGAGTCTGTTCGGCGTGCGAGGCCACAACCAGCGAAGCTGGCGGCAGGCCTTTGAGCAGGATTAGCCCGATCCCTGTCTTGATTCCATTACCAAGAAGGTTTCTTCTTGTGATCAGTTGTGGCATTTGCTAAGGAAGCCCCTTTCGCGCGATCCCTTCCATAACATCACAGAACCGGTCCAATTCCCTCAGCGTGGTGTAGAGATTCGGCGTGATGCGAATTCCTCGAAACTCTTGATGAAGGATCGGCGTGGTGAAGATCCGGTGCTTATCAAACAGATAGCTCCCAATAGCAGTCGGATCCGTGCCCTCGATGTGCACGTTGCCGATTGCACAGGACTGATCGTCGTCAAATGAAGTGTTAAAGCTGACCTTGGGCACGGCTTTTAGACGATTCATCCAGTAACGCGAGAGATATCGCAGTCGTGCTTCTTTTCGTTTTCCGCCTATAGCATTGTGAAAAAGCATCGCCTCGCCAATGGCCAGCTTGGGGGCCGCCGAATGTGTGCCAATCTCTTCGAACTTGCGAATGTCATTTGCCTGTTTTGACTCGGCTGCCATCAAGGGCCAGATCTTCGCAATCTTGTCGCGCTTCACGTAGAGCAGTCCCGTGCCCTTGGGTGCATACAGCCACTTATGCAAGGAGGTTCCGAAATAATCGCAGCCGAGATCCTTCTGCCTGAAATCGAACTGGGCAAAAGAATGAGCGCCATCGACAATCGTTTCGACCCCCCGGGCGCGTGCAAGATCGCAAACCGCCTTGACGGGAGTTATTTGTCCGGTGATGTTAACCATGTGCGAGATCAGGATCAGTCTGGTACGGCTGGTGATGCCACGCTCGAAGGCCCCGGTTATCTCGTCAAGATTGTTTGGAGAGATGGGTATCTTGACCAGCTTCAACACCAGACCTTCACGCTGTTCACGCTGGCGAAGGGTCGTCAACATGCGCGGGTAGTCCTGCGTGGTCGTCAAGATCTCATCACCCGGCTTGAAGTCCATCCCGAGCAGAAGGGTCTCCAATGACTCTGAGGCATTTCGCGTGATGGCAATCTCTTCTCGATCGCAACCAAAGATCTCTGCAAGCCCGGTGCGAATCGTTTCAGATTGTGGTTCAAGAATTTGCCACATCGTGTAGGCGGTAGCGTCTTCCTGCTGCCAGATGTAGCGCACTAGCGCTTCCGTGACGATGCGCGGGCTGGGCGAAACGCCGCCGTTGTTCAAGTTGATAATGCCGCGGGTGACAGAGAATGAATTCTGGATTGTGGCCCAGTAGTCCTCCTCGAGAGCCGCCTGTTGTGGATTGAGTGTTGCGATGCTGTCGGCGGCCGCTTGAACGTCTTTCAGCAGCCCGGCGACGGTAGCTGAAGAAAGCGCGGCCAGGCCGATTCCTTTACCGGCCAGCGAAAGGAAATTTCGTCGCGTGTACTCTGATTGTGCAGAACCGGAAACCGCCATTGGGTTGCTTCCCCTAACTAAGTTCGTCCTGCAAGCTCGTCAAAAACCGAACCAATTTCCTCCAGCTTTTTGATCGACACATTGCCGAGACGGCTGCTGAGATAACGTTGGTCGATTGCTGTCAATTGAAAGACCCAAAGCTACTGAGGATCGCAACCTACTTCGCCTGGTAAACGATTTCGCCTCCAATGACTGTCATCACGCAGTGTGTTTTCAAAATCTCAATCTCCGGAATCTTCATGATGTCAGCGGAAAGAACCGTAAAATCAGCCAGCTTGCCAACTTCAATCGAGCCTCGAATCTTCTCCTCAAATGCCGCATAGGCAGACCAGATCGTAAACATCTTCAGGGCCTGTTCTCTGGATACGGCTTCTTCCGGGTGCCAGCCGTCACCGGTGAAACCCTTCTGATCCTTTCGAGCGACGGCGGCATAGAACTCGATCATGGGTTCACCACGCTCAACCGGAGCATCAGAACCGCCAGCGATGATCGCTCCACTCTTGATTAATGTGGCCCAGGCATAGGCGCCCTCGAGTCTCTTCACTCCCACGCGGCTTGGAGCAAAGTGCAGGTCGCCGATTGCGTGTGATGGTTGCATCGAGGCAATCACTCCCAACTTTGCGAAGCGCGCAAGATCAGCAGGATTGACAATCTGAGCATGTTCGACACGCCAGCGCGGCTCCGCGACCCTTCTCTTATTTGCGGGAACGGCAGCGAATGCTTTCTCGTAAAGATCGAGGATGCGGCGGTTCGCGAGATCGCCG
This sequence comes from Pyrinomonadaceae bacterium, assembly GCA_041751855.1. Taxonomy (GTDB): domain Bacteria; phylum Acidobacteriota; class Blastocatellia; order Pyrinomonadales; family Pyrinomonadaceae; genus PSRF01. Next base: position 56,919 of record JBGSWR010000015.1, read on the forward strand.
ATTGCGTGAGTCTCAACCTGAATGCCTTGCCGCAAGGCTTCTTCCAGCATGGGGTACAGTTCGGATTCTTTTGTCGTCAGGAACCCGGAACTCTCAGGAGCGTCCGCGTATGGTTCGAGCAGGGCTGCCCCTCTTGAACCAAGTGCCCCGTCAAATACAACCTTGATGGCTCTCAAGTTAAACCGGTCATCAAAGGCTCCGGTTGTGGCGCCTTCTCGCAAAAGCTTCGCTGAAGCTGACGAAGGGCCGTGGAGGGCTTTGTAGATACGCAGCTTGATCTTCCCTTCGCCGTAAAGCTTTTTGTAAAGATCCACGTCCGCGTAGCTGCCGCCGGCATCCTGAATCTGGGTCCAGCCAAGTTCGAGGTTTCGCTTCACACCAAGAAGGATCGCTTGCTCCGCATCCGCTGCCGTCGCGGAAGGAATGTGGCGACGGACGAGACCCTGAGCAGTATCGAGCAGCATTCCATTGGGCTCGCCACTGTCTTTGTCCTTTGAGATCTCGCCACCAAATGGATTCGGAGTACTCCGGTCTATTCCCGCGATCTTCAGCGCTGCACTATTGACTACAGATGCATGGCCGTCTGCCCGAGTCAGGAGCAAAGGGTTATTGGGCGCGATGCGATCGAGTTGCGAACGTGTCGGAAATACCGGTGGCTTCCAAAAAGTTTCGATCCAACCTCGCCCGGTTACCCATTCACCGGGTTTTGCCTGATCAACCCGAGCCTTCACGCGAGCGAGAAATTCTTCGAGACTGTCTATGCCCTCGAGGTTGAGAGTCATCTCTCTAAAGCCCACACCCGAAAGGTGATGATGTGAATCAGCAAGGCCCGGTAGCACAGTTTTGCCTTTGAGATCGACTACGCGCGTGTCTTTGCCGACGTATTTTGAGGCGTCACTATTTGAACCCACAAAAACGATCCGATGGGCCGTTACGGCGATTGCTTCAGCCGTGGGTTGCCGGTCATTAACGGTGTAAATATTGCCGTTCTTAAAGACGAGATCGGCGCGAGTAGATGATTGTTCAGATGGCGCGAGGACTGTAAGCGCGAGTAGCAGTATTGCGGTCGCGATGCTGAGCGCAAGGATCTTCATAATTCGTCCTTCACAATTGAGGCGTTTCTCTTATCTGGTAGTGAAACTGCGGTGAAAGTCTTTATATCACTGAACTGTCCATTTTTAATAGCGCGTAGGCAAGGTATAATTACGAATCCACTACCAAAGCGAATCGTGCCATCTTAAAGAGGGGGAAATCCGCCAATGAAAAGTGAAACTCTGAATCTGCACACGTCGAAGGGCGCCACCACGGCAGTTGTGGCCCGCCCTGACTCTGAGGCTCAAGCGGCCGTGATCCTGATCCACGAATGGTGGGGTATTAATGACCACATTCGCGACATTGCGGGACGGTACGCCAGTGAAGGATTTATTTGCGTAGCGCCCGATCTCTATCGCGGTAAGACGGCTACCGATCAGCAGGAAGCCTCAAAACTGATGCACGAATTAGCGATGGAAGACGGCCTCGAAACAATCGCCGCGGCCATAGAGGAGATCAAGCGTACCATCAAAGTTGAAAGTATCGGCATCTCGGGCTATTGCATGGGGGGAACGTTCGCCCTGCGTGCCGCCTGCGATCTCAATGGACTGTCCGCGGCGGCAGCCTTCTATGGAGACATTCCGGAAGAATCAGTGTTGCAGAAATTGAAGGCGCCGACACTCTTTATTGCTGGCAGCCGCGACGCCTGGATCAATTCGGAAAAGGTCAATGCACTCCAGGAGGCGGCCCGCAAATACAGTCTGCCGCTCGAAGTCATTACATACGATGCTGACCACGCATTCTTCAATGACACCCGTCCGGAAGTTTATAACCCGGAGGCCGCCACCGATGCGTGGCAGCGCGTGTTAGCTCATCTTCGTAAACACTTGGGAGCTATCGCCAAACCGACCGGAGCTTAGCCCGTTTATAGGCCAACCTTAACGCGCGATCCCTAAGATCAGCCGCTTTAAATTGTCTGGCCTGAACGGAGGAGTTCCTCAAGCTCTTCCTTCGTCGGGAGAGCTGTGCGCGCACCAAGTTCCCGGCACTTGAGCGCTGCTGTAGCGTTAGCTAAAAGCAGGCACGTCTCGACATCTTCGCCTTTCAATAATCCATAGATAAATCCCGCGTGAAATGCGTCGCCGGCGCCGGTAGTGTCACGGCAGCCACCCGGCACCTGATAAGCGGGCGAGTCTATGAATTGGCCCTCAAGATAGAGCAACGCGCCGCGCGCTCCCAATGTCATCCCGACCACCGGTGAGCCGAAGCGAGCCTTCATCTCCACCAGTGAAGCGCGTTCGTCGCGAAGACCAAACAGGCGATGAGGGTACTCTCTTGAAGTAATCAGAACGTCGATTAAGGGGAGCAATTCGGGTTGTCCCGCATAGACGTTATCGATATCGGCGGAAACAATCACGCCGCCGGCTCGAGCGGCCTGAGCCATTCGAACACAAGCGTGCGGATCATGCGCATCGAGATGCAAAACACGACCGCGCGAAGCAGAGGCAATTGGAGCATCTTCGGCGCCGTAAGCGAGTCGATCGTCGCGGTCCCAGATAATTGTCCGTTCGCCCGACCGAAAATCGATGATAATGAAAGCGACCTGATTACGAGCTCCCTCGACCACTTCCACAAAATCGGTATTCACGCCAGACGCTTCTATTGATTGCAGACCAAATCTCCCTTCAGCGTCGGAACCAAACCTTCCAGCATACGCGGTGTTCAGGCCCAGCCGCTTTAGAGCCACCATCGCCGTAGCGGTTTGGCCACCCGCACTTTGACGGTGTTCGAGAAATCGCGTTTTCGTATCGAAAGCCGGATACTGCGGCACGACTACGAGATGATCGACGGCATTCAAGCCGAATCCGACCGCATCGAAAGGTTTGTCCTTCGTTAAGGAGAAAGGGAATTGCATGTGTTCCTCTGGAGGACCGATTAAACCGCTCGACTCCCACCAACGCTTCCTGGGTGCAAATAGGGCGCAAGCTCGGGTAGCATGCGCTCGGATCGCTTGTACGTTAAAATATCTCCAGCAAATTCCCAACGTTCAAAAGTAGTAAAACGAGTGAGCTTAGAAGACAAGTTAAAAGAAATTCCAGTGTCTGCCGGCGTGTATCTCTACAAAGACGCTACGGGAAAGACGATTTACATCGGAAAAGCGAAGAATTTGCGAAGCCGGGTCCGTTCGTATTTTCAGGCCCGACCGTTCGACCGCAAGACTGACGCACTCGTAAGGAACATTGCCGATGTGGAGTTTATCGTCACCGACAACGAGGTTGAAGCCCTCGTGCTCGAAGCCACGCTCACTAAAAAGCATAAACCGCGCTATAACGTAAATCTAAAAGACGACAAGTCGTATCCTCATCTAAAGCTCACTATCAACGAGCCCTTTCCCAGAGTGGTCATCACCCGACGAATTCAGCGTGATGGCGCACTCTATTTTGGGCCTTTTCTGCCGGCGAGCATGGCGCGCAAGACAATCGATCTCATCAATCGCACCTTTCAGTTACGGACCTGCGATATTGAGATCGATGGTAAAGCACCACGACCTTGCCTCGAATATCACATCAAACGCTGTCTTGGTCCATGCGTCAAGGGGCTGTGTACTCCAGAGGAGTATCAGGAAGCGGTGCGCGACGTACGGCTGTTGCTCGAGGGCCGAAATACAGAACTGGCCGACACTCTCGAACAGCGAATGGCTCAGGCGTCTGAGGAACAACGCTACGAGATGGCCGCAAAATATCGAGATCTCCGGAAGACGGTCATCAAGCTTTCCGAACAGCAGAAGATGGCAACATCACCCGAGCGCGACGTTGACATCTTCGCCTACTACCGCGAAGGCCCACGACTGGCGCTGCAATTATTTACGATGCGCGAAGGACACATCGTCGGCCGGCGCGAGTTCTTTTGGGAGGATCTGCCCGAGAATAATTTTGAGCCGGCTTCATTTCTGAGCGATGTCCTGGCCCAGTACTATTCGACAGACTACGTTCCGAAAGAGATCCATGTACCCGTGGACTTTGAAGACCGTCCACTATTGGAAAAGGCCCTCGGTACCCGGAAAGGCCGGCGTGTCAGGATTCTCTATCCGCAACGGGGCGAGAAGCGGGACTTGATCGATCTCGGTGAGAAGAATGCGAAGCTCGCATTCGAACAGCGTTTCCGGGTGCTCAAGCCTGACATGAAGCTGGTTCTCGAGGAGTTGCAGGAGACCTTAGAGTTGCCACGCTTTCCGACGCGCATCGAATCTTTCGACATCTCGAACATCCAGGGGGCCGAGAATGTAGCCGGCATGGTGGTCTGCGAGAATGGCAAGATGAATCGCTCTGAATACAGGAAATTTCGTATTCGCTCTGTTGAAGGTTCGAATGATGTCGCTTCTATGCGCGAGGCAGTTCTGCGACGTTATCGCAGAGTACTGAACGAGAGTAAACCTTTGCCCGATCTGATCATGATCGACGGAGGAAAAGGCCAGTTGGCCGCCGCGGCTGATGCGATGCGTGAACTCGATCTCGAAGCCGTCCCAATGGTAGGCGTCGTAAAACCACCACAGCGCCACAGGGAAGTTTCACACCTGCTGGTTAAAGGCCGCGAGCACGAACCGATCTACCTTGATTCTCATTCGTTGATTTTGCGGTTGCTTCAGATGATCCGGGATGAAACGCACCGGTATGCTGTAACTTACCACCGCAAGAGGCGGGAGTTGCGAGACTTCACCTCAGAGCTGACCGCGATCCCCGGAGTCGGAGCAAAACGGAAAGGTCGCTTACTACGCCACTTCGGCTCAATTCAACGGATCGCCCAGGCGAGTGCTTCAGAGCTTGCCCCTTTTGTCGGTCAAAAGACTGCGTCAGAAATCACCGATCACTTTGCTCGTCAGCGACAGCTCGCCGAAGAAGGGCAATCGTCTGCATCGGGCGCAAACCTATAACTGCCAGGAACGGGATCTACCCTGTCCCTGATTCGTTACGCGTTCCATTGAACTCGTAGGTGATGTGCAGGCGCATTGAACCTTCAAGCACTTCGGATCTGACGTCTCTAACAGTTGCCTTAAGCGAGCCGTTACTGGCCTGGGCCGGTATCAGTAACTGCAGGTGTTGCGCCCGGAGCAGCTCGAGTGGGTTCAAGCGCTCGTCGATTGCCGTGCGGACGAACACTGTAACCAGACTATTTGCTACGGGTGCAACCCCCTCCAGGTTGACACCTTCAATGTTTAGCCTGCCGTATAAGGTCTGGGCGCCCTGATCGAACGAGAGCTGAATGGTTGTTTGGGTCCACCCTTTAAAGTTCAGGCAGTTGCCCATCAGGTTGTAACTACCGGTAAAGGCGAGTGGAGCCGAAATTTTTCCCTGAGCAAACTGCACTTGCGTCTTGACATCGCCCGACTCCGGCAAAAGCGTAATCGTGTTAGTGCACCCATTCTGTAACGCAGCCTTTTGGAACTCGCCTGACTGATCCGAATTTGCGAGACGGACCGTGGGTGGCCCCAGGTCTTTGAACAAGGTGGCCAGCAGTTGATCGAAAAAGCGTTGGTCCACTTCAACAACCGCAGTACCTGGTGGCTTATCGCCCGGATCGGGGGCGGCGACAGGTGTGCCTGGAGCCGAACCGGCGCGCGGTGTACCGAGGAAGAAGACCACTACTCCGCCCCCAATAATCAGTCCGAGAAGAAGAGTTAGGAGATATCTCATGTGACCTCGTTTACTGTGCCGGCGAAGCGGTCGCGGTCGGAGACGATGTGGCAGGAGCAGCGCCTGTTGTTTTCAAGTTGCCCAATACTGCCTGCACCAATGCAGCCGCTGCCTGGGTCAGTGTATTCATCTGCTGCCGCACCTGCTCGGGTGGGATCTTGTTGTAACCTTCGGGTATTTCAAACAGAGAGCGGTCGACATCGGTCGAAATCTCTCGCAGTTCAGCTATTACCTTGGCTTCCTTCATGCCCTGCACATCACCGCTAGCCTCAGCAAATAGTTCGGTACGAACCGGTAGTCCCGTTTCTCTGTCCACAAGAACAAAGGCTTCGGTTTCGACACTGCCGGCCTGCGTTCCGGTCGTCGTCGTAGCGGTGTAGCGGTATTTTTCGGCAACCCGGCCGTTTACAGTTTCCTCGCCGACGCGCTCAACTCCTTGTAAATTTTCAAGCCTCGATACCAGTTGGCCCGGGGTCATCAGTTTCTGGAGTTGGAACCCGAGCGACTCTGGATCCAGTTCCGCGTACTGCTTGCGACCCGGGGCAATCATGTAGTGCTCGCCACCACGTTCCAGATAGATCAAATCCGAGCCGTCGGGCAGTTTGAAGGCGACCCTTCGGTCCGCTCCGTCGCGGGCGATATCGGCAGATAGAGGAGGAACACCCATTGCTCGCTGTCCGCCAGCCGTTTCGACGGTTAAGACTAAAGTGCCACGATATTTTTCCGGCTCTTTAGCAGCAATTCCGGCAGTGCTTACAGGAGACATGTTCGCGTTCGCAACAGCCACATTTGCGTTCGCATTTGCATTGATATTGGCATTCGTCTCGGTGGTCCGCTGGCAGGCGCTGCCGGCAAGAACGACGATTGACACCGAAAGACAGATCAAAAGTGAGTTTAGTCTCATAAAGATCTCCGCTTGATTTACACGCTTCAGCGCGGATTGTATAGGGAGGGGGCCAGGAGGGAAGCCGTAGGATAACACGGATATGCCGTAAGGAATAATGAGCAGGCAAGGAGACGCGGGGACGATGTTCGATAAACTTTAGTTTGTCGCGCTGGATTACTCCGAACTCCATTGAAACCGGGAGCCCTGGGATGCTGCCGGCGGCTCATTGATTAAAATCCACAGTTCCAGAGCCACGAAACACGACAAACTAAAGTTCATCGGACAATTCACATTGACTTCCGACCTGCTTTTGGATAGAAGCGCATTGTTCTTCCAGCCTACACCCCGTGAGTTCACAGCTAATGAAACAGTTATCCCTTCTTTTTGTGCTTGTATTCGGCCTATCTCTCTGCAATTTGACCGAAAGATTTAGGCAGGGCGGCTCGTCGGGCGGTTCCAGTTCAACAACCGCGAGCGACAGCGAAGCAAAAGCCGAGAAGGCGCAACCTTCAGCGGCCCAACTAGCAGCCCTGGCCAACGGGCAGAGCATTACCTGGGACAAGCAGGGAATGTCCTGGACTGTTCCACCTAACTGGACGATGACAACTGACGAAAGTAAATCGCTTGTTTGGCGTTCTCCGGGATCGTTCGATGCTGCTTCTTTGATCGTCAGTATTTCCCCAATGGACCGGAACTTTCCAACCGACGTCAGCCTGCAAGCTTTCTATGACGGGGCAAAAACTCGGATGGATAACGGCGAGGTGGATGAACTGAAGTGGATGGAGATTGATGGACTGAAGGGAGTTCAGTTTCGTGAATCGAATCCTGACAAGCCTGACGGACATCGCCGTCTTCAGTGGCTCGCCTATCGAGACTATGCAGGGCAGGTCCAGATGGTAAACTTGATGTTGGCGACGACAGGTAAAGAATTTGCTCGCCACCAGGACACTATGTACGCAATTCTCTATTCAACCAAGATTGTTCACTGATCGTCTGCGCGGCTCTAACCAGCAGTTAGCCATCAGATCGTGGGCCGAGCGCTGTGGCTATCGCATTGAGAAGTGTCGTCTGGTCCACAGGCTTGGTCAGATGCATCTGGTAACCGGCAGAAAGCGCCTGCATGCGATCTTCGGTTGAGGCATATGCAGTTAGCGCAATTGCCGGAAGCGGTCTTTCTGTGCCAACCTCGAGCCTGCGGATTTTCCCTATCAGACTGTAGCCATCTTCTACCGGCATTCCTACGTCACTGACCAGCACGTCCGGGTTCCACTCTTCGAAAGCCTGAAGCGCTTCAGCGGCCGAAACGCAACAACGCACGTTACCGCCACGGTTCGCGAGGATGGTGGCGATCAACTCACGGGCATCAGCCTCATCGTCGACAACAAGAATTCTCAGCCCATCCAACCGCTGCGACCCGCCCAGCGATTTGCTTGTTCGCCGTGCCAGCTCATGGCGGTCATCACAATTTGCCGGCGTTTCACTTGTGGCCAATGGCAAAGTAACTGTGAAGGTTGCGCCTCGATCCCTGCCCTCACTCAGGGCTTCAACCCTTCCTACGTGGAGTTCGACCAGATGGCGCACAATTGCCAGACCAAGCCCCAAACCGCCATGTGTTCTCGTGGTGCTGCCATCAGCCTGGCGAAACCGCTCAAAAACGTAAGGTAAGAATTCCGGTTCGACCCCAACTCCGCTATCGGTTACCAGAACCTGAACTTCCGAGCCATTGGTTTGCACCACAACCTTCACCTGGCCGCCGGGCGGAGTGAATTTGACAGCATTATTGAGCAAGTTCCAGAAGACCTGCTGCAGGCGGTGACCGTCACCCAACACCAGACAGCTATTCGAATCAAAGACGGTCTCGACCTGAATCTCCTTTTCCTCGAATGCGGGACGAACTCCCTCGAGGGCTGTATTGACAACCGTCCGGATCTCGACTGGACGAAGATTCATGCGAATCTTCCCGGTGATAATGCGGGAGACATCCAGCAGATCGTCAATCAATTTTGACTGCGAGCGGGCGTTACGTTCGATGGTTTCAAGCGCTCGGGTCAACAGCGTGTCGTCAAAACCACTTCTGCGAACCAGCTCGCTCCAGCCGAGAATGGCTGTAAGCGGCGTCCGTAACTCATGGGACAGCGTCGAAAGAAATTCATCCTTGATCCGATTGGCGCCTTCCGCCTCGGCGCGCGCGGCCTGCTCGCGCTTAAGCAGTTCGGCCCGCTCTTCCTCAGCCTGTTTGCGTACTGCCACTTCAAACCGCAATTCGCTCGCATGTGTTTGTGCTTCCACATAAAGGGCTGCATTTTCATATGCGATGGCAACCTGCGTAGCCAGTGTCTCAGCAAGACGTTCATCCGCTTCGTTAAATCCATCAGCACCAATCCTGTTGATCAAATAGACCCATCCTACTCCCTTTGTTGTTAAAGAGATGGGAGCGCCGAGAAATGATTGAACCTTGCTCACTTCGCCAGTGGCCCGAAACCCGATTTCATCGGCATCATTTAACCGCAACGGCCGCCTGTCATTCAGCAGGGCACTAAGGAGGTTCTCAGAAACCGTTGGAGCATTAGCGCCTCCTTCACTATGTGGACCACAATCGAAGAAGTAGCGAAGCGTTGTATTCTTTATGTCAAGCAAACCTACAGCCGCATACTCAGCGGCAACAATCTGACGTGCGGCTTTACAGAACTTTTTCAGAACCTGTTCCGGTCCACGTTCTGCCGTCAGCTCTTGTCCCAACGCGATCAACATATTAAGGCGGGCTAAGTTCGCATTTTCCAGTTGCAGGTTCTTCTCGCGTAGCAGTTGGGCCTGGCGTTTGACCTGGCGCGTTTTCTTAAAGAGATCAACGAAGACTGCTACTTTTGATCGAAGAATTTCGGGCTCCACCGGTTTGACTATGTAGTCGACGGCGCCAAGAGAGTATCCGCGGCTAAGGTGCCGCTGACCAGTGGTAGCCGCCGTAAGAAAGATGATCGGCACGTCGCGCGATTTTTCCCGCCCCCGGATGAGTTCCGCGGTCTGTAACCCGTCAATTCCCGGCATGTATACATCCATGAGAATGACGGCAACTTCAGAATGCAGGAGAAAGCGCAGCGCATCGTCTCCTGAGACTGCGCGGATGAGGTTGCGATCAGGCGCCTGCAAAATGGCTTCGAGAGCCAGGAGGTTGGGCCGGCTGTCATCCACCAGCAAAATGTTGATCTTCTCTTCGGCTTTCATGAAACTCTGAAGTCACCAGGATCCTGAAGATCTAATCAAACGTCTCGCCGGTAAAGCCAGACACGCAGCAACGAGCATAGCTGTTCGATATCCAACGGTTTTGAGATATAGTCGGACGCCCCCACTTCAAGGCAGCGATCACGATCGACCTTCATCGCTTTGGCGGTCAAAGCGATCACTGGGAGGTCCCTGAACTCCTCGATCTGGCGTATGGCGCTGATGGCTTCATACCCGTCCATCTCCGGCATCATGATGTCCATCAATACGGCGTCGACATCCGGCACGGCCTTCAAGAGATCGATACCCTCCTGACCATTCTCCGCGTGGAGTACCTCCATTTTCTGGGCTTCCAGGACACTCGTGAGCGCGAAGATATTTCGCACGTCGTCGTCAACCACGAGTACCTTTCGACCGGCCAGCACCGGATCGCGACGCTGAAACTCTTCAACGATCTCTCGTTTCGGCTGGGGCAGGCTTGCCGCTTCGCGATGTAGCAAGAGAGCGGTCTCAGCAAGCAGGCGTTCCGGCGAATCTGCTTCTTTGATGACAGTTGCTTCAGCAATCTTCTTCAAGTGGATCACTTCTTTGCCTGAGAGTTCGCTACGGGGGTACACGATGATTGGCGGTTGATGATTGTTCAGGTCCTTCTGAATGTTTTCAATCAATTCAACGCCGCTCATGTCAGGCAGTTTCAGATCCACTACAACACAATCGAAGTTGTCCTCCTGTAACGCTGCGAGCGCCTCTTCGCCGGACGCAACTGCCGTCGTGTTGATGTCGCTATTGCCGATTAAATCCACAACGCTCAGTCGCTGCGTCTCATCGTCTTTGACAATAAGAAGTTTCCTGATGCGACGTTCACAGAAGTCCACAATCTTTCGCAGTACGCCGACTAACTCTTCAGTGCCTTCGGGTTTCTCCAGATATGTGAGAGCACCCTGTTCCAACGCTCGGCGCCGATTACCCTCGCGGGAGATTATGTGCACAGGGATGTGGCTGGTTTGGGCATCGTGCTTTAGCCGATCGAGCACCGTCCAACCATCCCGATCAGGTAATCTGATTTCAAGCGTAATTGCGTCTGGTCGATATTTCCGGGCCAGCGCGAGAGCCAGGTTGCTAGTGGTGGCAACGATTCCCTTAAAGCCCTCCGCGCGGGCAATTCTCAAGAGAGTACGTGCAAACTTTACGTCACTCTCCACGATCAGAACCACTCGATCACTCTCATCGATCTCGTAGCGATCGTCGTGAATGGCAGCCTCGCTCGAAAGCAACGACTCTGCCTGTTTGTCAAAAATCTCGGCTGGCGTCCAGGCCGCTTCTACCCGCTTGGGTGGCGCGGTGTTTTGCGATGCCAGGAACGGTGTGTGGACTCGAGGGAGGTATAAGGTGAAAGTGCTGCCGGCATTGATGTTGCTGATTACGCGAATCTCTCCGCCAAGTAAACGTGCTATTTCGCGACTAATGGACAGGCCTAATCCCGTGCCTCCGTACTTACGACTCGTTGTGCCGTCGGCCTGCTGGAAGGCTTCGAAGATAATTCTCTGTTTTTCGGGTGGAATGCCGACACCTGTGTCACTGACCGAGAACGCCAGAACTTCCCCGGAGCGGTTCAACGATTCGAGATGGTACTTCTCATCAGCAGGCGCGCGCTCGATCCGAAGAGTTACGAAACCCCGCTCCGTAAATTTGAAGGCATTTGAAAGGAGGTTATTGAGAATCTGCTGTAAGCGCTTGTCGTCCGTGTAAATGGAGGGTGCCACAGCTTCGCTCACCTGGACGAGAAACTGAAGGCCTTTGTCCTGGGCAATTTGATAAAAGCTCCGCTCTACCTGGCCAGTGATTGCGCCCAACGACGTTTCCGAGACGTTAATTCCCATCATGCCTGACTCGATCTTAGAGAGATCCAGGATGTCATTGATCAGCGTCAGAAGGTCCGAGCCGGAGGAGTAGATGGTTTCAGAGAACTGCACCTGCTTGGGCGAGAGGTTCTTCTCCGAGTTCTCCGACAGTTGTTGAGAGAGAATCAACATACTGTTAAGGGGCGTGCGCAATTCGTGCGACATGTTAGCCAGAAACTCCGACTTGTATTTTGAGGTTAGCGCCAACTGCTCGGCCTTTTCTTCCATTGCCCAGCGTGCTTCTTCGACCTCTCGGTTCTTGGCTTCAACCTCGGCTTTCTGCCGGGCCAGCAAAGTTGCTTTCTCCTGCAACTCATCGTTGGTCTTCTGCAGCTCTTCCTGCTGGCTCTTTAGAAGCTCTTCTGATTTGCGGAGCGACTCGGCTTGTTTTTCGAGTTGCTCGTTGGTCTTCTTGAGCTCGTCCTGCTGACTTTGCAATTCGGCAGTAAGGGACTGTGATTGCAGCAGGAGATCCTCTGTACGCGTGTTGGCGGCAATCGTGTTGAGTACTATGCCAATGCTCTCAGTTAACTGGTCTAAGAAGGTAAGGTGCGTGTCGCTGAAGCTGTTGAAGCTTGATAGTTCGATAACCGCTTTTACATCGCCTTCGAAGAGCACCGGCAACACCACGATATTCAGCGGCTGTGCCTCACCCAAACCCGACTGTATCCGGGTATAGTTCCCGGGGACTGAGTTCAGGAGGATGCGCTCGCGCTCGAGCATACACTGGCCAATCAAACCTTCGCCCGGTCGAAACTCGTTTGCGTTCTTGCGCTTCCTGAAGGCGTACGCCCCCAGCAATTTCATAACCGGTTGCCCGTTAACTGTCTGGTTAACGAAAAACAGACCCTGTTGCGCGCCGACGAGTGGTGACAATTCTGATAGGACCATCTGAGCGACAGTGGTCATGTCGCGCTGGCCCTGGAGCATTCGGGTGAAACGAGCAAGATTCGTTTTCAGCCAATCCTGCTCCATATTTTTCTGCGTGGTGTCCTTGAGGTTGAGAATCATTTCGTTGATGTTGTCCTTTAGCGCCGCAACCTCGCCCTGGGCCTCAACCGTAATCGAGCGCGTAAGATCGCCTTTCGTTACCGCGGTCGAGACTTCCGCAATGGCGCGCACCTGAGTGGTCAGATTTGCTGCCAAGCCATTTACGTTGTCGGTCAGGTCCCTCCAGGTCCCGGCGGCTCCAGGAACGTACGCCTGACCCCCGAGTTTCCCCTCGACGCCTACTTCACGCGCCACCGATGTCACCTGATCGGCAAACGTGGCGAGCGTGTCAGTCATGTTGTTTATTGTGTTCGCCAGTTCGGCAATTTCGCCCTTTGCTTCGACGATCAGTTTGCGTTGCAGGTCTCCATTCGCAACCGCCGTAACGACCCGGGCAATACCCCGAACCTGATCCGTGAGGTTACTGGCCATGGAATTCACGTTGTCGGTTAGATCCTTCCAGATACCCGCTACGCCTCGCACGTCTGCCTGGCCACCCAGCTTGCCTTCCGTTCCCACTTCACGCGCCACGCGCGTCACTTCCGATGCAAACGAGTTCAACTGGTCCACCATCGTGTTGATCGTATTCTTCAGTTCCAGGATCTCGCCCTTTACGTCGACCGTGATCTTCTTGGACAGATCACCTTTTGCCACCGCGGTGGTGACTTCGGCGATGTTGCGCACCTGGCTG
>JBGSWR010000016.1:0-12928 GCA_041751855.1 Pyrinomonadaceae bacterium
AAATGAACAGCCTGTTTCCGGGACAGAAGTCGGGCTGTTTTAGGGAAGTGTAGCGGGACTGGATAGGTGAGGAGAATGATCGAGTTTATCTTCAGACTGTGGACCAACGGTCTTATCTGCGCGCAGCGCTTAGTTCAACAAAGTCATGCACCGGAGCGCGCTGAGGGAACCTCCTATGAAACCACAGCTACCCCGCGCGCCCGGTGATGCCGGGCGTTGGGTTGCTCCGGTATATGCGGGATTATGAGGATCAATTTCTTATTGCCATTGCTTATCGCGCTTTGTTCGGTGCCTCTCTACGTTCGGACTGAGGATCAGCTCGTGCAGGACTTCCGTGCCGAAACTGACTTGGTAAAGAAAGAACGATTACTGAATACAATTGTTCGTCAGCACGATGCTGGGTCAGCGCTACTTCGTGTGGCCATGCGGACCGATGACATCGTGACCAGATGGATGAGCATCAGGGGCATTGGTATGGTGAGATACCGGAAAGCGGTGCCCTTTTTGATAGAGTCATTGACCCATCAATCTCCGGCCGTGAGAGCGAGTGCTGCCCGTGCGCTTGGTGAAATCGGAACTCGATCGGCTTCGACAGTCTTAATTCGATTGTTAAGAGATGAGAAGGACGGCGGTGTTGTTGAGCAGACCGCGCTTGCGCTTTGGATGCTGGACGCGCGAGAGGCTATCCCGACACTGAAGCGTGTTGCAGATCATCCTTCGACCCAAACGCGATGTTGGATTTTGCAGGCGATAGGAAATCTGGGAACCAAGGTTGATATCCCGTTTCTGGCGGAGCACCTATATGACCCGGACCATAGTGTTTGCAGGCAAGCCGCTTCCGCGATTGAAAAACTGACGGGAGAGGACTTCGGACTTCCGAAGGGAAGTGGACCAATAGATCCACAGCAAGGCCTAATGCGGGCGCGTCGGTGGTGGGAAAAAAATAAAACCTTATTCGAAGGCGGGAGCATTCGCGGCAAAGCAACCCAACAATGGCATGCAGCGGACGCGCATTGGCAAGTCTCTCACACAAGACTTGTCCCCTGCGGCGGTTCGTGCGCGCCGCTGATGCCAAACGTTATGTTGCTTCGAGGTGCGAAATGAAATCTGTACTTTTGGTCTTAATGGTCACCTTCCTCGGAGTCGGGGGCTTCGGCTCTTATGCTCAAAAGCAATCTTGTACGTCGCCGGACGATGAAGCCTACGATGGCAGAATTCAACAGGTGAAGGGCAAGGTCACGATCTTAAACCATCCTGAACTCGGGAAGACGCTCGGCACAGGGATGTACTTGGTCTTTCAGCGTGACGATTGCAAAAAATGTCTTGTTGCCACCCACGCGGATATCGACGGAAATTACAAAATATTTGTCGGCGTTGGACGTTATCGGCTAATTGTGCGGGAAGCGCGTTGTGACTATGGTGGATTGGGGTGCGACTGCTACGATTTGCTTGCGCCAAACCAACCCCGCTATGTCGATGTCGAAAGAGGTCGTCCTTACGTGGCGGAATTCAACATAGACGTTGTTCTTCCAAAGAAGTAAAGCCACGGGTGCAACATAACAACATTGGACGCGAGCGGCGGGCGACGCCTCTCGCAACTTGCGTGATCCGGCCGAGGATGCTTTGATTCGCGCCGCCGCGTCAACTCAACCGTTATACCGCTTCACCTCATGGCTAAGAACAGATTCGCTATCCCAGAAGATGTGCTCGCAAGAATAAAATCGCGCGACAGGGCGTGTGCGTATTGCGGCACAAACAACTTAATTACCCGTACGTTCGAGAGAACCACGTCAACTGCGGAACGATTGAACACCTAAATTGGGATGGTCCGTTCTATTGGCCGGTCTTACAGGAGAACGACATTGTGATGTGCTGCGGATCTTGTAACTCTAGCCGAGGCGTGAAACCATTGGCTGACTGGTTTGCAACACGGTATTGCATTGACAGAAACATCAATACCAAGACCGTAGCCGCACCTGTGCGGAACTATTTGCGACGGCAAAAACGGAACTCTCTCGGACGGGCGGTATAAAAATCGTTCGACGCGAGGCTCGATAGCGTGTTTCTCAACTTGCTTTGCTAATTTAGAGTTGTTGCTGGCGCTCGCCCGCGTCAACTCAGACGTTATATGCTTTCTCGGGTGGCCCTATGACCTTGAATTCATGTTTGGCGCTTCTGCTGATGACAGTCTTGGCTCAAGGTAGTACACAGATACTATCGGATTTTGCAACGCTGCAAAAAATGAGCATCGAAGAATTGAAGCTCAAAACAGAAGGACACGTAAAGATGTGGGGCTTGGATCGCATCGAGCGTTGGGATCTAAGTCAGGAATCTGGTGAACTGGTTTTCACGCTCCGAGACGATTTAAAGGCCGTGGCTCCTGCTCAAATCATTGGGACCTATAATACTGAAGACAAAACATGGCTCTGGGCTTGGGCCAATCCGTCCATCGAGGACAAATTGAAAGTCGAATGCCCTGAAAGTTCGCAAATACGGGGAGGAACATCTCATCGATAAATTGATTCAACGCAAATGGACTGGTACCGAAGATGACGCGTGGGCGATGGTCGCTCTAGCAGTTAAGTTGTGTGACAAACAAGGCGCATACCGCGGGCCAGCTGGTGCGACTCATGTCTTCATTGCGTTTGGCGGAGTAACGTTATCAAAGAAATAGGGTACGTGCGCATATAACAAGCCTTGAGGCTGACGGCGCGATAGCATGCTTCTCAAGTAGCTTTCTTCCCTCAGCTCGGATGCTGATCGCGCGCCGCAGCTGAAGGCCACTGTTATGCATAAGGAGGAAGAAATGGATCCGAGCCCGGTGCTGGAGCTGAACGCGTTTGTACCTGCAAAGGACTTCGATCTATCTAAGCAGTTCTATTCAGACCTCGGCTTTGAACTCGCCTGGTCTAATGACGACATCGCGAGATTCAAGATCGCTTCCTTCAGTTTCCTGCTGCAGAGGTTTCACGTGCAGCAGCATTCTGAGAACTTCATGATGAGCTTGATGGTGCAAGATGCGGATCGGTGGTGGGAGCACTTCGAGCGCATTGGGCTTCGCGAGAAGTATCCACACATCATGCTCAAACCGCCTGCGATGCAGCCTTGGGGCATTCGCGTCCTATATGTCTCGGATCCAACGGGCGTGCTTTGGCACATCGCGGATCGAAAGAATGCATAAACAGCATGCACGCGACGTGCGAGAACGCACGCGCGTGATGCGCGGCGTTGTGCGTCGTCTAATTCATCCGTGAAGAGAACTCTTCTAATCATCTCCGGCGTGGTCGCGGTCATAATTGGCATCGTCATCGTCCTCACAAGTGTTCCTGTCTTAATTCTTACTGGCGCCCTCGACCACACTACACCACCGCGATACGGCGATATGGCTGTTCGCACACTAACGCGTGGTCATCATGTAGTTCTTGCCAGCCGGAGTCACAATGACTTTGACCCGTGTGTGACGGGACTCATTGAAGCGTTCATGATCAGTGGAAGCGTAGAAAAACTAGACACAGGTTGTGCTGGCGTGATAGACGCTCCTTCATCTGCTCGATTTCAGATAGCCCAATAAGTTCAAACCTGACCCGCGATGACATAACAAAGATTGAAATTTTCTTGCCTGCGCTCAGACGCCCTTGGTTTCATTTGTCGAATAGAAACCAGCATGGAAAGTTTTTATTATCCTGTGAAGGAGTGTCAGCCTATGACTTATCCAATCAGTCGCCGTCGCTTTCTCGGACAGTCTGGCAAAGCCATCGTTGGAGTAAGTTTGATGTGTATAGCACGAGAAAAGCTACATGCAGATGCAAAGGAGCCGATTTTCGAGATTTCACTTGCGCAATGGTCACTGCACCGCACTCTCTTTGCGGGCAAACTTGACAACCTCGATTTTGCTCGGACTGCCAAGAACGATTTCGGCATCAAGGCTGTTGAGTACGTCAATCAATTTTTCAAGGACAAAGCCAATAACCAGAAATACCTCGCTGAGATGAAGAAGCGAGCCAACGATCTCGGCGTTAGAAATCTGCTCATCATGGTTGATGGCGAAGGGGCTTTGGGAGATGCCGATGAAGCTCGACGAAAACGAGCTGTCGAGAATCATTACAAGTGGGTTGAGGCTGCTAAATTTCTGGAATGTCACTCGGTTCGCGTGAATGTGGAGAGCCAGGGAAGCTTCGAAGAACAACTCGAACGAGCCGCTGACGGGCTGCATCGGTTGACCGAATTCGGAGCTGATCGCCAGATCAACGTCATTGTTGAAAATCATGGAGGAATGTCTTCAAACGGGGCCTGGCTGGCCGCGGTTATAAGGAAGGTCAATCACCCGCGTTGCGGCACCTTGCCCGATTTCGGAAACTTTAATCTGGGCAATGGCCAGCAGTACGACCGCTACAAAGGCGTAGCTGAGTTGATGCCCTTCGCCAAGGGCGTCAGCGCCAAATCAAATGATTTCGATGAGCAAGGCAACGAGATTAGAATAGACTACGGCCGGATGATGAAGATCGTGCTCGACGCCGGATACCGAGGACATGTTGGCATCGAGTATACCGGCCAGCGACTGAGCGAACCAATGGGCATTCTGGCAACCAGGGAGCTGTTGGAGCGTGTCCGCGGAGAACTATCTGAGGCCTACCGAACGACCAAATAGTCCGGCGCGACAGGGTAAGGCACTAATATGAAAAGATTGAAAAAGACCGTATCGGAAGGAGAGAGCGTAATCTCCCGGCGTGCTTTTGTGCGTGGCGCCGCATCCACAGCAGCGGCATTAACTATCCTGCCTCGCCACGCACGGGCAGGGACCAGCCATGTAGCGCCAAGTGAAAGAATAACGGTTGCATGTATTGGTGTAGGCGCCCAGGGACTGCGCGTCATGATGGATTTCCTCAAGCAGCCCGATGTGCAGATCGTCGCGGTTTGTGATGTCAACAAAGAGAGTAGTGATTATGTAGAGTGGTGGCCGAACGAGCTGCGCGACAAACAGCGGGCGCTGCTTGGGAGCAGCTACTCGGACTGGGGACAGGAGTGGAAGAGCCCCACGGCAGGCCTTGGGCCCGCACGGCGGCTGGTCGAAGCCTATTATGCCGCGCAGACGCCTTCAGGTAATTACAAGGGCTGCTCCGCATACGTAGATTATCGCGAGCTATTGGAGGAAGAGAAAGATCTGGATGCAGTGATCGTCGGCACTCCGGATCACACTCATGCCGTGATCTCGATGGCCGCAATGAGAAAGCGCAAACACGTCCTCTGCCAGAAACCGATGACCCACTCGATTTACGAAGCGCGTCGGATTGCTGATGTCGCACGCGAGACTCGTGTGGCGACACAGGTGACCATCAACAATCAAGCCTCCGAAGATACACGGTTATTATGCGAATGGATCTGGGCCGGTGTGATAGGGCCTGTACGCGAAGTCCATAACTGGTCAACCCGGCCTTTCTGGCCTCAAGCATTGCAGCGACCCGGCAATGAAGAGCCGGTGCCGGCGACACTGAACTGGGATTTGTGGCTCGGCCCGGCACCGTTTCGTCCGTACAGTCGTATGTATTTACCTTTCGCATGGCGTGGCTGGTACGATTTCGGGTGCGGTGCGTTAGGAGACATGGGCTGTTACAGCTTCGACACTATCTTTCGGGTCTTGAAGCTAGGGTCGCCTGATAGCATTGAGGCTAGCTCGACCAGGACCTTCAAGGAAACATTTCCCATAGCATCTGTAATTCATTTCAATTTTCCAGCCCGATCCGACCAGCCGCCGGTCAGGCTGACCTGGTACGATGGAGGGCTTAGACCGCCGCGTCCGCGGGAACTGGAAGACGGGCGAGAGATGGGACAGGGGAATGAGGGTCTGTTGTTTATTGGTGATAGTGGAACTATCTTGTGTGGATTTCACGGCGAGAACCCACGTTTGATACCCGAGACGAAGATGAAGGAATTCAAACAGCCGACCAAATCGCTCCCCAGATCCGCAGGGAACAATCAAGAATGGATCCAGGCATGTAAGGGGGGCCCACCAGGAGGCGCAAATTTCGAGTTTGAGGGACCGATCACAGAGGCAGTTCTGCTGGGCAATGTAGCTCTGCGCGCAGGAAGGAAATTGTCCTGGGATGGACCAGGCATGAAAGTCATCAATGACGCCGAAGCGCAGCAATACGTACGTGATGAGTACCGGCGAGGATGGACATTATAAATACATAAATACTCATTGGAGCCGGGCTCCACCCATCGGACTATGAAGAATGCTAACGAGTTGTCCTGCGTGCAGAGACTTGGTCCAGGACCTGCTCCTGCATTCTTAATAACGGTTAATTTTCCTTCGTGAGAATCCTCTGCCCACCTCTCCGTTTTATAATCATCTGGTTTTTCGCAGCGTCGAACTCAATAACTACTGCACCCTCGATTTGAAACTTATCCTCCGCCGTCGCCTCGAGCGGGACCGCGGAACTGCCGGGCGGCTGAAAGAACAGCGTCGAGCCGTCTCTGGTTATCGTAAATTTCACAGGGGCTTCGGGACTCGAATAAATCCCGACGTATTTGTCCAGAACCTCCGGGCTGACGGCGATCGATTCTAAGGCGGGAATGGTAAACGGTTTATTGTAGTAAATGTCGACAACGCCTCTCACAATATTGACAACCGGGTAAACCTTCGCGTTCGTAGTGTAGGCGACCGCCAGTTTTTCTTCCGGCAGGTAAGCCAGCCACGCGCCGTAGTTGTCACCCCCGCCCGTGTGCCCGTAGAAGGTCTTGCCGGCGAACGTGAAGGGCTCCATTCCAAGTCCAAGCCCGTCGCCGTCCCTTATCGTTTTCATCTGATCGAGGTTCTCCTTTGACACTATCTTCCCGTCGAAAAGCGCCTGGATGAATCTGGCCAGGTCGTTCGGGGTGGAAACAATCGCGCCCGCGCCGAAGAGGATGCTGGGATGAGTTTCGGCTACCGGTCTCCAGTCGCCGCCGAGGTTCATATAGGTAAGACTTTCGTTTTTGTTCACATCGATGTTTCCGGTCGCGGTGTATGTATCCTTGAGCCCGATCTTTGAGGTGATTTTTTCCTTGAGAGCCTCCTCGTAGGGTTTACCGGTTAATTTTTCAATGATCAAACCCAAAAGGAAATAGCCAGAATTGCTGTAGGATTGCTTTGAGTCCGGCTCGAAATCAGGTGTGGCTCTGGCGATAAGGGCGAGCATTTCATCCTTGGTTATTGGAGTCGTGTTCACGTTTCCTTGAGAATTCTGATCGCGCCTTACGTTAGGGATGCCGCTGCGATGAGAGAGTATTTGCCCGATCGAAATTTTCCTGGCGTTCGGAATCTGCGGTAAGAATTTGTCGAGGGTGTCGGTCAGCTTCAATTTTCCTTCCTCGACGAGCTGTAAGATCATCGCCGCGGTGAACATTTTTGTAATCGAACCGATCCGGAATCTATTTGTCGCTGTCAAGGGTTTCTTCTCGGTTCCGTTGATCTGGCTGTAGCCGATAGCGCGGGTGTAGAGAACATTGCCGTCTTTGGCGATGGTCAGGCTCCCCATCGCTTTATTCTTTTCGGCGAGCCGGTCAAAAAACTGGTCGAGTTTGGCTTTGTCTACCGTCTGTGCGGACAACGCCAGTGTCAGTAGAATTACGAATGTTGTGATTTTCATATGCTTAAAGTCTGTCGCTCGAATCAAACGCCAATTATTGCTCCCTCCGTGGTAGAGAGAGATCGGTTCCCGCAACATGGGTGGAGCGGGCAATGGTCAAAAAGTACTTTATTACATAAAGTCACTCAGCGCAAGCCGGCTTCATTCACAAGGGCGAACTGCCGGTGCCGTGCGATGCGCCATGCTGCTGCGTCGCTCAACTTCAGCCTAACCAGAAACCCCTCAGCAACCGGCCGACACCACACGCTTTAGCGTCGTGGTCCTTCAACTTCTGCCTAACCCCCAACGAAAAACCACGCCGGGACACCACACGCTTTAGCGTCGTGGAGTTTCAATTTCGACCTAACCAGAAACTTCTCAAGGACCGAGCAGAGACCCCGCGCTTCAAGCGTCGTAGAGTTTGAATTTCAACGCATCAGAGGTACCAATGACCTTGGTACGACCTCTCCGCCGCTTCAATTAGGCAGAAGTTGAACAACCACGACGCTAAAGCGTGTGGTGTCCGGCGTGGGTCTCGTGGGGAAGTCGTGTTAGGCAGACGTTGAGACTCCACGACGCTAAAGCGTGTGGTGTCGGCTCGGTCCTTGAGAAGTTTCTGGTTAGGCAGAAGTTGAACAACCACAACGCCAAAGCGGGTGGTGTCATGTTCGGTTCGGGGCTGAGGTCTGTTAGGCAGAAGTTGAACAACCACGACGCTAAAGCGTGTGGTGTTCCGAGGACGCAGGCGTACGGCAATCAGAGGCCACATGGAATGCTCGGGACCGCGCGCAGGGAGTTTCGAATGGTTCCAGCGATGCCGCTCGCTCGGTGCATTACGCAGTGTTGTTTGCTTTAATCGTGGGACTTAGATCTCTGAAGTCAAAGAAATGCCTTTTGAAATTACTTGGAGCACTATCATCGTGGAATTCTCAATGCTCTACAATGCGCCGCTGGTAATCCTTGGGGCGTTCTGGCTCTTCTTTCGCACGCAGGGCGCTGCTAGACTCCGAATCTCAAGGGTGCTATTAGACATCACAATTGTATCGATTGTGATTGCCCGATTCTACGGTTCGCCAATCCCGCCATCAGGACATGCGGTATTTCTGGCCCACAGCCTCATTAGCGTCAGCAATCGTTATTACCGGTTAGCAGCTTTGATGATGTTAATTATGACAATAGGACTCAAAATTACCTGGGGCGATTATTGGAGCTGGAGTTATGGAGTGGTGATAGGGATAATAACGGGCACCGCATGGATTCTCACCGGAAGAAAGAGTGCGAGCGGGATACGAACTGCGGAAATATAAGATATCCACACGCAAGATGCGCCTGACACATACAGAATGAACGCAACCATCGAGAAAGCGTGGGGCTACCAGGGCGACAACATGAATCTTCCCGTACCAGATCTCGAGGCGGCCCTGCCTTTCTACGAAACCATTCTCGGCTTTCGAGTGATCTCACGAAGCGACACGCCGCACAAGTCCGCAGTTTTGGAGCGAGACCTTTTCCAGATTGGACTGGCGGAGAACGGCGGAGATTCAAGCCAGGACGGCTGCGCCTTCCATGTGAAGCAGGTTGACGCCTTGCTCGCAGAATTCAATGACAACGGCCTCAAGAAGGAAGTCTCTGAGTTCGATACTGAAGAACACGACGGAATTGTGTGGAAGGTCTTCTATGTCGTGGCGCCAGATGGTCTTTGCTACTGGTTCGGCGAGCGACAGCCGACGTAGCCCCTGATATGCTTGCGGCCGGTCCGTACCACAAACCTAAAAGAAGCTAACATCACCGCGTTTAAGAAATAAAGCAAAGAACCTTCGCGGCGCTTACTAATAACAATTTCTCGTGGAGGAAGGATCATGACAGGAAGATATCTGCTCGGGTTATTTTTGGCCGTTCTGCTTTGGAGTCTGCCTGGTTCAGCGCGTGCAGCGGACGACTATGAAGTGTGGGTAATCGATCAATCGGACAGCAAGGGGATGAAACACGGAGGCGCGTTGTACATCTTTGCAGGTGCGGACCTTGTGCGAGGAGCAAAGACTGCGCCTCGTCCCAAAGAGATCATCGACCTCGGACAAGAGACCTCGGCTTTGTGCATGGAACGCACTGGCGCCAACCCGGTGCGCCCGCACATGGTGCTTTTCAACAAGCAGCAAACCCACGCGATGATCGCCTATGTAGCCAGTGGGCATGTGGTCATCATGGATGCGGCTGCGCGCAAGCCGCTCGACTGCATCAGGACAACGAAATCGGAAAGTGGGCAGCAGGCGCACGCCGCCTATCCCGCACCGGACGGGTCGTATGTCCTGGTGGCCAACCAGAACGGCAAGCGCCTGGAACGCATTGACACAGACTTCCGCACGAACCGCTTCAAGCTCAACGAAGCCGCCACTTTGGACTTGGCGACTTGCAAGACGCCGAGCGGCGCGGCCTGCCAGGACAAGCAACTGCGGCCCGATAACGCTCCCATCTGCCCGATGATTACCGAGGAGGGCGACCTTGCATTCGTTACCTTGCGTGGCGGCGGCATGCTCGTCGTGGATCCGCGGCCAACGCCTATGCGGATCGTGTCCGAGTACGACATGGCGAGCGTTAAGGGGAACGGCTGCGGGGGAGCGCAGTTACGCGATACCATTTATGTGAACTCGGGTGGACGCCCGGGTCCCATGGAGCACCTGCACGTGTATGGTTTCGACGTCTACCGGTTTCCGCTGAAAGAATTCCGGACGCAGAAGTCGTTCAGGCCCAACATACCGCAATCAAAAGTTGTTTTCTCAGCCGACGGCAAGCATGACTCGCATGGCATGGTGCTGACTGGGAAGGGCAAATATGTTTGGGTGATGGACCGGCACGGAGACGTAGTGGAGGTACTGACCACGGCGGACGATAAGCATGTTAATAAGATCGCTCTAAACGGTGCGTTGACGGACAATGCAGCGCCGGACCTGACTGATGTATCACCGGCGGGCGATTTGGTCTTTGTGGCCTTGCGTGGGCCGACACCGCTGAGTGGCGATCCGCACAACGCCACAGGTGCCACGCCGGGTATGGGAATCATAGAGGTCAGCGAGGGCGGACGCAGTGGGCGCCTGGTCCATATCGTACGCATGAGCAACCGTGGCGAAGACGGCGTGGAACGGGCAGATCCGCACGGGCTTCGTATCAGGCTAATTAAGCCAAAGAATTAAGTACTCCGGATGTTAAATACCGAAGGTCGGGGTGAATGAGAGGTTCGTTTTCACGCTCAAAGCGCCTGAGAGTGGTCTCTACCTCGGTCCACCGAGGAAACTCGTAAGAACCCAAATTAGGACACCATTCATAATTTTGATTCGTGACATCGTAATGTTTCGTGGATCAATTCTTAACCAACCAAAAAAAGGGATCCACGGAATCACACTAAATTACACGAACAAAACCCACACCAAACGCTTTCCAGCCGTCTATTATTGTCAACTACAAACAACCCACAACTACCTGTTTGCCTTCGCTTGGTCCAGAGCTTGGCCCAGCTTGTCCCGCAACTCCCGCATCAGCTTTTCCATCCGGTCTATCTTGTCGAGTGCCTCGTCGTGCGTGTATCTCCGAGGCGGGTTGGCGCGCGGGTTGATCATCTTCAAGAGTTTGTTATAGGCAGTGCGCTTTCCTCCGGCCGTTCGAATATCAAAAAACGATCCCATGGCCTTGTATAGCTCGCCCAGCGCATTGATGGTCTCGGTCGGAATCGGTCCTCCACCTATCTGACCGGCAACCGTCTGAAGAAAGTCTGTTACTGTTTGTCCGGCAAGTTTTCGCAGTGGATCGAAAACATAATCAAGAGCACCCGGCACCTTTAGATTTGCTTTAGGTCTGTAAGTAATCAAACCCAATTTCTTTATGTTGTCGAGCAAGTATTCATGGTCGCTTGCTGCTTTCGCGCGGGCGGCATCTTCGTTTCGGCGACGTTCCTCGTCCTCCTTTCGCGCCCTTTTGTCCGCGGCAGCCTCAGCAGCGGCCCTGGCATCGGCTGCGGCCTTAGCTTCAGCAACTCTACGACATTCGTCTTCGACCTCCTTCAAACACTCGTCGTATTTCTTTCGCGCGTCTGCGGCCTCGTTCCTGGCAACTTCAGAGCTATGTTGAGCCGCCGCGGCCTCCGTCTGAGCGGTTTCGGCTGCGTCTCGGGCTTTGTCCGCATCAGCCTTGGCGTTCTCCGCGGCCTGCTTAAGCTCAGCAGCTTTGGCAAGTCTCTCTTCTCTCGCTTTTCGCAAAGCGTCCGCACCTGATAGCTCTGCCCGCTGCCGTTGTTGTTCCTCGGCGCTGATTCTGCCGGCTTGCCACTCGCCAAACAGCGCCTCTCTTTTGGCGTCGAGCCATTCGCTGTCGGCTTGATCGAAGATTTCACCGTCGACAGTAATCTTGCCGTTGGCGGTGTCTGGCTGTGCGGCCCGCGCAGCTTTCGCGGCAGCATCGTCTGCATCCTTTGCTGCCCGCTCGGCTTGATCAGCTCCGGTCTTCATCTTATCCGCCACGCTTTGGGCCGCGGCGGCAGCGGCCCCTTTTTGTTCAGCAAGCAGACGCAACTTCTCACAGTCTTCCCTACATGGGTCCTTCTCTTCTGACGTTGAGATAGCTGTAATAGGTGGTCCATCGGACTGCTGACCTGAAGTACCGCTGGTCGGTGAGGAGGGCTGAGAGGTTGAGGGCGCGTCGCTCGTCGAAGCGTTTGAAGGACCAGGCGGCTGACCCTGCGGCGGGTCCGTCACCGTTAAAATAACCTGCAACACTTCGCGATCCTGCGTGCAAGTTGGCTCCTTCGAGCAGCTTAGACAGATGACCACTACGGCGCCGTGGTAAACACCCGGTGCTAAGTTTCTGGTATCGAACTTGACCGGCAAGACTTTGGTCTGGGCGCCACTTACACTCGCCTGGTTTGCAGAAAGCTGTAGGAAGGGGGCGTTCTGAACCTGGATTTGGAATTGATGACTTCTTCGGCAGCGATTCACCACTGTTAAGTCGCTATTCGCTACCGTATTGGTCAGGAGAGTTACGTTCCAGGCTGGGGCATCCGGTTGTTGGCTAGCAACGACAGTGCAGACCAGAAGCAATACAAGACCACACACGAAGAACTTTTTCATGAGTTGCCTCCTTACAGTGGAGTTTGAAGGTGGAAGCCTTAGCGGGATTAGAGGAAGAAGAACTATCTAGTGTCCTGTGCGGCTAATAGATACATAGAAATTAACCATCAATGCGGATGAACGTGGGAATCATGTGTTACAGCACTAGCCGCGCAGGGCAGTAGTTGAAGTGAGGTGCTTATTATCTGTCTGGCTTGTTCTTTCATT
>JBGSWR010000017.1:0-17432 GCA_041751855.1 Pyrinomonadaceae bacterium
GGAGAGTTGGGTGAACCCGAGCGTGCACGGCCGGGACAATCTATACAACCAGTATGGATACACGATTTTAAGCCACACGGATACAGACGGGTTTGCCCTGAGGTTGAACAATGGGTTCCTGCAGGTAGATGTGCGCTTAACGAGCGGCAATGTGCTGCACACATTCAGTCAGGGCCAGGTGCCCATCAATCAGTGGACGCATGTTGCCATCACCTATGACGGCAACCAGATCCGGGCCTATATCAACGGGGTGGAAATCGGTTCTTTGTTCGCCAGCGGTACGGTAAGAAATGTCTCCAACAGCGGTACGACCGCGATGATTGGTAATGAGCCGTTGGGTAGTGCAGTGCAGGAGCGGGACTTTGGCTTCCGTGGCGCGATTGACGAACTGGCGTTTTATAACCGTGCGCTGTCGTTGGCAGAACTCCAGCAGATTCACGAAGCCGGCAGTAAAGGCAAATGCCAGTCTTCTCCATTACCGACCCCTTCCCCTCCACAGAACTTCAATTGGACCATTGAGCAGCCAATGCCGGCTGCAAGATTTGAGGGTGCAAGTGCTGTTGTTGGCGGCAAGGTCTATATTTTCGGAGGGTTCGACGATCTGAGCGGTTTCGTGCTGCGGGCGACTTCGCGAGTTGATGTATACGACGTTGCTACAGGCACCTGGTCTCGCGTCGCGGATCTCCCAGTTCCGCTGACTCATCATGGGTTGGCGGTCGATGGACGGTCAGTGTGGATTGCTGGAGGTTTTCAGGGTAATGATCCGGGGATCGCCATTAGCAATGTGTGGAAGTATGACGCCGCTCTGGACACATGGTTGAATGGACCACCTTTGCCGGAGGCGCGCGGGGGCGGTGCCCTGGTGCGAGTCGGTCGTGCGCTTCACTATATCGGCGGTGTTAAAGCCGACCGCAACACCAATGCTACCGACCATTGGGTCC
This sequence comes from Pyrinomonadaceae bacterium, assembly GCA_041751855.1. Taxonomy (GTDB): domain Bacteria; phylum Acidobacteriota; class Blastocatellia; order Pyrinomonadales; family Pyrinomonadaceae; genus PSRF01. Next base: position 942 of record JBGSWR010000017.1, read on the forward strand.
TGGACATCGATGGTGGGACGACCTGGACCACGGCGCCTTCCCTGCCTACCGGCCGCAACCATGTGAGCGGTGCGGTACTCGAAGGAAAGATTTACATGATCGGAGGCCAGCGCAACCATGACATCAACCCCACACCCTTGAGCACGGTGGAAGTCTACGATCCTGCAACAAGTTCTTGGTCTACTGCTGCGAGCTTGCCGGCGCCACGTTCCCACAGCGAACCTGGGACCTTCGTGCTTGATGGACTCATCGTTTTGGTTGGCGGAGATAGCAACCACGCGACTCAAATAGCCGATGTAACAGCGTACAATCCTCTGACGAACAGTTGGTTGGCGCTAACTCCTTTGCCGGTAGCGCGAAAAGCCCCGGTAGCTCAGGTCATCGGGGATAAAATTGTCGTCGCCGGAGGTGGCTCAACGAATGGTTACACTCCGCAGTCAGATGTATACACCTCACTGATCAGCGGTGCTGCGCCATCGGCGGCGTTGTTTGCAATTGACCCTTCTGGCGGAATAAACGCGAGTACTTTTGACTCCGGATCGTTGCAGATCACGAATAACTCTCCGTTTGGAGAAAAGATTAAACGCGTCACGATTGACCTAAGCACAGCGATTCTTCCGGATATGATCTTCGATCCGTTCGGGACCGGCGGAGATACAATCGCGAAGGATTTGAGCCTGGATCTGAACCCCGGGGTTGGGTTTGTCAATCACACCTTCTCAAAACCTAAAGGTGGTGGCTACAGCGCGGTTGAACTAAACTTCAACGATTTTGATCCGGGAGAGAAACTCAGTTTCTCCATTGACATAGATCCTGCCAGCATTCAGGGGAGCAGCGCTCCCGGCCCGAATGATTCCGGGAGCGTCTCCGGCCTGGAACTAATCGGCGCCACCATTACAATCCAATTTGCCAACAATAATATGCTCGTGACTGAGCCTTATCGAATTCCCGCGAGTTTGAGTTCCGCGCAGAATACGGCCCGAGCACTTCCGCCCCCTCAGCCGATTATCGCTACTCTTGGCGTTACGTCCGAACGAGCTGATGTTTTCAATCCAAACCAAAAGGTAAGAGTATTTGGCCCTACGGGGGCACCAGTATCGCTTATTGTCGTTGAAGCTGGATTGTTTACCAACTCCTCTACTTTACAACCTTCAAGTCTCCCCCCATTTTATGCTAATAGCGCGTTGGGCGTTGTCGAGTATTCTGCAACTGTGGGCGCGAGTGGCTACGTTGATATAGATGTGAGCGTTACGTTCTCTCATGAGCACGGTGGGTTGAACCACATCGTCGCCGTCGTAAAGGATACAAACGGGAGGTCAAGTCCAAATTCTAATCTGCTGATTCTGAATTATGATCCCGACGCCACGCCGACCCCGACTCCGACGCCGACACCGGAAACTCCTCCGGCAACGCCTTCCGGCTTAGTTGCGACCCCGGGTTTCGGGCAGATTTCTCTTGCCTGGAACGGTGTTGCTGGCGCCACTGGTTATAACGTTTATCGTGATGTCACCAGTAACGTCAGCACCTCGGGCACCCCGCTGAATGGCACTGCGCTGCTTTCATCAGCTTTCAACGACACTTCAGTGGCCGTTAACACTACCTATTTTTATGTTGTGACTGCAGTCAACAACAGTGGGAGCTCGCAGCCAACGGCGCCAGTCAGTGCTCAGGCTGCATCGCCTGTTATTTGCCAGCAAAGCATAAACCCGACCTTCCGCAATTTTAGTGGCGCATTGGCGGATACCTACTCCGGAACCGGTTTCAATTGCTTCATGCCAGGAACGATTGAGCCGAGTGCCGCTGGGACAGGACTGACATTGAGCGGCTTTAATAGCCACCTGGTAATAGCTAGTAGCGACGGCGATATGGCCGGCTCGGGAACCGCTCAGCAGAATGCCCTGGCACTGAGGTTTTTGAACAGTCAGAGCTATTCCTTGAGGACACGAATCAAAGGTCCATTTACCGCTACCACTCAGGGGCAGGCCGCAGGCGTTTTCCTTGGATCGGATAGCAATAACTATGCGAGATTCATGCTCACAAGTGTAGGAAATGGTGGTCAGCTTAACCTCGAAGTCGAAAACGGCGGCACTATCACCACACTTTCAGCCACAGCCTACAATCTGGCCGATGTCGATAGTAACACCGAGGCAATTGACCTTTGGCTTGTCCGCAAGAGTGACGGTCGCCTTGAGGCTCTTTACCGGAAGATCACCTCCCTTAATACCTCGCCTGTCTTTGGTGCAATTATTTCGGTAGGGAGTACGACCACTGCTCCCCAATGGAGCCTGTCGAACACTGAGTTATATGGCGGACTTTTGACCACTGACAAGGGACCAGCTACATCCTTCAACACGACCTTCGACGAATTCGAACTTGGCGCCGAGACCACGCCCAGCAGCGCACCGTCGCAAATCGCTTTCAGTACAAAGGCAATTTTGAAAGGTGGCTCAGATCTGGCAACGGCTGTGGGAGTCGCTGGCTTCGCGAATCCAACAAGCCTTGAACTGGGGCCCGACGGGAAGCTATACGTAGCGACACAGAACGGCATGCTCTACATTCTGACGCTCGATCCTGTAAAGCTGACCCAACCTGGCCAAGCTGCAGTGATAAATGTTCAAGCTCTCACGGCAATCTTCGACAGGCAGACGCGTACCTGCAACATAGGGGGTAACCCGGATGACTGCCAATTCCTCTTTGGCACGCCTTCCGGGCGCCAGGTAACAGGTTTAGTGCTCGGTACCGAAAGCACTGCCAATCAGATTGTGCTCTATGTCACTCACAGCGATCCGCGTATCGGCAACAACAACAATGCCACCGCGCTGGCTATTGATACGCGCTCAAGCACAATCACAAGGCTAACACTACAACCAAATACGTCGACCGGCGACCCACATGACTACAGTCTTACTAATATCCAGGATCTGGTGACAGGGTTGCCACGATCACGCGAAAACCACTCCATTAACGGGATGTCGCTCGGGCCTGACGGCTGGCTTTATGTCGCAATCGGTGGCAACACCAACTACGGCCAGCCGAGCGCCTTCTTTAGCAATTTGCCCGACTACTATCTTTCGGCCTCGGTAGTGCGCCTGAACGTCAATGGTCTTAGTGGTGTCTCTACGCCGTTAAATGTTTCAAATGTGAATAGCAGCGCTGACATGATACCTTTTGCCGGACTGCTTGAGTTGTATGCCACTGGCTTCCGAAATGGTTATGACCTGACTTGGCATAGCAACGGCTCGTTATACCTGAACGGCAACGGGGGCAATGCGGGGCTTGGCAACACCCCAGGCGCCAGCGACGGTTGCCCCACACCATCGATAAATCCCGGAACTTTGGCCGACTTGCTACATCGCGTAACTCCTAACTCTCATGGAGGACACCCTAATCCCGCGCAAGGGAAATGTGTGTTTGGAGACGGCAGTGCTTATAATCCGGACCTGTCTCCAGACATAAATTTTCAACCGCCGCTTTGGCTCTACAACAACGGCGCCAGCACAGATGGCATTGTGGAATACAAGTCGGGAGTATTCGGCGACACGATGCTGGGCAATTTGATTAGCGCCACTTATGCCGGGAATCAGAATGTGCGACGCCTTGTACTAAGCCCCGATGGTTTGCGGGTTGTCGAAGAGGTAAATCTCGGGCAATTCGGTCAGCCTCTCGATGTATGGGCGGGTCCGGATGGTGTTATTTACGTCGCTGAGCATGGCGCAAGTCAAATCTCGGTCATGATCCCGGTCCTGACTTCGACCTGTCCAGACCCTAACAGCGATGACGATGATGGCGACGGATATACCGACAGCGACGAGATAGCCCACGGTAGCGATCCCTGTAGTGCCTCGAGCACGCCTCCGGATTTCGATGGCGACTTTGTTGGCGACCTTCTGGATCTGGACGACGATAATGATGGGATCCCTGATACGGAAGACCAATTGTTTTTCGATCCTCACAATGGAGCAAATACTTTCATTCCACTCGCCTTTGAGTGGAATCCTGGTGACCCTTCGCTCGGTAAAGTGGCTAATTCTGGCTTCACCGGAACACAAATCGCCTCAACTGGACCGCGGACTGACACTACTCCTGAAAGCATTAGGGTTGGGGCGGCGGGTGGCTTTCTGTCGCTACAAACATTCGCCGGTACTGCTGAGGGTTCTGCCAACAATCAAGTCAACGCACTGCAAATCGGTTTCGATAGCAGCGCTGACTTCCGGATTAGCAGTAGGTTGGTCGAACCATTTAATAGCGTAGCGCCTGCACTGGGACACTCCGGGGGAATTTTCTTCGGGCCGGACCAAGACAATTTTGTTCGGCTGGGACTGTTGGGAGGGCCCAACGGAGAACAGTTCATACAAATTGGTTTGGAAGTGGCTGGAGCATTTATCGAACAGGCGAGGATACCCGTGAATGGCGCAGTTACCGCTTTAGACCTCTACCTGGTAGGTAACTTTACTGCGCGTACAGTGCAAGCGTTTTATTCACTCAACGGTGGTGGAGTTGTGCCACTGGGTGGAGCTAGTCCGGTTCCATCGGGATGGTTTACCGACAATGCTGGTTCCCAACTCAACACGTCACTGGCCGGCCTCATGGTAAGTCACGGAAGCGCGGCGCAGACAACATTTGTCTTTGACTTTTTCCGTATTGATCGCAACATCAACTTCTGAATAAATTGAGCACTCTACAGAATCTTGAGAGAGAATTTGAGAAGGCGGTTAACCAGAGGCTTCTATGCAGCGATGACGCGGGAATCAGCCCGCCGATTGAAGGCATCAGTGGGCGTTAGGCGTCAGACCAATCGGATCTTAATCTGGCCGGCGTCAAACCGCAGCCATCGAGAGAAACAGGGCGTCCGTCGCCACCTTTCGATTTACATTTGATTCCAGTTGTTCCCGTAGTTCCTCGATCTGTTCTATCCACGCCACGGCGCGATCGCTGGTGACCTTCTGCGCGACTTTAGTCAGTTGCGGAAGAAGATCTGAATTAGTCAAACCCTCACCTCCTGCACCCACCGACAGCATCAGAGTATCTCGAATCAAAGTTTCCAGGATGTCCAGTCTCGCCTCGTACTCATCTTTGAAGCGGGCATCATTTAACCCTTCAGCCGCGCGTAAGAGTTGCACTCGATCTCCGGTAACAGCTAGAGCGTTCAGAACCGAAAGCATCACTTCACGTTGTTCCTTATATACCTTTGGATCTCCACTCAATGCCCGACCAATGCTTCCCGCAGCGAAACGCGCCCGGAGTTGTGCCTCCGGGGGGTTGGAGAGTTTGTTCTGAATCAGGTAAGTCGCAATCTCGTCAGTTGAGACGGGAGCGAACCGAATTGTCTGGCATCGCGAACGGATCGTTGGCAGCAGCATCGCCGGCCGTGAAGTAATGAGAATCAGATGTGAAGTCTCGGGCGGCTCTTCCAGGGTTTTTAGCAGCGCATTGGATGATGACTCATTGAGTTTGTCAGCCTCATCGATCAGAAAAACGCGCCTTAATCCTTCAAAGGGTCGATAGTTTGCCTCGCGCTCGATCTCGCGCATCTGAGCTACCATCAACACCCGCCTGGGCGGTTCCACCATTCCTACATCGGGGTGGTCGGTCCAGAAAATCTTCTTCAAGTCATCGTTGCCGCTTGTCTCGGGACGGTTGAATTTGACCATCCTGCGACAGATGGCACAGGTGTCGCAGCCCTCGACTCCGCTCGGCGTGCGGCAATTCAAAGCCTTCGCCAACTCGAGTGCGAAAAGCTTCTTACCGATTCCTTCTTCACCCGCAAACAGAAGCGAACCGGGTACACGTCCTGATCCGAGCAGACGTCGTAGAAGTTCCTTTGCTCTCTGATTACCAGCAAGTCTGTCTAACATGGCGATTATTTAGGCGAACGAGAACTGATGGCCGGCGCCCCTCCGGCAGTTTCGCTTAGTGAAAATCCCCGCCGCTCAAGGAAGGGAATTACGATCTTCTTCACCTCCGCGTGAGTTTGTTCAACTGAGCCGCCGGTATCTACCTTTCGCACTCGCTTAGGTTCGGTGGCGGCGATGCGGAGATACGCCTCGCGCACGCGTGTGTGAAAGGCTGCATCCTCAGCATCCAGCCGGTCATTCTTATGCTTGTCGCTGGTTCGTCGCCGCGTACGTGCCAGGCACTCTGAGACGGCCACGTCAAAAAGCAGCGTCAAGTCCGGCTTCAATCCTTCTGTTGCCAGATCAACGATCCGCGAAATGAGGTCCGGGGGAAAACCGCGACCGGCCCCCTGGTACGCGACCGTCGCATCATAATAGCGATCTGAAAGAACGATGTGATTCGATTCCAGTGCCGGTCGCAGAAAACGCCGCACATGTTGCGCCCGGTCCGCAGCAAAAACCAGTAGCTCTGTCAGCGGATCCACCTGTTCCTGAGCATCGAGTAACGCTGAGCGGAGACGCACGCCCAACGGCGTTCCTCCCGGCTCACGCGTCACAGCAACTTCGCACCCGTGCAACCGCAGGAAACTTGCCAACAATCGCAGTTGCGTCGATTTTCCGCTTCCGTCAATGCCTTCAAAGGTAATGAGAGTTCCAGCCACACATCCTCGTCTTTTTGAGTTATTAAAAATTCAGGAGAGTCTAGACGAATCTCAGGATTCCGGCGACCTGACGGCGCCGGCCGGCTCGCCTGAGTGAGTCTCAGCGGGGGTGTGGGCCCTGAGTTCACCCGTCACGCGCTTTGACTGTGAGATCGTCGAAATGGCGTGTTTGAAGATCAACTGTTCCTGGGATCCTGACTCGAGCAGAAGGGAAAACTTATCGAAGCTTCTGATCCGGCCCATCAGTTTCGCCCCATTTAAAAGATAGAGCGTGACTGTCGTTTTCTCGCGACGAACAGTGTTCAGGAAGGCATCCTGGATGTTCTGCGGCGCTGATTTTCCGTCCGACATGGTCCCGCCTTGATATAGATTGAATTTCTAGACTCCTAGCTGGGTCGCTAGGGAGCCAAGAGTACAACAGCGGCCATATAGTGACAAGAGAGATACGTGTCGATACTAAGGAAACTTTATTCTGTTTTAGTCAACAAGCTGTTCTCAAGATGTGCCGCAACGCGCGCCTGGAGGGCCTTTTCTTCGCCAAAATCCTCGAACCACACCACTCCAATCTCGCGTCTGAACCATGTCAACTGCCTCTTTGCATAGTGGCGCACGTCGAGTTTTGTCTGCTCGATTGCGCTGGGAAGATCGCGTTTTGCTTGGAGATATTCAACCACCCGGCGGTAACCGTGCGCTGCCAGAGCGGTTGAATCTGCTTGAACTCCACGGGCCAGGAGCATTTTGACTTCATCGACCAGACCGGCGTCAAAGTGGGCCTGCGTCCGTTCGTTGATGCGGCGATACAGCTCTCCTCGTGGGGGATTCAGCCCGATTAAAACAAGCCGGTGGGCGCTTTCCGGAGCCGCGGGGCGTTCATGAAGCTGAGCGGACTTTGGCCGTCCGGTTTGCAGCCGGACCTCGATTGCCCTTTGCACCCTTGGCCAGTCTCTTGGGTAGAGGGTCGAGGCGGATTCGGGATCCAGTCGTTTCAAGATCCGGTGTAAGTGTTCGGGGCCGCGGTCGATACGAAGTTGCGACAGTCGGCGCCGTAGTCCTTCGTCGGTGGCCGGACTCTGGAAAAAGGGCTGGCGCAGCGCTCGCAGATAAAAGCCACTGCCGCCCACAAGAAATGGTAGCCGGTTGCGCTCTTCAATCTCGGCGATCGTCCTTGCTGCATCACGGGCCCAGTCCCCGGCAGTATAAGTAATCCCAGGAGGTATGAAATCTATGAGGTGGTGAGGAACGCCTTGACGCTCTGCTAGGGGTACTTTGGCGGTGGCGATCTCGATGCCTGTATACACCTGAACGGAGTCGCAGTTGATGATCTCGCAGTTCAGTCGCAAGGCAGTTTCTATCGCAAGTGCACTCTTGCCCGAGGCGGTCGGACCGACAACAGCGATAATAGATTTCTGCGATTGCCTTTCGCTCACGCGCGAGAGAATACCATGCGGAAAAGGATTACAACCCAGATGATGGCCAGCAGAAGGAGAGCGCCAATTAGTTGAGCACGGGAGAAGCGCATAGGAAGGGCGAAGAAAATCAACAGGAAAGATCGGATAAGGCTGTTAAGCTAACTTGTTCGCGCAAATTGGAATATTGATGCGCCTAAAAAGTGAAAATTGCGCCCACGTTCAAACGAAAGCCGGGAAGGACAGGCGATGTGAGTTCGTCGTTGTCCCTTAGCGCCGCGACCTTCTCGAGCTTCTGCTCGACCAACCGATAAACCTCCACAGCGCGATTAGCCGGGTCGACAATCCAGTACTCCTTTACGCCGTATTTCCCATAGAGCTGCCGCTTCACCGAAAGATCGCGTCGTCGGTTCTCTGCTCCGGGCGATACGACTTCAACTATCAGATCGAGCGCGCCTGTAAATTTCTCGCCTGTAACAACCTGATCCCACCGTTCCTTGCTAACGTATGCTAAATCGGGAATCACAGCGTCGTAATCACTAAAAGTCGCTCCAGCACCAGGGACAAGAACTCCGATGGGGCTTAGTTGAAGATATTGAGCAAGAGCCATTTGCAGGTTTTGAACGACGCGTTGGTGAGGAATTCCAGGAGCGCGAGACACGAATAGTGCTCCTTCAATAAGTTCATACCGGTTATTGTCTTCCGGGCAAGCGTCGAGGTCTGAGACTGTGAGGAGGGGTTCGATCCTTGAGGCCATGCTGAGTTCCTCTGTTTTCATTTCCGGGTACTGCGCGAATCTACCATACAACGAAGCGAGGAAGCACGGCTTAACCGGGCGAAAATCGAGGTTGATAGTAAGGAACTACTCAAATTAATAGAGCCGAGTAAGTTCAATACCACTATAGTAAGCTTTGAGTATTTGTTCGCTAGTCCAGCCCTGACGCGCGAGACCGTAAGCTCCCACCTGGCACATGCCGACGCCATGACCCCAGCCTCGTCCAGTGAATACAAAAGCTGTGACCCGACCTTCCGCAAAGTATTCTCGATCGATCACAAAGAGTTGTTCCCGCAAACCCAATCGGGATCGGATTTTTCCACCGCGAACATGGGCGGTTCCTTGGCTGCCGACGACCTCCAGATCAATAGCACGGCGCGAAGACCCGCGCAGCGCTACTCGCAGATCAATGATCGGCCCAATGCCTCGAGCAGAGCGTGCGAGCCGCGCTTGTATTTGACCGAGCGATAGTTCAGTTGTCCAGTTTGTGAATGGTGAAAACCGTTCCGCGGAAGCCCCGTTTGGCGCGGGGCGAACCTCGAGATAGTCAACGGCACCCGTGGCGCTGACGTGAAAGCTTACCGGCTCGCCACCCACGACCACGACCGATCGTACAGGAAAGACTCCTTCACCAATCTGACGAAAGAGATAGGCGTTTGCGCTCACAGCTACCGGCTGGTCTTTCCCCTTTGTTGAACGCAGTACCAGTGTGCCACTTGACGTAGGTCGCGCGGTTCCTTTCTGAATCTGCAGCAGTCCGCGTGCTTCGAGAATTCGCGCTATGGTGTGCAAAACGCGCGCGCGCGACAGAGGCTCGCGCGGACGCAGCGTCGCATCAGGATAAACTGCCAGATAACCGTCGCGGATCAACATGGCTAGGTCAGCGCGATTGGCCATCGGTACATCGCCGGCATCGCGAATTGCCAGAAAGTATTCTACGTCCGCACTGTTCAGCAGTGTGTCCCCGCGACTTTCACCAAAGACAGCAGCGCTCAATGCTGTTGCGAAAGCCGGAGGACGGTTTATGTCCTCGCCAATCGCCGGTGCTGTTTGGCGCGCGAGTCGCGAAACAGATGTCAGCCAGCTCTGGACTTCAGACGTAGACGCGGTCTCTGAAAGCCACTCATCAGAGACTCGCGAGGGCAGGGAAGCAAAGCTTTGGACTGCCAGCAGCGCCATATCCCTCGATAACGGTACATTCTTCTCTTCCCGCAACTCCAAAGGATCGCGCGTAGATTTGATCGTGAACGGCGCGAAAGCAGCCCTGCCTTCAACAGCGCACTCGCGGCCTCGAAGATAAGGGACGGCATCGTTGAAGATGTTCTCCGAGTCCTCTGTTCGTCCGCCGCAGGTTGAGGTGTACAACGCATTGATCGGCTCGCCACCAAAGGTCGCCACGAGACCGCGCGTCTCGTCCACAGCCCGCGTGGAAAGCGCGTGTTCGGAGGTCAGACCGCGATAGACTTGCGAGCGCGTCGTCGGCAGAAGATCGAAACCCTGGGAAAGGAACTGTCCACGATTGCGCAGCGCATAGGTGCGCGCGGCAATCGCTTGAGCTTTAAGGGCTTCGATGGCCGGGTAACCGCCGGGAGAAAGCTCATTCGCGACAACGCCTTCTACATAATCTTCCAAACCGAGCACGTTGACGACCGTAAGGGCGCCGCGAGTATTCGTGAACACCTCAATCCGGCCCCGGTAAGGTCGGTCGTTGAAGCGCACGGGCGTTTTTGTTTCATCTTCAGAAGCAAAGATCACTGGTGCACTGGAGCTAAAAAGTCGATTTGCACCGGGAGAGAGTGCAACCACTTCCCGCGAGGGAACACTTGTGCGAGCAGCGAGGCGAACACCGCTCGGAATAGCTGTTGGCGCGGAGCTAAGTTTTGCCGCTGCAGATGACCGACCTGCCGATGCCGGGATCGTGGATTGAAACACAGTGGCATCGAATCCTGCCTGGTCAAGACGATCCCGCAACTCCTCAGCTTCTGCGCGACTTCGGCGCGTTCCCAGAAGCAAGCCCCAGGTAGCTGTTTCACTATTAAAGGTTATTTGAGAGTCTTCATCGACCGTGTCGCGAATCTCGCGCGACTTTTGTTCCGCCTCGGCGCGCGACACGGCCCCCTCAATCTTTATCCGATATGAGTCCTGCTCGAGGTCTGCGCGTAAAGGAGACAGAAGTCTTGGCTCGACGCGAACGCGGGCAACTTCCAGAGCGACGAAGGTAGTGCCAACGCCAGTTGCGTTCATCAATTTGCCGCTGCTGGTGGAGATTGATCCTGAGCGCGCATCGGTAGCAAGGGCCACTCGAATTGTCGGCTCCGGACCTGTTGCAGCGATTGTCGCGTTATTGAGGGTAACCGGCGCCGGCGAGGTCGACGTTTGCCATACATCCTGGCGCGGAGCGGGATCGCTGTGTTGTGTTACTGGATCGTTGGCCCGGCGAGGACGCGTCTCCTCGCGTGAAGGCTGTTGCGCAAATGCGAGGCATGAAGCAGATAGCGAATAGGCGAGCAGAACAACAATCGCTTTCCTGGCGAGGGAACTGTGCATCAACCGGAATTCCTTCGCGGCTTCAGGTCTCTGGGACAATCGCCGCGCCCATATAGTACTACACATTAAGTCTTGAGCCAGGCCCGACCTCCACCGGTTGCTGCTCCTTGCGGAAGATTCGCGCGCCAGAGGATCCTTTCAAAATCATCGAGCCTTGCTCAATTCTAATTATCGCTCCTTCTCTCAGGCCGACTACTGTCGTGTCGTTCTCTTCCAAAAACTGAAGAATTCTCTCTTCACGAGTTTCTCCCATGTGGGTCGAGTCGGGATCAGGATCAAGATAGTGGGGATTGATTTGAAAAGACACCAGGCCAAGCGCGTTGAATGAAGGCGGCTCCACGATGGGCATGTCGTTAGTGGTCTTGATAGTCGGACCAGCTACATTTGAACCGGCGCTCGCTCCGACATAGGGCATGCCCTCTTCGACCCGACGCCGAATCGCGGTCAATAGATTAAAGTCGTAGAGAGCCTTTAAGAGCCTAAAGGTGTTTCCTCCGCCAATGAAGATAGCCTCAGCCGCCTCGACGGCTTGCCGCTGGATCGACACCTCGTGAATTGAATCCAGTGCGTAACCCATCGCTCTGAAACGATCTCGCGCCTTCGCCGCATAGGAATCGTGGTCATCAAGAGCGAAAGGAATGAAGAGAACTCGATCCGCCTTGCCGAGAAAGTTACGGATTTCAGCCTCCGCGTGATCGAGGTAGCCGCTGCCATGAAGGGTTGAATTGCTAATTAAGAGAAGTCGATTGGTTTCGCTTTCAGTTTTCATTTTGGTAGCAGGCGAAAGATGGAAACAGGTCTGGTTATCCTTTTCAACTAGCGAATCGCTCCTCTACAGTCGCAGCAAAGACAAAGGTTCCGATTAGCCCGATAACAGAAGCCGTAATGAAGGGCGCCTGAGGCGTCACCTGCCATAGGAGGCCACCAATAGCTGCAGCGGGGGTAATGCAGAGACTACGAATCAGATAGTAAAGACCAACGGAACGCGCGCGCATGCCTTCCCTCGCGAAGTCTACGATCATAGCTTTACGCGCTGGCTCACCAATCTCGCGGAGGCCGGCAATGATGAAAGCCAACACCAGTAGCGTGAAGCTCGAGGCAAAAATCACGGCGAGTGGAAATAAAGCAAAACATAGAAAAGTTACGATAACGAACGGCTTACGGCCGATCCGATCCGCGATTTTTCCGGCCGGAATGTAGACGAGAATCGAGACCACCATCTGAATAGCGATCAGTGTTCCGTAACGAGCGGCGCTCAGGCCATGGACGTTTGTCACATACAGAATTGTAAACACGCCAGTCATTGCTTCGCACATCCGTATGATGACGTCAGAAATCAGCAGACGCTTCAGTGCGTTATGAAAAGAGCGCCAGACTCCGTGGATGCTGGACGCTTCGAAGACTTTAATCTCAATGTTGATGCGAAGAATCAGCAGTAACGTGATAGCAGCGAGAATGAGCGTAATGATCAGGCCGGTATGAATTCCCTGGACGACACCAAGGGCGCCAATAAAAGCGCCACCAATCATCGGCGCAATGACAATGGGAACGCGCTTGAGAATGGACTGGATCGTGAAGCCCATTGCCCGCCGTTCTCGCGGGAGGGAATCAGCGATAATCGCAAATATTGCGGGTGAGGCCATGCTCTGCCAGGCCATTGCGAATGAGAGACCCATAAACATAAATGGCCATGATGGGCTCAACAAGTAGATCAGATATCCCATTGCGGCCAACAAGACAAAGATCAGGAAGGCGCGGCGGCGGCCAAACCGATCAGCAAGCAAGCCACCCGGATACTGGTAGAGGGCGTCGAACAAATTCTCTGCGGTGCCAAAGAGGCCGATCACAAGTGTGCTGGCACCCAGCGATTGGAGGTACTTTGGTAAAAACTTCTTCCACAGCTCTTCACCCAGGCCAAGCAGGAATACAGCCGCCGAAGCGATTGATACATTTCGCTCCAAACTGAGAAAGTCGGCTAACCTGGCGCGCCGGCCAAACTCAACGACCTCTTTGGTATCGTCTTGATTAATTCTCAAGGGAGACTTCTCTGACGGGAATCACAGAGACGGCGGTTTCGTGTAACCATACTCCTCGAGCAAGTTTTGTCCAGCTGGACTTAAAACAAAGTCAGTAAACCGGCGAGCGGCGTTCTGTTTAGTTGAAGCCTTTACTACTCCCAGGGCCTGATCGATGGGATGATGAAGTTGCTCGCTCACTTTGAGATATTTACCTTCACCAGGTTTTACCAATGCGAGCGGTAGAAACGCCACCTCAGCGTTTCCAGAAGACGCAAACTGTTTGACCTGCGAAACATTCATGCCATAAACGACCTTCGGCTCCAGTTGCTCCCAGAGTTTTAGCGCCCGAAGAGCTTCCACGGTTGCTTCTCCGTAAGGCGCAATGTCCGGTTTGGCAATGGCAATACGGTCGATTTCCTTGTGAGTGAGATCCTCGATCCGGTCAATGTTGACGTGGCTTCCGGACGGGAGCCAGACAACCAGGCTGCCGCGCGCATAATGCGCGCGCGTTCCAGGCGTCAATAAGCCTTCCTGCTCCAAAGCATCCACGTGTGCCACGTCCGCTGCGGCAAACACGTCAAACGGCGCTCCGTTCTCTATCTGCTTAGCGAGATCCGCTGTGCCCCCAAAACTAAAGACAACACGAATTCCGGTCTGCTTCGTGAACTGAGGGCCAAGCTCCACAAAGGCGTCGGTAAGATTCGCTGCCGCGGCAACGATGATCTCGGAATCGCTCTCGGTGTTTTTTGAATGTTGCTGCTGGCAGGCTGAGAGCATGAGCGAGAGCGCGGCAAACAATAGCGGCAATCGCCCCGGCAAACAAAGAGTAGCCTTACCTTGCATTTTCACGTCCAGGCAGGTGCAATAACACAGGCAGAAAGGAGGCGTAAGCGGGCGGCGTTATTTGAGCGCCACCGATCCTAGAGCCGCCAGCGGCGTAATCAGCTTCTGGGCGAGGCTGATTAACGGTTGTGGATAGACACCTATGAAAATAATCCCTGCCAGCGACACGATCAGCGCGGTGCGCAGGGCCGGCGAGAGCTCCAGGGGTTCCTGATCAGCCACGCGATATCCGAGATACATTACCTGGATGAATCGAATGTAATAGTAAAAGGAAACGACGGTGTTGACGATCGCCCAGATTGCCAGCCAGTAGTACCAATTCTTTCCGTCGGTCTGACCGCGCTGCAGCAGACCACCGAAGAGAAAGTATTTGCCGATGAAACCACCGGTCATTGGCAGTCCACCCAATGAAAGCATGAAAACTCCCATCATCGCTGCCATGCCCGGTGCCTTCTGTGCCAGGCCGGTCATATCCTCTACATTGTCACCGATGATCCCGCGACGTCTGAGACTGATGATCACGCCAAACGCTCCCATGTTCATTAAGGTATAAACAAAAAGATAGATCAGCAGGCCCAGATATCCGTATTCGTTGCCGGCTACTAATCCGAGCAGCAGGTAGCCTGCGTTCGAGATAGAAGAATATGCCAGTAGTCGTTTGTAATTCTCCTGCGTCACCGCGGCCCAGTTACCGACCATAATGGTTATTGCCGCCACCAAACCCAGTAACGGCGCCCAGTCAACTCGCATACTCGGCAGCGCCTCCAGGAAGATGCGCGCAAAGAGAGCGAAGCTGGCAGCCTTTGAGCCCGTTGAGAGAAATGCCGTGACTGAGGTGGGGGCACCTTCATAAGCATCAGGCGCCCACATGTGAAAAGGCACCGCTGCGATCTTGAAGAATAAACCGGCAGCTAACGAGATCATTCCCAACAACAACATTGGTCTAAGGCTTGCACCGCCATCTGCTGCTGCAGCGCTCGCATCCGTGGAAGCAACTATGGCGGCAACACTTCGGCCAATGTCTCCCAGGTTTGTGGAGCCGGCAAGGCCGTACAGCAGGGACATGCCATAGAGCAAGACACCTGATGAAAACGCCCCTAGCAGGAAATACTTCATAGCCGCTTCGTTTGAACGTTTCTCGCGCTTCGTGAAGGCGACAAGCACATAAAAGGTCAGCGCCATCAGCTCAAGACTGATGAAAAGTGAGATCAGGTCATAACCGCACCCGAGGAACATCATACCCACGGTAGCGAACAGTACCAGCGCATAGTATTCCCCGTGCTGTTCACCTTCGATATCGAGGAAGCGGGTTGAGATGGCAATTGCCAACGCTGCCGCAACCAGAAAGATTGATTTGAAGAGCAGCGCAAAGCCATCGATGCGCACCATGCCGTAAAAGCCGTCGACTGGCAGAACGTCCCGGATATACCACCACTGCATGCCAAGAGAAATCGCCGCTAAAGCAATGCCAGTGAGAGCGAAATAGGCCGTTAACTTGCTCTTGCGGTAAGGGAGCACCACTTCCATTACGAGAGTAATGCAGCCACAGACTGTGAGTATTAACTCCGGCGCAATCAACTGCAGATCGGCCAGGTTAAATAAGGCGGTCGAATTCGCTTGAAGGAGAAGCATCATGAATTTGATTTTAGATTTGTGATTTTAGATTTGCTTGGCACATCTTTCCGCTGTGGTCTTTAGACTTAGGTCTTAGGTCTTGGGCTTCCGTGGCACGACTTGTTCTAACGTCACGAAATCAAAAATCACAAATCAAAAATCCAAAATCACTTCACCGCGGCTTGCTGCGGAGTATCGACTGGCGCGGGCATTCCCGGAATTGGATATTTCGGACGCACGTGTTTCACCACCGCGTTTACGGGCCGTTGAACATAATCGAGAAATGCTTTGGGATAGACACCAATCCACAGAGACATGATCACGAGGGGTGTCATGTAAATCCATTCGCGAATGTTTAGATCCGTGAGCTTTTCATTCTTTGGGTTGTCGATATTGCCGAAGAACATCCGCTGGTAAAGCCAGAGCATGTAGGCGGCATTCAGGATTATCCCCAGCGCGCCCCAGGCTGCCCAGGTCGGATTGGCCTCAAATGCGCCGCGCAGCGCAAGAAACTCCGAGATGAATACACAAAGCAGCGGTAGACCAATAGCAGTCATGGCCATTGCCAGAAAGACGGCCGCGTATCCCGGCATCACGTGCGACAATCCGCCAAATTCCGCCACGCTGCGTGTGTGACGACGTTCGTAAATGATGCCGACGAGCAGGAAGAGCGCCGCCGAGTAGATGCCGTGATTGATCATGTGAAGCACGGCCCCGTTTACGCCATTGGGA
>JBGSWR010000018.1:0-10017 GCA_041751855.1 Pyrinomonadaceae bacterium
GCGATGCTACCCCGTGGGGAACCCGTTTAAAGGGTACCCGGGGCTCTGCTCCGTTCCGCCCACCTCACTAAAGTGAGGTGTTAATGAGAAGAGAACTTAGCCAACTAGTTTCCTGCGCGCCGAGATTCATCCAAATTTAACTATCAATGCGAATGAACGTGGGAATCATGTGTTACAGCACTAGCCGCACAGGGCGCTAGGGCCACATAGTGTCAAACGACTTAAAGAGAGCTCAGTTCACTAGTACTCACAGAAATTCATTTGTCTTTCGATTTTGAAGTTGTCCTGGCGGCAACCTTTTTAGGACTCGGCTTTCTTGAGTTCGCAGAACCCTGCCCCGCACGACCCTGATCCGGTTTGCCTGGTTGCTGAAAAGTTTGCTTCTTTTTGCGATTTGGTTGAGTGCCCGTTACGTTTGGGCCTTTTCCGCGGTCGCCCCCTTGGTTCATGTCGCTCTCCTTTTATTTCATTCACCTTGTTTGTCGGCGCGGAGTAAAAGCAAACGACGGGCCCAGGCAGCTTCTTTCTGACGCACAAATAGTGTGTGAGGCTAGCTTACTTAAGTCGTTGTGTTCCCGATTCAGTAGAGGATAGAGCCTTCGCTAAATTGGGTCGGATGATCTTTACGGCTATATGAAATGGTTTGTTGTCGCTGTAGTATTGCCAAACACACAGTAAAGCTGTATGTACCAATTTCCCTCTACTCCCGCATCCAATGATGATCTCCATGGATAACTGTTGGGTGGGCGGCCAAGCGAGATGATGATCCGCATCACAGCAAGATCCTTCAATGTGAGTGTTTGATAGCGCGGCGAGCAGCCAAAGTTCTCCGTCCTCATTAAGCTACTCTCAAGCATTCAGATCTAATACTCTCCTTTGTGCGGTACTTCACAGTCGGGATCGTCTCTTGCAAGGGACCGCTTTCAAAAGGAGCAAATCCGGTGATTGCTCTCACTGGCCTCGGTCGGGAGAGCGATATCGAACGTGCCAGCGGGGCGGGTTTCTCTGCTCAGGTAACGAAGCCTTTTGCGCTCCAAGCGTTGATTGATCTTATAGCCAATATTTCGACCGGTAATCACGTTAAACCATCAGAACCTGAAACAAAATGTCTGAAGCCCAGCGAGTTGGCGATTTAGAGATCACCCAGGACCTAGAATTTCAAAAGCGTTCGTGGAAGGCGCAACGCGTTGGTTGGGCGGTCATTGCGCTGTTGATTCTGGGTGGACTATTAGGAGTTTTTGGCAGAGGCTTTGCGGCGCGTGCCGGAGCCGGGTATCCAGACTCGCCTGTAAGCTTTGAATATGAACGCTTCACACGCTCGCAATCCTCGACCTCGCTTCTCCTGCGGCTTGGCGCGGGCGTTGATCGCGTGAGCATCAGCAGGGCTTATCTAGAGAGGATGCAGATCGAAGCAATCACCCCGCAACCGGAAGCAGTCGAAGCAAGTGGTACTCGTTACACCTACTCCTTTCGTCGAACGGCGAATGCAAATGAACCAATCACGGTCGTAATCCACGTGCGACCTCAAGGTTTCGGCATGTTATCCGGCGAGGTAGGCGTAGAGGGCCTAATAACGCATGGGTTTTGGCAGCTCATTTATCCCTAGGTTTTGGTTCGCGTACTTCAAGGGAATTTGGAGGCAGACGTTTTATGGATTCTGTGTTGCGGGGTCTGGCAATTTACATCTTCCTTCTCCTGGTTTTCCGCATTGCTGGAAAGCGTTCGCTCGCGCAAATCACGACTTTCGATTTTGTACTGCTCTTGATTGTTGGAGAGGCGACCCAGCAAGCTCTCCTTGGTGATGATTTCTCGCTGACTACAGCCTTTGTAGTGATTTTGACTTTGATTGGGGTTGATATCTGCTTTTCGGTTATCAAGCAACGTTCACGCGGCATTGATAAATTGCTAGACGGTGTGCCTCTCATCATCGTCGAAAATGGTGAACCGTTGAAGGAGAGGATGGATAAATCGCGGGTTGATGAATCCGATGTTTTGGAGGCTGCCCGCCGGCTCCGCGGCCTGGAGCGCATGGAGCAGGTCAAGTACGCCGTCTTAGAGCGTGACGGCGCTATCTCAATCATCCCCCGTGACGACTAGCTGTCTGGACCACCGGCTGCTTTTGAGAGCGCCGCCATCTGCTCTCGAAGTTGTGAAGCTTGATCACGAATGATGTCGCCCAACGATGCGCCGTTAAAAGCGGCTGACCTGCCGCCAGATGTGGACATCCAAAGCATCAACGAAGAGAGGAACAGCTCTTTCATGTACGCAAAAGAAAAGCCCTCGGTTAGTTGGACCACTTCCCTGACAACTTCCTCAGAAAGACGCAATTCAACCTGAAGCTCCTTGTCCCATGCGGTTACGTATGACGAACGTTCTACTTCACGCGGCAAGTCGAAATAGTACTTCCGGTCGAATCGGCTCGGCCGGTCGAGAATTGCGGGATCCAGGCGCTCCGGATAGTTGGTAGTGCCCAATACCACAACGCCCGTATTAGTCTCAAAGCCGTCCAACTCATTGAGAAAGCTCGATCGGCTCTTGTCATCGACCATCGAGTCGAGATCCTCCAGAACCAGAAGACAAGGAGCTACAATTCGCGCTCTTTCAAAGACGGCGCGAATGTTCTCCTGCTCTGTTCCATACTCTGACCGGAACGCCTTAACGTACAGGCACGGTCGCCCGAGTTGATTGATCAAGGCCTTTAACGTGTGGGTCTTACCATTGCCCGGCGGTCCGATAAACAACACCCCACGCTTCCAGGGGATACGATATCGCTCATAAACTTCACGGGAACTGAAGAACTGCGCAAAGTCGTTCTGGATCTGCTGCTTCAATGAGTTGGGCAGAACCAGGTTGTCGAACGTGGCTGTGTTTATGCCGTCGTAAAGCTCCTTGTCCTTCTCCCATTCGCCGTCCTGAAAAACGAGCAGTTCTCCATGCACTTCTGACGACCACTCGCATACTTCGTTGAAGAAAGCTTCAGCCACTTTCCTGGTCTCAGCCACGATCCAATGGTGGCGGCGGCGGTAGCAGCTCTCTGCCCAGGTTAAGAGGACAACGTCGAGGAGTTGCCCGCGCCAGAGAACATTCAGCCAAGAGTTCTCCAATTTCGGTATCAGTTTTTTGCCCTCTTCCTCCCAGTCAGTTCTGATGTGGTTGAAGAGCGAGGACTCAGTCACAATCGAGCATTTCTTCGCACGTACGAATGCCTCCAGGTCAAAGTACCCGGTCTGTCCCTGAAGGATGGTCTTGTCCGGATGCAACTCCGCCAACTGCCGCCCGACGTGATAAGCAATGTAGTCGTTCGGCTCGTGGAGCGCATCCGCTATGAAATTCTCTATGCCCATAACTCTTACGTCCGTCGATCCGGCCGACGAACCTGCGAAAAACAACCCTAACTTGATAGATGGTCTATTAAACATAACCAGCATGAATACGCCTTCTCCCTCTACCTCGAGACGGAGTAGTTTGCCCCTTACCCACCCTCACCGGATGAAACAGATCAGCACGCGGTAGTTACTTTAACGTTGCCATGTACGCTTGTGACTTTACTGGGCATGATTTGTACAAGCGGGAATCGAACCCGCTGGCGTACGCCCCTGCACGCCACCATGGAGCGCTCAAAGAGCGCAATCCAACTTTACCCAGTTGGCGGGTTGTGCTCGCTTCTGCTTTTTCCGACTACCATCTGCATCTTCTCGGTCATGAGAGATACCAACTTTAGATTTCAAGCTAATTCCGTCTGCCAGTTGAGTTCCTGAATACGAGCGTCGAGCTCGCGAAACTCCTTTGCGAGTTCGTCGGCACGCCTCTGGATCTCGGCGACGTTGATTGTCGAAACAAACTTAATTTCAGATCGTGTGAACCGGTCGTGTGCGATCGCAGCGGTCATCGCTAAATCGTTGAACGCGGCGCCGCGCAGCGCGAGTACATCGCGCTCGGCTAGCGCATCAGAGAGCGTCTTGCTGTTCCCTTCAACGGTTGCCGAGTTTGTTTTGTTGATTCGCTTAATCAGATCGAGAAGCTCACCCTCCAGACCCTCCAGCTCCCTGCTCAACTCCTGTGGATTCTCTGCGGGCTTGTCGCCCTCCTGGATCTTGGCGTTGGTAAGCAGTCTCGATTTCAATTGCGCAAATCGCTTTTGGCAGTCGGCGCGTAGAATTAGTGCTTCTGCTAGCTTCATTGGTGTTACCTCCCTTTTGGTTTAAGGTTGCCTACCAATCGAAGTACCTTTTTGCGAAAAAGCTTGGGACCCGGGTGGATCTGTATCTGTCGCGATTCACCATATTGCCTCATGAGCGATCCAGAATCTCTTTAAAGAAAGTTGGCTGCGGAAGAAGGAGTCGAACCTTCAATCTCTGCGTTCAAAGCGCAGCGTGTTGCCAGTTACACCATTCCGCAATCGAAGCAGTCAATTGGGATTGTCGATTTGTGATTGTCGATTGCTGATTGCGATTCTCAATGCCGATTATGTTCCACAAGGAAGTCGTTAAGGACGGAGAGATCGGCAATCCCAAATCAGCAATCGCAAATCATTTGGCTGTGGCGGAAGGATTCGAACCTTCGCATGGCCGCATTAACAGTGCGGTGCCTTACCAGCTTGGCTACGCCACAGGAAGTGGAAGACGCTGGCACTTGGAGGCGATGAAGGGAGTCGAACCCTTATCGTCCGGTTTACAAGACCGACGCTCTGTTTGTCCAGTTGAGCTACATCGCCATTCAGAAAATTGGTGGACTGGGAGGGAGTCAAACCCTCACAAGAAGTTTGCAGGACTTCCATGCTCTCGGTTACATCACCAGCCCCAGAGGCTTGGTGGCTGTGGGTGGATTCGAACCACCAACCTCGCGCTTATGAGACGTTTGCTCTGTCACTTGAGCTACACAGCCATGTCGAATTGTTTTCGTCATTCGTTTACCTGATTATGGAAGCCCCCGGAGGAGTTGAACCTCGGTGCCTTTCCGCCCGACGCCTTGAGGTTCGGTTTAGAAGACCGATGCCGGGAACGCGGGCCAGTGACGGCGTTAGATTCGTGGTCGGGGCGTGAGGCCGACGCGCCTCTTCGAACTCCACAATCCCGGGCAGTCACCATTTCTGCCGGGATGAGTCACGCCCCGATATTTTCACCCCCGTCCCTCGTCTCTCGCACTCAGTGGTGCCCGAGGAAGGACTTAAACCTTCAACCTCTGGTTTGTAGGACCAGCGCTCCATCAGTTGAGCTACTCGGGCAATTTGGTGGTCGGAGTTGGAATCGAGCCAACCTCTTGGGTTCTTCAGACCCACGCTAATCCATCTCAGCTATCCGACCAGGATCTTGCCGATTGCCGATTGCCGAATGCCAATTGCCGATTTGCGATTAGCTCACACACTAGGCGAAAGCTATGTTTGCAATCGCCCACAGCCAATCGCTTGGCGTCTCCTTTCGGTTTGAGTTTGCAATGTTGGAGCGCGCGGTGAGATTCGAACTCACGATACCGGATCTGCAATCCGGCGCCTTAGCCGCTTGGCGACGCGCGCATAGTGGGGCGGAAGGAGAGATTCGAACTCTCGAAGCGAGTTTGGAAGACTCGAATGTTTCCAGCTACATCACTTCCGCGAAGACTGTCCAACCTCTGAAGAGGGCCGCTGGGCAGCAAGAATGAATTGGAACTCCTGGCAGGATTCGAACCCGCAGCCTCGACGTTCGAAGCGTCGCACTCTTCCAGTTGAGCTACAGGAGCCGGAGAAATTGTCGATTGTCGATTGTCGATTTCCGTTGCCGATTTGTAAGTTGCTTCAGCACCATGCAATCAATCGACAATCGGCAATCGACAATTACTTGGCAGGGATGACGAGACTCGAACTCGCAAATCAACTGATTGAAAATCAGCCCGCTTTCCATTTCGCGTTCATCCCCGTGATTGGCTGGTGCGCGTGGAGAGATTCGAACTCATCAGAAAGCTGATCTTAAGTCAGCCGCCTCTTCCAATTGGGCTACACGCGCAATGAATATTGAACTGGTACCGGCGGAGGGATTCGAACCCACACTGTCTAGTTTCTAAGACTAGCGCCTCCTCCCGATTGGGCTACGCCGGCATGATGACAGGACTCAAACCTGCAACTTGTCGTTGGGAAATTGGCTACGGAGGTAGGATTCGAACCTACGTAAACGAGTTTCAGAGACTCGCACCTTTCCAGCTCGGCCACTCCGTAGAACCCTTGCCAATTGCCAATTGCCAATTGCCGATTACTGCGCTCTTTAGGAATTCCCTTGTAGCCCAAAATGGCAATCGGCAATCGCAAATCGCAAATCGCAAATCGCCAATCGCCAATCGGCCCTACAGGTCCGAAGAGTTGGCGGAGGCGGCAGGAGTCGAACCTGCACACGCAACGCGCGGCGATTTAGCAAACCGCTGCCATACCGTTAGGCGACGCCTCCAACTTCTAAATTCTGGCGGAAGGGACAGGAGTCGAACCTGTAAGCGACAGTGCGCGGTAGTTTTCAAGACTACTGCCTTACCAGTTAGGCTACCCTTCCGAAACAATTCTGGCTGGCGATTGTCGATTGCCGATTTGTCGCGTTCGCGGTCAGGGACGCGAGGACATGGGAGGGGCACTTCCCCTGTCTCCCGCCGCCTCCCGTCACTTCGCGTCCCCCAGCCTCTCGGCCTCTACCTTCGCACGGATGTCACGGTCGTCATGCACATCCATGAAGAGATACTTGCGCCATTCGTCTCGGGCTTCGGCGTAGTAGCAGAGCACTACTCGCTCCAGCTTCACGCGCAAGGCGGACTGCGTAGTCAGCAACGGCATCCGTGCTTCCTCCGGAGTGCGATTACCCTTGCGAGTGTTACACGATACGCAAGCGGTAACGACGTTGACGGGCGAATGATCTCCACCCCGCGAACGTGGCAGAATGTGGTCCAGAGTCAGCTCTGTTACTGCCTTCTTTTCGCCGCAGTACTGACAACGGTGCTTGTCGCGCATGTAGATTCGCAGGCGCTTCGTTCCCGCTGCTTCGCGACGGCGACGAACGTTGATGTAAGAACGACGGCGGATGACCGAAGGAACAGGAAACTCAGCTTGTGCCGAGCGAATCACGCGCTCACCGTCCCATTCCTCGACCGTTACGTTGTTCTTGATTGTCATGATTATCGCGCGCGGCACACTAACGGTGCCGAGCGGCTCGTAGGTCTGGTTTAGAAGCAGAACTCTGCCGTTAAGTGCCATAACCCGCCACCTCCTTTCGTTAAATTTGTTTTGGAAGGATTTCGCTCGCGAGGTAAGAGGATAAGAGTGTGTCCGGGGTCTCGCGCTCCAAGGATGTTGTTTTCGGGGAGGACAGAATTGAACTGTCACCTCGAGTTCCCAGGACTCGGATGCTGCTTTACACCACACCCCGAAGGAATAGTCCAAACGTCCAAAGTCTCTCATTCAGCGGTTGGCCTGAACTCTGACTTGGACCTTGGAGATTGATTAGCCTTTCACGCAAACCACCTGCTTGAGTTCGGCGACAACTTCTACCAGGTCTTCCTGGTTCTTCATCACCGCTTCAATGCTCTTGTAGGCGCCCGGGATCTCATCCAGAACACCAACGTCCTTGCGACACTCGACTCCAGATGTCTGGCGTTCGAGATCGTGCAGCGTAAAGGCTCGCTTTGCCGCGCTGCGCGAGAGCTTGCGCCCGGCGCCGTGCGAACAGGAATTGAAACTCTCCGCCAAGCCACGCCCCTTGACGATGAAGGATTTCGCGCCCATCGAACCAGGGATAATGCCATGCGCGCCCTTTTCAGCATTGATCGCGCCCTTGCGTGTGACGAAGACTTCTTCGCCGTAGTGCTGCTCAAGCGCGACGTAGTTGTGATGGCAGTTGACGACGAGTTGAGGTGTGAATAGCCTGCGGTGATTGAACATCTTGTTAAAGACTTTCAACAGCCGCGCCATCATGATCTCGCGATTCTTCATCGCGTAGGTTTGCGCCCATTTCAGGTCCTTCCAGTATGCCGCGAATTCCGGAGTACCCTGGATGAAGTACGCGAGATCCGGCGCCGGCAGTTCGGACAGCCGCCACAGGCTTTTGGCTGTCGAAATGTGACGGTCGGCCAGTTCCTTGCCGATGTTGCGCGAGCCGGAGTGCAGCATCAACCAAACGAAGTTGTCAGTATCCAGACAAACTTCAATGAAGTGATTGCCGCCACCCAGAGTGCCCAATTGCTTCATCGCCTTCGCTTTGCGGTCGAGCACGCCTTTGTGCAGCTCGCCGAAATCCTGCCAGCCCTCCCAGTAGGACGATTCGTCAACCGATTCTTTGTATTCGCTGAAGCCGGTCGGAATCGCTTCCTCAATCAGCAAGCGTAAGTCCTTCAACTTGCCATCGAGGATGCCGCTTTTGAATGGGGTCTTCAGGGCCATCATGCCGCAACCAATATCAACGCCGACCGTTGCCGGAATCACAGCCTCCTTCGTTGCGATTACCGAGCCGACCATGCTTCCCTTGCCCAGGTGGGCATCAGGCATCAGGGCGACGTGCTTGAACAGGCAGGGCAAGCGCGAAACGTTTCGCAGCATCGCCTGCTCTTCAATGCTAAATGCGTGATTTGCCCATGACAGAATCTCCTGTTGAGCACCTCCGACTGCCAGTTTTTCGCAGGGCATGGTTTCCTCCTTTCTAAGAATAGTCTCTTGGTCGTTGTCGAAACCAGGGTGGTAGCGTCATGAACTGGTGCGCCAGGTGAGACTCGAACTCACACTCCCCTGCTTAAAAGGCAGGTGCCTTCATCCGATTTGGCTACTGACGCATGGCGGAACTGAACGGACTCGAACCGTCATCGGCCTGATCGACAATCAGGTGCCTCACCTCTCGGCCACAGTTCCAGGATGGTTTCGAGTTTCGGGTTCGAGTTTCGAGTTCCGAAACAACTCGAAACTTTAAACTCGAAACTCGCGAAGGATTGGTTGCGGAGACAGGACTTGAAGCTGCGTCGACGGATTATGAGCCCGCCCCTGGCGGCTTTACGACTCCAGTGTACTCCGCGTCAGACTTTGGCTACGGAGGTAGGATTCGAACCTACGTAAACGAGTTTCAGAGACTCGCGCCTTTCCAGCTCGGCCACTCCGCAAGAATTTTGAATTGGTGGACCTGGCACGATTTGAACGTGCGACCTCGACCTTCGCAGAGTCGCGCTCTGATTCCCCTGAGCTACAGGTCCGGGATGCTCTTGACGGTGCGCTGCGCTGACAGCCTCCAGTGCTGTAGCTCGATCTCGCCGCCGAAACTTTGGCGGAGGCGGCAGGAGTTGAACCTGCACACGCAACGCGCGGCGATTTAGCAAACCGCTGCCATACCGTTAGGCGACGCCTCCAACTTGTGAATGGCGGAAGGGACAGGACTTGAACCTGCAAGCGACAAATGCGCGGTAGTTTTCGGGACTACTGCCTTACCAGTTAGGCTACCCTTCCAGAGATTTTGATTTGCGATTTTGTAGATTGGCAGGGACGCTCGGATTTGAACCGAGAATCTCGATTTTGGAGACCGATGGTTTGCCAGTTAGCCTACATCCCTAAAAGATTCCTGGTGCATGTGGTAGGACTCGCACCTACGAAGTCGTTGGACGCCTGATTTACAGTCAGGTGCTTTTGCTGCTCAGCCACACATGCGAAATGAAATTCAGATTTCAAATCTGACGGGCAAGATTTCAAATCTGAGATCCATCTGTGCTAAAAAATAGATGAAGGCAGAGAGTAAACGTACCGCGAACACACTTCGAGGCACACTTCTCCTGAGGATGGCGATCTCGCGGACTCTCGCAAAGGACCGAGATCGTCATCCGTTGAAGGCTCCCTGCCTTCATCTCTCGCAAATAGGTACTTCGATTGTCAAAAAACAAAAGGAGCGGGCTTTAAGCCTCCCAGGGAAGCTGCCCGCTCCTTACAATTCTCGCGATTTTGCTTTGAGATTTGGGAGCGGGAGGCCGCTCCCGCGAATTATTGCCTGATGTGACGGCTATCTATGGACGTCTCTTGTCCAAGTCTGCCGCCAAAAA
>JBGSWR010000019.1:0-6080 GCA_041751855.1 Pyrinomonadaceae bacterium
ATCAACTAGAATCGCGTAAACAAGCAGATGAGTATCCGCTAGACCTGTTCGCGAAATTTTCAACTCTTAGAAGATTTGCCTACTCGGTACGACACCTTTGATTTTGGTAACGCAAAACGCTTTTCTTCACAGCTTCTGAAGCATGAGGGTATCAATCAATTTTTGACACACTCTCTGAAGGCAGGTGCTAATCAAATCGCTTCAACCGGTTCATTGACGTCCTGACACAGCGGGAAGCCGTTGGCGTTCCATAATTGCAGCACGGCCTCTTGAAGAATTTCTGAGGTCTTTCATAACTCAGCGTTTATTCGACGTCACTTAAGGCGGGAGATCCGTCATCATTTCTCTATTAAACGGGGCAATTGTAAGATCCTAAGATGACAACTATCGGCATTGTAGAAAGTCTCTGGCGCTATCCGGTTAAGAGTATGCGCGGGGCGGAAATGCCCGAAATCTTTATGGGCTTTTCAGGCATCTATGGGGACCGCTGCTTTGCCTTCAAAAACTCCGCTGCCCGCAAAGGTTTTCCCTATCTGAACGCAAATGTGCAGCAAGAAATGCTGCTCTATACTCCGCAATTCCGCTACCCGGAAAGAGCGGCAACACCACCAAATCTGATCGAAGCGGCGAGCATCGCTCCGGGAGTAACGCCAGCAAATGCTGACGCAGAAGATCTGGCGTTAGACGTTGTTACGCCTTCGGGCGACATCATTTCCATTGATGATTCAGCCCTCATAAAACTACTTGCCGCCGGAATTAGCGAAAAACATCAGTTGAAGCTCGTGCGATCAGACCGCGCTTTAACCGATTGCCGGCCGGTTTCGTTAATCAGCCTGTCAACGGTTCTGCAAGTTGAATCGGAATTGGGCATTCCGCTTGATAAGCGGCGTTTTCGGGCGAATGTCTATTTCAATTTATCGTCTGAGAGCGGATTTACCGAAGATGTCTTAGTAGGTCGTGTTTTGCGTATCGGTTCAAGGGCAAAGATTATGGTTCTCGAACGCGACCCGCGTTGTAAGATGATCTCGCTCGACCCTGACACGGGTGAACACAACCCTGAAATTCTGCGGAGAGTTGTCCAGGCACACGGTAACTTTGCCGGTGTCTATTGCGCCGTGTTAGTCGAGGGTTTAGTGAAGAAAGGCGATATGATCGAAACTGGCTGAGAACTCACGGGACCCAACGGAAGGCTCGCCATCCGCTCACAAATCGAGTCGCCCATTTTCGTCGCACAATGCCAGCTACAGTGCCAGTGCAGGGACCCTTGTGCACAAGAGCAGCACAAGGTAAAAATTCCGCTCTTCGACTTACAGAGCAGCGAGATCACCGTTACTGGACCAAGGTCACTATGCAGAGCGGCAAGTACCATATCGGTTGCATTCTTACCCTTGTGCTCACCCTCGTGTTGGCAGCGAGCTCGCTGGGTGCGGAGACCTGGAAGGCCGACAACGGCAACGGCACTTACTCGAATCCTCTGTTCTATGACGAGTTCTCCGATTGCGACTTGATCCGTGTGGGCTCGGATTTCTACCTCACTGGCACAACCATGCACTCGATGCCAGGGCTTCCCGTGTTGCATTCGCGCGATCTGGTTAATTGGACCTTCGTCGCCTATGCCCTCGACAAACTCGATCTTGGTCCAGCGTTCCGGCTTGAAGACGGCAAGCAAGTCTACGGCCAGGGTATCTGGGCGCCAAGTTTCCGCTATCACAACGGCACGTTTTACATCTTCAGCAACGTGAATCGCGAGACTACGCAGATGTTTCGCGCACCCAGTCCCGCCGGCCCCTGGACGCGCACACCGATGAAGCGGTCGTTTCACGATCTCTCGGTGCTGTTTGACGAGGACGGCAAAGTTTATGTGGTCTGGGGATATCGCGGCATCCGTCTCGCGCAACTGAACGATGACCTCACCGACATCGTTCCGGGCAGCGAGCGCGAAATCATTTCGTCGGACCAGGGCATGGGCGAGGGACTTCACCTGTACAAAATCAAAGGCAAGTATTACCTGACCAGCGCATGGTATCTCGACGTCATGCGATTGCCGACGGCCCGCGCTGACCGTCTCGACGGCCCATGGGAGGTGAATCAGAACGTCAGTCGAGGCGAGGACTATGGCTTTGCGGAAGGTTACCGCCTGCGCGACGTGTGGGGTAAAGCCCCGTTCGCGATTCTGCCACCCAATCCAGATGCACCCGGGCGTAACGCCATTCATCAGGGCGGCATCGTCGACACACCCACGGGCGAATGGTGGGGCTTCTCAATGATGGACGCAAACTCTGTCGGCAGGTTAACGACTCTGTCTCCAGTCACCTGGACAGACGGCTGGCCCTACTTCGGGCTGCCAGGCAATCTCGGGCGCAGTCCGCGAATTTGGGTGAAGCCGAATACCGGAATCGTAGATCCGCCGACCGCTCCATATAAGCGTAACGATTCCTTTTCTGGTCCAGAACTTCAGCCGATCTGGCAATGGAGCCACGTACCGGTCGACGAAAAGTGGTCGCTCACGAAACGACCCGGGTATCTCTCTTTGCAGGCAATGCCCGCATCAAATCTGCTCACTGCACGCAACACACTGACGCAGAGATCCATTGGACCACACTCCACACCTACTGTTGTGATGGACGCTTCTGACATGAAACCAGGAGATGTCGCCGGGTTCGCACTCTTCAATCGCCCTTACGCATGGCTTGGAGTTGAAGCGGGCGAGAAGGGGAAGATGCTTACCCAATTCAGCGAACTGTCAGGCAAGCGCATAAGTGTCCCGCTGGCTGGCTCGCGCGTTTGGCTACGCGCGCAGTGTGATTTTCTGAAGGAGGAGGCCCAGTTCAGCTACAGCACTGATGGTAATAGGTTCTACGATATCGGTGAGCGAGTCCGACTGGTTTTTCAACTGGCGACGTTCCAGGGCGTGCGTTACTCACTCTTCAGTTACAACGTTGGGAGCGAGGGGGGATTCGCTTACTTCGACTCCATCGACGTACATGAACCAAACCCGCGTGGTCTCATGACACCCATCCCGTACTGGAAACACGTGAAGTTCAGCACCCATCCGCCTACACCCCGGCGTTGGATTACAGCCTCCTCGAGGTCCGTGCAGACTGCGTCTAGCGAAGGCACTTCCTTCACTATTGTTGATCGCGGATTGGGGCGGGTTGCACTTCAAACAAGGAACGGATTCGTCTCCGTTGCTCCTGATGGTCGAGTTTCACTTCGTCGCGGCAAGGCCGGCCCTGCTGAAACCTTCCAGTGGATCGAGACGTTTACCGGAGAGCTCATCCTGATGTCTCTCTCTACCAATCGCTATCTGCACTTTGACGCGGCTAGCGGGGGCTTGCTCGCCAATAGCCCGGGCCCGCATCCCAACGGCCGTGACGGCGTCCGCTGGGATTGGCACGTCAACACCCAAACTCATCGAGTCGTAGACCGCGGATTCGGAGGACAAGGGTAAAGCGGCGTACAAAGCGCCCTCTGATGGAGGCAGCTCCGGATTCAATGCCTTGCTCGGCGGTGGCCGCTCCGATGATGGCCAGTATGCCCGATTGGAAGCCCACGGATTCTACTGGACCGCATCAGAGATTGATGGGGATACCGCATGGTTCTACAACTTTGGTAAAGGAGGGCAAGCTCTTCATCGTCAAGACGGCGGCGAGAAGGAGAGAGCGTTTTCCGTTCGATGCGTCAAAGAGTGACGGCTCCAGACTCTGTTTTTCGCTTCTTCTGAACTAGCTTGGTTTGCTCTAGGCCTATCACATCGGAAAGGAAGTGGCCCCGGAATCGGAACCGGAAGCGAAGAAGGGCTGAAAGATCGCGTTATCAAGGCCTTAGTTTGATCACGAAACTTAAATGCTGGTACTCGATTTTTCAGCACTTCATAGCGACCGGTGGAAATGTGAAAGATTTAGGCCTGACCAAAACAACTATGGCGCGCCGGCAGATGGTTCATCCGATTTTTGCGTGCTTAAGCGAGTCTCGGGCTTCGAAGGTTAGACCGGTCGCTGCGAAGTGCTGAAAAATCGACTCCCGCTATTCTCAGTCCGTGATCAACTCCGAAACTACGGTAACGCGATTTTTCAGCACTTCTTCGCTCACGGTTCTGATTAACCTCCGTTGGCGTTTTGTTTCGGTTCTCCGCTCCCTCGAACTCGACAAGCTAAAAGCAGTCGGACATATTGCACACACTTTCGCACACACTTTGAAGTCGATATCTATCATCGAAACTCACAAAATTGATCTTTCTTTGATCGTGCCTTGTCGATGAAGTCTTCAGGCTGGTATCGCGAGCGAATGTCAGAGGTTTTGAGTGATTGTGGGACTATCTTTCATTTCCTGAGGGCAGGAAACTTCGGATCTCTTCTCCAGTTACGACGTCCCACAGTTTAACGGAATGATCCCAACTGCCCGACGCCAGTGTCTTGCCGTCCGGTGCAAAGGCTATCGCAGCCACCCGCCTCTTGTGGCCCACGAGCTTGCGCAATTCCGTTCCCGTGGTTACGTCCCATAACCTGATGAACCCGGTTGACTCAATGTCATTATCCTCACGGCTCTCGGAAGCTGCAGTCTTTCCGTCTGGAGCGAAAGCCAGACTCTCGACTGGGTTGGGTTGTTGTGGGAAGCGGCGCAATAGTCTCCCGCTGACCACATCCCACAGTTCAATCATTCCGAGGTAGCCTTTGAAGTCCTGGCCCAGCAGCAAATTAGTTCCGTCGCGCGAAAGCGCCATTCCAAACCCGCTCCCCTCCGGCTCAAACCTGCTTACCTCACGGCCCGTCGAAGCTTCCCAAATCTGAATCGGGCCGCCATCCGCGATTATGTTGCGCCC
The DNA here is from genome assembly GCA_041751855.1 of Pyrinomonadaceae bacterium. GTDB lineage: Bacteria > Acidobacteriota > Blastocatellia > Pyrinomonadales > Pyrinomonadaceae > PSRF01. The sequence goes on from JBGSWR010000019.1 coordinate 4,823, forward strand.
ATCGCGTGAGAACGCAACGTGCGCGGCGCAATACCTTCCGCCGACACCTGTAGCTGCCTTTTGAAAAGTGCGTAGGAGAACTCCCTTTGACACATCCCATAACAACACGTTCTGGCAATTCGCGGCGGCCAGACTTCGACCATCGGGCGAGAAGGTGACTTCGTGAGCGAACCTTACCCCCGGGAAGACTCGACACTGCGTGCCTGTGGCTTCGTCCCACAGCCGCACGGTCTCATCGCTGCTCGCTGACGCCACGGTCTTCCCATCCGGCGAGAAGGCAACGGAAACAATCCCGAAGGGTCGGCCTTGCAGCCTGTGGTCCTCGATCGATCGCAACTGCTTGCCCGTTGCAACGTCCCAGAAGATCAATGTTCCGTCATGGCTGCCCGACAGAATAGTCTTCCCATTGGGAGAGAAGGCGACGGCAACAACCCAGTCTGCGTGTCCTTCTTCTTCCTCAGTTCGCAGAGCAAGCCGGCCTTCATTCGCATAAGGGTGAGTCCTGACACTTCGCTTAAAAAACTTGAAATCCGGCCCGATCATTTCCGCGAGCGACTCCGCTCGCTTAGGTTCATTCAGTGCGTCGCGCAGGTAACTCACGACTTCGTGAGACACGTCGCCAGCAGAGAAAAGCATCGCAGCCCAAAAGAGTTTCAGCTCCGGGTGACGGATGCCGGTAAAGTGTGTGAGCACATAAGCACGGTGCTTCTCGTCATTTGCGAGCCCCCTACTAATGGCAGCAAAAGCATAGAGATCGTATTTCTCAGTGTCCTTCTCGGTGAGGGACAGGAGCACCGGCAAGTACGGGCCCGCCTTTCGAATCGCCTCTTCGGTGTAGGACTTGCCCTTAGTCGGGAGCTTCTTAAGTAATTCTATGAACTCTTTCTTCTGCCCATCGGACGCATCCTGAACGGCCATGACTGGCGGGATCGCTAGTACAACCGTCATGAGCAGTGGAAGCATGTATGACCGCGATTGCAAACACATAACTCGGCTAGTGTCCTGTGCGGCTAATAGATACATAGAAATTAACCAGCAATGCGGATGAACGTGGGAATCATGTGTTACAGCACTAGCCGCGCAGGGCAGTAGTTGAAGTGAGGTGCTTATTACCTGTCTGGCTTGTTCTTTCATTAGCACCTCACGCTTATCCTCTCATTAACACCTCACTTCAGTGAGGTGTTGCGGTCCGGGCTTATTTCCGGGAACCGTTTCAACGGTTTCCGTTCATTTGCGCAACGCGATGCTACCCCGTCGG
>JBGSWR010000020.1:0-26897 GCA_041751855.1 Pyrinomonadaceae bacterium
CCATTTCCAGTCCGAGGCGCGAGTTCCGGCGCGCCAAGTCACGGCACCGGCAAGCCGGCTGATTTGCCCCCAGGAAAAACAGTCATCATTACCGAAGGAGCTCTGAAAGCTGAGGTTCTGGTAAGTCTCAAACCGAAGGCACGCGTTATTGCGATCAGCGGGGTTAGCTGCTCTCACGCAGAAATCATCGGGGCCGCCCGCGCTTACAACGCGCTAATCGCCTTTGACGCTGACTATAAGACGAATCCTGCTGTCGCACGGCAACTGGCCCGACTCATTGCCGCCAGGGAACAGGACACTACCGCGTACCAACTCTCAACCACTACGGGAATCGTCACGTGGCAAAGGTACAAAGGGATAGATGACGCCGTTCTCGCAAACGCCCCACTCGAGACGATGACGGTTCTTCATTGGATTTCGACGCTCGAAGGAAGACCGCGCCAGGAAGTCCGGCGAGTCTGGGAGGAGATGGGCTACACGCCTTCGACAGCCAGCTAGACGTCAGTTCGAAGTTAACAACAGAATCGCCCGGGACAACGCAGCCAGGATCTGCGCATGACTTTCTTCGCGGCTATAGTCTGCTCTTAGGAAACCGTTGGCTAGAGCTTTTCTCATCCATAACGCTGGGTCTCATGAAATTTCGTCAGCCTCACGTAGGGTCCTCAGAAGGCATTTTTGATATTTCTTGTCAATGCTATTTGTCCAATAATCCGAAAGGCCAAAGTAGCCAATCAGGGGTTCGGCTCTGACCTGCGCACATTGTTTCAGGTAAATACTGAATTCGATCTGATACTTTCGACGCGGGTCGGCATATACGATAAAGGTATCGGACTCGCTGGTGTACGATTTCACGTTTCGGTCAAGATCAATTTTGAACCCGAGGGCTAAGAGGCGATCTTCCGCCCAAGCCATGTCATCGACACTACGAAAGTCAAACCGGATTCCTTCATCGATGAGCACTGGGGACTTCTTGGCTTCAATCTTGTAGAGAATTTCAGACCTCCTGCGCTCTCTCGCTATGCTCGCAGCTTCCTCGGCTTGCTTCTCGCGAAATCTATCGCCCCAGTGATCCCGGGCTAGGTTCATTGCGGCGCCAAACACTATGCACTGATGATTGTCGTTACCCCATCCGATGAGATGACGACGAAGCCCCTCTGGGAGTTTAAATCCCTCCTCATAGAGTACCGATGCGCCATCCTTGCATAGTGGGCAATAAGCGCGATTTGAGGAATGAAAGAGCCCGCTCGGAAACGCCTCAGCGAGCTTAATGATTTCTCGTGCGGCGATATTTTGCCAATGACGTGTGTCTAATTCGGATTTACAGTCAACATAGCCCCATAAGATCTTCTGGGCTTCCTCTGTCACTAAGAAAATGATGCTTCTGCGCGCCCGATATAGCTGATCTTGCAGACTGCTGATTGATTCTTCGCGATTCATCATCGTAGCTTCGTCAAAATAGTCGATTACTTCTTGCACTGATGCGGACATTTCAGTTAGGAGCGCACGAACATTCTTCCTCACAATTTCGAGCAGCCGAGTTATGAAAAGTCGTATCGATTTTCTGTGGAGTACAAGCCGTGTGGCGTAGGACCTTTCGTAGCTCGGCCTGTCTTTCCTTTCCTATCCGCTCAGCTTCGTCTTGAATTCTTGAAATATATTCTCGAAGGTGTCTAAGGCCTACCCTGCGCGTTCGCCTTCCCAACTGATAGTAACCAAGTAGCCTGTTGTCGGTTAGCTTCATTACCGTCTTGCGATCAACTCCCAGTATCTCGGCGATTTCTTCAGGGCGAAATCTGGGGTCAGGTAACATCCACGACATATCTTGATTCTCCTATGTTTGTGATTCAGTGACGTGTTGTAAGAATACCGGTTGGCGCCGGCCCCAAAGTCCTTAGCACATTGTGTGCCAGCACATCGGACGACGAACCACTCAAACAAAGCGGGGAAATTCGGGCGTTGACGATTTGGCGGTGATCAATCATAGGGTGTAAACCACCCTACCTGCCCGCAGGCCTTAGAGTGTAAAACACCCTCATCCAACCACGGGCCGACATCGCGCCAATGAGATTAGAACCAAGCCCTGGGCGAAATTTTCCTGACCCGCCAACGAAGTCGACGGCCTTCGATTGCTACCCGAGATGGTCCTTCACTACCTGCTTAAAAAAAAGGCGGACGGCGTAACCCCAAGCTTTTTAGAACGTGCCCAGGCGCAAACCCGATAACTATCTCCAAGAACCCTTTAAAGGTAACGACCATGAAGAACCAGGACCTCCTCGTCATATTAGACGAGCGAATAACTGAGATTGCTCGAGCGATCGTTCAAGAGGCGATTGCCAATGACATTGCCCCAGTTCAGCTTCCCGATGACAGATCCGCAAAACTACGCGAACAGCTGGCGTTCATAAAAGCGAAGGAGCATGTGACCGTGAAGGAAGCAGCGTTGCTTTTGTCCTGCTCCGAAAGTCACATCCGCAAGCTGGTGATGCTGGCTCGCAAGGGCAAGACTCGTCGGCCTGTTCCTTATATTGATCTGGAGGGCGTGATCATATTTCCTCGCGAAATTCTTTTGGACTGGGCGAGCGCCAAATCGCAAATCCAGGTAGTCAAATATGAAGCAGCCTAAGTCTTCTACCGATCCTAAAGCCGCCCATAGCTTCCTTGACTTTTCTAGCCGCTTTCTACCGGAAGGGGGGAAGCAGCTATGACAATTAGACAACGTGGAAAAGAGGGCATCTGCGAATCCCAATTTTGGATTGACGGTACGTTCTATCAATTCACTTTTAACGGGAAGGACGACAGGCCCTTAATCACGTCCAAGAAGAAAGCAAAGGACCAAGAGTATGAGCTGAAACGCGAAATTAGAATGGGAACAATTTTGAAAGACTCTGAGTTGAAAAACTTCGCCAAATTTTTCGACCAGATCTATATGGATTATTCGCGGAAACACAAAACGGCAGTCTCTACCGCTTTTGACGAGCAGTTCGGAAAGCGGTTGGTCGAGGAATTTGGAAACAAGACCTTAAATCAAATCACACCACGCATGATTGAGAATTACCTCGTAACACTGCTCAAGACAAATACGCGGTTTGACCGGCCGCATTCTCCAGTCACTGTACGGCGCCACTACAACATGCTGAATCAACTCTTTAACATGGCAAATCGAGAGCGTCTCATTAACGACAATCCCTGTGGACAGGTGAGTCGGACTGTTTTGAAGCAACTTCCAACATGGCAAAATCGTGAGCGGTGGCTAAATAAGTATGACGACGACGAGGAAGATCGGTTGTTTGCGGCCTTCAATGAGCACGGCCAACATTTGGCAGCGATCAGTCGCATTGTACTTAACACGGGGATCCGGCCTCCCAAAGAGGTGCTTGCCATAAGGAAAGAGCACGTCAATCTAGGTGCTGAAGCGCGTTACTGCAGAGTAGAACAAGGAGACGTGCTCGTTCCACCCTATGCGGTTCTGATTGCTAAGGGAAAGGATGGCAAGCCTCGCGTTTTGCCGTTAAACCACCCTGCACAGAACGTCTTCAGGATCTTGCTTGAGGACGCAACAACCGGCGAGTGGCTGTTTACCAATCGCAAAGATGAGCCGATTAGGGCGATCAAGAAAGGGTTTGCGGCAGCCTGCGCGAGGGCGGGCATCGAAAATTTGCGGCCGTACGATCTGCGCCACACATTTGCGACTCGCTTGCTCGAACGTGGCGTTCATCACTTTGTGATTTCCGCCCTGCTCGGACATTCGACGCCAATGACTGGCTTCGCCGCAGCGTCACGCATGACACCTGGTTACGCCCATGCCACTTGGGACGCGATGGTTTCGGCCGTTACAGCACTTGAGCAGCCTTTACCCCCAAGCCGATTACTTCGCAAAATACAGAGGGCTACTAGTTGAGTTGTCGCGTTGATTTTTGCTTCGTGAGGTAATCGTTTAAGACTTCCCTTGCATAATAGTAACCGCGTTGCTTACAACGCAACCAAGTGACGAACAAAAGCGGGAACAATAGAACGTAATATTTCCAGTTTGAGTAATCATGAAAAAGCAGGATTGCGGAGCCGGCAACGACAGCCGTTAATAACGACCTTGCAAAGGCGTACATTGCATTGAAGTCTTCTATTCTGGAATCTTTGATTCCGGTTTTGCTTCGCATCGCTATCGAAAAAAGCTCATCGTTACTTGGATTGGAATTCGTCGTCTCTAGCTTTAGAAGGTTTTTTACTTCCTCGGCGCAATAGAACCTTACCTTCCAGATACTTTTGCCGCTCAGCAGTTTGTCTGAGGGCTTCCCACCCCAAGTCAGAAAATAGATTCCCTCCAGCCAACTGCCTACAGTATTAACTGTATAGCCCAACAGGAAGGAGAATGCTGTATAGGCGAGGATAAGATCCTTATCGTACTTGAGGCCCAGAAGATTCAGTACGGCCAGAAGGATTAAGGTTCCCGGAATCAGCGATGAGAGTATGTCGTATGCTTTGAAGCTCATTTCCCCTATGTATCCCTATTCTAAGCGTCGAATTTAAAAAGCCCATAAGCCTTGAACTTCGGGTAGTACTGAGGCTCACCCCACCCGCGATGGCCCATGTAATCTCGGGCGAAATCATAATTCTTTACGTAGAAACTCATCTTCTCAGTCAGAATTTCGATTACTACAAAACCTGCCTGATTATTTGTGATTCGGATCGGCGGATAACAGGCATACGCCAGGTGCCTGGAACTAGCGTTTCCAAGAAGCGTTACTCTCGGTTTGAGCACTTTGAGAAAATCATAATTTCGGCTTGAATCTCTTCCATGGTGTGGAGCAAACAGCACGTCTATGCTTGAAACTTCATTCTTGTAGTGTTGCAGGATGTGGGTCCAGGAATGATCGTCGCTGTCTCCGGCAAAGATGACCTTCCAATACTTATCTCCCGCTCGTGGAAAGAGGCAGAGCAAAACATATGATGCGTCATTATAGTCTTTGGTAACGTTAGCTTGCCTCAGCAGCTCCTTACTGGGGCACAGAATCTTGATGAGATCCTCATTCCAATATTGCGAACTATCATTGTCATAGTTAGTCAGCCGTCTCGTGTTTTGAACGTTACCAGCGCGCAGCTGAGTGTAGAACTTCCAATCTTCTCTGTAATAGCCTGCAAAGCTGTCGCTCAGAGCGATGGCTTTGTTGTTTTCGGTGTCCCAAGTGTTGGTAACAGTAAAATCCGTGTACAGATCTTTGATGCCGTCCAAGTGGTCCATATCGGGATGTGAAACAATAAATCTGAAGATATCCCGCGTGCCGAGATTTTCTTTTAGATAGACAATTGGGTTATCGGGAGTCAGCTTTTGCCGGTAATCGATCTTGCCCGACGGCACGTTGGTACGAGTTCTTCTTTCCTCCCTTTCGCACGAAGCCCTAGCGGCTTTCTCTTCCGGAGTGTCTTCTCGGTTATAGGCGTTACTGACATCCATCATACTCATTCGGCCTGAATCATGTTGAATGATATTGCAGTCTCCCTCGAGTACATTTAAAAAATGAATTATCGCCATAGGGTTTAGAGCAGTAATGTTTGGCTACCACGCAATCTACCGGCTGGGCCCAGTCAGAAAACAGCCGTAGGTTAACTATCTCCTGCCGAAGGCTCTTAGTTGCTTTTCAACTCCCGTAGCATTGATACGATAAGTTACAAGGGAGTTAGTAACCCCGTATTGCTCGGCGATTGCTTCTACCGTGAGGCGCCTCTTCTTGGCGCGCATCAAGCCTTCTCGTGGTAGCAACAAGGTCCAAGCAAGACAGTTCGCTTCGTCTTCCTGCTTTTGATTAAAGGATCGCATGTTTATGTCTTCAAGATCTGCCGAAAGGATCAAAGCTGCGGGTTGGTGATCCAGGATTGTATGTGCGAGCTCGTGAGTGATGTCGGAGACTTGTCTTCCTTTTGAGTGTCTCGGATTGTAGATGACGATAGTATGACCGTCCGTCTGGACACTGGTTGCAGACCAGCCCCACGGATCATGCTGGAGTAATTGATCAAGGAGTTCTGTTGTCATTCCGGGAACTTGATGAGGAGTCCACAATTGAACGCCAAGATAATCCGCTACTAGTCCGGGAGGAAGAGGCGAATCTAAGGAGATGTTGAGTTCTTTGCGGAAGGCGACGGCCGTACGCTCGGACCAAGCCTTGAAGCCGCGTTCGAGCGCACTCATGTTTCAACAAGATCCTCACTTCGCTGTTGAGATTTCACCGCCAGCAGAATCATTCTGGCCAGCGCATTGACCGTGACTGGCTGTGGAGTTTGATCCACCTTAAGGTGCGCCGACACAAATATCGGCGACCCCTCGGCGGGAGTCGCCGTTACTGTTTCGGCGAGTGGCTGAGAGAACCCCAGAAAACTGCCCGGATCAATCTGTAGCCACTTACAAATGCGTCCAAATGTTTCAATGTCGGGAATACGCCCGCTCTCCACCCGCATAAGAGTCGCAGGCCCGATGCCGATTTCTCGCGCAGTTTCGCGCAACTTGTAGTCACCTCGTTTTTTTCTTACTAACGCACCAAGACTGCTGAGTTTTCTAGGCGGCATAAGTTCCCTTTCTCAGGAAATGTTTTATTGTGGAACAAAGCTTGACTAGTGAAACAAAAGGTGCTTCCATCTGGGGTGAGTATATAGAAGAAACATAGATACATCAACGAAACAATAGTTGGCCTTTTTAGAAAGGAGCGCAAATGCCTAAGTCAACCTTCTATCCCCTGGGTAATGCCGATTGCTGTCTCATCGATCTCGCTAACGGGGAGAAGCTTTTATTCGACTACGCCGATACCCGGTGCAGAGATGACGAAACAGACAAACGCATTGATTTGCCCGCCGAGCTACGGCGCAATTTGAGCGCGGCGGATCGGAAATACCTTGACGTTGTAGCATTCAGCCATCTTGATCAAGATCATACGTGTGGTTCGACCGATTTCTTTTATTTGCAGCATGACGTGAAGTATCAGTCTGCGGAGCGGATCAAGATCAATGAATTGTGGGTGCCTGCTGCGGTGCTTATAGAGGCCAGCGAGACCCTTGGTGAAGAACACGCAATCATTCAACGTGAAGCCAGATACCGGCTCAAGAACAAGAGCGGTATCAGGATTTTCTCTAGGCCAGGCTTGCTTAAGGAGTGGTTGGACAGCGTGGGTTTGAAGCTTGAGGACGTGTGTCATCTGATCACAGATGCCGGCCAATTGGTGCCGGGCTTCGACCGTGAAGAGGACGGGGTCGAGTTCTTTGTCCATTCGCCGTTCGCGAAGCGCATCAACGAGTGTGAGGTAGTCGATCGTAACTGTGACTCTTTAGTGCTGCAAGTGACTTTTGTCGACTATGGCAACGAAACGAAAATGATTTTAGGTTCTGACGCTCCCTATGATGTTCTTAGCGATATCGTTGATGTCACTCGTTGGCATGAACGGGAAGAACGTCTTGAATGGGACGTTTTTAAACTGCCTCATCATTGCAGTTACCTTTCACTTGGCCCAGAGAAGGGGAAGGACAAGACCGAGCCGGTGCCGAACGTCAAGTGGTTGCTCGAAGATCAAGGTCGACAAGGGGCTATTGTTGTATCGCCGAGCAATCCAATCCCTACCGAGGACACCGATCTACCGCCTCATCGTCAGGCGGCTAATTATCATAGGGACAACATTGCGAACAAGGATGGCGAGTTCCGTGTGACGATGGAATTTCCCAGCACCTCGAAACCAGAACCTCTAGTAATCGAAATTGGCGCATCAGGCGCAAAGGTGGTGAAACGCACTACTGAATCTGCGCTGGTCATAACTGGCGGCTCAACGCCGCGCGCGGGCTGCCAGTAATGAACTCTGTCTATCTTTCCCTCGGCGGAAAGGAAATCAATGCTGACGAGCTGCGGCTGCCAAGAGCCAAAGAACTGGCGCAGGCGTTGATCTCCGGTGTCTCATATTGGGCGCGTTTGGTCGGCTGTCAACGTTTGGAAGCCGATGCACTGATACCTGCCTTGCAGGGGACAGAGACTGTTGTTCTTGAAGTTGACGTAGAGGTTCCACAGAAAAGGCTACATGATATCCGGCGGGTTGAACGCCTCGCGGTCGCGTTTTGGGAAGCGGATAGCAGTTATCCTGAAACACTCGCGCTGAGAGCCGACTTTCCGGTGGTGCCCCATATCAATCAGCGCACATTTGAAATTCCTCGAAGTCTTTGTCTTTACGATATTCCTTATGACGAACTAAAGCTGCGATGGACGGCGCCCGCGCTTATTGAGGACATTCGTACCTGGTTGGCAAAAACGGCTGAGGGCACTCTGCACGCGGCCGACCAGCAACTTGAACCTTTCTTCCTTGCAACTGTCCCCCGAATTATTTTCCCTTCAGATTTTCTGTCACCTGAGATTAATCCCGAGCAGCTTTCGATATCGCGCGTAGACACTGGGAATCAGCAGCTCTGTCTCATCGCTGAACGCTCTTCAAATGAGAATAAGGGGTCGATCAAAAAATCAGCACAGCAGTTTGTTGCCATGACGGTAGTGGGTTCACCGCAAATTCATGGTGTGATTCAGCGACATCCACGAACGCTTTCCGAACTTCATGAATTCATGAAACATGCCGGCGTGGATCTTTGCGGCGTGCTGCGTGTGCGGCTGCGTCAATGGCAAGAGGACCGAACGTTGCGAAACGCCACGTTGGTAGTAGTGGTTAGCCTGCCAAAGCAACGAGAAGAAGGCGGCCCCGTTGAGAGCTCGGATCTTTGGGCGTTCTTTTGTGTGGGCAACGAGGCAGACGGCGTTGGGCCCACCAGTGAGAATTCTCAGGAAGCAAGATTTCTTAATGTAACCGCCCTTGGAGAGCAATTGGACCTCTGGCAGATAACGGGCGGGCAATTGGCAACTATTCTCGCTCCGGACCACAACCAGCATGGTGAGAACGTTAAGTTGGCCATGCTAAATCCGACTTTCACCTTGTCGCGAGAAGCCGCAGCGCGTTTTAACGGGCTTCGGTCACGTTACGGTAGGAAGATCGTTGCGATCGGAATGGGAGCAGTTGGCTCCCAGGTGTTCCTAAATCTGATACGAGCGGGATATGGAGAATGGACCATTATCGATAAAGATATCACCCTGCCTCACAACCTTGCGCGACACGGTCTTTACGGTGGTGTCACCGGCAATTCTAAAGTTGACCCGCTTGCATACATCGCCAATAGCACTATCGACGGAGCTCCCATCGCGACACCGATTGTTGCCGATATACAGCACCCTCGTGAGGCAGACGACGATATTAAGCGGAGTCTCGAGGAAGCGAACGAGATACTTGATTTTTCTGCGTCAATTGCCGTTGCACGTCACTTAAGTCATGCCGTCTCGTCATCGGCACGTCGTGCTTCATTCTTTCTAAATCCTTCCGGTACCGACTCGGTAATGCTAGTCGAAGACGTGGCTCGCCAAGTGCCTTTGAGCAACCTGGAGATGCAGTATTACCGGTTGCTCGTACATGAGCCGGATTTGCATTCACATTTACATCGAGCGGTTGAAGAAGTGCGCTATGCAAAGTCTTGTAGAGATGTCAGCAACACGATGGGTCAGGATCATGTTGCCCTGCATGCGGCAATCGGTAGCCGCGGGTTACGACAAGCGTTTGAAAGCGACGGCGCTGTAATTCGAGTTTGGCGGTCTACGGATGATGGCGCCGTTTATCCCTATAGTGTCAATCCTTCGCCAGTATTTAGCGTCAAGAAAAGCGGTTGGACCATCTGCGCTGATCAGGTTTTGTTGGAACGAGCCAGAGCTTTGCGTTCAGCGAAACTACCCAAGGAGACTGGTGGGATACTAATCGGCGCGATCGACATGCAATATCGGATTATTTATGTGATGGATATGTTGAGTGCTCCATTGGATAGTACTGAGGAACTAACAGGTTTTGTTCGAGGTTCGCACCGTTTGAGTGAAGCGCTATTGAGTATTGAGCAAATTACAGCGAAGGAGTTGACCTATGTTGGGGAATGGCATTCCCACCCAACCGGGGCCAGTGTAAGACCTAGCAAGCTTGATCGGAAACTATTGAAATGGCTCTCGGATCAGAGCACTCGATCTGGCTTGCCTGCAACGATGTTGATCGTCGGAGGCCGGAAGCAGTATGCCTGGTACTTAGCCTAAAGAGATCTGCTCGAAATTATTAGGGTTAATCTTCGGCTGGCATTTTCCAGTTTGGCTTCTGCTAATAAGGTAAGGAGGGGACATGGGATGGACCCGGTGGCGGAAAATTGCGGATAGAAATCAATGGTTCGGCGAACATTTTGATTACGACGGACCTGCGTGCTACGAACTGGGCACTGGTGGTCCTCGCGGCGGCGCGATCCAGGTTCATTATGTTGGAGAAACCACTAGTGAGCGCTACCGAATCCAGTGTTACGCCAGACATGGGTCGCATTTGTCACAGCTCATAGACTGGCATCTGAGACAGGGTTGGTGTCTTTACTATAGAGCGCGTTGTTGTGTGTCAAAAGACGCGGCTAAACAAATGCAGGATAACTTACTGCGGCGGTTTCAATATGACTGGAACGTTGTTCTCAACACTTAGCGTAATGGAACGGCAAATCTGCAACGGCTCGGTTGATCAAGAATCTAATTTATAGTGGACGCATTTCACCGCGAAAATCACTTCGTTCCCCGCATGTATCTAAAGCCGTGGGAACTCGCTGACGGCAAGATTTGGACCTACCGAATTCTCGTGCCACATAAAAATGTACCCCTTTGGAAAAGAGCCTCGAAAAAAGCTGTAGCCTGGCATTCCCATTTGTATACGCAAATGGTGGCTGGTCAGGAAACTGATGATGTCGAACGATGGTTCGATCATGAATTCGAAAACCCCGCAGAAGAACCCCTTCACAAAGCAACTTCCGACAAACGTTTGACTCCCAAAGACTGGGAGCTGCTCATTCGCTTTACGGCAGCGCAAGACGTCCGCACGCCCGCATGGTTTGCTCAGCAGCTCAAGCGCCTGGACAAGACACTTCCGCAGCTAATGAAACAGACAATGGAAAACTCCATCAAGAGGTATGAGGAAGCTGCAAGAACTGGTGAGCTCATGGCCCAGGCTCCGCAGTTGCCCGCTGCGGAACGCGAAGGCTTGCCGTTGCGCACCATCGTAAAGCGATCGCCTTCAGGCGGCGGCGAAATTGGAGCTGAGATTGTAATCGGCCGACAATATTGGCTGTGGTCCATGAAACGATTGCTGACGAAAACAATGAAGGTGCTCCATCAGCATCGCTGGACAATCCTCAAACCGCCCGAAGGAACTGCGTGGTTCACCAGCGATAACCCTGTAATTCGGCTGAATTTCTATACGCAGGAGAAATACGACTTTAACGGCGGATGGAATAGCCCCGGAACTGAAATATTGATGCCCCTCGGGCCGCAACACTTGCTATATCACCAAGTGGGCCGTCCTACCCCCCCACGTGGCGAGCGAATGAGTGATGATCAAGCGTGCCTTGTACGGCGGATTACGGCCGAGCATGCTTGGCGAATGGTTTTTTCTCACGCCGAGGATGATGAAGTACCCTTGTTGCGCCCGAGAGTTGTAGATAGGGACGCGGTTAAGGATGAACGTCAGCAATGGGACAATTGGCACGAGCAACAACTGGCTGCTGAAAAGGTAAATGATTGACTTGAGTTTTAGGAGTAAACGACATGGCAAAGAAAACGGGTAACGATGGCTGGTGGATTGCTGGTCTGTTGATAGCTGGCGGCCTGGGACTTCTGTATTACGCGCAAACCGGTCTCGGAGAAGAAAACGACTCCGCACTTATTCCCAACACCCTTGAGGGAAGGATAGATGCCGTCATCTCCGCTTTAAACAACAGGTTCGGCAAGCGTTGGGTAGACTTCGGTGTGGTCGTGCTTAAGCATAATCTCCAAAGTACCCTGCCGACGTCGGTCGTAACTTTGGTGAATATAGTGGCAACAGTGGAAAACATGTCAAAGGGTCTGATGAGGAGCTACGAGAAGCAGCAGCTCGCGGTTCAAATGGCACGTGCTTCATAAATGATATTTAGCTTCCGGCAAATCGAGTTCATCGCCTAACTGGGTTCCGGGGAGCCCTTAATCCGTGGACAACAACACCAGAATTACAAGTCTCTCAAATTTTTGAGAGTCTGCCAAAAGTCTGCCAAACTGTGCCGTGAACGATGAAGGGAGGACAAAAGTAACGAAATAACCCAATAAAATTGGTAGGCGCGTGGGGACTTGAACCCCAGACCTCTGCCGTGTCGAGGCCGTCCCGGGTCACCTCGGACAGCGCGCAATCTTTGCTCACGCGTTGAATATCCACCAATGCGGCTTGAGAACTCACTCAACACTTCACGGATTGAATAAAGCGCTAGCGTAGTCTGCCAAAAGTCTGCCAGATTAGGTTTACCCGATCATGACGCGCGTGTGAGTCTTTTCGGGCTTTCGTTCCTTTGCTGAAATGCGAACTTCCACGCTGTGACCCAGGCGATTTAGGATTGCGAATAAACGATCCGCTGAGAAGCCTGAAAGCCGGCCACGTAGAAGATGCGATACTTTGGGCTGGTCCAGGCCAGTCCGCTCGGCGGTCTGAACCTGGGTCCAACCCTTCTTCTCGATCAATTGAGCAATCTTAGTTGCTAACTTTGCTTTCAATAGGCGCTCTTCCGCGTCTCGGAAACCAAGATCGGCAAAGACGTTGCCACTTCCGGGCTCCACCTTCTCAGCGTTCCCTCTCGATTTGCGAGCCTTGGTAGCGTTGACTTGTTTTTTCATTTGTCACGTCCCTGGGGCATTGACCGCTTTTTGTAATCCTGTTCCGCCAACCCTAACCGTTTCTTGATAAGATCAACATCAGCCTTCGGTGTCGCAATACCCTTCTTTGATTTCTTCTGAAAGGCATGTAGCACGTACACCCGTTCCGCAAACTTCACGGTGTAGACGGCACGATAAGTATTCGTCTGAAAGTCCTCGACGATTTCGAGAACGCCTGCTCCACCAAATCCCGCGAGCGGTTTTGCGGATCGAGACTTGCTTCCCATCTGGGCCTGATATAGCGCGTAACCCATCACATCTCGGACCTCAGCGGGAAAAGCCTTTAGGTCTCTCCTTGACGACCCTATCCAGACTATACTCTTGATCTTTGGAGGTTCGTCCACGAGTCAGTATGCTGTATCTAGCATATCGCAGTCAATCGAGTTGTAAGGTGGTTGTTCTCCACAGCAACGGCGCAACAGCGACGACAGGACGTGGTTAAGTACGGCGGTTAACCACCCTGGATTGCGGAGGGATAGTCCAATTTCCACAGGAGTTGGGAATCTTGTGTAAAGGCAATTGTTGAGAGTCTGCCAAAACTTTCGGCATGGGGAGGTGGAGCTATTAGCCTTCTATGCAGGCATCCCGTGTTCGACCGTTTCAGCTCGTCGCACTTTGATCTTCACCTCGACTCGTGACCCGAGCCGGTTGATAATCGACATCAGGCGATCGACAGTGAACCGTCCAAGATCGGCGTTGCGGATACGCGAGAAGTCCGCTGCCGCAATTCCGGTGCGGCCCTGCGCGCCGCGGACGCTTAGCCCCTCACGGTCGAGCGCTTTGATGATTTCGGCGGCCAGAATTGCCTTGAACAGATCGGCATCGGCATTCTTGTGTCCCAGGTCGCGAAAAACATTTCCGCTTCCCTTCACTGTCTCCAGCTTCTCGCTTTTCATCGCAACATCTCATTTCGTATCGGGCCTTGCTCTGTGATGTTGTCACATATGACAACACACGTCAAATTGTGAGGGACATAGCTAACTATCAATTGCTAAATACACGCTGAGTTTGATTCAGAGTCTGCCAAAAGATCTGGCATGGAGTACAGTCACAACATGCTGTCGACATCTGGTTGTTTCGATTTTTCGTGTGTGGTAAGGAATTGTTGATCACAGAATCAACGTGCTAGAGAGGCGGGCGGGTGTGATGAAATCTAGAAAACTAACCAGAGAAGAGCTGTATCAGCTTGTGTGGTCAAAGCCAGCCACAAAGCTGGCTGAGGAACTTGGCATATCCGACGTGGCCATAACAAAGCTATGTAGGAGATATGGTATTCCAAAACCTGGGCCCGGCTACTGGAGAGTCTTGGAGGCAGGCCATAGCAAGACCACTCCTCCTTTGCCGCCTCCTGCTGAAGGGGTGCCCGATTCAATTGAAATCTGGGCTCACCCGCCACAAAGGAAAGAACTTCAACCGCTTCCGTCGCACACTTTGGATTTGATAGAAAAAGAGAGGCTTCCGGCAAACCGGATTCCTATTCCTACGGATCTTGAGAACTCTCATTCGGTTATTCGACGCGCTCAAGCATTATTTAAGAAGGCCCAGCCTGACAACTATAATCGTCTCGCGTTTTCGTTGTTTACAATGGAGAGGCCCAAACTTGACATAACAGTCTCCCGGGATGCTTTGGATCGAACGTTGAGACTCCTGGCGGCATTAGTGCAAGCCATTGAAGCCCGCGGCTATCAAATCAAAGTTCATGAAAACAGGGCTCAGGCTGTTGTTAATGGAGAACACGTCAGTTTTTCTGTGAAGGAGAAAGTCAATCGTAGCGAGCGGACTAAGAAAGAACGTGCTGAATCTCGGGAGTATGAGCGGTGGAAATACACGCTAACGGGTGAATTGACTTTATCGATTTCGTCTTGGGCTTCTGGAACAAAGAGCAGTTGGAAAGACAGCAGGGATCAGCCGCTGGAGGGACAGTTGAATGAGATCCTAATCGGGATCTTAACACACGCCGCACTTAGTCCTGCAGCACGATTTGCATGGGAAGAGAATCAGAGACAGCAGGAGCTGTTACGTCAGGCAGCTGAGCGGCACCGACTTGTGGAAGAGCGTAGAAGGTATGAGCATCGAATGCGGCGCGAAGCATTGGCGACCCAATTCGATCTTTGGGCCAAGAGTCACGAGTTGCGTGTCTTTTTGAAGGAGTGTGAAAAATCCTTTTCATTGGAAGCCGAGCCAGCAGCAGGGGCTGCAGAGGTGAGGTGGTTGGACTGGGCTCGCCAGTATGCTGATTCACTAGATCCCCTCAAAAACGGCGGGCTTCGAGAAATCATCGCGAGATTTGATGATTCTGAATCGGCCAACTAGCCGCGGTGATTACACGATTCTCTCGCTTAGCCGCCACTATACACATGTGACAGCCTCTTTCCGTTTCCCACTTTAATCAATTCGTCGGGAAGGAAAAGCGCCAAGAAGTTACAAGTCCCCAAGTTTTCTTGAGTCTGCCAAAAGTCTGCCAAATTGTGACGGCTACGATGAAGGAAGGACAAAAGTAACGAAATAGCTCAATAAAAATGGTAGGCGCGTGGGGATTTGAACCCCAGACCCCTACCGTGTCAAGGTAGTGCTCTACCCCTGAGCTACGCGCCTAAACTTAAGGAAGCAACAGAATTACGAAAGAACTGTGCAAGGAGGCCCGAAGTTAGCAAAGAGCCTTTGGAGGTGTCAAGCAGGGCTCTGTCTGTCCCCAGGACTCTGTCCCCAACTCTGTCCCCAGAACTCTGGCCCCAACTCTGGCCCCAACTCTGGCCCCAGGACTCTGGCCCTAGGGCTCTGGCCCCAACTCTGTCCCAGGACTCTGTCCCTTATCAAAGAGGTTTTGACATTTCGATCAAGTGGCAGGGGATTAGGGTCTCAACCTCGGCCGGAAAAGGCGAAGTCCCGGTTTCTACGTACCCTCGTCTGCCATAAAAGCACAACAGTCCCTCACGCAGGCTGACAACCTTTAGATCCATGAAGCAAGCACCCTGCTCACGGCAGTAGTCCTCGGCTATCTCCATCAGGTCAGAAGCGATACCGGAACGCTGTCTGTCCGGGTTGACCGCCAGCAGGCCCAAATACGCTCGCCGTACAGAGTCTTCAGGGCGGGAGCGTTGCTCGACGTAAACACAACCCAGGAGCACATCGCTGTTTTCAGCCAGCAGGAACTTTCCCGTGTCTAACAGGTGCAGGACGCCTTCGAGGTCGATACGATCTTCGTCGATGAAGAACCCTTCGGCGCGACGGAAGGCAGTGTTGATAAGCACGGTCAGGCTCTCAGCGTCCTCTGGTCCAGCCAGCCGCACCCAAAGAGAGTTTGCGTTCATAATCCTGCTAACTATATTCAAGTTTAGACAAATTCACCACGGAGGCAATCAGGCGCCGGTGGCGCACCACCGAACATGAAAAATGGGTGTAGAATAGTCAACTATCATTGGACGATTAACCCGACTGAGCCTCGGCAGCCAATGGGTTGATCCGCTGATAAAACGTGCTCCTAAATCTCTGCCAATCGCAGCGGACGTTGATTTTTGCCTTCGGGGCGCTTTCATTTTCATAACAGCCAAGCACATTGGAAACGGAGGTGGCCGGAATCAGAACCGGAAGCGAAGAAGGGCTGAAAAATCCCGTTACCACAGCCTCAGTTTGATCACGAAACTTAAATATTACTACTCGATTTTTCAGCACTTCGCAGCGACCGGTGGTCACGTGCAGGATTAGGCCTACCCCAAACAACCGTGGCACCGCAGATGGTTCATCCGATTTCTGCGTCCTTAAGGCGAGTCTCTGGCTTCGACGGTTAGACCGGTCGCTGCGAAGTGCTGAAAAATCGACTCCCGCTTTTTACAGTTTGCCACGCCCATGATTTTGTGAAATCTCCATTGAATCTCCCATCAGGAGGAACTACATGTCGAACTCGAAATGGTCTGGCCCTAAGTCGTCGCCATCGTCGCCGACATCACGCGGTTTGAGTTCCTGCGCACTGGTCTGTCTCATCACGCTGCTCGCTCCCACCACGCCAGCGCAAACACCATCAGACACTTATCAATCACCCGATGTCTTCAAGACCAGGCAGACTCCCGCTTCCGCCTCCATGCCTCAAACGACTAGCGACGCCCAGATCGACAAACGCGTCGAGGAGCTCCTTCGCGAAATGACCCTTGAGGAGAAGGTGGGCCAGCTTACACAGATTTTCTTCCTGCCGATGCTGAACACAGCCGCCGATGAGCGCGTTCGTAAAGGTGAGATCGGATCATTTCTCTTCGTCACTGATCCGGCAGTAATCAACCGTCTACAGCGCATCGCGGTCCAGGAATCAAGATTAAAGATTCCAATTCTCTTCGGCTTCGATGTCATTCACGGCTTTCGGACCGTCTTCCCGGTGCCACTTGCCCTCGCCTCCTCATTCGACCCGGCACTTATCGAAAAGGTGCAAACGATCGCCGCTCGCGAGGCCGCGGCTGTCGGCATTAAGTGGACATTCGCGCCCATGGTCGACATCGCGCGCGATGCACGCTGGGGACGCGTCGTCGAAGGCGCAGGTGAAGATCCTTACCTCGGCTCAGTCATCGCCGCTGCACAGGTCCGCGGCTTTCAGGGCAGCAATGTTGCCGACCCGGATCGGCTGCTCGCCTGCGTGAAACACCTTGCCGGGTACGGTGCGAGTGAGGCTGGACGCGACTACGACTCGGCAAATCTTAGCGACTCGGAACTTCACAATGTTCATCTCCCACCCTTCAAAGCGGCCGTCGATGCCGGTGTCGGCAGCGTTATGTCGGCCTACATGAATTTGAACGACGTGCCGGCAACTGCAAACAGTTTCCTGCTTCAGGACACGCTAAGGCGCGACTGGGGTTTTCGCGGTTTCGTCGTCAGCGACGCCTTCTCTGTCCGCGATCTAGTTACTCACGGATTCGCGCGCGATCCCGCCGACGCAGCGGTGCGCGCTTTTACCGCAGGTCTGAATATGGACATGGGCAGCGACACCTACACAGCAAATCTTCCCCAGCTCGTTGAACAAGGACGAGTTGCTATGTCGGTTGTTGACAATGCGGTGCGCGCGATCCTCGCCGCCAAGGTACGGCTCGGTCTCTTCGAGCGACCTTACGTTGATGAGGCGCGCGCCAAACAAATCCAAGGCACACCAGAACATCGCCAGGCGGCTCGAGTGGCGGCTCAACGTTCAGCTGTCCTGTTACGGAATGAAGGAGATCTTCTCCCGTTGACGAAGAATGATCCGGCGATTTCATCAATTGCCGTGATCGGACCAGTGGCGAATACCGGCCGCGAAATGTTTGGTCCATGGAGCCTGGCCGGGAATCCCGACGAGGCGATCACTATAGTTCAAGGAATTCGCAATAAGGTTGGGCCAAAAGTGAAAGTCGAGTATGCCAGAGGCGGCGAAGTGAGACGCACGTATGCTTCGATCTTCGAAATCTTCGAGCGCGGTCCCAAACCCGCTCCGCTGACCCCTGAACAACAGGATGCGGAACTCGCGGCAGCCGTTGAACTCGCCCGGCGGTCCGATATCGTAGTTATGGCGCTCGGCGAGATCCAGAACATGAGCGGCGAAGTCGCGACCCGGGCCTCGATTAATCTTCCCGGACGGCAGCAGGAGCTACTCGAGCGTGTCGTCGCTACGGGAAAAACCACTGTGCTGGTGCTGGTCAATGGCCGGCCACTTGATATCTCCTGGGCAGCCGAGAAAGTGCCGGCAATCCTCGAAGCCTGGCATCCGGGCATCGAAGGCGGAAATGCGATTGCAGACCTTCTCTTTGGTGACGCAAATCCCGGCGGCAAGCTTCCTGTGACCTTCCCGCGCGACGTGGGCCAGGTTCCGATCTACTATGCGCTGAATCGCACGCAGAAACCTGAGGACGCGCCGGACTTCACCTCGCGATATCTCGATATACCATCATCACCGCTCTATCCGTTTGGTTACGGACTGAGCTACACGAAGTTTGAAATCAGGAATCTGCGACTCGAGAAGCCTCAGATTCGATTGGGAGAGACGGTCGAAGTGCAGGTTGAGGTTGAAAACACTGGTAGGCGCACAGGCGACGAAGTAGTTCAGCTTTACATTCACCAACGAGCGGGAAGTGCTTCGCGTCCTGTCCGTGAATTGAAGGGCTTCGAGCGGGTTACACTCGCGCCAAGTGAGAAGCGCACGATCCGGTTCCGGTTAGGTCCGGGTGAGTTGCGCTTCTGGAGTACCGCTGAAAGACGTTGGGTGCAAGAGGATGGGGACTTTGACGTCTGGGCTGGCGCGGACTCCCGCGCGTCGCTTCACGCTGTCCTCAAAGTCACACAATAACCGAGATAATCTTGTTGTGTAATTCGGTGGCGTCTTAAACAAAACGTGTCGAGCAGGCGTATCATAAGTTCCACGGTCAATGAATCGGGAAGGTTAAGCGATCATGCGCAGGCTATATGATACCTATGTTCGCGTTGACGGGCGCATTAGAGAATGGATGGCTCACAACGGCATTACCCTATTACGCGTCAGTCTGGGCATTATCTTTGTCTGGTTCGGAGTCTTGAAGTTCTTCTCTGGACTCAGTCCTGCGGAGGACCTGGCGCTGCGGACGACTCAGAGGCTCACGCTGCGGATGATTCCGGCGAATGTGAGTCTCAGCATCCTCGCCGCGTGGGAGAGTGCCATTGGGCTTGGGCTGCTAACGAACCGCTTTATGCGCGCGACGCTCTTTCTTTTGTTTGTCCAGATGTTTGGCGCGGCCGCTCCGTTGGTGCTTTTCCCCCGAGAAGTCTTCACCGTTTTTCCTTTTGTCCCAACGCTGGAAGGACAGTACATAGTGAAGAACCTTGTACTTGTTAGCGCCGGAGTAGTTATCGGCGCCACGGTGGGACGTCGAGATCGCGCACGTGCAAGTGGATTGGCGGCAAGCCGGATGTGAGAACAGACCAGGGGTTTTAAGAAGGAGGAACGCGGCGCGAGCCGCACGCTAACAAAATGCAAGAAGAAAGCACTAAAAAGGAGTTGCGCTCCATTCTGCGGAACGCGGATCGTCATTGGGTCGGCGACGGGTTTCCCGTGCGCTCGCTCTTTGCTTACAACAATCTGGGCCAGATTCTTAGTCCCTTCCTGCTGCTCGATTATGCCGGGCCAATGGAATTTCCGCCGACCAGCGAGCGCCTGGGAGTCGGCGAACACCCGCATCGTGGCTTTGAGACGGTGACCATAGTTTATAAAGGCGAGGTCGAGCACCGAGACTCTTCAGGCGGTGGCGGACGCATTGGCCCTGGCGATGTGCAGTGGATGACCGCGGCGTCCGGAATCGTTCACGAAGAATTCCATGGACGTGATTTTTCCCGGCAAGGAGGCGTGTTTGAGATGGTCCAGCTCTGGGTCAATCTACCCGCCAGAGATAAGATGTCGCCGCCTCGTTACCAGGCCATTCTCGACAGTCAAATCCCCGTTGTAACGCTTTCGAATGACGCGGGAACTGCCCGCGTAATCGCAGGAGAGTTCCGGGGCGTTCGAGGACCAGCTCACACATTTACTCCAGTTAACGTTTGGGACCTGCGTCTTAAAAAGGATCGACAAATAGACTTTCCGTTGGCAGACGGCTATACAACCATCCTGGTTGTACTCGATGGAGCGCTACGGGTTAGTGGATCAGAGTCAATCACCAATGCCGAGGTCGGCCTGCTCGAGCGGTCGGGCAATGTTGTGAGCGTCGAATCTCTTGAACCGACATCTGCTTTGTTGTTGAGCGGCGAACCGATTGATGAGCCAATCGTGGGCCAGGGACCGTTCGTCATGAACACGGCTCAAGAGATCCATCAGGCGATAGTAGATTATCGAAGCGGCAAGCTGGGACGGCTGAGCGAGCCGGGATGACGAACACTGTTAAGAAATGATCCACTAAATCACACGAAATCACACGAAAAGAGCCCCCACGAATACCGAAGAATGAAAGATGCACACGACTCCCGAGGCTTCAGAAAAAATACATCGCTATCCATGTCAAGCTTGCGGCGCCAATCTCCTTTATGAGCCTCGTGATGGATTTCTGTCCTGTCCATATTGCGGCTATAAGGAAGCAATTCCTCAGGATGCAGAGCAGGTCGAAGAGCGATCGTTCGAACAGTATCTGCAGATTCGGCCTGAACAGATGGAGCGGCTGGCAGCGAATGCCCTCGAGGTCCAATGCCAGAGCTGTGGCGCTCTCGTTACGTTTGTTCCTCCCGAAGTTGCGCGCCAGTGTGACTTCTGCGCCGTTCAGATTGTGGCGCAACCAAAACTCTCGGACCCGATCCTCGCGCCCGAAGGAGTTCTGCCTTTTCGTTTGACCCAACAGCAAGCCAGTGCGGGTTTGCGGCGGTGGCTCTCATCCAGATGGTTTGCGCCCAACTCCCTTAAGCACTTTGCGCAACCTGACGCGATCCATGGTCTGTACCTGCCCTTCTGGACATACGACTCACACACGACAAGTCATTACACAGGCGAACGTGGCGAGTATTACTACACGACGGAGACCTATTACGAACGCGACGGTAAGGGCAATCAGGTGGCGCGAACACGACAGGTGCGCCACACTCGTTGGCAACCAGCCGCCGGCTCTGTATCGCGCTGGTTTGACGATGTTCTGATTCCCGCGTCAGTTTCTCTGCCTGAGCACCGGCTGGGAGCCCTCGAACCATGGGATCTGGCTGAGCTGAAGCCTTACGATCCCGCATTCTTATCAGGGTTTAAGGCGCAACGTTATCAGGTGGGTCTGCCGGAAGGGTTTGAACGTGCCAAGCAACTCATGGCCGGCGTTATTCAAAGCGACGTCAGACGTGACATTGGCGGGGACGAACAGAGAATTTACAACATCGCTACACACTATTCAGGGATCACCTTTAAGCATCTGTTGTTGCCGGTCTACGCTGGGGCCTACCGCTTTAACGGAAGGGTCTTCCAGATTGTGATCAACGGTCGCACCGGCGAGATACAGGGAGATCGGCCCTACAGCTTCTGGAAGATAGCGCTGTTTGTGACGACGCTTCTGTTTGTTGTGATGTTGGTTCTGTTGGTGGTGGGTTTGCTAAACGGTTAGGGAACTCTAGTAAGTGCTTTAGTAGATCATTTCTAACCCAAAGACAGGATCCACGAAATTACACGAATACGCTTTTCAGATCTTCTTCACCAAATCGCCCAGGCGAATGGTTCCGGGCTGAACGACTTTAGCGTTAATGCCACGAAGATGAAGTTGTTTGCCAATCTCTGAATTAACGAATTTCATCGCATCGAGTCCGAAACGCGACACAAACTTCTTGCAGCCCGTATGCGGTAGCGGCGTAACTTCGATGACCGCTGAGCCTATTCCCAGTCGCGAGCCCGAGGGCAGGTTTTCAGAACTCAAATCCAGGTCGATATATAACTGATCCCCAGCCAGCGCCCAGCGGGCTTTGTGCTGGGCCACCAGGGCAGCCACGCGCGCATTCATAATATTGAGTTGCATCTCCGGGTGCGGTAGGCCGTCAGGCATCCGCGAGCTGGCCCGAAACTGCCAACTATCGCCCACCAATCCCTCCCGGAGATCAAGCTCGCCCACTTCGATCACTTCTCGCTCGTCAACGCGCGGCCGGCGCACAATCATCTCAAGGACGCCTTCATCCTTTGGAGACCGGCGAATTTCATCCAGCCCCGCTTGGAGGTCTTCCATCGTCAGAAATCTGGCTTCAGTGATCATAGGTACATTCTTCAATCCGGAGTAGCGTAATCAGAACTCCATAATAAACGAGATTGCCTACATGTCGGTTCTGTTCGTGTAATTTCGTGTGGTTTCGTGGCTCATCTCTTTTCGTCGGTTAAGAAATGATCCACTAAATCACACTAATTACCTAACGCAAACTGGCCCAACTGGCCACCGGGTCAATTACAATTCGCGTGTTGTAGCGTTCAAGATACTCAAGATGCGCAGGAGTCGCGGGGAAACGCTCGGGCGCCGAATACGGGTACCTCTTCATCCCATGAAAAGGCAGCGGCCCCAATTCGTGCGGGCTCGCCGAATTGATATCCATCTCCTTACTAAAACCATCGGCATAAAGTAAAAATGTTCGTGTCCAACCCGGCGGAAGCGGCTGTAGCCCAGTGGCATCGAATTCAAGTGCCAATTCGTCTCCAGTTCGCGAAACAACAAACATGTCATCTACCGCCGTCAACAATTCGCGCACGTCGCCCTCTCGAGTGTAGCGACCGGGTAAGGTCTTCCACGGAGATTCTAACGAGACTCGCGTGTAATCGTAGCCGAGGGGTTCTCGCCCATCGGGGGTCATCGCGGCTGAGAATCCACGCCACCGCAGGTCTGCCCTGGTAGCTTCGAGTCGCTCTATTCGAGCCGGAAAGTCTCCGGAGCTGGAATCAACCAGGATCTGGTCCCAGTAGATACGCATGTTGGTAACTATCCGCACTTCACGATTGCGCGAAAGAAACTTGCCGGTGAGATCCACAGCAACTGTCTGCGGCCTGCCAACAGGAATACCGATGTTTTCGATGACGGTCCGCCATCTTCCTCTTCGATCTTTGACCTGGAGGGCAGGCGGCCGCAACTTCAAGCCGGTCTGCGCGGCAGCAACGTTGTCACTCGAGAAGGCGTAGTCGGTCCAACCTGTAAGCAGGAGCAGCTTCTGGTCATATCCGTCACCTAAATCAAGCGTCAGTGAATGGTTCGCGGCGTAACCACGAATTCGGTGTAAGCGAAAGCCATCAACATACTTGCGGTCAAGCTGAAGCAACCGGTCGAGCACGTCGCGTCCTTGATCGTCCCTTGCTCGGCGGGGTGGACGGGCATCGCGTGTTGAATAGAGCTTGAACTTCGACGAAGTCGGATTTCCCAGGCCTTCATTTGGATACATCTCGACTCCCACTGGATGAGCCACGGCAACAAGCTGAAGACGGTCGATAAAAAGGGCCTCTTCGAGTTCGTTCGTCACGCGGAGTTCGTATCTTCCGCCTCGCTCCTTTAATTGATCTCCACGAATTCTCACGTACTCGTCCGGGTCCGGAGCGGCCCGCACCCCCGGGGCAACCCAGTATCCAATTTCACCACCACCCATAAAGTCAGTGATGAACTCGAAACGTTCACCATTCCAGGCGTAAAGAAACGGACATGATGAGGGCTTCCGATCCAACTCTTCAACGGAAAGAGTAAATGCCAATGGCTGCGACTTATCGGGAGGCTTAAACTCCGTTTCTGCCTGCACCACACCAGAAGGCCAGAGTATGCGAACGGCGTCGACTCGTTCACGTCGTCCGATCCCGAAAAGAAAGTCAGCAGGCGCCGGCGCAGGTGTAGCGGCGTAGGCTTCCAGCTTCTGTCTCAGGCTTCCAGCGCGAGCCTCGATCTTTGAGCCAACCCCGCTGCGGTTACTTACTTTTCCATCGAGGTGAACGCTTATTGAGGGATTACGGTTGCCGCCATCGTTGCGCAGGAACTTGAGATTCCCATCTTCATCACGAAGAAAGAGATCTGTATCTCCGTCACCATCAATGTCCCCACTAGCCAGTGGTCCGATCAGATTTGCGAATTCTGGAGCTGCTTTTTCAGTAACGTCAACCCAGCCCTCGCCTACATTCCGATGGACATGCAGTCCGTCGTTTGAGACGGTTACCAGATCGAGTAGGCCATCATTGTCATAATCAATGAACTGTGCTGCCACCGCCCCTTTGGTTGCCGGTGGGCCATCCAGGATCGTAAAGCGTCCTCTACCGTCACTCATGGCAAACTGGCCAGGCGCATCATCACGGCCAAAGAAGAAGTCAGTGAACTCGTCCTTGTTAACATCGCCGGCCGCGACCGAAGTGTAGTTGTCTTTTAGAGCAAGGCCCACATCAGAAGCTACGTCGCGGAAAGAACCATCGCGCATGTTTCGGTAGAGCTGCGGAGCCGATCCGTAATTGACTACGAGCAGGTCTACGTCGCGCCGGTTGTCGTAATCGGTGGGAACAACAGCAACCGACCGTGCGTTGCCGGCAACACCGGCAGCCGCAGTCACATCAGTGAACGTACTATCCCCGTTATTGCGCAGAAGCATATTCGGAGCGCCGTTAATAGCCTGGCTTGATGAAGTTGACGGGGATTTGGGCGCTGCCGCATAACCAGCGATGAAGATATCGAGATCGCCGTCGTGATCGACATCAGCGAATGCGGCTGAAATGGCAACGTGGGGGTAATTCGGGATCTTCGCGGCAGTGGTTACATCGGCAAATTTCCCGCTTCCCTCATTGCGATAGAGACGCACGCCATTTTGTGCGAGGACCAGGAGGTCACGTCTCTCGTCATTGTCGAAATCGCCGGCGATTGCGCCAAACCCGGCGATGCCCAGAGACTTTGCAAAGGCGCCTGATTTCGCGGTGACATCGGTGAACTTTCCGCCGTCATTCCGGTAGAGTCGCGGGGTCGTTCCTGAAACCTCAAAGAGATCGAGATCGCCATCGCCGTCATAGTCGAAGAGAGTGGCGCCACTATAAAAAGGCCCTGACAAGCCGGCGGGCTCGTCAGGTTCTGTTGCCGGCAGGATCTTTTCCGTCTCATCGGTGAAGGAAACTTCGGGGGTGGTCCGGTTCACGAGATCGGGTTCTGTACCAGTCGAGACAACAGCCTCAGCGTAGCGTCCCTGCTCGAGATAGTTTTGGCCCACGATTGTCGCCGAGCCACTCTCGCGCAACTTCTGAAACTCCTGCATCACACGCTGGCCTTCGGCACGCTCTCCCGAACGAATTAATGCTGTGCCAAGATTGTAAAGCGCCGTGCCGTTGTACGGTTCCTCAACTATCGCGGTGCGAAACGCCTGGATGGCCTCGGGATACTTACGCTGCTGCGCATAGAGTTGGCCCACCTGGACATTCGTGGCCACATCGCGCGGATCAATCTTGAGCACGCGTTGAAAGGCTGCGAGCCCTTCCGCAACATTGCCCTGCTGTTTTGCAATGAGGCCGAGAATGTAATAAGGCTGGGGCGCATCCGAGGCCACCGTTGTAGCGGCTGTTGCTTCCCTCTGAGCAGCAGGCAATTCGGGAACATTGAACAACGCAATCGCGAGATTAATGCGCGCCAACGCGAGTTTCGGATCGATCGTAAGTGCTTTGCGAAACTGATCGGCGCCTTCCTTATGTTTGAATTGTTCAAGTAGTGCCACTCCAAGGTTGTTGGCCCGATACGCTTCCTCTCGGGATTGGGTTGGGTTTGTGCCTTGAGCAGTAGTCTCTAAAACTGACGGCTCGCGGGTCAAGAGCAATGCGATACTAATAACCGCGCCAATGACCACGATCCAAAACCTAAGCATCATTACTTCCTTTGGTGTTCAATTCAGATTCTCTTCACTCCGGAGGAGTTGTTTATAGCGCAGACATCCGAGGGAAGACGGATGCGGTTCGGAGCGACGGAACGAGTCTACAAAATGTACCACGCGATGTGAGTTCCGCCTTTCCGAACCGCGCCGGTAGTTCATAGGAGGACCGGAAGCTATAAACATGTCACTCCTCAGGAGTGAGTATTCACTAGTGTCCTGTGCGGCTAATAGATACATAGAAATTAACCATCAATGCGGATGAACGTGGGAATCATGTGCTACAGCACTAGCCGCGCAGGGCAGTTGAAGTGAGGTGCTTATTATCTGGTCTGGCTTGTTCTTTCATTAACACCTCACGCTTGTCGCCTCATTATCACCTCACGCTTATCCTCTCATTAACACCTCACTTCAGTGAGGTGTTGCGGTCCGGGCTTATTTCCGGGAACCGTTTCAACGGTTTCCGTCCATTGCGCAACGCGATGCTACCCCGTCGGGAAACCGTTTAAAGGGTTCCCGGGGCTCTGCTCCGTTCCGCCCACCTCACTAAAGTGAGGTGTTAATGAGAAGAGAACTTAGCCAACTAGTTTCCTGCGCGCCGAGATTCATCCAAATTTAACCATCAATGCGGATGAACGGGGGAATCATGTGTTACAGCACTAGCCGCGCAGGGCACTAGTTGAAGTGCGGTGCTTATTATCTGGTCTGGCTTGTTCTTTCATTAACACCTCACGCTTGTCGCCTCATTATCACCTCACGCTTATCCTCTCATTAACACCTCACTTCAGTGAGGTGTTGCGGTCCGGGCTTATTTCCG
>JBGSWR010000021.1:0-35619 GCA_041751855.1 Pyrinomonadaceae bacterium
GCTGAAATTGAAAGACCACGACGCTAAAGCGTGTGGTGTCGTGCGTGGTGACACGGAAGGGAAAGTGGAGGAGATCTGGGTTAGGCTGAAATTGAAGGACCACGACGCTAAAGCGTGTGGTGTCGTGTGTGGTGACACGGAAAGAACGATTTTACACGCGCTCTCGATATGAATGGTGCGGCAGGCAAGTCACGAACTCCGGCTCCGGCCCCGCGAGGTCGTTTTCAGGAAGTTTCTGGTTAGATCGTGAAGACATTCTTATCCGAGTTTCATCTCAAATAAAGGAAGCTCAGCCATTATTATTAAGGTTCCTAATAAAACCGGACAGCCAGGATATTGAGCGTCATCTCTCTTATGCTTGAACTATTTGGCCAAATTGGGCCTTCTGTTATATTCGGAAGCACGAAGCTTCAACAGTCTTATTAGGAAACCAGATAATCAAGAGTTCGGCTGCTAGCAAGAGGTCATGAAGTCACGAAAACAAGAGAAGAACGTGGAAGGGCTGCATTCCGTTGAACGCGAATTGCGGAGGCTTGCTGATTATCTCGAACAGATCCAAAGTCGGAAGCGAGTGCTTGCGGCGCGGCGAGATAATGGCTGGCCTGCCTTTGATCGGAAAATACATGAATCGAAAATAGAAGCCGGGGAGCTCCTGAATAAGGCTGTTGAGCTTGGTGGATTTGAAAGTAAAAAAGGTCTGCGACGGCTTCTGGCAAGCAGGAAGTTTGGAGCGAATCCTCAATACGGGCATTCCAGCGCATTTGAATATACGTGTCTAAAGTGGATACCCAAGCAGGCCGACGGCTTCGATTTCACATGGAAACGTAAGCAAGTGGGCGACGTGACTGCCTATGCAATTGCTTTGCGCTACTTGGCTGGCTGCTTAGCGAAATCGGACGACTCCATTGGAAACTGCTCTTCCGCTAAGTGAAGCTTTCATCGCCGCAGCCGAACGAAGCCTTGCAGCTGACGGCGCGATAGCATGTTCCTCAAGTAACTTCTTTCCTTCAGCGTTAATGCTGATCGCGCGCCGCAGCTGAAGGCTGCCGTTAGGCCCATGAACGACGACTGGTACGAGAAGGAACTACTCCACTTCGCAGCACAAGATGGAGATCTCTCCAAGGTCAGAGACCTTGTTGAAAAAGGCTATGACGTTAGTGCTTTTGACGACGACCTCTCGCTCACGCCGCTGCATTATGCTGCGAAGAATGAACACATTGATGTGATGAAATACCTTCTTTCGGTTGGTGCGGATGTCAATGCACGTGATGAGGGGAGGATCGCCGAAACGCCTTTGGGCGAGGTTGCGGCGACTTGCTCCTACGAAGTAGCGGAGCTCTTAGTACGCGCAGGCGCAAACCCGAGCATTAAGGGCTGGATGCAGCTGACGGCTTTGGACCACGCGCGAGATCGGAAGAACGCAGAGGGGAGGCGGGTCTACGAATTGTTCCTACAAACGGCTGGAGAGGGGTATCACCATGAGGCCTAACTATGCGCCGCAGGCGACGCGGCAGGGAGGTGTCCTGCCGGAGTTCGCGCCGTCCCTGCCGCGCGCCTGAGCTTAGGCGTTAGGCGGATCCGAATTCGATCTAGCACTTGATGTGCGATGGGACGACCGTGCCTGAGCCCGACTATGCGCCAGTTCTGGAACGCGAACAGCCATTACCATGACTTAGTCCTCGCTTCACTCGGTTCTGATGCCTCTCGTGTTCTTGAGGTTGGGTGTGGCGAAGGCCTTCTTTCGGCCGAACTCCTGGAAAATGGCGTGGCCCACGTAGTGGCTCTCGATGCCGATCGGGCCGTTCTCGAAAGGGCGCGTGCGCGACATGAGGGCCGTGGAATCGAGTGGGCGCTGGGTGACATACACACCGTCTCCCTTGAGCCAGAATCTTTCGATGCTGTCGTTTCGGTTGCGGCACTTCACCACATGGACGCTGCCCAGTCTCTCTCGCGCTTCGCGGAGCTGGTTCGTCCCGGTGGGACTGTGGTTGTGATCGGACTCGCCGCCTACTCGTGGTGGGACATTCCGCTGGAATGTGTTGCCATTGGTGCGCGACTGGTACTTGGTGTCACCTACAAACGCTGGGATCATTCAGCACCCGAGTGCTGGCCTCCACCTCTGACCTACAGCGAAATGAAGGCGCTGAGCACCCGCGTTCTACCGGGCGTGCGTTATCGGCGCCACTTATTGGGCCGCTATTCACTGGTGTGGCGTAAGCCGCAAGGGTTCGCCGTTACCGCTAATTCTGATCGTCATGGTAGTCAATTAGCACGGCGCACCTTTCGAAGGACCTTCGGTCTCACACATCAAGTGTGAATCTATCGAAATTCAAGTAGTGGAACTGGAAGACTATGATTATCTGAGAGGAACGTTTCTCTGTTGGATGATCTAAACACTTCTGTACACGATTAATCACGAAGAAGCGGTTCGATCATTTTCAACGCGCGGCGAGCTCGATCCAACCCTGGCCATCGTCAAAACTTGGATGATGATTTATCGTTAAACACGCTCTCACGGGTGGCGTGCGTTATCGAAATTTTACTTTTACCGCGTTCTCAAAACGATCACGGAAGAAACTGTCAACGATATGGTGGTACGAATGCGACTGGCGCGCGGCAAATTTACTTCGAACGTTCCGAGACCTTCCATTACTGCCGCCGCCTTTGAAGTTGGGTTTAGTTCCACCTCGGTTTTCTCGCGCGCGTTCAGAAAGCCTATCGGATGCGTGAGTTTGGGATTAGGGACCAAACGGTTACGCGCTGATTCTTAGCAGAGCGCGACGAAGCGAAAGGACTTGGCGATGCTCCGTGGCCACCACACTTTCGCAAGATGGAAGGCGAAGCAACACGCGTGGCCCCTTCCCGCGCACGTTCAACGGCCAAGAAGACCCGAACGAGAATGCCCCTGCTGGTTATAGCAAACTCTCCGGATCGAGAGGCTGCCTTAGCCGGACTGGAACGGTGGAAGCGAAAGCATCGTAAGGTAGCCAGGCTTCTTACTGTTGAGGATCTATTAGTTGATACGATGCGCGGCCGATCATCTACCTGGACCCGTATTCGAGTGAATCTGCGAAACGTGCCCGAAGAGTTGCGGCCGCCGCAAGAGCACCCGGACCCGGACGACGATCCCACTCGCGAATGGCGCGAGCACCGTGCGGGGAAGCAAAAGTGAGTTCAGCCTCGGAAGTCTCAGTTTCAGCCTGACACCAGCTTCCGTACCCGTCTCATTAGCACCTAACTTCAGTTAGGTGTTCCAAGGCCTTCACTGCTTCCGCAAACCGTTTCAACGGTTTCCTTAATCCCTCAAACAGCGACTGGTACCGAGAAACCGTTGAAACGGTTCCGTCGCTTGCTCTCTTTCGCTGACCACCTAACTGAAGTTAGGTGCTAATGAGACGAGTACGGACGGCAAGTATTAGGACTGAAACTGAGAACCCGTGGGCTGAAGCGTCAGGTTATCGTGTTGGGGACAACAGAAAAGAGATGGTGTGACGCCACACTCCGGTCCGAAGCGTGGGTTGTCCCGACGCTACCTATTCGCCAACGACGATAGGGGCGGGGTATTCAAGCCAAATACTTGCGGGTTCTCTCCAATAATCGCCGCTGCAAAAAACCTCGGAACGTATCCAGCACTCTCATTGCGAAATGTGTCATCTAACCGCTCACGATGAGCGAACAACGTCCAGAAGTTGCGCTGAAAGTTGGCGGTCCCGCGCAACTCACGCAATTCGTTACGCACCCGTTCCGGACCCCGGTTATAACTCAGCAACACCAGAGTCATGCTCTGCGCGTCCTCGCCTAACTCTGCCATCCGGTCAGCAATGTAACGTGCCGCGGCGGGGGTCATCTTACTGGCATCACACATTTCGTGAGGAGCTACCCCATACTGTCGGGCCGTACCTGGCAAGAACTGGAAAATGCCTTTTGCTCCATACTGGCTCTCTTCGCAGGGGTGATATGCCGACTCAATCATTGGCAGATAGATACCAATGGCAATCGGTACTTTTTGCGCCGTGAACTCTTTCGCAATCAAAGGTACGTACGGAACAGCACGCTGAACGATGTCGTTCAGCGAATCGGGTTCAACAAGCAACAGGTACTGTGAAAGATTCTTCTCAATCGCCTGCAAAGCGTCCCGGTTAAGCCTTGTCGGACGATCGCCCATCATGGCCGAAATTCTTTGCTCCTGCTGATCGATGAAGGCGAGTCGTTCCTCGGTTGTCATGTCCCTGTAGAGTTTCGTCTGAACCGGAACCTGACTAGAGATGCCTGATCGTCCTTGCCAAAGCCAGACCGCTATGCTTGCGCCCAATGTGAGAACCAAAAAAGCAGTTGCAACCACTACTGCTTTGCGCCGTGACGTTGACTGGCCACTTAGTTCCGGAACACGCCCTAATTTGTGGGCCACCCTTGCTTGTGTACTCCGGAGGCCGACAAGGGGTGGCCACGGAGGGCCACCCCTACCAATTAGATCACTATGCGCCTCATGGCTCAGTTCTTCTTGTGCGTAACGCAAGTTAGCCAACAGCTCTGCCACGCTTTGATAACGCTCAGAACGATCCTTGCGCAAACATTTCTCCAGTATTAGAACGACTGCCGCAGATCTGCCGGTCTCGAGAATCGGCGGGTCGCGCTCAAGAATGCTGGCAAGAACATCCATCTTAGTTGGACCAGTGAACGGTAGACGCTTGGCCACCATTTCATAGAGTACAACCCCAAGACTCCAAACATCCGTCCGCTCATCCACCGCAAGTCCTCGCGCCTGTTCCGGAGACATGTAGCCAACCGTTCCCAGAATTACTCCTATTTCAGTTTGATGTTCAGGCGTCGAAAAGGAGGTACCAAGCGCGCGGTTGGGTTTGGCAATCCCAAAATCCAGAACCTTAACCAGTCCATCAGGGCGCCGCATAATGTTCTCAGGCTTAATGTCACGGTGAATTATCCCGGCACTGTGCGCTGCCTGTAGCGCAGACCCTACTTGTAGGCAGATGTCCACAGCCTCTTCGATGGACACCGCATCCTCATCTATAAGCTCGCGAACGGTGCGACCTTCGATAAACTCGGTTGCTATGAAGTGTGTGTCGGCTTCCGACCCAATCTCGTGAATAGTCAAAACATTAGGATGGTTAAGGGATGAGACAGCTCTTGCTTCAGTTTGAAATCGAGCCAACTGCTCACCGGCGAGTGAGAGTGGCAGGATTTTGAGGGCCACCTTCCGTCCCAGCCGGCCATCTTCAGCCAGATAGACCTCGCCCATCCCGCCAGCGCCGATTCTTTTCACAAGTGTGTAAGATCCGATGGTGCGGCCCACGTTACGATCGGGTAAAGCAGTGACGAGAACTTCAGCATCTCTGGTAAGGGCCGGCTCTTCCATAAAGTCTCCGGCCTGGCCCAAAGCCTCGATTAACGAATTGGTCTCTTCTCGCAGGCCATGATCTTCGCCGCAAGCTCCCCGGACGAATGGCTCGCGATCAGCGACCGGAAGATCCAGCGCTTGTTGCAACACTGCTTCAATCTGTTGCCAGCGTTCAGTCTTCATGAACGATTCAGTTCCCGGTAAAGCCAGGCTTTAGCGGCGCGCCAGTCTCGACGCACCGTCATAACTGATATACCCAGCACGTTGGCTGTCTCTTCAAGATCGAGCCCGCCAAAGTAGCGCAACTCGACCACCTCCGCTTTTCGCTGATCAATTTCCCGCAATAGCGCCAGGGCTTCATCCAGCGCAACCAACTCCTGGGCTCGCTCGGTGGTCATCAGTTCTGCCTCTTCCAGTGGGACTTTGTGTGTTTCACCCGCGTGCTTCTGATAGAGTCTGCGGCGCGCGTGATCGATCAAGACGTGGCGCATCACTTGGCCGACGACGGCAAAGAAGTGCGAACGGTTGGTCCACTGAGCCTGTCGATCACCTAACAAACGAACATATGCTTCGTTAACCAGAGCGGTGGTGTTGAGAGTATGGGCATGGCGCTCGCGATTCATCAGACGGTGAGCCATGCGCCTTATTTCGTCGTAGACGATTGGCGTAAGACGATCGAGAGCAGCCAGGTCGCCTTCCTGCCATGCGCGCAATGACCCCGTCAGATTGTCTGATGTCGCTGTTCCCATAGCTCAAAGACGGGGTGCATTGTACATGAGGTATTCGATCCGCCCCCTGCCCATGTTCGATAAACTTTAGTTTGTCGTTTTCCCAACCCGAGAGATCTCTTTTCATTAGCACGGGTGGGAGAGTCCGTCGACGCCGCGTTCATAGAACAGGCCACCCCTCCCCGGGTGGGTCCGTTCGACCTAGAAATTAGGTTTGGGGGTGAACAGTTTTCCTTGACCTTCTCGCTACTGATTATAGAGGGCCCGATAATGGATATGCGCGTGCCCCAAAAATTCCACAAGGAGAAGTCGGGATGATTAGATCTTCGATAACCGCCATCGCGTTAACGGTGTTTCTTTTAAGCACCGCAGCCACAAGTGTTGCCCAGACAGCCACTTATCAGCAGATGTCACCGCCAGAGCGGGCCGCATTTGTGTCCAACCGGGCGGACATGATCGCACTTGAGATCTCAGCTCGTAAGTACTCGTTTACGCCGGAATTCATTAGCGCAATCCAGCAAAACATTGACAATTACCTTCGTCGTTTGCAGAAATCGGCCGATGGCGAAGGGAACTTACTGGTTGTGCTAAAGCGAGGGCAGGTATATGCGCCGACGCTCGGGACGGTTTTCCAGTCGCGAAACCTCTCACCACTCCTTGGTATCTACTTGCCGATGATTGAGTCCGCGTTCCATATTTCGGCCTCGAGTCCGACGGGCGCCAAGGGGATGTTCCAGTTTCTGCCTTCGACGGGCCAGCTTTACGGATTAAGTCCAGAAGAGTTGCTTGCTGTGGAGAAGTCGGCTGACGCAGCCGCACGCTATCTCATTGATAACATCGAGCGATTCAGGGGAGATTCAATGCGCGAAGCATTGGCCCTGTTGGCCTACAACCGGGGAGCGAGAAAAGTTGCAGAGGAGGTGAAGTTGGTCATCACTCTGGGCGACAGGACCTGTAGTATCTGCGCTTTAACTGCGGCCAGTGCCCAACTGGATGAGTCGTTTCGAAGAGAAAGCGTTCATTACGTCCCGCAGTTCTTTGCCGCTGCTATCATTGGAGAAAATCCCAGAGCTTTTGGTCTAGAAATCGAGCCCCTCTCGAGTTATGTAAAGCAGTGAATCCGAAGCCCGACATGCGGTAGCGCGACAATGGGGAAGAGACCCAGGCGCTGTGAGGCTCTTCTAACCCCTCGAATAGGTGAGCGGACGAGCACGAAAGAGGCCCAGAAGTATGGATGATGCCAGGTTTGCTGTTTTCCCTTTAGTAATTGGAGCTTTGCCTCACGAAGCGCCTTGTCTGTGGTCAGACCGCGTTTGAGATTTTGATAGAAAACCTTCATCAATTCAGCGGTCGCGATGTCGTTGACGCTCCACAGACTTACGACCACGCTGTTCGCTCCCGCGTAACTGAAACGCTCGCGTTAGTCCGATCATCCCCTCGCCGCGCATCGCTTTGCCAAGACCCGTGCGGCAGGCGGAAAGCGTCACTACATCGGCATTCAACTCCAAACGCATCACTTCCATCTGTAAGACGCCGTCTTCTTTCGAGTCCGGCATGTTTGACAAGACGATTCCCGAACGCATAGCCGCCTCACGGAAGTGAGGTGTTAATGAGATCAAACGCGAGCGACACGGGTCGTGGAACTTCGTGGGGGAAAGCTTAGGTTCAAACGCACTTTTCGAATAATGAGAAACGACAAACTGAAGTTTGTCGGACATATCGTTGACACCACTCAGGTACTTTCAGTTATTCTCTTCCATCTGAGTTGAGTATCGAATTTTTCAAGGAGTTCGAAGCTCTATGATCTTCGCACCAGGCAATAAGTAGACTCGCCGAGGAGAGTCAATGGCGCAACATCTCGAAAAATCGCAAAAAGTCGATCGGCGACCCTGGGGATCGTTCACAGTTCTCGATGAAGGAGAGAACTTTAAGGTAAAGCGGATCGAAGTTTTGCCCGGCAAACGTCTCAGCTATCAGAAACACGCGCAGCGTGCCGAGCACTGGTTCATCGTCCAGGGCACTGCCAAAGTCACACTGGATGACCGTGAAGTTATCGTGCAATCGGGTGAGGCAATGGATGTCGAGGTCGGAACTGCACACCGAATAGAGAATCCGGGTGACGAGTTGCTGGTGTTCATCGAAGTACAGCGCGGTCCATATCTCGGGGAAGACGATATCGTGCGTTTGGAAGATGATTTTGGCCGCAACTAACGCGAACCACAGAACGAAACAGAGCCACCCGACAAACTCCCCCACACGGAAGTGTGGGGCATTGGACCAAAGCTCTCCCGTTCTTTCTTTGTAGGCTGGACTTGAACGCATCCCCACACTGCCGTGTGGGGGATTTGGACCGAAGCTCGCCGGGTCTTTCTTTGTAGGTTGGACCTGAGCCATCTCCACACTGCCGTGTGGGGGATTTATTAATCGCTTCGCCTCCGCTTAGGCTGGACCTGAACCAATCCCCATACTTCCGTATGGGGGATTTCTTGCAGCGTCGAGCCGAAAGTTTGCTAAAAAAGAGGTTGCAGGCTTGTAACACAGTTTAGGCAGATCATTAATCATGCATGAGTTCGTTAAGACAGTTCCCACCACCCCATTCCCGGACCAGCGCCCAGGGACATCCGGCCTGCGCAAAAAGACTCGTGTCTTTATGCAACCCGGCTACCTTGAGAATTTTGTGCAGTCGGTCTTTGAAGCTCTCACTGACATATCAGGTAAAGACTTTCAGGACGAAACGCTGGTCGTAGGAGGCGACGGTCGCTATTACAATCGGGAAGCAACACAAACGATCATTCGGATGGCCGCAGCAAATGGTTTTGGCCGGCTGCTGATCGGACGAGGCGGCATTCTCTCGACCCCTGCTGTATCGGCCGTAATCCGCAGACAGTCTGCACTTGGTGGTCTCGTTCTGTCGGCCAGCCACAACCCGGGCGGACCAAACGAAGACTTCGGAATTAAGTACAACGTACGTAACGGTGGGCCAGCTCCGGAAACGGTAACGGAAAAGATCTATCAAAAGTCACTCTCGCTTAACCGCTATCTGACAATAGAGCACCCCGAGATCGATCTGGACCAGGAAGCTTCAATGACGGTCGGTCAAACCGAAGTAGTAATCATCGATCCTCTCACGGACTATACGGCTGTTCTGGAGGAGCTATTCGACTTCCCTGCCCTGAGTAGTCTCCTGCAAAGCGACTTTCGCATGGTCTTTGACGCAATGAATGCCGTCACTGGACCCTATGCCCGGCATATCCTCGAGGAAAGGTTGGGCGCACCACAAGGCACGGTCATCAATGGCACACCGCTGGAGGACTTTGGAGGCCATCACCCGGATCCCAACCTGGTCCATGCAGGGGAACTTGTAGCCCGAATGTACGACGATGATGCCCCAGACTTTGGCGCCGCTTGCGATGGTGACGGCGATCGTAATCTCATCCTTGGTCGCAAATTCTTTGTGACACCGGGAGACTCACTCGCTCTGATCACCGAGCATGCGCAGAAAAGCATCCCGGGCTACCGCGGCGGACTCGCTGGCGTGGCTCGGTCGATGCCTACCAGTATGGCGGTGGACCGGGTTGCGAAGGATCTGGGCATAACTTGTTACGAGACACCTACAGGGTGGAAATTTTTTGGCAATCTCCTGGATGCGGGACTCTGCACGATCTGCGGCGAAGAAAGTTTTGGCACGGGCTCGTCTCATTTACGCGAAAAGGATGGTCTCTGGGCTGTGCTCTCCTGGCTTTCGTTGATCGCAACCACCCGCAAGCCGGTTTCAGAGCTCGTTAACGAACATTGGCGCCGCTTCGGCCGCAGCTATTACCAGCGTCATGACTATGAAGGCCTTGAATCTGAGCAGGCCGCGCGAATGATCGCCGAGGTCAAAAGTCACCTTGATAAATTGTCTGACTCACCTCTGGGTGATAGCAGGATCGCGCGTGCTGACGACTTCAGCTACACGGACCCAGTAGATGGCAGCGTAACTTCCGGCCAGGGAATACGGTTATTTCTCGAAGACGGCTCGCGTGTGGTAATGCGACTTTCTGGTACCGGCACACAAGGCGCAACGCTTAGAATCTATCTCGAGCGCTATCGCAACGATGTCGTAACAAGTGATCTAGGTGAAGTTCTCGAGCCTCTTTCGCAAAGCGTAAGACAGTTCTTGAAGTTGGATGAACGCTTTGGCCGCG
The DNA here is from genome assembly GCA_041751855.1 of Pyrinomonadaceae bacterium. Taxonomy (GTDB): domain Bacteria; phylum Acidobacteriota; class Blastocatellia; order Pyrinomonadales; family Pyrinomonadaceae; genus PSRF01. The sequence goes on from JBGSWR010000021.1 coordinate 10,272, forward strand.
AAGAGCCAACCCTTGTTACCTGAAGCCCCATGATACCCCGACCGTTTCACTCATTGCGCCTCTTCCCTCCGGTAACCGTAAGGACAATGCCGGCACCCACTTTCGCAGCAGTACCCTCGCCGGGACAAAAATTGAGAGGTGAATACCATGAAACCGCTCTCGACGTAATAATCCGTCCCTTCGATTAATCTATCAGCCTCCGAGCTGGAAACGGCTTCTTCTCTTCCCCTTTCTGCCGCTGGTTTTTGACTGTCATCCATCGATCAAGTCTCATGCTGCGAGGGAAATAGTTATCTCACCGGCAACCGCCTTATGGTATTTTGCCATTCTATGACGACATCCGAAGTAGAACCGAAAATCAACTATGCTCCAAAGGAGAAGCTTTGGTGGCTGATTCTGGGGCGGCTTATTGTTGTTCTCGGTCTTTTCCTCGCAAGCCTGTTGTGGGACGCCAACGGTAGGGGCTCTGATTTCCGAGCAGGAATTCTACCCTTCTTCGCGATCGTCACCGGGCTCACGATAATTTACTCTCTGGCCCATCGCTTTACTAAGGCCCTGCACCTTCAGGTCAGAATTCAATTCATTGTGGATCTTCTTCTCGTAACCTGGCTGGTCTGGATAACAGACGTCATAAGTTCCCCATATATTGCCCTCTACATCCTCATAATCGCAGCATCCAGCCTCTTCCTGGGCCCGCGAGACGCAGTTGTAACCTCAGTGGGCTGTGCAATCGCATTTACCGGTTGCGCTTTGGCAGCTTTTTTCGGTGTGGGCAGATACCCGGCCGGGAGTGCTCTTGCAGGCTCCATCTCAAAGACCGTTCAAACCGTCGGACTGTTCGATATTGCATTCCTGATCGTCGGCCTGCTCTCCGCGCGGCTGGCGGAACGTCAATCACGCTCAGATGTGCGCCTGATGGCGGCTACCCAATCGCTCGCCGACCTGCGCGCTCTGCACGAAAGGATAGTTGAGTCAATTCGCTCGGGCGTAGTGACCACCGATCTCGAGCGCCGCATCTACACTTTTAATCTCGCAGCGGAGGAGATTACCGGATATAGGATCGAAGATGTTCGTGGTAAGGACGCCTCAATATTCTTTGGTGAACTTAACCAACACATTTCTGCCGCGTTGAATGCCGCTGAAGCAAGTGCCACCAATCCTCGTTTCGAAGCCGATTGTTTCACTGCGGAGGGACTGCGCGTCCGGCTTGGCTTCAGTATATCGCCTTTGTTCTCTGAGACCGCAGAAACCACAGGCATCGTTATAACCTTTCAAGATCTAACTCAGGTTCGCGTACTTGAAGAGACAGCACGCCTTCAGGACCGACTTGCCGCCATCGGACGCATGGCAGCCTCGATCGCCCACGAGATTCGAAACCCGCTGGCAGCCATGCGCGGTTCGATTCAAATGCTTCGTTCGGAGATGGACGGACAATCATCGCAGGGAGAATTGATGGAGATCATCCTGCGCGAGTCAGACCGGTTGAATGGAATTATTACCGACTTTCTGACGTATGCCCGGCCGCGCTCCATAATTCACTCTACGATTGACGTAGGACAGCTCCTGCATGAGACCTTCACGCTGCTTCGTCATAGTCCGGAACTAAACGCGCACCAGATAATTGAAGAGGAGATTGCGGAAGGCCCGCTGGTGGCAAATGCCGATGCCGAACAATTGCGGCAGGTCTTCTGGAATCTCGCCCGCAATGCTCTTCAGGCTATGCCAGATGGCGGCACGCTGCGCGCCTCAGTAGAAAACTCAGAGAATCGCTTACGGATCACAATTACCGACACTGGTCGTGGCATGTCACCTGCTCAGGTTGAACAGCTCTTCGAGCCGTTCTCGTCAACGACAGGGGGAACGGGGCTTGGTCTCTCTATTGTGTATCAAATCATTCGCGACCATGGTGGTACAATCAACGTCAGAAGCCGTATGGGGCACGGAACAATTATCACAGTGGAGATTCCTACCAGCATCGGCGAGCGTGAGTAAGGTGCGTTGTTGTGACGAACAGAATGGTAAATGACAAATGATTAATGGAAATGGGGTGGGACGAGAGGAGTGATTTTCCATTTGTCATTTCTCATTTTTCATTTTTCATCTCGTTTTTGATTTACATTTGACTGATTAATCGAAAGGGCAGTATGGCCAACCTACTTATCGTAGACGACGAATTAGGGATGCGGCAGTTTCTGACCCATCTTTTTCAGCGTGACGGTCATACCGTCCGCTTAGCCGAGACCGGCCGCGCCGCCCTCAATCAACTCCGCAACAACCCGGTAGACCTGATTATCTCCGACGTCAGGATGCCAGACATGAACGGAATTGAACTGCTCAAGACCGCTCGTGAACTTCTCCCCAATGTGGAAGTCATAATGATGACTGCCTTTGCAAGCGTCGGTGCCGCCCGCGAAGCCTTTCTCCTCGGCGCTTACGATTTCGTCCAAAAACCTTTTGACAACGATCTGCTAAAGGAAACGGTCGCCCGCGCGCTTTTAAAGATTTCGCTCCTTAAAGAGAAGGAAGCGCTGCTTGAAGAGAACAAGGCCCTGATCCAGGGACAACGTCAACGCGGCCAACTTGCCAACATTATTGGCCGATCGAAGAGCATGCAGGCCCTCTTCCAGATGATTGAAACGGTTGCTCAGGTGCAATCGACCGTGCTCGTCACTGGCGAGTCAGGGACCGGCAAGGAACTCGTAGCTCGTGCAATTCACGACCTGGGCCCTCGGGCAGAAAAGCCATTCGTCTCGATAAACTGTGGCGCCTTCACCGAGACCCTCCTCGAGTCAGAACTGTTTGGTTACATCAAAGGCTCATTCACGGGAGCCAATACCAATCGCAAGGGGCTCTTTGAAGCTGCAAATACGGGAACGATATTTCTTGATGAAATCGGGGAAATGTCTCCGGCAATGCAGGTCAAGCTGCTCCGGGTCCTACAAGAACGCAAACTGCGCCCGGTAGGCGCGACCGAGGAAACTGATGTAGACACGAGGGTGATTGCAGCCACTAATCGGGACCTTGCCAGTATGGTCCAGGAAAGCACCTTCCGTGAAGATCTCTTCTACCGCATTTCAGTGATTCCTATCGAACTGCCTCCTTTGCGCGAACGGCTCGAGGATGTCCCCGAACTGGTTGGGCATTTCATCAAGAAATTCTGCGGCCAGTCGGGCCGCACCCTTGGGATCAGCGATCGGGCAATGCAATTACTCGAAAATTACTCCTGGCCCGGCAATGTCCGCGAACTGGAGCATACTATCGAACGTGCTGTGGCGCTGGAAACCACCGACGACATCCAACCCGAACGCCTGCCGTCGAAGATTTCGAGTTACAACCCTAATCAAGTCGCCGAAGTCTTCGATCTCCCGGAAGACGGAATCAATCTTACGGCCCACCTGGACCAATTAGAGAAGACGTACGTGTTTGAGGCCCTGCGGCGAACTACTGGGAACCAGACTCACGCGGCAGAACTGCTTCAGCTCTCGGTTCGTTCGCTACGTCATTTGCTGGACAAGCATGGCATCAGGAGTCTGACCGCTCAAATGCGCGATGAGCGTCGCAGCCCGGACTCGACCCCCAGACGACGCACCTCGGATCCTCCTCAACGGCGCCGGGCCGAAGACGAAGGAGAGTTTGCCGCCGGCGCGGGTGAGAGCTAAAGGCTGAGTCACCTTCCCTCGTAAACAATTCGTCCATCCACGACGGTCAACACAACCTTCACTTTTTCAATGTCTTTCGAGTTGATCTTAAAAATATCGCGCGACAACATCACAAGGTCAGCCAGCTTACCCGTGCTGATGCTTCCCTTTATATGGTCCGCAAATTCCGCGTATGCGGACCCGAAGGTATAAGCGCGAACTGACTCTTCAACCGAAATCTTCTGTTCCGGTATCCAGCCCCTCGAATTCTTGCCGTCAAGCGTCCGCCGGGTGACCGCCGCATAGATCCCTAGCATCGGATCGAGAGGTGCCACGGTCCAGTCACTGCCAAAGGCGAGCGTTGCTCCCGCATCGAGTAGTGCCCGGAAAGCATAGGTAGTCCTGGCCCTTTCTTTACCAATGCGCTTCTCGGCCCAGCGCCCATCGTCGATTGCATGATACGGCTGCATCGAAGCTACCACCTGACCCCGGGCGAACCGTTGGATATCCTGCGGCCGGAGATGCTGGGCATGCTCGATGCGAAAGCGCCTGTCCCGCGAGCCATTCGTTCTGGTTATATCTTCAAATATCGAGAGGATCATGTCATTGGCACGATCGCCAATCGCATGGATCATGATCTGTAAGCCAGCCTGATCTGCCTCCCTCACGCGCTTGAGCATTGCGCCTTCCGGGTACATCTCGTCACCAGCCAAACCGCGCGTGTCAGGGGCATCCAGATACGGTGAGTAAAAAAAGGCCGTCGTTGATCCGAGACTCCCGTCCGAGAACCCTTTCAAGCCGCCGATGCGCAACATGTCATTTCCAAAATGGGCTCGTACACCGGTCCGGGCCACACGCTCCCATGCGGGAAGTGGAGAGACAGCATAAATCCGGGTCTTTAATTCACCACGGTCCAGGAGCGTCTGGTAGATACCAACATCTGCTCCGGTCGACATATCCTGAACGCTCGTTACTCCCAGTTGCGCCGCGTGTTCTGTTGCTGCGCGCGCCGCGGCTAATTTTTCGTCGAAGGTAGTTGGCGGGATAACCTTCCAGACGGGGTTCATGGCGGCGTCTTTCAACACACCTGTGGGCTCGCCTGTCTTTGGATCTCGTACGATTACACCGCCAACAGGATCGAGGGTTTGCCGCGTAACCCCTGCCAAACGTAGCGCCAGGCTGTTAGCGAGCGCCATGTGGCCATCGAGTCGACTAACAAAGACAGGAGTGTCTGGCGTGTAGCGATCGATCAGCTCTTTCGTCGGCAGCGGGCCGCCCGACCAGCGCTCATGGTCCCAATCACCTCCGGTAATCCAGCGCCCCCGCGGCAACTTCTCAGCAAAGCGCCGGATGCGATCGGCAAATTCCTGAGGCGAATTCGCATCGCGCAGGTCAACGCTCGAGAGTTGAAAGCCACCACTCAGAAAATGCACATGCGCATCATTGAAACCAGGTAGGACCAGTTGCTTGCGCGCGTCGATGGACCGTGTCCGAGACCCGGCCAGTTTCTTAATGTCTTTGCTGGAGCCAACCGCGACGATACGATTGCCAAATATCGCAACTGCCTCAGCGGTCGCCTGCCGCGTGTCCATGGTGCGAATTGTGGCGTTATGAATAATCAGGTCCGGCGCGAGTCCTTTGTTAGCGGTGCTGCTGTGAACAGTGTTTAGTGACATTGATGCAATCAGGCAAAGGGGGATAAGCAATCTCATTTTCATAGGAGACTCATGGGTACAGAATTGGAGTGGATTTCGACTTCGACTGACCCACTAAACCACACCAAGTAAAGCCCTCTATATTATGTACCTCAGTGTTATTCGTGGATTCCAGACCTTTTGGTGGTGTCTTAATTTGGTGGCCCGCCGTGGCCGCCCGCATTTGAAAAGACTCTTCGGCGGTTAAGGGCGGCCACGCACAAACTCGCAGGGCCACCCCTACAAGTTAAGACCCCACTGACCCTTTTGTGACTGGTACGCTTACTTGGCCGCGTAGTGTATCATTGACATCTTCTGTGTGGTAGCGACTCCCACTCTTTAACTTAGAAAGAATCCGTGGATCAACTGGTGGAAAACCTGCGGGCGGCTTTGGGCCATCATTCTGTTCTGGCCGACCCCGAAGAACTGCTTGTTTATGAGTGCGACGGTCTGCCGCACCACAAGTATCGACCGCGCGCAGTGGTCTTCCCAAACTCCACCGAAGAAACCGCCGAGACGATGCGCCTGCTGGCACTCGCGGGAGTTCCCTTCACACCTCGAGGAGCGGGTACGGGGCTTTCCGGCGGCGCCCTGGCTTTAAACAGCGGTATCGTTATCGAACTCGCGCGCATGCGAAAGATCCTTAGTATCGATCGCGAGAATCGCCTCGCCATCGTACAGACTGGCGTCGTCAATTCTCGCGTGTCTCGTGCCGTTGCGCATCTCGGTCTGCATTACGTTCCCGACCCTTCAAGCCAACCCACCTGCACTATCGGCGGAAACATCGCAGAGAATGCCGGCGGGATTCATTGCCTGAAGTACGGTACAACTACCGATCACGTAATCGGAGCGCGCGTGGTGTTGGCCGGCGGCGAAATCGTTGACCTCGAGGGGGCGTCAGGAGAAGGTAACGGCTATGACCTGCTGGGAGTTTTTGTTGGCTCCGAGGGAACTTTCGGAATTGCCACCGAGGCGACACTAAGACTCACGCCCATGCCTCCAGCAGTTCGGACTTTACTCGCCGACTTTGTCGAAGTGAACAATGCAAGCCACGCTGTTTCAGCAATCATTGCCGCCGGCGTCATGCCGGCAGCGCTCGAGATGATGGACCGCGAGATCATTCGTGCTGTTGAGGCAAGCGTTTTTGCGGCAGGCTTGCCAACTGATGCCGGAGCTGCACTATTGATTGAACTCGATGGACTCGAAGCCGGGTTAGATGACGAGACCAATCGTGTGGCCGCGATCTGTCTTCAGAACGGCGCCAGAAGTTGCCGGCGCGCCCGGGATGAGAATGAGCGAAAGAAGCTCTGGGCTGCGCGTAAAGGCGCTTTCGGCGCTGTCGGACGGATTGCTCCCGATTCAATGATCCAGGATGCGGTCGTACCCCGTTCCCGCCTGCCGGAAGTGCTTAGCGAAACCTACCGAATCGCCGCTAAACACCAACTCGTAATCGCTAATGTCTTCCATGCGGGAGACGGCAATCTCCATCCTCTGATCTGTTTCGACTCACGTTCACCGGAAGAGGTTAGACAAGTGAAGGAAGCAGGGAGAGAGCTGATGGAGGTCTGTGTCCGCGCCGGGGGCAGTATCACTGGCGAACACGGCGTTGGCCTCGATAAGCGCGAGTATTTTCCGCTCACCTTCTCCGAAGTTGATATGGAAACAATGCTCAAGGTGCGGGAGGCATTTGATCCGTCCGGACTGTGTAATCCGGGAAAGATTATTCCGACGCCTCGAGGATGTGGCGAGGGGCGCGCCGTGGCGAGATTTGGGTCGAGTGAGCGATGGGGGGACGGGGAGACGCGGGGACGCGGGGATACGGTGACGGAGGGCGAGGGGAGCGATGCGCAGGTTTGGAACGCAGACGCCGCGTCCAAGCGCTCCGACCCCGCAGCCCTCCGTCCTCCCTTCTCCCCGTCCCCGTGTCCGCCCGTCTCCGTGTCCCGATCTCAAGTGGTGGCGCCTAGTTCGGTCGAGGAGGCTATCGAGATAGTTAAGAATGCGGCCGCGGAGAAATTTCGAGTAATTCCTGCAGGCGCTCGCGCTTTGAGTGGCCTCGCGCATGAATCAGTCAGTCAGACTCTAGCCAGGAAATCAGTTGCCAACAGTTTCGCTCACGAGTCAGTGACTCAAGGACTCGCTCAGAAGTCAGTTACTCAGAATCTCGATCAGGAATCGGTTGGTCAGAGTGCCGTCGTTATAAGCACTGGTCGGCTAAATCGTCTGATCGAGCATGAACCCGCCGATCTGATTGCCACGGCACAGGCGGGAATGAGGCTCGAGGAATTCAACAGCCACCTGGCCCAACAAGGACAGTGGCTGCCGCTGGATCCTCCGGATGATGGCAGTGCGACGTTGGGTGGTGTAATTGCAACCGGGCTATCAGGTCCCTTTGACTGCGGTTATGGACCACCGCGGAAGTATGTAATCGGCATGAAGGTGGTGACGGCGAACGGCGAGGTGGTAAAGGCCGGAGGCAAAGTCGTAAAGAACGTTGCGGGTTATGATCTCTGCAAACTCTTTACGGGTAGCTACGGAACGCTCGGATTGATAATCGAGCTGACCTTTAAGCTGCGGCCTAGGCCGGAAAAGGAAGCGACGCTCGCCTTATTCGGACCAGTAGGCGATCTGCTCGACGCAGCTTTTTCAATCCTCAACGAGCCACTGTTCCCTGTGTGTCTTGAACTTATGTCAGCAGCGGCTGCTCACAGGATCGGGTTGTCAACCAAAAACGGCGAATGCGCATTGCTTGTACGCTTTAACGGCAGTGGCAGCACCGTCGCCTACCAAATAGAACGTGCCACAATTCTCACTCAGAATAAGTTTGGGAACAATGTCGAGGTTCACCAGGACGACCAATCGCTCTGGCAGAAGCTCAGAACCGTAACCCTCGTCCAGAACGAAGCAGTTGGCTGGCATACTGCCGTCAAACCGTCTGAGATCGCAAGATTCGTCGATTCACTTTCCCGAACACAAGATTTTCGTTCCCTGATCTGGCATGCGGGAGTGGCCAGCGGGCGAATCCGAGGCTCTGGATTATCAACGTTAGACGATGCGTTCGGCGTTCGTTACAGCGCCCCGTTACAACTTATGAATCGGATAAAACAGCAGCTCGATCCCGCTGGTATTTTTCGGTGTTTGGAGGAGATCCACGAATCCACACGAAATCACACGAACTAATTCAACGCACGTTGCACCAATTTGCGCCCCAGTGCCAGGCAAGCTAATCTCTTTGTAATTCTCCCAGCAACTGTTGAGACCGAATAACCCATTAAGATGAAGAACAACATCCAGCGATTCCTACTCGTCGCGTTCCTTGTATTTGCAACAATCGTAGCTCCGTTGACCTCGTTCGGAGTTTTGGCGCCGGTCGCCGCGGCCAACCGGCAGCCGGTGCGAGCGAAACATGGCATCGTAGTCTCTACCAATGAGGTTGCCTCTCGCGTTGGCGTCGACATCCTCAAGCGTGGCGGTAATGCCGTAGATGCGGGTATCGCCGTTGCTTTCGCGCTCGCAGTGACTCATCCACAAGCCGGGAATCTCGGCGGTGGAGGGTTCATGATGATTCGGCTTAAAGACGGAAAGACTACTGCGATCGACTACCGCGAGATGGCGCCTGCCGCAGCAACACGTGACGTCTATCTGGACAAGGACGGTAATCTCATTAAAGGAGAGGGGTCCTCGACTGTTGGGTATCGCGCCTCTGGCGTGCCGGGCACTGTGCGAGGAATGGAACTGGCTCTAAAGCGATACGGGTCCGGAAAACTTAGCTGGGCGCAATTGGTTGAACCCGCGCGCAAACTGGCAATGGGCTTTCCGCTAACTTACAACCTTGCGCGCGGCCTCAGAGGCAGCAGCAACTATCTGTCTCGTTATCCCGAAACCCGCCGCATCTTTCTTAACAACGGCAAGTTCTACACTGAAGGCGAAATCTTTCGGCAGCCCGACCTGGCGGCTACCTTTGCGCGCCTCCAAAAGCATGGTCCAAACGAATTTTATGAGGGCGAAACTGCCAGACTCATCGTTGCGGACATGAAACGCAACAATGGTTTGATAACGATGGCTGACATGGCTGCCTACGTGGCGCTGGAACGCGAACCAGTGAAAGGCACCTATCGCGGTCATGAAATCATTTCCATGCCGCCGCCCTCGTCCGGAGGGGCTGTGCTGATCCAGATGCTGAACATTCTGGAAGCTTTCGATCTGCCGAAAATGGACTGGGCCTCGTCTGACCGTTTTCACCTGATGACCGAAGCGATGCGCCGCGCGTTTGCCGATCGCTCCGAATATCTGGGGGATGCTGACTTTGTGAAGGTGCCGGTGGCCGGTCTGGTTGATAAGGCTTATGCTGAGCGACTGCGAAGCACCATCAGCCTCGAACGCGCGTCAACCAGCAAAGAGATCAGCGCCGGTAGGCCACCAGGTTATGAATCGGATGAAACAACTCACTTCAGCGTGGTGGATGCTGAGGGCAATGCGATCGCAAACACCTATACGCTGAACGATTCGTTTGGGTCGGCTGTTGTAGCGAAGGGCACTGGAGTCCTGATGAACAACGAGATGGACGACTTTGCCGCCAAACCCGGTACACCGAACATGTACGGACTGATTCAAGGTGAGCGGAATGCAGTGGCGCCGCGCAAACGTCCGCTCTCGGCCATGACCCCCACGTTTGTACTCAGAAAGGATGGCAGTCTTTGGTTTACCATTGGCACCCCCGGTGGGCCAACGATAATCAATACCGTGCTTACGGTGATCACAAACGTGGTCGATTACGGTTTGAATATTCAGCAGGCGATCGACGCGCCTCGGATACACCATCAATGGCTGCCCGATGAACTGGTTCACGAACCTAATGGCTTATCAGGTGATACCCAGGAAGCTCTCAAGAAGCGAGGGCACCAGTTAGGCCGGGCACGTTATCTGGGAGATGCTCAGGGAATCATGATCGAGGATCAGACAGGCGTAAGACTTGGAGCGACGGATCCCCGACGCAGCGATGGAATGGCTCAGGGTTATTGAGGGAAGTGAAATTTCTCGGTGTGAATTCGTCCTTAAATCCCGGTCGAGAAAGCTATCCACGAAATCTAGTGTCGTAATCACTTATGACTGCCACTATCACGGCGCTTAAGACCACCCTGGCGGTTGAAGAACAGAAGATCATCGCCTGCGTGCATTGTGGTCTCTGTCTCGAATCATGTCCCACTTATGTTCTGACGGGTGACGAAAACGACAGCCCACGTGGCCGCATCTATCTGATGCGAGCCGTCGCGGAAGGAAGACTTTCATCCGACTCGAACTCCTTCCAAAAGCACCTTGATCGTTGCCTGGGTTGCCGGGCATGCGAGCCTGTATGCCCCGCCGGTGTTGAGTATGGGCAGTTGTTGGAGGCAGGGCGCGCCGAACTCCTTCTTTCGGGAAAGAAACGGAACCTGAGCTACAAATTGCTGACTCTGGCATTACGCTATGTCTGGCTGCATCCCCGTCGTCTGCGGGCAGCCTTTTCGTTGGCGCGGCTAGCTCGGAATCTTGGGCTCGCAAGAGTTCTATTGAAGACCAGAGTGGCGCGGCTGTTCTCAGACCGTTTCGAAACCGGACTGGCCTTGCTCGATAGCTCTAGTCCACGCTCGCCCAGGTCGAAACAAGCTCGCTTCAGGTCAGGTAATCGCTCGACACCGGGTCAGAAATCAGCTCTGCTATTTACTGGATGCGTAACCGAAGGACTCTTCGAGCGAACCAACGAGGCTACCAGCCGAGTGCTCGAAGTAAACGGCATCGCAGTCGCAGCTCCTTCCCATCAGGTTTGTTGCGGGGCACTGCACGCCCATGCCGGCGACCTCGAAGGAGCTCGCACCCTCGCGCGCATGAATATCGAGGCTTTCGATGAGAATCTTGAAGCGGCAATCGTAACGAACGCGGGTGGGTGCGGGGCGATGCTCGTTTCCTATGGCCACCTGTTGGCTCACGACCAGGAATTCGCTGAGCGGGCAGAACGGTTTGCCAGACGGGTGGTTGATGTTAGTCAACAGCTCGAGAAGTGTGAGCTGAAGCAGGGCGCGGAGATTGGCGACGCCCGCGTCACCTATGATGCTTCCTGCCATCTGCTTAATGGACAGCGTGCTGTCGAGGCGCCGTTAAGAATGTTAAAAGCCATTCCTAACCTGGAGTTCGTGCCGCTCGAAGGGGCGGACCGATGCTGTGGCGGCGCCGGTGTGTACAATTTGCTCGAGCCCGCAATGTCAAACATCATTCTCCAGGAGAAACTGGGTCACATCAAAGCAAGCGGCGCCGCGATCCTGGCCACAGGGAATCCCGGTTGTCACATGCAGATTGGCGGCGGCGCTCAACTTCAGAATATCTCTTTGCACGTCTGTCATCCCGTCGAGTTGCTCGATGAGTCGTACCGGCGCGCCGGAATGTATGAAAGCAATGAATGAAAGGAAGCTTCATTACTCGATCCTTTCCCTGGTGCTTATCTGCCTTCTGGCTGAAGTAACAATCGCGCAAACTGCCCACCAGGCGATCCTGGAGCGAGTGCGACGTCACTATCAGACAGCGCAGGAATTTGAAAAGGCCGGAAGGTGGGCCGAAGCAGAAATGGAATGGCGCCGGGCTCTCGAACTTGCTCCCGAGGACGCCCGTGGTTGGACCAACCTGGGAGTCGTGTTGAATCGACGAGAGAAGGTCGAAGAAGCCATTGCGGCGTGGCGGCAGGCACTTACACTCGATGCTGGCCTTGATGGCGCACATTTCAATCTTGGCATTGCTCTGGTGAAGAGCGGCAGTTTTGGACCCGCAATTCCCTCCCTTCGTCATATCCTCTCCAGGGATCCGACCAACGATGTGGCTCGAAGAGCACTGGCAGTGGCCCTAATCGGGATCGAACGATTTCAAGAGGCCAGTCGCGAGATTGCTCAACTGCTGGTACGCTCGCCGCGCGAGCCGGCTTTACTCGAGATGGCGGCTCAGAACTTCATGCGCCAGCAGAGATTTAGCGAGGCGGCTACGGTCCTCGAGCGGCGATTTGAACTGCCGGCTGCGGAGAATAAGTGGCTCGTCCTTTACGGCGATGCGCTTGATGGCGCGGGTCGGACGGAGGAGGCCGCCAAAGCTTACCGTCAGGCTTTGGACAAGGAACCCCGGTCAACGATCATTCGTTACGGACTGGGCTATCTCTACTGGAAACTCTATCGTTATGATGAGGCAGAACGTGAACTTAAGCAGGTAATGGCTGAGGATCCGACTGATGCGCGCGTCGCGTTTACGTTAGGTGATTTGTACCTCACGCAGAGTAAAGCGAAGCAAGCGCTCCCTTATTTGGAGCAGGCTGTTCGCCGTTATCCATACGAGTTTGATACGCGCTTCGCTTTCGGACGCGCTCTGCTTCTCACCGGTGAAGGCGAACGTGGCATTACTGAGTTACGTGCTGCGGTACAGATCAACGATCAGATCGCTGACGGACACTTTCAATTGGGCCGGGCACTGATGCAGGCGGGGCAAAGCGAAGAAGGAAAAGCGCATCTGGCTCGCGCTCAGGAACTCCACGAAAAGAAGCGCACCCTCGAAGCGGAACGACATAAAAAGCGCGTGCCTTAGATCAACAGCCGGTGCTGCCGAGCTAGTTTTCGGATGACGCCCGTAAGAAGAGTAGGATTCAATCCCATACTCCAAGGTTGGGGCAGGGGCGCGGCTGAGGTGGTAACCTTGGCTTTTCTCATTAACACCTAACTTCAGTTAGGTGGGCAGGCTCAGTCATCGCTTTCCCGAACCGTTTCAACGGTTTGCAGCCCGTTCCTAATCGTATACCCGCAAGAACTGTTGAAACGGTTACTTAGTATTAGGCGGAACAGGAGCGTTGAGCTAGCCCTTCGACGCAACAGGGTATAAGAGATTATCGCTGAGGTAACACACTCGTATTTTCTCATTAACGATTCGTCCCACATTGGGTAATTGTCTCAACGGTTTATTCCCACCTCGTGCTCATAAACCAGGAATCTGTTTGATCGCTTCCCTAAGCAAGCGAAATGTGTTAGTTACTTGGCCGCTTTAACATCCTCACCGAAAGGATTAGGGCCTCAACAAGGGCTCTTCCCTCACCTCATGTCTTTACATTCCTATTGCAAATGTTGGCTACATTTAGTTTGGGCCACACTCAATCGAGAACGGATGTTGTCCAAAGGCGCAGCGGCACAAGCATCTGAGTTCCTATCCAACTATGCGCTAGAGAAGGACATTTACATGAAGATCAATTACGTCAATGCTGACCACACGCATGCATTGATCGATCTTCCCACTGGAATCAAAATTGAAGACACCGCAAAACTACTCAAAGGCGCCTCGTCACACTGGATAAATGAGCATAGTTTGGTCCCTGGAAGATTTCGGTGGGCCGAGGCTATGGAGCGTTCTCGGTTTCTGCGTCCGATGTATAGGTGGTCGCCAACTACATAGCTCGTCAGGAAGAGCATCATAAACGGAGATCTTTCATGGAAGAGTACGAAATACTTGTTACTCGTTATGGTCTGGTGCGGTCACCTGACTGAAATCATGTGCTAATGAGAAAAATTCAGGCTGCCACTTAGGCGCCCCTGCCTCGACCTTGCGTCTCATTAACACCTAACTTTAGTTAGGTGGTCCAGGTGCGGTGGGATACCAGAACCGCTTTAACGGTTTACGCAGGGGCTGAGGACGTTGCTCGGTGACAACCAGGCAAACCGTTGAAACGGTTCGGAAAGCCTGACACCTAACTGAAGTTAGGTGTTAATGAGAGGGGCTCGATCGGTTGCCCATGAATGTCAAACTCCAAATCACTTGACTTCGGTCAGGTGCTAATGAGACGAAAATCTGAAAAACTACCCTGCCTAACCTCATCAGTTTTGGAGAGCTGAATGAGCGAGCACGCCCCCTACAACTGTCAACGCTACCTTCCCGTTCCCGTCGAGAGCCACCAGATCCGCACACTTTCCTTCCTCGATTGAGCCGCAATCCTGGTCCAGTCCAAGCAGACGTGCCGGGTTTGTTGCCGCCATCAAGGCAACGTCCCCCTCCGATGCGCCCACATTGAGCATCATTCGCACCGCATCAAGCATTGTGATCACTGACCCCGCAATACTGCCACGTGCGTTAGACGTTCGCCCCTCACGCACCTGGATCGTCTCTCCCCAGATATCATAGTCGCCGTCGCCCCGGCCGGTCGCGGCGATGGCATCACTGATCAAAGCAAGCCGATTTGAACCCTTCACCCGCAGCAAAAGCCTGAGGACAAAGGGATCGAGATGAACTCCATCGGCAATAATGTCGCAAGTTACATCGTCCCGGCTCAAACCCCAGGCGATCGGCCCCGGCGAGCGATGATGGAGCGGCGTCATAGCATTCATAAAGTGCGTCATGTGGCGAGCCCCCACCTCAGCCGCTTTGTCCAGGACTTCGACAGTGGCGCGGGTGTGTCCGATTGAACTCACCCAACCTCGGGCCGCGAGTTCACGTACCAGTTCAATGCCGCCTTCGATCTCCGGCGCGAGAGTAGTCATGCACACCGCAGGCTTTTCTTCCGGAACCGGCAGCAGGTCGAGAGCGGACGGGTTCGAATAAGTCCTAAAGTAGGCTGTTCGCAACGCGCCACACTGGCTCTCATTAACAAAGGGACCTTCGTAGTGAACGCCGAGCACTCTTGCTTGCGGAAGCTTTGCGCCTTCCTTCTGTTGTTTCATTAGCTCCCCAACCGCAACAATGGACCGACGATAATCATCATCAGGGGCAGGCACCAGCGTGGGCAACCAACCGGTTACACCCTGTGTTAATAAAAATTCAGACACCAGTGCCAAATCTCGAGGATTCGCCTGCATCACGTCCACTCCTACGGCGCCATGAATGTGAACGTCGATGAAACCCGGAAATATAGTCAGACCTGTAAGATCAAGATCCTGATCTGCTGGCGATTGATGACTTGTGGAATCGAATATGCGCGCGATGCGTCCACGCTCGATGAGGAGGTTGGCTCTCTCGATAGTGTGCTGTGGCAAGACCGCACGGAGATTGCGCAGAAGAGTAGTAGTGTTCTCTGAACCTTTCACGGTTTCCCGTTGTGGCCTTCGCTAGTGTGCCTCTCAACCGACACTAATCAAACCATTGAGACATATGCCCGCAGCGCTTTGGCGCTGCGGGCATATTGGTTAATCACGCAATTCAGTTCTCTAAAAGTAGAGCTTCGCGGCAAACTGAAACTCGCGCGGTAGCCGGGTTCCCGTGGGCCGGCCCAGGTTAGCTGTGGTGGCCAGCGTGGCGCCAATACCTGTGAACTGCGTATGGTTGAACACATTGAAGCCTTCCGCCCGCAGTTGCAGCGAACGTCCCTTCTCACGATTGAAGTAGAAGTTCTTAACTGCCGACAGATTGGTCTGGTTCTGTCCGGGCAGGCGAGCAAACGCTCGGGGCGCATTGCCAAACGTCCCATTAGCCGGAAGAGCAAAGCAGGTTGGATCGAAGACATACGGCAGACCGTTGGCGTCGAGCGTTCCCGCCAGTCCGGCGTTCGGATCGCAGGTAAGATTCGGTCGATTACCGCGGATCTCATTCGCTGTATCAGCAAGTACGCGCGGCACTGGCTGGCCCGAAGCCAACGATGTGATACCGGAGATTTGCCAGCCTCCGAGAACATGACGGAGGAAAGCATTCTCTGCATTCCTGAAGAACGGCAACTCATACACGTAACTGGCGCTGAAGATATGCGGACGAGATGTCCGAGCTTCGGCATACTCGATACGCTTATTCCGTGCATTCTGTGGCCGATCGATCGCGTCGCGATCGTTGGTAGCGTCAGTCAGGTTCTTACTGAATGTGTAAGAGGTGGTAATCGAAAATCCATTGCCAAAGCGATAGTTGAAAGAGGTAAGCAGGCCGTGGTAACGCGAGATCGCGCTGGTTTCGCGATAGGTGATCGCTCCATAACCGACAAATGGACGGATGGTGTTTCGGTTACCCGCGCCAACAAGCAGCACATCTGCCGGGTGGGGTTGGTTCAGATCCAGATCGCGGATCAGGTGATCGCCCTTTGTGCCCACATAGCTAATGTCGATAACACCACGATTAAAGAGTTCGCGCTGGATACCCAGAGACCATTGTTGCACCTCAGGCGTAATGAAGTCTTCGGCGCTGGCGATTAGCGCGCGGATTGGCAGCGCTCCGAGTGTTCCGCCGCTCGGGTTTGCCAAGGACACGCCTGCGCCCGTAAAGGTAGCGCGATTGTTGAATGGTGGATTCACAAAGGCATTCTGCTCGAAGATTCCGACGAGCACCTGGTCATAATAAAACCCGTAACCCAGCCGAATCACGCTCTTGCCGCTGTCGCCAAAAAGGCTGTGTAAGAATCCGGACTTAACGTCCGGGCTCCAGGCAAGCCCGACACGAGGGCTAAAGTTGTTTTTATCAGACGGCGAGATGGCCCGCCCAAAGGGAGAATTTGCGCCCGCGACTGCTATTCCATTCAATTCGTTCCCGGTTCCTCTCACGAGCGCCACACACGCGGCCGTGGTACAGGTGGGAACGGCAGCCGGGTTGTAGAGCGACGGGAAGAATGAGGTCATTACGTTATTCTTGTCCTTGACAGGCTGGAAGTACTGGTAGCGAACGCCAAAATCGAGCGTAACGTTACGGCGCACCCTCCAGGTGTCCTGTGCAAAGAACTCCCGCCGCCCAAAGCGCAGGTTGTTGGTGACGTCAAATTCGTCCTCGACGTAGGAAGCAGCCCGGCCAAGCAGGAAACTGGCAAAGCCAACGCCTGTCTGCGTCAAATTAACTCCGGTCGTTGATAGCCCACTCGACCCGGTCGTATTAAACGTAAAGCTCCCCTGCGTAAGGTTGTTGGCATTCTCGTTTTTCGCTTCAAAAGAGACCTCGCCGCCAAATTTGAACGTGTGATTGCCCCTGGTATAGGTCACGATGTCTCTTACTACGTTATTGGTGTACTTGATAAGGAAGCCTTGCAACGCGCCAATGCTTGAGATGCCCGTGATAGCTACCGTTGGGATGGCGTTGTTATTGTTCTCCGGAAAAGCCTCGGGGATAGCATTACTACCCGAGTAGTCCGAACGGCGGCCCCGCCCGATAACCTGAGAACCAATCAGATTCCCTGAAAAGTTATAGGTCGCTTCGTTCACCAGGGTAGGTGAAATGATGCTCGTCAGGGAGATTGCGAGCACGTGCCCGGGAACGCGCGTCTGGGTAGTAGCGATGTTAGGTATTACGATACCGGCGAAAAGACCTCCGGGCTCCTGGGTCTCACTAAGATCGTGAGTATACCGGCCCATCAATCGCTGATTGTCATTGAAATTGTGATCGATGCGAATTGCTTCCTGTCTCGTGTTGTTAACTGTGATGGAAGTGGACGTAAAACCGCTCAGGCCACTGTTGGGTACGGGATAGGCAGGCAGAAGCGAGTGTGCCAATTGACTCTGGTCGGCGCCGGGAACGATGTTTCCCACATAGGCCCGCCCATCAGCTCGAAAAACCATACCAGCCTGGGCCGGTACAACGGCTCCCGCTGTATTCGTGACAAACAAGGGCGTGGCGGTAACGGCGGTGCCGCTCGTGCCATTTGCCTGCCGATACAGTAGGGCGCCGAGGCTTGTTGAAAAATCTCCTGTACGTTGAGACAGTGTCGGTACTGTGGCCGCAGCGGTTGCGGTACCCCGAGTGATGCGACGCACCTCTTCAGAAAAGAAGAAGAAAGTCTTGTTCTTTGCCTGATAAAGAGCCGGGCCGCCTTCGCCAAATCTCGGGATCGATACTGGTCCACTGAAAGTGAAGCCAAAGTTGTGGTATCTCAACCGCGGTACGCGAGCAACGGCAGATCCGTCCGGTCTGCGACCCAGACGATTATTGAAGAAGTTGTTAGCGTTAAATCGATCGTTGCGCACAAAATCATAAATCGATCCGTGGAAATCATTGCCCCCACTCTTGCTCACCAGCGTCACCACGCCACCGCCAGACCGGCCGATCTCGGCCGTGTAGATTGACGTCAGCACCTTGAACTCCTTGATGGAGTCAATAGTCGGCGTCGATAGCAAGGTGATATTCGATCCAACGTCAGTATTGGACACACCATCAACGAAATAATTAACCGCATTTCGTCGCATGCCATTAATCGAAATATCAGCCCGGCTGGTGAGACCAAAACTCGATTCGTCGTCGAGGCTGGAACTGATCCCCGGAACGAGTTCAGTCAACTTAAGAAAATTCCGGTTGTTAAGCGGCAGCTCGATTACCTGAGTCCCGGAGATCAAACCCTGACCCGTTGGACTGTCCTGGATCAGCGGCGCCTCATCGGTGATAGTTACCGTCTCGTCCGGAGAACCCGGCTCGAGAGCAACGTTGACCTGCCGGCGGTCGCGAGCATTAAGAGTGATGTTCTGTACAAAGCGCTTAAAGTTCTGCTGCTCGACGACAAGTGTGTACTCGCCAGGGACCAACGTCGTGATGACGTAGTCTCCCTCGGCGTTCGCTTGCGCACGGCGTTCAATCCCCGTCGCTGTGTTGGTGACTGAGATATTGGCGTTTGGGATGATCGCGCCCGTGGAGTCGGTAACCCTGCCGATAACCGTCGCGGCTGTTTCTTCCTGACCAAAAGAAGTCGCGACGAGCCCGAAAAGGGCCGCGACGATTAACAAGAGTCGCAAAGTAATTCCAAACTGACTTTTCATTGGTAATGTCCTCATTCTTACGTTTAGATAGGACCGCTCTCGAGCGAAGTCCCATAGATCCAGTTGAGAGATCCCCCGAATCCCTAACCAGCGCCTGGCAAGCCGAGCTTACGACCTTGTTTTGGTGATAGTGGTGGCCACCGCAAGACTCTGCCTCTTATACACCGCTTCACGCCCGTTGCCAAGATCAAAACCTGTTCATTTTTAGCCGGCCAAACGCGCAATTTATCCAGACTTGAGAAGGCCAAACCTGAATCCTCGTTCAATTTATGTTGTCTCACAACTGTTAGGCCCTGACGGTTACTGCAATGCAACCGCCAGCACTCGGTACCCATTACCGCGCAGCGCCACGCCCGGGCGAGCGGGGGTCATCTGACCCTCGGCAAGTACAGGCTCGCCATTCACAATTACGTAACTAATTCCGACCGGATACTGGTGGGGCTGATCATAGGTTGCGCGATCAGTAATCGTCTTCTCATCAAAGATGACCAGGTCGGCGGCAAAGCCTTCCCTCACAAGGCCCCGGTCTCTAAAACCAAATGTTTGCGCCGGCAGCGAGGTCATCTTGCGAACCGCATCCTCGAGACTGACAAGTCCCAACTCCCGCACGTATCGGCCCAGCACGCGCACGTTATTGCCATAGCCACGCGGATGCGGCACGCCCTGATTAAACTGGCGCACACCGCTGTCGGAAGCGATCATCGTAAAAGGCTCCCGCATAATTCTCTGTACATCGTCTTCACTCATTACGTGATAGACCATGCCCGCGCCACCTGCCTCGTACATAGCCAGTATCTGCTCAATCTGCGCATTCAGATCCTTTTTGCCGCGCACAAGCTTCGTAATTTCGGCTATAGACTTGCCGTTGAATGAAGGATCGGCACGGTAACTCGCCACCATCGCGTACGAGTAGTCTTTGAAACCACCCCGCTTCAAGGTGTCCTTCATCTCTTTTACGACACGCTCACGCGTAGACTTGTCTGCCAACCGCTTTTTGGCCTCGTCAAAACTTCCCGCGCGGAGCCACGATGGAATGCGGACGTCGAGCGAGGTCGAACTTGCCGGGTAGGCGTACTGATCAACTGTTACTGCCTGGCCTCGAGCGCGGGCCTCACGCACGAGCGCAATGGTTGATGGACTCTTGCCCCAGAGACGCTTGCTGCTGATCTTGAAATGCGAGATCTGAACGGGCAGGTCCGCCTGCTCGCCAATCTCGAGCGTCTCCTTAATAGCATTTACGACTTCGTCACCTTCACTGCGCATATGAGATGCATATACGCCGCCATGACGGGCAGCGACCCGGGCTAGAGCCACAACCTCGTCGGTCTTCGCATAAGTCCCTGGAACGTAGATGAGACCCGTGGAAAGGCCAACCGCACCGTCTTTCATTCCCTGTTCTACAGTTGCCTCCATGCTCTTAAGCTCATCCGGAGTAGGAGCGCGATCTTCAAGGCCCATCGTTTTTCGTCGCACGGATCCGTGGGCAATGAGCGTGGCGAGATTTACAGCAAGCGGCGTTTCGGTGGAGCGTGCGAGAAACTCTCCCACTTCAGTTGTCGAACTGCCACAGTTGCCAGTAACGAGTGAAGTAACCCCCATGCGAATGAAGTTCTCCGCGGCCGGCAGATTGTGTATCGACTCGACATGCGCATGAACGTCGATGAAGCCCGGAGCAACTATCTGATTCCGGGCGTCGAGCGTCCGCAAAGCCTTACCGGCATCGAGGCGACCTATGCGCACGATGCGACCGTCCTTGATTCCTATGTCGGCATGGAACCATGGATTGCCCGTGCCATCCACAATGCGGGCGTTCGTGATTAAGAGGTCAAAAGCGAACTTCTCCGGTGGCAGAAACCGTGCGTGTACAACGATCGCCAAGAGCGTGAAATAAACCAGCAGAAGTGCGTGACGACGAAACAGACTCATAAATAGGATATTCAACCCTGAGTTCTACACTTACTCAAGATGGGGTTAGTTTAGCTTGAACCCTTGTCAGATAGCCTTTGCCTTTAGATTAGGCGTGTCCGTCTGGGAGCTAAACCCAGCGACACAGGATTCAAAAGGTAAACCGAACTGCAAACTCAACAACCCTCGCAAAGGAATCGGAAGTGAGATCACGCGAGAAGGTCGCCCCGCTGAGAACGCTCAACCCTGAAGATGGAAAGCCCATGTATGGAGTGTTCGTCAGATTGAAGACCTGAACGCGAAACTCTGCGCTCTTCGTCTCGGTGATCACAATCTTCTTGATAAGCGAAGCGTCCATATTGAACTGGGGTGGGAACCTAAACTGATTACGGCTGGTATTGCCCAGTTCGCCCGGCCCCGGCAAAGAGAACTGCGCTCGCTCTTCCGGGGTAAACAAGAACGGCACCCCATTTACGAGATCGTTTTGGTAGCTGGGGTTGAAGTTCGAGCCTGCGTAATTGGCCCTTGAACTATTCCGGTTGCTGAACGTATTGGTTCCCGATACAACGGTGAATGGCACGCCACTCTGCCAGACAAGAGCAGTGGTAGCGGTCCAGCCGCCAATCAGTCGCGAAATCAACCCGTTTGCCCCTCTTCCAAACCGCCTGCCGGGTCCAAATGGGAGTTCATAGATGGCACTGGTCTGAAAGAGATGCGTGCGATCAAAGTCGGATGGCCCATAGTTAAGCCGCCGGTTCGCAGCGTCAAAGGGCGTACTCTGTGCGGATACTGCGGTACCGCTGCTTATACGCGTAAAGGTCGGATCGTAGGACTTGTCATCCAGCGACCTAGAGAAGGTGTAAGCCACAGTGAACTGAAGACCTTCCTCGAAGCGACGCGCCAACTGGAAGATGCCGCCGTGGTAATTAGAGAAGGAGTTGCTGTCAATGATCTGCATCCCGCCCGCGTTGAATTGCGGGTAGGGAATAAAGAAGAACTTACCCAACCCTGTTGCGTCCGGCAGGTTTCTGGTCACACCACCCTGTGTGACCGTTACTCCGCTTAATGCTGCGGCAAGAGAGGCGACATTATTATTCGCGACCGTTGTAGCAAAGAATCTTCTTATGAAGGCCGCGCCAGACTCACTAGCGGTCCGGTTCGGATGCAGCGAGGTTAACTGATTGAGGAGTGTGCTTTCGCCACCCGCTTTTGCTGTGATGAAAGCTTGAAGGAAACCATTGTCGAAGATACTGGCCTGATTGCGCTCGTAGCCTCCGATCAGATTTCGACCAGCACGGCCGATATAGCTGGCCTCCGCCACTACCTTCCAACCTATCTCACGCTGCAGGCTAGCCGACCACATATAGGTCACTGGGGTTTTGAAATTCGGATCCAGAATCTCCTGGGAACCGAAGCCGGGATAGGGAACCTGAGCCAGAGTCGCTGGATCCGCAGTCGGAGGAGCACTCAAAGAGGGGATGCCATCACGAAGACGGTAATCCGCAGTTATGCCGACGCGCAGGATATTGGCGAAGGTCGTTCCCGGCGTGTTCGGGAACACGGCCGACGAGGGCAGGAATGTAGAGATGCGATCAAACGCAACACGGAAGTTCCCGCGGACCGAAGTTCTGCCGTCGCTAAGGGGATCCCAAGCCACTCCTATGGCGGGGCCAAAGTTATTCCAGTCGCTCCGATAAAGATCGCCGTCGACGAAGGTAATGTCATCAGCAGGAGCGGATCCAAATATGACGGGCTTGTCAGGAACCAGGATCCGGCTGTCTCCACGCGTGTAAGGCTTTGGTTTCGGCTCCCAACGCAACCCAAGGTTGACAGTTAAATTGGGCCGTACCTTCCAATCATCCTGGAAGTAGAAGTCATACTCTGGATACCAGGCGTCGAAGATAAAGCCTGTTCCGGGAGGGGCAAATGCACTGCCAGTTGCGACAAGTCCGGTCCGGAAGAGACTAACTTTGCCGAGCGCATCATTAATAAAGCTCTGCAGCCGGCTGCGATCGTTTGTATTAATGCAGTTGGTTGTAATTGAAGAACTGCAAGAGGTGGGCAACTGAAAGGTTGTGGCATCAACAGCGCCCCCCAGAAAGTATTGAGGATTGGCATCAATTCCAGCGATCGATCCGCGCACATCGTAGTGCTGCTGCAAGCGCAGGTTGACGCCCATTCGCAAAGTATGAGCGCCACGGACATGGCTGAGATTGTCTATCACCTGGAACGTATTGATGGTGCGCTTGTTGCCAAATGAGTTAGACAGCGGATCGGTCGGTATAGCCAGGATGATTGGTGTCGTCCGATCATCTTGATTGGTAGGAATGGCAAAATCAAAGATGAAGCGATTGCCACCCACGATCAATTCATTCACTGTCGTATTGCTGAGAGTTGAGCGCCAACCGATGGCAATGTTTCGCGGCGAACGGAACGTGGCAACAATCGGAGGAAGACCCGGGAAACGCGCTGCACCGGCATTAGTTGTGTCGCCCACGGTATCCTGTTGTCCCCAGCTTACCCGACCGAAGAGATTGTTGCGCTCGCTGAAGGTATGGTCAATGCGGATGTTGAAGTCGCGCTGCGGATCCGTTCGCGACGCAAGAGATCTGAATCCCGCGGTATTGAGTCCATCACCAACATCAAATCGATTCGGAAGTGGCGTAAGCGCAAGGATCGATTGAACGGTTTGGTCAAGCCCCAGGGCGCGTGGATCGCGGGCTGAGGCACTATAGGTCTGAATGGTCAGACCAGGCAGCGGATTACCCTGTGCATCAACCGAGGCGCCAGCGGCGCCGAACGGAAAGTTTCGTCCTCCGGAAACATAGCGAAAGTTGCCCTGGCGAGCGGCCGCCGTGTAGACAGTGCTGGTCTGCTCGAGCGTTTGAATCTGGCGCTGCCATTGGGTGTTGAAAAAGAAGAAGGTTTTATTCTTGATTATCGGACCGCCGATGCTGCCGCCAAACTGGTTGCGTAAAAGGAAGCGGCGCGGGATTCCCTGACGGTTGAGTTCCCATTCATTGGCGTTTAGCACGCGATTGCGGTGATACCAGAAAAGATTACCGTGGAAGTCGTTTGTCCCCGACTTGGTGACGAGAGCGATTTGAGCGCCGCTGTTCCGCCCAAACTCCGCCGATGGGTTCGACGTAATGACTCGATATTCACGCAGGCTATCGGGATTAGTTCGAATAGGCGTGAACGTGGCAGTGCCCGCTGATGTTTCATTAGCGTCAATGCCATCGAGCGTAATATTGAAAGCCCGGTCACGCGAGCCGAAGACGTGCGTGTTACCGGTGGAATTTGATCCCGAATAAACTCCGGGCTGACTCGCGATCAAGGCCAGAGGGTTGCGACCAGCAATAGGCAGGGTTTCGAGTGACTTCTCATTGACAATGTTTCCGATGTTCCCGGATTGGCTGGTCTGCACTCTTTCGTAGCTGCCTATGACCTCGACAACCTCTTCGATGTTGCCCGCTTCCAGCGGGACGTTGATGGTCGCAGTGTCATTGGCTGTGACGACATTTTGGCTGGTTGAGTGCCTCTTGAAGCCCGTCTGCTCAACAGTAATCGTATACAGACCCGCAGGTAGCGCTTCAAACGTGTACTTTCCGGCGTCGCTGGCGCGAGTGTTGTATGTAACGCCAGTCTGCTCGTGAAGCGCAGCAACTGCCGCACCGGGCACCGCGGCGCCAGTCTGATCCTGAACCGTACCGACAATGCGCCCTGTGGCTGTCTGCGCCAACACCGCCGGACTGACGATCAACAAAACAGCCACACATAAGATTAAACGGGGAAGGCCGCTACTTCTCATCATTTTAGTCTCCTCTTTCTGCAAAGATTGTTCAGGATCCTGGGCTTGAGGCTACGACTTTGCTCCCTCTGACATTTGTCTGATGGTTCTTCTCATCTTCGAACTCGTTTCGAGGATGTGGGGTTGGCAATGTACTGGACGACTAGCTTCGAGCATCCGATTTACCTCTGACTGAAGGCCCCGGCGAAAAGCGAAATCGGCCAAACGAAAAAGGACTCGGTTTACAGCTATTCCTTAACAGAAAAAAACTGCCTGCCTTGGTTCATCTGATTAGATAAAAGCGCAAAGGAATGAACGTGCTATGTCTGTTTGCCGATCCGGGCCGAGATTATAGGAGCAGTTTTGAAATAATAATAACTAAAGTTTGTTATTATTTCCATAACTTTGGCTGATACTAGAAGGAGGCCGGCGAATCGTTCTCTAGAGAGCTTCAGTGAATTCCCACCCCCACGGAAGAAAGTGCAAGACACCACAGGCTTCAGCCTCGTTCTATGAAAGGGATTGTCAAGAGTAAAATTCTCCTGTGCGGCCACTGCTGGCAAGCAGCCACTCAAGTTACCCGGAGCGCGACAAGTTGCGGAACCCGGAGGGACCATCCTCACC
>JBGSWR010000022.1:0-59761 GCA_041751855.1 Pyrinomonadaceae bacterium
GGGTGGCCCTCCGTGGCCGCCCGCATTGGAAAAGATGTTTCACTCGGTTACGGGCGGCCACGGAGGGCCACCCCTACAAATTAGGACACCAACAAATTAAGACCCTACCCAGAAAAGAACGTAGCCCGAGCAATTAGCTCGATAAGTTTCGCGGCCCCGACAACCGCTTGACCTACCAAGACTAACGCTCGGGCTACGTCTCATGGCTGCATATCTATTAATGAATGCAACCAATCCCCGAGAAATCTTTATGCGCTCTTCCCGACGTGGAGCGCCGCTATACCTCCTGTGAGGTTCTGGTAATGAACCTCTCCAAATCCAATCTCCTGCATAACCGAAGCAAGCTTTTCCTGGTCAGGGAAGCGCGAAACCGAGTCCGGTAAATACTCGTACGCTTGCCGCGATCCACTAACCACTCCGCCCAGCAAAGGGAGCACCCGGGTGAAGTAAACAGCAAAAAGCTGTCGGAACCCCGGTATCACGGGCTTCGAAAACTCAAGCACAGCAACAATCCCATCCGGCTTAACCACCCGCAATAACTCCCGCAGCCCCTGCTCAACATCAGCAAGGTTCCGCAAACCAAAGGCGATGGTTGCTCCGTCGAAGGAATTATCAACGAATGGTAGCTTCAGGGCGTCACCTTCGATGAAGGGAATCGCCCGTTTGCTGGCCAGACACTTCTTTTGCGCGATCTCCAACATGGGACGGCAAAAGTCTGTGCCCACTACCTGTGCTCCGGTTGTGTCAAACAACGTAATTGCTAAATCGCCAGTGCCGCACGCCACGTCAAGGACATTTGCTCCGCTTGACTTCAGCGACTCGAGCATCCTGCGAGCTACAATTTTTCTCCATCGCTTATCCATGTTTCCGGATAGCAGATGGTTTAAAAGATCGTACCGGCCGGCGATACCCGCGAACATCTCGCGCACGCGACCCGAGTGCTCCCTATCAAATGCGCTCTTGACGTCGGACACAGTTAAACGGAACCGGACGGAAGTATGGTTGCAACTGCGTTGCGAAACATTTGCATTACGGCCTTGCGGTAGCCCCCGGGGTAGGAGGGGACCTAATCTCGGGTGAAGCAGGCTCGGGCATCTCTCCCAGAATCTCGATTTTCATCGTGCGCTCCAATTCAGGTTGCAAGGTCTCGGAGTTCCCCATCACCACAGCGGCGGGAGGATTTCCTCGAAAGAGCCGGCCGGCAGTTCGCTGAAGATCGCTGGCTGTGACCGCCTGAAGGACACGCAGTTGTTCGGCAAGGGGTGCGAGGCGATACGTGTCAACATCAAGCCAACCTTCTGCTATTCCGTCAGAGTCCCCCAATTTTTTGGTTTTCTGCGCAAGAACCTCCCTTTTCGCTTCATCAAGTTCGGTAACCGAAATGGGATTGTCAACAAGAGACTGCACGACATTTCGAGCGGCTTCAATTGATCGTACAGCGAGTGAGTTATTGACTGATGCCCCAAACACAAACATTCCGGGCAACACGTTGGCTTGATGTCTGACGAAGACAGGACCCTTGGTCAACTCTGGAACAAGCCGTTCCCAGCGCTTCTTCGCGACCACAGTGAGGATATTGGCAGCAGCATTATCAGAATCTGCTCGCGAAAGGCCGCGGGTGGCAAGCCTGATTTCTGCGCTTTCACCAGCCGGAACATTTACCAGAAGCGGGCGCGGATCTGGAGGCTCAGGCTGGCGAAATGTTGCAGGGACGAGCCGCTCACTCTTGCGCCATCCGCCGAGGAGCTGACGAAGAGCCCGTATTGTGCGCGCTTGTTCAACGCCACCAATTACAACGAGCGTTGCATTGTTTGCATTTAAAAACCTGTCGCGGGCTAGCATCAAATCAGCCCAATCGACGCGGCCGAGGGACTCAGGAGACCCACCGTACGGGTGCCCGTAAGGAAAGTCTCCAAAAAGCCGGCTAGCTATGGCGCGGTCGGCTAGCACTGTCGAAGAGATACTGGTGTCGCGAATGACTTTTATGCGACCGTCCCGCAATTTGGCAACATTCTCTCGCGTGATCTGAGTCGTTACCAGGGCGGTGCGGAGAATCTCTACAATCTGTTCCAGCGCCGCTGCCCGGCCATACATGGTGATCGTAATTGAGTCATGGTTGGTGCTAACGTCCAGGCGACCCTCCATCTCTTCGGTGAAATACTCACGGGTCGCAGGGTCGGGAAAAAGTACGTCCCCGAGTAGAGCCATACCCCCGGCCTTCCCGGCAAGGTCAAAAGCCGCGCCGCTATGAATGCGAAGCTTCAAGAGAACATTTTGATCGCCGGGCTTCGGCCATATTAAGACTCGGAGGCCGTTTAGGAGTTGTTGTCGACGGGGTTCAGGAGGGGCCTGCCCGTTGGCCTGAGGAGCGAATCCAATCAAGGGCGCCAGTCCTATACTCAGAAAGACCAGGCTTGCAGCGAAACGGTTCTTTAAAAGGCAGTTGAGTCTCTTAGCAAACATATGAATAGAATTGTTCGGACACTAGTATCGTATATGCCTTAAGCTCGGGCTGTTAAAGTAGGGGAGCAAAACATCTTAGATGCGTGATATTTGTCCGTCAACCGTTTACCCCGCAATCGCATCAAAGGCGTTGGTTTCATCTGAGGCGGCAACCGTGATTCTCTGCTCTTCCCGTTGAAACGGTAGTATAATTCGCGGGCTGAACACGGTATTTGACACGGAATTTGGGATGATTTGCAGGAAGTGCCCTAACTTTTGGTCACTTGGCGGTAAATACACGTAGGAAGAGATTCCTACAGGATCGAGTGTTTGATTGCCAGAGCAAAGCACAGACGAACTTTTGCTTGAGAGGGCAGGTGGCGGCGACCAGGCGGCTTTCCTGCAAATATACGAACGACATCGAAACGGAATATTCCGATTTTCTTACCGGCTCCTTGGTTCTGTGGAAATGGCCGAAGACATAACACACGATTGTTTCTTGAGCTTGATTAGAAAGCCTCAGAATTTTGATCCGGAACGTGCTTCTTTGCGCACGTACCTTTATTCTGCCGCGCGTAATCTAGCCTTGAAACAGTTCAGAAGCGCCAGCCGGGAAGGTTCACTCGATGAGCTTGCCGAAGATCCGGCAATTCCATCCCGAGAACAGCCATTGCGTAAATTACTTGATGAGGAACTCACGGCAGTCGTAAAGGATGCGGTAGCCGATCTGCCACCGCTCCAGCGTGAGGCCCTGGTGTTGTTCGAATATGAAGGATTGCCACTGAGCGAAATTGCAAGTGTTGTCGATGCAGATGTCGGCACCGTGAAAGGGCGGCTTTTTCGCGCCCGGGCGCGTCTGAGGAATAGGCTCCGGCCATATTTGAATAGTAGCCGGGAAATTGTTACTTTGGAGCGGGCTTGAAATGAGTAGTATCGAGCCAGATGATCTGGTCCTTTCGGAAGAGGAAAAGGCATTGCTCGAGCGATGGCGCGCTCCGGAGCCTTCGAGGTCTCTGGATAAGCGCGTCACCGGAAGTTTTCTGAGGGAGTCTGGTCAGGCCGATGTTATTTCAGAATCAACGCCGTTCAGGCAAAATGAGGTAGTGACGATGAAGTTTTGTTCCACATGCCAGGAAGAGTACGCGGACAAATTCAGTTTTTGTCCGGTTGATGGGACGCCGCTGAACGGCTTTGTCCCTAATCGTGAAGAGACCTTCACCGCTCCGGCGCGGCTCGAGAGCACCGAGGCCGTGGACTCAGAGCCACCTGTTACTGAATCTTTCCCGGCAGTCCCGCTTGCCAGTGTGACGGAAACGAACATGGCCCCTTCAGCACCTGAACGCGCCGAGTATCACCTGACAATAATGGATGATGCAGGCCTCGCGAGCCGGCTCGCTACAGAACTGCGATACGTTGCACACCAATACGAATTGACATGGCCCGAATTCAAGCGTGACCCCATCGGATTCATGAAACGATCGGCCCAGGGCTATGGCGAGATGTCCAGCCGGTTCTTTAACAACCGCTACGCGGTTATCGCTCTGGGAAGCGCTTTTCTGGCTATGGTGGTGCTGGTTGCCGCGATTGCATTGATGGACCGGTCTGGCTCACAGGAAAGCTCGCGAGCAGGTCTAATCATCTTTACCCTTATCGCATTTGGTAGCCTTGTCGGGATTTTCGCCACCCGGCTTGGTGGCGACCGAGGAGCGGCCGTGATGGGTGGTGAAGGATCCGATTCGCAAAACGTCGTGCTCGGCGTCGTTGCCTCCTTCGTGGTCATCTTCGCCGTCGTTGGTGGTTTTGTTCTCTTCGATTCCTATAAGCAACAGCAAGCACAAGAAGAGGCAACGCTCGATGAGCTGGTAGTTCAACAATTGATCGACATTCCCAGCGAACAGCCCACGCCGGACCCCGGCACTGCCGGGCTAAATAAAGGTGATGGTGGAGGCAGCAAGCCGAAGCCGGAGAGAGCAGCAGGCGGTGGTGGCGGCGGTCGCGAGCAACAGCAGCCGGCTTCTTTCGGTAAGACTCCTCAGGCATCGTTGACTGTGCCTCAGGTTGTCGCCCCCGATCCTAATCCTCCCCCTATTCGAAATCCTTCTTTGCCTGTAGCAGCAACGGTAGTTGCCGATCCGTTGCTGGTTCCACCCGACGTACGTGTGCTGCCTTATGGTGATCCCAAATCCAGGAGTACTGAGTTGTCCTCCGGTCCGGGAACCGGTGGCGGTATCGGAACGGGAACGGGCGGTGGTATCGGTCCCGGTGAGGGTGGTGGTATTGGCCCCGGCCGCGGTGGCAATATTGGCGGCGGTGACCGAAATGACGGTGGTGGTGGTCCAGGCGGCGGCGGTGGCGGCAGGGAAGTCTACAGCGGCCGCGAAGTAACACAGAAGGCGCGCGTCCTTTCGAAGCCTGAGCCGCAATACACCGAGGAAGCTCGAAAGAACCAGATTACGGGAACGGTGGTTCTGCGTGCTGTGTTCACTTCCAGCGGTCAAGTCACGAACAT
Organism: Pyrinomonadaceae bacterium; assembly: GCA_041751855.1. Lineage (GTDB taxonomy): Bacteria > Acidobacteriota > Blastocatellia > Pyrinomonadales > Pyrinomonadaceae > PSRF01. The sequence goes on from JBGSWR010000022.1 coordinate 4,952, forward strand.
CAGATCCGTCTCCGGCCTGCCGTTCGGATTGACTGAACGAGCAATCGCCGCAGCCCGTCAGATCAAGTTCCAGCCGGCAATGAAAGATGGTCGGCCGGTCTCGATGCATATCCAACTCGAATACAACTTTAACCTTTACTAAAAGGTCAGAAGTGCTAGATGCAAAAGCGGCGCCAGTTCATGGCGCCGCTTTTTTATTCCCATTAATTCTTACCTTCTGCTACACCAGGCGCTGGGTGAATCGTTTAAGCCGCTCGACCCCCTCTTTCAACTGGTCCATCGAGGTCGCATAAGAGATGCGCACAAATCCCTCGCAGCCAAATCCCGCTCCGTCGGTGACAACAGTGTGCTCGTCTTCGAGCAATCGTTGCGCAAACTCTCCTGAGGTCTTCACCTGTCCCTTGAGACAGCCACGCACATCCGGAAACGCATAAAAAGCCCCTTCGGGATTCGCGCAACAGAGTCCGGGGATCTCTCCCAGAGCCTTAACCAGCCACCGTCGTCTGGCCGAATACTCGGCGAGCATGGCGCTCACCGATTCTTGCGGACCATTCAAAGCTTCAGTCGCAGCACGTTGTGCCATCGAATTCGGATTGCTGGTCGAGTGGCTCTGCACCTTTAACATTGCCTTTGTCCACTCGCGTGAGGCCAGCGAGTATCCAAGACGCCAGCCGGTCATTGCGTACGTCTTGGAGAATGAACCGGCGATGCATAATCGATTCCGGAGTTCCGCTGGCAGCGTTGCGGCACTGAAGACCTCTGCCGGTGGGTAGACGAATCGCAGGTAGCATTCATCGGAGATCACATAGAGCCCCCGGTCAGCGGCTAGCTCCATGATCCGTTGGAATTCCGGTGTGGGAATCACCCTGCCAGAGGGATTACCTGGCGAGTTAAGGATCAGCAACCTTGTCCGCGGCGTAATCGCGCGTTCGACTTGCGCGGCAGTTAATGAGAACCCCGTGTCTTCGGTCTCGATAGCTACGGGAACTCCTCCTGCGAAGATCACTATCTCGGGAAATGTCACCCAGTAGGGCTTCGGGATCAGGACTTCATCGCCGGGATTGATTAGCGTAACCACTGCATTGAAGATAGCCTGCTTGCCCCCTGAAGTAGCCATCACCTCGGGGCGCTCGAAAGTTGCGCCGAACTCGCGAGCGTAAAATTTGATAATTGCATCCTGAAGGTCGCGCGTCCCGCCGGTAGCCGTATATTTTGTAAATCCGGCGGCCATTGCTTCCGCGGCCGCCCTTTTGATGTTCTCCGGCGTGTCAAAGTCGGGTTCGCCGGCGCCAAAGTCAACGACATTAACCCCTGAGGCCCGCAGCGCTTCCGCCGCCTGCATGGCCGCAAGGGTCGAGGAGGGCTGCATGTTTGCAACGTTCTCGGAGACTACAAAAGGATAACTAACTGGTTGCGTCATCATCGAGTATTGTTCCTTAAGACAAAATGTTGTTCAGCGTTTGATCTTTTCTTTCATGCGTTTTTCGACGAGCGGTGGCACGAGTCCGTCGAGTTCACCTCCCAACTGAAAGACCTCTTTCACCAGTCGCGAACTTACATACGAGTAGGTTTCGGCCGGCATCATGAATACTGTTTCGATCGTTGGTTCAAGCCGGCGGTTCATTAATGCCATTTGCAGTTCATATTCATAATCCGAGATAGCGCGGATGCCGCGGACGATTGCATGTGCCTGTTTGGCTACTGCATAGTGCACAAGCAGGCCTTGAAAGTCGTCGATCCGTACGTGGCAACCGCCCTGCTCAATGCCACTCAAAACTTCGGCAAGCATCGCGCGTCGCTCCTCGATTGAGAAGAAGGGCTGCTTTTCAGGATTCACAAGAATGGCAATGATGATCTCATCGAACAACTTGCAACCCCGTTCGATGATGTCCAGATGGCCGTTCGTGACCGGGTCAAAGGAGCCGGGATAGATCGCTCGTCGCATGGCGTGGAATGGTAAATGGTAAATAGTAAATCGTAAACAGAATTGTAGGGCGGTTCTCCGTGGCCGCCTCTTCTTCCACCGAATCTGCCTGCCAGGAATAGAGTTCTCCAAGCGCGCGGATCATCTGACGCGGGTCGCGCTCAGATCTCCGCTGTAACCCGCAAATTCCCACTTTCCCTTTAATGTATCACCCACTAACTGGCCCGTCAGCCGGAGCGTGCCGCTGAAGCCTTCTGGTGAAGTGAATGGAAAGGCAATGTCTAACTGATCGTTACTAAATGTTCCTTTCATTTCCGCAGTCTCCGCCCTGCCCGTCACATTAACCCCTTCCTGCTGGAAGATGTATGTCTCATCGCGGCTGCCAACGGGAGTGTGAAAGACGAAGCGCCACTTGCCGGCGATGCCTGTAGGAGATGCTTCCGTCTCGACAGGCGCAAGGTCCGTAGGATACACGAAGCGATACTGGCCCGATCCGATCTCTACGACAACCGACTCGCCGTCCTGCCGTGCGCTCGTAATGCCGTCGCCTTTGATCAGAGAATTCCCCGATTCGGTGATATCGGCGAGTTGAGCTTTGGGCAAGCGCACCGTGGCACGAGTGTTCACCGGGATTTCTAAATCCAGATTGAGCTTTCTGTCTTTGAGAAGCCAAGCCGAGCTGAGTTTGCCGTACATTGTCTGGTGCGTGGCCTTTACGCTCCTGAATCCTCCGCCCGGCTGTGGCTGGATGAGAATATGCTTGTAACCCGGCGCTGCTGGATCAATTTCGATTCCTGCAATTACACGGTACATCCACTCGCCCACAGCACCATAGGCATAGTGATTGAACGAGTTCATCCCCTTATCCTGGAACGTACCGTCGGGCTTCTGGCCGTCCCACCGCTCCCAGATTGTGGTTGCTCCTTGCTTGACGGGGTAGAGCCAGGAAGGGTACTGCTCGCGATTCAACAACATATAGGCCTCATCGAGGAAACCATATCGGCTGAGCACATGGCAAAGGTAAGGCGTACCGACGAAGCCGGTTGTCAGGTGCTGGCGCTCGCGCACTTCTCGCGCCAGTCGCCGAGCTGCAATCGAGCGCAGTTCCTCGGGCAACAGATCGAACTGCAAAGCCAGTGCGTAAGCAGTCTGGGTGTTCTCGCCAACCCTTCCGGTCTCGGTCACAAACTCGCGGCGGAAGGCACTCTTGATTTTCTCAAGCAGTTCGCTATAACGCTTGGCGTCCTCTTGCTTTCCGAGGACCTCTGCCGTCCGGCGCAGCAGATCGGTCGAATGCGCGAAAAAGGCTGTGGCTATTAGGTCTTTGCCCGTCGTTGCGCCGGGGTAGTCAGAACGATTGGTGGCGAAGGCCAGCCAGTCGCCAAAGTGGAAGTCACCGTCCCAGATGTAATCCTCGCTTGCCCGCCCCCGCGCGTATTCCACCCAACGCGCCATGCTGGAATACTGCTCTTCCAGAATGCGCTTATCCCCATAACTCAGATACATGGTCCACGGCAGGATCACAGCGACGTCTCCCCACGCGGCTGACGTACCTGGACCCAGCACATTAGGGATAACATTCGGAACGCTGCCGTTTTCAAACTGGTCGGCAGCCAGGTCTTTGAGCCACTTTGTGAAGAAGCCGGCAACGTCCATATTGAAGGCGGCTGTCCTCGCGAAGACCTGCGCGTCACCAGTCCAACCCATCCGCTCATCGCGCTGTGGACAGTCAGTCGGCACATCAAGGAAGTTCCCTTTCTGCCCCCAAACGATATTGCGCTGAAGCTGATTGATGAGCGGGTTTGAAGTTTCCAGCTCACCCGTTTGCGACATGTCCGAATGAATCACCACGCCCGTGAGACTATCAGGCCTCAACTCTCCCGGATAACCGCTAATGGCAACATAGCGAAATCCGAAGAAGGTGAAATGCGGCTCGAACGTTTCAACTCCGACACCCTTGAGCGTGTACTGGGCCGCCGCTTTGGCCAAGCGGAGATTTTCTGTATAGAAGTTGCCGTCTTTGTCCAGCACTTCGGCGTGACGTAACCTGATGGTCGTTCCGGGTTCGCCTTGTGCTCTGAGGCGTACCCAACCGACCATGTTTTGCCCCATGTCGGCGACGGTGTCCCCTGCAGGTGTCTTGAATATTTTGATGGGTCTCAGCTCTTCAATCTTGCGAACGGGCGGTCCGGCGGGAGCGATTAAGTGGTCCTTGCGGTGAGTAGCGACCTTGACGCCCGCCCACTCGCTGTCGTCAAAGCCAGGCGCTGTCCAGCCAGTCTTCTCTAGCCGGGCGTCGTAGGTCTCGCCATGATAGATTTCAGACATCAGAATCGGCCCAGTTGTCGCCTTCCATCTCTGATCCGTACCGATGATCTCTTTCCGCCCATCCTTATAGGTGATGACGATCTGCACCAACAGCCCGAGCCGATCGCCATAGATATTGCGCTTCCCATCCCATCCAAGATTGCCACGGTACCATCCGTCGCCGAGCTGCGCTCCCATGACATTGTCCCCGCGCTTTAATAGCTCCGTGACATCGTAAGTCTGGTATTGCAGGCGCCTGTTGTAGCTCGTCCAGCCCGGCGTGAATAGCTGATTGCCGACACGTTGGCCATTCAGATGCAGTTCGTTGAGTCCGTGGCTCGTCACATAAGCGCGCGCCCGTTCGACCGCTCCGTCTAGATTGAACTCGCGGCGCAGCATCGGCGATGGTTCTGACTTTTTAGGATCCTCCAACAAGTCTGGCTCGATCCAGTCGGTGCGCCAGTCTGCCGCGTCCAGTAATCCCATCTCCCAAGAGGCTGGTTGGCTCCACTCAGAAGCCATGCCGTTGTTGTTCCAAATACGCGCTTGCCAATAATATCGCCGCCCAGATTTGAGCTCCGGGCCATCGTAGACCCGATGAATCGATTCATCAGAATGCACTTTGCCTGAATCCCAAGTGAGCAGGCTTCCGGCGAGCAAGTCACGCTGATTCTGGGCAACCCGAACTTGATACGCCGACTGACTCACACCGCGTCTATCCGTTTGAATTTGCCAGCTCAGCCGGGGTCTCCGGTTATCTATGCCGAGCGGATTCTCCTTATACTCAGTTCGGAGGGCCGTCAGCCTCAGTGTGGTCGTCTGTGTCGAATAGGCTAAGATTGAGACGCTAGGCGACGGAAAAACTTCCAACATTAAGAGCAGTACTGCCAGTTGCGCGTGAAGCAGTCTTACAAGCACGGGGGTCTCCTTCAGTTGTTCGGTTAAAGTTTCTACCGGATGATAACGGGCAACAACAAACAGTCAAAAACCAGGACAATTGGCCGAGCGTTGACACTCTTCCCGTCGCAGTCTATCCTGTTATCCCGTGGATCTCACGGGGATAAATCCCAACATAAATGTTGTTGTAATCATTCCTGCCCGTTTCGATTCGATCAGACTTCCTGGCAAAGCTCTGATGGAAATCGCAGGGAAGCCGATGATCTGCCACGTCGTAGAACGAGCCCGGGAGGCCCAAAACGTTGGCAGTGTCGTTGTGGCCACGGATGATCTGCGAATCCTCGACATCGTGCAGCGGTTCGGTTATCAGGCTGTTATGACCAGTTCCGAGCACCGCAGCGGGACTGATCGCGTCGCTGAGGTAGCGGAAAAGTTACCAGATGCCAGGATTATCGTTAACCTTCAGGGGGACGAGCCTTTGATCTCGCCGCGGACGATCGAAAGCGCCATCGATGCGTTGGTGGCGGATGCCGACGCCGGCGTGGCTACAACCTGGGAACCCCTCCACTTTGCATCCGAAATCTTAAGCCCGGATGTTGTTAAGATTGTCATTGGAAAATCCGGACGCGTGCTTTACTTCTCTCGCGCTCCCGTTCCGTATCCACGTGATGCCGTGCGCAGGCATGGAAGTTTAGAGGCGGCGCTGAACAGCGAACCCACCATCTTCGAGGGGTTTCGTAAGCACACGGGGCTTTATGTCTATCGTCGCGAGGTTTTACTGAATTTCGCCCGTTGGCCTGAAGCCGAACTCGAGCGCGCAGAGTCTCTTGAACAGTTGCGGGCTCTCGAACAGGGCGTGAAGATCAAAGCTGTCAAAGCCAGGAGTGAGGCCATCGGCGTAGACACTCCTGAGGACCTCGAGCGTGTGCGGGCCCTGGTAGGCTCCGGAGTTTCAAAACTTGTGACTAAGTGATGAGTGATTGGATTGGTTTGGCATTCATCGGCCTTGTCCTGTTGGCAGGGATTCTTGGGCTTGCCCACTTGAGCAAACCATACAAGGTGAGCCCGGAGGAATATGAAAAGCGCGCAAAGGAATCGCCCGGATTAATTAGCGCGGGAGTGATGGGACTACAGAAACTGCTGGATCCCGCGGCCGGCAAGGCAATGGAAGTTCAGGAGGATTTCAAACAGGGTCATTACAATGCCGGCCAGGAAGTAGGCGATGGGCCGGAGGCCGGTGATCTCGATGAAGAATCCGGCAAAGCGAAAGCGACCGATCCGAGTGATAAGACAGGTGAAAAGATGGAGAGCTAAATGCCGAAATATATCTTTGTTACGGGTGGAGTGGTTTCCAGTCTGGGGAAGGGGCTTGCCGCTTCTTCAATCGGGTGCTTGTTAGAAGCAAGGGGTTTAAAAGTAGCGCTGATCAAGCTCGATCCCTATATCAATGTCGATCCCGGAACGATGTCGCCGTTTCAACACGGCGAAGTCTTCGTCACTGACGACGGGGCAGAAACAGACCTGGACCTGGGGCACTACGAGCGCTTTACGCACGCGCAGCTCTCGCAGGCCAATAATTGGACCACAGGACGCATCTATCTTTCCGTGATCGAGAAGGAACGCCGCGGTATCTATCTCGGCAAGACCATTCAGGTCATCCCGCATATCACCAATGAGATCAAGGATGCGGTTCGCGCCGTTGCCACCAACGCCAACCCCGACGTCGTGATCGTCGAGATTGGGGGCACCGTGGGTGACATCGAATCGTTGCCGTTCCTCGAAGCTATCAGGCAGATGGGTAACGAAGAGGGAACCGGAAACGCGATCTTCATCCATGTAACTCTCGTTCCTTATATTGCTGCCGCCGGTGAACTCAAGACCAAGCCCACCCAACACTCTGTCCGCGATCTGCGAGAGATTGGTATCGCCCCCGACATTCTCCTGTGTCGCTCGGAAAAGCCAATACCGAAGGATCTGCGATCAAAGATCGCGCTCTTCTGTAATGTGAAGGAGTCGGCAGTTATCAGCGCTGAGGATGTCGATACAATCTACAATGTGCCGCTGGCTTTTCACGAACAGGGACTTGATGAACTGATCGTTAACCAGCTCGGCTTCGCAGCCATTGCCGCTCAGACGGACCTTGCCAGTTGGCGCGACCTTGTTTCCACGATTCGCGAGCCTTCAGGCGGGGAGACTTCAATCGCCATCGTCGGTAAATACGTCGAGCTCGAGGATTCATATAAATCTTTACGAGAAGCCCTGACCCACGGAGGCGTGGCAAATAACCTGCGAGTAGAAGTCAAGTGGATCGAATCTGACGAACTCATGAAAGACGACTACGAGAATCGGCTGCGGGACTTTGACGCGATTCTTGTGCCCGGTGGCTTTGGCAAGCGGGGTATTGAAGGAATGATCCGGGCTATCGCATACGCGCGGAAGAGCCGGACTCCTTATTTCGGAATCTGTCTGGGGATGCAAACAGCCTGTATCGAATACGCGCGCAATGTCTGCGGTTTTAAGGATGCCGATTCTACCGAGTTCGCCCCCGATACCCCCTATCCGGTGATCTTCAAATTGCGGGACCTGGTCCATGTCGAAGAACTTGGTGGCACCATGCGATTGGGAGCATGGCCCTGCAATCTGTTACCGGACTCTCTTGCCGCGGAAACGTATGGCGACCAAACCGAGATCAGCGAGCGGCATCGCCATCGCTATGAGTTCAACCCCGAATTTCGCGACCCGCTCGAGCGCGCGGGCTTGACCGTTAGCGGTATCTCTCCTGATGGGAAGTTTGTGGAAATTATCGAGCTCCCCCGCAACGTGCATCCCTGGTTTCTCGCATGTCAGTTTCACCCCGAGTACAAGTCAAAGCCCCTGGCGGCGCACCCGATCTTCAAATCCTTCGTCCGGGCCGCTCATGCGAATCGCCTTCGTAACGAGACCCCAATGGAAAAGGAGGGGAATGCAGACATAACGGTTCGCGAGCGAGCGACCGTGGGTGGCGCCGATTGAAGGTCTTTCAGCCAGGACAGAAATCTGGATCCCGACTTCACCCGGATGCATCTAAAGCCCTTTTGCGCCATAATCAATGAGTTTCGGCTCTCCTGAACAAGTAGAATCTTTATGCTCCATTGCCCAACATGTGGATCAGAGTACTCGGGAGTCGAATTCTGTCCCAAAGACAACTCGCCGCTACAGGCCGACGCAACTTTTGCCGGGGCCGAGGCGGTCGATCCGTTGATCGGTCAAACTCTTGATGACAAGTATCTGATCGAAGAACGCCTGGGTATTGGAGGGATGGGAACGGTTTACCGCGCGCGGCATCTATTGATCGATCGGGCGGTCGCCGTGAAGGTTCTGAATAAACGGTTCGCTGAAGACGAGACGGTTCAGGCGCGCTTCAGGCGTGAAGCCAAGGCGGCAGGCCGCTTGCAACACCCGAACGCCGTGCTCGTGACCGATTTTGGGCAGACGGCCGGCGGTTACGCCTACATTGTGATGGAGTTGCTCGAGGGTAGTACCCTGCGTGACGTGCTGGCCAAGGAGGCGCCGCTTGAAACTGCCCGTGCTGTCTCGCTTATGCTTCAAATCTCTGGGGCGGTGGCAGCAGCGCATGATGCCGGGATCATTCATCGGGATCTTAAACCTGCCAACATTTTTATTGTGCAGCGAGCTGACGTTCCGGCCGCTGTTAAGGTACTCGATTTCGGTATCGCTAAAATCGCCGTCGAAACAATCGATGACGATGATCCAAAGACGCTGACCTACATGGGGGCGATGATTGGGACGCCGCGTTATATGTCGCCCGAGCAATGTATCGGGAAGGAATTGACACCCGGGGCGGACGTTTATAGTCTGGGCGTTATTCTCTACGAGATGCTGACAGGGAAGATGCCTTTCAATGGCTCCACGCCATTGGCTATTGCCGTCAAACACGCAACACAGGCGCCCGTTAAGCCACGCGAGATAATTGAGTCAATCCCTGCCACCCTTGAGAAGGTGGTTCTCCACGCGCTCGAGAAGCGACCTGAGAATCGACCGGCGGATGCCGCAGCTTTCAAGACGGAACTCTATGAAACGGCGGAACGCCTGGGGCTCGAACATGCGGAGACTTCGAGTGGCCCAGATATGGCGGCGCTTCGCAATGCTGGTACGCAGTCACCATCAGGTCGATTGGTGATTGACATTTCGCGTTTACGCGAGAATCGCGCTGCAACATCCGGCCTCAATGAGAGCACGGTGGTGAGTCCGGGGTTGCAGGTCCCGCCCGAGGTAGCGGCCGTATCCAGGCCGCAGTACCCTCGAGTTAGTGTCGATCTCCAGCAAACCGCTGATCGCGGTTCGCGAAACAGAATTGTGCTGCTGGGTGCGCTACTGGTGGTTGTGTTACTCATCGGAGCGACCGTTTTCACGCTCCGCTCTCTGGGACCAGGACAGGTTGTGGAAAGCACCGTCGCTCCGAGCCCATCGCCAACTGTTGAACCTTCTCCTTCTCCCACTGCGTCTCCGGCGCAGAAGCGTGCAGCAAAGAAGGAGCAGCCGGATAATGCGAATAAAAAGGGTGTCGTTAACCGCGTGAAACGGTTTTTTAAGAAAGCGTTCTGAGCTTTGGGGACCAGTTAGAGATGCAAGGTGTTGAGCAGATCCGGCCTTTCGACGTTGGAGGGGCCATTTTTGGAGACGGGCGGCTGACCATCATCGCCGGACCCTGCGTGATCGAATCGCAGGAGCACGCTCTGATGATGGCAGCGGAGTGCGCAAGACTGGCTCGAGCTGTCGGGCTGGACTTTGTTTACAAGTCATCGTTCGACAAAGCAAACAGATCTTCGATCAAGAGCTTTCGCGGGTTGGGAATGGAGGCCGGACTCGAAGTTCTGCGCGAGGTCAAGCGCGTAGTGAAGGTCCCGGTGCTTACTGACGTGCATGAGATTTCACAAATTGCATTGGCAGCAGAAGTGGCAGACGTCTTACAGATACCCGCTTTCTTGTCGCGGCAAACCGATCTGATCCTCGAAGCAGCGCGTTCCGGACGCGCGGTGAATGTTAAGAAAGGACAGTTCCTTGCCCCTCATGATGCGCGCAACATCGTCGAGAAGGCGCGGGCCGCCGGTTGTCAAAAGTTGATGTTGACTGAACGTGGAGTTACTTTTGGCTACAATAATCTCGTAGTTGACATGCGATCATTCTCGATCATGCGAGATTTCGGTGTGCCCGTAGTTTTCGATGTCACTCATTCGCTGCAGTTACCAGGCGGTCTTGGTCATGCAACGGATGGGCAAGCCGAATTCATCGAACCGCTTGCTCGTGCCGGCGTTGCGTATGGAGTAGATGCGGTATTCATGGAGGTGCATGAAGCTCCAGAGCGAGCGCCGTCAGACGGACCAAATGCGCTTCCGCTGCATCGACTCGAGCCCTTGCTGCGGATGTTGCGCAAGGTCCACCAGGTAGTGTCCGATAGGGACAATTAGGGGCATCGCTCAGGTGTCTGGCCTTCATCACTTTTTCAGTAAGGGAAACAATAATTACTCGTCGATCGATAATGAATAAAACTGTTGCGATTACTCTCAAATTCTTTCTCATTCTGGTTTCCATCGGCTCAGTGGCGCTGGCCCAGGATGATGCTCGCGTTATCTGGCAGGTCACACACTTCGACGTCACGGTCAATTTGCAGCAGTCAGAGCGTGCCCTCGGCGCCGTTGCAGTGCTGGCTGCAACTAACGTGGGTCGAGGTTCGGGCTCCACCTTCACATTTCGCATAAATACAAATGCCAGCATTCAAGCGGTCACGGTCGGCGGCGCAAACGCAAATTTTCGCGTCGTCCCCGAAACGCGGGGCAATCTTCAGAGGGTAACTGTTACTCTTCCCGCCGCAGCAGGCCCGGATGCGACCGCAAGCCTCAACATTCGCTACACATTGCCGGTGGAGAGTAACAGCGGCCTGGCCGCCATTTCACCGGTGGCCTCGCAGTTTCTACCGCTTTCGTTCTGGTATCCAGCGCCCAACACTCCATTTACCGTTCGTGGGGGGGACACGGCGCCCTTTCGGCTAACCGTAAATGGCGCAACCGCAATCTCTTCGGGTAACGAAAAGGCGGGTGCCGGCGGCTCGAGCCACTTCGAACAGCCCCTCAACGCTCAACCTTTCTTTGTGCAGGGTGAATGGGATCGGATCGAAGGCGTGGGCGAAGCGAAAGGGATCACGGCATTTGTCGGTAAGGGTGCAGCCGCAGAAGAGCGAAAACAAGCGGAGAACGTAATTGCGCTCGCCGCCAGCGCCAGGACTTTCTATGCGGCGATGTTTGGACCAGCACCGGATGTGCCGATTCGACTGGTCTCCGTCCGGCGTGGTTCCGGCTTCGGTGATGGTGGGACTGTTCTGCTTGAGTCAGGAGCGTTTCGCCGCGCAAAGGTAGATTCGAGCACAGCGCTGCTGGTGGCAGAAACGGTATCGCGAACCTGGATTGGCGGTCAGACAGCAGTGCGCGGTGAAGGCAGCGGCGTTATACGTGATGGTCTGCCCCGTTTTCTTGCGACGCTTTTCATAGAGAAGCAGTTTGGCCGTGAAGCGTTGGAAACAGAGTTGCTGCGTCAAAGAATTGCCTACTCAGCCGTCGTTAAGCGAGATGCACCGCTCTTACGAACGACTCCACAGGATGATACCTATTTCAGTTCAGTGCCGAACAAAGCGAGTATGCTCTTCCGGCTTATCGACCGGCGGATCGGGCGTGATGCCCTGATAAGTACGGTGCGCACGCTGCTCGAAGGCCGGCGCAACGATCCAAACGGACTGAGCCTTGCCCAACTGCGCGCTGCTCTCGTCGAACGCGGTAGTGACGGGTTGAAAGCTTTGCTGGACCAGCAGCTCGAACAGGTGACCGATATGGATCTAATGATTGGTTTACCACAACAACGGGGGGGTGAATGGGTAGCGGCGTTGCGCAATCTTGGTTCGATCGATGCTCATGTAACAGTGAAGGGAACTACCGATAAAGGTGAGCAGTTGACGATTGAGACGACTATTCCTGCGCGCAATTTTAGCGACGCAGTCTTCAAGACGACTTCAAAGCTGGTGCGGGTGGAAGTGGATCCAGATAAGTTGTATCCGCAGCTCGATTACGCCAACGATTTGGCGCCGCGGGTGAATGATGTCAGTGTGGCGTTGGCTGAAGCAACGCGGCAGTTCGGTACACAGGATTTTGTGAAGGCCGAGGCGCTTGCCCGCGAGATACTGGCCGGCGCGCCGCGCATGCAGGAAGCTCGCGTCATTCTCGGCCGCGCGCTGCTGGGACAGAATAAGCTGGACGAGGCAGAGCGGATTTTCAGATCAGGCCTTGAAGAAAACTTGCCGGGCCCCGGTATGCTGGCCTGGTCCAATGTTGGTCTGGGGGAGATTAGTCTCAGGCGCGGGCAGACGGCCGAGGCGGCGCGTCGTTTTGATGATGCCGTGCGTGCCGATGCTGAGTACGCTTCGACTCTGGCGGCGCGGGCGGGAAGAATCAAGGCCGAGACAGGGACAGGTACTGGGCCACCAGTTGATGATACGGCGCGTGCCTTCATTGCCCAGTTTGACCAGACAATTACAGGCGGCAAGAAAGCTGAGCTCGAAGCGCGCATTCTTTCGGGAGAGCTCGTGAGGTTCATCGGTGGGATTGTCGGCAGCCAACCCGATATCTGGCAGACTCGGGTGCTGCGCACCGAAGCGCTGGATGCAAACACGATTGCGGCAGATGTCACGATTCGGGCACGGCAACTTGGCCAGGAACAGAGTGGGACTGCCGTGCTAATTCTGTCTCGCGTGGGTGGTAACTGGAGGCTCTCCGGGATTGAACTCTTCGAGGTCAGATAGCACCTTGATAGTTCCTTTAATCTTAATCAGTAAAAGCCAGCCGTAAGCGTTCGTGACTTCGAGTGTTTTTGTGGATCCGTATGCTTTGAGCTACGGAACTCTACAGTAATGAAAGACCAATCATCTATTGAAAGCCGGGCGAAGCAGATCAAACTGCTCTTGATGGACTGTGACGGGGTTCTGACGGATGGTCGTATCTGGTTAACCGAGGCGGGAAGCGAGCAGAAGTCTTTCAACGTGCATGATGGCCTGGGATTGGAGTTATGGCATCGGGCCGGGTTGCGTTCGGGAATTATCACAGGGAGAAGGTCAGAGGTCGTTGAAAGACGTGCCCGCGAACTAAAGATCAGATTTGTGCAGCAGGGAGTGGCTGAGAAGCTTCGGGCCTACGAGGAGATAATTTCAGAGGCCGCGGTAGCAGAAAGCGAAGTAGCTTTCATTGGCGACGATGTGAACGACATTCCACTGATACTGCGCGCCGGATTAGCGGTAGCAGTAGCGGACGCAACCGGAGACACGAAAGCGGTTGCGCACTACGTAACGGGCGCCAAAGGTGGACGCGGCGCAATTCGAGAAACTGTGGAACTGATTCTAAAGTCTCAAGGCCGGTGGTCAGAGTTGATCGAGCAATATAGGTTCACCAGCCATCAATAATCCCACATTTTTATCCTCTGTCTGATTCAAGCTTGGGCAATTCGCAGGTTGGGTAATTTGCAGGTGGGTGATTTGCAGGTTGGGAAGGGTAGTTCACTCCCGCTTCTTCCCAACGCGTCAACCTCCCCCTCGGCCCTTGTTAAATGTCTGATTAAAGCCTGGACAATGCCGGTTTGGGTAATTTGCCGGCTGGGAAGGGTAGTTCACTCCCGCCTGTCGAAAACCACTCAACCTCTCGATCAGATCAATGATCTAGGGTTTCCAGAAGCGGGAGTAAACAACCCTTCCAAACCTGCGAATTTCCAACCTCAACGCTGGTTTGACACGCGACGCCGACTTAACTATCTTTCACAACACAATTGATAAGAGCGAATCATTCTTGAGCGGGTGTGGCGCAATGGTAGCGCATCAGCTTCCCAAGCTGAGGGTTGCGGGTTCGAGTCCCGTCGCCCGCTCCAACTAAGCGGTTAACTTCTTCTGTTCCAATAGTTTACACGCTCAAGATCGGCGCTCTCGCAAAGTTGTGGGGAAATTGTGCCATAACTTTCCCGCGACTCGCCTTGGCTCGTCGCCAGAGACTCCATTGCGCGAGGAAGTCCCTCGCTGGTCGCGTGGTTATAACGCGCCGACATCTGAATGGTGGTATGCCCCAGAATCGCCGAGATCTGGAAAGAGCCGCGTTGGGAAGCAGTGCTCCGGGGTGGATTTGGTAGGAGGTCTTCAGAGACGCCAATCAGGCGATCAGCGAATTTCGTGCTCGGCGCAGTTCAACAGAATCCTGCGCACCGAATCTCCGGACGAGTCAATCTGATGATCAAGCTCAAGTGATCCGGCTGAGCGAATTCATGCAGCCGAAGTCTTGAGTCAGCTTAGTGACCGGAAGGCCACGAAACCACCGGTGGCGCTACGAGATTCCGACTCGGCCGTTCAGCGAACAGCAGCGTTGGCCTTAGGACTACTTAGGGCTCGGAGCGCGGTTGGTCCACTGCTGGCTGTGCTCCGAGCGAGCAGCGAACCTGATCTCAAAGCCGCTGCCGCTTTTGCTCTGGGGCTAATCAAAGTTAGAAGAGCCGTCGAGCCGCTCATTCAGGCCCTGAAAGATCCTAACGAAAAGGTGCGCACGAACAGTGCCATAGCGCTGGGCCAGTTGGGAGACCCAAGAGCTGTCGAGCCTTTGCTCTCGTTGCCACACGACAGAGAACACGAAACATGTGCACCCATTGCGATGGCGCTGGGCCAGCTCAAGAGCGAGCGAGCCGTAAAAGCATTGCTTGGCTCGTTGAACGATGAGAATCCGGACATCTGCCAGAATGCTGCCGTCGCGTTGGTCGTCTCCGGAGGTAGCCAACAGGTCGTACCGCTAATAAAGGCTTTGGATAGTGAAAGACTCATCATTTGGCGCAGCGCTGCCTTTGCCCTCGGACTCCTTGACGACAAAAGGGCCGTATCTCCACTTATCGCGGCCTGTAGGATAGCAATGTTCGAGAGCGCATAAACGTGGTTGAAGTCTTGGGGTAGCCTGAAGATTCGCGGGCGCTTGTTACTCTCGGGCGCCTGCTAATCCGACAGTGATGAGGCAGTTCTCAGAGTGCTAACGACGCGATAAGCAGCATTCGCGCGGCAATAAGAACCGTTCGGTAAGGAGCATGTTTAATTTTGAGTATGTCGGGCAATGGCCCCCAAATTACTCCGGGGTGCCGTGGTACTTACCCTAAAGTTAGTCTTGACAGCTCGCTAGAGGGCTCAATATAGTGGCCGGTAACAATGCTGAAGTGGTTGACGACATTTATTCTGATATTGGCGTTTAGTGCCAGTGTGATCACCGGCATGCCTACGCACTCTCATAGCAGCAATCCAGCGATGATGAGTTGCTGCAAGGCAGCGAAGGGCGAGAGTACTACACAAGCCTCGATGGCAAAGGTTTGCTGCGCCATTAACTGTTCTGAGCCAGCGCCAACTAGCGGCACGGCCAACTCTATCAATTCGCAGCTCTCGGTTGCCGCCGTTCACCCGGCCGCAATTTCCCCAAAGACTGCTCCATTTCATTCCCCAATGCGTCTGGAAGAGACGCGTTTGCAGAACTCATCCCAGCCCAAGTACATCTGTAATCTCGCACTCCTGATCTAGCCAAAATAGAGCCGTAGTGTGTCTTCTTGGAGCGCACTGTCCAACGCGACGGAAGAAACAGCCCTGGCTGTGGCTTCTCGCAGACTGCGCAGTCTGTATTCTGCAGCCGCGGTCGCGTCCAGTAAGTTCAAGGAGATTATCGCGGTGAATTGTTGCCAGGGGTGCCTTCGCCAGAATACTGCTTCTCAGGCACTTGGTTAAATTTGGATTCAATTCGTTTTAGGGAGGACTTGAGAAATGAAGAAACTTGGGATCGCATTCAGTCTGATCGGATTGGTGATATTGGCCTTTGCTTGCGGCTCAAAGGACGTCAGCAGCGGGACAGTCATCAAAAGCGCGTCGGCAGGAAATAACTTGACCGTCTCTCTAGCCACGAGTGATGGTGTGCTTAAGCGGGGAAACACCCAGTTCACCCTGTCATTCACAGATTCTTCAGGTAACCCCGTTGATGTTGGGGCGGTGGCTTTGACTTTCCACATGCCGCAGATGGGAACAATGTCGGCGATGAACAATCCGGCGACATTTACGACTACCGACACGCCAGGTGTTTACCGCGGAAAAGCCAATATTGAGATGGCAGGGGAGTGGCAGGCCCAAATTACTTACGACGGACCGGCCGGACGGGGCCAAGCCTCGTTTCCGGTCAACGCGCAGTGATTGTTGGATTGAGATTGATCGTCGGCAGGCCGATTCACACCAACGCATAAGGATTGTTCCATTGGGAGTCTCCATGATTCACCGGCTCATCGAATTCAGCCTGAAGAATCGCGGGATTATCGTCGCCCTATATCTCGGTCTCGCATTGTGGGGATACTGGGCCCTGTTGCACACACCCATTGATGCAATTCCCGATCTCTCTGACAACCAGGTCATCGTATTCACCGATTGGGCGGGGCGCTCGCCGCAGGAGGTTGAAGATCAGCTGACCTATCCTCTGGTGACAAACCTTCAAGGCCTGCCAGGTGTCCGGGTCGTGCGTGCGAGCTCGGCGTTCAGCTTCTCGATGATCAATATCATCTTCGAGGACAGTATCGATCTTTACTGGGCGAGGACGCGAGTTCTTGAGCGGCTGAATCTGGTGACAAAACAGCTTCCCGAGGGTGTTGTTCCGACGCTTGGTCCTGATGCGACAGGCGTGGGCCAGATCTTCTGGTACACCCTGGAAAGCGACGAGATAAATCTCCGCGATTTACGCACTTTGCAGGACTGGTTTGTCCGCTATCAACTCAACTCTGTACCGGGAGTAGCCGAGGTCGCCTCCGTGGGTGGTTATGTTCAGCAATACCAGGTGGATGTCGATCCAAACAAGCTTCGGGCCTACGCTATTCCACTTTCCGCCGTGGTAGAGGCGGTTCAGCGTGCCAATAACAACGTGGGCGGCAATGTCGTCGAGCAAGCCGGGCAATGGGCTGTTGTGCGCGGTATCGGTTTGATTCAATCAGTTGCTGATGTAGAGCAGATCGTCATCGGAGGCTCAAATGGCATTCCCATTTACGTTCGTAACGTGGCCGATGTGAAGCTTGGTGATGCATTTCGTACAGGGGCTCTCGATAAGAATGGCAAAGAAGCTGTAGGAGGGGTGGTAATCGCACGCTACGGTGTGAACACCCTCGAAGTAATAGACGCAGTAAAGCAGAAAATAGTCGAGTTGCAGTCAGGATTGCCGCAGAGTGTCCAACTTGTTCCTTTCTATGACCGCACTCTGCTTATCAATCGGGCTACCAGCACGTTGAAGCGCGCGTTAAT
The DNA here is from genome assembly GCA_041751855.1 of Pyrinomonadaceae bacterium. Lineage (GTDB taxonomy): Bacteria > Acidobacteriota > Blastocatellia > Pyrinomonadales > Pyrinomonadaceae > PSRF01. Next base: position 22,453 of record JBGSWR010000022.1, read on the forward strand.
CGAAGAATTACTGCTCGTCACTTTAGCTCATATCCTTTTTCTTTTGCACTTCCGCTCAATCCTCATCGTCACAATCCCTCTTCCCCTCGCTGTGCTGATCTCATTTCTCTTTATGAAGTACATGGGAATCAGCTCGAATCTGATGTCTCTGGCGGGTATTGCTATAGCTATCGGCGTGCTCGTTGACGCGGGCATTGTCGTTACTGAGAACGCATTCCGCTTTCTGGAGAAGCGTGGGATTGATCCGAAAGACCGCGCCCGCGTCTGGCAGACAGTGCTCGATTCAACCAGGCTGGTCGGCCGTCCAATCTTCTTTTCTATGACGATCATCGTACTTGCCTTCATCCCTGTGTTTGCGCTGACCGGTCAGGAAGGCAAGCTCTTTCACCCGCTTGCTTTTACGAAGACGTTCGCGATGGCTGCTGCCACAATAATCGCTGTCACCCTGGTTCCGGTTCTCTGCACATTTCTCCTTGGCGGGAAGTTTCATGCGGAGCAGTCAAATCCGGTTATGAGGTTCTTGCAAGCGGTCTATCGACCGGCGCTGCGTTTCGCATTGACTCACCGCGTCATCACCATCTCGATTGCGGCACTCCTCTTCGTCGGCGCATTAATACTCACTCTGGGCATCGGCAACGAGTTTATGCCGCCGCTAAACGAGGGCGATGTGATGTATATGCCGGTAACCGATCCGGCGATATCAATCGACGAAGCTCTGAGGATAATGGGGAAACAGGACGAGATTCTCGCTAGCTTTCCTGAAGTCGAATGGGCAGTGGGTAAGGCGGGTCGAGCCGAAACCTCCACCGATCCTGCCCCGGTAAACATGAATGAAACCATCGTGCACCTTAAACCACCCGAGCAGTGGCGGCCGGGCATGACTAAGGAAAAATTGCTCGCCGAGATGGATGAGAAGCTGCGGATGCCGGGTGTGACGAACATTTGGACGCAACCGATTATCAATCGAATCGAAATGCTGGCTACCGGCATTCGTTCCCAGGTAGGTATCAAGATTTTCGGTAACGATCTGCAGCGCCTGGAAGAGCTATCACGTGGCGTCGCCGATGTCGTCAAGGTAGTGCCAGGCGCAGTGGACGTCTATCCAGAACAGATCAGTGGTGCCCCTTATATTGACGTAGAAGTCAACCGCACAGCGGCGGCCCGCTATGGGATAGACGTCGGCACAATTCAGCAGGCGATTGAGAAAGGAATTGGCGAGACTAATCTAACAATCACCATTGAAGGCAGGAATCGCTTCCCTGTGCGTGTGCGCTACGCGCCAGAGTTTCGCGGGACGCCGCAATCGCTCGGCCAGATTCCTGTTTCGTCGCCAACAGGGGCGCCAATTCCGCTCGCGCAACTGGCGGAAATTCGGACGGTTGATGGTCCGTCAATGATTTCCAGCGAGAACGGCTTGTTGCGCGGCACAGTTCTCTTAAATGTGCGTGGACGCGATATTGGCAGCTTTGTTGATGAGGCGAAGGAAACGATTGCGCGCCAGGTTCAACTTCCCACCGGGTACTACATCACCTGGAGTGGACAGTATGAGAACCAGCAGCGCGCTCGTCAGCGGCTGATGATTGTAGTTCCGATTGTCCTTATTGTTATCTTCGGATTGCTCTATATCACTTATCACTCTGCTCTTGAGGCTGCGCATGTTCTGCTGGCAGTGCCGTTCGCCCTCACTGGCGGCGTCTATTTGCTCTGGCTTCTCGATTACAACTTTTCTGTCGCCGTTTGGGTCGGTTTCATCGCCCTGTTTGGCACCGCCGTGCAGACCGGAGTTGTTATGGTTATCTATCTGAACGAGGCAGTCGACCAGAAAAGAGCGGAAGACGGAACTCTAACGCGGCAGACTTTGATGGAAGCCGTGACCGCAGGCGCATTGTTACGCCTGCGTCCGAAGGTAATGACTGTTTCAACAGTAATCGCCGGTTTGATGCCGATCATGTGGAGCACCAGTGCCGGTTCCGAGGTGATGAAGCCACTCGCAACGCCAGTGTTGGGTGGGATGGTGTCAAGTTTGCTGCATGTGCTGATTGTCACGCCGGCGATCTTCTATTCGATACGTGAGCGTAAGCTAAGCAGAGAAGAAAAACGGCAGGCCGTTGAGGAAAGTCAAACGGTCATTAATCAGCAACAATAACAATGGTGAGGGGTTCGCAATGTTAAAGAAGTTGTTAGTCACTATCACGCTCGGCCTGCAAGTAACTATTACCACTGGCATAAGCCTAGGCCAGGGAACGTCCGCGATGCTGTCGCCACAGAATCCACAATCGTCCTTGTCTCGATATTTCGATCCGACTGCCGGAATGTCGGTTGACGAGGCTGTCGCGTATGCACTGACACACAATGGTGAAGTAACGGCCTTACGTAGCGAGATCGAAGCCGCGCAGGCGTTCGTCAAGCAAGCCTCGCTTCGTCCGAACCCTCAACTTGAGATCGAACGAAAGGAACAGATAAAGGGTCCCGACAATGACACCATGATCGCTGGAATGTTGCCACTGGAACTTGGCGGGCGGCGGGCGGCACGGATCCTGGTCGCCCAACGTGAATTGGAGGTAAAGGAACGTCTGCTGGCAGATCAGGAACGGCTATTGGCTGCGGAGGTGCGCGCAAAGTTCGGTGAGGCGTTGGGCGAAATGCTAAAGCTGGGATTTACGGAGGACCTGCTTTCGACCACTGACCACGGTTATCAACTCGTGGCCGCTCGTGTTACCGAAGGTCGGACTGCCCCACTGGAACAGAATATGGTGCTGGTTGAACTCAATCGAATTCGGTCGATGAGGGAAAGCGACGAGGGTAATGTTGAAGTATCAATGCTTGAGTTACGCAATCTCATTGGCAAGAGTCCGGAAGAGCCCTTGCGGTTGCGTGGAGATCTGGATCAGCCGATCGGACCATCTCCTTCAGTGAGCGTCTCGACGGAGGTTGCACTTCGCGAACGACCCGATCTGAAGGCAGCTCGCGCTCTGGAAATGTTGGCCGAAGCACGAATTGTCCAGGCGCGCAGTGAGGGACGGATTGATGCCAGCCTGACGGGCAAGTACGAGTTGATGGATTTTGGCTTTCCTCAGCGAGGTTTCAATTCGACGGGCCAGCTAGTTCCTATTCATGGCAAGTTTCATTCTGTTGCCGTGGGCGTCACTCTCAATCTCCCGGTCCGCAACCGAAATCAAGGCGCGATTGAAGCTGCGACTGCTGAGAAAGCAGCAGCGACGCAGCGCCTTGAATTTTTGGAACTAACGGTGCGGCGCGAAGTGGCCTCAGCTTTTGCGCGCTACCAGAGTGCCGCGCGAGCGGCAGAGATTTACCGCGTCGGTGTTCAGGGCCAGGCGAATGCTAATTTGGCGGTCGTGCGCCAGACCTATGAGCTGGGCTCCAAGAGTCTGCTCGACTTTATTGCCGAACAGCGACGTTACATTGAAGTCCAGACTGGCTTCATTGAAGCGCTGGTTAATACTTACCATGCACGTGTAGAAATTGAACGCGCCACCGCTTCTCCAAACTTGATTAAGAGATGAGCGAAACGACTGAAGATAAGAACAAAGAGCCGAGACCCGCCTCAGATAGATCGAAGCTAGAAGAGGTTAAGGCCGGTTCATTGAGGCGGCGAACAAGCCGAACAGCTATTCTGGCGATCGTTGCTGTCGTAGCCGCCACAGCGATCGCAATTTTGGCGTGGGTTTATTGGCGCTCCGATTCCAGTGGCGCAGGACGGCCAGTGCCCACACCCCGCAGTGGCGCAGAACAGCCAGGTACGACCATTCCTACTACAGAACGCACTATTGCGCTTGAAGTCGAAACGGCAGCGCGCGCTGGGATCAAGACGGAATCGGTCGGGGAGGCCCTGTTAGCTGGGGGGGCGGGCCAAGCAACAACCGGTATCGTTCAGGCAAATGCCTATCGCGCAACGCCGGTAATTTCGCTTGTTGGCGGCATCGTTCGTCGTGTAAATGCCGAGTTGGGCCAGAATGTAAAACGTGGGCAAACTATGGCCGTAGTTTTCAGCGACGAACTTGCGATGGCCCAATCGGGGTACCTCAAAGCTGTTGCCGAACTTGATGAGCATCACAGTCATCACACCCGCACCGTGCGACTGGTGGAAATCGGCGCCGCGAGCCGGGAGGAACTGGAACAGACGACGACCAAGCTGCGCACAGCAGAATTGGATGTTGCTTCTCAGCGTGAGCGCCTTCTCCTCCTTGGTCTCGACACTCGACAAATTGCCCAACTCAAGGCCCCTTCTCAGGTTAGTTCGGAAGTGACTCTACCGGCGCCTGTCTCCGGTGTGGTAATCAGCCGAACAGCAAATCCAGGGGAAGTAATTGCAGCCGACAAAGAGCTGCTTCGTATTGCCGACCTTTCCAGTGTCTGGGTCATAGGGCAGGTCTATGAAAAGGATCTGGCCAGTGTAGTAGTAGGCAGCGGCGCAAGTATAACCAGCGATACGTATCCCGGCCGTGTTTTCCGCGGTCGCGTCTCCTACATCGATCCAACTTTGGATCCGGCCACCCGCACCGCTCAAGCGCGAATCGAAATGGCAAACCCCCGACAGGCTCTCAAAATTGGAATGTTCGTCAACGTCGTTTTCGCCGCACTCGGTGGCGCTGAAGCCACAATGCCTGTGATACCTAAGGACGCTGTGCAGAACATCAACAATCAGCAAGTGGTTTTCGTGCAGACGGAAGATCCTAAGATCTTCGCGATGCGACCGGTACGACTCGGACCCGAAGTCAACCGGCAGTATTCGGTAGTTGAAGGGTTAACGGTGGGCGAGCGTATTGTGACGGAGGGTAGCTTTCTACTTCGGGCTGAGTGGTTGAAGCTGCATTCGAGAGGGTTACCCTAAGGCTAAAAGAGAACAAAGCCATCATCAGACAGCCTGCCCCACAGCACTGCGTGAGTGCTAAGTCGTCATTTCCTGCCTGTTGCGTAAGCAAAAGTACGCAACTCGCACCCCCCACATGTAAGCCACGTAGACGTAAACACTGCCGAAGGGCTAGGAAGTTCGAACGTTGAAGGGAATCACCAGGAGAACACCAAGCAAGATTTGCCTTCGCGTAAGCATTTCAACCTCCTCATCGGGCTGAGTGAATCAGTGACCTCACAGGGCCTTCCATCACTTTAAATGGTAAGCTAAAGTCTCCAACTATTGACTGTAGTTGTTGCCTCACTTTATACTCTCTGGCTTCTAAATGCGTCCAGGCCTAAAGAAGATTTTCATGCAACGGATACACACAAAAATTGCTTTGCGCGGGTTTAAACCGGGTGCACGGGGTGCCGGCCAGGTCCTCGGCGAACTTGAATCTGCGGTGATGGAGATCCTCTGGGCCCAGCCGGAGCAAACCGTTAATGAGGTAGAGGAGCGATTGCGAGAAAAGCGCGACATTGCCCATACCACGGTCCTAACAACGATGGACCGGATGTATCGAAAAGGTTACCTGACACGCGAGAAGCAAGCGAAAGCCTTTGTTTATTCTCCTCAATACACCCGCAAGGAATTTGAGCGAACCATGGCGCAGGAAGTGTTGGGCGCCCTTATCGGACATTCCGCAGAAACTGCGGTTTCTACTTTTGTGGACTTAATCAGCAACGATCCGGGGGCACTGGATCAACTGGAAGCGAAGATTCGAGAGAAGCGCCGTCAGCGCGCAAGGAAATAGAGGCTGGGAATAACTTTGCCGGGCACTTCAATACTCATCATCACGGCGATAGAAAATTTTGTGCTGTTCGGCACGCTGTTGGCGCTGTGCACGTTCGCAGTTGCACTCGTCATCCGACAGTTGACGATCAGGCAAATATGGCGGCCTAGAGCAGAAAGCCTCGCGCATCTTTACAGTGCCGCACTCGTAATACCACCGCTTGCTTCTCTTTGGCTGGTTAGCGCTGCGCTGTTACCTAGATTGTGGATGACGCCTGAAGCCTTCGCAGCGGGGCACGCTGCTCCGGTTCACGAGATACACCTGCTGGGTACATTGACGGTCGGCCTTGAGCCCGCCCTCGCGTATGCAATGGCACTTTTCGTTGTCGTGATTGCAGCCGGTGTCACGTGGTCCAATATTCACGGAGCCTGGCGCGTGGGCCGGGTCGTAAAGAAATTGGACATGAAAGCCGTCGCGCCTCCCTCGGATCAGGTCGCCTTAGTGAATGAGGTCGCGAGTAGGTCCGGGCTCTCCGTCGGCTTGGTGATGAGCGATTATCCGTTCTCTTTTGTGTGGGGATTTCGCCATTCCAAATTGATTCTATCCTCAGGTTTCTTACATTCGCTGACTCCCGTGGAATTAACCGGTGTGTTGGAACACGAAGCAGCGCATCACGAACGCCGAGACAATCTAATCAAGTTATTGCTCTCTTTATGCAGCTATGGTTCACTTGCATTTCCGCTTTCTCGCTTGATAGTGGGCTGGCGTACGACTGAAGTGGAGTTGATCTGCGATGAAGTAGCGGCTCGACGAACCTCAGAGCCGCTGGAGATTGCAGAAGCGTTGGTGAAGTTGCGGCGGCAAACAATGGCTAATGGCATTGGCTCCGAACCTGTCGCAACACCCGTCATTACCTCAAGCTTTGTTTCGGACAGCGCCCTTACTTTTGAACGTCGGGTGAGTCGCCTGCTGGCGCTCGAAGATGCTCCAGATTCAGCGTCCTCTCAGACAAGTCCTTCCCTCGCGGATCGCGCTGGTCGTTTCCTCGCGGGTCGCGCTGGCGTGTTGGTCGTTGCAGTCAGCCTGGTCACGCTCTTGGCCCTCCTTCTTTTTGTTCCACTGTCAGTCCATCACGCGGCTGAAGCTCTAATAGGACTATTCAAATAGGTAGGACGTCCAAGAAATGCAGAACGCTTTTATATTCTTAAAAACTACCGCCGGTCGTCGGACCGGGTTACTTCTTTATTTGCTCATGATGTCCGCAGCGCTTGCGGCGTGTGGATCATCTCCTAAACCTGAGGCAGAGCACGAAGAGGAGGCAATCGCGCGCACGGAATTCACCGACCGCATTGAAAACTTCTTTGAGTACGAACCGCTGAAAGCCGGCGAGCCGAGCCAGTTTTTGATTCACATTACAGACCTTACTGATGGCGCTCCGGTAGAAAAAGCTGAAGTGACTTTGATTACTCGTGCGAAGGGTGAAGCAGAAGTAATGCAAACCAAAGCGCGGGTCGGCAAGGTGACCGGCATCTACGTAGCAGATGTAGCTATCCCCGCTAAAGGCGATTACGACATCGAGTTTCACGTAAAAAACGCGAAGCTCGATGAGCGCATGCCGCTAACAGATTTTAAGGTGGAGTAGGAAAACTCATTGTGAAGAGTCTTCGAGCAATTACAAGTTTGATGTTGGCGCTCTCGTTGCCGGTTAGCATCTGCGCCCAGACGCCCACCGCCCCTGCACCACCTGTGTCTGTATCCGTGGCGGCTGACTACGTTTCATTGGAGTCCGCGATTGACCAGTTTCTGCGAAAGAATTTAGCTGTCGAGGCGGCACGTCTGGAAGTGGGTGTTGCAGAAGCCGAACGAGTCGGTGCGAGACTCAGTCCTCGTCCAGGGTTGACCGTCAGCGCCGAGAATCTGCGTCTCTCCGGAGATACGCCGGCGAGCAGGCTCTATGAGTATGGATTAGCCGTGGCGCAGCCGATTGAGTTAGGCAATCGCAAAGCTCTGCGTATGGAAGTAGTGGAGAGAACTGTTTCCGTTTCCGAAGCTCGTTTGACGGAGGTGCTGCGACGCCAACTCTTCGAGCTCAAACGAACCTACTACGAATCGGTACTGGCGCGAGTTCTTCTCGGTATTGAACAGGAAAACCGCGACAACTTTGAAGGGCTCGTGAAATTCAATACGGTCCGTTTCGAGGAAGGATTCATCGCTGAGGGAGATCTTCTGAAGGTTCAATTAGAACGAATAAAGTTCGACTTCGCGGTCGCCAATGCAGAACTGGCGTTCAGGAAAACAAAGATTCGCCTTCTCGAATTGATCGGCGATCCTGACTTCGAGCGGGCTGCCGGGGTAGATGTCAGCAGTCGTCTACAAATGCCGACAGTGAATCTCAATCTCACGCAGCTCAGGGAGGCGGCATTAAGCAATCGACCAGAAGTGAAAGTAGCCGAAGCCGAAGTCGCCCTGGCGAGGTCAGCGATCAAACTGGAACAATCGCGTGCTAAGGGCGAAGTCACTCCATACGTTGGCTATAAGAGGGTGGGCGCTGACAACACGGTTGTCGCCGGAGTCACAGTTCCATTGCCTTTTGGGAATCGCAATCAATCCGGTATTGCGCGCGCTGAGGCCGAGCAAAAACTGGCAGAGACTAACCTCCATCTGGTCCGCAATCGCTCACTCGCTGAAGTAGAAGCAGCTTTTCAGGCTTACGAAACAGCGCGCGAGCAAGTGAGAGCGTACGAAGCCGGTCTCTTAAGGCAAGCTGACGAGTCGCGTGAGATTCAACTCGACGCCTACCAGGAAGGTGCAGCGGAACTTATCACCCTTATTGAAGCACAGAAAACTAGAACTGAAATCCGGGCCAACTACCACCGAGCAATTTTTGATTACTACACGAGTCTCTTCCATCTGGAGTTGGCCACAGGTACTGACATTAAATTATGAGTACACCGCACGATCCGAACGAAGAACACGCGGATGAGACGAAGCAGGTGCGCATCGCACAAGATGAGACAGTGAGCACTCAGCGCAAGGGCAGTGGCCCAGGTCGCAATCTAGCGGTAATTGTCGCTGTGTTGGCAGTATTTGCGATCGGCGTCGTTTCGTTTGCTTTATTTTGGTTGCGCCCAACCAAGCAAGTGACGACTGAAACGCCGGCCGCGGCCGCCAACGCCGGGACAGTGAAGTTTCTGATGGAGCAGCAGTGGCTGATTCGGATGAAACTCGCGCTCGTTGAGGAGCAAACAGTAGCACGACAGATTACCGCGACCGGTCGGGTTATTCCATCTGCCAATAGCCAGGCAATCGTCGCACCGCCAATCAGCGGCATTCTTTCTGGAAGAAGTCTGCCTCGCGTGGGACAAAGGGTCGCACAGGGGCAAACGATTGCTGTCATCCAACAGACCGCCACGGCTGCTGAACAAGCGCAAATGCGTGCGGCAGCAGCGTCTTTGAACCTGGAGAACGCACGTTTGGAAGCAGACCGCCGCACGGCTTCGGGCGAAGTTGAAGCAGCACGCATCCGCTTGGATCTGGCGACAAAGGAAGCCGCGCGAGCGCAACGTCTTTACGAGCGGAAGGCATTTTCCGAACGACAAATGCAGGCGGCCGAGGCCGATCTAAAAGCCGCGAAGGTTGGCTATGACGCTGCGGTAAAACGTCTGGAGGCCTTGACGACCTCACCTCCCGCGGCAAGCGCGAAAAGCGGTTTAAGCAGCGCGAATGCCAGCTACACGGTTCGCGCTCCACTGAGCGGTTATGTCACGAAAGTAAATAAGTCGCTTGGAGAGCAGGTTCAACCCGGTGAAGCAATAGTGGAGATAAGTAACCTGGACACCGTGTGGGTAGAAGCCCCGATCTTTGAGCGCGACCTTAGTCGTCTTGGCGGAAATGTTTCCGCCACGTTTACTACCCCCGCATACCCGGATCAGGAATTCAAAGGTGTGGTGCTCGACATTGGAGCCGTTGTGGATGAGCAAACCCGGGCCAGTAAAGTGATCTTTCAACTGCCAAACAGCGGTCGTGCCCTAAGACTGGGTATGCAAGCCAATGTGCGTCTCGACGCGGGTGAACACGTGACGGCGATGATGATTCCCAAAGAGGCGGTGCTGGAACACGAAGGCAAGAAGATTGTTTACGTGCTGTTGTCAGGGGAAGAGTTTGAACGCCGTGAAGTAATCATCGGAGACGAGATGGGTAACAGTGTCGCCGTGTTGTCCGGCCTCAATAAGGGTGAGCGCGTCGTAACCCAAGGCGCTTATCAACTGAAACTTCAAGAACTGCAACCCGCAGACGCGGGCGCGCATACGCACGAGACTTAAAGCAATGCGAGGAAATCTTCAATGCTTAGTCCGGTTTGTTGAATGATGGAGGCAAGCGTGCCTGGCTTGATGTCTGTGGCGTGATAAGGAACGGTGACGCGCCGTATGTCTTTGACGTAGATGCGGTGCCCGCCCTTGGATTTTCTCAGTACGAAGCCGGCACGCTCCAACGCGCGACACACAACCCGCGGCTTCAACACCGGAAGACGGGTCATGCGACTTTGATAGTTAACGGTTCGACAATCGGTGTGACATCAGGCGGAATGGGTTCACCGTCTTCGAGTAACACTTCGAGGTATAAATCGATGGCTTCAGCAGCGTTAGCGCGTGCTTCTTCGAGTGTCTCGCCTTGGGTCACCAAACCCGGCAGGGCCGGACAGGTTACGACGTAACCTCCCGCAAGGTCGGGCGTAAGCAACACGGTATAGTCATAAATCTTCATGAAGTAGATTATAGACCGGAACACAGTTGAGTAAGCAACCATACTGGAAGACTTTGCGTTCAATAAAGTAAGACTTAGACCATGCTTAACAGGATTATTGAATGGGCACTACGCAATCGCCTGCTGGTCTTGATTGCAGCAAGTGCATTGCTCATCTACGGTGGCATCGTCACGTACCAGGCGCACGTTGACGTCTTTCCCGACCTGACGGCGCCGACGGTCACAGTTTTGACCGAGTCGCATGGTCTGGCGCCCGAAGAAGTTGAATCACTGGTAACGCTGCCGATCGAGTCTGCGATGAACGGAACTGCCGGCGTCTTCCGGGTGCGCTCGAATTCTGCCATCGGCATCTCCATTGTGTTCGTCGAGTTCGAATTCGGCACGGACATATACCGTGCCAGACAACTGGTGACTGAAAAGCTCCAGCAGGTACGACTGCCTGCCGACGTGCCGCCTTCCGTGCTCGGTCCTATCTCATCGACAATGGGCGAGATCATGCTCATCTCGATGACGAGCAAGATAACATCGCCAATGGAACTTAGATCCATCGCGGACTGGGTTGTACGTCCTCGCCTGCTCGGCGTTTCCGGTGTCTCCCAGGTGATGATTATTGGTGGAGAGACGAAACAGTATCAGGTGCTGGTCGATCCCGGGAAGCTGGCCGATTACAAACTCACGCTGGAGCAGGTTACAGAAGCTGTTGCGGCTTCCAATGCGAACGCTTCCGGTGGATTTCTCGAGCGGCCGAATGAGGAGTTTCTGATTCGCGGTCGAGCTCGCGTGTATACAACTGAAGATCTCGCAGATTCAGTAGTCGCAGTTCGTGAAGCAACGCCAATACTGTTGAAAAACGTCGCCACTGTTCAGCAAGGGCCGGCTCTAAAGCGCGGGGACGGCAGTTTCAACATGCAGCCCGCTGTTGTTGCCACCATTCAGAAGCAACCAAATGCGAACACGCTAGAACTGACAGAGCAGATCGAACAAACACTAGACGGTTTGAAGCCCACGCTGCCGGCAGACGTCACGATCGATACGAAAGCGTTTCAACAGGCTGACTTCATAAAGCGCGCCATCGGCAACGTCAAGCTGTCTCTCATCGAAGGCGGCATAATGGTGACGGTCGTGCTGTTCCTCTTTCTTTGGAACTTTCGAACTACCTTCATCAGCCTGACGGCAATACCGCTATCGCTTGTTACGGCAATCCTGGTAATGACTTACTTCGGTTTCACGGTCAATACGATGACTTTGGGCGGCCTCGCTATTGCCATCGGGGCGCTCGTGGACGATGCGATCATCGACGTTGAGAATGTCTTTCGGCGCCTTAAACAGAACGCTCACTCAGCGTCCCCTGAGCCCGTAGTTAGAGTCATCTTCAAGGCATCGAGTGAAATCCGAAATTCGATTTTATTCGCGACTCTAATCATCGTCCTGGTGTTTCTGCCTCTGTTCAGTCTCGGTGGTTTCGAAGGGCGCATGTTTGCGCCGCTGGCATTTGCCTACATTATTTCGATTACGGCGTCTTTGTTTGTCGCACTCGCCGTGACCCCAGTGCTCTGCTATTACCTGCTCGGTCATTCAAGCCTTTTGCAGGACGAGCGAGATTCGCGTCTCGTGACCTGGCTCAAGCGCTGGTATGCTCGCCTTCTGAACTGGACGCTCCGCCACCCCTACAAGATCATCGGCACTTCTGCCGTGCTGCTTCTGGTTGCGGTGTTGCTGTTTCCGTTGATGGGCCGCGAATTTCTACCGCCGTTTAATGAAGGCGCATTGAATATTAATGCCAGCTTGCCACCAGGAAGTTCGCTCCAGGAATCAAACCGCATTGGAAGCATCATCGAAGGCGCTCTTCATGAGGTCCCGGAAGTCGTATCCACGACCCGCCGCACGGGTCGAGCTGAGCTAGACGAACACGCCGCTGGAGTCAACTCCAGCGAAATTGAGGTTGTAACTAAAGAGGGCGATCGGCCGCACTCGGAAATGATGGAGGAAGTGCGACAGAAACTTGGCCGCATTCCCGGCGTCACCGCGGAAGTGGGTCAACCGATATCACACCGCATTGATCACCTGTTGTCGGGAACACGCGCTCAAATAGCGATAAAACTATTCGGTCCGGACCTTGCGACGTTACGAAACAAGGCCGGAGAGATCCGCGACGCCATGGCCGAAGTACCGGGCATCGTGGATCTGCTGGTTGAGCCGCAGGTAGGAGTGCCTCAAGTACAAATCAACATGAATCGCCAGGCTGCCGCGGCAGTTGGTCTCAGTGCGGCAGCACTGGCCGAGACTGTAGAGACGGCCTTCAAAGGGCATGTAGCTTCGCAGGTTCTGGAAGAGCAGCGCACATACGACGTGCTGGTTCGATTCGACGATTCTGCGCGTCAGTCAATTGAAACGATCAGCAACACCCTCATCGATACCCGCGCCGGCGTGAAAGTGCCAATCGCACAAGTTGCCGAAGTACGGGTCGATCAGGGTCCGAACACCATCAACCGGGAAAACGTGCAGCGCCGCATTATCGTCCAAGCCAACGTCGCCGATCGTGATTTGGGAAGCGTAATCGATGACGTGCGCGCTGCAATTACTCAGAAGGTGCAGTTGCCGCAGGGATACTTCGTCCAATACGGTGGCCAGTTTGAATCACAGGAAAAGGCGTCTCGGCAGATCCTACTTCTGTCAATCGTTGCAATCGCGGGCATCTTCCTGCTTCTTTACGTTGCACTCAAATCGTTCCGTTCTGCATTGCTGGTCATGGCCAACTTGCCACTTGCTTTGATCGGTGGTGTGGTTATGGTTTTCCTGTCAGGGGGGACTTTGTCGATCGCGTCGCTGGTCGGTTTTATCACGCTCTTCGGAATCGCAACGCGCAACGGCATCATGCTGATCTCGCATTACACCCACTTGATGCAGGAGGAAGGCGTTGGGTTCCGCGACGCGATTGCGCAAGGTTCGATGGAACGCCTGAGTCCAATTCTGATGACGGCGCTCGTTACAGGCGTTGGACTAATCCCGCTCGCTTTGGGAGCGGGCGAGCCGGGCAAGGAGATTCAGCAGCCTATGGCCGTGGTTATCCTTGGCGGCATCTTTACCTCAACGTTTCTAAACATGATTGTGATACCGGCTCTGTATCTGAAGTACGGACGCGCAGAAGCACCGTCATCAGCTCGAGACTACCTGCACGGTCGCGGGCTGGCACCATCTGGAGATTAGCAAACCTCATCATTTGTCTATCAAACTAAATTTTCCGATTAGGCTTTCGAGCCAAAAAAAGAAGACTCCCTCCCGTGATGAAAACCTGGTAAATTCGACGCTGTTTTGCTGGTACTAGTTGGATTACATGCGAATGCCGACCGGTTGGCCGTCGCTGCATCGAAAGAGAGCCTGAACATGAAAGGGGCTTACGTCGAAGTGATGTCGGATCTATTTACATCGATCGGAGTGATTGCCGCAGCCTAATCATGCTCACCACCGGGTTGGTATTACGCTGATCCTTTGATCTCAGCGGGCATAGGTCTTTTTATCCTACCTCGCACCTGGCTATTACTACGAGACGCGGTGGGAGTGCTTCTCGAAGGAACTCCTAAAGTCGTCAACTTAGCAACTCTACGACCGTGAGCTGGGTTTTGCGTTTACGATCTGCACGGTGGTCCCTTACGTTGGGGTTGATGCCATGAGTGTTCATGCTGTCATCACCGACCATGCGCTGCATGACGAAGTGCTGGTGGCTCTTCAAAAGAAGGCCACGACTGAATTCAAGATTGCGCACACTACGGTGCAGGTGGAGTGTAAGGGTCATGCTGAGTCCGAGTCGCACTTGTAGCGATAAAAACATCTGCAGATTGGACCGGAAACTGACTTACACGCTTTGGGTTGCAGTGATTCCGTTTGGTCGAATTTCGCCGCAGGCGGGCCAAAACGCGGTCAGCTTATCAGCCGATCCAATGGTGTTCTGGTGGCCCTTAAATTGCCAAGTGTAAAGAGCCATGATTAACACCGAATTCTATCCCCTGTGGCAGAGTAAAACTGGTGAGGCCAAGGACGATTCCACACCACTTTCCGACCACGCGTTGGCCCGTGCCGCCGGCGAAGGTGACATGAAGGCTTTCGAAGAACTCTATCAACGCCACAATCGTCGCGTGTATTCTGTGTGTCTGCGCATGACGCACAATGTCCCCGAGGCCGAAGACCTTGCTCAGGAAGCTTTCATACAACTGTTCCGTAAAATCGGCAGCTTTCGAGGTGACTCGGCTTTTACGACTTGGCTGCATCGTTTGACCGTCAATCAGGTCCTGATGCATTTCCGGAAGAAAAGTGTGAAGCTCGAGCGCACGACCGAAGAGGGGGAGACGCCCGTCCAGACTGTGCATGGAACCGAGAATCCCAATAAGATGCCAGTCTTGGACCGAATCAGTCTAGATCGCGCTATCCAGAAATTGCCTCCAGGCTATCGTAAAGTCTTCGTACTTCATGATGTCGAAGGACACGAGCACGGCGAGATTGCTAAGATGCTGGGCGTTGCCGAAGGCACTTCCAAATCACAACTCCATAAAGCCCGCATGAAATTGCGCGGCCTGCTAAAGCAATCATCTGCCTCAAGTAACTGAAGTTCACTAGTAATTCCGCGGAAAACGACGCCTACCACCTTCATGGGTTCTAGCTTCGCCGCTCAGTTCTCACAGGGAGTACCGTTTCAACCACATCCGGCATCTGCTCGATGACGGATCGAGCAAAGTCCTGCGCGGCGAAACCTGTTGTGACGAAGGAGCTTTTCATTAAAATGCTAAATCCCCAGAACACCTACATCGCGCTGCTGGTCGTCCAAGCTCTTCACTTACTTCATCACCGTCTGTCGAAGCGTCACATCAGTTTCGCGGAAGTAGTGTCCGCGCTTGTGCTATGTATTCCACCGTGGGCTCCCGTCCCTGCCTTGATACTAATGACCACTCACCTGAGTTTGATTGTCCTACAACTCGTTGGGAGTCTGTGGATCAAGAAACTCTCGCCGGAATGGTAAAGCACAAGCTTAATCTCTCCGAACATCATCCCCAAGCAGGTGAGAAATACGCTGATAGATTATAGCGAAATCGCTGCTGTTCTTTCTTCTATCCCAAATCGCTTAAGAAGTACGTTTACGCTTATTCCTATGTTCCAACCTGCAAACTCGGGCGCGTCTATGCAGCTTATGGAGGAGTGTTCGTCGCTCTCTCGCTAGTGTGGGGATGGCGCGTTGATAAGATTGCTCCCCATAGATTTGATATTCTTGGCGGGTTGGCTTTACTCGGGGTCTTCATCATCACTGTTTCTGAAGTTTAGTACACTGTCGAACCGAGCAATGGAACAAGCGCTCGAAGAAATCAAGAAACGCGGGAAAGCTAATTAAGTCGAGGTGACAGTTATCTCCCAAATGAAGAATTTCATTCCCGATTTTGTAATCGTGAGCGAATGATAGTAAGGTTTCTCCTAATTGGTTTTGAATCAAACTACGGAGACTTTGGCGCACTATGAAGGTCTACGTGAAGCTAGCCTATGTTTGATGTGATATATTTCGCCAACCAACGAAAGTTCAGATTGCTGTCCGATTATGCATAAGCGGTTCTTAGCAACGGCTGTTGTCGCGCTGGCGCTAGTTTTGGGCCAGGGCGGCAGCTTCCTTGTGGCAGCATTGTGCCCTCACCTTCGTTCAAACCAAGAGTCCTGTGAGACGCCAACAACAGATGCCGGAGAGAACCATCCTGATATGGGCCACATGCAGATGGACTCATCGGACTCCGACACTCCAGAGAGCAGCGATGCTATTGTAATTGGAAAGCCTGTTGGATCATGTAGCCATTGTGCAGTGCACTCGCGTAAGAATGGGAACACCGGATCGCTGCAACGCTCTAGTATTCCTCAGCGTACGAGCGACCAGACAATTTCGGTTGAGCCAATCCCTGCTAATCCAGTCTCCGTTTCACGAACTAAGATTGTGGCATCGAGAGCCCACGGGCCACCCGGCGACGCGACGCCCAGGCACATTCTCATCAACATCTTCCGCATTTAGTCCCTTCAGCCAAACCCACTGGTGAACGCTGGCACAGGCATTAGCCTGTCTTGTCGTCAATCTATTCAAAACACTGCCTGAGTTCGCTTTGGCTAACCTGTGAAGGGGAGATCATGAATCGGTTTACTAATTGGAGGAGTCCGTTGCGAGTAGTCGGGGCGCTAGCTCTTGCGTTCGCGTTTAGCGTGAGCGCGTTACCGCAGCATGAGGGGCATGAGATGAAAAAAGGGCAAACCAAAGTCTAAGAGCGCGCCGAGCATGAAGAAACCGAGTCCGAAACCACGGCGAGCTACTAGCAGGAAGCCAAGCGCTTCGCCGTTACCATCACAGACTCCATCGCCGAGTCCGCCTCATGAAATGATGCCCGGAATGCAGATCCCGGCCGGTTCGCCGTCGCCGACTCCTTCGCCAAGTCCCCCTCACAAAATGATACCGAGCCACTCTGAGGGTGGGCGCGAGGCGGGGATCTGAGGAAATCTCCGGGATCCCCGCGCAGGGGCTGAAGAACTCCAGTGAGTACCTGGGAGAAGCCAAAGATGAACCGCTCGACTCAATGCCACACCGGCTTACACACACGAGTCGGGCGCGTGTCCTTTGTATGGCTCCTGCTGGCACTCGTGTCAGTTACTGCTCTTGCGCACGCAAAGCTTGAACGCTCCGAGCCACAACAAAACTCCACGCTGCAGCAACCACCCCGGCTTATCGAGCTATGGTTCAGCAAAGAGCTTGAATCGGGTTTCAATTGGATCGAGGTTAAAGATCAGCAAGGGAAACGTTTCGATCGAGGCGGTGTCACCTTGTCGGAGGGGAGAAAGAAAGCGGAGATCATGCTGGAGCCACTTGGTGCCGGCACTTACACAGTTATCTGGAAAGTCCTCTCGATGGACCAGCATACGTTGAGTGGAGAGTTCACTTTTGCGGTAGGTCAAGGCGCCGGGCTTGACGCTGCAACGGCCTCTCCACCGCAAGGCTCCGGCTCACCCGCTACCGAATCGCTGCCGATGGGGAAAAGAGATGAAAGCTATGAAATTTATCCTAGCCTAAGCGCGGTCCGGTGGATCAGCTATCTGGCGATGATGATGCTTTTCGGTGGCTTTGCGCTTTACCTGCTCGTGCTGGCGCCTGTGCTCGGTAAGGAGAGTTTGAAAGAACCAGCAAAAGTGGCCCAGGTTAGGGTCGAGAGTGGTCGCCGCATAGTTAAGTGGTCATGGATCAGCGTAGTGGCGCTGCTGCTAACATCGTCGGTGTCACTTCTCTTTCAAGCGTCGGGAGTTTTCGACAAATCTTTGGCGGAGGCGCTATCGCCTTCGCTGTTGAGCCAGGTAATTCTTAATACGGGCTATGGTCGGCACTGGTTTTTGGAAATATTCTCCATTGCTGTGTTCATAGTGATCCTCTTAGCCCTTTCCAGCAAACTGAAACACGCGTCGGTCGAAACGCATAATGCGCTGTGGTGGTCAGGGCTCGTTGCAGGCTCCGTGCTGCTCATGGCGCCAAGCTGGACGGGCCACGCGGCTGCAGCGGTCAAAGACTTTCGCCTGGCTATTGTTGCTGATTGGTTGCATTTGCTGGCGGGAGGATTTTGGGTTGGCGGTCTGTTTCATTTCGCCATGACGTTGCCAACGACTCTCGCAGACTTTCACAAAACACACCGCATCGGTTTGCTGGCTCAGCTTATTAACCGGTTCACAAGAGTGGCGTTGCCGAGCGTAGCGCTGCTTGTGCTTGCCGGTCTTTACAACGCCTGGGCTCACGTTCCGAGTTTTAGTGGTCTCTGGCTCACATCCTACGGAAAGACCCTTCTGCTCAAGCTCTCCTTTGTTGGGTTGATGCTGTTGCTTGGCGGATTGAACAATTTCCATTTCGGCAGAAGGGTCACGCGCTTTGCGAAGATGCGGCGCGAAACTGAGAACGATGCGGAGCGCGTCGAGCTTGAGCGAGGCTTCGCTCGCTCGCTCGTATTGGAGGCAGCCATAGGGGTGATAGTGCTGCTGGTTACGTCTGCGCTTGTTTTCATGACACCGGCGCGCAGCCATCCGGAGATGTCACCCGACGAACATCCTGTGACGTCACCTGCGGTGAGTCCGGCGAAGAATTAAACACTGCGCATTTTGACTGAGTCACTATAGCGTTGAACGAGTGTACCGATGAAAGCCAGACAAATAGTTGGGATTGTCCTCGGCTCCGCGGGAGTTCTAATTAGGGCATCTAGTGCTAATGATGATCTTCGACACACGCGAGCCATATCACGGTTTCACTACCTGGCTGATGCTCTGACTCGGTCTCGCGCTTATAGGTATCTTTCTTACTCGTCGGAAGTAACTATGGATTTTTTTGAAGCCCGCTCGTTACGAAATTAGGTCTTTAAGGAGATACGGATGACAACATCACAACATACTGATCCGGTTTGCGGAATGCAGGTCGACGAGCAGAACGCCAAAGCACAGTTAGAACACGAAGGAAAGACCTATTACTTCTGTTCACAAGGCTGCAAGGAGAAATTCGAGCAAGATTCCGAGCAGTACACGGGTTAGATTGGGCAATGCATATGCTACTCAACTGAGGCCGGTTTTCGTTCGTTGAAATACTAGGGAAATTAACTCAAGGTAAAACAAGGAGGAAACATGACAACTCACGGAACAAAGATGTCGCAAGACATCGAACGATGCATTAGTGAATGCTTGGACTGTCACCGCATTTGTTTACAGACGGTCCAGCATTGTCTCGAAATGGGCGGTAAGCATGCTTCGCCTGAGCACATCAGGCTTTTGCTCGACTGCGCAGAAATTTGCCAGACGAGCGCGAACTTCATGTTGCGAGGTTCACCTCTCCATCGGCGTACCTGTGCTGTATGCGCAGAAGTGTGCACCCGATGCGCTGAAAGCTGTGAGGCAATCGGCGGCGAACAATTGGATGACTGTGCCGAGGCCTGCCGAAGCTGCGCAGAGTCGTGCGCGCAGATGGCGGCATGAAGACGATTCACCACTGAGCTCACGACGGACGGCGCTCGTGATTTTTAGGGCGCCGTCCTCCGTGGCCTCGCCGTTAGATCTCGTGGAACATGGTAAGAGCCTGGGGCGCTGATTGAGGCGCCATCCGCGCAGCGGTCGCATTCGAATCGAAAGGAATGAATTAATGATACGTAGAACGATTACTGGCTGTTTCACGTTCTTGCTCGTCGTAGCTGCGGCGCAAGCCCATGATCTCTTTCTCAGGTTGGACTCATATGTTCTTCAGCCCAACTCAAAAGCGATCGTGCGTGTGCTGAATGGAACCTTTCAAAAAAGTGACGGCGCCGTGGCGCGCGAACGGCTGGCCCACCTGAGTTTCCATGGCTCTGGTCTTACGCTTCGAACGTCGATTCGATGGTGTGGCGTGTCGAAGATAAGACATCAGTCATGGTACCCTCTTCCCATTTGGGCTAGAGCTGAGCAACTACTCGCTTGAGCTTTTCATTTACCTCAGTGGCTACAGCATCGAGTGTCGCATTGTCTCCTACCACGGACAGCATCTGCTTGGCGTCTATCGCCGCCACCACAGATTTTCCCGCTTCGTCAGCCTCATAAACGATGACCTTGCAGGGAAGGAGCAGTCCGAGGTTGATTTCTTGCTGCAGAGTCTTGTATGCCAGAGGCGGATTGTGCCAACTGTCCTTATCTGATTTCATTAACTTTGGTCCTTTCCTGATCTAACTGAACACAAGTTATCGGCTGGAAGGGATTGAGAAGCGGCGTACGGCCGAGTTCGCAGTAAACTGCTGGCGGGCGCTTTGACGGCTGGAATTTATTTTGAGGCGCCCAACGCGGAGGAGCGTGAAATTCGCACACTCGCCGACGCGCTCTATCTTCGGGCCGATTGGCAATGTGCGCAAAACGAAGGCGCAACGGTGACGCACGGCTGGAGGCCCGAAAGGGGATTTCTCGAAAATTGTTAGAAGCCTTGGCCTGCCAGGTATGCCACCGTTCGGTTTGTCGATGGGGCTATTCGGGTTCTTGTTTGCAACACCGGTAGTGTGTGGTCCTGCTCCTGGATTACACCCTACCCTGTAAGGTCGCGGGCGCCGGCCAGTTGCTGCGAACCCTTCTAACAAGATCGGAACCGCGGTGGGTGATAAGGCCCCGGACTTTCAACTCGCCGGTCTTGATGGAGCGCAACTGACACTCGCGGATTTGCACGGGTCGCCAGCGGTGCTTGTCTTCTGGACGGCGTGGTGTCCGGTATGCAAGGAAGAAGCCCCGCACCTCAATGCACTATCAGAGAAATATGGACCGCAGGGAGTGCGCGTCGTTGGTGTCAACATTCAAGATAGTCCCGCCCGCACCGAAGGCGGTATCAAAGACTTCGGGATCAGGTACCGAGTTGTGCGCGATGCGGATGCGAGTGTTTCTCGTCGCTACAAAGTCACCGGCACACCGACGGTCATCTTTCTGGACCGTAATGGCGTCGTTCGCTATTTCGGCAATGGACTGCCGGAAGATTATTCGTCGCACCTTGATGCGTTACTCGATCAGAAAAGTTAGGAGCAGGAAATGAGTGAAACCGAAGCAAGTCACGAAGTAGTCATCATCGGCTCTGGTCCAGCAGGCTTGACTGCAGCTATCTATGCCGCGCGCGCTGACTTGAGACCATTGGTGATCGAAGGCCCACAACCTGGCGGCCAGTTGACTATAACGACAGAAGTTGAGAACTATCCCGGCTTCTCGAAAGGTATTTCAAGGACCTGAGTTGATGGAGGAATTTCGCGAGCAAGCGCGCCGATTCGGTACGGAATTTCTCACGAACTGGATCAGAGAAGTTGATCTAAGTCAGCGTCCCTTCAAGATCGTGACCGACGGGCAGGTGTTGTGGGCGCAGACGCTGATCATTGCCTCGGGCGCATCCGCTAAATGGCTCGGAATTCCTGGCGAAGCGCCCGCGCACGCAGCTCTGGGCGGGCTCGGCGTCTCTGCTTGCGCTACCTGTGATGGCTTCTTCTTCAAAGGAAAGAAGATCGTGGTGGTCGGCGGCGGTGACACAGCCATGGAGGAAGCGAACTTTCTCACTCGCTATGCTTCGAGTGTGACAATAATACACCGGCGTAATGAGTTGCGCGCATCGAAGATCATGCAGGAAAAAGCTTTCAAAAACGAGAAAATTGATTTCATCTGGGACACGGCCGTTGAGGAGATTCTCGGCACGCAGGAGACCGGCGTCACAGGTGTCCGTTTGCGTAACCTGACGAATGACGAAGAGAGTGTCTTCGCTTGCGAAGGCGTCTTCATTGCGATCGGGCACAAGCCCAATACCGAACTCTTCAAAGGACAGCTTGAGATGGATGAGGTTGGCTATCTCAGAACGGCAGGTCGCACGATGGCAACAAACGTTCCCGGGGTCTTTGCCTGCGGCGATGTACAGGACTCGTTTTACCGGCAAGCAATAACCGCGGCCGGCACCGGGTGCATGGCACGGTGTGGTTCCCATTCAAGAGATTGGCCGCTACGACGCGGCCTCCAGTCCGGCCACGGGCGTGAGGGGCGGCCCTCCGCTCGCCGCCGCATCGCCGGCAGCGTAGACCTGTGGATTAGAAACACTCTGAAGGTACTCGTTCACCACAACACCTTTGTCACTGGATTTGACGCCGGCCTTTTCCAAACCCAGGTCTTGAATCTCAGGCACGCGGCCGGCGCCGTGTACCACCATATCGGCCTCTATTGTTTGTTGCTTGTTGCCCGCGGACACAGTTACCGACAAATGGCTGGATGTCTTCTCAATGCCCAGGACGGCGGCATTCAACCGCAGGTCGATCCCCAATTCGCGCGTCGCCTGCGCCAACTGGTCCACCAGATCAGGATCGAATCCCGCCAACGGGCGCCGCCCTCTGTGGACAATCGTGGCCTTAGCGCCTGCTTGCGAGGCAACGTGAGCGAACTCAAACGAGATATAACCGCCACCGATGAAAACTATTCTCTGAGGAAGTTTATCGAGCTCCAGGAATTCATCGCTGAATGTAACATGTTCTTCGCCGGGAATGTTCAGTGTTGCGGGCCGGGCTCCGGTAGCAATGACTACATGCTTCGCTGAAAGAATATCTTCTCCGACCGCCACGCTTATTTGATCAACGAAATGTGCCCGGCCGTGACACGCTGGAATCCCGGCACTCAAGAAGCCCTTCTCCCTATTTTCCGGAACCGGTTCAGTGAATGTTCGCTTAAAGCGCATCAATGCGCTCCAGTCTATAGAAGCTTCCGAAGTCACTCCTCGACTTAGCAGGCGTTTGCTCGAGTCGACGACCTCGGCAACGCCAACGAGCACTTTCTTGGGATCGCAACCACGCAACGCACAGGTGCCACCGAATGGTCTCGAATCGATGATAGCGACCTCCCAACCTGCTTTTCGGCACTCATACGCAACAGTTGACGCCGCGGCTCCGGTCCCGATAACTACCAAGTCGAATGTTCTTAACATGGCTCTCTCTCCTTTATTACCTGACGAAGAAGCGTTACCTCCAAGTCAAAGGCACTCGAAAGCGATCTCCGAATGATCGGTCCTTTTACATCGCTCCGCGTAATCCAGCCAGCCGCCCTTGAAGCCCGCCTTGCGGAGACCTTCGACGATGACGGAGCATTTCTTCATCAACTCCCAAAGAAATCCGGTGCGGTAGTTCTCGATCATCATCACTATCGGTCCCTGATCGAGTCCGTAATAACCTTTTGAGATCCAACCTGGTTTGCTTTGATTCTCTGATTCGAAAGTCGGATTAAAGCTGCACTTGAAGCCATACTCACTCGTCATTTCAGGATACGCATCATTGAAGTGCTGCAGAGCAGGCAGGACAATCTCCGGAGCAAAAGGTAGCGATGCGACTGCTGCCCACGGCGCGATGGTGCCATCATCTGGTCCGTACGGAATGCCGCGCGCCGTGTAGTCGAAGAACGTTCGCTCGACGCCATCGATCTTAAGAACAGTTGGGCCAGGACCATCGCTCGCAGTAATTCCCCAACAATGCTCGTTGTATCCTTTGTAATCTAACGGATTGCGGATCGCATACTGTTGCTGGACATAAGTAGCACGGCGGCTGTTCTCGAAATAATCAATCCCTTTCGCGCGCATGAATTCGTCCTGAATACCACGAAAGTCGATCCACATGTGCGAAAGCTGATGAATAAAGAGTGGACCAGCGTAGAGAAACTCGTGCCCGTAGAGTTGCCTCCAACAATAGGTTTGCATTTGGGCCTTATAACTCACAATGGGGATTGGATAGGTAGGCGAAGCTAAGGCTAACACGTAAAGGATAAGGGCCTCATTATAGCCCACCCAACGGTGTCGCAAAAATCCGCATTCCGGCTTCCAACCCATCGAGACGGTTTCTCCAGCGTTGAGCGCCCATTGCCAGTCGGCTCTGGCGTAAAGTTCTTCAGCGAGCGAACGTATTTCGCGCTCTTCACGAGTGTCACCATTGAAGTAAGAAGCAGCGGTCAGCGCGCCGGCAAGCACATAAGTTGAATCTATAGTTGAAAGTTCCGAGTTCCACGCGCGACGCCCGCTATCCATGTAAAGAAAGTGGTAGTAGAAGCCTTTGTAGCCAGTCGCATTCGCTCCCTCGCTTTGCTCACTATCTCTGAAGAATCGAAGTGTCGTTAGGGTGCGCTCGATCGCTTCGGCGCGTGAGATAAAGCCACGCTCGACACCAATCGTATAGGCTGTTAGAGCAAACCCGATGGCGGCGATGCTGGCGTGGGAGTCCTGGCGCGTGTTATCGGGCACCATCCCGTTGACCGTATTAGTCTCTTTCAGAAAATATCCGAAGGTATCCCGTTGGAGTTTGGCCAACCTTTCCTCGCTCATCGCCGCATCGGCATCACCAGAGACCTCAATCTTCATGAACACGGGTCCTCCTCGGAATCGTTAGTTAGGATCGGATTGACCCAGCCTCCCGCAGGTGAGACGCGCTGGTCGACTTCACTCGGTCCCCATGTATTCCGCTCGTATTCGTGGACCGGCGTGTTCGCCTTCAATACCGGATCGACGATGCGCCACGCCTCTTCCGCATAGTCTTGCCGAGCGAACAGGGAGGAGTCTCCCAGCATGGCGTCTCTCAGCACACGTTCGTAAGCCGATGGCTCATCGGCGCCCTGTTGGCGGCAAGCCACCATCTCTACCGACACCCCCGGCTTCATCTCGTCAGGGCCAAGCACATTCATGCCAAGCGCGAATAGGATCTCGGGACTGATCCGCAATCGCAACGCGTTTGGCTTGAGATCCAGGTCTTGATACAGACTCGTAGGCCGACGGAGCCGGACTACGACCTCAGTGCAGGTAATGGGAAGACATTTCCCGGCTCGGAGAAAGAAGGGAACACCTTGCCAGCGATCGCTCTCAATCTCCAGTCTCATGGCAGCATACGTCTCTACCTGGGAATCCGCTGCAACGTCCTTCTCCTGTCGATAGCCACGAAACTGGCCGCGAACGACGTCTTTCTCGCGCAGGGGAGGGATGGCCTTGAGGACTTTTACCTTTTCATCCCGAATCGACTCGCCATCGGTGCTCGTTGTCGGCTCCATTACCAGATTGGTCAGCACTTGGAACAGGTGGTTCTGTATGACGTCGCGGATGGCGCCCGTTTCTTCGTAGAAGCCACCTCGGCCCTGGACACCGAAGTCTTCTGCCAGCGTGATCTGCACGCTCTCGATGTACTGGTGATTCCAGATCGGCTCAAGAAATGCATTCGCGAAGCGGAAAAAGTGCAGGTTGTTCACTGGCCGCTTACCGAGAAAATGGTCAATCCGGAAGATCGCGGACTCATCGAAGGTTTTGAGCAGAATCCGATTCAGATCCCGGGCGGAGGCCAAGTCGCGGCCGAAGGGTTTTTCGACAAGCACGCGCGCCCCTTTAGCGCAACCAGACTTCGCCAGTTGTTCCACAACCGTTTCAAACATTTGAGGCGGGATCGCCAGGTAATGCGCTGGCCGCCTGGCTTCGCCCAGTTCTTTGCGCAGCGCCTGAAACGTTTTCGGAGAAGAATAGTCGACGCTTACATAGCGCAGCAGGGCGCACAGCCTTTTACACGCGGCGGGATCGACTCCCCCGTGCTTTTCCAGACTTTCGCGGGCTCGGGCCCTGAGCTGGTCGGCAGTCCAGTCAGATCGGCCTACCCCGATGACCGGTACATTGAGGTCACCACGTTGGGCCATAGCCTGTAACGCTGGGAAGATTTTCTTGAAAGCGAGATCGCCCGTGGCGCCAAAAAAGACTAAAGCATCGGACTGGGAATTACTCATCTTTTTCGACTCCTTTGAGTTGTTGCTCGTGACTGACTCACGCTCCATTTCCAGTTCACCTCCGGGTGCACAGGCGGAAGATTGGTTTCCCGTTCGTCTATCGCTTCTTCCATTCGTGTCATTTCAAATCGCGAGGCTTCAGCAAGCGCACCAGGTCGTATTCCAGCAAGTCACCGATGCGTTCGAGGCTGATGTCGCCGGGCTCGAGATGGGGCAGAATGTCGGCGATGAGTTGTTCCACAAACGCCCCAGGAACCATCATCCAGACCGCCCGCGGTTTCTTCAGCTTCTTCACGAGCTCCGCCAGCGAGGAAGCCCCAACCGACTTCTCCTGCGTCAGCTCCTCTACCGCTTTGGGCGAACTATCGAAGACCACGCACTGATGGCCTCCCCGGAGAAGTCGCCGCACCATGTTGGCCCATTCTTCCAAGACCGATCATGCCGATTTGCATAATTATCTCCTTTTCTGAGTAGATGGTTTGACGTTTTGGTCTCGTTCGCTATCTGGTTGCTGGCGGCTCGCTGCCGTTTCATGGCGGCGGCCACCTTTTCGCTGTCCCGAGGAATCCTCCCACATGCAAAACCCTCCCAGGAATGCGTTGGCGTTGTCGCCGGCCCGGCAACCGGGCGGTAGCTCTTTGAGTTTACTCACGTTACCGCCCCCCAAGACCACGTCATTGGGTTGGAGAGCAGCGATGAAATGAGCGACCACGTCCGCTACGTGTTTCCGCCATTTCTTTCTCCCCCGCCGTTTCAATCCGCGAAGGCCCACGTAGTCCTCGTAGGTGCCTTTCCTGTAAGGAAGGTGACCCAGCTCCATCGGCTCGGCCCTACCATCGACCACCAGCGCAGAACCCAGGCCCGTCCCCAATCCCAGGAAAAGCAGCTTGCCGCCCTTATAGCTCCCCAGGGCTTGCATGGCCGCGTCGTTGATGAGCTTGACCGGGCACCCGAAGGCGGATTGAAAGTCAAACCCGACCCAGCCAGGGGCAAGGTTATGCGGTTCCGACACGACGCAATCCTGGAGCGCCAGGCCCGGGTAGCCGATCGAGACCACGTCATACTTCCAGTCTCCAGCCAACTCCTGGACGCCGGACACCATCCTCTTGGCCGTCATCTTCGGCCCGGAGGAAAACTTCCGAGGTTCGTCTTGCCCGGTGGCGAGAATCTTTACCTTCGACCCGCCTACGTCCACGACCAGGACGTTCATAATGCCGCCTCTTGTTTGCTCCTGAATGGTCATTGCTTGACGCTGCCACCGCAGCGTTGAATCAGCTTGGCAACCAAAGCCGTCCAGCCGGTCTGATGGCTGGCTCCCAATCCGGCCCCGTTGTCGCCATGGAAGTATTCGTGAAACGGTAAGTGATCGCGCCAGTGCTCATCTCTTTGAAAAAATTGGTTGCCCCCGAATAGCGCCCGCTGACCGTACTCATTGCGCGTGAAAATGCCGATCAATCTGCGGGCGAACTCGGTCGCCACTTCGTCCAGGTTGAGCAGCAAGCCGGTACCGGATGGAAGTTTTACCTTGAGTGAATCCCCGTAGTAGTGGTGGTACTTTTGCAGCGTCTCGATCAGAAGATAATTGAGCGGGAACCAGATGGGGCCTCGCCAATTCGAGTTGCCGCCAAACAGATTCGTGGTCGACTCCGCAGGTTCATAGCCGAGGGAAAGCGTGCCGCCGTTCCTGTCGAGCGTAAATGGGTGCTCGGCGTGTTCCCGCGACAACGAGCGAATTCCGAAATCAGACAGAAATTGTGCCGGATCGCAAACACGAGTGAGCACGCGCTCCAGTTTATTTCTGTCGGGAATGGCCAACAGCCGGAGCCCCCCTTCGCCCGGCTCGGTAATCGAGGCCATATTCGCCACCCAGTCGGGCCGGTATCTGAGAAACCACTCCATCCGCCGCCGAAAAGAGGGTAGCTGCTCCAGCAGCGCCGGATCCAACGTCTCGACGGCAAAGAGTGGAATCAATCCGACAAACGAGCGAATCGCAAGCCTCTGCGTACTTCCATCCGCTGCTTGCAATGCGTCATAGTAGAACCCGTCTTGATCGTCCCAGAGGCCCGTCCCGGCGCAGTGACGGTTGATCGCCTGAGAGATGTAGATAAAGTGTTCAAAGAATTTGGTGGCGATCGGCTCGTACGCTGGTTTCGTTCGCGCCAGTTCCAGAGCGATGGCCAGCATGTTCAGACAGTACATGCCCATCCAGCCTGTTCCGTCGGCCTGTTCCAGCAACTCGCCGCCATCGAGCGGTTGGTTTCGATCGAACACGCCGATGTTATCGAGTCCCAGGAAGCCACCCTGAAATACGTTCTTCCCGCGCGAGTCCTTCCGGTTGACCCACCAGGTGAAGTTGAGCAGAAGTTTGTGAAAGACCTGTTCGAGAAAGCTTGTATCGGTCTCACCAGTGACATTGCGCGAGATCTTGTAGACGCGCCACGCAGCCCAGGCGTGAACCGGCGGATTGACGTCGCCCAGGTTCCATTCGTAGGCCGGTATCTGTCCGTTGGGATGTGTGTACCACTCGCGCAGCAGCAGCACGATTTGCCGCTTGGCCCACTCGGGGTCGACCATCGCGAGCGGCAGGCAATGGAACGCCAAATCCCACGCGGCATACCAGGGATACTCCCACTTGTCGGGCATCGACACTACATCCAAGTTGTACAGATGGTTCCAGTCTTGGTTGCGACGGTGACGCCGCTCTGGCGGCGGTTCGGGTTGGGCAGAGTCTCCTTTCAGCCACAATTCCACACTGTAGTGATAGAACTGTTTTGACCATAACAGCCCGGCCAACGCCTGACGTTGGACCAGTCGTTCATCGTCGGTGAGGTCTTGGCGCTGCACGGCCGCGTAGAACGCGTCGGTTTCACGGATACGCCTCTCGAACACCCGATCAAAGTCCGCGAACGGCTTGGTGTTCTCCTGGTTGGTGAAGCGGACCTGCACCGTGAAACTTTCGCCTGGCTCAATCACGGCATGACAGTGGCCAGCGACTTTCGATCCCTTGCTGTCAGGATTTGTGCGGCCTTTCTGCACATTGACGACCGCTTCGTGAAAAGCGTCTTTCACGTACGCACCATCGTTGCTGACGCCGAAGAGAGGCTCGCTATTGGTCTCGTTTTCCGTGAACAGCAATTGGCAGTCGCCGCGCTGAGATTTGACGTGCCACCACCGCTGGCCGAGATGCCGGTGGTCGATCCAGACGGCTGTCGACTGCGTGGCGACGAACTCGGCACGCTCGGGATTGTCCCTCCATGACCAGGTATTTCGCGCCCAGATGTGCGGCAGGATGTGGAGCGGCGCCGCGTCGGGTCCGCGATTCACCGCCGAAATCCGACAGAGGATGTCTTCCTCGCCCGCTTTGGCGTACTCGATGAAGACGTCGAAATATCGGTGCTCTTCAAACGCCTGCGGCAAGGCATGGACCAGTTCAAATTCCGGATCTGCCGGGCCGCGGCGGTTGTTTTCTTCAACTAGAGCAGCGTACGGATAGGCTACTTGTGGATACTTGTAGAGCATCTTCATGTAGGAATGCGTCGGCGCTGCGTCGAGATGGAAGTAGTACTCCTTGACGTCCTCCCCATGATTGCCTTGCGAGTTGGTCAGACCGAAGAACCGTTCCTTCAGAATCGGATCCTGTTCGTTCCACAGGGCGACTGCCAGGCAGATGTTCTGAAAGCGATTGCAAAAACCGGCCAGCCCGTCTTCGTTCCAGCGGTAAGCCCGGCTGCGCGCATGGTCGTGCGGAAAATATTCCCAAGCGGTACCGCCCGCACTGTAGTCTTCCCGCACCGTCCCCCACGCACGGTCGGCGACGTACGGCCCCCAATTCTTCCAATCCGCCTTTCGAGCCTTGGAATCGGCCAGCCGTTGGTGTTCCACCGTCTTTGGTCTTTCAGCCACCGTTTCTCACGTTCGGCTCGTCATTGTGTGTGTGTAAACTCAATCGACACCCAGACTCCGATCCAGATTAAACGCGGCGCTGATCAGCGCGAGGTGCGTGAAAGCCTGGGGAAAGTTGCCCAGCGCTTGGCCGCTGCGTCCCGTTTCTTCCGCGTACAGCCCCAGATGATTGGCATGTCCTAGCATGCGTTCGAACAGCAGACGCGCCTCCGTCAGTTTGCCCGGATCGACGTGGCCGGCGCGCGTCAGTGCTTCCACAAGCCAGAAGGTGCACATGTTGAATGTGCCTTCCTCGCCGCCTACGCCGTCGTTTGACCGAGCAGTGTCGTAGCGGTAGACCAGTCCATCGGAAACCAGCCCGCCATCCGCCGGCCGTCGATTTATGGCCGCGATTGTCTTGAGCATCCTTGGATCGTTCGGCGCAAGAAAGAACACCAGAGGCATGATCAACGCAGACGCATCCAGGCATTCGCTGCCGTACGATTGGACAAATGCCTCGCGCTCCTTGCACCAGCCGCGCGCAAGGATCTCTTCGTAAATCTCGTTGCGCACGTCGCGCCACCGCGCCTCGTCGGCCGGAAACGACCGTTTGGCGGCCAAACGCAGCCCGCGGTCCATCGCGACCCACGACATCAATTTCGAGTAGACGAAGTGTTGTTGGCCGCCGCGCGTTTCCCAGATGCCTTCATCCTTGCGGTGCCAGTTTTCGCACAGCCAGTCGAGCAAGCCCCGCAGGCGCGTCCACGAATCGTATGAGATCGGTGAGCCATACTTGTTGTACAGGTAGACCGAGTCTAGCAACTCGCCGTAGATGTCCAGTTGTAGTTGATTGTAGGCTGCGTTGCCGATCCGCACGGGCCCTGAGCCGCAATATCCCTCCAAGTGGTCGAGCGTGAACTCGGGGAGTTCGTGCCGGCCGTCGATGCCGTAAACAATCTGCAGTGGCCCATCTTCCTCCGGCTCGCGATACCGCGCGTCCAGCCAGCCGACAAACGCCGCCGCTTCCGAGGTGAAACCCAAACGAAGCAGACCGTAAAGAGTGAACGCGGCGTCGCGAATCCAGGTATAGCGATAGTCCCAGTTTCGCGCGCCACCGATCGACTCGGGCAGACTGCATGTCGGCGCAGCGACGATCGCCCCGGTAGGCTCGAACGTGAGCAGCTTTAAGGACAGCGCCGACCGATGAACCATTTCACGCCACCGGCCCTGATAGTCGCACCGCGAAAGCCAGCGTCTCCAGAATTCGACGGTCTGCTCGAAAAGCTCGTGGCTCTCTTCCGCCGTGGGGACACGGCCACAATCGTCACAACCATCCAGGTGCCGCAGAACGAAGGTGGCCGTTTCTCCCTCGTTCAAATCGAATGTTGCTTGCACTGCGCTACCAACGCGGTCCAACGAGACGGAACTAGCCAGCCCCAGGGTGAGAGGCTCGGTACGGAAAACTGCCCCATCGGCGGTGAGTGTCACGTCGTGGCTGCCGCGGGCGTAATCGAAGGCCGGCTGACAAACAATGCGAAATTGCATTTGACCGCGCGAGACGCGCATGCGGCGGATCATTTGAATGGAACCGTCTCGCCTCGCGGCCGCACCCACAGGCATGAAGTCCTGAAGTTCTCCCACGCCGTCGTGACAAAGAAAGCGGGTGACCAGGACATTCGTATCCGGCCAGTACAATTGCTTGTAATGGACATCTTCGTGAGTGGACGTGATTTGGAACCGGCCCCCTTCTTTGTCATCAAGAATCGCGGCAAAGACGCTTGGTGAATCGAAATGTGGGAAACAGAACCAGTCAATCGAACCATCCACTGCGACCAACGCCGCGGTGCGCATATTGCCAATGATGCCGTAGTTTTCGATGGGTTGATAGGTCACCTTCCGTTCGTTTCCTTTCTCTAAGTTCAAGTGACTATTGCGGAACGAATGTTGATACCTTCATCCTTGTATTTCTCTCGCTCAGGATGTGAACTCGGCCACGATCAAGGTCAGGTCGTCACGTTGCGCTCAACGAGCCGAACGCACTACCCGCTCAGGCATGCTGTCCGCTTCGCTGCTTATGTGGAGGCAACCCGGCCTAAAAAATTCGGTACAAATTCTAACGTGACCGCGGCTACGGCGTGTGGCTACAGGTCAACATCCACCTGAACAGTTTCCTCCTTCAACCTTCCAACCGAGCGGCTCCTTTCACCAGACGAGAAGCTGCCTCCAACTGCTCCACCTGCAACTGCGAGAGATACTCCGGTTCGCCCATCTCTCGCCACGGCGCCCGCAGGTTCGCATGATCCTCATCAACTCGCTCGATGTACGCGGCGCGCGGCTCCGGCGCATTGGTCAGCTTCACCTTAACCAGTTGAGTGGTGATCTCGTGACGTGGCTGCGCGTGAATAGTAATGAGCACGGTTACAGAGTTGTCTTTGCGAACGACCCACGCGTCAACCGTTTCGTGTGTGCCCCCAACGGGAAGCTTCTCAGTGCCAAGCTGATGAAGCAACTGAAATGCGCGATAGATCGGCTTCGGGATGCCGTACAGGTTGAGCAAGCCGAAGCCACCATGAAACGGCATGGACGGAAAATAATTCTCCTCGAAAATGTCCGTGAAGGTCCATAAGCTGTAACCGTCTACAAACTCGTCCGTCTCCATTACGATCTTTGTTGCGTAGGCAGCCGCGAATGGTTCGTCGTGGTAATGATCGCGTGGATTTGAAGAGATGTTCCACTCTGTGTAGTAACCGACAACCAAAAATGAAAACTCATGGTAACGCCATGAAATTCTTTGTCAATCACCTCTTCACGGCTCTGCTGATTTTCGCCCTGGCGGGCGTCGTAGCTTGAGGCAGGAGTCCTGAAGACCCAGACAGAGTCTGTAACATCAGATATCACGGTGAATGGCACCCTCGTCAAAAAGGGCGCTTATGACGTGAAGTTTGACGAGCAGACTGGAGACCTATCGATCATGAAAAATCGGAAAGTTGTTACCAGCGCCCCCGCTAGCATGAGGGAACGGGCAACGAAAGTTCGAAGCACAGAAGTCGAGACTCGGAGCAATGAATTAGGCAGAGAATTAGTCAGGCTGACTTTCAGCGGTCAACGCCAGGATATCGTGCTTGACCAGGTGTCATTAACTGGTGAGCATACAGGCAGAGTCTAAATACCGTACTCCCACTGTTCCCGCGCTCCGAGGTCCCAGTGGACCTCGGAGCGTTTGTTTTTTATGACGCTTATCGCCATAACAATCCCACTGCCGAGTAGGAGATTTGTGGACCGATCTTCTGTTTGTCCGTGGTGGGTAGCGACTTGAAAGCATCCCCCGTCATGGAAAGTTCGAGAAAACGTGAACCTCACAAGGCAGTCCTACTTCTCTACTACAATAAGGAGATCGCGATAGATCTCTTTATAGAGTTCCTTGCTCAAATCCGGGGCAAGATTTTTGAGAATACTATATTGCTGTAACGCCGCCGTGCGATTCCTCTTAGCAACGTAAATCCAGCCCAGGTTGTAATGTGTTAAAGCCCCGTCTGGATCCAGATGCAAGGCCTGGCGAAGGATCGCAGCCGCTTCTTCATAACGCCCCAGGGTCGCAGATACAACACCTAAATTATTGAGAATCAAAGGGTCACCCGGCGCGAGGCTCGTCGCCAAACGGAGCCGTGCCAAAGCCTTCTTGTACTGCCCAATAAGGTAATAGGACCAACCCAAATTGCTATACAACTCTGCATCAGTCCGCCCATGCCTTATGGCCTCTTCGTAACTCCTCGTAGCCTCGGCGTGCCTACCCAGTTGATTCTTTGCCATTCCTAGATAGAAGTGGGTTTCACCGCAGTCTGGCTTTAAACTTAACGCCTGTTGCAGTGGCTCAAGAGCGTCTGAGGGGCGAGACCAGTTGAGATATGCAACACCCAAATTCTTATAAAGTTCTGCGAGCCGGGGCCCGCGGCGAATGGCCTCCCGAAGAGAGGCTACGGCCGCTTCAAACTGTCGCGCCTTTGCCTGGCTGACACCCTGCTCATTCAGTTTCACTACCGCAGCCTGAGCCTCCGTTAATTTTTGGTCAATCTGTTTTTGATTAGTCTGTCCAGGCGTTACCGGGACCATTACTAAGAAAATCATTGGCAGCAGAAAAGTGATAAATCTCATTGTCCCTCCCCGTGGTTGAGCTTAATGGAAGTCGAAGTCATTTAGCCCTGGCGCCAAACCCCATTCGACGGGGCGATGCGGCGGGTGAGGCGCCTGCTGTAATGAACCCTGAGTTTGATCCCTCTCCTTCCCTAGCCGGCAGCTTTCACTGCCCCAAGTTTCGCTTGAGACGAGAGTGCTCAGATTCATAACGGTGAAAGTTCCGCCCTCACCGGTGTCAAAGGATGATTTGCTTCCGGTAATCCGTCACGAGGATCGGTATCCCGTCGCGAAACGTGTCGCGGTTGAAGAAGTCTCCGTCACGCGTCTCGTCGAGGTAGCAAACCGGGCCATTTTGATGCGCATCACCAAAAAGAAGTCACTGACTGATCGTGAACTGATAACACTTGCTCGTCAGCACGA
This sequence comes from Pyrinomonadaceae bacterium, assembly GCA_041751855.1. Taxonomy (GTDB): domain Bacteria; phylum Acidobacteriota; class Blastocatellia; order Pyrinomonadales; family Pyrinomonadaceae; genus PSRF01. Next base: position 56,592 of record JBGSWR010000022.1, read on the forward strand.
CTGCCGAGGTCGCCTCCTCGATGACCCGGAAGTGGATGTCAAACTCTGAACCAGGAGGGAAGGCGGCTACACTGCGAAACAACCTTTCTCTGCCCTTTCCGGTCTCGTCGGTTGTGATGGACTGCGCCTGGAGTCCTTTGCCCAGAGTCAGCCAGGCTGTGCTTGTGCAATTGTCGTCGACGATGGGATCCACTGCCCGCTGCAAAAGGTAGCTAGTGTTCGGCGTCAGGTCGCGCAGCCAAACGTCGAGATAGATGATGAAATCGCCGTCATTGGGCTGGCGAAACTTCACGTGGCCGAAGCCTTCGCCGCGCAGAATAACCTCCAGGTTGAAGGAGGGCGTCTCTGGTCCCCAAGGCGGCCCCACCTGGGCCACCGCGGAGCTACTCAGGGACAATAAGACTAACAGAGCGAGCAGTGCTGGTGTGACTCCTACGTGTAATTTGCGTTTCTGCATGTCGATTCTCCTTTTTTAGACTCGATTCCTGCTGCGATGGCAAGGAACACCTCTCACTCGAATCATTGCTCCATATTTCGCGACCTAAACGATCAAGGGAGCGACCCAAATATCGCCTTCTTTATAGTCGTTTCGGGGCGGTATAATGCAGAGTCCAAGCTTTGGGGAGCCTCGTCGCCATTTGCCGCACACCCTACAAGGGGCGCGGTCAGGAAGTCCTCAACGTGCCGTTAATTACTTCTTAATGAGTTCTTAAATAACAGCTATGAGTGAGTTAAAGAGTCACTTATATGAGTTTGGCCCTTTCCGGCTAGACACTGAAGAGCGCTCGCTGCTACGAGATGGGTTCATCGTGCCGCTCACACCGAAGGCCTTCGAGTTGCTCCTCTTGCTCGTCCGAAAGAGCGGCCGTGTGGTCGGAAAAGATGAGCTGATGAAGGAACTCTGGCCTGACTGCTTTGTAGAAGAGAGTAATATCACCCAACACGTTTTCGCGATAAGGAGGGCGCTAGGAGAGAATCATAGTGAGCCTCAGTTCATCGAGACAGTGGCCAGGCGCGGCTACCGCTTCAGAGCAGCCGTCAATCAAATAGTGGATAAGTCTGCACTGCGAGAGCGTAACACCAGAACCGATCTCATCTCCGAAGATAAGCTGGAGGCAGGCGCGGAGGCTGCCAGCGCACATGCGGATTTGACCGATGAGACAAGCTCTCCGAGCAGAATTACGCGGACAATCGTTCAGGCGACCCAGGCGACACAACCAGGCTTAGCGATGAGACTGGAGTATTTCATCGGTGAAATCAATCGCTATCGGAAACACATCGTCCTTGCTCTGGCGACACTCGTCCTCACCGGGATAGTCGTTTTCTTCGGCTGGTCTAATTTCGCCGTTCAAAGGAGAGCTAGCGTTGCGCCGCTAGCGCCTTTCGAAGCGATGAAAATCACGAGGCTTACCAGCGGCGGTAAAGCCAGCGAGGCCGCCATCTCTCGCGATGGCAAGTATGTTGTTCACGTTGGGGAGGAGGACGGAAAACAAAACCTCTGGGTCAGACAGGTTGCAACAACCAGCGACGTGCAGATAGTTCCACCCGCCAAGGTTAATTATTTGGGACTAACTTTCTCAAATGATGGAAACTACATCTATTACGTCGTCGAGGAGAAGGCGGTTACCGCTCGCACGCTCTATCAGGTGCCCGTACTAGGAGGTGTTTCGAGAAAGGTATTGGTAGATCTACGCACACCCGTCACTTTCTCGCCCGACGGCAAGAAGTTCGCCTTTGTGCGTGTTTCTCCGAATGAAGAGCAAGGAGTCTTGATGATCGCAAACGCCGATGGCAGTGGCGAGCAGAAACTTGCCTCGCGCGGGGGATATGATTGGTTCTCCTATTCAGGACCGGCGTGGTCACCTGACGGGAAAGTAATCGCGAGCGGAGCCGGTAGTCCTGGTGGCATGACTGTAGTTGCGGTCGGGGTCGAAGACGGAGCACAAAGAGAGTTTACGTCTAGAATGTGGTCCAATGTTGAAACTGTGGCATGGCTTCCGGACGGCAGCGGCCTTGTACTCAATGCCGCGGATCGAGGGACGCGTTCCAAACAGATATGGCAACTTTCCTACCCTGGCGGGGAGGCACGCAAGATTACCAACGATTTGAACGACTACCATAAGATAAGTTTGGCAGCAGACTCAGCCACTCTCGTCACCGTGGAAAAGGAGATCTTTTCAAATATTTGGATCACACCGACGGGCGATGCTGGCGATGCCAAACAGATCACGAGCAGTAGAAGTGACGCACGATACGGCCTTTCCTGGACGCCCAATGGAAGAATGGTTTACGTCTCCGATGCGGGCGGCAACTTGGACATTTGGATCGCGGATCAGGATGGAAAACACCAAACGCAGTTGACGACCGACCCACGGATGGACCTCAGGCCATCGGTATCGCCCGACGGCCGTTATATCGTTTTTGTATCTGACCGCGAAGGATCTCCTAACATTTGGCGGATGGACATAGACGGCAACAACCCCAAAAAACTGACTAGTGGAATTGCGGACGTTAGCCCCTACTGTTCGTCAGATAGCCGTTGGGTGGTTTTCTCGTCCTACACTAGAACCGGCAAGCAGGTGGTGTTTAAAGTACCGATTGATGGCGGTGAGCCCATCCAATTGACAGACAAGCTATCACCGGAGCCCAGCGTCTCGCCTGATGGAACATTGATCGCTTGCTTTTACTTAGATGAAAAACCCAACTCGCAATGGAGAATCATGGTCATTCCCTTCGCAGGGGGACATTCTGTTAAGTCATTCGACATCTCGCCATCAGTTAATCCATGGAGGGAAGTGCGCTGGGCAGCAGACGGGCGCTCATTGAGCTACATAGACACCCGCGGCGGAGTCTCTAACATCTGGAGCCAGCCGCTGGCTGGCGGACCGCCTAAGCAAATGACTAACTTCACAACTGATCAAATACATCATTTCGATTTGTCTCGCGACGGCAACCAGCTTGCGCTCGCGCGTGGCAGCGTGGTTAGTGATGTAGTTTTGATCAGCGAACATGTACGAACAAGGTAGGTTACCTTCGAAGAAGCACTTACCGTTTTTGCTGATCCCTTGGCCCGGATCTTTGACGATGAGGAACATTCAGTTGAGGAACCACGCGAAATCATCATAGGGCACTCAACCAAGGGGCGGTTAGTCCTGGTGTATTTCACGGCT
>JBGSWR010000023.1:0-25292 GCA_041751855.1 Pyrinomonadaceae bacterium
GGATTAACCTTCCAATCAGAACCGGAAGCGGAGAAGTGCTGAAAAATCGCCTCACCACATCCTCGGTTAAGATCGGGAGCCTTAACCCAGCGGGCTCGATTTTTCGGCTCTTCGCAGCGACCGGATTAACCTTCCAGTATCCCTCCAAGTCACAGCCGTCAGCTCGCAGCGACCGGATGGAACCAGCCAGATGGGGCCTAGATCCACAGCTAGGGCCCGGGATCTGTCTATTTCGAGGCACATCCGGTCGCTACGAAGTACTGAAAAATCGACTCCCGCTAGTTTACGACCCTGATCTTAACTGAGATTGCACTAGGTCGATTTTTCAGCACTTCTCCGCTTCCGGTTCTGATTCCCCAGTTCACAAGTGGGAGTAAACTCGCCTTTCTGACCTGAAATTTGATGGGAGAGTGGCCCACTTTTAAAGGGTCCGAGTGCTGGACTACTTCATGGAAGATGCTGGGCCATTTTCAGGGCTAGCCGTTGTAGGCGGGACTTGAACCATCTAGATTCAACTCTTTGGAGGGCGCTGGCCTGGCAGCGCTTTGTTATGTACTCGCTCCACTATCTCGAAAAGACCAAGGCGCTGCCGGGCCAGCGCACTCCAAAGAGTTTACACATGCAGCTCGGAACGGGTGCGCAGAAGCTGAAGTATGTGCCCGCGGCTGAGGAAGCCCACTAACTCCCCGCCCTTCACAACAGGTACCTGATTTACATCTGAGCGGGCCATTATTTCCAGAGCATCGCTGAGCGGCAATTCCGGATCTACCGTCTTTAGATCTGACAGATTGCGCATCACTTCATCAATTGTTGTATACGGCCACTTCTGCCGCTCAATCCCCTTAACCTCATGTGACGTGATGAGCCCGGAAATCTTATTGTTCTCGGCCACAATAAAACAATGCCGGCCCGACCGCAGCAGATGCTCGTCAACGAAAGTCTGCAAGTTAGTCCTGCCATCAATCACCGGACATTCCTGCTCCATCACATCTTTAACCCGCACACCTCGCAAGCCCTCCGCTACTTCCACCTGCGCATAACTCTCACGGGCAGCCTCGAGCAGAAACCAACCAATAAACGCCAACCACAACCCACCAAATCCACCACCACTAAAAAAGCGGAAGATACCGAATACAATCAGACCAAGTGCTACTGCCTGACCGACTCGGGCCGCGATTCGGGTAGAACGCGATGGGTCTCCGGTAATCCACCAAACAATAGCCCGCAGCACACGCCCACCATCCAGTGGAAATCCGGGCACCATATTGAAGACTGCCAGGACAATGTTTATGACCCCGAGCCACATAAACATCGCCGGCAAAGGCGTGGTGGGAAAATCAGGCGGTTGCCAACCAAGCAAGGAAGCCAGCGCCAGGCACACTACTCCGATTACGAAACTGGTAATCGGTCCAACTATACCCATCCAGAATTCTGTTTTTGCATCGGCTGCTTCCTTTTCGATTAGTGCCACGCCACCTAACGCAAACAGCGTAATCGAACGCACCGGTAGTCCGCGCATCTTTGCGACCGCGGCATGCGACAACTCATGCAGCACTATGCCCACAAAGAAAAGGAGGGACGTTACAATTGAAATCGAGATTATCAGCCCCTGGCCCCATTCAGGATTCTGGAGACGGAAATGGGCCGCAAGGGAAAAGGTGATAAGCAGGGCTATTATCAGCCAACTGTAGTGCAGGCCGATCTGAATGCCGGCGATTCGTCCAAGCTTGATGTGCGCTTTCATAGTGGACCTGCAACGATGAACGCATCTTGTTGCCAGAGATTCACTATTGTCGCCCGAAAGTTTGCATGTTGCCAGGTTTTAGCGGACGAGCGACCAGGACCGGGCACGGCGCCTGCCGCAGCACGCGGTCCACATTAGAGCCGAACAGGGCGCGCATCCCAAAACCTGCCCCATGCGCGCCAATGCTGATCAGGTCAATTTCGTTATGCTCGGCATAATTGAGAACTTCGCGATAGGGTTGGCCTTCGACCACCACAGTCTTAATCCGACACCACAAGTGGGCCTCAGGCGGAACAACCCTTTGCAAGCGGCGCGCTGCTTTGTGATATGGAGCCTCTCCGGAGATCGGGTGCCAGGCAATCTCGGGCCCATTCAGGGATTGGGGAGGGAGAACATGAAGAAGGTGGAGCTCGGCCTGATATTCCTGGGCGAATGAAAGCGCATACTTCAGAGCCAGTTCTGAATAGTCGGAAAAATCATACGGGACAAGCACCTGTTGAAGAGCTATTTTCTGCGTCGTCGCCTTTACCCACTCACGCTCGTCGCTATGCGTAACCAGCACCGGACAAGGCGCCGTGCGGCAAACTGCTTCCGCGGTGGAACCCAGAATTGCTGCACGATGGGGCCGGCGTCGTGAACGCATGATAATAAGGTCAATTTCGCGTTCAATTGCCGTTTTCGTAATGGATTCGCCGACGTCAGGGTCTTCTGTGATAACTCCCTCCCATTCGAGGTTTGCAAATTCAATGGGGGCCAGAAAATTCAGCAATGAACCCTCGAAGAGTTCACGGACCCTGCCTCGCGAAAGCGCATAATTCAACTCCGACTGTTGGATAGCAGCGGTCGCCGCCACCGATGCTCCCAACGTGTTGTAGCAGATGATTAGCTTTGCTTCGTAGGCACGCGCTAACGCCAGCGCATACAGCACAGCCTGATCTGAGCTCATTGATAAATCTGTAGGACAAAGAATTCGTTTAATCTTGACCATAAGTTAGCTCGCCCCGGTTAAACCTACCGACGGGTCAGTTCAAGGGCAATGATTGTGCCGTGCTCAGAAGTGGCTGTGGGTCAAGGATCTGAGGACCAGTAATCTAGTAAATGCGGGCTTTTACACAGGTTCTTGCGGAAGTTTGCGCATGTTTCCGGCAAGATCTACAAAAATGCTCCATTGTAACCAGCATTCGCACGGCACATTGGTTGCCCTCATTAGAAGAACGACCGGGAAAGAAGACGAGGAGTGACGCGAATTGGAGGAAAACTGAAATGGAAGGCACAACAATGGAAAATGCAACCGATGCGGCAATCAAGTTTGCCCACCTATCACATGAAGTGGCAAAGGCAAAGACGTTAGTCGAAGATGTCGTTGAAGACGGCAAGCGTCATGCGCAAAGATTTGTGAAGCGTAGCTACGTCGCCGCAGAAGACTGTCTTGAGGACTCAACCTATTTCATCAAACGCCATCCATGGCAGTCTGTGGGACTTGCCTTAGGAGTGGGCGCTGGCACAGGCTTGCTGGCCGGCTGGCTCTTCGGCCGTGGCTGCAAGTCGTAAGAAATAGCCGGGAACGTCATGCTAATTGAGAAGATGACAACGGAAGAATGCCTGCTGTTTGTGAGGAAGATGAAGTTCGGACGCGTCGCTTGCGTTCGCGAGAAGCAACCGTACGTCGTGCCGATATACTTCATTCCTGACGATCAATATCTCTACGGTTTCTCGGCGCCGGGCCAGAAAATCGACTGGATGCGAGCCAACCCCCTGGTCTGCGTGGAAGTTGACGAGGTAATAGACCACTCGCACTGGAAAACCGTAGTGATCAACGGCAAGTATGAAGAATTGTCGGACGCCCCTGAGCATATTGGGATTCGTGAGTACGCGCTCGAGTTGTTACAGCGCAGAGCTATGTGGTGGCAACCCGCCTCGGTCGCAACTCAGGCCGGTGCGGGACCTCCGATCTTCTATCGAATCAGGATCGACGAGATCAGCGGCCACCGCGCACGTCCTGACACAATTGAGGAGGGCGCTTTCAGGCCAGATATCGAATCACGCAGCCATCCACCCATCATTGAGCGAGTGCGCCGGATTTTAAGCTGAGCCAGCTTCACCTTCCGGCGGCAGCGGAATAGAGAATTGCCGTAGCGGCGATGTAGATGGCAATGATCCCAACAGAGTCCCAGGCAAATAATCGCCGTTTTTTGGTGGTCCTGTAAGTCATGCCAATGATCGCGAGCGCGGTCATGGTGAGGGCAGCGATCGCGGTGATGATGTGCCCGCCAGAGATATGCGAAAGCAGCGACCCCCGGAGAAAAATCAGATCGTCGAACGCCAGAATACCGATATTGAAGAGATTGCTGCCGAAAAGGTTACCCAGGGCAATATCAATAGCTCCGATTTTAAGTGCACCGATCGAGACTGCCACTTCAGGCAGGGAAGTCGAGGCGGCTATAAAGAAGCTGCCAACAAAGGTCCCGCTCAGGCTGGTCATTTCCGCGATCCGATCGCCCAGGTAGGGCAAATAGCTCGCCGCCGCGATAATTACCAATGCGTTTACTGCGTAGAGCGTGTAGGCCCGCCTGCTGCTTACCGCGCCGTATTTTGCTTCCTCGACCATCTCTTTTGCGAACTCAAGGATCCGTCTCTGCTCGTAAAGAAATACCGTCCGCATCGCCATGAGATAGACGACAAGAAAGACCAGACTGGAAAGACTGATCCACCATATCTGGGGAATGTGCCCGGTGGCCGCGAGTGACATCGCAACCAAACCAAGAAGCAAAATACCGAACGTAGCGGTTATTACTTGTCCCTGGTGAGCTTGCGCGGGTAAAGGCATCGCTCCGCCTCTGAAGTCGAGCAGAGCGATGATTAGAATATTGAACATGCAACTGCCGAGCACATCCCCGGCCGCGATGTCAGGGACGTCGAAGATGGCAATTGAGCTGACCCCGGTCATCAATTCAGGAAGCGAGGTTACGGAAGCGATTAGGACCACGCCAATCCAGTTTCCACCGAGTCCTGTTTTTTCGGCGATGACGTCGCCGTAAACTGACAGTTTAAAACCGCAGAAAAGTATCAGTAAGGTGCAAACGATAAACTGAAGCCAGACGACCATTGTTTCTCCCGAGATTCGTGAACATGGACCAATCTGCCTGATTGAATCAAGGAACTTCTAACCCATGGTCGTGTGTTATGGCAAACCTGAATGGTTAAATTGGTGGGATTGGCAATTGGAGGGCTTTGAGCGTGTCGGCTTGCGCGAAGGAAGTAACCTACAAACAGAACCCTGCCCCAACGCACAAGACCACCAACGGCAGTTGGTGGATGGTTCGACCCAGCCTACAGAAGCTGCCGCCCCCATTTTCTCTTGTGGTTCAGATAAAGACCACCAACGGGCAGTTGGTGGTCTTTGCAAACTGAAACTCCATGCAGCTAAAAGGAAAAGCGTATCTCACCAGGGGCACCGACTCTCGTCTTAGCCTCAAGGTTGTTCCACGTGTGCTTCCTACCCCTTAGGTGACGCCCCGGGCTCTCACCGTTGACTGGCGCGTGGTCCACCCCGCTCGCCAAGGTCAACCGACTCTCGTCTTAGCCTCAAGGTTGTTCCACGTGTGCTTCCTACCCCTTAGGTGACGCCCCGGGCTCTCACCGTTGACTGGCGCGTGGCCCACCGCTCGCCGGGGGGCACCGACTCTCGTCCTAGCCTCAAGGTTGTTCCATGTGTGCTTCCTACTCCTTAAGTGACGCCCCGGGCTCTCACCGTTGACTGGCGTGGTCCACCGTTTGTTTCCGCCTGGTTCAGGAACGGCGAAAACAGATCGATCGGCAACGGAAATACGATTGTCGTGTTGTTCTCACTGCCCACATCGGCGAGCGTTTGCAGGAATCGCATTTGCATGGCCATGGGATGGTCCTTAATGGTCTCGGCCGCCTCGCGCAGCTTGGCAGCAGCCTGGGCTTCACCTTCGGCATGGATCACCTTCGCACGCCGCTCACGCTCACTCTCAGCCTGCTTGGCCATCGCTCGCTTCATTGTCTCGGGCAGATCAACATGCTTCACCTCAACTGCTGATACCTTGATGCCCCAGGGATCTGTCTGCTGGTCGATGACCTCCTGTAAATAACGGTTGATGCGGTCGCGCTCGGACAGAAGCTCATCGAGCTCTGCCTGACCGAGGATACTTCGCAAGGTAGTTTGTGAAAGCTCGCTAGTCGCATACATATAGTTTTCGACCTCGAGAATTGCTCGTAACGGATCGACCACACGATAATAGACAACCGCGTTGACTTTGACCGAAACGTTGTCCCGCGTGATCACGTCCTGGGCCGGCACGTCTCTCACAATCGTGCGCAAGCTCAGTCGCACCATTCGATCGACGGGCCAGAAAACCATTACGATTCCCGGTCCCTTTGGCTCGGGCAACGCACGTCCAAGGCGGAAAACTACGCCGCGCTCGTACTCGTTCACTATGCGAATGCAGCTTAGGAAGTACAGGGCCACTAGACCGATAACCATGCCAAATACACCAATAGTATCTAGAACCATCTACGTTTCCTCCCTTCAACCGACTTTTCCTGATTTTGGTTGCTCTTGCGCTCTTCCTGAATCGATAAAACCTTCTTTTGACCGGCTGGCTGCACAATGAGATTGAGCCCCTCGCGTGTTTGCACCTCGAGTCGCTGCCCAGCAGCCACCGGTGCATTACTGGTCGCCCGCCACAGCTCGCCCCGAGAACGCACCAGCCCCCGGTAGCGTTCGCCCTCGTTCTCGAAATCTTCCAGGGCCACCGCTTCCGCATTAAGCATCTGGCCCACCGACTGGGGCAGAGCGCGCTGGGCCTTAACGATTCTGCTTACCAAAAAGAAGGTGACTGCGGCCGTCGCGAGTGCAATCGGAATGATCATTCGCAATGAGACGCGCATGAAACCAGTGGGTGAATCCACCAGCATCACTCCCCCAACTACCAGACAGATTACGCCGCCAATAGTAAGGAACCCGTAGCTTGTGACGAAGGCTTCAGCCACAAACATGGCCAGAGCAATACCGATTAGAGCCAGTCCGACATAGCTGATGGGCAAGACTGCCAGACCAAAGAATGCCAGGACCAGGCAGACAATTCCCAGAACCCCGGCGACGCCCCAACCGGGTGTGTACAACTCGAAAAGGATGCCGTAAAAACCGAAGATCAATAACAGGAACGCCACATTGGGATTAGAGATTACGGCAAGGATGCGCTCGCCCCACCACATCTCCTCCTGGCGAATTTCCGCTCCACTGGTTCGAAGCTGAACCGGCCCACCCGCCAGAGTGACTTCGCGGCCATCGATCATCGCGAGCAGTTCCTGCTCGTCCGCCACCACCAGATCCACAATGCCATTACTGGCGGCTTCAGAAGCCGGCGCAGAGAGGCTCTCGGTCACTGCTCGCTCGACCCAATCGACGTTGCGCCCGCGCAACTCAGCAAGTGAACGCGCCCATGCAACTGTGTCATTGACTATCTTTTGTTCCTGGGGAGATTGCTGGCGTGTCTTTTCGCCTCCCTCAGTTTTCCCGGTCTCCGGTTGTTCCTTAGGGTCTGGTTGCGGCGAACCGGGCAGACCGCCGACCGCCACCGGGTGAGCGGCGCCGATGTTTGTGCCTGGGGCCATTGCGGCCACGTGGGCCGCAAGAGTAATGAAAAGGCCTGCCGAAGCCGCGCGTGCTCCAGAAGGAGCGACATAAACAACAACCGGAACATTGCTTTGCAGGATGCTCTTGACGATCTCGCGAGTCGAATCGACAAGTCCGCCTGGCGTATCCAAGACAATCAGCAAGGCCTGGGCCTGCTCTGTCTGCGCACGTTGGACGGCGCGCTCGATAAACTGGGCCGTCACAGGCGTAATCGCCTCGTTATCTATCCGCAATCGCACAACTACCGGACGATTCTCAGTTTGAGTTTGGGCCGGTCTTTCGGCCGAGAGCCACAAAAAGACTGCTACGACCGCGAAGAAGATAGAGTAGAACGCGCCTCGCATCGATCACTCCTTCGTTTGGATTACTCAAGGTCGAGGATTCGCCATTCTAGTCAAGAATAGCAATCCCCGGCCTGAGTAATGCGAACTTACCTGCCATCATCTCAAGCAAGTTAGCTTGAAGAATGGCGGGCAATGGTTTGCGGATACACTCGAATGCCTGCCGGCGCCTGGGCCATTGGCATAGCCGCCGCTTCGGTCAGCACCTCACCTGCGGTCTTGCCTGTATATAGAGCTCGATTCAGATTGTTGTCCGGAGTAATTGCAACTCCCTGAAGCGACAAGCCGGCAAACAATCCTCGAGCACGCGAATAAGAGAGAATGCCGGCATCAAGTGTAATATTGGTCGACGCGGCTGCTGTTCTGCCTACTGGCCCAGCTGCAACGCTTGCGTCAACACCGATAGTGAATTTGTCTCCCATCAACCCGCGCAATCCGTCCTCGTTCATGATCAGCAATACAAAGTCGGTCGAGGTCGCTCCGATCTGTGGACCAAAGCTACCGCCAGCCATGTTGTAATAGGCGGGAGCACTCCAGGTTCCATCGGCAAGTTTGCGACTTATTAGACCCTTGCCACCTTGCCCGCCAATACCGAGAGCAGCCCGGAATACTCCGGGGAAAACAGCGACCGCATGCGATCGATCGATCAGTTCCCGTGGTATCGCCTTGTCAGGTTTAGCCATAATCTGGTCGATTACCCGCGCTGAGCGTGATGCTCGGGCGGCCGCCTCGTTAAGCTTGCCCCTATCGATCTGATCCGTCTGTACCGCTGCATTCGCTGCTTCCGATCGTGGCGGCGCGAGTAAACCGCCCGCAATAACAAGCAGCGCCAACACCGCGATTACTGCGACAAACTGTTTATAAGAATTGTTCCACTGCATACACCTTCCCTCCTTGAAGAACGTTTGGAACCTACCGTAACGCACGCGCGCGGGCTGCGAAACAGTATGAGCACCAATCGTTGATAGGTGTTTTCACCTATCTGGAGATACGATTTGCATTTTTAATTTCTAATTTGTCATTCCTCCGTGTCTTCGTGGTGAACTTACTGTGAACCCCGAAAAGAGCAAGGAGGTCGGGGACTACTCGGGAGCTTTGCGCTCAAACACATAGCGGGCGATCCCGACCCGGTTACTTAAACCCTTTTTGGCAAGAATGTGCCGGATGTGGTGTTCTACTGTCCTGATGCTGATATTGCATTCGGATGCTATCTCCTTGTTGCTGAGACCGCGCGCAACTGCCTCCGCGATGCGCCACTCTCCATCCGTCAATTCCTCGTCACGAACCGGAACTGCCTCCTCGACCTCGTCCGTCGCGAGCCGCGTTATCTCCTTATGAGTGCGCTTGACCCGACTGAGGATACTCGCGACAACCGCCAACAGTTCCTCCATTTCGAATGGCTTTGTCAGATAAGAATCCACACCAGTTCTGAACCCTTGAATTCGATCCTCGACTCTGTCCTTCGCCGTCAGGAATACTATCGGGATCAAAGACGTCCGCGGTGAACTCCGGATCTTCCTGGCAAAGCTGTAACCATCCATACCGGGCATTCGAATATCGCTGATAATCAGATCTGGCATGGCTTCGGCGAGTCGCAACAAGGCTTCCGCACCGGTGCGCGCCGTTTGAACCTCGAAGCCTTCCGCGCGAAATGTCAACTCGAGCGCCCGCAACAGTTTTGGCTCGTCGTCAACCAGTAGTAGCCGTTGCGACATGTTGTTCCTCCCGAATGTTCTGCTCCGCCTGATCCGCATCTGCATCTTGCCCGACTGGCAGAAACACGGTGAACGTACTACCCTGGCCCACTTCACTAACGACCTCAACACGGCCCCCCAGATGCCTGATCAGGTTCTGGGTCAAATACAGTCCCAATCCAACTCCGGCGACTTCGCGGTTACCTGAACGCTGAGTCTCTCCAGACTCAACCGTCCGGTAGAATTTTTTGAAGATGTGCTGCAATTCTTTTGCTGCGATTCCAATCCCCGTGTCAGACACATAGAAAGAGATCTCGTGATCGCTCGTGGCTCTTGCTCCGATCGTGATCCGGCCACCGTCAGGCGTGTACTTAATCGCGTTTTCGATCAGACCGCTCAACATTCGTCTGAGCACGCCGCGATCGGTGTACAGCCGCGGCAACTCCTCGCTGACGTCTGCAACCAGACTGTGACCTCTCAACTCGGCTGTGTGCCATTGAAGCCGCAGGCAGTCTTGAACGATGGCTACTGGATCAACGCCCACATGCAAGAAGTCAAACGCGCCGGATTCAATTCGCGTCAGATCCAGGAGGTTCAGCACCAGATCGATCTGCCGATCGCATTCGGCGGATATGGTCTCCAGGGATTCGTATCGCTCACTCTCCGTCATCTGGCGGCGCATCATAAGCTGGGTGAGCGTTTTGATTGTGGTCAGTGGGGTTCGCAGCTCATGTGAGACGCTGCTGACAAAGTCTGACTTGAGTTCATCGAGCTCTTTCAGTCTGGCTTCTCGCTTAGTAATCGATTCCGCCATTTCGTTGAATGTATCGCCAAGCTCGATGATCTCGGTGTAGCCTTTGGTCGGCACCCGGGCTGAAAACTCACCCTTCCCAAAACGTCGTGTAGCCGTTACCAAACGCCGGAGAGGCTTAACAACACTGCGAGCAATCACGAGTGCGGCGATTACGGTGCAACAAAGTGCAACGAGAATCAGCAGTAATTGAATCGTCAACTGTCTGCGGGCGGGCTCGTAAAGGGTTTCACTTGGCACACCAATGGTCACCAGGTAGCGGGTCGGCCCCGCCCTGGCAACCGCGTATACGCGATGAGTTTCATCGATCGCACTCTCTTCTTCTTCGATGAGTACGGCGCCGCGTTGCGGGTCAAGCTCTTGAAAAAGGCTCGAGTTTCCGATATCGGCGCCGACATAGGACTCCAATCCAGAGCTTCGGTAGATGATGCGTCGCTGAGGATCGAGCAGCGTAATCAGACTTTGCGTGGGCAGTTCCAGATAACGAAAGACTTCGGCGGTGGTGGCCCCGTCGATACGGGCAATCACCGCACCACCGTTAGCAAGCGGTTCCGCGATTGCCAAAAGATACCTACCTTCACCGCGGGACCAGTCCGTCTCAACGGCGCTCTGCTCCTGTCGCAGATCATCCATGAGTTTGCCAAAGATTCCCGGTGGAAGCGGTTCTGCATCTGCCGGAGCGCTGAACAACGTTGCTCCTTCACTATCGACCACACGCAAATCAATCCATTGAGGTCGCGGCTCAATTATCACGCGCAGGATGTCGTTCATGCGATCTTCCTGCGCCGAGATGTAACTGGCAGCAGTAATCAGCGGTTGACGCTGAGTATCAATCCAGTGCTCGAATGCAAGAGCCGCAAACTCAACCTGCTGCGCCATTGACACATTGAGTTGTCGCCGCGTATCTGTCCACGTTCCCCACAGGTCGACAACCGCCGCAAGCACGAGCGGAATAGTCGCGCCGACTGCGAGTCCCACTAATCGTCCGCGAATGTCCAACGAACAACTCCTCCACCATCAAGGCGGTTAAAAATCTGTCAACAAGAAAGACCATGCCAGCCCCGGGCGAAAACGCCCAACGCACGAGCATGACAAATTGATTTCTGCTTTTGTCTATTTTAACCGCGTAAGCAGACAGAATTCTACGTCGATGGAGCCGGTGAGGAGTCTGTGCGTAAAAACACCTATAGCCGCTAAGTGTTCCTACGGTTGTGTGTGTTTCCTGGTTGTCCTACGGTTTGAAGGAAAGTGGCTGGGGGCTCTGGCCACAGCCGGGCCGGGTATTTCTATCTATGTCAAGGAGGTTTAATGAGTTTTCAGCCGAAGTTAATTCGAGACCCGAACCCATCACGCAATATCTATATTCTGGCTACGGTCATTGCAATTGCGATAGCGCTAATAGTCGCCGGCTTGTTCTATCGAAGACTTGCAGCACCTCCCATTGTTGCGGAGGAACCAAGACTGGAAGGAGCGTTGCGGGCAGGCGCTCCTGAGTTTGAAGAGATCAGAAGTCGCATAATCGTGGCGCCGCCTGAGGCTACCGAAGCTCCACGCGCGCTCGGTGACATCGTAATGGAGATAACTACTCAGGTGCACAATAATATGGGACAGACAGTCAGGGGTCTCGAGTTGCGTGGCGCAGTACGCGATCCCGCCGGCAACCCGATTCGTGAAAGGACCGTGGTCGTGATTCCAACGCAGCAGAGCGCTCTCGAACCCGACGAACGAATTAGCGTTCGCATTCTTATCGAGAACATCAATCCCGAAGCTGAGCGCACCGCAGTTGAAGTGGATGTGACCGCTGTCAGATTGGATTAGCAGTAAGGGAAAGCTGGGGGGTCAGGCACGACGCGCGACCAGAACAGGGCAAGGCGATTGCCGCAGCACCCGGTCTGTGTTCGACCCGAAGAGGGCGCTGTCCCTGTAGCCGGCGCCGTGCGCTCCCATACAAATTTGGTCGATCTGGTTTTCCTTGGCGTACTCCAGGATCTCATTATAGGGCTTGCCCCAGCGGACGATGTTCACGACCCTCTTGCACCAGAGGTGAACTTCCGGGGGCACGCTCTTCTGAAGCCTGCGAGCAGCTACGTGGTAGGCGCCTTCAACTGCTGCTTCGTCCCAACTGATTTCCAGCTCGGTCTCGTCCAATCTCGGAAGCACGTGAAGGAGGTGCAACTCAGACTGATAAGTTTGTGCCAGGGAAAGCCCGTGCGACAGTGCCAACGCTGAACCCTCTGAAAAGTCATAAGCCACCAACAACCGCTCGAGGTTTATCTCGCCGGTAGACATACCCACCCAGCCTCTTTCCTGCCGGTGCGTCACGAGCACCGGACACGGGGCGGTCCGGCAAACTGTCTCGGCAGTAGATCCAAGCAAGGCAGCCCGTAGCGGCCGGCGTCGCGACCCCATCACGATGAGGTCAATATCTCGATCCCGAGCCTCGCGGGTTATCGCTTCACCTACATCATCCCCGGGAACGATTCCGCACTCCACAATAAGTGCCGGCCGCTCAATTTCAGGAACGTAAAGATTAATGGCGCTGTCGACGATTTCCTTGAGATGCCCGGTTGTTGCTGGGAGGGAAGGAGACTTTGAGGGATCAATAACGTCAGCACAGTAAAAAACAAAGAGCTTCGCCTCATAAGCACGGACGAACGCCAGTGCATATCGCAACGCTTCATCCGTAGTCAGGTTCAGATAATGGTCAACCGGACAAAGAATGCTGCCAAAAGTGGTCATCCCTATAAATGTCCTTTGCTGTGCAATCCTGATTTTTGATTAGGAGTACAGCGAATGCCACGTTAATCAGAAAAGACGGACTCAGTCCTATTGTGGTGATTCCTCGCTTCTGAGACGGCCTTTCCAGGGATATGCACTGAGTCCGAGCAACGCCATCATCGCGGTGATCCAGAATAACCACCAGAAAAGATGAACGCCTCCCAGGGACCACCGCGACGAACGACGCTCTTCCTGAACACTCGCGGAAACTGGGGCGGCTGCATTCGAAGCGCGGGCCTCGAGATTCATTTTCGACTGCTGCAAAATACTCTCGAGATTATCAACGGCGCCGTTCTCGACCATTCTTCGTTTCATCCCGCTGAATAGGCCGCTCAAACCATCTGCACGCGAGCGATTCTCATAGAGCAGATAGGCGCCCGCGGGTTCGTCCTGAACCCTGATGAAAGCAGTCAAAGCAAGTGAAGAATTGAAGTAATGGTTGGCGTAAATTTGTTTCGATGCAATCAGCACCTGGGGCCCCGTCTCCTGTTCACGCCTGTAGATCATGATGTGATTTATGGCAATGACTGGCTTTAGACCAAACTTGAACTTGGACCACACAATCGCGTGCTCGACATTCGGCAATTCGGCCCGCGGAAAGCCCTTCAAATACTGTGCGAACTCGGGCGCGGAAGCGTTGAGATACCGCGATGCAGCAGTCAGCGAAGCGTGTTCCTCGGCAAGCCTAACCTCCGTTCGCTTGTCATTGTATTCAATCAGCGCCTGGTCACCGCTTACGAGATACTCCTGAACATACTCGAGCAGCATCTGTTTGATCAGTTTACTCGCCTGTAGGCGGTAATCCGGTGCGTCCCAGGTCACTTCCCGGCGAAATCGCTCGATCATCGCTGCCGATAACTTCAGATCGCAGTCTCCGGCTACGCAATTTCGCATGTCTTCCAAGTCTCTGTTGTCGATGGTGAGCGTCTTCAGATCATCGAGCTTTGGCGGGTTACTGAAGCTGCCTTTTCCCAGAATTGCCGGATTGTTCTTCTGAGTCATGCCCTCCCGGTAAAACTCGAGGAAGACATCAATCGGTGTTTCCAGGCGTACCAACCCAAAGGCGGCAACCTCCCTTTTGTCCCGCACGGGTAGAAGCTTCACAGCCGGCTCGCCCTGTTCGAGTGCAACAAAATCGTTCGCCTCGAAGTTGGCTTGCTCGCGCAGGACTTTTTCAAAGTCACTAAATGAGTACTGAGCTAGAGACACGCTTGCGACATACGAAATAAAGCAGGTAATTAAAAGCAGCAGACTCGTGATGCGTGTCATCAGGTCGGTCCCCAGTTCACCGCAAACTACCAGTCAGGCCATGCCGACTTGTTTGCTGCCCTGAACTCTTTTGTTACACAAGATGTGCCTTCGAGACGTTAGGGCATAAGCTGTGCCACGCATTACGCACGACAAAGGGAAACGGTCTGAGTCGTTAAGTTTCTGGAAATCTACCGGCTTACAGACTGCGGAACTTATGCTCACCTTCCTCTTCGCGCTGGCAGAAAAGGCAGAGCGGCACCGCCGGGTCGGCAGCTAAGCGCGCCCCGTCGATGGGCTTGCCGCAACTGCTGCAATGACCATAAGAGCCTGCCATTAAGCGATCAAGAGCGTCGTCAATCTGCCGCAACCGGGCCTGAAGCGACTCGCGGCGGCGCCATTCAAGTTCGCGGACTGTGTCTTCGATCGGAAGATCCGACACCACCACCCCAGCGCTCGCAAGCTTCCTGACGGCCTTTCCTTCTTCGAGAAGAGCCTCACACACATCTTGTCTTTCGGTATTGAGTCGGCCCCAGGCCTGGCAGCCTCCGGGCATAAATGGTGTTGCAAAAGCGTTGGTGCTGTTAAAGGGGTGCATTTTAATTACCTCCAGTTCGGTAGATGCTCATCCCCAAACCAAGCAACGAATGTGCCCTCAGTTTTCTGGTGCAATTTACTTGTGGGTGGCGTCAGGTGTGGGTTGATTTACTCGTCAAGTGAGGAATTTCCCGCTTCTAAAAGTCTTTGGAGTGCGCTGGCCCGGCAGCGCTTTGGTCTTCCTGCTTTCGTTGTGGACACACGAAGAGACCAAAGCGCTGCCGGGCCAGCGCACTCCCAAGAGTTGTTCAGCACAAAAATTTACTTAGAACCCCCTCACTCACGTGGGGGGATTTGGCGAATAATCCGGCCCTAGTCACCATGCGCAAGGTCATCGTATTCTTCGTCGCAGATCTCGCAAACGAACGGGTTATCCGCGCCTGACGCTATGGCTTTCTGAACACCCTTCAAAGTTTCCTCATCGACGTAAGCCAGCCGCCCACACATGCCACAACGCACTTCGTATGCATTGACTTCGGTCTTGAAGTTGGTGGGTCCTGTGTCTGCACTCTGCTGATCGGGATCAAGTTGGGATCTCAGTTCTGCCATACTGTCTCCTTCGAACGGTTGAGTTGCTCGGATAGATCTTTAAAGCAAAGCTCATGCCGAAAGCGAGGATGGTTGTAGTTAGACAGGCACTGAAAACGTCGCGAACCATTCCTAGCCCGAAGTTACGCTCTATTTTCATGCGGCCTGCTACTGAAGAGACGCATTCATCCGATCTGATCGAAACCACTCGACGAACTTTTTGATGCCGTCTTCGATCTGGGTCTGCGGGTTGTAGCCGAGCAACTCTCGCGCTTTTGTGATGTCGGCAAAAGTCTGGGGGACATCGCCCGGTTGCAATGGCCGGCGATCAATGACTGCTTGCTGACCAAGTTCCTTCTCGAGCAGCGAAACCAGTTCCTTGAGCGCTACGGTGCGCGACTCGCCGAGATTAATCACCTCATAATCGGTCTGGTCGTAGTCGATGGCTGCACGAACGCCGCTGATGATGTCATCGATATAAGTGTAGTCGCGGCGCGTTGTGCCATCGCCGAAGATTGGGATTGGGTGACCGCTGCTAATGAGCCCGGCAAACTTATGTATTGCAAGGTCGGGTCGTTGTCGTGCGCCATAGACGGTGAAAAAGCGTAAGCAAACAGAACGCATGCCGTAGAGGTGCGAGTAGGTGTGGCACAAGAGTTCGCCAGCCGCTTTCGTTGCCGCGTAAGGAGAGATCGGTTGACGAATCGGATCGTCTTCAGCAAACGGCACTTTCGCGTTAATCCCGTAAACCGAAGATGATGAGCCAAAGACGAACTGTTTGATCTGGTGTTCACGACAAAGCTCGAGCAGGTGCAGCGTGCCATTAATATTTGTTTCGACATAAAGCTGGGGTTCTTTAAGCGATGGTCTGACTCCGGCGCGGGCGGCAAGATGGACCACGACAGTGAAGTTTCCGCCACGAAAGATCTGGAGCAGCGCGGACCGATCACGAATATCAGCTTCGACGACGCGATAAGCCGGGTTTTCGACGTGGCGGCTCACATTGCTGTACTTAATCGCCGGCTCGTAGAAGTCATTAAAGTCATCTAGAACGGTGACGTTCCAATCTCCCTCCGCCATTAGTCGATCTGCCAGATGAGAGCCGATAAATCCCGCTCCACCCGTGATGAGAATATTTTTCATATTGGTTCGTAGACAGTGGTCCGTTGTCAGCTGTCAGTTGTAGGGCTTTGGCCTGTGGACTTTGGCCTTGGGTTTTGGTCTTGTGACTTTGGTTAACACCTGCCAACCGAAAGAAATATCCAAGGCCAACAACGAACTACGGACTACTGGCCACACTCAAAATGCGCTCAATCACTTTGGGATCGTTCGGCAGCAATCCCGCCTTCGTCAGACGCGGCGTCAGGATGGCCCAGTTTCTATCCATCGCAAACACCCGCCGAAAGAGCGGCAAAGACTCATCTACCCGGCCCATGTTTACCAGCGCAACGGCGTGCCAGTAGATCATCTCAGGATGTCCCGGAACCAGTTTCTCGGCAGCACTGTATTCCCGTAGCGCGCCCTCATTGTCTTTGTGTTCCACTGCGAGGTCGCCGGCATTCATGTGATTATACGCGCGTTGCAACAAGACCAATCTGCGAAGCTCTTTCAGAGGCTCAGGATTGTCGTCCACTCTCACATCAAAAGTGCGGTCCTTCCACGACTGGCCGGTGGGCTTTCCGGTGACCACAATTAAAGCTGCGGACTGTTGCCCACGAATATCGCCGCCTACTGCCTGCGCCGCATCAAGTGCCGCCATCATTCGCTCAGCAAGATCCCCCTTCGTGTTCTCAAAGGCCCTGGCCATTGCCGGCCAGACTTTGTCGTTAAGCATTAGGTTGGCCTGGACCGAAAAGTTCTTGCCCACAATATGTCCGGCAGCCTCGATGTCGTTCTTGCCGGTCCAGGCATCGACCCTGCCGTGAGCATCGATCATCGCGACCTGCCGGACATCCCGTCCTTCATCGCCAGCGAGTAGCGCCTTCAGAGCATCCGGCGCGCTCTTTCCCGCGCGCATCAGATCAAGACCAAGCTTTCCGTAACTGGGATCGACAAACGATTGCGTGGCTATCGCGCCAACTCCGGCTTCGGCCCACGGAACGATAAAGCCCACCGAGAACCAGTGCGACTGTACGGCGACGCCAAGCTCGCCGGTCTCAGGATCTCGCGCGACTATCGAGTACGTGTGAACGGGGCGCAATGGACCCGCTGAGGGCCTGGGGCCGACTCGCTCTTGTTGCGAGAAAGAAAAATTTGCCATTGTGAGCGGCAAGAACAGAGCCGCAAGTAAGCGCATGGGGAAGTAGCCCTCCAATCAATGATGAAAGAGCAGTCAGCTCCTTGACGAGATAGAAACTAGCGAGGCGATTCTACTTGCTGATTGCCTAAACAGGGAATGGATAGCCCGGCACATTGCGCACGATCCAGAAGAAGAGGACCACAACAAAGAGGGCCCAGATATATTTAGCAGGAACTCGATTTCCTTTTAGTTCCTCACCAGTCACAACCGCTTTTGTATGGCGAACGAGTGCGAAGATCAGGACCGGTACAAGTAGAAACATCAGCGGGTTCAAAAGAAGGGCCTTTTCGACATCGCCATGGAGCAGGTGATGTAAGCCGCGAGTGCTGCCGCAACCGGGACAGATGATGCCGGTCAGAGCACGAAAAGGACATTCCGGAAAAAAGCCCGTTCTGCCCGGCTCGAAGAGGGAGAGGTAGACCACCACAGCCAGGGCGCCAAGCCACATCATGGCTACAGATAAAGGGCGGCTAACTATATCGGGAGCAAACAAGGTGTTTTCAGAATATCACCAGAGTATAGAGAACCGGGAATGCAACGACCGGGCCGCTGCATCGCCAATCGATTGGCGTGACCTCGGCCCGGTCCTGAACTCCACCCGGTTCTGGTTCAACAGAGGCTAAAACCAGCCCTTCTTATTTTGAATATACGTTCTTACGAATTCTTCGTCGGACTTTGTCAGGTAAAGTATTCCTTCGACAAGGCCAATTATTGAACCGGCGCCACACGTTACAAACGTGATCACAATCTGAATAATCCCTTCAGTTGTGTAGCCCAAAAAGAACTTGTGAATGCCCAGACCGCCCAAAAGAATTCCAAGAATGCCGGCAACTACCTTCTTGTCGGCGCCCATGGCCTTCCAGTCTGTCATAGCACCCTGATTAACAGACTGCATTGGCTGATATCCGGCTGCGGGGG
Source organism: Pyrinomonadaceae bacterium (assembly GCA_041751855.1). GTDB lineage: Bacteria > Acidobacteriota > Blastocatellia > Pyrinomonadales > Pyrinomonadaceae > PSRF01. The sequence goes on from JBGSWR010000023.1 coordinate 18,621, forward strand.
TGAGCGGGGTCTGACAGTTAGCACAATACGATGCTAACTCGTCATTTTGCGCGCCGCACTTGGTACAGTATCTGGTCATTTAGTTTCTTCTCCGTGGTACAGAGCCTGAGACAACAATAATGTTCATAGCGGGGATAAGTTCTCCCCGCCATGATTCCTGTTAACAAGTTGTATACAAGGTACGTTCTCACTGCATGGCGCCGAGTCCCATGCCGAGAACCATCAATAGAATGTAGATCAAGGCTCCAGCCAGACCGAGACCGATTGCCAGAAAACTGAACAGTTTTGCTTTCTTGGAAGCATCCATGGCTCCCTGGATGTCGCCGGAAGCCACTTTCCCATTTACCTGGGCGGCGAAGATGATTGCTACGATCGCCAGCGGCCAGCAACAGAAAATCGAAATGATGGCCGGGATCAAGTAGTTGGGAACACTGGCTGTGGCGCCACCCGGAGGGGGCGGCGGAGTCCACTGTTGTGACATTTAGGTTTTTCTCCTGTGAATTTTAGGCTTGAACAAAAGCTTTTTTCGAACTTGCAAAGCAAAAACTAAACACCCGTTCCATAACCGGGGCCACCAAAGTTCTGTGGTGGTGGTGGCTGCATCATCTCTGGCTTTCGCCTCTCGAATATTGGAACCCCAAGCAATCCGCCAATAGTCGAAAAGATTACCAGCAGTACAGCGGTGATCAGTCCACGTACAATCGCGCCAACAACTGTTTGGGCGGCTTCCATCTGAGTGCGTATCTGATCCGCTTGACTTGGATCTATGCTCTCTACGAGGCTGCCAAAAACGCTCGCCATCGCGCTGCCTGCCAGAATAGCGAGCGGAATTCCAACAACCAGATATATGGCTGCACCAATTACGCCCGTGAGGATACCGACCAGGGCGCCATCGCCAGCACGCGCCGGTGCGACTGCATTCTTTACATAGAGATACGACCCCAGGAGCCCCCCGAGAATAGCCCAAAGACAGCAACAGATATTGACCCAGTTAACGAACGGAATTGCTGAAAGCAAACCTACTACTACGCCACCGATGAGCGCGGGTTTGAGTTTATTATTCATTGGAACAGTACTTTTCCCGAACGCGAATCGGACCGCTCAAATTAAGCACGTGGAAAGCTGGCTGGCAATTCTAAAAAGTGCGGTGCATAACTAGCAAAGAGGGGACGGATTGTCAATCCAATTGCAGGTAAAACCGGGCTGGGTAGCTATTTAACCACCTCAACCCGATCTCCCGGCTGAAGTTTTGGGTCAGGTGTTCTCCCTGCCTTGATGCTTCTTAGACTGTACTTAATCGTGGTAAGGCGCCCGGCAGAAACCTCCCGCGAAATTTCGACCTTATGGTCGTTTTCCCGCGTAACCCCTCCGGCCGTAAGGATTGCCTGAAGGAGCGTGATCCCGGGTTGGAAGACCTTCTGTCCGGGGTAGTTTATTCGGCCACCTACGTAATAGAACTCCTGAGGACGAGCAGTTACGTTGATGACATCGCCGGCCTTCACGAGGAAGTTAATAGCGCTCGGATCGCTAAGATCAAGGACGTGCGCAGTGTTCCCGTCACGCATGACGGTAATGCGGCCCGCGTCAAGCCGAAGTTGAGCTTCGGCCATCAGAATATAGAGGGGCACGGCTTCGCGTCGCAGAAACCTTGTGCCCGGATGGTTAACCAAACCGGCGACAATCACTCTGTGACTCGCATACTCACGGACACCCACAGACAGCTGAGCGCCTTCCTGGACCGCGCGCCGTTTAAGTTCGGCGGCAATGCGTTGCTGAATCTCATCCGCCGTCAGACCGGCAACACTGACCGCTCCACCGGCAATTGGCAGATCGATGACCCCGCCGTTCATCACGGTGTAGAGAGTCGAACGATTCGTAGCTGAATTTATCAAGCGGATATCAAGAACGTCGCCGACGCCAACCCGGTAAATATCGGTCAAGGCTACGTTAGAGGCGGCTGGGTTAGCAGGGGCGGGATTGCTTACGTTTGGATCTGACGACGACTCGCCTGCAGAATCACCGATGGCCCTTGTTTGCTCGTCGGCGCCGTTACCCCCTGGAGCATCCGATCGAGAAAGATCGGTAGCAGCCGGGCGGGCAGGTTCCGTGACGGCACTCGAAACGGGAACGATGTTATTGCCTTCCATCTTGGGCGGTTCAGGGATATTGGCTTTCGGATCGTCATCGCGAATTACGCGGTAAAGAGTATTTGCCAGAGGAGAATTGAGCTTTAGGAGCTTGTTGTACTCATCGACGGCCTGCTTCTTGCGACCCAACACATACGAGACCAGGCCCAAACGGAAATGCGCTTCAGGCCAATCCGGCTTATAACGGGTGGCGAGCTTTAGAGATTCGGAAGCCTCCTTGAAGTCCTTAAGGCTGTACTGGGTAATACCGAGCCCATAATGAGCTTGCGCATTCTCCGGCGCCAGCTTGATGGCTTGCCGAAAAGCGGTGGCTGCAGCTTCAAAGTTTCCTTCCTCGAGGAGCAACACCCCGGAGTCGTGAAAGCGTTGAGCGGCTATCGCCGTGTCGTTTAGCGCTTTACCCGGATCAGTTGCGCTCGGATTTAGACTTTGCTGCGAATCCCTAGCGCTGGTCTCAACAACAGGCCATTCCTTCGAGTTCGGCAGGGTTGCTACCGATTGCTCGGAGTTTTTCTCTCCAGATGCACTTCCTGCCTGAGCCTGAACGGCGGGAACCAACCACATGGTCAGTACCAGCAGAAGACTAATCGACGCGAGGGAAATTTCTGTCCTCATCAGCATTACCAGACTCTCTCTTATTGGTAAGGTTACCTTTGGCTCGGACAACGCCGCGGATGTCACAGATGGTCGTGGATTATACACCATATTTGAAGAAGTCCACTCTCTCTTGGGGTGAATGTCAATTACTGCCGACGGAAGTGGCAAGAGACTGCCAATAAGGCCAATATTCCTAACCATTTGCTTGAATATTGCAAGTGCTGGATCCCCCGGGTCCCAGATTCCGGCGTAATCCGTATCAACTTCCAACGTGGAGTGATACAATCTTTCGCGCCGGCTATTCATTCAATCATGTTTCGGGTGCTTTCTAGTTCAAGCGATCGTTCGTGCACGCTGCGTGGGATTCTGTCGTTGGTGCTGCTCGTCGCATTTGCCGCAGGCGTAAACCCACAGTCGGGAAGACGACTGCCCAAAACAGCTCCAACTCCTGCCCCTGAACCCACCCCAGAAGCTGAACCCGTGAAAAAACCTGCCAGCTCACGGGAGCCGGAGCTGTCGCTCATCGTCGGGATTGATGACCACAATACCTTTCACATTCCAATGTATTACACGTCCTCTGTTTTTGATGGTTGCACTGCTGCCCTGCGCGATTCCGGCGCGGTCAGACTCGAGAGTGCTAATCGCAATTTCAATCGTGGGGAGGCCGTACATCGCGCCAAGGCAGAAAAGGAGACTTACGTTGTTCTGCTTGAGTTAGAACTCGACACCTTCGGACGTCGTGGGGGGCTTGGCAACGTAAATGTCGACGATCTCTACATCTCATATTCCGTGTTTACGCCTGGAACCGCAAAGATAAAGACTTCGGGACGGACCTACCCACAAACTCATCGGCGAGTGGGCATTGGTGTGCCTGGAGGGGGTCGAGGCGCGATCTATGCCGAGTATCTATTGAAACAAGCATCTCGTGAGGCTGCGGAGCGGATCCTTGATGCCTTCCACATTAAACCGCGTCGGCTGAATTAACCTCGTCCAGTTTGTTCGGCATCAGCATAAAGACGATCGATCACATCGCGGTACTTCTCATCAATCACACGGCGTTTCACCTTTAGCGTTGGCGTAAGTTCTTCGCCCTCGATGGTGAATTCATTTTCAAGCAACGCGATCTTCTTTACCCGTTCATACTGAGCGAGATCGGGTGTCAGCGATGCAATCTGGCGTTCGAAGAGATCGATGATGCGCGGATGGCGGCAAAGCTCGCTGCGACTGCCGGCCTTGATTCCTTTGAGCTCTGTGTAGGAGTTAACTCTCTCCCAGTTCGGGACAATCAAAGCCGCTGGAAACTTTCGGCCGTTCCCAATCAGGACCACCTGGTTCACGAAGCTCGATCCTTTGATCAACTGCTCGATTGGCTGCGGCGCGATGTATTTACCGCCCGACGTCTTGAACAGTTCTTTCTTGCGGTCAGTGATTCTCAGGAAACCATCACTGTCGATCGTGCCGATGTCGCCGGTCTTGAACCAACCATCATCGGTCATAACAGCTCGAGTTTCGGCGGGCTTATTGTAATAGCCGCGCATTACATGAGGACCACGCGTCTCAATCTCGCCGTCAGCGGCAATCCGGACCTCAACGTGCCTTATTGGTTTACCCACCGTGCCGATGCGATTGTCTTCCAGGCGGCCTGCGGTGATCACCGGTGAAGTTTCAGTAAGCCCGTAGCCTTGAACAATCGGTAGCCCCACACCTAAATAGATGTACCCCAGTTCTTCAGGCAAAGCCGCGCCACCGGACACTATGAGCCGGATGCGGCCACCCAGTGCCGCGCGCCACTTATGAAAAACCAGACGGTCCGCGACCTTGTGCTGAAGGCTAAGCAGAAACGGCACTGGCTTGTGGTTCATAGTCAGCTTTGCATACTTGCTGGCGACCTCAACTGACCAGGAAAGCAATGCAACGTTGAACTTTCCTTTCTTCGCCGCTCGCTCTTTGATCTTCGCGTAGATCTTCTCGAAGATACGCGGCACGCCAACAAATATCGTCGGCTTAACCTCACGCAAGTTGTCGCCAATAGCCTCCAGCGATTCGGCGTAATAGACAGCCATGCCATGATGCAGATACATGTACATTGCCAGCCGCTCGAAGACGTGCGAGAGGGGAAGCACCGACAACACCGAGTCTTCTTCGCTGAATGAAAGGTGACCGGATGAATCGATCAGGTTGGTGACGAGATTCGAGTGAGTGAGCATGACCCCCTTGGGCTCGCCCGTGGTTCCGGAAGTATAGATTATCGTCGCAAGTTCATCGGCACCGATACTGTGGGCCAGTTCGTCCACCAGACTTGGCTGAGCCTCTTCAAGTTGTCGTCCTCGTTCTTCCAGTTCGGAAAGCGACAGGCCATCCTCCGTTCCGGCCGGGCCGTCAAAGAAAACCACATGCTCGACTGCCGGACTTTCTGAGAGCACGCCCTTCAGCAGGACCAGGGTTTCATAACGGTTGACGACAAGCACGCGCGCGCCCGAGTCGTTGAGAATGTAGCGCACCTGTGGAGGCGTCAGTGTGGGATAAATGGGGACATCAATGGCGCCGGCAAATTGACAGCCGGCGTCGGTAAGAGTCCATTCGGCCCGGCTTTCCGAGAGTAAAGCGACCCGATCCCCGTGACGCACGCCCAGCGTGTAAAGTCCGGCTGCAATGCGCCGCACACGGGTTAACATTTCCTCAGTCGATATCGGGATCCACCGGCCATCACGCTTGTAATTGAGCGCATCAGGCCTCTTGTGCATTCGGAGCACGCAGTCAAATACTTCGATGAGCGTTTTAGGCTCATCGGGAGTCAACGGAGTCCTGACCGGTGTTGCTGGTCTGGTCTCGGTGTCGGGTGACTTTACTGAATTCACTTTAGACTTTACTCCGTTTTTGTGATCACTCCATTCAGAAAGATGTCCAGCACTTGATCGGCGAGCGGCGCCAGCTTGTAGCGACGTTTGGACAGGATCCAGTTGGTGGCCATCTCGTCGAGCGCGCCAAAGAGAACCTTTGCCACGATTTTGGAATTGAGGTCGCGCCGAAAGACACCGGCTCTTTGACCTTCTTCAAAAGTGTCACGAATCAGACCGAGATACTCCGCAAGACCAGCGGCAGAAAACTCTTCCATGAACTTTGTGGAGCCGCGGAGTTCCACCTGGAAGACAACTGCGAGGTCGCGGTCGTCCCCGAGACGCTCGAGATGCAATTGAGCGATCTGGCGCAATTTCTCCCGAGGGTCGGTTATTTCAGCGAGGAGTTTTCGGCCTTCCGCGATGGCCTCTTCCATACTGCGGTTGAAGATCGAATGAAGAATGTCTTCTTTGTTTTTGAAGTAGAGATAGACGGTGCCATCAGCGACTCCGGCGGCGCGGGCGATATCGGCGACTTTGGAGTTGAAGTACCCGTTATGAGCAAATACGCGGATGGCGGCGCGCAGGATTGCTTCGCGCTTGTCAATGACGATAGGGCGGGCTGAATTGAGTGTGCGTGCGGATCTCACAAGAAATTTCTGATTCCCGATTGGTAATTTTCGATTGAACTCTGACTAGTGATGTTCGCAATCCAGGCTTCGCTGAATGAACAGCCACTCAGTCTGCTTTTAGCGTACCCTTATTGGATTCGTTTAAGCAACCTGAACGTCCGTGTGCGAGAATGATTGACGGGATAAAAAAAGACCACCAATGCAGTACGCAGTTGGTGTGATTCGTTCGACCCAGCCTACAAAGGCGCAGCCGCCGAATGGTATTCAAAGACCACCGACGCAGACGCAGTTGGTGGATTCGTTCAACCTAGCCTAAGAAGGTGGCCCCCCTGTTCTCTTCTCTGGTCCATTCTATTACAGATTGCTGTTCAAAGAATCTGATGCGGCACGTTTTTCGTCAAAGACCACCAACGGCAGTTGGTGGATTGTTAGACCTAACCTAAGAAGGTGCCCCCCTGT
>JBGSWR010000024.1:0-35431 GCA_041751855.1 Pyrinomonadaceae bacterium
GCGCAACATACGGAGATATTTGCGACCATAGACGCTGAGCTTCCACGATGGTCCCGAACACCACCAAGCGCGCTTCTCCCCTTACTTGGCAAGTCAGAGTTCGCCGAAATGATTTTTGACACAGTCTCGGCAGTTGGTGGATTGTTCGACCCAGCCTAAAAAAGAGACTGAGATAAGCGAACAAAGACCACCAACGGCAGTTGGTGGACCGTTCGACCTAACCTAAGAAAAGAGACTGAGACAAGCGAACAAAGACCACCAACGGCAGTTGGTTGGATTGTTCGACCTAACCTAAAAGCGATGGATGAAGTACTCGTCACGACCTGCGAGGGACTAACCCTGATTGTAGGCAAAGTCGAACAATCCAACCAACTGCCGTTGGTGGTCTTTAAGGGGCATGACTTAAGGAACCGATTGACTTAGCTTGAGCAATTGAGATGATCGATGCGGTCGCTAACAGCCAGCAGGGCAACTCCGTGGTGAATTGTTTCTACAGCTCTATTTCACCACGAAGGCACAGCGAACACGGAGTTCGGGCATAGGAGAAGTAACACAGATAGGGCACCGACAGGGTCCTTTGTAAAATAGTCTGGAGATAATCATGAAACGATTCGTGCTTCCAATCGTCTGCTGTTTTCTACTAAGTGCAACAGCCTTAGTTGTTGTTGGCACTATTATATCCGAGTCGGGAACTCTGCTGGTGCTGAATAAATCCGACAACACGGTCTCTTTGATCGATCTCGCGACACGCAAGACCGTGGCCACCATACCCACCGGCGTTGGGCCACATGAAGTTGCCATCTCACCTGACGGTCGTATTGGAGTGGTAGCCAATTATGGCGCACAAACGCCCGGCGATACTCTCACGGTGATCGACATCCCCGGAAAGAAAGCCGTGAAGACTATCGACCTCGGCGAGAACCGCCGCCCCCACGGCATCGTCTGGCTTAAGAACAATCAAGTCGCAGTTACCGCCGAGGGGAACAAAGCACTGCTTGTTGTCGACGTCGATTCAGGCAAGGTCACCAATTCGATCGTGACCGATCAAAACGTCTCCCACATGGTCGTCGTGGCAAACAAGACAGGTAAAGCCTTTGTGGCAAATATCGGCTCTGGCTCGGTAACTGTGATCGATCTCAAGGAGAACAAACGGATTGCCGATATTCAGACCGGAGCAGGCGCCGAGGGAATCGACATCTCCCCCGATGAGAAGGAGGTCTGGGTATCCAATCGCGCCGCGAATACCGTCACAGTTATCGACGCCGACACGCTGAAGGTGCTTGCCACGCTTGAATCAAAAGACTTTCCGATTCGTGTCAAATTCGCTCCCGGGGGTAAGCACGTCCTGGTCTCAAACGCTCGCTCAGGTGATGTGGCCGTTTTTGACGCCGCCTCGCGGAAAGAGATAAAGCGCGTGCCCATGGAGGTAAAAGCGGCAGAGGCCAGCGAAACTAGTAAACGCCTTTTCGGGACCCAGTTCGGACAAAGCCCCGTACCCGTAGGGATACTGGTTGCTCCTGGCCTGAATCATGCCTTCGTCGCCAACACCAATGCGGACATTGTGACGATGATCGATCTCACGACCTGGCAAATTGTGGACCGACTGACAGCCGGGCGGGAACCTGACGGGCTTGGCTATTCGCCTGTAGTAGTTAAATAAGCGTCAGATCTGCTGCGAGAGTTCATAGACCAGGCGAATCGGTAAACCGACAATATTGAAGTAGTCGCCCTGAATCTCTTTGATGAACAGGGCCGCTCTTCCCTGCACTGCATAAGCGCCGGCTTTATCCATTGGTTCGCCGGTCGCCACATACCAGTCAATCTCTCTATCAGTCAGTTCCGCAAAGCGCACGCGAGTCGTTTCGTGCCCAACCTTTCCAGCGGATTGGCCCACTCGGACGAGCGCCACACCGGTCAATACTTCATGCCACTTGCCGCTCAGGCGAGTAAGCATTCGACGCGCATCATCGCGGTCCAGCGGCTGGCCAAGAATCTCGCCCGAAACCACCACTACAGTGTCAGCACCCAGTACCAGCCTCCCTAAAGCCTCGTTAGCCGCCAATCGTTCTGCCACAGTTTCGGCTTTTTCCCGGGCAAGTCGCCGCACATAATCAACCGCATCCTCGTTTCCCGTTCGAGTCTCGTCCACGCCCGCGGTTACCGCTTCAAAGGGCCAGTCGACCGCCCTGAGTATCTCGGCGCGGCGGGGGCTCTTTGAAGCCAAAATAATTCCTTCAGTCATCTGGTAAAAACAGTCCTGCTTGTCGTGCTTTCCGATTCTCCGTTACACTTGCGCCACAAAAATGAAGGTATCAAGGTTTGCGATTCTAGATTGAAAATAGGAATTAGCAAATCGGTTGGAATTAGATGGACGCATTTATTCGAGCCTTGCCGGCAGTGCTACGGGCCGCCGGCGATTCGGAAGAAGTAACATACGCAGCGGTAGTAGTCGCCTGGAGAGACGTGGCTGGCGAGGCGTTGCGTGAGCTCGCCATCCCGACCAGCCTGGTCCAAAAGACACTGACCATCGCCGTGGCAGATGCAATCTGGAAAACGCAGCTTGAAGCTATGCGAGGCCAGTTTCTCTTTCGGTTAAACTCGATTCTCGGTCAATCGCTGGTAAGATTGTTGGAGTTTCGAGTCCAACCTGAAATAGTAGCCGCAGCCGGCAGAGTTCGGCGCTCGAATGACACGAGTTCAACCAACAGCAGCGAATCCCTGGTCCCTTCGGAGCTGCTGTCCGCGGCCGCCTCTATTCGAGACGAAAGGCTTCGCAGCGCTTTTCTTGCAGCCGCTACGAGCTCGCTTAATCGGCAGGCAAACGACAGGAAGCAGGCCAGGTAAACATGCCAATTACTGAAGCTGACATCGAGAAGATCGCGCAACTGGCCCATCTCGAGATTACCCGGGAAGAGTTGAGAGTCTTTGCTCCCCAGATCGCCGATATCATTACCTATGTGGAACAGTTGAATGAAGTCGACACTACTAACGTCGAGCCCATGCTAGGTGGACTAACTCCGGAAGGGGAGCTCACTGATTCTGCGCGTGATGACATTGTAGAACCATCGCTCGGCCAAAAGATTGCTCTCGAAGAAGCCCCTGACGCAGTAGCCGGCCACTTCCGCGTTCCTAAAGTGCTTTAAGCCAGTACTCGAATGACCAGATCAATTGCTTCACAAAAAGACCAGATTCTGACGGGAGACACAACGGCCCGAGCGGTCGTTGAGTCTTCGGTCGCTGCCGCCGAGAGGCTTAATGACACGCTCAATGCCTTTCTCGAGATCGACAGGCCAGGCGCGATCCGCCGCGCTGAAGAGATAGACCAACGATTGAAGACTTCAGACGACACACTCGCGCTTGCGGGTGTACCGATTGCCGTCAAGGACAATATCTGTGTGCGCGGGTTTCAGGCATCCTGCGGCTCGAAGATTCTCGGTGACTATCACCCCCCTTATGACGCGACGGTCATCGAGCGCCTGGTTAATGCGGGCGCAGTCATCATCGGTAAGACCAACTGCGATGAGTTTGCGATGGGTTCCTCGAACGAAAACTCTGCCTTTGGAGTGGTGAAAAATCCCTGGGACACCACGCGCGTTCCGGGTGGCTCTTCCGGGGGCTCGGCGGCGGCAGTGGCAGCGGGCATCGTGCCCGTTGCGCTTGGCTCCGAGACTGGAGGCTCGGTCAGACAACCAGCATCACTGAGTGGTGTAATTGGGTTAAAGCCAACCTACGGCCGCAATTCGCGATACGGACTGGTTGCCTTTGCATCTTCCCTCGATCAGGTAGGTATTTTCGGTCGCAATGTGCCGGACGTAGCGGCGGTGCTCGGAGTAGTGGCCGGGCGCGATCGTCACGACGCTACAACGGCGGATGTCCCGGTGCCAGATTACCGGGCAGGGTTAGACACCGATATTAAAGGTATGCGGCTCGGCTTCCCACAAGCATTGTTTGGTGAAGGACTCGATGCGGATGTGCGGGCCTCAGTTGATGCTGCCACCGATGCTTATCGGGAACTGGGCGCGGAAATTGTAGATGTTGAACTGCCTCATGCAAAATATTCCATTGCGGTCTATTACATCATCGCTACGGCAGAAGCATCGTCGAACCTTGCTCGCTATGATGGTGTGCGTTATGGCTTCCGAGCTGAAGATGCGCCAGAGTTGCGACAGATGTACAAAAAGACGCGGGATGAAGGATTTGGGCCGGAAGTAAAGCGACGGATCATGCTTGGCACTTATGTGCTCTCGGCGGGTTATTACGAAGCCTACTATCGCAAAGCACAACAGGTGCGAGCACTCATTAGGGAAGACTTACGTCAGGCGTTTACGGCGTGCGATGCGATTGTCACCCCTACGTCGCCGACGCCGGCATTTCTGTTTGGTGAGAAGGTTAACAACCCCCTGGAAATGTATCTCAGCGATATCTATACAGTGACGGCAAACCTTGCCGGGATTCCGGGTTTGAGCGTACCTTGCGGACTCTCCTCTGAGGGTCTTCCCATCGGGATGCAATTGTTGGGGCCTTACTGGTCAGAACCAACGCTGCTCAATCTCGCTCACGCTTATCTGAAGGCGCGCCCTTTCACTGCCCGGCCACAGGTATTCGCCTGATTTACTGCCCGCTCAAATTCAACCTAAACAGGCCTTGGTATTTCAACGAGGAGTAATAACAGTGAGCATTTATCAGAGCACTCGCCATCATTTCTCCGTCGCCCCTCTGTTCCAACGCACCAATCACGACCACAAAGACAGAGAGGTTTTGCAGACGAGTTCGACCGGTTTTGGCCGCAAGCCTGCGCTTATTCTAGTCCTGCTTCTCCTGACCGCGTCTGCCGTGATCGGTCAGCAGGATGCAGAATGTACGGTTCGGGTAACGCTGCTGCAAGTAAACGATGTCTATCAATTTACTCCCGTTGGCGATGGTACACGCGGCGGTCTCGGCAGAATCCTGACGCTCAAGAGGCAGATCGAAAAGGAGTCACCTAATACCATCTTCATGATGGCCGGAGACACTATCTCGCCTTCAGTTGAATCCATCACCTATCAAGGGGCCCAGATGATCGATGCCTGGAATCTTGTGGGCCTTGACTATGCAACCTTCGGCAACCACGAATTCGATTTTGGGCCGGAGGTATTTGTCGACCGGATTAAGGAGTCTCGCTTTACCTGGCTGGCTGCAAATGTGATCGATCGACAGACGAGCAAGCCCTTTGGTGGTGCTTTGCCTTTTGTGATTCGAGAATTCGATGGCGTCAAAGTGGGAATATTCGGTCTGGTGCTCCCCGAAACGCGAATCACCTCAAGGCCCGGCCCGACTGTTGATTTCCTCGACCCTTGTGAAACAGCTAAGAAAACTGTTGATGAGATTCGGGCCCAGGGCGCAAACACAGTCGTGGCTCTAACACATCTGTCAATGCGTGAGGATAAAGAGGTGGCGCGCTGCGCCGGGATAGACGTCGTCATCGGTGGCCACGAACACAGCTTGCTCCAGTCGTCGTCCGGCGGCGTGCCAATCTTCAAAGTTACTTCAGACGCGCGCGAGCTGGGGCGAATAGATCTAAATATCAAAAAGACCACTGGCGCCGTCGAAAGTATCGATTGGCAGGTAATCCCGGTTGACGCAACCGTGAAAGAGGACACGCAGATCTTTCAGCTCAAAACGAAGTATGCAAAGATCCTTCGAGAGCTTGCCATTCCCGTAGGTCGCACAAGCGTGATTCTTGACGCCCGCAGTGCTGCAAACCGGCAACACGAAACCAATGTCGGGAATTTCGTTGCCGACGCTTTTCGCAAAGCCGTGACCGCAGATGTAGCGCTTATAAACGGTGGCTCGATCCGTGCCAATTCAACCATTAACCCGGGCCGGCTCACCAGACGTGATGTGCTCGGGATACTTCCGTTCAAAAACAAGATCGTTAAAGTCGAGGTAACCGGAACAACATTGCGAGCAGCTCTCGAGCATGGCGTGGCGCGCAGTTCGGAAGATGCAGAGCCCGGGCGCTTTCCGCAGGTCTCAGGGTTAAAGTTCTCATTCGATGCGAGTCGTCCCGCGGGATCGAGAATCGTTGACATTAGCATTGGTGGACGGCCGCTGAACGACAGCCAAAAGTACACGTTGGCGACAACGACATTTCTCGCGATCGATGGAGGCGATGGCTACTCGATGTTAAAAGAGGGCCGACCGCTGGTTTCGGCCGCGCCGGGGCCTTTGGATTCTGACGCCTTGCAGCGGGCAATTCGCGCAGTAAAATCGATTGCCCCCCGCGTGGAGGGTCGCATTAAACGTCTGGATACTCCATCGAGCCAGCGACCTGAGTGCAATTGACCGCGCTGCCACAGTTCTGATTTTCATGTACGAGGACGACGCATCACCGGCTGCAAAGTACGAGGCCAAACAGCTCTTCCAGGAGGCCTATCAGGCCCAACTCGCGCACAATTACGAGGAAGCGATTGAGCTTTATAAACGCTCGATCGAAACCTATCCGACCGCCGAAGCACACACGTTTCTAGGATGGGTCTATAGCTTTCAGGACCGCTATGATGAGGCGATCACGGAGTGTCTGGAAGCGATTCGCGTCGATGAAGCCTTTGGGAACCCCTATAACGATATCGGCAGTTATCTTCTAGCTAAGGGGGACTCATACGGCTGCATCCGTTGGTTCAAGCGCGCGCTACTGGCGCCCCGGTATGAATCGTACGTCTTTCCTCACTTCAACCTGGCCCGGGTATATGAGTTGCGACGGAAATATCTTGAAGCCGCGCGACATTACGGCCTGGCACTCGAAGAGCAGCCCCAATTCTCGCAAGCTGTCGTTGGGCTTCGCCGTGTACAGGGATTCTTGAACTAGGATTCAGATAGGCCCTGAAAAATGCTCAGAGAACCTTGAGAGACGAACGGCTGGCCCATGACGTCTGTTAAAACGATTTTCCTAACCGGCTTTCCCGGATTTATTGCCGGGCGTTTGCTGAAGCGTCTGGCAAAGGACGACCGGCGTTTCCTCCTTCTGGTCCAGCCAGCCCTTGTCGCTTCGGCGCAGAGGCAGATCCAGCAGATTACAGCGGAGACGGGTCGCGCGCTCAAAAACTTTCAGATCCTCGAGGGCGACATAACACGGCCGGATCTTGGTCTGTCCCCGCTTCAACTGGAGAAGGTGCGGGCCGAGACGAACACCATCTTTCATCTTGCTGCTCTGTACGACCTCGCTGTGTCGCGCGAGGCAGCGGTGAGAGTAAATGTTGCGGGCACAGCACACGTAAACGAGCTTGCGCGCTCGCTAAAACATCTGAGTTGCTACCACTACGTCTCGACGTGTTATGTCGCCGGTAAACGCACGGGGAAAATATTCGAGAGTGAACTCGAGCACGAGGCCGGTTTTCGCAACTACTACGAGGAGACGAAGTATCTGGCGGAGATTGAGGTCGCAGCTTTGAAGAGCGAATTGCCGCTGACAATCCACAGGCCGGCAGTGGTTTGCGGCGATTCGCAGACGGGCGAGACGGCAAAGTACGACGGTGTCTACTACTTGATCAACTATCTATTGAAGTGGCCGAGTGTACTTACGCTATTCAACATCGGAAACCGTGAAGTGAGCCTGAATCTGGTGCCGATAGACTTCGTCGTTGAGGCTATGGCAGCACTTGCGGAAGACGAACGGGCTGTTGGCAAGACCGTGCAATTGGCAGATCCCGACCCGCTAAGCACCTACGAGCTTTTCAACACCATCGCTCGCAGCATCAAGAAACGAGGGTCACTTATCACGATTCCGGCCCGGCTGGTGGAGTTCTCTCTGATGCTACCGCCATCACCTCGCATTACCGACCTACCGCACCACGGTGTACCCTATTTCTTTTTGAAACAGACTTACGACACTGGCGAGGCGCAGAATTTACTCGAGCCCCATGGAATTCGATGCCCCTCGTTTGCGAATTACGCAGATACGATAGTCGGTTACGCCGTCAACCACCCGGTGCCGAGATCAAATGCCAAATGTAAAATAGAACGGGGCATCGATTAAACAAATATGTGCTCCGCGACTCAGCGAGTGCGGCGGCTCCGCTTCTCAATCGGACCATGAGATTGGTAAACTAACGCCCACGGAGGTGATCACAGTTTGTCCTTAGTAATCTACGTAAAGCCGGGGTGTCCCTACTGCCAGCAGGCTCGGGACCATTACAATTCTCAGGGCACTCCGTTTGTCGAATACGATGCGCAGACTGATCGCGCGCACCGGGCAGAGATGTTCAAGTACTCGGGCGGAGACCCGACCGTACCCTGTATCGTAGAGAACGGCAAATATGTGCAGTCCGGATGGGGCGATCCCCTACGGGGTTGAACAGTTCACGATTGACCGGCCGGGCGCCTGTCTACCAACCGCGAAAGCAGCACTTCTACACGCGACGAACGTCGCCGTGGAAGTAGATTAATTCTAATTACAAAAGAAGGCTTTACATGATAAATAAAATAAGGCCCGCCGCAATAACGGGTGCGCTCTTATCGATAGCACTCTGTGCATCCGGAGCTCTGGTCCTGGCACAGTCGAACGCCGGCTCAACTGACCCAAAACCACCAATGGCAGAAAAAAGAACCAAGATAACCAAGATTCATGGCGAGACTCTAGTCGATGACTACTTCTGGCTGCGCGAAAAGACGAACCCGGAAGTGATCGCGCATCTCGAAGCTGAGAACACCTACACAGACACGGTCATGAAACCGACTGAAGCTTTCCAGGAGAATCTCTATAAAGAGATGCTCAGTCACATTAAAGAGACCGATCTGAGCGTGCCCTACCGTTGGGGTGACTACTTCTATTACACGCGGACGGAGCAAGGTAAACAGTACGCCATTTATTGTCGCAAACGCGGCAGTGTCGAGGCGAAGGAAGAGGTCATCCTCGATCAGAACGAACTGGCAAAGGGACTGAAGTTTTTTAGCATTGGGGCCTTTGCAGTCAGTGATGATGGCAACCTGCTCGCCTACTCGACCGACACGACCGGTTACCGCCAGTACACTCTTCAGATCAAGGACCTTCGCACGGGAGCGATGCTTCCAGAGAAAGTTGAACGCGTCGGCGCGGTAATTTGGGCCACCGATAACAAGTCCCTCTTCTTCACAACTGAAGATCAGGTTACCAAACGCTCAGACCGGTTCTTCCGGCATGTATTGGGGAGCGGCAAGACCGAGCAGATCTTTGAAGAGAAGGACGAGCTTTTCGACGTGGTTGCCGGCCGCTCGCGCGACAAGGCAATGATTTTCTTCGGATCGGTAAGCAAAACGTCTGATGAGTTTCGTTACATTCCAGCAGATCAACCGGCGGCCGAACCGAAGCTCATTTTGGCCCGCCAACCCGAACACGAATACAGCGTCGACCACCATGGCGGGCTCTTCTATATCAGGACCAACAAGGGAGCTAAGAACTTTCGAGTGGTTACTGCCCCCGTTTCTGATCCGTCGGAGAAGAACTGGAAGGAATTCGTCGCCCATCAGCCCGCCGTGAAGGTAGACAACATCAGTTTCTTTGCCGATCACTCCGTCGTTTCCGAGTGGGAAGGCGGGTTACAGAAAATTCGTGTTATCGATCTGAAGACGAACAAGTCGCATCGCATTCAGTTTCCTGAGCCGGTCTATGCCGCAGGGCTTGATGTCAACCGGGAATTCAAAACGAACGTGCTGCGCTTTCGCTATCAGTCGCTGGTGACGCCCAGTTCGGTCTTTGATTACGACATGAACACGCAGAAGGCGACGCTTTTGAAAGAGACTGAAGTACCCGGCGGCTTTGATAAGAAGAACTACGCCTCCGAGCGGATTTTCGCTACCGCCTCTGACGGCACAAAGATTCCACTGTCGGTGGTCTATCGGCGCGGAGTTAAGCTGGATGGAAAAGCGCCACTCTTACTTTATGGCTATGGTTCGTATGGCGCGTCCATTCCGCCAACTTTTTCGTCAAATCGTCTCGCACTGCTCGACCGCGGCGTGATTTACGCAATCGCGCACATTCGCGGGGGTGGCGAGCTCGGTGAAGAGTGGCGGCAGGCCGGTAGAATGATGAAAAAGATGAACACATTCACCGATTTCATAGCGAGCGCGGAACACCTGGTAAAGAACAGCTATACGTCAACCGATCGGCTCGTGATTCAGGGAGGCAGCGCCGGGGGCTTGCTGGTAGGCGCGGTAGCCAACATGCGTCCGGATCTCTTCAAGGCAGTAGTGTCGCAGGTGCCATTCGTCGATGTGCTCAACACTATGCTCGATGCCTCCTTGCCGTTGACAACGAGCGAATACATCGAATGGGGAAATCCAAATGAGCAGCCGGCCTTCGAGTACATCAAGAAGTACTCTCCTTACGACAACATCGCAAAGGCCGAGTATCCGGCGATGCTGGTCAAGGTTTCGTTGAACGACAGTCAGGTGCCTTACTGGGAAGGCGCCAAGCTGGTCGCAAAACTCAGGACCACGAAAACCGACCAGAACCCGCTACTATTGAAAGCAAACATGGGTGCGGGGCACGGAGGCTCTTCGGGACGTTATGATTATCTGCGCGAGGTCGCCTTCGACTATGCCTTCATCCTTTGGCAGATGGGCATTAGTAAATAGCTCGCCGGCAAGTTATTAAAAAGAGGCGGCTCTTCTCGCGAGGCCGCCTCTTTTTGGGTGGTGTCCTAATTTGTAGGGGCGGCCCTCTGTGGCCGCCCGCAGTCAAAAGAATGTTTCGGGTAGGGGCGGACCTCCGTGGCTGCCCGCAGTCAAAAGAATGTTTCGGGTAGGGGCGGCCACGGAGGGCCGCCCCTACAAATTAGGACACCCGTTTGTGTGGAAGTGTGTTTACACTTCGCTTGTTGCGAGAAGGCTGGATTTGGGAGCACAATCAGGCAAGCAATGATTGGAACAAAACTGGGGAATTTCAAGATCCTCGAAAAGCTCGGTGAAGGCGGGCAGGGAACTGTCTACAAAGCGGTCGATTCAAAGCTGGGCCGCACTCTGGTGATCAAAGTCCTTCCCGCCGACCTCACAAAAGAAGCTAACCTGAAACGTTTCGAGCGCGAGGCCCGCCTGGCTTCTGCATTGGACCACCCCAATATCTGCACCATCTTCGACCTGAACCAGATCAACGGCATTCACTTCATAGCCATGCAATACGTCGAAGGACGCAACGTAAGGGAGCTGGTAAACGGTAGTCCCCTCACGCTCGAGAGCGCGCTTTCAATCGCAATCCAGGTCGCAGACGCCCTTGCTGCGGCACATTCGCGCGGAATCATCCATCGCGATATTAAAGCCGGTAACGTGATGGTGAACGATGCGGGGCAGGTTAAGGTCCTCGATTTTGGACTCGCGAAACTCTTAGATGAAGAGGCAGCTCGCACCTCCGGTATTCATCACACTGAACTTACGGAAGGGGGAGTGCCGTACGGTACTGCAACTTACGCGGCGCCGGAACAGGCGCGCGGCGATCGCGTCGATTCACGCGCAGATATTTTTTCAACCGGGGTTCTCCTTTACGAGATGCTTACCGGGACCTGGCCGTTTCGCGGTCGAACGGCGGTCGATGTGCGACATGCAGTCCTGCACGAGAACCCGATTCCCCTAGCCGAAGCTCGCCCCGATTCCGTTCCCATTCGTTTGCAGGAGATACTTGACCGCGCGCTCGCTAAAGACCCCCGCGCACGTTATCAGAAGGTCGTTCAATTCCGGGACGACCTGCGCGCACTGGTCCTTGAACTCGGATCCGGATTGTCCGTACCAATGGAAGGGACTCAGGGTTATGTGCCGCCCCGCCACCTTGGTACGCGGGGCCCGGTGTCGCGCGCGTTGCGCTGGCTAAAGAGTGTTACGCGTAGCGACAGTTCGTGGAGCCCAGCTAGCGCACCCTCCTCACCAGACAAATCCGTTGAAGTATCAGACACGCCGTTAACCAGCACCGGTGACAAGGAACGACGCAGCGTTGCAATTCTTCCTTTCAAGAACGTCGGCCGCGACGACAGCACAGCGTTCTACGAGTTTTCTCTTGCCGATGCAGTGATTACCGAACTGGCTCGAGTGCGCTCTTTAATCGTGCGCCCTTCTTCGGTCATCGTTAAGTACCAGAACCAACAGGTCGACCCGACTGAAGCAGGCCGCGAGCTGAGCGTTGATGCGATTTTGACTGCAAGCTTTTTGAGAGCCGGCGACCGGCTGCGCGTGACGGCGCAATTGCTGGATGTAAGAACCGGCGAGATTCTGTGGAGCGAGCGCATCGATGCCGACGCCAGCGATGTGTTCTCGGTCCAGGATGCGATCGTTCATCACATCGTTGAAGGCTTGCGGCTCGAGCTCACTTCCGATGAGAAGGACGAGCTTGCGAAAGGATCCACTACGGACGCCGCTGCATCGGAAGAATACCTGCGCGGACGTGACTGCATGGGTCGCTTTATCTACCACACAATTGCTCGTGAAGATGTGGAAGCGGCTATCGCACACTTTAAACGCGCGATTGAACTCGATCCAGGTTTTGCCCTGGCCCACTCTGCGCTCGGGGGCTGCTACGTCAATCGCGTGCTGAAGGGATTAGGAGAGCCGGGCGATCACGAGAGAGCCGAGGTAGCCTTTCATCAGGCGCTCGCGCTCGATCCAAAACTACTCGAAGCCCGAATGCACATGGTTTTTATCCATCTTCACCGAGCCGAGAGATCTAAAGCCCGCGCGGGAGTCGAGCGCCTGCGGCAGGAATATCCCAATGATGTGGGAGTGCATTTTGTGCGGGGCGTGGTCGCGCGGCTTGACGGCGCTTACGAGCGGGCGTTGCGCAGCTTCGAAAGGATGGTGCGACTCAACCCGGCCGAACAGGTAGTGGCAAGTTACAACCGGGCGCGCATCTTTATGTATCAGAATCGCTATGAGGAAGCGCTACTGGAACTAGATAAGGGCGCTGCGATGGAGCCCGATCATCCGCTCATCAAAGCATTCCGCGCCAGTGTGCTGTACTATCGTGGTGAGGTAGAAGCGGCTATCGACATCCTGAAGCAGGTATTGCAATCGCATCCGACGCTGGACGGCGTCCGTCCTATTCTGGCGATTTTTCTAAGTGCGCAGGGCAAATATCAGGACGCCAACGAGCTACTTACTGCAAAGGTTAAAGAGGTTGCAGCCGCTGATTATGATATCGCTTACTGGGTCGGCTCAGCCTACTCGCTACAGGGAAATCGCGCTGAGGCTCTGAAGTGGTTGGAGACTGCGGTCAAGCTCGGGAACCAAAACCATCATTGGTTCCAATCGGATCCAAATTGGGCGAATTTGCATGATGACCCGCGCTTCAAACAGTTAATCGAGGAGATCGCTTCTAGCCGTAATCGCGAGGAACAGGGTGCATGAAGACTTTTGTTATCGGAGATGTTCATGGTCGATGTGCGCAGCTCCAAAGCCTGGTCGACATGATTCCGCGTACAGAAGCTGACACACTGGTGTTTCTCGGCGACCTGATAGATCGCGGTCCGGATGCGCCGGGCTGTGTAGAATATGTCCGCAACCTCCACCGCGAGAGCCCTGACCGGATTATCTGCCTACGCGGCAATCATGAACAGATGTTGATGGACTTTGTTGACGAGTTGACCAACATTTGGATAACTCCAGTGACGGGTGGTGAGCAGACCTTTGAACAGTATACGGGCCGGCCTTTGCTGATCAGTAACGAACAGGATCTGGCGGAAGCCCGGCAGTTGATCGAGGATAGCCTGCCACCTGAACACTTGAGCTTCTTTCGCTCAACGCCGTTCTACCACGAGGATGACTACGCGCTTTACGTGCATGCCGGGTTGGTGCAGGGAAAGCATCCGCGCGAGACGCAGCCGCAGGCGTTGATCTGGATGCGTGACATGGATTTCTATAAGAATTATCGCGGTAAACCTTGTCTGTTCGGTCACACGCCGACGTCGTTCCTTCCCTTGCGGGGCAGATTAGGCCGTCATGGAATCTACATCTTTCACAGCGCCATCGGGATCGATACCGGCCACAACCACAACTCGCCACTCAGTTGTTTGTCGCTTCCTGATTTCACACTCTATCAATCGTTCGCGGACGGGCGAGCCGAGACCTATCGCATCACATCTTTCATTCCGCAGAGATTGAAGGCGATGCAGCGCCAGGCCGGAGTAGTTTAATCAACTCTTTGGAGTGCACCTGCCCGGCGGCGCTTTTCTGCGGTACTAAGTTGGGGACTAAAGCGCCGCCGGGCCGGCGCACTGCAAAGAGTCAAGACTGGCGGGTCAGAATGAAGTCGGCGATCCCGCTTAATAACTCGGTGGGACGAGAAATACTTTCAAGCGCGGCGCAAGCGTCCTTGTGCACTCTTCGAGCCCGCTCACCCGCGGCAGCAACTCCATGAATAGCAGGGTAAGTGGCCTTTCGTGCGCGCGCATCTTTGCCGGGAGTTTTCCCAAGTGCCTCGGCCGTAGCGGTAACATCCAGAAGATCGTCAGTTATCTGAAAAAGCAGACCGAGATGCGCCGCATAACTCGTTATGGCCAGCAATTCAGTCTCATTCGCCCGCGCAATGAGAGCCCCACAACGTGACGCTGCAACGATCAAGGCCGCTGTTTTCAAGCGGTGAATCTGTTCCAACTCTTCGCCGCTAACAGCCCTCGATTCAGCCTCGAGATCGTGGGCCTGCCCTGCAACCATTCCTTCAGGCGTCCCTGAGGCGCGCGCCAGTTCAGAAACAAGCCGCACTCTGGTTTCAGGCGATATTCTCCGATCATTGGCGATTGTTTGAAAGGCGATGGTCTGGAGCGCATCACCGGCCAGGATCGCGGTGGCTTCGTCAAATTGGATGTGACAGGTTGGGCGACCGCGCCGGAGTTCATCATTGTCCATCGACGGGAGATCGTCATGGATTAGCGAATAGGTATGGATCATTTCCAATGCGCACGCCGATGGGAGGAGGACTTCCGCAGGCGCGCCGAATGTTTTGCCGGTTGCCAGCAGCAGGGCGGGCCGGAAACGTTTGCCGCCGGCAAAAACGCTCCAGCGAATCGCGCTGTGAACTCTTCGAGGCGGTGCACTTTCCTGTGGTAACAACCGCTCGAGTTCGGCTTCAATACGTGTGCGGCACTCTAAAAGGAAGGTCCCTGGTTGGGATGGACTCGGGGCAGAGGTTTCAGAAGACATCATCATCAGTCCCACTCTTCCTCCCAACTTCCTGGGAATCATCGAAAGGTCTGACAATAGGCTGGCCCTGATTATCGCGAAGCAGAATCTCGATGCGCCGTTCTGCCTGAGTGAGTCGCTCCTGACACTCACGCGAAAGACGGATTCCCTGTTCAAAGAGTTCGAGACTCTTTTCGAGCGGCAGGTCGCCGCTCTCCAGTTGCGCAACGATCTGCTCAAGTGCATCGAGCGATGCTTCAAAGCTTCGGCTTTGCCCTTCGGTAGGCTTCATCTGATGGGGATCCTTCCAACCGTCACTGGTTTAAAATACCCAACCTTGCCGGAGACTTTTTCAAGATCTCTTCAACCACGCGCTGAAGCGCGACATCATCGTGTATCTCAGTGATCTGCCAGACGTCGTCTCGTCGACGCATTCTCAGCCCGATGGGGCGGTTCTGAAACGTGGCATTGACACTGGCGCTGTCGCCATGATTTGTGATGTCCACAAGAAACGGCAGAGCCACTGCCGTGACGACAAACGGTTTGTTTGCGCTTCTGGCCGCCACCTCTTTCAACCGGAGCATGATAGCTTCCCGTATGCTTTGCTTAACGCCCACAACGACTGAGGGCGCAACTCGTTCCACCTGGCGCCGCAACGTTGAGGTGATTCCCTCGCCAACGCTGATGCCGGCCCGGCCGGTGACCTGATTGATCAGATTGTCGCCGATCGAATCAACATCAATCAGAGCCTCTATCGTCCCCGCATCACCTCGTTGAGCGGCGTCAACTATGAGGGCGAGCGAGTAGGCCGGCGTCGTCTTGTAGTACTGCCACCAAAGGAAGGCGCCAGCAATCAAAAGTACCGTAAACGTCGCACAGAGTAGGCCCAGCAAAAGTAGGACTTTTCCCCAGCGACCACTCGGTCGAACGGACGCAACACCCGGCGACTGCTGATCTATTGGGATAACGATGCGTTCGTGCGGCGGTTTCATATTCCAACTTCCGACATTCTAAATATTCGCCGACTCTGATGTCTCGCCGTCGTCTTCAGTCCGTTCGACGCGGGCGTCGAGACGTCCTCGAGCCAGGCGCACCTGTATTTGATCGCCAATCGAGGCTGAGCGCGCGTCGCGCAAAAGCTTGCCGTCTTGTTTTTGGGCGATCGCATAGCCTCGCTTAAGTACCCCGAGTGGTGAAAGAGCGTCAAGCGAAGCTACCATCAGCCCAAGCCGATTCTGGGCCTCCTCGACACGACTTGCCATTGCGGCATTGACGGCAGACTGCAGAGAATCGAAACGGCGGCGCTGGTCCTTTACAGCCGAGCCAAGCTGGACTGGCGAGATTCTATGAACAAGCGCCTCAGTTCTTGAGCGGGCATTGCTCATTGCCTGATTGATGGAAAGTTGCATCCGGTGCGTCGCCGAGGTCGAAGCCAGCCGGGCGTTACGCAAGCGCGACCGTGTCTCCTCAAAAACCCTCGAGAGCGCCTGCTCCTGTACTCTGGTGCGTGCGTTCACAATCCTGAATCGGATGAGTCGTGTAAGGTTCCGACTCAATTGCTCCAGCGTCGAACAGATCTGATCTTCCTGAGCGGCTACCAGTTCCGCCGCAGCCGAGGGGGTTGGGGCACGAAGGTCGGCTGCGAAGTCTGCTATCGTAAAATCCGTCTCGTGGCCCACCGCAGAAATCACCGGCACCGCTGAAGCCCGAATCGCTCGCGCCACCTCCTCGGTGTTGAAGGCCCACAAGTCTTCGCTCGAGCCACCGCCGCGTCCAACAATCAATACGTCTACTGTGCCTGGGCCTCGCTGATTATAGTCATTGATTAGCCTGATGGCCCGCGCGATGTCCGCGCCCGCTGCTTCACCCTGTACGCGGGCTGGAGAAAAAAGCACGTGAACCGTCTGCGTGCGTCGTGAGATGACGTTGACAATATCGCGAATGGCTGCTCCCGTCGGTGAAGTCACCACGCCAACGCGACGCGGGAAGACAGGAAGTGGTCGTTTCAGTTCCCGGGCAAACAGACCCTCGGATTGCAGCCGGTCGCGCAGTTGCTCGAAAGCAATTCGCAGCGCGCCTGCCCCAACTGGATCCAGACTCTCAACCAGCAGTTCGTATTCACCCCGTGGTGGATACACAGTCAAGCGCCCGCGGGCTCTGACCAGTAACCCATTGGTGGGCCGGAATCTGATTCGCGAATTTGCGGTCCTGAAACACTTGGCGCGGATCTGCGCTCCGTCATCCTTTATCGTGAAATACCAGTGTCCCGAGGAATGGGCCTTAAAATTCGAGATTTCGCCTTCCAACCATACTGAGGCAAAGCGCGCCTCTAGTGCACTGCGCACGGCATTCGTCAATTCCGACACCGTGAGGGGCCTTCGCTCGACCTCGTCGAAAAGAGCTGCGAACAGTGGTTTGCTCATGTCAGGGGACAGTTCACTGGTTTGCCACATTTACGACAGGGCTAACGCGCACGGACGCCCCATCGCGATTCGTTCTCACGCGCACTCGCCGGCCGCCAGCCGGATTTGAGTTTGAAGCATAAGTAATGGTGTAGGCAGTCCTCAGTTGACTCACTACTTCATCATAAGCACGCTGCAGCTCATCGAGATGTCGAATGGGATAGTAGACACCACCCGAAACCTCGGCAAGCTTTCGCGCTTCCTGTTCGGCGCGTGTGGTGAGGGTCAGAAAGCGGGTGCGGAAGGGATCTATCGTGATCTCGGGCCTTGGAACGCTCGCTTCCGGGATCAGGCCGGAAGGAACGTAGAGTGGGTAAATAAGCGCGCCCGATTCGATCGTTGCTTCGAGCAGTGCCGGGAACGGCACAAATGATCGATTGTCGTCGCCATCTGAAAGTATGACTACGGCGGTCCGCTCACCGCGCAGCGTCTTCAGCGTATCGATGAGAACATAGGCCAGGGAGTCATAGAGGGCGGTGCCTCCACCAGCCTCGATTTCATCAAGCTTTCGTGACAGCAGGCTTCGGTCGGTGGTGAAGCCTGAGATTACTTGAATGTCGTCCCGAAAACTGATGATTGCAATGCGATCCTGGGGGCTAACAGTTCCGAGAAAGTCGCGCGCAGCTTTGCGAATGAAATCGATTCGTTCATTAACGCTGCCTGAAACGTCGAGCAGGAGCACCAGATTAAAAGGCTCATGGGCGGGAATGACATCGGTGACTCTTCGTTCGATGCCGTTTTCGTAAACCGTGAAATCCGCCTCCTTCATATCGCCGATTGCCCGGCCATGGAGATCGGTGACACTTGCGATTATTCGCATCAGTTGCGGAGCAACCGCGGTAACGACTTCGCCGGTTGGCTGCCGCCTGATTAGTGAAGGCTCCCGCTCGGGCGCGGGCAGTGTCTGAGCGTAATCGCCAAACATCTTTGGTGACACTATGCGAATAGCATCGATCAATTCGCGGTCACCACTGCGCACAATTGCTTTGGCGGCTTCTGTTAGCGGCCTTTCACGCAGATCGCTTGGCACCATGCCAGGATCGACGTTGAGAAGAACCACGCCGCGCTGTGTCTGAAAGTCAAGTTGGATCCGTTCGTTCTTTTCGGCTTTCTCCTCCCCGAGCTTTCCGGAGATGGTAAACATCCCGCCAGCCCTTTCCCTCACCGCAGGAAGTTCTACGTCACTAAGAAACCGTGGCCGGCTGGCACGCCAGCGGAAATTGAACCTGACGGCGTCGAGAGGTATGTCGGCATGAATGGTTCCAGTATTTGTCTTAACCGTGGCTCCTTCGAGGTTGCCGGTGACGCTGACGGCGCCGGCCTCAGTCTCAATTCTGGCCGTTGAGCGTGTCGGTATTCGAATCTCCAAATCAATGCGATCCTGTTCGCTGCGCGGACGGACATCGATCTGGATCAGAGCGCCCTTTACGGTAGTTTGGACCTCGGTTGAATCTGCCGGACTGCCGCTCGAGTGAGCCTGGATAATCAGCTTCTTTTCGAGTTCTTCACTCGCAGCGACAGTTACGCGGCCATTGCGGTTATTGACAACCAGCGTGACTTTTTCCCCTGTCTCGAACTCTTGTTGATAGCTCTGGGCATAGGTCGTCGCGGCGGAAAGCAAAGGCAGAAGGCCAATTAGGACGAGTGATGTGAAAAGGGAAGCATGGCGGCGCGCGGAAAACTGCGTGCGGAAATTCAGGAAAAGCATAGCGTTTCGGATCTTGCCTACCAAATCCCCGCCGGTCAAGCCGCAGCGAATTTGTAGGGGTGGCACTCCGTGGCCGCCCTTAACGCTCAGATGCGTTCTTAGTTAGTGGCGTTAGAAATCCGGCCCGCTACAAAATCCGGCCGAGAATTGTTAGACTTCGTCATCAAGTCAAAACCATCAATGCCTTCTACAGTTATCTACGGAGACAGAAATGCATCCATTGGCTCTCATTTTGATACTAGCTCTTTGCGGCATCCAGGCAATGGCCCAGCACCAACATGCAGGAACCGCAAAAGCCGCCGCTGACCTTCATCCCGGTCTGGGTAACTACCACTATCCTATCGCCACCAAAAACCCGGAGGCGCAGAAATATTTTGACCAGGGACTGACACTTCTGTATGGCTTCAACCACGACGAGGCGGCCCGCTACTTTCGCCGCGCCGCCGAGATCGATCCCGAAGCAGCAATGCCATACTGGGGTCTCGCACTCTCCATCGGCCCGAACTACAACGACACCGCGGTCGACGAGACCCGCGCTAAGGCCACCTACGACGCTGTCCAGAGTGCGCTTCAACGCGCTTCGAAAACGAATGCTCGCGAGCAGGATTACATCCGGGCGCTGGCAAAGCGTTACTCGTCTCCTGACCCAAAGGCCGATTGGAAGCAACTCCATCTTGATTACAGCGACGCCATGCGCGAGCTGGTTAAGAAATACCCGGACGATCTGGATGCGGCCACGATGTTTGCTGAGAGCCTCATGATGCTGCGGCCCTGGCAACTTTGGACGCTTGCCGGTGAGCCGGCGCCGGGCACGTTAGAGCTCGTTGCAGTGCTCGAGTCCGTGTTAAGGCGTAACCCGGATCATCCTGGCGCTAACCACCTGTACATCCACGCCGTTGAAGCGTCGCCGAATCTGGAGCGAGCCATCCCCAGTGCAATGCGCTTGATGACGCTGGTGCCCGGAGCAGGCCACCTGGTCCATATGCCCGGCCACATTTTCCTTCAGACTGGTGACTATGAATTGGCAGCAAAGACCAACGTGAATGCTGCGGCAGCCGACAAGGCATTTGTCGAACGTACAGGGGCGACCGGCGTCTACCCGATGATGTACTGGACGCACAACATTCACTTCATCGCATACGCTCGAGCCCAACAGGGCCGGTATGCTGAAGCTAAGCAGGCGGCGCAGGAGATGGTCCAGAACGTGGGTGATGCCGATTTACAGATGCAGATGCTCGAAGGTTTCCTCCTGTATCCGCTGATGATCGACCTGCGCTTTCATCGCTGGAATGAGATTCTTAGTACACCGGAACCGAAGGCTGAACGAGCGCTGTTTAAGGCTTTTTGGCGCGGAGCCCGGGGAATGGCGCTCGCTCGACAGGGCAAGCTGAAAGAGGCGCGAGCGGAGCAGCAACAGTTTGAATCGCTACGTAATACTGTACCAGCAGAATCGCAATATCTGCTCAACAACAAGTCCTCAGATCTCCTGGCACTTGCCGGTGCAATCCTCGAGGCAGAGCTTGCCTGGGGGCAGGGAGAAAAGGATCGGTCAATCGACGAGTGGCGCCGGGCAGTCGAGCTTGAAGCCAAAATTCAGTACGACGAGCCGCCAGCGTGGTTTTATCCAGTGCGCCAGTCACTGGGCGCCGCGCTGCTGCGCAATGGAAAAGCGCAGGAGGCGGAAGCAATCTTCAGGGCTGCGATTGATAAGAGCCCGCGCGACGGGCGGCTGCTCTTCGGCTTATGGCACAGCTTAAAGGCACAAAAACGAGATAATGACGCTGCACTAGTCGAGCACCAGTTCCATGCCGCCTGGAAAGGTGCGACAGAAAAATTGCGGATAGAGGATCTGTAACAGAAACCAGCCTCTTGAGCGCACCAGTTCTTCGCCGGCTTGCCAGTGAGCTACGCAGACGACCTTCAAGCAATGCGAATCTTTACCGCTTGATGGCCGAGCGTCTATCTGCTGCACTCCTGAAGGTCCCGAAGATTAGATCATATACGGGAGATGTCACTCCAAAACGCATCTCCGGAGTGCGATAGTGATGCAGCAGATGGTATTTCTTCAAGTACCGTAACACCGGAAGTCGAGATTTCCCGTGATGGGCTTGCAGGTGTAACCACTCATAGCAAAGATAGCACGCAACCAGGCCGATGAACAGAAAAGCTGCCGCCTGCCAGGTGCCGAGTATTCCCCAGGCCAACAACCAGTAGGCAGCCGCGATTGGCACACTTAGTCTCAGGCTTGCAAAAAGATCATCTTTACTCTTGGGATTTTCGTGATGATTAAGGTGGGCATCCTGGATGAACTTTCGCCCGGACACTGAATGAGCATCATAATGAAAGATAAAACGGTGTAAGCCGTACTCAATCAGTCCCCAACTCAAGAACCCCAGAAAAAGTAGTAACAAGATCCCGGTTTTGGAAGGCCCACCACCCGCTAGGGCCGCAGCACCCATTACAAAGGCGAGTGTCGCATAGAAATGGAATGGAATAGATTTTTGCCAGACTTTGAAGGGCACTTCTCACCTCCCCCGGATAAAACCCTGTTGTGGGGAGACCTGTCATTTAGAGTATTCTTTATCGCAACAAAGTTGCTTCACGCCAGGTTGAAGTGCTGCACTGAATGACTTCACGAATACCACCAGAAACAACGACCACGACGTTTGATCTGATTGTAATAGGGGCCGGGATCAACGGCGCCGGCATCGCGCGCGACGCGAGTATGCGCCGCCTGAACGTACTGCTCCTCGACAAGGGAGACATTGGTGGCGGTACAACCAGTTGGTCCACACGCTTGATTCATGGTGGGCTCCGATATCTCGAGCACGGCGAGTTTCGTCTGGTGCGAGAATCGCTGCACGAGCGCGGAACGCTGCAAAGGATCGCGCCGCATCTGATCAGGCCTCTTCAGTTCGTGCTACCGTGCTACAAAAACAGCCGCCGGGGCTGGTGGACCATTCGCGCCGGGTTGATTGCTTACGATCTACTGTGTCTCGACAAGTCGCTTTCGCGTCACGAGATGTTGTCTCCTGACCACACGCTTGCACGAGCACCTGGACTTAATCCGACCGGCCTTCAGGGCGCGGCGTTCTATCATGATATGCAAGTAGAGTTTCCCGAACGTTTGACGCTGGAAAACGCGCTTGCAGCAGAAGCACACGGGGCGACCATAATCACCTACGCTCGCGTGCAGCGTCCGCTGATCGAAAGCGGGAAAGTTGTGGGCGTCGATTTCACGGACGAATTGGAAGGAGGAATCTATTCAGCTCGTGGTGAAACTGTTGTCAATGCCGCTGGTCCCTGGGTTGATCAACTGCTGGCCAATGCGCCGCAGTCTTCAGAACGGTTGATTGGTGGCACGAAAGGGAGTCATCTCGTCGTTGCCCCCTTTGCCGGCGCCCCGCCAGATGCACTCTACGTCGAAGCAAGAAGTGACTACCGGCCGTTTTTTATCATTCCCTGGAACAACAACTATCTGATTGGAACGACGGATATCCGTTACGAAGGTGACCTCGATCGTGTCGATATTGCCGAGGAAGAGATTGACTTCCTGCTGAGCGAAATGAATCAGGTGATTCCAGAAGCAAAGCTGACTCGCGATGCGATTCTCTACACTTATTCAGGCGTCAGGCCACTTGCCTACACAAAAGCCAAAGACGAGCAGAGCATCACGCGGAGACACTTTATCAGGAAGCACCGAAACCTCGAGGGTTTGATTTCGATTGTCGGTGGCAAGCTAACGACATACCGAAGTCTGGCAGAGCAGACAGTCGACCTCATTTTGCAGATGCTAAAAAGGCCCGTGACGAAGTGTCGGACGGGAGAGAGCCCATTGCCTGGAGCTCAGGCTCAGAATTTTCCTGCTTACGGTCGGGAATTTATTAAAAAAGGCAGTCTGCCCGAATCCATCCTCGAACGTTTACTGAGGATCTACGGAACGCGAGCGCCTGAGATTGTCAAACTTGCCAGCGAGGATCCAGAGTTAGGAGAAGCGTTCAGCAGTGAGACCGGGGCAATCGCCGCGGAAGTAGTATTTGCTTTCAAGCACGAACTGGCCCAAACGCTGGCGGATTGCCTGCTGCGTCGCACAATGGTGGGACTGAGTGCTTCGGCAGGCATCGGCGAGGACGAAACTGCGGCGAGAATCTGTCAGCGACATCTTGGTTGGTCCAAAACTCGCGCGGCCGAGGAAGTAGTTGCTTATCGAGAATTCATTAAGAGATTCCGTCCTGCAAAGTACGATACAGCCTAAGACGCCTGAGGCTCTGCTAATTCAGTTCCACCATCCAGATGTTCCCGGTCGTCTCAGCATACTCATAAACGATCTGGTCCCCGAGCGGAGACCACGCCGGATACCGCACGAAGGCATTTAGCTTCGAATAGTTCGTAAGCTTCTTTTGATTTCGGCTCGATCGCGAAACCCACCAGACATTCCAGGAACCATCTCGAAATCCGGCGAATGCGATCTTGTCACCATCGGGTGAGAAGCTGCGCGCCCAGCTCTGTCCGGAATCGAAAGTCAGTTGATCTGGCTCGCCACCGCTGGCCGGAATCAGGCCGATGTGTGAATCATCGCCGCGCTTAATCTGAAAGGCGATGAACCGCGCATCTGGCGACCAACAGCCAAATCCCATCGTCTCTTTATCGAAGGTTAACTGTTTGGGCTCGCCGCCGTCGCTGGAAACAGTCCAAAGGTTTGTTGTTCCGCTTCTATTAGAATTGAAGAGAATGAATCTCCCGTCCGGAGAAAGCTGTGGGAATGTCATATCCTGAGAGATATCAAGCAACAGTTTTTCCCTGCCGCTCGTGATGTCAATTGACCACAGTCGGTCCTTACCTCCTCGCGCCGAGAGAAAAACCACCTGTTTTCCGTTTGGAAACCAGCTTTGCCCCATGTCGCTTTCCGGATCCGTTGTCAGTTGGGTTGGATTAGCCCCATCAGCGTCCATCATCCAGACATCCGGCCGGGTCCCGATCCGCGAAACATGGTAGGCGATGCGTTGCCCATCCCGAGAAACAGAAGGGGAAGAGTTTCTGTGACTGGTATCTCGCGTAAGTGCCATTGGGGGCCCGGTGGCGTCGTTTGTAACGGTGGAGACTGGAAGTGACCAGATGTTGCTATTGATTGTCACTACTCCATAAGCCAGCGCGTTGCCGTTGGCCGTCATCGTTAGCCGCTTAACCCGCGAGGATCCCGTGCGCGCAATCTCTTCCGGTTCACCCACGGGCTCGCCGCTCTCTGACACCTGTATCCTGGAGACTCCGAAATTCAACTTCGCACCGAAAGAAGCAAAGTAGATGTACTTCCCGTCAGGAGAAAGGATTGGATCAAACCCCCGAGTTATCTTTTTCAAGTCATTCCCTTGAACCGAGACGGACCAGACGTCGGTTGTTCGCGGGTCATAGCAGCCAAAAGCCAGGCGCTTTCCGTTCGGTGACCACGACGGAGACCCGTGTCCACAAGCTGGATCTCCCACCTTCGTAATCTGCCGCTCGTTTCCACCCTGAGCGGAGATGATCCAGATGGTTGAAGGCAGCAAAGCCCCGGAGGCAATTGAACCGATATCGTCTCCAACCCCAGCCGACTGAAATGCAAGCTGTGAACCGTCTGGCGACCATGCGGGATAAGACCCGAATTCTGTTAGTTGCCTGGCAGTTCCGCCTAGCGCCGGCATGACCCAAACGCCACCTCTGCCTTTCGAGGCATAGGCGATCAGATTTCCGTCCGGGGACCAGGCGGGCTCGAAGTTATTGCCACCATCTGTGGTCAGTTGAATTTCGCGCCCGCCCGGGATGAGTTGCTTAACGTAGATCTCGAATTGTCCATTGCGGTCGGAACTATAAGCAACGGCGTTTCCATCTGGAGAAAGTGAAGGATGCGCGTCCAGTCCCGACCAGGTGGTGATTTGTTTGGCGCTCGATAGAACTCTGGTGTCCGAGGAGGTTTGCGGTGTACCCACCATGCGCTGCCTGGTCACAAATGTATAGAGTCCGATGATTGCCGCGATGGTTACAATTAAAGTCGCAAAGGCTACCAGTCGGCGATGACGCTGCATCGCATCGATCAGGCGTCGCGAGGCAGATTGTCTCCGGCCTGTCAGTTCCGCTTCAGTACGCGGCTTTGTTGTTTCAGTCGTAGACTGCGATCCG
Source organism: Pyrinomonadaceae bacterium (assembly GCA_041751855.1). Taxonomy (GTDB): domain Bacteria; phylum Acidobacteriota; class Blastocatellia; order Pyrinomonadales; family Pyrinomonadaceae; genus PSRF01. The sequence goes on from JBGSWR010000024.1 coordinate 25,435, forward strand.
GGCTGGCCGTCGTTTGTAGTTTTTTGTGTTGGATGACCAACAGCGTGGGAAGAAATTACTGTTCTGGGCTCGCCCGTAAGATCAACACGCTGTTTTAGACTTCTAAGGTCACCAAGCAACTCGCGAGCTGTCTGATGCCGCTCCTCCTTGTCTTTACGTAGTGCCTTTTTTACTATCCACTGGAGTTCCGTAGCCATCACTCCTTCCGGCCAATGTTGCCAGGTCGGTTCATCCTCCAGGATTGAAACTATCGCGTGACTACTGGTTGGACCATTAAACGGAGGGTCGCCGGTTACCATTTCATAGAGTACAACACCGAGACTCCAGATATCGGCTCTTTCGTTAACTTCCTCACCCCTGGCCTGCTCAGGCGCCATGTAGTTGACTGTGCCGAGTACTACGCCGGGGGCAGTATCGAACTGCCGTCGCGTCAGTGCTTCAGGATCTGAGCCGTCCGGATGAGTTTCGACCAACTTCGCGAGGCCAAAGTCCAGGACCTTCACGTAGCCGTCAAGTCGCAGCATTATGTTGTCAGGCTTGATGTCGCGATGAATAATCCCCGCCTGGTGAGCGGCGTTTAGCGCTGAACAGACCTGCACACCTATGTCAAGAACTTTGCCCAAACTTATCTGTTCGCTTGTCAGGAGCTGCCGCAGGGTTTGACCATCGATGAATTCTGTGGCGATGTACCGAGTATTTTCGAACTCTCCAATCTCATGGATGGTCAGAATATTTGGGTGGTTCAGAGCAGAGGCAGAGCGTGCTTCCTGCTCGAAGCGGCGCAGACGGTCCGCGTCTGTGGTGAATGAAGCGGGCAGAAACTTAAGCGCAACCTTTCGCTTGAGTCTCTTGTCCTCCGCGAGATATACCTTACCCATGCCACCCTTGCCCAACATCGAGATGATTTCATATGACCCGATAACACTGCCCGCCCTCAATTCCTCATCGTCGTCGAGGAAAAGGCCGGCCGCAACCTGGTACGCTGGTGAGTCGATGAAGCTTCCTTCTTTCTCGTGTGCAGCAATCAGTGACTCAACATCCTGTCGCAACAAGTCGTTGCCGGAACAGGCCTGAGCAAGAAATTCATCGCGTTCGCCCGGCGGCAGCGCCACTGCGGACTGGAAGATCTCTTTAACCTGGAGCCAATGTTGGGTATTCATTGGGTGTGCAATTCATCCTGTTGATAGATCCGGCGATTACTTGGCGTCACTAATCAATACTGAATCGCGCAGCAGAATGCCCCGGGTGCATGCGAGTTGTTTCCCATCCCTAGACCAGGCGAATCCGGTCATCAAACTATCCTTGAAATCGGTAATCTGTCTTGGTGGGCCTCCGTCCAGTGGCTGGCTCCAGATATTGGTTACATTATTATTTGAAACCGGGTACAGGATTGAGCTTCCATCAGCCGACCATTGCGGCAAGGTCGCAATGGTACCGCTACCCTCGAAGCTAAACGTCTTGACGGGAGCCCCTCCCTCGAATTGAACAACTGCTATATGGTTAGGAGGAGCAAAAGGGTCCGGCGAATCCGAATAGGCAAAGGCGACGAGCTTGCCGTCAGGCGAAACCACGGGAGCAAATCCGACCTTCTCGGTCAACCGTATCGGGTCCCCACCATCGATTGGTAGCTTCCACACTCTTGGATGTGCCGGACCGGTTGAAGAATAAACAACCCACTTACCATCTGGCGACACCGATGGTAAAGAATCGCTCAGTCCATTCGTTAGTCGTTTCGCATCGCTGCCATCAATATTCATACGCCAGATGCTGCTGGCACCTGCTCGATCCGAGGCAAACACTATGTAACGGCCATCTCCTGAAACAACCGGAGCTGTATTTTCCCCGCTATTGGCGGTCAGTTGTTTGCGGTTGGTTCCATCGGGATCCATAATCCAGATGTCCAAATTCCCGCTTTCGTTTGAGACGAAGACTATGCGACCCTCAGGTGTCCAGGCTACGGGGTTACCGCGCGCGGCATAAAAGCCGACGTTGCCTGTAGGCAATTGGAGAGCCAGTTCCGCGGTCCCATTCGGCGCGACCCAGATGTTCACCAGCCCACTCACCTGAATTGTGGATAGCTTGCTCCCATCGGCAGTTACGTTGATAGCTCGATAATAATTTAGATCGTTCGTAACTCTGCTTTTCTTACCCTCAGGATAAGATACGAACCATAATTGGGTCGATCCCGGAGAGTCGCCGGCAATGACCAATAGGCCCAACCCGTCGGGGACCCAATGAACCCGCCCAATGAATGGCCAGCTTTCCCGCGTTAAAACTTCTTCTCTGCCGTCTTCTACACGGAAGCCAATGATCTGGCTCGAGGATCCTATAGTTGCGACAGCAGCCGCTATAAGCTTGCCGTCAGGTGACCATCCTGGTCCGGTAAAGAAGATCGGAGACAATCTTTCTGGCTCCCTGCGGACCGCAAGCGTTTTCTCATCGGCGCCGTCTTTACTGGCGATGACCAGGGCGCTTTCCCCTTGATTGGGATAATTGCCACGAACTAGAACCAGACGTTTACCGTCAGGCGCAAAGCTTACGGGTCCGTCAATCTTTTCCAGCAACTTCACTGGCGTACCGCCCAGAATTGGAATGCGGTAAAGCGTTCCCTGGTCCAAATTCGCCTTAACAGCGTAATAAAGATCGTTTCCATCGGGTGAAATCGTGAGACCAAAGAAACCTACGTGCGCGGGTGGCAAGATTTGTGTGTCATTAGCCGTGCTTACTTGTCTAATCCAAAGGCTCTGTTTTCCGGCATCGCTTAGCGCATAAACGATATATTTGCCATCCGGGGAAATTGTCGCGTCTATTGCTTTGCCGGAATTGGTAAGACGGGTGATGTTCATCCTCTGAAAAGGAATGCTCTGCGGCTCTCGGCTCAACAGTCGGTAAAGCGCATAGCCCCCGAGCGTTGCCAGAGCGATGCCAATTAGAACAACAAAAGTTCGAACCTTGTGTCGTTTAATCTCGAGGCGAAGCGACTCGGTAACCGACGTGAATTCCCCAGTGACTCTCGGTAGGGCGCTTGTGGTCGAAGAGCTTATCGCAGCGGGCAAGTCAGCGGTGGTCTCAGGCGCAACCGATTGCTCTAGCTTCGCGTTGAACTCGACCTCCTGCTTTAGTGTCCTTAGATCGATCAGCAAATCTTTCACTACTTGATAGCGTTCCTCGCGATCCTTGCGCAAAGCTTTAGTTACAATGCGTACTAACTCGGCGGGTATGTCGGGCTTTAGGCGAGAGAGCGGCGGCGGCTCGGTCTTCAGTACTGCCGCAAGCACGTCGCTGGGGGTTTCGCCATCGAATGGCTTGCGACCGGCAATCATTTCATAAATGACTGTGCCAAGGCTGAAGATGTCAGAGCGCTCATCGACGGCAAGTCCCCGCGCCTGTTCAGGAGACATATAGCCGGCGGTGCCGATGACTATTCCCGACCCGGTCTTTATTTGTCTTGTTGGTGCTTCAGCGGAGATGACTGAAGGTGAGTTTTCGGACAGCTTGGCAAGACCGAAGTCGAGCACCTTTAAGTAACCATCGGGCCGCAACATGACGTTTTCCGGCTTGATGTCGCGATGGATGATTCCCGCTTTGTGCGCCGCCGTTAGCGCATCCGCAATCTGAATCGCGACATGCAGCGCTTCAGCGAGATTCAGCGGTGCCCGGGCGAGACGCTGGCGCAGAGTTTCGCCATCAACAAACTCGGTGACGATCAAATGCGTTGAGTTTACCTTTTGAATCTCATGGATGGTGATGATGTTCGGGTGGTTGAGGGCCGAGGCTGCGCGTGCCTCTTGCTCGAAACGACGTAAGCGATCATTGTCTTTGGTAAAGGAGGCCGGCAGGAGCTTCAGCGCAACTTTCCGGTTCAGTCTTTGGTCCTGCGCAAGGTAAACCTCTCCCATCCCACCACTGCTTATATAGGAGACGATTTCATAGGTGGCAATAATCTGTCCTGCTCTTAGTTGTGAGGGTTGCTCCTCCATAATGTTCGTGACCTTTTCGTAGGCTGGAGAGTCGATGAAGCTGCCGTCCTTCTCATGCGACGCAATGAGTTCTTCGACTTCCTTTCGCAAGGACTCATCTCCGGGGCAAGCATTGGCAAGGAAGAGGGCCCTTTCCTCTGGCGCGTATTCAATGGCCGAGCTGAAGATCTGTTTAACTTGTTGCCAGCGTTCTGGGGTCATAAATTCCGGCTTCAGTTTGCCCTTGTCTTTTACAGTACTTTCGGAAAACCTGGTATATCGGAAAAACCGAGCCTATCCCCCTTAAGCTACAAACTGAAGGAATCTCTGGATCAAGTGGTTTGGCTTTGCTTTGATCTCAGTGTTCTCCGGGGGTCCGTGGTGCTATTTTTCGGCTCAAAAGAAATTCACCACGGAGTCACGGAGAACACTGAGAACGGAAAATCTGCCGAACTACTTGATCAGATTCCTGAAGTTTGTCGGACATAAGATTATTCCAATTTACGACGAAGCCAGGCTCGGGCCATTTTCCAATCGCGTTCGACTGTCGCGTGGCCGATACCGAGTACCTCGGCTGTTTCGTCGATTGAAAGGCCACCAAAGAACTTCAATTCTACGATCCGGCTCTGTTGCGGATCTATTACGGCCAGTTCCTCCAGGGCTTCGTGTAACGCCAGCACATCAAGATCGAATTTGGTTGCCACGGCTTCCGCGCTGGTTATCGAAAGCCTCTGTTGTTCGGCCCCGCCGCGTTTTTCAGCATGTCTAAGGCGCGCGTGGTCCACGAGGATTCGCCGCATTAGTTGGGCCGCAATTCCATAGAATTGAGCGCGGTTTTGCCACTTGGCGTTCTTCTGGTCAACTAGTCGTAAATAAGCTTCATTAACCAGAGCAGTCGGCTGAAGCGTGTGTCCCTGGCGCTCACGGCGCAAATAGTTGTTCGCCAACCGGCGAAGTTCGTCATAGACCAGGGGCATCAGCCGCTCAAGGGCTGCCGGATCGCCAGCATTCCACTTTAGAAGCAATTGGGTAACGCCCTCGGGCGGCTGCATCAACCTCTCCTTGTTCGGCCCGCAGGAGAACTATGTCTAAACCGGAAAAGAGTTTTCTGTCTGGGTCTAAAACTGGTGCTGATTCTACCTCAATAGCTTTCCGTGAGGGAGTTTCCGTCAACCCTTCGCGTTAGTAAGTGAAGAGGACTTCGGGGATGAAGCAGCGGCCGGGGAGCCCGGCGCCCGAGAAAAAAGAACCGCATGGGATAGCTTCAGCCCCTGCGAAGGAACGAAGGAGGAAGACCTATGAAAAAGCAGGTTCATATGTTAATAGCTCTGGTTGCTCTCATCGGATTCGTTGAGGCTTCAGCAACGGCCCAAACGGGCTTATTGACCGCGAATATCCCGTTCGAATTTAGCGTCGGCAGCAAAACATTACCGGCTGGCGAGTACGCGATTAAGTGCACGAATCCGGCTTCTGATTTGAAAGTACTGCAACTCCTTACGCGGGATGGTCGAACGGTTGCGATGGTGCAAACCAACACCATCATTGGCAAGGTCCGGGAAGACGCGAGACTCGTTTTCAATCGCTACGGCAGTGAGTACTTCTTCTCGCAGGCGTGGCTGCCAAACGACGAGATCGGTCTGCGAGCGCCGAAGGGTAAAGCCGAAAAAGCGACGGTCAGACGATTGGCCGGCATGAAGAGCTCGACTGAGACTGTGACGCTCAAAGCTCGCTAGGGGAGTCAATGGTCCTCTCGTCGAAAAGCCCCGGCAAGCAGAGAACTGGAGAACTCGCTGCGAGCTGAGGCAAACAGCAACCCGAAGCCCTCAGGTTTTGGGTTGCTGTTTTTAGTCGCTCCGCAGCGGGCGAAGAATTTAGTGCTTCAAGCGGCCCAAAATCACTTGTAACTCGATCCTTCGACCTGTTCCAGCAACCCACCGAGGTCGTCGTAATTCAATCCCGGCTTGCTTCCCATTCGGCGCGCGCCTCGCACCTTAAACGGCTTACTCGCCGCAAGTTTACGGCGCGTCATGAGACCACGACGCAATACGTCATTTACTGTCTCATTAAAATCTTTCGAGCGTCTGTGCTGCACCTCCGCCTGTAACTTCTCGGCCACGTCCTTATCGAGGGTGATCGTCGTTCTCATGCTGTGATGTTAAATCGGTAGCATCATGATGTAAATGAGAAGGCATCAAGACATAGGGCTCAGCCGACGTTCGGGACGTCTTTGGTTTAGCTCTGCAGTTACCGCTCTGGTGTTACGGTAAAGGCTTGCTAATCGCGTTCGATGGGCTATCATATCGTCATCGTAAATAATATTGAAGAGGTCTGGTCGGGACCAGGTACGGTTAATGGTCCAATCGTGATTGGTCCAGGAGGCATGGGTACCATCAGGAGGAAGGACGTTGCTTCAACCAAAACTCGCAGGCGCCCGCAAAGAGCGGCTCGTCATCCACAATCTGGTCAAACTTGATCCGCTTGCCGGGTTTGCCGAAGATATCAGAACCGGCCTCTCCTCCGAGCCGAAGCGACTCTCTCCGAAATATTTCTACGATGAACTGGGTTCTCAACTCTTTGATGCCATCTGCTTATTGCCTGAATACTATCTGACTCGGGCCGAGAACGAGATCATTGAACGCTATGCCGATGAGATCGTGGCCTCCGTCCCAGGACATAAGACACTGCTAGAGATGGGAAGCGGCAGCGCTTCAAAGACACGCCGGCTCATCGAAGCCGTTTTAAAAACTCAGCCGGATCTGGTTTTCATGCCAGTGGACATCTCGGCCTCAGCCCTCGAAAGCAGCTCGCGGATTCTTCTTCAGTCTTACCCAGCGCTCAGCATCGAAGCCTACGCCGCCGAGTATTTCGATGCCTTGACGGAGTTGCAGAAACAAGAGCGCGGACCGACACTTGCTCTCTTTCTCGGATCGAATATAAGCAACTTTGGACACGAAGAAGGCCCTCGGTTCCTGCGCGCTTTGCGCAGCGTGCTCAAGCTAGGCGACGCGCTAATCCTGGGCGCGGACTTGAAGAAAGACCGTAAGATTTTAGAGCCTGCTTACGACGATGCGCTCGGTATCACCGCCGCCTTCAATCTGAATCTGCTTGCCCGCGTGAATCGGGAGTTGGACGGCGACTTTGATCTGCGGTCATTCAAACATCACGCGTTCTACAATGAAGAGATTGGCCGGGTTGAAATTCATATCGAGTGCACGCGGTCACAATTAGTGAAGCTTAGGGGCATCGACTTGGAAGTTCAGTTCAACTCCGGCGAACGTATCCACACCGAGAATTCCTACAAGTACGATCTTTCTGGTATTGCTCAGCTCGCTGCGGAAACAGGTTTCAGATGCTCACGCACCTGGCTCGATTCAGATGAGCATTTCAGCAGCAATCTGCTGCTCGCTGAGTGAAGCGCCGCAACCACCATGAACGAGCCAGCCAACAGGGCTCTGGTCGAGTTCCGCGACGTCAAGTACTCCCTTGCGTCGCTGGCCTCACCAATCATCTCAGACCTAAGCCTGAAAGTTCTCTCAGGTGAAATTCTTGTGTTGCTGGGCGAGTCTGGTTGTGGCAAAACAACCAGCCTCAAGCTTGTCAACCGCCTTCTAGTTCCCACCTCGGGTCAGGTTCTCGTTGAAGGCAAGCCCACCACCGCATGGGATCCGATTCGTCTGCGCCGCAGAATCGGTTACGTGATCCAGGAGGCCGGCCTGTTCCCACATTTCACGGTGGCTCGTAATGTTGGACTTGTTCCGGCACTCGAAGGTTGGGAACCAGCAAGATTGAAGCAACGAGTTCGCGATCTATTGTCATTGGTAGGACTGGAGCCGGCCAGTTTCGCGAATCGTTATCCGGCTGAACTTTCGGGAGGCCAACGACAGCGGGTCGGCGTCGCGAGAGCCCTCGCAGCCGAACCACCTTTGCTGCTGTTGGATGAACCCTTTGGCGCCCTGGATCCACTCACGCGCGCCAGTTTGCAGCGAGAGTTTGGAGAGCTCGCAAAACGTTTGGGCCAGACAGCCATCCTCGTTACCCACGACGTTCGCGAAGCCCTGCTGCTGGGTTCGCGCATCGGTCTTATGCATGCCGGCAAACTCGTGCTCGTTGAAACTCCAGAAGGTTTTCTTCAATCCAAAGAAGAGCATGCTCGGGCTTATCTCGAAACACTGGGACTCGAAGCAGGTAAAGAGCGGGAAAACGCATGAACTTCTGGCAATTCCTTCTACAGAATTGGGGCGAACTGCTCGGCTTCTTTCGAGAACATTTGGTTCTTGTGCTGGTCTCGACCGCTGTCGCGGTTCTCATTGGAGTTCCGACCGGGATTCTTCTGACGCGCAAGAGGTCTCTCCGCGGGCTGGTACTGGGAATCGCTAACGTAATGCAGACCATTCCCAGCCTTGCGTTGTTTGGCTTTCTTATTCCGCTCCCGTTTATCGGTGGCATTGGCGCACGGTCCGCAATTATCGCGCTGGTTGTTTATGCGCTGCTGCCGGTCATTCGCAATACCGTAACGGGCATTCTGGGAGTCGATCCGAACGTGCGCGAAGCTGCTGTTGCGATGGGCATGACTGAACGTCAAATCCTATGGCAGGTCGAACTGCCACTGGCGATGAGCGTGATCCTCACAGGGATCAGGGTAGCAATGGTGATCTCTGTCGGCGTGACCACGATCGCCGCTGCCGTTGGCGCAGGTGGCCTTGGTACCTATATCTTTCGCGGGTTGCGTAATAATGACAACAATCTTCTTCTTGCCGGTGCCGTGCCGGCAGCGTTGATGGCTCTGGCTGCGGATTTCTCGCTCGGCTTGCTTGAAAAACACTTTTCGGTAGAGGCAAAAGTCGGAAAGCACGGATCTTCTCTGGTTCGCAAGATGGGTCTGGCGCTGGCCGGGCTTGCGCTGCTGGTCGCAGGATACGGCGTATGGAGTGGTTATCGCTCGGATAACGTGCCCGCTGGTCCTGCCGGACGCGTCGTGGTGGGCTCAAAGGATTTTACAGAGTCGATTCTCCTTGCTGAGATCATTTCTCAACTACTCGAAGAACGGGGAGTGGCGGTTGAGCGGCAGTTCGAGTTGGGTGGCAATCTTCCTCACGATGCGCTCGTAGCCCATCTTATGGACCTCTATCCTGAATACACCGGTACCGCTTATACCGCGATTCTGCGACATGCTCCCCAGACGGATCCGCGCGTTGTGTACGATCAGGTTAAGAGTGAATATGCCGAGAAGTTCGGGGTCGTGGTTGGTCCACCACTGGGGTTTGAAAACACATTTGCGATTCTGATTCGTGGCGCCGATGCCCGGAGGTTCAACATCAAGAGAGTCTCTGAAGCTATCGCTCAGGCCAAACGCTGGCGGGCAGGTTTTGGACAGGATTTCATGTCTCGTGCTGACGGATATCCGGGCTTCTCTCGAGCCTATGCTCTGACATTTCGTGAGCAGCCTCGGGAGATGGATCTTTCGCTCACTTACATCGCGCTTGCGTCTGGTCAGGTTGATCTGATTGCGGGGAATTCGACTGAAGGAAGGATTGCAGCGTTGGATCTTGTTCAGCTTGAGGATGATCGCAAGTACTTTCCCCCTTATGAGGCTGTTTACGTAGTGCGGAGTGACACCCTCGAGCGGGTACCGGCGGTGAAGGAGATACTGAGCCGGCTGGCTAATGCGATTTCGACCGAAGAGATGAGACGGTTGAACTATGAAGTCGATGGTAATAAGAGAAGCCCGGCTGAGGTCATACGCGAATGGCGTGGCCAGAGAAGCCTGTAGAAGTAGTCAGCGGGGCCATGGGAGGCGAGCACCATTAATACTAACTTCATTCGTACCTGATGTAATTAGAGGCCCCGGGAGATTACCTTCTCATTAACACCTCACTTTAGTGAGGTGAGTAGAGAGAGCTAGTGTCCTGTGCGGCTAATAGATACATAGAAATTAACCATCAATGCGGATGAACGTGGGAATCATGTGTTACAGCACTAGCCGCGCAGGGCACTAGTTGAAGTGAGGTGCTTATTATCTGGTCTGGCTTGTTCTTTCA
>JBGSWR010000025.1:0-65696 GCA_041751855.1 Pyrinomonadaceae bacterium
CGCCGACACGGAGTACGCTGCTTAGGTCCAGGCTGACGGTCTGGCTGCCACTCCAGTTATAGATGACGATGTTGGCCCGGCCGACCTCATACTCATTCGGGTAGATCAATATCTCGTTCTGCGTCGGTAGTTGAGTAGCGAACGTGCTGTTGAGATCCCAGCCAAACCGAAGTTTCCAGGCCGTGAAGTCGCCCCGCCATGATAGCAGCGATGAGAAGAGGTTCTGTTCGTTGACAAAAACCTGAGTTTTCGTGGTGTTGATGTAGCGGTTGTTGTTCCACTGATAACCCAGCCGATAAGGAATAGCAGAGTCGTACTGATTGAGGAACAGGTTCGTCAATCCGTTGGAATAGATGTGATTGTCGGAGAAGGTTAACTTCTTGTAAGACGTCACCTGGGCTGCAAAGTCGCCGCCAATGCACCGATTCCCCGTTATGGTGATTGATTCGTTGAGGATATTTGGTGCGAAGTAGTATCCGAACTGGCAATTGGAGCCCCCTCCAACCGTAAACGGCCGGTACATGTGATTGTCGCGGACTTTGCCATCGATAATCGGCTGGCCGGAACCGATTAGCAGGTTAGGGTTGTGATGACCCGAGGGCACGCCGCTGCCATAGGCGATGTTGCGATCGACAACCATGTTTCTAAGCGGAGCAACATTAGTCCCGTAGGCATGAATGCCGAAATTGTAATTGGCAAAGAAGATGTTATCGGAGATGCGCATGCCCTCATCGTTCTGGACGTAAGCGCCGTGACCCATGCCATCGTTGCGGGTCCACTGGCCACCTTCGTAGTAGCTTTGCAGGCCGCCATTGTAGAAGACAATATTACCGTAGAACTCCAGTTCTGGTGCCCGCACTCCAGCAAACAGTCCCTGCCCAGTATCATGGATAATGTTGTTAATGATTTTCACCCCCCGACCGCCATCGACATCGATACCATTACCCCGGCTTTTGGCTCCCTGCTGCCAATTTCCACACGAATGACGCGGGCCAATATAACGAGGATTGGTGACATCCGTCGTACACTGCGAAGCGTAAGGCCCCTGCCAGTAACTGCTCATAGTAAATTCCATATCCCTGAAGATATTGTAGTCGCCGGTTACAGTCAGCAGTCGCCCACCGTCAAAATGACTGGTATCGAGGGTTGCCAGTTCGCCGGGATAGGATCGGTAGGTGATCGGGGCATCGGCCCTGCCATCCACCTGAGCACACCACAGACTGGCATTGCAGGTCGAATGAGCGGTGTTCTTGAAATAGCGGCCGCCGCGCAGGTAGATGGTGTCGCCCGGGCGCACCGGATTGTCCGCATCCTTACTCAGGACCTTCTCCAGGCTGCAAGGTTGGGCCAGAGTACAGGCCGTGCCCGAACCAGATGGCGAAACATGAATTGCATTCTCGACTGGAGGAACTGTTGGGGTTGGTGACGGAGCCGGTGCTGATGCAGGTCGGCATTTGCCAAAAGCGCCGGCATTGAAGATGTCTTGAATCTCTACCTGATCAAGACTTCGATTGTAAATGTCTACTTCGTCGAGCAGGCCTTCCCAATTAAAGCCACCCGGCTGCACCTTACAGCCAGCCGGTTCATTGCCGATCATCGGGCAAGTGGCAGCGTTTTGAATATTTTTAATAATCCCCGTTGCCGCAGCGCTTCCGACTTGTCGACCGTCGACGTAACCGCGCAGTTCTGACCCATCGTACGTGACCGTGATGTAGGACCAGGTGTTTAGGGGAAGTTGGAGGGCGGTCGACGCTTCGAATGTATGAATAAAATTGCCGTGCGAGGTCCGTAGATCGACTTGCAGGTAACCGTTCTTCAATCGAATGGCAAGCCCGTCAATATCAGTATTGCTGAAGATGGTTGGCCCAAAAAGGCCCGAACTATCCCGGCGATGAGAAGAAGGGTTTATCCAGGCTCCTATCGTCAGCTGTTTGAGGGATAGATGGGTGCTACCTTGAGGGATTTCAACGTTGTCTGTTACCCTCACAAACTTGAATGCCTGGCCCACTACTCCAGTTGCAAAGCCCGTATCCTGACTTAGGCGACCGTCAAGGCTACCCGCCAAATCTCGAGCGGTGCCTTCAGCATCATACCAACTGAGCAGACCCGCAGGCGGCAGCACACAGCTATTATTTGCCTGAATTGTGCCTAAGCCCTGCGCTTTACTGATCTTGGCATTAACAGCCTGGGTCAGTTTGATCAAGAATGTTTCGTCACCTTCGGCGAAGCTGTCGCTATTTACACGAACAATTAAGACCTTGGAAGTCTCACCGGGTAAAAAGCTCAACGTACCACTCAAGGGAAAATAATCGCCGCTGCTGTCGGTGGCCGAGCCATTTGCAGTCTGGTAATTGACCGTGACGCTCTTTGACGATGCATGTGACAGGGTCACCAGAAAGTTAAAATTGGCCGTGCCGTCGGTTGGCTCAGGAAAAGAGACATCCCCTACCGAGATCTCGGGCAAGGGTTCATTGTCGGTGATAGTTAGTGATGCGGTCCTGGGAGTGCCCAGCCCGATCCCTCCCACTGGATTGCGCAAGTCCAGAGTAAGCGTTCGATCACCGTCTGAGATGAGGTTGTCATGAATTGTGATTGGCACGCTTTTGCTGGCTTCCCCTAAGGCAAAGGTGACGACGGCGCTGACCCCGAAATAATCGAATGGACTTTGTGCGTTGCCGTCAATCGAAACAAGGGCGATGCTGCCGGCTTCCAAAGCTGTGCCCGTTCGGGTAACAGTAATCATTGCCTGACCACCATTCTCGGCGACCTCGTAAGTCGCCGCCGAAAATTGTGCAGTATTTGCGTTGCAACCCTTACTGCTATTGCTGAAAAGAGTCTCGATCTCACTCGGGCTCAGTGCTCGATCAAATACCTGAAACTCGTCAATCAGTCCGGCGTAAGAGAGGTCCCCGCCCTGGACGTCGCAGTTGATCGGTTCGTTGCCTAGCATGGAGCACGCATTCGCATTGCGAGAATTGCGAACTGAGCCGCTGGCTTGATAGCTTCCAATCTCCTGGCCATTCAAGTAGGCGCGGATTGTGGAGCCGTTGTATACCAGCGCAACATGCGACCAGAGGTTGGGTGGTACCTGGCTTTGGGAACTGGAATTGAATGTGACTAAATAGTCTCCCACGCTTGTGCGCACGTCGGCTTGGATATAGCCATCAAGCAGACGGAGAGCGAGTCCGTCTTCATCGGTGTTGCTTACAATCGTTAGACCGTAATTGCTGCCATCCTTGGCGCGTCCGCTGCTCGCGGGCTTGAGCCAGACGTCTATCGTAAATTCCGCGAACGGCCTTTGGAGAAGCGCGATGGGCAGCAAAACTGCCTGTTTGTCCCCTGCAAGGCTAAAAGCCTGCCCGACTTTGCCTTCACTAAAACTCGCGCCATTCTGCATCGACCCGCTATTGTGACCCACGAGATCGTCAACGTTGCCTTCTCCCTTTAGTCTGGCAATCAGGCTCGATGGTTGAACACATCCCGAGGGATCGCAGGTCTTCCTGCCCCCGCTGTCGTATATTGCCCTGATCTCCTCCGCAGGCAACGCTCGGCTAAAAACCTCGACTTCATCGATCAGTCCCTGCCAGCCAAAGCCGCTCGGCTGTACAACACATCCTGAAGGCTCGTTCCCGATCATCGCGCATGTTTGCGAGTTTTCTGCTATGGCCACCGCCCCATCGGCTGGCACGCTGCCGATGAGATTGCCGTTTATATACATTCGCAACTGATCGCCACTGTAGGTCATTGCAACTAGCGACCATTGGTTCAGAGGCAGCTGAGACGCTGGAGATTGATCAAAGGTCTTGAGTGTGCTGAGCGCCTTTGTACGCAAGTCTGCCTGAAGGTAACCATCCTTAACTCGCAAAGCAAAGCCATCGACATCAGTGAGACTTAATATGGTCAAACCATGTTGCCCACCGTATGCCGTGTCATGTCCGTGTGCAGTTGGAAAAACCCAGGCATCAACCGTGAAGGCCGTGAAGGCTTCAAGCATTGAGCCAGGTGGTAAACGGACGGCTGATGTCCCACCGTCGAAACTGAAAGCCTGACCCACCTTGCCAGGACCAAATTGAGCGCCGTTGATTAGCGTTCCATGTCCGTCGCCAGCGAGATCGTTGCCATCTCCCTCGCCGGGCCACCTGCCAATCAGGCTAGCCGGGGGTGCGGAGCAAGCTGAAGACGGCAAAGAACCGCTCGACCACTCAGGCGGTCCTGTGGGCACCGCGCCTGACTTGGAAACGGTTTTATCGGTTTTGATCGATAAGCTTGTGTCCGAACGAAAGCACTCACTTGTCCAGAGACACGACCATCGCAAGTGAACTCCCTTAGAGAGATCACCATTTGCTTGAGAGATCGTGATTACTGTGGTTGAGAACGAAAGAATAACAAATAGGGCAACGATTAGGGGACGACGACGTATGTTTGGCATTAGTGGTATTCAACTTCAGAATTTCGCAGGATAGCACGTTAAAATCCATTATCGTCGGGGACACAGCCGGGTCGATTTCCAAACTGACAGCAGAGCGTGAGGGTCGCGAAAGCAGGACTCCTAACACGGGCTGGAATTTCAGCGCGTCAGTAGCATGAGGATTGAAATCAATTTGGCGGAGCCGACGGGACTCGAACCCGCGACCTCCGACGTGACAGGCCGGCGTTCTAACCAACTGAACTACGACTCCGCATAGATTGATTTCTAAGAACACTGTGGTAGGCACGGAGGGACTCGAACCCCCAACCTCTTCCTTGTAAGGGAAGCCGTCTACCATTGACATACGTGCCTGAATAACTGCGTTGAAAAAGCGCTGACTATCTGGTTCGCAGCAACAGGCTGTCACCTACCGAGCGCAATCCTAGGGAACGCCAATAAAACTGTCAAGCGGACATCAAGTTTTCAGTTTTTTCTCTCGCGCAACTCACGAGTAGTCTATTTTTGGATTCCGCTCTTTTCACTTTCCTGCGATCTCAGTTTCCAGTTATAGTTATCCCACTCCCTGGAGTTTTCAGCAATCTTCAATGACTTACATTATGTCAAGAACTGTCAACCGTTTCATGCCTCGTTGTTTGAAGAAGACAATTGCGGGTCTGTTTGTGAACCTCATGTTGTTTACGACCGTCGTCCCCTTTAACGCGCAACAGAACCAACAACGCCCGCGCCGCGTAACCGACAATCAAAACCAAACACCCCCAGCCCCCAAAGTTGCGGGGTCGGCAATCGAAGAAGTGGATGAAGGTGACGTTGTTCGGGTTGAAACTCAGTTGGTTTCGGTTTCGGCGGTCGTCACCAATAGCAGTGGACGACCTCTAACCGGTTTGCGCCGGGAGAATTTCGTCCTATTCGAAGATGGGAAACCACAGTCCATTGCCAACTTTGAAACGACGGAAGCGCCTTTCGAAATCGCCCTTCTCCTCGACACCTCAGGATCGACGCGTGCTGATGTGGCCCTGATCCAGCAGGCTGCAAATGCCTTTATAAATTCGCTCCGCTCCGGTGATCGTGTGGCAATTGTTGCTTTCAACACCGCTCGCGAAGGGTCGTCAGCAATTGCCCGGGTAGATGTTCTTTCCCGGCTTACAGACGATCGCAAGTCCTTGCAGCGGGCTATAGAGGGCGTTGGTTCAAGTAACGGAACCCCGTTCTATGATGCTCTCCTCCGCACAGTGGAAGATGTGTTTCGGCACCCGCCGGCCGAAGAACTGCGCGGCCGCCGCGCAATCGTTGCTCTTACGGATGGCGTGGATTCAACCAGTACCTCGGATTTTGGAAGCGCCCGCGCAAGATTGAGTGCAGCAGGAGTTGCAACGTATTTCATACAGGTTAATACGGAAGAGTTTGTCGAAGACCGGATTTTGAAAGATTGTGAGGAGGACGGCAGGTTGTCACTATCTCCGAAGCAGGTCGAACGGTATCGGCAGATCTTCGTACCGGGTTCAAAGCCGGATCACTTTGTGGATTTTTGCCAGATGGGTTCTTTCGAACGAATGCAGATCAGTCGCGATCTTTATAACCTGGCCCGTCGCGAAATGGATGCGCTGGCAAAGGAGAGTGGTGGAAAGAACTTTAGTGCTGCCTCTTTGCATGAAGCCCGCCGAGCGTTTGCTCAGGTTGCAAACGAGATCGGAACCCAGTACAGCCTCGGGTATTATCCATCCAATCGAGCGCGAGACGGTAAGTTTCGAACTATCCGGGTTGAAGTGCGAGGAACAACAGGGACACCGCAGGTGCGCGCCCGCGAAGGCTACCACGCACCGCGTGGCTGAGGAGCTTTCAGGCAACCCTTCATGCCTTTGGGTTAGCCGTCACGTCGGTTGCGGAGATCGGTAGGCTGACAATAAACGACGCGCCTCGGCCTTCTCCTTCCGACCGGGCCCACACTGATCCGCCGTGGAGTTCAACGAGCCCGCGAACCACCGACAACCCGATCCCCAATCCGCCGTACTGCCTGCTTGTTGATGAATCAGCCTGTCTGAAGCGTTCGAAAATATGAGGTAATATTTCTGGCCGTATGCCAATACCGGTGTCCTTTATGAAAAATTCCATCCAGTTCTCGCTCGCAATTCGGGCGCCCAAAACAATGGATCCCCCATCCTCGGTGAACTTCACCGCGTTGGACATCAGGTTTGTCAATACTTGCTTAAGACGGCTGAGATCCGCCGTGATTGGCGGCAGGTCGGGACTAACAGCCAATTCAAGCCCGAGATCCCGCGTTCCAATCAGCGAGCGAGCGTCCGCGAATGCCGAGGCGAGTACATCATTGGGATCGATGATCTCGAGCTCGAGCACAATCTTGTCATTCAAAATACGGGAAAGGTCCAACATCTCATTAACCAGGTGTAATTCCTGGCACGCATTTCTTTCAATCGCCGCCAGCGCTGTCTGAACGGTGCTCTCGTTGTGCTTGTCGGCGCCATCGCGAAGCATTGATACCCAGCCCATGATCGGAGTCAGCGGAGTGCGTAACTCATGTGAGAGTATGGCGAGAAACTCATCCTTGCCCCTGTTCGCGCGCTCAAGTGAAGCCCGCTCACGTTTCAGGTCCTCAATCAGAGCAAGTTTCTGAAGCGCAATCGCCGTCAGGGCTGCCAGGGCCGACAAATGACTTCGGTGTTGCTCTTCATCAAAAGTCCTGTTGACACACAATTCGATAACGCCAAGCGAAGGGCCTTGCTCCGCCTCGAGTGGAATCCGCAGGGTCTGCGTGACTTCGATGGTATTGCCAGAACCGCGCAAATGTCCGGCATCAGAATGTTCCCGGGCGGCCGCAGTGTGCCACTCAGAGCCGTAGCGCAAAAGCAGTCGGGCACCATCAGCCCCGCTTAAGTGCATTATCGTATCAATCGCCACGACACCAATCTCTTCCGTTGACGTTGCGATTGCCAATCGCTTTGCTGACTCGTTAAGTGCGAGCAACTTGCGTGATTGTTCCTGTTCATAAAGATTCTCGGCGCGTTCGTGAATAAAGGACACGCACAACGAGTTGAGAAGCTCGACGTAGACCACGAGCTTCTCTTTGCTCACGGGTGCTTGCTGTCGCACTGTTTGCCAGAGCTCTTGAAAGGCTGAATTAATTCGTTTCGCAAAGCGGTCCGTCACAGCCATATCGGGAGAGTGATCGAGCGCCCATCCGGTAATTACTATGCCAATTACTTCTTTCTCAAAATAGAGAGGTAGTGCACACAGCGCGAGCATCCCACTCTCGGAGTGATGCACGATTGAACCCGCTTCGAGAGCGGTCCGTGCAACGGTAACTTCAACTCGATAGCAATAGCCTTCATTGTGGTTCCAGCAATCAGTGTCAGAGAAGAGTCTGGTTAACGGCGAGGCAGTAAATGGACCGATGCGCAACTCAAGGTTTCTGTCGAAGAGGCTCACTGAGAGTGATGTGGCACGAGCAAACTGTTCGAGCGCGCTTCTCCAGCTTCGAGATGCGAACATCTCATCCTGCCATCCTCCGTGCGACCGGTCTTTTGAATCTCGGTTAAGCTTCGGGGATGGTGCTCTCGTTTGCTGCGCCCTTCTGTTCATAACCCACTTCTTTTGCTGAGATCGGTAGCCGTCATTCACACTATCTCAGTGATGTGTCGGGAAACGAGTAAAAAGGGGAGTAAATCTTGGGAAACCTAACGGGGTTGTCAGAAGGTTAGCACGAAATTTCTATATGGCAACGCTGATGCGCAAAAAAAGTCCTTCGGAAAAGTGACGAAACTATGTCACGCAGGAGCGCGTGCTAATATACCGATCCAGTTTGGACATTTCCCGGGAGTTTGGTAGTTCAATCAGCCAATGGCACTGAAGTTGTTTAATCGAATCTGTCTAATCGTTCTTGACGGGGCCGGAATCGGCGAAATGCCGGATGCCCGAGAATGGGGGGACGCGGGCTCCGACACAATCGGGCATATTCTCGCCGCTCGACAGTTACACCTTCCAAACCTTCGGCGCTACGGTCTCGGGAATATTCGGGCTCTGCCTGGTTTGGCCCGACTCAACCTCCCCGAAGGGTGCTTTGGCCGGTGCGCCTTGCGTTCGAATGGGAAAGATACGACCACCGGACATTGGGAGATGGCGGGTATCATTCTCGATGAGGCGTTCCCAACGTACCCGAATGGCTTTCCAGCGGAAGTAATAGACCGTTTCGTCAGTGAGACAGGTATGCCGGGCATCCTGGGTAATCTCCCCGCGTCGGGGACAGAGATAATTAAAGATCTGGGCGACCAGCATGTGTCAAGCGGCAAACCAATTGTTTACACGTCAGCCGATTCCGTCTTTCAGATCGCTGCCCATGAAGAGGTCATCCCGCTGGATAGACTCTACGAGATTTGTGAGATAGCCAGACGGCTTCTCGATGGACCACACCGCGTGGGTCGGGTAATCGCCCGCCCCTTTCTCGGAATCTCTGGCGCTTTTTATCGTACTGAGAACCGACACGACTATGCTGTGCCTCCACCCCCGGAGAATCTGCTTCCGGCCCTTTCCAATGCGGGACTCGATGTCGTGTGTATTGGCAAGATTGCTTCGATTTATGACTCGCACGGAGTGACAAGAGATATCACTGCGAAGAATAATGAGCAATCGATTTCGGAAACTATTAACGCTCTACAGGAAGATACGCGCGGCCTAATCTTTTCCAACCTCGTTGACTTTGACATGCTCTACGGACACCGTCGCGATCGAGAAGGTTTCGCGCTTGCGCTCGAGCATTTCGATGCCCGCTTGCCCGAACTTGAAACCGCGCTCCGCGATGACGATCTGATTGTAATTACGGCCGATCATGGTAATGATCCAACGTTCCCGGGAACTGACCATACACGGGAATACGCTCCTCTGCTGGTTTATGGAAAGAGAGCCCGGGCCGGTGTAGATCTTGGCACCCGCGAATCGCTTGCCGACATCGGGCAGACGGTGGCCGAGAACTTTGCTTTGAGGTTGAATGCCGGAGAGAGTTTTCTTTCGGACTTAATCAGAGCCCGCTCTTGAGAAGCTGGTATAGATCGTTTCAATCCACGGCTCGGTTTTTATAAAGCCGGTACCCCAAGACTTCCATGCCTCCGGTAAACCGTCGGCTTTGAGTTGCTCGAGGGTTTTACCTTCCGTCATCCCCTTGCGTACAAGACCGGTAGTTTCAACAAGCATTCGGTGATACAGCTTCAAATCGTCGATTGTCGAAATTGGTCCATGTCCGGGGATGATCTTCACGTCGGGAGCCAGCTTCTGGATAATGTCGCCAATATTCTTTACCAGTCCAGCGACATCGCCGCCACTGGCGAGGTCCACAAAAGGAAAGGCGCCGGCAAAAAAGTTGTCACCCATGTGGACTACATTCGACGCTGTAAAGAAGATGACGCTATCGCCATCAGTATGGCCGCGGGGAAAGTGAATTACCCTGATCTCTTCGCCGTTGAAATGGACCGAAAGCGAATCATCGAAAGTGATTACCGGCAACGCTTCTGCGGGCGCCGGTTTTACGATCCGCTTTCCGGCTACTAGCCCTTCTTTCAAACGCTTACGCACGTGGGTATGAGCAATGATCGGCGCTTCTGGTCCGAAAACTACGTTGCCCCCTGTGTGATCGCCATGCCAGTGAGTATTCAACACAAATTTGAGTTTGCCCTCACCAAGCGTTTTAAGTGCGGCCTTGATCTTGTCTGCGAGCGGCGCGAACTGATCATCTACTATCAGAATTCCATCTGGCCCAACCGAGACACCGATATTGCCGCCCGCGCCTTGTAACATATGAACATTTCCTGCGACGGCAGTCGCTTTGACTTCAACTTTGGAAAAATCCTGTGAGTTTCCGATCTCGGCTGCTGCAAGGCAAAGGATCAGAACTGCAAAAAGCGTCAAACGTCTTCTCATTTTTGGCTCCTCTGGAGATTAAAGTATGTGATACATACTACGGAATATCGGGATCTTTAAGTACGGCAATGAACGGCAGGTTCCGATAGCGTTCGGCAAAGTCCAGGCCGTATCCGACGACGAAATGGTCCGGAATTTTAAAGCCGAGATAATCAATCTGAACCTCACGTTCACGTCGAGCAAATTTGTCAAGCAACGCGACCAGCTTCACACTCGCTGCGCCACGGGACTTCAGATTAGCCAGCAGATAAGAGAGCGTTAGACCGGTATCGACGATATCTTCGACAACAATTATATGACGACCCTCAATTGGCACGCCGAGGTCCTTCATGATGCGCACTTCGCCCGAGGTGCGAGTCGATGAGCCGTAACTTGAAATAGCCATAAAGTCGATGCTTACAGGCGCATCAATAGCGCGTAGCAGGTCGCTGAGAAAGAGGCAGGCGCCCTTGAGCACGCCGATTAGCAACGGATTAGTTTGGCCGTAGTCGCTAGCGATTGCTGCGCCTAGCTCCTTGATGCGCGTCTGTAGTTGCGCTTCGGACAAGAGTGGCTCGAGGTTAGGGTTTGTGAATTCAGAGTGAAGCTGGACAGAAGAGGTAGCCAAGTTAAACTCCCTGCTTTCATTGAAATCCTACAGCGTTTGCGTATGAGCCCTGTGGTGCGACATACTATGAAAGCTCTCCACTGAGGTCAATGTCAAAGACACTATCCGGCTATACGCAAAGAGGAAAAATCTCCGCTTGAGCGCAATTAAACTCGCAATCCTACTTTTGCTTCTGGCGATTGTGCCAGCGGGAGTGCTGCCTCAAACGCCAGCGCCTGCTCGTTCCGTTAAGATTGACAGTGTCGCGAACAAGACGCTGATCGACGAGACAATTCCGGGAGATAAAGATGTAGAAGCGACGCTTGAGCGTTACACCGCGAGGGTCCGGGCGTTAGAAGTTGTGATTGGAAAACTCGAAGGCGAACTGAAGAAAAGCGGGCTCGGTGCGGGCACGCTCGGAAACTTTGTCGTGGATGGGTTGCGGGCCCAGGCTAGCGCCAGACTTGGCAGTCCCATTGTGCTCGCCGTTTTAAACAGTGGGGGATTAAGAAAGAACACAATCGCAGAGGGTGATCTGCGATCCAGTGATATCTTCGAGTTACTACCGTTCGAGAACGAACTAATTCAGATCGATATGACAGGCGAACAGGTGTTGAGACTTCTTGGGATCGTTGTGGCGAATCGGGAAGTACAATCCGGCGCCCGCATTAGGTATCGGCATGCTGGCGAAGACCGGCGGGAACTTGTGAGCGCAAAACTCCTTGTAAATGGGCGTGAACAAAAGATCGATCCAAAGAAAGTCTACTCTATACTAACCATCGATTACCTGCTGCAACTAGCGAGTGGCAGGTATTCGATTCTTCAGGAAGGCAAGAACGTGAGACCTCTGGGTGTGACTATGCGCGACGCGTTGATCGATTATGTGAAGTCAGAGACAGCCGCCGGGAGGTCCATCAAGGCAAAACTGGATGGGCGGTTTGTTTCTTTGAACTCTGACTCATCGAGTCGCGAGGAACAGTGATGTTTATAGTTAGGAAGTCATTATTTGCAGTTGTATTCGGGGTGCTCCTCGCAGGCTTCCAACTGTCACCGTCTTTATCTGCAAGGTCGTCTCCAACATACCCAGAGGCGGCGAGTGAAGTAAAGATTACGATCCTGCATACAAACGATACCCACTCGCAGATCGATCCATTGCCACCGAACGACGTCCTCTATCCCGGGAAGGGAGGTGTCGCCCGGCGTGCGACCCTTGTCAGACAGGTGCGAATGGAGAATCCTAATACGCTCCTGATTGACGGGGGTGACGTGTTTCAAGGTACTCCTTACTTCAACTTTTATAAGGGCGAGGTCGAATACCGTGCGATGTCCGAAATTGGCTATGACGCAGCGACGCTCGGTAATCACGAGTTTGATAATGGAGTCGATGCTCTTGCCGCTGCTGCGAAGTTCGCGAAGTTTGAGTTGTTGTCGGCGAACTACGATGTTAAAGGAACCCCGCTCGAGGGCCGGGTCAAGCCCTATGTCGTTCGTGAGTTTCAGGGCGTGCGGGTCGGCCTGTTTGGGCTTGGGATTAGTCCCGCGGGTTTGATTACACCCGCGAACTTTAAGGGGATCACTTATCGCGATCCCATTGCTGCCGCCCGTGAAGTAGTAAAGATCCTCCGCGAAAAGGAAGGCTGCACACTCGTCGTGGCGATGTCACACCTCGGATACTACACTGAGCCAAGACCAGGCCAGATTGGTGATTCCCAGGTTGCCGCGCAGGTTGATGGTATTGACTTCATTGCCGGCGGACATACCCATACTTTTATGTCCGAGCCGGTAAGAATCAAACAACCGGGTGGTCTCGAGACCTTGATTTTTCAGGTTGGCAAGAGTGGAATTTTTGTTGGTCGAGTCGATTTTGTTATCCGCTCGGGGAAAGTGGTCGCGGTGGCAGGGCAACTGCTGCATCCTGCGTCTAACTCTTAGTCTCTTTTGTCTTCCGTTTCTCTCGCGAATAAGCCATGGACGCTCACTCCACTCGGGACCGCATCAGAGCTTTAGTTCGTGAAGTGCTCAGCCAGGTAGGAGATACTGGAGAAGGGGACTCTCCGGGCTCGCAACCTCCCAGCCGTTTCATCGATCAGACGCCATCGATTCCTTCTCCAGCGAATATTACACGTGACGAATCTGCCAAACACGTGATTACTGAGGATGACGTTCGTGATCTCCAGCCAGGAGCGGTCCTACGGATTGCTGAAGGAGCGCGGTTGACTCCGCTGGCTGCGGACATCGTTAATGAAAGAAAAATTGAGCTCGTAAAAAGATCGTCGCGGCGAGGTTCGGGTCGGTCGAAACGAGTTGCAGTCGGCGCTGATCATGGGGGCTTTCAGTTTAAGGAGGATCTCAAAACGTTCCTTCATAAAGCAGGTCATCGTGTACAGGATTTTGGGACAAACTCAGAGGATGCCGTCGATTATCCCGATTTTGCTCATGCCGTAGCCCGGGCGGTTGCCGATGGAGTGGCAGATGCCGGAATTATAATTGACGGCGCCGGAGTGGGCAGCGCAATGACGGCAAACAAAGTTCCCGGCGTGCGCGCTGCTGCCTGTTACTCTGTTGCCGTGGCGCGGAACTCGCGTGAGCATAACGATGCAAATGTTTTGACGCTGGGAAGTAAGGCGATTACCAAAGCCGAGATGCGAGAGATCGTCCGTGCGTGGCTCGAGACTGAAATAACAGAAGATCGGCACCGCAAGCGTGTCGCCAAGATCAAAGCCATCGAGCGCCAGTATCAGCGGTAACACGGCAAACCCGTCGGCCGAGCCGTAAGTTGACCACAAAATCGATGTTAGAATAGATCACTGTTCAGCCAATCTCGGAGTCACTGGTCCAATGCCAAATTCTGTTAACGGCAATCTGGAACAATTGATCGAACAGATCACAGACGCAATCGTTGCGCGTCTGAATGGCGATTCTGTCGATCAGGCGGCGCTGTGCGGCTGCACCTCCGAATGTTTTAATCGCTGTCCTGAACGAATGAACCGCGTGGTTGACGCGGGGGCTGCGCGTATCGGTTTGGTGCTAGGCGAAACGGCTTCGGCACGAGACTGGGCCAGCCTGATTGATCAC
This sequence comes from Pyrinomonadaceae bacterium, assembly GCA_041751855.1. Lineage (GTDB taxonomy): Bacteria > Acidobacteriota > Blastocatellia > Pyrinomonadales > Pyrinomonadaceae > PSRF01. The sequence goes on from JBGSWR010000025.1 coordinate 14,013, forward strand.
ACACTATTGAAGCCGGACGCCACCGATGAGGATATCAAGCGACTCTGTGAAGAAGCGGCCAGTTATCACTTCGCATCAGTCTGTGTTAACCCGATCTGGGTGCGTGCGGCTGCCTGTAATTTGCAAAGAACGAATGTTCCCGTATGTACTGTGATCGGCTTTCCGCTGGGAGCGACTTTCCCGGATGTGAAGGCTTACGAAGCGCGACGATCCATCCTGGACGGGGCCCGCGAAGTCGATATGGTAATAAATGTTGGGGCATTAAAGAGTGGCGACGACTGTCTTGTCGAGCATGACATCCGCTCGGTGGTCCAGGTGGCGCATGAGTATGAGATTATCTGCAAAGTGATTATCGAGACTGCGCTGTTGAACGACGATGAGAAAGTACGGGCGTGCCTGGCAGCCAAGAAGGCCGGCGCCGACTTTGTAAAGACCTCAACCGGCTTTTCAAAGGGTGGAGCAACTGTCGCCGATGTGGCATTAATGCGACGAACCGTTGGCTCGGAGCTGGGCGTGAAAGCTTCCGGTGGGGTCAAGGGTCTTGAGGATGCGCGCCGGATGGTGGAAGCCGGGGCTACTCGCATCGGCGCAAGTGTTGGAGTAAGGATCGCACAGGAAGCTGCCGGCGGTGTCGTTTCGAGTATGAGGTAGAACGAAACACGGCTCGATCTTCGGATGACTTACGTAACTACCTCCACACCCCACTGCAACCTAACTTAAACTCAAATTCGATCTTCTGTAACCCTACAGCCACAAAATCACCGTCTTTGATGGCCGGAAGGAATACTGCTTGGCGCATGGATTGACGCGCGCTCTCATTCAATCCCCATCCCAGGCCACCTATAACCTGGATGTCTTGCCGCACCGCCGCTCGCGGCAGACAAATTCTATTTCTGCAATCAATGCCAGGAATCTCGCTGCATGGATGGTGTCGCGTCCTTGAAAGTCTCACTCGTACCGGCTATGCTTTGGGCCAATCCAATTTAAAAGAGCGGTAAATTCAAATGCCCGCAAGCCCTAAACTGCTCGCCGTAATACTCGGCGGAGGCGCGGGAACGCGCCTTTTTCCTCTAACGCAACAGCGCTCAAAACCCGCCGTTCCGCTAGGGGGCAAATACCGCCTGGTTGACATCGCAATTTCTAACTGCATTAACTCGGATGTTCTCAGAATGTTCGTTCTAACGCAGTACAATTCGGCGTCCCTCAATCGGCATATCGCTCAAACCTATAGGTTTTCGCAGTTTTCAAATGGATTTGTCGAGATTCTGGCGGCCGAACAGACCCCGGAGAGTCCCCAGTGGTTCCAGGGAACTGCTGACGCGGTTCGCCAGGTCCTTCCGCATATAGGCGATTGGGGTATCGATACTCTTTTGATTCTTTCAGGCGACCATCTTTATCACATGGACTATCGCCAGTTTCTCGATCACCATTACAAAAGCGATGCGGACGTAACCGTTAGCGTGATTCCGTGTGATCCGGAGGCGGCCACGGACTTTGGTCTGTTGAAGACTGACGCCGATGGCCGGCTCATTGAGTTCAAGGAAAAGCCGAAGGGGGAAGAGTTAGAGACGATGCGCGTTGACACAACCACGCTGGGACTGTCGCCCGAAGAGGCGGCCGCGCGCCCGTTCCTCGCATCGATGGGAATTTACGTCTTTAAGTATGACCGGCTCGAAAAATTTCTTGCTGAAGATCCCACCTGGTTGGACTTTGGCAGGGAAATTATCCCCGCTGTAATCCGCCAGGGTCATGCACAGGGTTATCTTTTTGATGGATACTGGGAAGACATTGGAACCATCAGTGCCTTCTATCGCGCCAACCTTGATCTGACGTCCAAGATTCCAAAGTTCAACCTTTTCGATGCTGAAACGCCCGTCTACACCAGAGCTCGCTACCTGCCGCCTTCAAAAATCGAAGAGAGCCATATAAGCGATTCCATCATTAGTGATGGCTGCATCATTAATGGCGCCCGAATAAATAGGTCGGTAATTGGGTTGCGGAGCCGAATCTCCAAGGGTGTACAGATCGAAGCTTCGTTTCTGATGGGCGCCGACTACTATCAGGCTCTTGAAGAGATGCGCAACGATATGGGCGTTGGCCTCCCACGCGTCGGAATCGGTGAAGGTGCGATTATCAATCGTGCCATAATCGACAAGAACGTTAGGATTGGAGCTGGCGTGAGACTCGTGAACAGCGCGGAGATTCAGAATATCGATGGGGAAGACGGCTCCTATTTTATTCGGGATGGAATCATCATAGTCCCAAAGAACGCAATCATCAGGGACGGTACCGTTATTTGATTGGAGATCTGCACATGGCGCGTGGTTGGGAAAGCAAGGGAGTTGAGGCTCAGATTGAGGAAGGGCAGGGGCGCGAAAATGAACCGACCCGAAGACTCTCGGCGGAAGAGCGCGAACGCAAGGTGCGCCTGCAATCCCTCAAGCTTTCTCGCTCGCGGCTTAACGCGCAACTTGAGGTCGCGAAGAGTGGTCCTTACAGGGAGGTGTTACTGAAGGGACTTAGCGCGATTGAGAGGCAGATTGAAGATCTCTCCCCAGGGACGCCAGCCCAATAACAAACCATTCCTCATGCAAACCTTTAACTTATGGCTGGACCCTAAAGCCGAAGAGTCAATCCCTCAAGAAACCGATCCGAGCCACTCGCTCGATTACTCCTGTGTTCGGCGGCATCAAGTTAAAGTTCTACTTTAGGTCGATGGCAAAACCTTCTGCGTCTCGTGACTATCACCCCGCCCGTGTTCAACGCACGTCCGACCTGCCGCGGCCAAGATCAATAAAGGAGAGGACTCGTCCTCTGATCATCCCAAAAGGGAAGGAAGGGGTAGAGTTTGAGATTAATGGGCGGTCAGTAAAGCTTACGAACCTCCGTAAACCGTTCTGGCCCGAGATCGGCATTACTAAGGGAGACTTGATTCAGTATTACGCGGACATTGCTTTTGCTCTACTGCCACACCTGGTAGACCGTGCCATGGTAATGAAGCGATATCCCAACGGCGCAGCCGGGGACTTCTTTTTCATGAAGCGCGCCCCAAAACCGCGGCCGGAATGGGTCGAGATCTGTAGCATCGAACACTCTTCGGGAAATATTATTGACTTCCCGATGATTCAAGATCTGCCGTCACTGCTGTGGGTGATCAATCTGGGCTGCATAGATCTCAATCAGTGGTACGCGCGCTGTGATGACGTAGATCGGCCTGATTACCTGCATTTCGATCTGGATCCAGTCCCCGGAGCAACATTTGAGAAGGTGGTCGAGGCTTCATTATTCGTGCGAGAAGCACTCAAGTCGCTGAAAATCCCCTGCTATGCAAAAACCACCGGGTCAAGAGGGATACATGTCTACGTTCCCATTGTCAGGGGGCCAACACAGAAGCAGGTATGGAGTTTCGCAAAACAGTTTTCTCACGCAGTTGCGTCTCAGGCACCGGAGTTATTGACGGCAGTCTATCAGGTTTCCAAGCGACCAAAGGGCCGAGTCCTGGTGGATTACAATCAGAACGCATGGGGACGAACGCTCGCTTCGATCTATTCGGTTCGTCCGCGCCCACTGGCACCGGTGTCAGCGCCGGTAGAGTGGCGCGAGCTTGAGCGCGGTCTCAAACTTGAGGACTTTCGAATCGACAATATGCCGCGCCGCGTTCGCCGGCTCGGCGATCTCTGGCAGCCGCTCCTCGCGAAACGGGGGCGCTTCAAACTTGATGTTTATCTTTAAGCGCGAGCCAGCAGATCCGAAGGCCTTCGTAAAGCTGGTGTAATACATCAAAGGTCGGCAAGCAGACAGTTCAAGTTTGTTGTTAGCTTCAAGAGCTTCTTAGATGGGTGAAGATTTTCAGAGCGGAACAGAACGGCCTGTCATTTGGACTATCGGCCATTCCACTCGCCCGATCGTTAACTTCAAGAGCATTCTACTAGCCTATGAGATAACGAGACTTGTTGATGTCCGGCGTCTTCCGAGATCGCGCCGCTTTCCGCATTTCAATCAAGAGAGACTTGATGAAGTACTTTCAGCTATTGAAATAGATTACACCCATCTCCCTGAGCTTGGTGGGCTTCGTCAGCCGAACCCAGATTCCAGGAACACCGCCATCCATAACGCATCTTTTCGGGCCTATGCTGATTACATGGAGACACCTGAGTTCAAAAACGGCGTTGCCAGACTGCTCCAATCTGCCTCGCGCGGACGCACCGCAATCATGTGCGCTGAAGCACTCTGGGTGCGTTGTCACCGGAGCCTCATCTCAGATTGCCTCAAGTCAAAGGGGTTTGATGTAAGGCATATCATCGATGAGGTGAAGGAGCAACCGCATTCTTTTACAGACGCAGCGAGGATTGTTGACGGAAGGCTGTCTTATGAGGGGCTGTTTGCAGATCGCCAATCTTAAAGTATTTGTTTAGGTCGTCCACACCTTTTGCTTCTGACCCTTCTTGCGGCGTTTCACTCCAGTTCGCTCTGGAATGCTGCGGGGATCACCTGTAGCGGCTTTCTTGACATTCCCACCTTCATCCTCGGCTATTTCAGCAAGCGTTCGTCGGGTGAGAATTGAGACAGGAGCGATCTCCGTGACATCGTCCTTCATTGTGTAGTAGTCCCGGTGCTTCATCAGCAGCCATTGACGATCTCGTGTTCTGACCAGTACCCAGGAACCCTTCAGTTTCTTACCATTCAAGGAGAACTTCAACTCCCCCTTCTTTATCGCCTGCTCGACGTTGTCAGTGTCTTCGGGCTTGTAAGTTCCATAGTCCCACACCATGACCGTGCCACCGCCATACTCCCCTTCAGGTATCACTCCCTCAAACTTTGCATAATCCACAGGGTGATCTTCGACCTGCATGGCCAGTCGCTTGACGGTTGGATCCAGCGAAGGGCCTTTTGGCACTGCCCATGATTTGAGCACGCCTCCGGCCTCCAGCCGGAAATCATAGTGTAGTTGGGAGGCGCGATGTTTCTGTACGACGAACATTCGTCCGGTTCTCGAATGCTTCTTCGTCGCACCAGGTTCCGGGGTCTTATCAAACTTCCGCTTCTTCTTGTACTCGCTAAGAACGGGCATTCGCCACCTCGAACCTAAAGTTATTCCTTAGCTAATGGGAAACGCCGAGCTACACTCTTCGTTAGACTCGAAGAGTTCTGGTTGCACGGGATCGAGACCAAGGGCCTCGCGCACTCGCGCAAAACTTCGACGGTGAATTGGCAGGGCTCCGAGTTCCTTTAGCGCCCGGCAGTGTTCCGGGGTTGGGTAGCCTTTGTGTGAGGCAAGTCCGTAACCCGAATAGATGCCGTCGAGTTCCATCATCCGGGCATCGCGAGTAGTCTTCGCGATAATCGAAGCGGCGGCAATACTCGCAGAGAGGGCATCGCCGCGAATAATGCCCCGTTGTGGAAGAGGGCAATGTGGTATTCGACGGGCATCGACGAGAACGTAGTCAGGTGCGCAGGTGAGCCCGTTGACCGCTCGTTGCATTGCAAGCAGGCCAGCGTGATAGATATTTATCGTATCGATCTCTTCCACCTCGGCAAATCCGATAGCCCAGCATATAGCATCCTCTTTAATTTGTCGGGCTAGCTCTTCGCGTTTATCTGGGGCGAGAATCTTCTTTGAGTCATTCAGACCGCGAAGCTTATAGTTCTTCGGTAAAATGACGGCGCCAGCTACGACCGGTCCGGCAAGTGGCGCCATGCCGGCCTCGTCGACACCGGCGATAAGCGCAAAACCTTGTGCCCAGAGTTCGAGTTCATAGCGGAGCAGCCCATAGAGACGTTGGCCTTCGGAGCGATTAGTTCGCCAGCGACTGCGAATTCGTTTTGCCAGTTGTTTTGCGCCTTGCCGGTGATCGAGCTCCAGAGATTCAAGTAACCCTTTAGGTACTGGCCGGCTACGCTCCAGGAAGATCTCCCTGAGCTCAGGGATCGATTTATTCAGAAGCTTCTCTAACGAGGGCATGATCAAGTACGTTGGGTTCCGGGCGTTAGACAGTTGCTATTCGTGAATTGTCCCCTGACAAGATTCGTTTCTCATTATCTTTACAGTGGGTGGTATTCTAAAACGAAAAGTTCTGTTCGAGCGAGGGGTTGAGTAAAATTTTCTTGCAACTCACGAGTAGATGGAAAATCGACGCGCTAAATTTAGCCTCTCAGAGGGGATCCTGAAGCCCAACGTTCATTTCCGCTTACTGGGGTTTGTCCCGTTGGCTTTCTTTATGACACAGGCGATCCACTACTGGAAGATAAATGAACTCGGACACATGCTCTGGATGTGCAATATAGGAAACTTGCTTCTTGCAATCGGGCTCTTTCTCGAACATAAAGTATTGATTCGGGTAGCGACCATCTGGATGATCCCCGGCTTTGTGGTCTGGGTGGTTTATGTGGTAGCGGCGTGGGGAATGTTCTTCTCTTCTACATTGGCTCACGCAGGAGGATTAACAATCGGTCTTATCGCGGTGAAGCGAGCCCGAATGGACAGTGCTGCGTGGCGCTATGCCTTTGGATGGTATTTGGTTATTCAGATCCTCTCGCGATTCGCGACACCCACTGAGCTTAACGTTAATGTTTCACAGCAGGTTCAGCCTGGCTGGGAAACTGCATTTGGTTCTTATTGGCAGTTCTGGTCCGTTCTAACGATTGGTGTGGCGGTCTCTCTATGGATGGTGGGACTAGTGTTACGGAGACTGTATCCGGAGCCTTCCCTGAGATAGAGTCATCAACTCAAAGGCCGCGGCTGAGTCGAAGATAAGGGCTACCAACTTACGGGTATCTTCGTGGTCTCCACCAGAATCCTGCGCCGGCTGACTCCATGGGATTCCTCAACTCAGCACTGATCCGTTCTGGACCTAAAGTATCGCTTGAACTTCGCCCGTGGCCAAAACTGATCGATATCTTTGACGACCCAGCTTTGAGTTAACAGTTTTTGTTAATTAGTGCTCAAACTACTTAAGAAGACGCTCTAATCTGTACCCAAACGTACGGGTTTAGGGCACAAAATCAAGATCAGTTGCTTGCGACTTTGATACAGAAGAATGAGTGCGACCGCCGCTGCCACTTTCGGTGTGACTCAAAACAGTGCAAAACATTACATTCTGACGTAGGAACTGGCGGTCTCTCATGCTATACTCCTCGGCGTTGTATACGCCCCTTTTCCTCCTGTGGGTGTAAGTTGGCGCGGCGGATTGGCAAAAACCGCCGCGCTCTTTTTTGTAGGTAATGACATAGATTTAACACAATGTGCTCATATTCTGCGCGGCAATAACGAAGGATAGGGTAAGTTTTCTTACTCGTGCGAGCGGCTCAACGGCCGGTTCGCTTTGCTGGCACCAGCAAGTTTTCTGAAGCCACCTCACAACTGGCGCGATTCAGCCACTTCACGATCGAAAAGCACTGCTCAGGGGTTTGATGGGATGAGATGAGACTCAGATCCTTGCGGTTCGGAGGCTTGGCCATTTTGGTCGCGGTGGTGTACGTTGCCGCGGCCATCTTTGGACTTTCCCTGGCTTCCGTTCACACAAATGTTTCTCCTGTATGGCCACCTACCGGTATTGCCATCGCCTCCATGCTTCTGTTGGGCCGGAATCTCTGGCCCGCTATTCTCATCGGAGCATTCGCTGCAAATGTCTGGACCGGGGTTTCTATTCCGGTGGCTGGCGGGATTGCTTTCGGCAATACGCTGGAAGCAGTTACCGCGGTAATCCTCCTTCAGAGGTTCAAGAGTTTTAAGAGGGAGCTGGAGTCGGTAGTAGATGTGCTCAGATTTGTTATCTGTGCAGTCATTCTAAGCCCGATTGTGAGTGCAACGATCGGGAATCTTAGTCTGTGTCTTGGAAAGGCCGCTCAGTGGGATGAATTCGGAAGGCTTTGGTTAACGTGGTGGCTTGGAGATGGATTTGGCGCAATGATTGTTGTGCCTTTTCTCCTCGCCTGGGGGACAAGGGGCCACCGCTCGATCGCGAGACCCGTTGAAGGAATCGTCATGTTGGCCCTTCTCTCTTTTGTTTCATTGGTCACCCTTGCTGGATGGTTTCCGGGTCAGCGGACCAACTATCCGCTTGCTCATCTCGCCTTTCCTTTCCTCGTTTGGGCAGCTTTGAGACTCGATCAGCGTTGGGTGACCACCTCGACCCTTCTCCTCGCAGGAGTTGCGGTATGGGGTACGACCCGAGGGCAAGGTCCATTCTTTACCGGAAATGACAACGAGTCGCTGTTGTTACTTCAGGGATTCATCGGCACAAGCACTCTGTTGGCCTTGATCCTATTTGCCGTCGTCACCGAGCGCAAGAAGACTGAGCATGAAAGGCAAAAACTCTTGACTGAGGTCGAGAGTCAGCGGCGGCGCATAGGCGATATTGTTGCTCATGTTCCCGGTGTTGTGTGGGAAGCATCGGGGAAGCCTGATGTAGGAAGTCAGCGTATAGACTTTGTGAGTAGCTATGTTGAGAAGATGCTTGGTTATAGCGAGGAAGAATGGTTAGCAACCCCCAACTTCTGGTTGAAGATTGTGCATCCTGACGATCAAGAGCGGGCCGCTCACGAGGCGGCCCAGATCTTTGCTTCGCGCAGGGGTGGGATAAGCCGATTTCGCTGGCAGGCTAAGGATGGTTCCGAAGTCTGGGTAGAGGCCCAGTCGGTAGTCGTTTGTGATGAGGATGGTGAACCGCTCGGTATGCGAGGCGTGACCATCGACATCGGTCAGCAGGTTAAAGCCGAAGAGGCACGGGCTGAACTGCTCCGCACTGAGCAGAAGGCCCGCGCTCAGTCAGAAGAGGTGAGTCGGCTCAAAGATGAGTTCCTGGCGACAATCTCTCACGAGCTTCGTACGCCTCTAAATGCGGTCGTTGGCTGGTCACGGTTGCTGCGTTCCGGCCAGTTGGATCCTGAAGGGGTGATGCATGCGGTTACCGTCATTGAGCGCAACGCCTGGTCGCAGAAACAGATCATTGAAGACATGTTAGATGTATCTCGAATCATCACCGGCAAATTGAGGCTGCATCAGCACCGGGTGGAGCTTCTGCCAATTCTCCACGCCGCTCTCGACGTGGTGCGACCCGCCGCTGATGCGAAGGAGATTAGCCTGGTTACCAATATCGATTCTCCAGAGATTACAGTGAACGGAGATCCTGATCGGCTCCAGCAGATTGCCTGGAATCTACTTTCGAATGCAGTGAAATTTACGCCGCATGGTGGCGAGGTCGAAATTCAGTTGCGGCGCTCCGGATCGCAAACGCTGATCAATGTTCTTGATAATGGACCGGGGATCGCGGACGAGTTCCTTCCGCATGCATTTGAGCGCTTTACTCAGGCGGATGGTTCGACAACCAGGAGGCACGGTGGATTGGGTTTGGGACTGGCAATCGTCCGCCATCTGGTGGAACTGCATGGAGGTACTGTTCAAGCCGGGAACCGCGAAGACGGGCAGGGAGCAATCTTTACTGTCTGTCTGCCATTTGTTGAAGCGGGTGACCTGACCCCCGAGTCCCCTACACTTGTCCCCGGTAATGGACTGGCCCACTCGCTTACGGGGCTGAGAATTCTGCTTGTGGATGATGATCCGGACGCTTTGACTTTGATTGAAAAGGAGCTCAGGCTCTGTGGCGCCGAGGTTACTTCGGTAAGTTCCGCGGCAGCAGCTCTCGATATCCTTCAAGCCTTGAAAGTCGACGTCTTGATTAGCGATCTTGGAATGCCTGAGAAGGATGGTTACGAACTCATTGGCACGCTCCGGGCTCAATGGGTAACAGAGGGGGGAGAGGTTCCGGCGATAGCAGTCACGGCATATGCCAGTGTGTTTGAGAAAAGTCGCGCCCTTGCCGCAGGTTTTCAGGCCCATGTAGCAAAGCCGATCCGCCTCGAGGAACTGCTTGAGACGATCACGTCGCTCGCCGGGCCGAAGAAGCCACAGTCTTAAATTAATCGTTACTTTGAAGCCTACGCTGCAATACAGGGGCGTCTTTTTGCGCGGCGCTCTCCCCACCAGGGGCCGAAGGGTTGAAAACGTAGCTGTCGCGGGTACGGACTGCCAGGTTGGGTTGGTCCACACGCACTCGGATTTGGCGGCGCTGACCCCGCTCGGGTGTTCTTTTCGGATAGTATCCCAGGCTGTATTGCCTGCGAAGTTCCTCGGCTACGTTTGCAAACGCGTGAGAAACATTCTGCAGAGTGTCAGCCTCAAAATGTCTTGCTCCGGTTTTTTCAGCCAGATCCATAAGGTAGCGACTAGCTCGTTCATAATCGCGCCTGCTTGAGCCCGGGACGCCACCACCACGCACGGGTCCTCTGCCTCCGCCCATTCCTCCCAGAATGTCAATCAGGATGTCCACTGAAGATCTGGGCCCGCGCCGCCCGCCGGGCCATGATGAGCCACCACTGTTCACATCCCGGAACGTATCGTATTGAACGGGAAAGACCAAAGCGTCGAGCTCCTCGGCATCACGAACGTTACTGTCATAACTTGCCCGACGACTGGTGGTGTCCACACCATCGGTGAAAAGCACAATCGCCTTTCGTCCTGATATCCGATTTAACTGTTGATTCATCACGATGTCCATAGCGTCGTACAGCCTGGTAGCGTCACCGGGGCTGGTGCGACGAATGGCGTCATGCAAACTGCGCCGGTCGCTGGTAAAGTCGGACAAGACTCTCACCGAGCCATCGAACGAAACTACCATCACCTTGTCGTCATGGCGCAACTGATTTACGAATGTGATTGCGGCTGCCTGGATGTCTTCCAGCTTGAAGCGCGTCGAGCCGCTGGTGTCAATCATCAGAACGACGGAAAAGGGTTTATCAACAGACGAGAAGAACGCAACGTTCTGCTCCACTCCATCCTCCCAGATTCTAAAGTTCTCCTTCATAAGATTCGGGATGTATCTTCCATCACGATCCATCACGCTAACGGGCAGCGTAATGAGGGTTGTCTCAACACGGATCACATCGCCCGCCTCTACCTCTTCGATCTCATCGGTTTTAGTGGTTGAAGGATCGGTTGTTTGCCTGCCGGGCGTTTGTGTCTGACCACCCAGAACAGGAGGCCGTGCCGGAATCGTCGCGGGCGGGTTGCCAGTAGGCGCGTCTTGGGAGACGCGACGTGGCCGGCTTTGACCCTGAACAGCGAAGACTACCGACACGATGAGAGACAGAACTAAAAAACATGCGGCAAACTTTTTCATGGCCAAGCTCTTTCTAAAACGAAAAGATAACACTATTGATGCGTGGCGAAATTAAATAGGGCGGTCTACTTGAAGTAGGCCACTGGCGGGGAGAGTTTGTGCGTTTACGAAGGAAAGATACGCTAAAAGCCGACCAGAGAGCAAGCAAACAGTGCAAGAATGAGCAGATCACGGCGGCCTCAATGGTCAGTTCTCAGATGCTGCGATCGAGTTCCAGATAAACGGGAAGGTGCCCCAGGTCTGGCCTCGATGCTGAGGTCGAAAACCGAAGAGGATCACGCGCCCCTGACCCAGTTCAACTTCCGCGATCGCTATCTGACCACGAAGCCTGCTCTCGCCCAGCAACCAGCCCGAGCGTAGCAAGTTTTCCTTTGCATAGCGGGCCACAACACTTACGCGGGGATCTGTAGCCTCAAATGCCGAGCTATTGATGAAGTAGGCGTCGACTCTCTCTGGCATTCCCCTGGCTAGCCGGTGCGTCGTGTCAACTTCGAGTGCTACGATTGAGCCGGGGCCGAAGAAGTCCGCACCTCGAACGCCCTCGAGGACGTTTCGTATTGGAAGGTTGAACTCTTTGATAGTCAACTCGCATGAAGCGTCGAAGCAGACGAGCGTCCCGCCGTTCTCCACGAAACTCCTAAGGTTGGTTACGCCGGAGGTTGTGATACCACGGGTAAACTCAGGGGGATAAGAACCAACAGCGTGGCCATTGAGGATATCTCGGGCTCTTTGGGAAGGCAGGATTATCACGTCAAACTTCGTAGCGAGTAGCCCCGCTCTGATCGCGGCATCGTGAAGTGACTCGTAGGAAAGATTAAAGGTGTCGAAAACATATCGAGTCCAGCCCTCATCCATGTTTACTGTCCAACTTTTGTAAATACCCACGCGAGCTGGCCGCCGAATTGGTCGCGCAACGGGAGATTCTTCTCCTTTTTTTAGGCTCAGAGCCAGGTCCTTGCGAACCTCCGCGGCATCCTGGATCAGCTTCAAACGTCTTTCTGCCGCTGGCTCCTGAATTGCCATAACGGCGGGCACATCTACTCCCATTTGCATAGATAGAGTCCAACCGGCAACGTCGTAGGGCCGTTCAGCTTCGCCCTGCGGTGTCAATCGATTGGGGTAGAGTTGAGGGCCGAGCAACGCAAGCACATTCGACCGTTGGGGCTGCGAGAGTAGCACCATATAACTCCCTGCCGGGACCTCGTGCATCTCGGCAGCGTGTTGCATGACCTTCTGATAATTGCCGATCTTTTCCTCAGGTGCATTCGTGCGTTCCAGACTCTCGGGCCCGAAGATCATGTGCAATTCGCGTTCGAGACGATGGACTTCTATTCCCTGGCTTACGAGTGTGTGGATCAGTTTAGCCACTGCCTCGTCTCGACCTTGCCCGGCGGGGATTAGATACGCTATCGGATCGTCGGGTGTATCGGCTGCACTAGCGCTCTGCCTGTTCAGTTCAAAAAAGTTTTCGAGATAGTTCACCCTAAACTTGGCGCTTAGCGAGAGCACTGCGCGGGCCGCAATCATCTCCATTCTCATGATGTCCCGGGGTCGCCACTCGCCGCCTGGCCATGGGTCCGGAAAGTTCGTGGTTGTATCGATGGCATTTCTCATTCCTCGGGAGGTGGCCCGGGCAAGTTGTTCGCGAGTGATTGTTGTGGGGCTCATCAACCGGGCACTGGCTGCTTCGGAAAGGATGCCGATCGAGTTGTGATAGTACGGCGCTGTGCGAAACCCACCATGCCACCAGGTATCGTAACTGGCGTTGGTGATGACACCTTTGAGGCCCGCTGCCTGAAGATCAGCCGCGATCTTGTGTCCCACTAAGCCAACTTGCCGCAAGAGCAGAGGAGAGATATGCGGGTTAGGCGGATCGTAAAACGGTGGAATAAAAAACCGGGCGCCATTTGGAGACTGCTGATGCACGTCGAAAACAATCTGGGGGAACCACTCTCGCCAGAAGAGCCTGCTGACCGCTTCGGTTTCACGCAAATTGAGCATGAACCAGTCGCGATTGTTATCGTGACCCGCGTAATGGTGGTAAAGTTCCGGCGGCGAAGTCCCTTCATATCTGGTTCCCATCGTCTTACGGTACCAGGTGCTGACAATATCGATACCATCCGGATTAGGTGATGGTATCAAGATCAGCACTGTGTTTTTTAGGATTTCAAGAGTGTCAGGGTCCCGCGCCGTGGCCAACTCGTAGCCGAGTTGCATCGACATTTGCGAAGCCACGATCTCGGTTGAATGTATTGAGCAGGAGATAGCCACGACGACCCGGCCTTCATTAATCAACCGGTCTCGTTCAGTTACGCTTGTGACGAGCCGCGGATCCGAGAGGAGGAGTTGAATCTTCTTAAGCCGATCGAGGGCACTCAGATTCTCGGGGGCACTAATGAAGGCGACAATTAAGGGTCGCCCCATTGTTGATCTACCAATAGTTTGAACCAGAACGCGATCTGATGCCTTGTCGAGCCGAGCGAAATAGTCTGTAATCTGGGTCCAGTCGGCTATAGTGCGATCATCACCGGGCGTGAACCCCAACACCTTTTGCGGTGAAGGGACCGCAGAAGCTGGAGTTGTTCTTTGGGCATGCGCAGCGGAACTAAAAGTTAAAAAACAGATTGAAAAAACAAGACAGGTGACCAGGGCAGTCCAATGACGAGTCATTCTGAATTTCCTTCTCATGAAGCGATAGAAGAGAGCGCCGGTACTTTGCAGTCTACCATAAGTGGCCGAGCTAACCTTTTTGGCCGACTTCATTATTGGTGGTCTCTGTTTGTCGCCGGCGCTCTGCTAGCCATCTTTGGACCACCAGTTCTCCTTGTTGCCTGGCTGCGCAACAAGCAGGATCTGGTTTATCCCTGGGCCCTTTTTGGAGCCCGGAACTGGCTGCGGCTAACGGGCGTCAAGGTGCTTGTCAGAGGTCGGGAATTTCTCAACCCAAAGCAGACATATGTCTTTATCTCAAACCACCGCTCGTATCTCGATACTGCGACGTTGTTTGCTTATCTGGGACGGAGGATCGGAGTACTGGCCAAAAAAGAGTTGCTGAAAGTACCAATCCTAGGTTACGGGATGGGATATGTGAATATTATGGCCATCGACCGCTCGAACCGGGAACGCGCTCTGCAAACTACCGCGGCGGCCACTGAGCGGATTCGTTCCGGAATATCGTTTGGCGTGTTTGCAGAAGGGACGCGAGCCTTTCCTGGCGAACTCCTGCGTTTTAAGAAAGGCGCTTTCTATATGGCGATGCAGGCTGGCGTCCCGATTGTACCCGTCGCAATCAAAAACACCGACAAATTAATGGGTAAGGGAACCGGGATCTCGCGTCCGGGAACGATCGAGATGGTCATCTTGTCTCCGATCCCGACTATAGGTCTCTCAACCGACGAAGACATTCAACGCCTGGTTAATCAGGTACATGCCGCAGTCGCTGCCGAGTTAGGAAATCTCCCAAAGACTTCTTCCTCCTGAGAGTCATTGACTAAGTTCGCGGGGCCTTAAGGACCTTTCTTTTTAGTTGCAAGATTTATTGTAGATAGTGTAAGGTGCGTGGAACAGTATGAGTTACAGACTTGATGAGTCTTGTGACAGCAGCTAAAGCGCAGACCTCAGATTCGATTTTTATGAGGAAGAAGCTATATCAATCCGGGAGGGTTGGATTCAGTCTCTTTGAGGTCCTCACGCCGGTGATTGGGCGGCATCCTTTTCCATGAACCTCTACTACGCGCCAAGCGCGAGTGCAACGCTGAGCGGCCGCGTTGCTGCATGGTTGGATGTCAAATCGGGCTTTGGGAGGAGCTTGGTTTAAAAGGTCGATGACCGGCGATGTGCGCGGCGATGCTGCTGCCTCCATCTGGGCGGGGTAGCGTTAAAGCTTCGCCGCGCACACCCCAGCATTCAAGGCTGAGCATTCTACACCGTCAAAGCCAAAATCGTAAGATTCTTATTGTGTGACAAACTCTATCGACACAGGGTTTGGAATGATTCCGTGCTCAAAGCCTTCTGCGAGTAGCCGACGCACCGCCTCCCGCCCGCGATCGGTGTAATCGAGAGTCAGATCGTTCACCCACATAGCCACAAAGCGATCTGCCAACTCAGGATTCATCTCACGAGCAAACTGCATCGCGTACTGGAGCGCGTCTTCACGGTTTGCCAACGAATAGCGAATGCTCTGATGAAGAAGATCCGAAACCTGCCTGATGGTCTCTGGACCCAGATCGCGGCGAATCGCATTTCCGCCCATCGGCAAAGGCAATCCAGTCTTCTGATGCCACCATTCCCCGAGGTCAAGAACCTTATGCAGGCCCACCGACTCATAGAAGAGTTGTCCTTCGTGGATCAGAAGACCAGCATCGCAGTCGCCATTTTGGACCGCCTCTATGATTTGATCGAAAGCCAGAACTTGGTATTTAAAGTTGGGAGTAAACAGGCGCAGGGCCAGGAAAGCGCTGGTCAGTATACCCGGCACGCCAATAGTCATGTTTGAGAGATCATCCGGCGTAGCGGGCTCGCGTGACACCAGGACCGGCCCGTAGTTGTCGCCAATTGAAGCTCCGTGAGGCAGAAGAGCATATTTATCTGCTACGTAAGCAAAAGCATGAAAGCTGATTGCGGTAACTTCGTACGTGCCGCGCATGGCCTCTTCGTTAAGAGATTGAATGTCGCGCAGCACGTGGTCTATGACAAGACCTCCGGTATCCAGCTTCTTAGTGGCCAGACCATAAAACATGAAGGCGTCATCGGAATCGGGCGAATGGGCGATGGTGATTTTTTTAGCTTGGGTAACAGTGGACATAAAAGTTCGTACGATCTCATTGTTCGCGTTATTTTCAAGCCATGCTGGGGGTTGCTGGCTGAATCCGGTTATACACGGTGTCGCGCTCGACTGGTTCGAAACCTGCCTCTTCGATCAGCGCCATGATTTCTTCCTTTGACATGCGCACCTCATTATTGGATTCGACTGAGTAACTCTCAGACAGTTCACCGCCATCCGTAATGGTGCCGTCGAGATCGTTCGCGCCGAAGTGCAGCGCCGCCTGCGCCAATCGTTTGCCGAGCATCACCCAGTAAGCTTTGAGATGATCGATGTTATCGAGCATCAGACGTGAGACGGCCATCGTTTTGAGCGAATCCACCCCCGAAGGGCCGGAGAGGTGGTCCAGTTGAGTATTCGGGGGATAGAAGGCAAGCGGTATGAAGCACTGGAAGCCATGCGACTTGTCCTGCTGTTCTCGCAATCGGATGAGATGATCGACGCGATCCTCCAGCGATTCTATGTGTCCATACAACATGGTTGCATTTGTCTTCAAACCAGCAGCGTGCACTTTCCCGGACAACTCGAGCCAGCGCTCGGCGTCGCACTTGTGGGCGCAAATCATCGAGCGGGTCGGCTCGCGGAAGATTTCGGCGCCACCTCCAGGACAGGAATCCATCCCGGCGTCAATGAGTTGCTGGATAACATCTTCGTCCTTCATCTTATAGAAATGAGCGAAGTGATCTATCTCCACCATAGTAAATGCTTTGAGATGAAGTGCGGGAAACTGTCCTTTAAGTGCTGACAGAAGGTCGGTGTAGTAGCTGAACGGAAGTTTTGTGTTGAGTCCGCCAACGATATGCAACTCCGTAGCTCCTTCGTTAACGGCACTGCCGGCTATTCGTAGCGAATCCTCGATATTGTGTGTATAGGCGTCAGGTTGGCGTGGCGTGCGATAAAAGCCACAGAACTTGCAATCGGCATAACAGACATTTGTGGGGTTGAAGTGGCGGTTCACATTGAAGTATGTGGTGCGCCCATGTTTTCGGCGTCGCACAACATCCGCCAGCTTACCGAGTCCGGTTAGATCATCCGTCGAGTACAATGCGACGCCATCGTCAAAACTCAGGCGCTCGCCGGCTTCGACTTTGTCTATCAGGTTAAGCAACGCTGGATCGTGAGAGAAGTTCATGAAAGGTTCCTTATCAGTACTGCGCCTCCAAAAGTGGCAAAGAGAATGACGCTGACGAATGCATTAGTAGTAAAAAATGCCGCATTAAGTCTGCTTAAGTCGTCAGCTCGTACGAGGCGGTGCTGAAAGACCAGCAGTACGGCGGTTGCCGCTACTCCGATGATCGCCAACACCCCAAGTTGCGTAATCCAGTATAGCGCAAGGAGTGCAGCAAAAGCGCCTGCGTGGAACAGACGAGCAATCCACAAAGACGTTGCTATTCCGAACCGTTTTGGTATCGAGTGCAAACCGTGCCGAACATCAAAATCGTAGTCCTGACACGCATACAGCACATCGAAACCAGCGGTCCACAGCAATACAACCAGCGACAGTAGCAGCGGCGCCGGGCTATCAATCGCACCTCTAATCGCTATCCAGGCGCCGGTGGGAGCGATTGAGAGACACCAGCCCAGCACCAGGTGTGAAAGCAGTGTCCATCGCTTTGTGAAGGAGTAAAGCAGCACACTGGCGAGCGCTACGGGAGACAAGATAAGCGTCAGTCGGTTCAACATCGCCGCCGCAATAAAGAAAAGGGCCGCTGATACAACAGTGAACACCCAGACGAAACCAACTGAAAGCTGACCAGCCGGTAGAGCCCGCATCCGCGTGCGGGGATTGAGAGAGTCATACTCGCGATCAGCAATCCGGTTAAAGGCCATGGCGGCTGACCTTGCGCCTACCATTGCGATTGTGATCCAAAGAATTTGCCAGAGAGTCGGGATACCATTCGCCGCCAATACTGCGCCGAGGAAGGCAAACGGCAACGCGAACAGAGTATGCTCGATTTTGATCATATCGAGCGTCGTTCGAATGTTGCTGGTAACGGCAGCCACTTGGGTCTCGACTTGTCTATTCGTTATTGGCATTGGCAGGCATTGTTGTCTCTGGTATTCCTTGCCAGCGCGTGCTTCGCGAATGGGGGACCTCAAGATGGTCCAGAATGCGGAAAACCAGATGGTCAACCAGTGCTTCGATTGTTTGCGGGCGGTGATAGAAGCCCGGACTTGCGGCTACGATATGTGCCCCGGCCCGAGCCAGACGTAACATGTTTTCCAGATGAATGGCATTGTAGGGTGTCTCACGAGGCACCAGCACCAGCCGGCGTGATTCTTTCAGCGTGACGTCAGCGGCGCGATGAATGAGATTTGTGCCGGCTCCACAGGCGATCGCTCCAATTGTTCCCATCGAGCAAGGCACGACCACCATTCCCTGCTGCGGATGAGAACCAGACGAAGGTTTGGCCGCCATATTGTCGAGACGCTGAAGTTGGATCAGACCTGACTCAGGTGGAAGACCGATCCATTCGTTAATGCGGGTTTGATCGGCGCCCCTTAGATCGACCCCAAGCTCAACGCGCGCCACAGTCTCTGCCGATTCCGAGAGAATGAGATTGATGCGCTCGACAACGCCGCTTGCCGCCAGATGAACCAGCGTCCGCTGCGCGTAAATCGAACCTGATGCGCCGGTAATTCCTACAGTGAATTCCATGTGCTAAGAATCTTACTTACCGCTCGAACAGATCGCAACTTTGGAGTGTGGAGGCCAGGCGCCGCTCTGGTTCGCCTGGTAACATCCGGAAAATCTAACTCGAAAAGCGGCGGCAGGTCGCCCCATTTCAAAGGGTTGAGGTAAGATGGGCGATGTGGACTCACAAGAATTGGAACAACTTCTTCTTGCCTTCAAGAATGGTGAACTTGACCTCTCAGATGCTGCTCACCGCCTGAAGAATCTTTACTTCGAGGATATTGGTTTTGCGCGGGTCGACCATTCCCGCGCCGTGCGCCAGGGGTTTCCCGAAGTCGTCTACGGTTCCGGCAAGACTAGAGAGCAGGTGGTGGGTATTGTTGAACGTCTCGCCCAGCGATCTCCTAACATTTTGATCACCCATACCGATGAAGGAACATTCGGCGAGGTAAGAAACGTCGTCACGGAAGCCGAGTGGCACGAAACGGCGCGCCTGATCCGGATAATGAGGGATCGGACGGAAAAAGGAGTAGGCACGCTCGCAGTGGTTACGGCGGGGACTAGTGATATCCCGGTGGCCGAGGAAGCAGCATTAACTGCCGAAGCAATGGGAAATCGCGTTCAGCGAGTCTGGGATGTTGGGGTTGCTGGAATTCACCGGGTGCTTGCCGAAAGAGCTCTGTTACAGAGCGCTCGAGCGATCGTCGTGGTTGCGGGGATGGAAGGGGCGCTGCCGTCTGTTGTAGGTGGTCTCGTTGCGGTCCCGATTATTGCTGTTCCGACCAGCGTGGGTTACGGGGCATCTTTTGGTGGCGTAGCGGCACTTCTTGGCATGCTCAATTCGTGTGCGTCAAACGTTGCTGTTGTAAACATTGACAATGGTTTTGGGGCGGGCTTTGTAGCAAGCCTAATCAATCGTCAGTAGTCCGTGGTTCGTAGTCCGTAGTCCGTGGTCCGTTGAACAACTGACAACGGACAACTGACAACGGACAACTGACTACGGACTAATCAATCCATTAAGTTTTTCGGCCCAGTCAGGATCCAAACCCTGAAGAATATTGTACTGCTCAAGGGCCGCATCCCGATTGCCCATCGCCAGCAGAGATTTCCCAAGATTGAAATAGGCCCTGCCGTAATCCGGCTTCAGTCTTATGGCCTGCCTGAAAGCTTCTGCCGCTTCGCTTTGCTTCCCCATCTCGAGGTACGTTTCGCCCAAACTGTTGAAAGGCCCAGCATCACCCGGCTTCAACTCAGACAACTGTTTATACACCGCAACCGCATCCGGATACTTCTTTGAGCGAACGTAGCGCGCGCCGAGTCTCTCATAAGCGCTCGTGTAGTCAGGCTTAAGCCTTATCGCTTGTTTGTATGCATGAATCTCGTCGTCGGCTTGATTCCATTCGCGGTACACGAGGCCAAGGGCGTAATAAGCGTCTGCGGCATTATATGGATCGAGCTTGATCGCCTGCCGGTAAGCATCAGCTGCGTCGCGATACTGCTTCAGATAGAAACTTGCAAGACCAATGTTGAAATAAGATTCCGCGGAAGGCCTGAGACTAACAGCCTTTTTCGAAGCCTCGACCGCCTCTTTATGTCTTCCCAGTTTTTCATTACAAAAACCGGATTGAGCCCACGCCTCGGCGTAATTGGTATCCGACGCAACGGCCTTCTCGAAATAGGGCAGCGCTTTCTCGCAATCGTCTCTCGAAAGGAAGCTCAGCCCGTCTCTAAAGAACTGGACTGCCTGCGCCCGCTTGTCTTTGTTAGTAGCAGCCACCAATTCCCCAAGCGACATCGGCGCTGTAACTTGCAATTGTGAAATTCGCTCAGAGGGAATTGCGAAATTAACGCTTTGCCCCCCGGTAATCTGAAGCGTAGCAACGCCAATCACCTGACCTTGCATATTTACAACCGGACTACCGCTTGAACCTGGCGAGATTGGGGCTGTGACCTGAATAATTCTTCCAAAAGTTGGGATATCGCGCACCGCGGAAACGATGCCATTTGTTACGCTCCCCTCCAAACCGAAGGGGTTTCCGATAACCACTACGCTCTCACCTTCCTGTGGGGACGTACGGTCCAGGGGAAGGGGTCTCACCTTATCAGGAGGCGCTTCAACTGATAGCAATGCGATGTCACCTTCTGCATCGACGGCGAGCACTGCTTTCACTGGATAGATGCTGCCATCTGAGGAGTGGACTTCGGCGCGATAGGCGTTGTCGATGACGTGCCGGTTGGTGACTACACGATCGACGTCGATAAAGAAACCGCTACCGCGTGAAAGTTTTTCTCCTCGGGCGTCGAAGGTTTCAATTGCTACCGCGGATGGTTTTATGCGCCGAACAAGTTCGGGAAGCTCCTGGGAGGTTATCGAGCCTGTGCCCAGCAGAACCGCAATAAATAACGACAGAAATTCCATTGCTCTTGCTAACTAGGGCGGTTGACTCCCTTAGAGACCGGCTAAAGCGAGCTTTTGAACTCGTGTGACAATCTCGCCAAGCTTTACGGCTTCAGTTTGCTTTGTACGACGATCAAAGAGTTCGACTAGTCCGTCGGAGACTTTCTTTCCGACTGTGATCCTGAATGGGACCCCGATCAAGTCAGCATCCTTGAACTTCACACCGGCTCGTTCGTCGCGATCGTCGAGCAGGACATCAAGACCTGATTGCTGGAGTTCTTTGTAGAGCTGTTCCCCGGAGCTTCTCAAGGTCTCATCTCTAACATTCGTTATGGTTACGATAACATCAAACGGCGCAATTGCCCGGGGCCAGATGATGCCGTCTTCATCATGATTCTGTTCAACCGCGGCGGACATGATACGCTCGACACCGATGCCATAACTTCCCATAACGATCGGCACTTCCTTGCCGTCCTGCGTCAAAACATAAGCGCCCATCGATTCAGAGTATTTAGTTCCGAGCTTGAAGATGTGACCGATCTCCATTGCCTTAAAGACTTCCAGTATGCCCTCTGCGCAGCGTGGACACGACTCTCCGGACGACACAGTGCGGAGATCTGCCCAGCGCTCGACCTGTATATCACGTTCAATGTTGACGCCGCGAAGGTGATGTTCATCCTTATTTGCCCCCGTGGTCATATTGCGGCGGTCTTGTAATGCCACATCTGCAATGATAAGTAGATCACGACCCGATGAACGAGCCCTTTCCCTGGCTCCTACGCCGCCAAGGCTACCTGCTCCAGCGCCCATGAGTTCCCGGATCTCTTCGGGGTGGGCTGATCGAACGGCTGTAGCTCCGAGGCCGTCTGCGAGTTTAGTCTCATGCAGTTGATGATCGCCGCGCACCAACGCCAGCACTGGCTTTGGTTGACCGCCTATAGTTGCTACATAGACGAGCGATTTGATCTGGCGTTCTGCGGTTGCGCCGCCCGGAAAGGCAATCAAATCTTCGATCGTTCGCACTCCCGGAGTAGGAAATTCCTCCGGTGCAACAGGCTCGTCGCCATCAATAATCGGAGCTAGCCTCGAAGTTGCTTTCTCCACATTCGCCGCATAGCCGCAATTCTTGCAACTGGCAACCAGGTCTTCTCCCGCTGGAGTTCGCGCCACAAACTCGTTTGATTCAGAGCCACCCATCGCCCCAGAGGACGCCTCCACTATCGTGTATTCAAGTCCGCAACGGGCAAAGATACGCTTGTAAGCCTCACGCTGGTCTGCAAACGAACGGTCCAGACCGGCGTGATCAACATCAAAGGTGTAAGCGTCTTTCATGATAAACGTGCGCAGGCGCATAAAGCCTGACTTTGGCCGCGGCTCATCGCGAAACTTGATCTGAATCTGATACCACACCTGGGGCAACTGTTTGTACGAGCGGAGTTGATGGCGAGCAAGAGTTGTAAAGACCTCTTCATGAGTCATCCCCAAACACATGTCCGCGCCCTTACGGTCTTTCAACCGAAACATGTCATCGCCGATTGCGCTCCAACGCCCGGACTCGTTCCAGATCTCGGCGGGGTGCAATGCCGGCAGGTAGAATTCCTGACCGCCGATTCGATTCATCTCTTCGCGCAGGACCGTCATCACTTTAAGAGCGACCCGTTGTCCGAGTGGAAGATAGGAATAGATTCCCGCAGCCAGTTGCCTAATCAAGCCTGCACGCAACAGCAGCTTGTGGGATATCACTTCGGCGTCGGCAGGATCTTCGCGGAGGGTAGGGATGAAATATTGTGACCAGCGCATGAACTTAGATTTTTTAGTCTTTCCAGGATGTGATTGACGCGTCATTCTCGCTTAGCGCAATAGTTTTCGCAAACTTGTGCTTTGGAGTGGGGCAGCCCGGCGCCGGATTCTGACTTGCTTTTCATTGGGAGGACTGGATTCAAAAGCGGCGCCGGGCCGCCGCACTCCAAAGCACTCCAAAGGCGTTGCGGGTCGGGAACGTGTGATGTACCATCCCCTTCTTTATTCTGCCTGATAATTTTCAGAGGTGTCACTGATGAAAGTCGCGCTCGCGAGTGATCACGCCGGGTTTGCTCAGAAAGAACAATTGAAACCACTGCTTCGCGATCTTGGAGTTGATTTCGAAGACCTGGGAACGCTTTCTGAAGAGTCCGTAGACTATCCCGATTACGCTACGAGGGTCGCAGAGGCTGTGGCCAGCGGCAACGCCCAGCAGGGATTGCTCGTTTGTGGATCGGGCACTGGAATGGCCATTGTCGCCAACAAGATTCCCGGAGTGCGCGCTGCGGTTGCCTGGTCCGAAGAGACTGCCCGCCTGGCTCGACAGCACAACGATGCCAATGTCCTCGCGATTGGCGCGCGGACGACGCCGGCGGAAACTATCCCAAATATCGTCCGGGCCTGGTTTAATACCGGCTTCGAAGGGGGGCGTCATTCCACTCGGGTAGAGAAGATTACAGAAGTCGAACAAAAAGATAAAAAGAGTTCGCCACTTTAAGAGAAACACAAAAGGACACCCCAAATGACGGACCTTAAAAACGCCTCACTTAACGAAGTTGATCCAGTGATCTCAGACGCCATCGACAATGAGGTGGCTCGCCAGGCCAACGGGCTCGAGTTGATTGCTTCGGAGAACTTTGTCAGCGAAGCCGTCCTCGAAGCAATGGGCTCGGTATTTACTAACAAGTACGCCGAAGGCTATCCCAAAAAGCGTTATTACGGCGGTTGCGAATGGACGGATGTTGTAGAACAGGCAGCAATCGATCGAGCGAAAGAATTATTTGGGGCGGACCACGCCAACGTTCAGCCCCATAGTGGCGCCCAGGCCAACATGGCCGTCTATTTGGCTGCAATCCAATACGGTGAACCGATTCTGGGCATGAACCTTTCTCATGGAGGCCATCTCACTCACGGGCATCCGATGAATTTTTCCGGTATCAGCTACAAGGTTTTTGACTATGGTGTGGCCCGCGAGACGGAACAAATAGATTACGACGAACTACAGCGACTCGCCGAGCAGCACAAACCGAAAATGATCATCTGTGGAGCCTCTGCATATCCGCGCATAATCGATTTTGAACGAATTGGCAAAATATCCAGGGGTGTCGGCGCTCGCATGTTTGCTGATATTGCGCATATTGCGGGACCGATTGCTGCCGATCTGCATCCCTCGCCCGTACCACATGCTGATTATGTCACCAGCACGACTCATAAAACCCTCCGCGGCCCTCGCGGTGGTTTGATTCTATGTAAAGAAGAGCACGCTAAGGAGATTGATCGAAAGGTCTTTCCGGGGGTTCAGGGTGGACCACTAGTGCATATCATCGCTGCCAAAGCGGTTGCTTTTGGAGAAGCTCTGCGTGAGGATTTTAAGGATTATCAAAGGCAGATTCTTAAAAACGCGAAGGCGCTTGCGAATGAACTTAAGGAACAAGGTTTACGGCTTGTCTCGGGTGGTACTGACAATCATCTGATGCTGGTGGATGTTTGGATGGACGGGAAGGGCATCACCGGTAAGGACGCCGAAAAGGCTCTCGAGGCAGCGAACATTACCGTTAATAAGAACACTATCCCTTTCGATCAGAATAAACCGTTTGTCGCGTCGGGCTTGCGTATCGGTACGCCGGCAGTTACGACACGGGGGATGAAAGAAGCAGAGATGCAAGAGATTGGCCGGTTGATTGCCGCGATTGTCCATGAACCTGAATCTGAGGCCGTCAAAAGTAAGGTTCAGCAGAGTGTGGCAGAGTTGGCTGCAAAGTTTCCGCTTTACCCAAAGCGTCTAAAGTCTCGAACCTCACAAACTGAAACCATTGGCGCCGATTAGCAAATGGAAGAGATCTTCGGACCAGATGGGCTAATCGCCCGCACCCACTCCGAATACGAGTACCGCTCCGGCCAGATCCAGATGGCCCAGGCGGTTATGCGCGCCTTTGAAGATCGACATCACCTGATTGTCGAGGCCGGTACAGGTACGGGAAAGACGCTCGCTTATCTTGTCCCTGCCGTTGCGGCCGCCGTCGGTGGTCGTGGTCGGGTAATCGTCTCTACGGGAACAAAGAATTTGCAGGAGCAGTTGATGGAGAAAGACATTCCGTTTCTCCAGTCAGTGCTGCCGAGTAAATTCACGGCCACATATATGAAAGGACGTAACAACTACCTCTGTCTTCAGCGTCTCAAACATGCAGAAAGTTCTCCGGTCCTCGAGGGATTGGAAGAAGTCGATTATTTCGAGGACGTCTCCCAATGGGCTCGGGAATCCGAAACGGGAGACCGGGCCGAACTCGCTAATCTGCCAGAGTCATTGTCGTTCTGGCGCCATATCGACGCCCGCTCTGAGAGTTGCCTCGGACAAAAGTGTCCAGATTACGATCCGTGTTTTATCACCCGGATGCGTCAACGGGCCCAAAACGCGGAAATTGTGGTCGTAAATCATCATCTCTTTTTTGCAGACCTTTCAGTGCGCAATGGTATGTATGGCAGTGTGCTGCCCGACTATTGTGCAGTTATTCTTGACGAAGCCCACCTGATTGAAGACGTTGCTTCAGAATACTTCGGCGCGCAAATATCGAACTATCAGATTGACGACCTGTTGCACGACGTGAGTCGCGTCGTGGTTGAGAAAAAAGATTTCTTGCGCGAAGTGTCCAGGACCTCGGCGCGGGTGCAGCAGTTTAGCGAGAATTTCTGGATGGCCTTTCGCCAGGGTCGTGGTGATGAGGGCCGATACCCCATTCTCCCGGGGACTTTCATTAAGAGAATCTCAGACGGCACTCTTCAGCCTACTCCGCTGGGAGATCTGTACATAGCTCTCGATGGCTCGCTGATCAGACTGGAAACGACTCTTGACGCAATCAAGGAAAAGCCCCCGGAGGTTGAGAACCTGGTGCGGCGCATTAAACAGATTAGGTTAGATCTGCGGTTTATCGTGTCCGGCGAGGATTCGAAGTTCGTGTACTGGCTCGAGCGCCGTGGACGAGGAGTCTTCCTGAGAGCCTCGCCGATCGATGTCTCATGCCTGCTCGAAGATAAGCTCTTCAGTCAGATCGAAACGGTTGTTTTGACCTCTGCAACGCTTTCGAGCGCCGGAAATTTCACATTCATACGCGAGCGACTGGGGTTGGATAAAGCGAAAGACTTGATCGCGGAATCTAGTTTTGATTATCAGCGTCAGGCGCTGCTCTATCTTCCGCCGAAGATGCCTGAGCCGCGGTCGCCGGAATGGGCCAGCGCGTCAGCGGCTGAAGTAACTCGCATCGTTGAGGCAACTGCGGGGCGGGCATTTGTGCTGTCAACAAGTTATACGGGGATGAAATCGCTTTATGAGCGCGTGGCTTCCGAGGTCGATTATCCGTGTCTATTGCAAGGAAGTGCTTCGAAAGGGAGACTCCTCGAAATATTCCGCGAGACTCCGAACGCAATACTGTTTGCGACCTCCAGTTTTTGGCAAGGAGTTGATGTGCGTGGCGAACAGCTTTCCTGCGTGATTATCGACAAACTGCCATTCGCTGTGCCGACAGATCCTATCGTTGCCGCGCGGCAGCGCTTTATCGAAGCCAGCGGCGGATCGAGCTTCTATGAGTACAGCGTGCCGCAGGCAATCATTACGCTGAAGCAGGGACTTGGGCGTTTGATCCGAAGCGGCACGGATCGTGGAGTATTGGCTGTGCTGGACCCCCGTTTGCGCACGAAAGTCTATGGACGCTCTTTCCTCCAGAGCCTTCCGCCTTGCCGAATAACTACGAACATCCTTGATGTCAGTCGGATGTTCGAGCCGAGTCCAGCCAATGTAATTCAGAAGGCCACCGCTAGCTTGGCTTAATTGGACATCAGACTTTGGAGTATGCCAGACTTTCGTCATGCCGGGTCTATTTGAGGTAATGATCGAACGAAACTTCTCGAGCGCGCACCAACTGCGAGGCTACCGCGGCAAGTGTGAGAACCTGCACGGCCACAATTATCGAATTGAGATCTATGCTCGAGGGCGAGAGTTGGACAACATTGGCCTACTCGTGGACTTTGTTGAATTGAAGGCGGCGGCTGACGAGGTGGTGCAGTATCTGGATCATCAGAACATCAACGAATTGGCTCCATTTGATGTCGTGCAGCCATCCGCGGAGAATCTGGCAAAGTTCATCCTGGAACGAGTAGGCTCGAAAGTAGGGGACGACCGCGTCCAGATCTACAAGGTACGATGCTTTGAGACTCCGACGAGCGTTGCGACGTACCAGATTGAGTAGCAGCTGTTGAGACTCTGGTTCACCCAAAACCACCAACTGTGCAGTTGCGGATGCTTCGACCTAACCTACAACAGCCGGCACCACCCAAAAGACCACCAACGGCAGTTGGTGGATGCTTCGACCCAGCCTACAACAGCCGGCAACGATGGACCACCCAAAAGACCACCAACGGCAGTTGGTGGATGCTTCGACCCAGCCTACAACAGCCGCCATCAGGGACCGCTCAAAGACCACCAACGGGAGTTGGTGGATGCTTCGACCCAGCGTACAAAGAAGCAACTCAATCAGAGGCGAAAGACTATCAACGGCAGTTGGTGGTCTTTGTGTTGGGTCAGGTAAGCTAAACAATGGGCAACGTTCTTTTGTAGGTGAGGTCGAAGGAATCCACCAACTGCCCGTTGGTGGTCTTTTTGCGTTGGGTCAGGGAAGCTAAACATGTGGGCAACCGTTCTTTTGTAGGCAGGGTCGAAGCCTCCACCAACTGCCGTTGGTGGTCTTTGTAGCATCATGCGAAAACCTGTGGGTGCCGGGCTCTTGTAAGCAGAGTCGAACATACCACCAAGAGCCGTTGGTGGTCTTTGAGTGGTCCGTGATGGCGGTCAGAGTAGGTCAGGATGGCGGCAGGTCGAACAAATCCATCAACTTTATCTGTTGGGTGAGCTGTTCGTTTGTTCTAGTGGATCATCTTCTAACCAATCAAAAGACACCGACCCAAGGTCTAAACTCTCGTTTTAAGTTGAGACGATAGACGTCACATCTATATTGTATTTTCTGATCTTGCTGTACAGCCGCGGCCGGTAGATGCCAAGTAGGTTTGCCGCCGCCTGCTTGTTCCCACCTGTTCTCTGAAGAGTTCTTTCAATCACCAGTCGCTCAATGTCCTCAAGCGTCATATTCGGTGGGACATCCCAGCCGGTGCTTGCACTTGGCGCTTCCGGAAGCGAGCCATTGTCAAAGGGCAGGTCGACCGGTTCGATCCGGTTGCCTTTTGCCAACAGCACCCCGCGTTCAATCACGTTTTGGAGTTCGCGCACGTTGCCGGGCCAGGCATGACCGAACAGTCGCTGATAGGCCGCCTGCGAGACGCCGCCGATTTGCCGTTCGTACTTCTGAGCGTACATCTGAAGAAAATGCTCGGTTAAGAGCTGAATATCCTCGCTCCGTTCCCTCAGTGGTGGAACATGAATCGTAATAGTCGAAATCCGGTAGAAGAGATCGTCCCGCAGCATCCCGTCACGAATCGCGTCAGCCGGCGGACGATTGGTTGACGAGATCAGACGAAAGTCAACTGCGTAGGTCTTTTCCGATCCGATCTTGCGGTAACTTCGTTCTTGCAGGACGCGCAAGAGCTTCGGTTGAAGCTCAACTGGCATTTCCGCGATCTCGTCCAGCATCAGTGAGCCACCGGCGGCGTGCTGCACCAGTCCTTCCTTGTCAGCATGGGCGCCAGTAAAGGCGCCCTTCGTATGGCCGAAGAGCTCGGATTCGATCAACTCCTTCGGCAGTGCGGCGCAGTTTACT
The DNA here is from genome assembly GCA_041751855.1 of Pyrinomonadaceae bacterium. Lineage (GTDB taxonomy): Bacteria > Acidobacteriota > Blastocatellia > Pyrinomonadales > Pyrinomonadaceae > PSRF01. The sequence goes on from JBGSWR010000025.1 coordinate 42,826, forward strand.
TTAATGAACGGCTTCTTCGAGCGGAGCGAATTGTAGTGGATAGCGTTTGCGATCAGTTCCTTGCCCGTTCCCGACTCGCCGACAATCAGGACATTAGCATCAGACTTGGCGACTGATTCGATGGTCTCATAAATAGTCTGCATCGCCTTCGATGCCCCGATAATGTTCGAGTACTCCGCCCGAGTAGAAAGTTGACGGCGCATGTTCGCAGTTTCAGCAACCAACTGGCGCCGTTCGAGTGCTTTATCGATCAGCGGTTGAAGTTTATCGAGATCGAATGGCTTTTCGACGAAGTAGAAAGCCCCTGCCTTCGTAGCTTCAACCGCTCGGGGAACCGAACCATGCCCGGTGACAACAATGACTTCGGTAGTCGGGCGTGCATCCTTAATATGCCTCATTACCTCAAGACCATCGAGGTCGGGGAGCTGCAAATCGCAAATAGCGAGATGGTGGCCTCCCTGATCGAAGAGTTCGATTGCCTCAGCGCCCGTGGCCGCAATGTCAACTGAGTAACCTTCTTCCACAAGGTTTTGTCTCAATGCATCAGCCACCATCGGGTCGTCATCCACAACGAGAATCCGCACGTCCTTATTTTCCACCTTGCTCTCCTCTCTTAAGGCACCTGTTCCTGTCGTGTTCATGATCAGTAATCTTCCCTTCGACCCTGAGTAGTAAGTTAACCGACATTCTTAACGCAGCGGCAGTCTCACGCTCAGCAGCCCGTCCTGATGTGTAGCTGAACCGCCGTGGGCCTCGATGAATCTTGTTGCCAGCGACATTCTCACGGCATCTCCGCCAACGAAGGAGTTAAACGGATCCTGCCCATGAGAATCTACTCGACCCCATTCGATAACAGCAGTTGATGATCCTGCATCGGTAACTTGGACTTTTAAGCTAACTTGTAACTCCGCACAAGGGTCGCTACTCGCTTGCAACTGAAGCGCGCGCACTGAAATAGATCTGAGGGCCTCCCCCAACAGCTCGGGGTCAAACTCTCCCAGAATCGGGTCGGGTGCGAGCTTGACATCGATCGCCTGAACGGGTCGCAGGCTTTCGTTCCGGCTTTCCGTCAGCGTGGCCAGTGCGCGGCTCAATAGATCCTTAAGATCGACTTGCGGTCGTTTCTTCAAAGCAATCGGACGTCCATATTGAACCAGACTTGTTAGATCCTTCGCAGCCCGGTCGATTCCCGCGATCAATTTGTGAACGGTCTCTATCTCATCTGCGGGTCGCTCGCTCTTTTCCAGACGCTTTAGCAGGAACGTGGCATACAACTTGACGCCGTTGAGATGGTTTTTGAGATCGTGGACGATTTGAACTGACGCGCGACCGATACTTTGGAGGGCAGCGTTGTCGTGTACCTCAGATAATAACGGCTTCATTTGACCGCAAGTCCTCTCACGGATCTCAGCTCCTGTCAGGACCGGGGGAACGAAACCCAAAACTGAGTGTATCAATTGAACCCGGAGCGATTGGCTCAATGTGTCATGTTTCGATGCGGGGATGTTAGCAGAAAAGGACTCCGTATTCTAGTGATACATTGCCAGATTCGGTACAAGCTTTAAGCGATTCTGGTGTGCTATGAAAACAGCGGTGGGTAGAGAGCCCGATGACAGTAAAAGCCAGCCTGGTCCGAAGCGACTGTTGTTGGTTGAAGACTCTGAAGACAATCGTTTTATGCTAAGGCGACTGTTAGAGATTGGTGGCTATCAAGTCGTCGAAGCCGTAAATGGTCCTGACGCCGTACGGATTGCCGAACAGGGGCGTCCGCATCTGATCCTCATGGATCTCAGCCTACCCATCATCGATGGACTGTCCGCTACCCGGAAAATTCGTCAGATGCCAAAGCTTGCCAATGTCCCAATTATTGCTGTGTCCGCACACGACAGTGCCGACTTTCATACTCAAGCACTGGAAGCCGGATGCGACGGTTACATCACAAAGCCAATTGACTTTACCCAACTCGAAGAGCTGATTACTCGTCTCCTTGCCAACAGCAAACCATAACCACGCGCCCTTGCCACTGGTGACATTTGCAAAACAGTAGGATCCCTGTCTAGAATCAGACCTAGAGTTATGGCTGCTTCGGAACGACCAGCTTCCAAGCCTGAAGAGTCGCGGCGAAATGTGATTATTGGCGCCGCAGTGATTTCCGCGATCGTAATCGGGCTAATCTTCTTCCTACTATTGCGTGCCACTGGGGGTGGTCCCACTGACCCGGTTCTCGAGGGTGCAATCCGCGCAGGCTCCCCCGAGTTTGACCAGCACCACTCAAGAATCGTTCTCGATGCTCCGGAAGCCGACGAGGCGAGACGCGCGCTCGGAGATATTGTGATGACTCTCCGTACGACCGTTCGTAACTTCACCGGAAAGACACTCAATGGCCTTGAGATAAGGGCTGCGGTCGTCGATCACGTTGGGAATCCAGTTAAGGAGCGTACAGTGGTGGTGATCCCGACGCGGCAGAAAGAGTTGGAGCCTAATCGAACGCTTCCGGTCCAAGTGATGCTGGAAGGTATGAATGAGTCGGATGTGCGGGCCAATATCAAGATGGAAGTAACCGCGTTTCGATTCAAGTAGCTCTAACCCTCATCTCCATCGACAAACAACTCTTCGAGCGATTGCCGCACCGGTTGTACTGAAACCAACTTGCCGCCGGCTCGCCTCAGCGTGGGCAACACAATATCGACCTCCTTTTCATCGGAAACCTCAATTCTCAACCCAGTTGCCGTCTCGCTAATTCGAAAATGGTCCGGAAGCTCTTGTTTGAGAGCTGCTGCGTCACTTCCGGTGGCTATTATCTCAATGGAATCTTGCTGTCCAGCCTTTTTACGAAGTTCTTCGAGAGGACCAAGATGCGCAAGTCGCCCGCGCTTGAGAATGGCCACGCGGTCACAGAGAACCTCAATATCCGAGAGGATGTGAGAGCACATGAAGACGGTTTTGCCCTCGGCGCGCAGAGAAGCGATGAGATCACGGACCTGGCGCCGGCCAACTGGATCAAGCCCACTCATCGGCTCATCCAGAAAAACTACCTGCGGATCGTTTATTAACGCCTGCGCCAGTCCGACCCGCTGAAGCATTCCTTTTGAAAACTTTCTTAGTTGGGTATTCCAACTCTTCTCATCCAGGCGAACGCGGCTCAGAAGCTCTGCGGCCCGTTTCTGTCGCTCCTTTCTCTGCTTGCCGAATAGCTGTCCGCAGTAGTCAAGAAACTCAAGTGCAGTCAGGTAGTCGTAAAAATAGGGATTCTCGGGCAGGTAGCCGATGAGATGGTGCATAGAAGTATCCGACAGGTCGTAGCTGAGGATGCGAGCGCTGCCTGCTGTAGGATAGATGAGACGCATTAGTAGTTTAAGCGTCGTCGTCTTACCCGCGCCGTTAGCACCGAGAAAGCCAAAAATCTTTCCCTGGTCGACCGATAGGGAGAGATCGTCAAGCGCTCGTATCTTACGCTTACGCCAAAACCCGACTTCGTAGTCCTTGGTTAAGTTCTTTATCTCAACAGCCGTATTCATGTTGTTGGTTGTCCGAGAAAGATGTTTGTGACCGCAACCGGTCAAACGGTTACACTAGGAGCTCTGAACACGTTTCTGAAGATAGGTGTATTCACTCCGGAGGAGTGACATGTTTATAGCTCATGAGTCCGCCCGACTCGGGCGCGGTTCGGAGGGGCGGAACTCAACTTGACGAGTACCAATCTAATTTCATTCCGCCCCTCCGAACCGCGCCGGTCGCTTTCCAGGTTCTGGTCTATAAACATGTCACTCCTCAGGAGTAAATGACCCAAGGTACACTATCCTATCTCTCCAGAACTTGAGAAGCAGGATCGAGCTCTGCTCCACAACGGTCCCTGTTCAAATGGTAAGGCGTTCCGGACGGATCCAGCGGCGCACCTGATGCATCGCTCCGCCACTTCAGCGCTCGCAACTCTGGGTCTATCTCTTGCCAGGACGCCGGGCATCGACCTGTTCGCGATTGATAAGCAGCAAGCACTCGTTGTAAAGCATCTCGCTGATCCAAAGAATCGAGTTGCAACAGTCGGCGGCCTACCATTTCTTTGACTCTGTTGTCTGCTGCCTGTTCATACATTCGCCCATAAATCTCGCGTGCGACATCGCGGCTACCGCCCTCGGTTGCCATGCGGGCGCTCATGGCCTCCATCCATGCCGGAGCGCCTTGAATCTTGGCTCCCGCAGCGTAAGTTTCGCTTGCCCCTTGGTAATCGCGCTGTTGCCAGTAGATATAACCTAAGTGTTGAAAGAGACGCCACGCACGTGGGTTGGCTGCGATGCCCTTGTTTGTAATGCGAATGGCCTCGTGCACGTTTATCCCAGGTAGAACCACCGCAGCATATTCGTAAGGCTCCAGAAACTGGGGATCCAGGGTGGTCGCTGTATCGAGCAATGGAGCTAGGAGCTTCAAGTCAAGCTTACCGAGATCGTCAATGACAACATCTTCGGGGGTATTGATTATCTTTTTTCCCACGTACTGAAGCGATCGCATCCAGTACCAGTCTGCTGCCAAACCGTTAAATCCGAGACTGAGTCGTCTGACGGTATTTCCGGAGAGGTAGAGACTTTCAACTTCGCTCGCGGTGGTAGAAGGGCGATGCTCGTCCAACCAGCGCGCCAGGAATACAACAGTGACGGCCCCGGTTATTAGCATCAGGAAGATCAGAATGCTCGTATGGTCGCGGTTCATGTGCTGTTTTGAACGAGTAGCAGTCACTTGAAGTTTCGACGGCGAAAGATGAGGGTAGCGATCGACAACACTACCACAATGTAACCAAGAGCATAGAGAAGTGTGACCACCGTGAACGCAGCACCTGGGACTTCACCGTGCGCCGAGGGTGTGATGAAACTCAAGTTTGCAAGGTTAGGAAAAAGATAATAGAGTCCAGCGAAAAGCCAGCGAGCACTCGAGCTGCCCATGGATGTCGCCAGGCCCTTAAGGTCCGCACTAAAATGTCCAATAATAAAGATGAAAAAGGTCATTAACGCTGAGAGCGCCGGGGATGAGAAGGTCGAGAAGAGTAGAGCAATTGAAGTAATAATCATTAGCTCGACATAGAGCAAAAGAACTGCCGGCCAGATCCTGAGAACCAGAGGATCCCAACCTCCGCTGACAAAGATGAGCGCCAGCGATACACCCAAGCCCATGATCAAAACATTAACGAGAAGAGTAAAACAGAGGCCGAGATATTTGCCTATTAAAAACTCACCGCGACCGACAGGTTTGGAGAAGATGGCATAGATTGTGCGCCGCTCTATTTCCTTATACACGAGGCCTACGCCGACAAAGATTGCAATGAAGACGCCAAACAAGAGCATCGCACTCAAACCAAGATCGACAATGATCTTGCGTTCCTGTCCCCCCGACAGTTCACCAATGAAGATCGCCCCCGCGATCAGCAAAAGCACGAAAAGGACCAGGTTATAGAGAACCCGGTCCCTGACGGCCTCCCGAAAAGCATTGCGCGCTATCGCGGCTGTACGGCGAAGAGTGGTGCCCTGCTGACGGCTTACGGCATTCGCTGTGACGGTGGAATGTGTTCTGGTAGGCGCCGATGACTGAGAGCTATTCATTCTGTTCGCAAAAGGGGCGAGCCTAATGTACTTCAATGATTGAAGAATCGTAAACAAGGTCCAATCACGGATCAGGCTTTCTTCTGCCATTGAGCAACGACAAAGCAGAATTAAATTCTACCCTGAAACTTTAGAATGTGTTCGGAGGTAGGACTCAGTAACCGGTCAGAGTGGATCTTGGGACAGATGAAGTGGTTATTACAGTCTCGGTGGGATTCCAGGTGGCAAGATGCAGAGAGCACTAGTTACTCACGTATCCCATGCCGATAATGAGCGCTCTCGTGTTCGGGACGTCGGTTAGATCGGTATCCCCATACATGACACCGATTTCAGTAAGTCCAAAGCGACGCGAACCAGTCTGCGACAGCCCGGTGTCAATGGTGGGAAACGCATAAACCCCATAGACGGCATTTGAGTCCAGACCCGCCTGTTCCACGATTTCGAAAGTGTAACCGCTCTTAGAACCGCTGGAGAGGACGCCATCGATCAGACTCACACCATTCAATGAGGAGAGGTCTGTCGCGAATGCACCCGCGCCGGTGGTGACTTGATAAGTGGCTTGCGCACTATGAATTGCCCGCAATGAGGACTGAGCTGAGGCTTCATTGGCGGCACGCCGGGACGCGAGAAAGTTAGGGATAGCGATAGCGGCGATGATGCCAATGATTGCTACAGCGATAAGGAGTTCGATTAGGGAGAAGCCCTTTTGACAATTAGATTTCATTTACTTGTTCTTGTCCTCCGAAAGGGTATTGGCCCATTTATAAGCTTCTCGCGTAAGGACCACCGGCGAGCTGACATTGTTCTAGCAAGAATTGTGCCTATATCAGCAAAGCGTGAGAAATCATTCTGCGGCGGCATAGGAGATTTCCGTCGTACGCGGGAGGTCATGTTGCATAGGGCGTACTTCACTCTCAAGGAAGGCCACTTCGACTATCGGCAAAGGGGTCAACTCGCTTGCAATGGCTATGTTTTCTGGATCCTCGCGGGCGGCGCGGCTGGCGCACCTACGTCCACAGTTGAGGATGTACCACCACCCGTGAGCCTTGCGGCCATCCATTTCGGTCGCTTCAGCGAACTTATGACGCGCCCTCGCTTCGCTCTGCGCCTCACTGAGTGCCATCGCGTGGCGCACACGGACATAGAGCGATCGTGGATAGATGCTTTCCGCTGCCGCCATTGTGGCTACAGCAGCCTCCGCATTGCCTGATCCTGCCTCAGCCGAAGCGAGGATCGAGTAGCTCCCGGCGTCAATAAATCCGCGCGCGACGGCGTGGCGTAGGTGTGGCACCGCTTCGGCGTATCGCCGCTGTGTATAGAACCACATTCCATAAGCGAAGTGCGTTTCGGCATCGCCCTTATGGAGCCTCAGAGCAGCGCCAAAGAGTCTCTGCGCGCTTTGCTCACTTGTCGCACCCTGAGCAGCCTGGCGAAGGGAAGTGACCGCCACCTGCCGGCCCGTAAAGGCGAGAAAGGCTAAAGCCAATACCGCCATCGTTAGGACCGCGGCATTATTCCAGACAAACCCAGGACGGGTCGTAGGCACAACGTCTGTTTCGTCAACATGCGACGAGGCAAAACGGAAAACGAGCGCTGCGGCAAAGAAAAATATCAGGCCACTCATGAACCAGCGGAAGGAGGCGGAACTAGCTCCCGATCCGAGGGCAAAAGCTATGAGGCTGCAAGTCGCACCCAGTGCGAGCGGGTTGCGCGAGCTTCGCACGGCGCGCCACGCCGCAGTAGCCAAGATTAAGCAGAAGACCAGGAAGAGAAGGAGCCCGGGGAGGCCTAACTCGGCGAGCATTTGCACGTACTCGTTATGCGCTCGCTTTGCCAACATGTCTTCGCGGTCATTCAGCAGAGGCGAAGACGGATTGCTCGCGACGAAAGCACGGCGGGATTCTGCATACGCGGCCTCAAAGTTATTCGCCCCAACGCCTGTCATGGGATTGGCTCGCCACATTTCGAAAGCTATTGACCAAAGTAACAAGCGCACGCTGACATTGTCGTCTGTGCTCAGCCCGCCACTCGTGAGTGTTAGGGTAGAGCCTGTCTTTGCGAAGACGGAAGGACTCGGATCTTCATGCAGAAAGCGAGGTGGGACTGCTTGAAGCAGGGTAGCCAATGCAAATATTGCGCAAACCATCAAGACTCGCTTGCGATTGCGTGGTCGATACTGAGGAAAGGTGATCGAGCCGATGACCAGTGCAAAGAGTGCCACGCTAGCGCCAATTAACGCAGCGCGTTGCTGCATGTGGAGCATGCCGGACCAAGCCAGGGCGGCCGTCGCCGCGCACAACAATGAAGAACGGGTGCGGCGCAGACGCAATGCGAGAGCGGCGAAAAGCGGCGCTGCCATTGCCTGCGGCTCACCGAAGCCGGCGAATTGTTGAAGCTCCGCCAGCGGATTGAACCAGGCGTCGCTGATGCAAATCAGGCCCACAACACAAACAACAAAACCCAGCGAGTAGATTGATAAGTGGAGAAGCGTTCTCTGGAACGCAGCTAAGAAAACGAGAATAAAAAATAGCGTTAAGCCGACCCACTTTGCTGCGTAATAAAACGCCGCCGGCGAGTCTATCGCCCAGGAAGCTGAGACCACGCTCCAGGCGATGAAAAGTGCCAGAGCAAACGTCGCAAGATAATCTAACCGTTCAAGAGGCCAGAACTTCGGAGTGATGGGTGATGAGCCAAAAAAGTGCCGCCGTATAAGAAGAGCGAAGGTGAAAGCCAACAGTGTTGCGAGGAGAAAGTCCTGCCTGAGGAAGGGAAGTGTGAAGACCGGCGCCTGCGTGCGTTGTAAGAAAGGCGTGAGCATCGCCGCAGGCCAGAAACACATCAATACGCAGAGTGGATGCCGAATGCTTCTCCGAATTGCCGATCTCATCGCGATCATGTGCCTCAGTTTTGGAAAAAAAATTGCGGGAGCGAAGTCTGACAACTTCGTCTCCCGCATAGTGTAGGTATTGTTCTTGAGCGAGTTGCTTAGTTGCCGAGAGCCGCCATAGCCGAAATCTCGCCTCTGCTGGTCTTGGCGGTGGTGCCGACTTCGCCGCGCATCACGCCATCTTCAATCAAGCCGAAGACGCGCGTTCCGGACTGGGAAACGCCGGAGGTGACTGTAGGGTTACCCTGCGCTCCGAAGACTGCCGCGGCGCCGGTTCCAGCTTGACCAACGACAGTGAAGGCATAACCACTCTTCGTGCCGGAGCCTAAGACTCCGTCAATCAGATTGGCTCCGCTGAGGGCGCCAAGTGTACCGGCAAAAGCGCCATTGCCAGTCGTGGCTTGAAAGGTAGCCTGCGCACTGTGAACGGTGCGAAGGGATGATTGGGCCGAGCCTTCATTCGCGGCACGGCGGGAAGCGAGGAGGTTGGGAATAGCGATGGCGGCGATAATGCCGATGATCGCAACAACGATGAGAAGTTCGATCAGAGAGAAGCCCTGTTGGCGTTTGCTTTTCATTTCTTTCTTCGTGCTCCTTAAGAGGGATGGGTTTATTCGAATTTGTCGCGCCACCGGCGTTCGTCTCAGTTATGCCGCGAAGAACGCGATGTAGTCAGTGGGGAGGCAAACAAAGGCCGTGCCAGACCGGTTCGCTAATTAAAATCGAACAGATCTGAGGATTTTGGTAAGGCTGCTTTCCTGTGAGGGCTGACGGCGAGACAACTGACAATTTTCGTCAGGATGGGATTGACGCTTTCCGTCAGACGCCGGCCGAGCTCACGTTGCAGGATGCTTGTCCTCTATAAGAGCCCCGCTCTTCAGAACTCAATTTTGAATCCCCGGGCGGAACCCCCCAGCAGCTTGCGCTATTCAACCCGTGGCTTACGCAGTCTCTGGCTTGCATAGACGATGATGCCCAAAACAATGGCTAGGGCCGAATCGCGGGCTTCGACTAAAGTCGCATTGCTCAGCAGCCAGATAGACAGCAAAACAGCGATTATGCTGATCGCAATGCCCCCGGGCAGTTTAAAGAGTGGTGGCGGAACTGACACCTTGTGACGCAACGCTGGCAGCGCTACGCAGGTGGCTGCGTACGCGAGTAGTCTGGCAATGGTGCTGACAGTCAGGGCGTAGATTAGACTGCTTGCGAGGGTCAAGGCCAACATCAGCCCGGCCGTAACGATGATCGCGACATGAGGGGTCCGAAAACGCAGGTGCACCGCGGATAAGGCCTGGGGCAGTTCTCGATTGCTGGACATTGCAAAGGGAATTCGCGGCGCGGTAAGAATTGCAACATTCAGATTTCCCAGAATCGAAGTGATGGCGCCCACCGCAATTATCGAGGCGCCTATTGGCCCAAGGAAGCGGCTCGCTGCTTCAGCAAGCGGCCGGTCTGTTTCGCTCAAATTGGGCAACGTGCCGATTGAAACTACCTGAATAAGGATATAGATAGCCGCCACGATTACCATCGATATGAGAATGGCGAGCGGTAGGTTGCGGCGCGGGTTTACCACCTCTCCGGCAGGCACGCTTGCATTCTCAAATCCCGTAAACGCATAAACCAGGAGCAGAACAGCGGTTGAAAATGATCCAAAAGGTGGGTAGTCGCCGAGTTCAAAGTTTCCGCTTGTTATAAAGAAAAGCCCTGTAGAGATGAACAGGATTAATGGCAGCAGCTTGGCGATTGTGAAGAAATTGCTTGTGAGGGCAGCGTTACGGACTCCGATATAATTAATGATGGTCAGCGTTAAGGTGATCGCTGTTATCAGAAGTACCCTCGGAGTTCCTGAACCAGCAGCGGGCAGGAAGAATGCAAGGTAGACAATAAGCAGGTTGCAGTTGGTGGCGTAGGCGCTGATCCGTGCCAGCCAGTTCATCCAGCCCACCTGAAAACCGACGGCGGGCCCAAAAGCCTCGCGGGCGTAAAGATATGGGCCGCCCGTGTCGCTGAAACGACTGCCAACCTCGGCGAAGCAGAGAACGATTAGCGAGACGACGGCTGCACAGATGAAGAAGGCGATTAAGCTGTAGGTATCAATTAGACCGAAAGCTCGGGCTGGCAGGACAAATATACCTGCCCCGATCATGCTATTGATTACTACTCCGACAAGATCCCATTGGCGAATGCCTCTGAGAAGGCGATCCTGCGGTGTGGTCATGCGTCCTTATAGTCGAAAAAAGGTCTTAGCTCAACTTGAAGCGCATCCAGGACCACTGGCATTGGTGACAATCTTCGTCCGGTGGCGTTTCCGCTCAAGTAGTATTAATCTCTCATCTGAATCCGCATCTAAAATGCCTATCCTCGAAAGGTTAATCAGCCGCTTATGCGTCGCAGCTCTATAAGCATAGTTGTAGGTATCAATCTCCTTTTTTCTTTGCTGGCTGTAGCCGCCGCACAAACCACGCCCAATGAACATTCGAAACGAGCCGCAACGCTGCAAGCGCTCGTGGAGAAGGCCGCTCGCACTACCATTGAGAAGTTCTCAGACAGGAAGTTTGCCGCCGACAATCTATCCATTACATTGATCGACCTCACTGGGAAGGGTCAACCGGTGCAAGCCAGCTTTCGTGGTAATGAGCAAATCTATCCGGCCAGCGTTTCCAAACTCTTTTTTCTGGTCGCTGTGCACCGCTGGCTCGAAGACAAAAAGATTGAAGAGACTCCGGAGTTACGGCGGGCTGTGCGCGATATGATCGTTGATTCTTCGAACGAGGCGACGCAGTACATTGTTGATGTCCTTACGCAGACCACCGGGGGCTTCGAACTGCCGCCACCGGAAATGGAGGAATGGCAGCATAAGCGTAACGCTGTAAATCGTTATTTCACCGCGCTTGGCTATACCAACATTAACGTCAATCAGAAGACGTTCTGTGAGGACGCATACGGGCGCGAGCGCGTTTCGCGTGGTCCCAAGGGTGAGAACCGCAACATGCTCACTACTGATGCTACAGCTCGCCTCATGATGGAGATTGCGACTGGTAGAGCGGTCACACCTGAACGAAGCGCGCTAATGATGGAGTTGCTCAAACGCGACCATACTAAAAAGAGTTCTGATTCGCAGGCACATGATTTTACCGCACCGGCACTGGCTGGAATGGAATCCGCGCGTTTGTGGTCGAAAGCCGGTTGGACCAGCACGACCAGGCATGATGCCGCATACGTCGAATTACCCTCCGGAAGGAAGTTCGTACTCGTTACTTTTACTACCAATCATTCACGGGAAAGGGAGATCATTCCCACCGTGGCCCGCGAGGTTATCGAAGGATTAAAGCCGTAAGTTATAAATCCAGCGTGAGGTGGGCCAGACGAAGTGCTCTCATCGGTGCTTTAGTTTGGCTTCTGCTCCAATTAACCCGGCTCGCTGACTCCTACGAAACTGACTTGATCGAGCGCATCCTGCTTTTCGGTGTGCTCGTCATCGTGCCGTTAGGGCTGGCACTGATCCCCACATCGTCTCGCCAGGCGCCTTTTATCTATTGGCTGGCTCTCCTCCTACAACCTTTCGGCGCCGCAGCCGTCCTTGCATCGACGTTCCTTGAACCCGGCATGGGGGCAGCATTCCTGGCCTCGCTTTGGCTGATTTTTGCGGTTACTACCGCACTCTTTGGTCTTTGGCGACTGCGCAGGCCAGAACTGCGGGTAGCAGAGGAACTCAGCTTTGATGCCGCCTTGCTGTACTTGCCGGTTGGCGCTGTCTGGCTTGTTATGTCGCGGTTGGGCTTTCAACCACTTGGCTTTGGTGAAACGATCGTACTTCTCACGGCAGTTCACTTTCACTTCGCTGGCTTTGCAGCCCCCGTTCTGGCAGGGCTCGCAGGCCGGAGATTGTTAGATACGCCTTCGCTTCAATCGATATTTCGATTCGCTGTGCTTGGCATCATCGGCGGAACGCCGCTTGTTGCAGCCGGTATAACTTTCTCGCCTCTAGTGGGATTGGTTGGCACCCTGGTGATATCTATAGGTCTGCTATTGCTTGCAGTATTGGTAAGTTTCAAGATTGTCCCTGCGGTAAGATCAGCCGTGGCCCAGGTGTTTCTTCTGATCTCGTCCTTGTCAACCGTGCCCGCAATGTTACTCGCCTGTGTCTACGCCTACAGCCTCGCCACCCAGACCTTGATCGTTGACATCCCGCAGATGGCTACGACGCACGGAATCCTCAACGCTTTTGGCTTCGCGCTTTGTGGGCTTTTGGCATGGTCCATCCTGCACAATCCCGACCCTCGGTAATGGTATGATCGTCGATGGGAACTTTTCAATCTCATTGAGTGTCTAACCTTCGACCAATCGAATACGTTTAGGAGGCACCCATCTCATGTTCTCCAGTGACGGCGAAAGGATTACTCACCCCAGCATAAACGTCACCCCGCTCATTGATGTTCTACTCGTCCTGCTGATCATCTTTATGGTGTCTGCGCCACTTAAGCCGGCTCGCTTCGCGGCGCGAGTACCGGATGTGCCGGATCAAGTACCAATCCACGTAGCGCATCCCTGGACCTTGGTCGTCACCATAGAGCCGGATCACACATTAAGACTGAACTCCCTGACCGACATGGGAACTGTGGACGATACGTCCAAACTGAGTGAGACCCTGGCGAACCTGTTTGAGGAGCGCAAGCAGTATCAAAGCTACGGGTTCGACATGTTAGCCCGCGAGGACCTGTCGCCTGAAGAACGCATAGAGCGTACTGTCTATATTAAAGCTCCCGTCTCGATAAGGTATGGAGAAGTGGCCAAAGTGATTGACGGTGTGAAAGGCGCTGGAGCCAGCCCCATCGGGCTACAGTTAGACAACCTGGACTAGTGGAACAGGGTCTGCTTGCGACTGTGCTGTCGAACATTGGCGATGCGCGGACAGCGCGATAGCCGGGCGGTTATAGACACGACTCAACACTTTAGGGGGCTTGATTCAAAGTCGGGCGCAGTGTAATGTCAATCATCGGCAGAATTCCCCGTTGAGGTACCAATATGGTTCTACTGTCACGTATCCCTCCTTTAGTAGCAGCGATCCTATTAGTTTCCAACGTAGCGGTGCTGGCGGCGCAGGACCTGGGTGGAGGCGTCAACATTCGCGACATTATGGGAGGAGCGGCGCTAATCTTTCGCCGCCCCGAGAATCCGATAGCCTCGAACAGAGGTCGTCCTGGCGGTGGCCGAATGCGCGAGCAGGATCGAATTATCGCGCGTGGCAATGCTGCCCGAAGCGCTCCGAGTCCACGCTTCTCCGAGGCTGAGCGAGAATATCGTCTGGCGGCGCAATCCGACCCCAATGATGCAAGAGCCTACGCCGGACTGGGCAACACTTATATTGACCAAAGCCGTTTCGCAGAAGCCGTCGATGCTTACCGGGAGGCAATTAAGTTGGAGCCTGCCTATCTTGACGCTTATCTGCCGTTGGGATACGCGCTCGTGAGATTGAAGCGTCTTGACGAGGCCATCGAGGCCTTCAGCGCAGCCGTCAAACTGGATTCCGACAATCCCGAAATCTATAACAATCTCGGTTACACGTATAACCATACCGAGCGTTATGCCGAAGCCGTAAAAATGTGCCAGGAAGCAATCAGACTGCTCGGGAAAACCGGGGAAGCATTTAAGCAGGGCTTTCAGGTCCGTGAGGAGGTGTTAGGCCACTCGTACAAAAACCTTGGTAATGCTTACCTGGGACTGCGCCAATACAAGGAAGCAATTGAGGCGCTGAAGCAGGCCACGGCCACAGATCCCAATAGTGCATCCGGCCACTTCAACCTGGGGTTGGTCTACTACGTAGCAGGGCACCACGCCGAAGCGGCGGATTCCTATAAACGCGCTCTGGAGCTACGGCCAGGGCTCGCTGCTGCGCATTTCAACCTTGCCTTGTCCTATCTGAGCATGCAGAACCAGACTGCTGCGCTCGAGCAGTACAACGCGCTAAAGACCATCAATCCGGCGATGGCGGAACAACTTTATAAGATGATCAAGCGATAGCGCTTCAACTTGGCGATGGATCAATGCCTCGTATGGTGAGGCACCGGAAGGGCGATCTCGTAAGAGGTCGCCCTTCTTGTGTCTAACGACATTTTGAATCTCCGGGTTTGACCGGTCCAGTTGCGAGAGTGAATTGGTAAGAGATGGATCCGCAATGGTCCGTGTGGGGCTGATTCCAACAACATTGTGTCCGTTCTTCTTGGACCTGCAATCCACTGGTCAAGGCGACAGTTTAAGCCTCTTCCTGAATCCTAACTGGTCAGACCGCATTAAATTATTATGTTCAATTGGATAATAAAACTCTTGACAGAACGAATAAGTTGGTTGAGAATGCCGCCCTTGAAGAAATACTATGGATAAGCCGAAAGGCTACTCCGTTAATTGGGTTATCTTTCCTTTTCCGTTTGATAAGGGTCGAATCCGAAGGTTCTGAAGGGGGTCTAGGTGGCCGGTTTTATCTATACTCCGCTCACGTTTATCCGATTCGTGCCCTGGTCATCTACCTTTCGGCAACAGGCAGCAGGGATGGATGGTGTTGCTCTTCGTACTTGAGATGAACTCATCCAAACCTGTTTACCGTTGAACTAGTTTAACCGTCGCCCAAACGGGGGGTCGGGATTAAATTGGCCAGACCAACCGAGTTTTTAGGGGCTCGCAGACCTGCCGCTTCGGAAAAGGCGGTCGCGGTTCGCGTCCCAGGCGCGTGCAATTAAGGATTCTGCATCCGGAAAAACCGGATGCAGGTAGCTACTCTTCGCTAAAGCCTCTACCGCTTTGCTTTCAACCAGGAGAAGACTCATGAAACCGAGAATTAGGATCAGAGCACTCAGGTTTACGATACTGGTATCCATCGGTGTGATCTTGTCCCTCCCAATTGCTCTACACGCCCAGGAGGCGCGGGGAACGATCGCGGGAACCGTGATGGACGCTAACAAAGCACTCATCCCAGGAGCGTTGGTGGGAGTTACCAATGTAACGATGGGCACAACTGCTTCGGTGCAGACCAATGACCAGGGACGTTACCAGGTTCCCTATATGATTCCTGGAACCTACCGGGTAGTTGTTGAAGCCGCCGGATTCAAGAGGTTTATTCGCGACGGCATTGTGCTTCAGGTTAATGATAGGCTCCAAGTAGACATTGAACTCGAAGTTGGTGGTAGTGAAGAGACCGTAACTGTCACTGCGGATAGTGCAATAATTGAGAGTTCCACCGCCTCGATGGGGCAAGTCATTGATTCCCGCCGTGTGTCGGAGCTGCCCACACCACACGGTGATCCGTTCTTCTTGATTGGATTAGCCGGAGGTACAACTTTTGGCGCGGCGGCTACCGGTGGACGCGACGTAAGACTTGATCGTCCCTTCGAACCAACCCATATCACTGGATATGCAATCGACGGCACGAGACCCAATCGCTCAGACGTCACAATCGACGGCGCGCCGGCCACATCCGTGGCAAACGCGTTCGAGGTAACCGCGTCATACGTTCCGCCCACCGATATCATCCAGGAAGTGAAGGTACAGACGGCGACCTTTGATGCGCAGTTCGGTAACACTGAGGGTGGCGTCACCAATATCGCCATCAAGTCTGGAGGCAATCAGCCGCACGGTACCGCCTACTGGGTGAAGATGCCTCCTAAGCTTGCGGCTAATGATTTCTATTCAAACCGGATTGGAAATCCGCGGCCGTCGATTCCCTATGACCGGCCGGGTTTTACGTTTACCGGACCAGTATTCATCCCGAAAATCTATGACGGGCGCAACCGCACGTTCTTCTCGTGGGGTTACGAGTACATCAAGGATATTCGTACGCGGAATAATGGCGTGCGGACCGTCCCGACCGCGGCAATGAAGGCGGGTGATTTCTCTGAGTTGCTGGCGATTGGACCTCAGTATCAGATCTACAATCCCTATTCCCGGCAGCCAAATGCTGCTGGCAACTTCAGTCTTGAGCCGTTCCGGTGCGATGCCGGAGGGAATCCTTTGACGCCTCTGGCGAACGGAACCCAACCGGCTGGTACCCCATGTAACAAGATTCCGCAGCAGCTAATCAATCCAATTGCCAGGAGCATTGTCGATCAGTACTGGCCGAATCCGCTTAATCCCGCCAGCAGCGCGGATGGCAGCCTCAATTACCTCCAGCCCGATCTGGTAGAGACTGCAAGGTACTATACCAACACGATTCGCATCGACCACGTAGTGAGCAGCAAGCAGAGAATGTTTGCACGCGCGAGTTGGTACACGCGGAACAGCGACTACAATAACTACTTCCAAAATCTCGCGACCGGGCAGGAGTTCCAGTTCATCTCGCGCCAGTTCACGATTGACGACGTGTACACCTTCAATCCGACCACGGTATTGAATGTGCAGTACAGCTACAACCGGTTCATTCGCGTTGATGGACAAAACTCGGCGGGTGATGGCTTTGACGTGACTTCGCTAGGGTTCCCGGCACGGTATCAAGGCTTGGTTTCTGAAGATAAAAGGCGTTTCCCTGCAATCGATATTGCAGGATATCAGGGTACCCGGCGAAACGACGAGTTCCGGCCCAATGATATCCATTCAATCCGTGCGGTGGTGAACAAGTCCCTTAACTCTCATTCTGCGAAGTTCGGTATGGAGTTCCGCGCTTACCGCGAGAATTCTTTCAACGGCATCAATGATGTAACCGGCCGCTTCAACTTTGATGGCGACTTAGTACGGGGGCCGAATACTAATTCCGCCGCTGCGCCCGGTAATCGTGGCCAGTCCTTTGCCCAATTCCTGCTCGGTTTGCCCAGTCATTCGAACAGCTACATCGCTCGTTTGGCCGATTACGCCGAACAGTCAACGACCTGGGGGTTCTTCGTTCACGACGATTGGCGAGTCAATCAGAGACTCACTTTAAATCTTGGTCTTCGGTATGAGGTCGAGGGCGCGTTGACGGAGAGATACAATCGAAGTATTCGAAATCTCGATCTTGGCTATGTCCAAGCAATCGAGGCTGCCGCAAGAGCAAGGTACGCCCTCAATCCCCTTCCGGGGCGCCCTGCGGATCAGTTCGATGTTCGTGGTGGTCTTACCTTTGCCGGCGTAAATGGTGAACCGCGCGGACTCTACGGAACACCGAAGAGGAACTTCATGCCTCGGGCTGGCTTTGCCTATCTGCTTACGGAAGATGGCAAAACAGTTGTACGTGGCGGGTACGGTGTCTATTACGGGTTCCTGGGCCAGCGCCGTGGCGATGTCAACCAAACCGGATTCAGTCAGAACACGCCTTTCATCACCATCGGGGCTAACGGTTTTACCATCGTAAACACGCTGTCTAATCCGTTCCCGGATGGAGTTCAGGAACCGGTAGGAGCGGGGGCAGGCTTCCAGACGAACATCGGAAATGCCGTTACGTTCTTCAATCCGGCCCCGGAGACCGGCTACATGCAACGCTGGCAGATTGGCATTCAGCGCGAACTGCCCTTCGGATTTGTAGGGGAAGCCGCCTATGTTGGCAATAGGGGATTGGACATTGAGAGAAACATCAACCTCAATGCGACTCCGCAACAGTTTCTCAGCACAAGCCCATTGAGAGACAACGCACTTGAAACCTTCCTGAGTGGAAATGTGCCGAACCCGTTTTTTGGTTTATTACCAAACAACACGACGATTGGTCAGGGTCAAAACATTATCCGAGAGAGACTGCTGCGACCGTTCCCACATTTCGATAGCGTAAACTCGTCCGTCAACGATGGTGCCTCGTGGTATCACTCTGGGCAGTTCAATCTTCAGCGGCGGTTCTCGAAGGGCTACACGATAAATGTCGCTTACACCTGGTCGAAGTTCATGGAGGCCGTGGATGTATTAAATGCGAGCGATCTCAAACCCACCAAGATGATCTCGGCGTTTGATACTCCGCACCGCATTGCGGCCAGCTGGATCTGGGAGCTCCCGTTTGGGAGGGGGAAAGCCTTTGGGGACACCAGCAACCCCGTCGCCTCGAGACTTCTTAGCGGTTGGCAGGTTTCCGGGATCTACGCCTGGCAGGTTGGCCCGCCCCTAAACTTTGGGACCAATGTTATCTACCTGGGAGGGGACATTGCACGGCCGAAGGACCAACGGACTCTCAATGCCTGGATTGACACCAGCAGGTTCAACAGAACCGCTGCCGTGCAACCTACGGGAAGAAACATTCGAACGTTTCCTTTCCGCTTCTCAAACATTCGCGCCCAGGATGTCAACAACGTGGATCTCTCGCTCTTCAAAAATACGGCAGTTACGGAGACGACGAGGATTCAGGTCAGAGTGGATCTGATTAACGCTTTCAATCGACCGTGGCTCCTTAGCGGCGCGGCGATTCAAATGAACCCGACGGCAAGCAACTTTGGTCAGGTTACGGCCGGCAACCAGGCCAATTATCCCCGCCGAGTTCAATTAATGCTCAAGTTCCTCTTCTAAAGGAGGGGCATATGGGCCAGTAGCCAGAATCGGGAACGCAGACTCGCGTTCCCGATTCTGTTAATGCCCCCGGAATAACTAATCGTCGATTTAGAAGCTTTCTGGAAGACAAGCTCACAAGGATAAATTCTTCTGCCCCCCAGTTCGTGTGATTTGGTGGATCCGTTTTTGACCGATTCAGGGAACACAATCCTCAAATGCACACGATAAGTACGCGGAGGGTTGAACCTGCCTTGTAGCTTAGTTTTTGCACATCGCTAAGCCACAGGGTATCGAGCAGTTCCATCTCCTACGCATAAAAGCGAATGGTAGCGCGGCGTCAATTCTTGAAGAACCTGATCGCGTTCGGTGGAATCGCTGGCGCCGGTCTGGAAGATCAAAGGCTCGCTACCCAGCTAACACACAATCTAACTTCTGGTGTTGGTAAGGTCCCACAAAAGGCGGGCTTGATTGACCGAGCGGCACTTGTTTCACGGCATAATCCTGTCTTAACCAGAATCGATTCCCTTTCGCCATTGTCGATTGGCAATGGCGAGTTCGCATTCACGGCAGACATCACCGGCCTGCAAACCTTTCCTCAGGAGTATCAGAATGGCATGCCGCTGTGCACTATGTCGCAGTGGGGCTGGCACTCGACGCCCTTGCACCAGGGACTGGATCCCAATGCCTTGCGTCTGGTCCAGTACGATACGCACGGAAGGATGGTAGGGTATCAGACAAGCGCCGAAGGTCAGCAAGAACTCTACACCTGGTTACGCGAAAACCCTCATCGTCTTCATTTGGGCCGCATAGGCTTGCGCCTAGTTAAGTCGAGCGATGATGAGGCCGTACCATCAGACATCCACAGTATTCAACAAACCCTGGATTTATGGTCTGGAGTCCTTAAAGCTTCCTTTGGTTTGGAAGAAAGTAAGGTTTCAGTCAGAGCCACGGTTCACCCGAAACTCGATCTGTTGGCCGTGCAGATCGAGTCCCAGTTGATTACCAAAAATCGGTTGGGTGTACGCTTTGCCTTCCCTTATGGCTCCCCTACTATGCCGGCCGCGGACTGGACCCGCGTTGCCGATCACGACACAAAGATTATCCGGCAGACAACCGATGGAGTAACCCTACGTCGAATTATCGACGCGGACGAATACTTCGTAGTCATCAATTGGCAGGGTCGATGTTCTCTATCTGCTGAGGACCGCCATACGTTTCTGTTACAGCCGACAACCAGTTCAAGCCGGATTGAATTTATTATCGCCTTCTCTCCGCAGTCTTTACCCGAACCACTGCCAGAGGTTGGCGCCACGTTCTCCCTCGGCGGTAGCCATTGGGAGCGTTTCTGGATGGAGGGAGGAGCGGTTGAGCTGGCCCACAGCCGAGACCCGCGGGCGCCAGAACTGGAGCGGCGAGTTGTCTTGTCACAGTATCTAACTGCAATTCAGTGCTCAGGCACAAAGCCTCCGCAGGAAACCGGCTTGACCGTTAACAGTTGGTACGGCAAGTTTCATCTTGAGATGCACTGGTGGCACGCGGCGCAATTTGCACTATGGAACCGTCTGTCGATGTTGGAGAGGAGTCTGGCGTGGTATCAAGGAATTCTGCCCGGCGCTCGCGAATTGGCAAGATCACAAGGGTACCTCGGGGTCCGTTGGCCCAAGATGGTTGGACCAGAAGGGCGCGACAGTCCTTCTCCGATTGGCCCACTGCTAATCTGGCAGCAGCCTCACCCGATCTTCTACGCGGAACTCTGTTACCAGGCCCAGAGTGATCGGCAAACGTTGGAAAAGTATCGGGAGATAGTCTTCCAATCTGCGGAGTTCATGGCCTCCTTTCCCTTCTTTGATCGACGAAGGCGACGCTATGTGCTTGGACCTCCGGTGATTCCCGCACAGGAGAATCATCCGCCGCGCGAGACGTGGAATCCAACATTCGAACTTGCTTACTGGAGTCATGGGTTGAGAATCGCCCAGCGTTGGCGGGAGCGCCTAAGAATGAAGCGAAGTCCCGAATGGGACCATGTGATTATGAACCTCGTTCCTCTACCGGTCCGAAGTGGCGTGTATTTGGCCCATGAAAACTGTCCCGAGACCTACGAAAAGAGAAACTACGACCATCCTTCAATGCTGGGCGCGCTCGGTGTTCTGCCCGGAGCGGGTGTTGATCGCGAGACGATGCGCCGCACTCTTAAGAAGGTGATGAAAGATTGGCGCTGGGACCAAACCTGGGGCTGGGATTATCCGTTGACTGCGATGACGGCTGCGCGTCTTGGTGAGCCTAAGATTGCGATTGAGGCGCTGTTGATGCCGGTTGAGAAGAATCGTTACCTGCCTAACGGGCATAACTGGCAACGTGCAAACCTGCCTTGTTACCTGCCTGGCAATGGAGGCTTGCTCTATGCAGTTGCGCTGATGGCGGGTGGCTGGAGAGGAGCACCCACAAGAGAGGCACCCGGCTTCCCAACAGATGGCTCGTGGACAATTAAGTCGGAGACTTTGAATACCTTGCTGATGCGGCAGTTGTGAATTGAGATAAGTTTAGTTGATAGCAGTTTTCTACGAAAAATCCTGATTTTTACCGGAAATCATTGACTTGTAGAGTAAGATCAATTAGAAAATTCGTTCACTCCTAACTCGACCACGCGCTTTTTTGGTGATCGGTTTCAGTAACTTTCTAAGACGACTGAAAGGACTCTCAAATGAGATCATCACGGTTCTTTTTTATCGCTGTGTTAGTCAGTTCGATAGCCTTCCTCTTACCTTCCGGCCAGAACGCTGCGGCACCGGGAGGCCCCGGTAACGAAACGCTGAGTCTCGAACCTGTGACAGCCTTACTGAGTTCCTATCACCGTTCGGAGGACACAGATACAGTGCTGGTTTCCTCAAAGGCAGACGATAAACGCGGCGGTATCCGTGAACAAATCCCCGATAAATACAAGGCTCGCTACCAACAGTGGAAGAGAGATTTTCTTTCGACTGAGATTGGCCAAAAGCAGTGGGAGCAATTTGGGGATGATCCATCATTCACGCTCACAATTGTTGTTTCACGAGAGAATGCTGAAGGGGCGGGAACTGGTAAATATAAATGGGACGCTAATGGCAAACTGATAGCAGCGACGATCACACTCGGGGCCCGCCTGCACGAGGGGTACCCGAATCCGATCTACTATCCGGTGATGAACTCCTTATCATCGAATGGCACGTCAAACCTGGAGAAAGGGATTCTTGCAGCTTCTAAAATCGCCCATGAGTTCGGGCATTTATCGCGAACTTCTCAAAGCGATTCCGCGCTTTATCAGCTTCAGAGCCAACTTATCCCTGTCTACAACAAAATCTTCTTGACTAATGGAAGAGACGCGCGAGATCCGCGCTTGCTGGAGCTTGTGCAAAAAATGCGGGGAACGCCTGTTGAGATCTGGGAAGATAGAGAGTACTGGGGCGAGACCAATGCGATGCTTTATCTTCGGGATCGTTTGCCGGAGGACAATCTGCGCTGCACGCTTTTCAGTCGAATTCGGCAGAGCGTTGATCTGTATGCGAAGCCCTACGCGGAGCGCTTCAGTTCGGTAGCCCGTTCAGCCAGTTCACAAAATCGTTGCGGCTGGCAGTAGGTTAAAAAATCCAAGTCCAAAAATACCCGCAAGTTTGAGAAGGATAGTTTCCCCCGTCCACATCAAGCATAACGCGTTTCAGAGAAGACCACCCACGGCAGTGGGTTGATTGTTCGGCTTGGCCTCCTGAAATGGACGAAAGAAAGACCACCAACGTGCCGTTGGTGGTCTTTAACTGGAGCACGCGGTCAGCTCTGTAGGTTAGGTCGAAGGTTCCACCAACTGCCGAGACTGTGTCAAAAATCATTTCGGCGAACTCTGACTTGCCAAGTAAGGGGAGAAGCGCGCTTGGTGGTGTTCGGGACCATCGTGGAAGCTCAGCGTCTATGGTCGCAAATATCTCCGTATGTTGCGC
>JBGSWR010000026.1:0-48504 GCA_041751855.1 Pyrinomonadaceae bacterium
GCCGGCCCGGCGGCGCTTTGGTCTTCAATGTACTAGCGCGGGCACCGCAAAACGAAAGCGCCGCCGGGCCGGCGCACTCCAAAGAGTTGGCGCTTTTCTGGATCAAGAGTCTTCATAAGGAGAGCAGTTAAAATGCTGAAGCGATTTAATCAGTTCTTTTTAATTACACTGGTTCTCATCTGCGCCTGCTTCTCTTTCAGCGGAACCAGCGAAGCCCAAACCTCAGGTACGAAGGCAGGGGCATCCGTCCGCCGATTGGACCGCGTTCCAAATCGCAAACCGCGAAACGTGCTGTTTGTACTGACGGACGATCAGCGCTATGACGCCTTTGGTTTCCTCCGCGGCCAATCGTTTCTCGAAACACCCAACCTCGATGCAATTGCGCGCAATGGCGTCCACATCCCCAACGCGTTTGTGACCACAGCACTCTGCTCGCCGTCGCGAGCTTCAATCCTCACTGGTCAATATGCCCATCGTCACAAAGTCGTGGACAACGACAGTCCCTTACCATCCGATTTGATCTTTTTCTCGCAGTATCTGAAACAAGCGGGATATGAGACAGGTTTTATCGGCAAGTGGCACATGGGTGGTCCAATCGATCATCCGCAACCCGGCTTCGACCACTGGGTAAGCTTTAAAGGTCAGGGGTCATATCTGCCCAGCAAGGATGGCTTCAACGTCAATGGCAAACCTGTTCCGCAACGTGGCTATATCACCGATGAGTTGACAAACTACGCGCTCGAATGGCTGGGAGCACGAAAGGGCGACAAACCCTTCATGCTTTATCTCTCTCATAAAGCAGTGCATGCCGAGTTCATCCCCGCAGAACGGCATCAAGGGCGTTATCAGGACAAGACATTTGTTCCGCCGAAGACGATGGACCCGGCGAACGTGCATAACCCGCCGATGTGGGTGCAGAATCAACGCAACAGTTGGCATGGCGTCGATTTCCCCTATCACAGTGATCTCGACATTGAAGAGTATTACAAGCGCTATGCAGAAACGCTGCTTGCCGTTGATGAAGGTTTGGGCCAGGTAATGGAGCTCTTGAAGAAGAGAGGTTGGCTGGACTCGACCCTCATTATTTTCATGGGTGATAACGGCTTCGCCTTTGGCGAGCACGGGCTAATCGACAAGCGCACTGCTTACGAAGAGTCGATGCGCGTTCCGATGGTTATGCAGTGCCCCGAACTGTTTCGCGGTGGCACGGTGGTACCACAGGTCGTCGCGAACATCGACATCGCGCCGACGATTCTTGAGGCTGCGGGACTGAAGGCGCCCGATTACATGGACGGGAGCAGCTTTCTTTCACTCGCTGAAGGCAAAAAGCTTCCGTGGCGCGACTTCCTCCTGTACGAGTACTACTGGGAGTGGGCTTTTCCTCACACGCCAACTACGTTTGCTTTGCGCGGCGATCAATATAAGTACATCCATTACTATGGCCTTTGGGACATAAACGAGCTGTATGACATCAAAGCGGATCCGCTCGAGTCGCGAAATCTGATTGCCAGTCCCGAACACCAGCCGGTGGTTAATAAACTCCGGGCGGAACTGTTCGCAGTTTTGAAGCGAACCGGCGGAATGTACATCCCGCTATATCCCGCGCGACATGGTCAGCAGAACCTTCGTAATGAGGCAAAGGCTGCCGATTTTTCGCCGCAACTGATCAAGAAACCGGAGAAAAAGTAAGGAATGAGGCAAGTCCTGATCGGAAGTTTTCTCGCTATCTTATGTCTGTTTACCACTTCTCCAAGCTTTACAGCTTCTGGATGGTATGACAAGAACCAGCTCGAACTGAAGGCCCTGACGGTAGAACAGAGTTACTATTTTGCCGCTGAAGCGTTCAATGAAAAATGGAGTCTCGGCGAGAACGAAGATCGTTAGAGTTGAGTGAAGGTGTTGCATGACCCTGCCAAAAGCAAGAAACCATTATGCGGAGAGGTATGCGAAGACCACCACCGGGAGTTGGCGGATGGTTCAACCCAGCCTAAAACTCCATGGCCCCAGCTCTTCCAAGACCACCAACGGCAGTTGGTGGATTGGTTCGACCCAGCCTGCACAGCCGACTGTTCCCTGGTCCACACTAAAGACCACCAACTGCCGTACAGCCGTTGGTCGCCTTTGCGTGTTAACAATGCCTCCGACTGGTCTAAGCCCGACTTGAAGGAGTGGATTCGATGAAGACAAGAAGCAAAAAGATATGGCATATCCCAGCGCTTCTGTTGCTCGTCACCTTCTGGATTCCGGCAAGTGCTCAGGTCCCAACTACCAGACATCTCGCTCCAGAGGACCATGCTTTCCTCGAAGATCTCTCGCGGCGATCGTTTCTCTTCTTCTGGGAACAGGCGGATCCGGAAACCGGACTCGTAGCCGATCGCGCACGCGCCAGTGGGGAAGCCTATCCCGATACGCACCGAAGCAAGAACATCGCGAGCAGCGCCGCAACGGGTTTTGGTCTAACGGCGCTGTGCATTGCGGCTGAACGAGGCTGGATCGATCGCAAGGCGGCACGCGATCGCGTTCGGACAACGCTACGTTTCTACGCCGAACAGTCCCCCCACGAGCGCGGCTGGTTTTATCATTTTGTCGACCGCGCGACCGGTGAGAGAGCATGGCGCAGTGAGATCTCGACCATTGATACAGCGCTGCTGCTGGCCGGCGCCCTCACAGCGCGCCAGTGCTTTAACCAGGATCCTGAAATCGCTAAGCTCGCAACTCGCATTTATGATCGGGTAGATTTTCCCTACATGCTGGCGGGGAACTCGCTACTTATTTCTCACGGCTGGCGACCTGAGACTGGTTTCATCAAACACACCTGGAACCATTACAGTGAACATACCATTCTCCAGATGCTGGCGATCGGATCGCCGACTCATCCAATAAACCCTGGCGCCTGGCTCTCGTGGCAGCGCATGTTCATCACTTATGCCGGTCATACCTACATGACCTTTCCTTACGCCCCGCTGTTTGTGCACCAGTACTCGCAGGCATGGATCGACTACCGCGGTCACCAAGAGAGTTGGTATCCGCACGTAAACTACTTTGAAAACTCGGTGAAGGCCACACTGGCCCATCGCGAGTTCTGCCTGAGTCTTTCAGACACGTTTCCCGGTTATTCGGAGAATGTCTGGGGCATTACGGCTTCAGACAGCGCGACAGGCTATCGCGCCTGGGGTGGACCACCAGCGAGCCGTGGTATTGACGGCACTGTCGTCCCCTGCGCTCCCGGCGGCTCCCTGATGTTTACGCCCGAAATCACACTGGCGGCCTTGCGCACGATGCATGAAAAATGGGGCAATAAAATCTACGAACATTACGGGTTTGTCGATGCTTTTAATCCGAATACCGGCTGGGTGAATCCGGACGTCATTGGCATCGACGTGGGCATTACGCTGCTAAGCGCGGAGAACTTGCGGACGGGAAAAGTTTGGCACTGGTTTATGAGGAACAAAGAGATTCCGCGGGCGATGAAACTGATCGGTTTTCGGAAAGCCGGTCCCAGCCGGCGCGAATCTCCACCGGTGAGGCGACAACGACCCGCTCGACGCGCCGCATAGACAGACCGAGCTTGATCTTTGGAAACGTCAAGGTGTTATTTTCCCCCTCCGGTCAGAACATAATCGACAACATATCGGCGCAGTTTGTCCCGGTTTTGACCGAGGTAGGCCGAATAGTCCTGAGCGATCCCCTCATCGGGTAGAGCCAACAAAATATATGGTTCGAGTAAGCCTTCGTCGTTGAGCTTTTTTAATTTTGCCAGTGAAGGGCTGAGTTTCTTCACTTTCTTATCGCTGGTGGCAAGCGCAAGAACGCTTCGTAATGCGTCTACTTCCTCTGCCAAGGTGTGACGGTATGTTTTCTCATTCGGAAACGTTTTGGCAAACCTCTCCTTCCGCCAAATCGAACGAGTCGCACCGTAAGAGATCCACGCAAACGAACCATCCTCTTTGCCACCCAGCAATGTGCTTAGGTCTAGATTGATTTTCGCGTCGCCCTTCTCGTCAAAAGTAACATCGGTCGGAATGTCCATTTTTGGGTGCGCCAGTCTTGTATTAGTCACCTGCGCCCATTGCGTTAAACCTGCAATGGAAAAGCGACTGTAGGGTTCAGTAATGTAGGCTGCAACATACCGGTCACGCGCTTGATCGTATTTGCCCTGCTTCATCAAAGGCGTTGCCGAATAGCGGTAGGCTATTTCTCTTTTCCCATCAATCGCGATTGCTTTTTGATACCAGAGTTCGGCTTGCTGGAAGTCGCCCCGCTGAGTATAGACGTCGCCGGAGAAAAGCGCCGCTTCGTATAATTTCGGATCGAGTTGTAGCGCACTTTGGTAATTCTGGAGTGCATCGTCCAGCTTGCCCTGGGCGAAAAAGGCTTCGGCCTCAGTCATTAATCTATTGGCTTCGGCATTTTGGGAAAACGCCTTGCCCTCCGAGCCATCGGGAGGTATATCTTGAATAAGAGCATCCACTAACGGTTCTTTATTGCCCAAGTCTTTTGATCTGATAAAGGCGGCTCGGGCGCGAGTGCGTAGGGTTTGACGCATCGCGGAGTCTTTCGACGTATTCGCCTGGGCGATTAAAGCAAATCCCAGATAAAAGTGTGTCTCCGGGTTATCAGGTTCGGCAATCGCAAGCTTCTCCAGGATCGGTAAAGCCTCTATGTATTTTTGCTGTTTAAGTAGACCAGTTACTTCTTGCTTTAACTCCTGGATATTCTCCCCAGCCTGGGCCTGTATCGTCGTAGGCGCAAGCATTGACAGACTAAAGATCAGAAGCGCTGAACGGGAGACCAGTTTGATAGAGTCAGATCGAAACATTTTCTACTCCTACGATTATATGAGGCGAGGTAAATTGCTCGTCCGCTGCATGCCGTTGTCAGGCGCGGCTGAAGCCAGTGTCGTGAATCGGCTTTGCTTAGGGTCTGGATTCGCAGCCAAGCGACCCATCTAGTTCGAAGCTGCCTGCCATACAGAACCGTCGGCATATTCTATGCTCTGTATAACAATTTGCTCCGAATAGAGGTCCCGCGTTAGCTTACCGTCTTTCGATGCATCGATAGTGCCGGTTGGAGGAAACCTCGAGTACATGACCAAATGCCTCGTTTTGCCAGGCCTTATGCCTACTTTACTAGAGAAACGACGACGACCCACCTCTCGTTCCGTGCCCGGCTCAAAGAACACGTAGTCCCATGTCAGGGTGCGGATTCCCTTCTTCCCGGTGTTTTTGACCTTCAATTCATAGATAAACTCAATCGAGACTCTAGGTGTTGTGTCAGGCTTAGGCACTGGGGGCCGTTCATGGGTCGGCATACCCTGCTCCCGTAGTTTTTGATTTATTCTCTCGTTCTCTATCCGCTGATGCCGTTCATTTTCGCGCTCCGCCATGGCCTTCAGTTGGTCTTTCTCGAGCTTAGGGTTGCGGACCTCCATACGCCATGTCTTTTCAATTACCGTCACATTGGGTCTGGCAGACGGATCGAGTAAGGCTTGCGCTGAAGCGCTTAAAGCAAAGAAAACCAGCATAAGCATCAAGCATAGTAGTTTCATTGAAAAACCTTGCCCAAGCACTGAGCTATAGATGACGTTTATACACAAATTGTTTTCTCATTTAGTCAGCAAAACTGCAAGCCGACTAACGCGCGTTTCCCCTGTTTGAGTATCAGAAAAAAGTTAATTGTGAAAGCTCTAGACTGGGATAATTTCTACCCGCCGCTTCTCAATTAGGGGGTTCTAAGTTCCACAATCGCAATTCCTCCGGGTGCGATGCTCATTTCTACCCGTTGCTGTCCGGCAGGAGACGTGATCTCCAGCGCCTTCTCCTCAATCCACTCGCGCGCGCTTTCAATCGGTTGGCCCGGCAGCGTGATCACTACATTCACTATAGCAGAGCGATTCACCGTCGCGAGTCCTTGTTGCGGCTTGAAAACGCCGTTGTTGTTGATGAGCGTCACTGCCCAACCTCGGTCCGTACGATTGATCAGGTATTCAACGTCACCGTCGACCGTGATCGGAGTAGCATTTGAAAAAAGATGGGCAAACAGGTGCGCTGCCAAGGGGACCAGACGCTCATCGAGCCCAAGGAGATCCGGTACAGCACAATAGATCAGCGCACCTTTGCCGATCCGGTTGATTGTCACCAAAGGATCACCGTTAGGCGCTTTCACTAAGACCTGCGCCGCTCTCATCTCGATCTGTTCGTAGCGAAAGAGCTGACCACTTAGGCCCCGGTTTGACTCGTCCTCAGCACAGTTGGCACTGTCAGCCTCCGCTGTTCGTCCCAAAGGCTTCACACCAAGCAAATCGGTTGGAAGGCCTTTCACCTGCGCGGCATTTACGACCGCCACTCCACCACGCTTCACGTAATCGGCGAGCTTTTCAGACCAGACTTTAGACCAATCTAAACGACCGCCTGCGATAATTATCTGATAGTCGTCGATCACATTCCGGCGTGTATCCTCAGTGACCAGGATGTCAAAGATGTCGCCAAACACACTCGACACAAATGCCTGCCTATCGGCTGTCGCTGGTTCACCTTCCACCACAAGGCCCGGGTAGTAAGCCGCGCCAAAGAGTTCCCGCAACGCCCGATCGTGACGTTCAAGCGGCGCAACGCCAAACGGCCAATGGGGATAGTCGGTCATCTCCCACCCGTGCGCTTGATCAAGAAGAAAAGCAACCGGTGTATAAGGTGAGCCGCGTCCAGGATGACGTTCGGCGAACTTCACAAACTCTTCGGTGATCCGTCCCAAAGGATTGAGTTGAAATGGATGCTCGCCGGGACCCGGTTTGAAGAACTGATCAAAGCCCTGCTCGAGGTAGATTGCGGAAGCGCCAGCCATGTAATAAAGGTAGTAAGTCTTACGATACCAGGACAACGATGGGCCCATCGTGGCGCCATAACGGGAATGAAAGAAGTTATCAGGACCGGCAAAGCTCTGTGCCTTCGTGAAAGTTATGGCGGTATCTCCGAAGTTGGGGGCGTGATAGTAGAGAAACGCTCCTCCAAACTGTCTCGCTGCCCCACGGGTGAAGGCGATTCGCATTGCAAACATTGGCTGAACAGCGGCCGTTTCCATACCAAGCAGCCTGACTCCCCAATTAGTTAGCGCGTGCGCAAACGAAGTGCTCGAGGTCGACTGCGCCGGAATCAGTCTGTCCCACATTGGGCCGGTCTCTGTATGAAAGCTCGAACTCCATTTTCTCGCGAGCGCGTCTGTATAGAAGGTGCGGTGCGCATCGAGCAACTCTCGACGTGTCATCTTCCCTGAGATCTTCAAATGCTTAGCAGAGTCATCCCAGACGTAACCAATGCTTTCACCTGAGATCCAGCCGAGAAACTGGTCGCGAAACTCCCCGGTGAGTTTTTGCCAGGCCGGCGGTCCCTCTTCGGGTGAAAAATTTGCGGCGCCGTAATTGATCTTTACAGCAAATGGTGATTTTGTTTCACGCAGATAACGAAGAAATGGACTTCCCTCTTTCAGATATTCAGGCAAATCATTGATATAGATGACGGGGACGATCAGTTGTGAAGCGAAGATCGGAACGTCTCGAGTGCCCTTATATGCCGCAACGAACTGATCGATTGGCTCAGCGTGAAAAGGGTAAAGAGGGCGTTCGGCAGAAGGTTTGTCATATAGCGTCCAGAACTCTTTAGCGATGTTCCATGGCATCAGAAAGTCTCTACCTGCAACTCGAGGGCGTTTCCATGCACTCGGAACATCCGTGAACGCAGGGGATGTCAATGGTGACAGTTGGGTACCTGCGGTGGACCACTCTCGCAGATACCTCATGGCAGCAAAATCAGGTTTTGATCGGCCGCTGGGTACATAGTTGAGATCGTTCGTAATTAGTAGACAATCCACATGGCGCCTGGCATTTGCCGCTTTTTCAATCTCGAGAGTGACCCTGGCCGGCCCTTTTTTCAGACTCGCTTTCGCCTGATCCCACGTAAAGGCCCAACCCCAATACATGCTCACTTCATCGTGCGGACTGACGATGTCATGCGGGCCAAACTCATACCGAAAAACCTCCTCTCCATTCTGAACGATCCGAACGACAAAGTTCTCGGTTTTATGGGCCCAATCGGCATAACGCACCGCGACGTTGTAATTGCCGGTACGGGGTACCTCAATATCCTGATAGACAGTGGCCTTAGTCTCATCAGCACTGGCGGCAATCGAGTTCCATTCGCTTTCACCTCCCTGGGTCCATTCAGCGGAGACTCCTGGTCCGTTAATGCCCCAACCCGGTGCTTTAGCTTTGGGAGGATTGAGCCATGAAGAATTGATTACGGGCTCGCCCCGCGGGTTAGTAGCCAGCCCACGCATGTTTTCGGCTTCAAGCCAGAGGTACTCGTGCGCGGATGGGGTTTTGGCGACGGATGGGAAGACGGGGGGACGGGGAGACGGGGGGACGGGGGGCTGAGCCGGGCTGAACGTGATAATACCGCACAGCAAAGCCCCCGCCCCGACCACGCACACCAGTAATCGAACACCTGCCCGAAGTGTTGTTATCATCAGTTTACTTCGTTGAGTGGCTAGCGGAACTTACGGACGCCTACTTGCCACTGCTGAGGTTTCTCGATCATTCGTACTAGCTGCCCGAGAATTCGGTCATACTCTCTATCAAGATTGCACGCATCAACTTCTGAGAGATAGCCGCACCGCTTGGAGATCTCTAGCCACACCCTGGTTTCCTCAGCCTCTCCTTCAGAATCGCTAAGCTTACTTACGAAATGGGCGGCATATCTGCGCTTGCGCCTGGCCTCTCCTATGTTCGAACACACGGAACGTGAAGAGCGCCGAATCTGATCTGGGAGTGAAAACTTTTCCTCTGCGGGGAAATGTTTTGTTAGTTCGAAAATGCGCATGGCAGCATCAATTGCCGCTTGATACACACGCAACTGCTTGTAGCTTGATATGTGTGTCATAAGGATGTGAGGCTCCTTCGTCAGGTAAGTTTAGCCCGATCTAATTACGGCTGTTCAACCTATTGCACCCCTTTTCCATTTACTTCTATTCTTAGAGCTGAAGCATTCCCTGGTACAACGCCCATCGCCCCGTCCCCCCGTCTCCCCATCCCCCCGTCCCAAAGTCTCTCTGCGTCACCGTGTCCCCGCGTCCGACTTAACCAAGAGCATCCAGACATTCCGTCAACGTCCTTTGGCGACAGGTAAACATCGGTGTGTCCCGCAGCGTATAGGAACTAGCCTTCGTCTCGCGTAGCTCCTGGACCAGGTCGAGAAAGTCTGCCGGGTTATCGGTCTCAAAAGCCACCACAAACTCCTGATCGTCAAGACCGAATGAATAAGTCGTGTGGAGTTTTACCGACCGATACTTCGTGCCAATCCGGATGTGTTCGTCCATCATCTCCTGCCGCTGCTCGGCGCTTCGGGTATACCATTCCCGGGTTTTCACAAACGGGTAAACAAAAAGATAATCTGATTTGCCGGGAATAATGTGCAGGCGATCTTCCACGTGCTCGGGATTGTCCTTATCGATGTACATCGAGCGCTTAGTCATTGAGAGAAAAGATTGTGTTGGCTCGATGTATTTGGCCATCTCTGTCTTATTCAGTGACGCGGTCATCGCTTGCATTGAGTCTAGTTCATAGCCAATTCTCCAGACCATAAAATCGACATTGGTGCGCAAACCAATTGTCGAATAGGTGTGAATCAACAACTGCCTGCAATATTCATCAAACGTGCGCACGAACTCCTGCTTACAACGCTGCTTGCCGCCGTCGTCGAGGATGCGCCACTCAGGCCTGGCACGATAAAAGGTGAAGTTAACAAACTGGCGGGGCAAGGTTGCTTTCGGCTCGGTCGCTTCAACAGAATTTGTGGCGAGCCGTAGCGAGCCGCGTATTACACTGTTATTCTCCTTCTCAGTAGTCATGCAAGTTCACCTCTGGAGCCATTAACTTTGGCGAGAAATACCGTGTGCTGGATGCGAGTTTATTCTGCCCGCGTTCAGAAGGGATTGCAACTTGGCAGTCAACGAATCGCGATGATTGCTGTTACGAAAGGTCCGACTTAAGCCAGAGCCATCCTGAAATAGAGAAGAAGAGGTTAGATCTGGCTGAGGTATTTACGATTCTTCAATTACCATTTACCATTCACTAGCTCTAAAGAGAATGGCATTTTGGAATTAAAGACCTGAACTCTTTGCGCCTCCCCTGATTGGCGCCGTATCCCTTTTTATTGCGACTGGATGTGGCGGCAAAACAGTTCTCCCACGACTGAGGGCCAACCAGGGTCCCTCGGATTCCCCGATCCAAACCGGGCAAGCGACGGACCAGTTTGCCGGGGCACGAAAGATTTTCGAGCAGCGTTGCGTGCCAGTCACGGCGAGAAAGGAGAGGGGGGACCGTAAAGGCGGAGGATGGTAAATGGTAAATGGTAAATAGTGAATCGTAAATGGTGAAGCTACATCACGGATTCACCATTCACCATTCACCATTCACCATTTACCATTTACCATTCGCGATTTACCATTTACCATCTAAATGCTTCGTTGCACCCGTAGCTCAGTTGGATAGAGCGTTTGACTTCGAATCAAAAGGTCGCAGGTTCGAGCCCTGCCGGGTGCACCAACTTCCTCAACTTTATCCGTCTCTAGAACGTTTCCCGGGGTTGAGTAGGGCTTGGCGTCCCGAATGGTGCCCGCTTCAGACGAGACTGCCTCAGTCTCTGCCGGTAAGTCAAAGCCACAAAACCCACCAGACCTATTAAAGTCAGCCCGGAGACAGCCAGTGCGAATCTCTCATGGGCGCGACGCGCATAAACCAGAGTGATTGACTCGTTCACAAACGTCATCATAAGGAAAGGAGTGGCTGGGTAGATCTCCTGCATGCCATCCGTGCCCCGCCAGTTTGGGTGGTACGTAACATTGATAAGCACGGGTACACCCTCCTGCGAAAGAGGTTCGCGCGGCTTCATGCGAATACTCTCCTGAGTGAGTTCGACATCAAAGTTGATCGATGAAGCGTTTGGCACCGGCACCTTCTCCGCATCGAGGATGGACTGGATTTCGTACCAGTTTTCGCGAATAGCCAGAGAAGCAGGACCATTAGCCAATGCTAGTGGCTCTGTACGCGGCGTTCCCTCATCTGACTTGCGAGCTACTATGTGCGCTCCGGGAAATTGGTCCAGGGCACCCTGAATCCGCCTAAACAATTGTGAGTCACTCTCCAACAGAATCAGCGGCCGCCGTTGCGCAAAATCGTGCAAAAGCACAAACGCGTTATTCTCGTCAACGTACTCATAAGTGTCGAGAATTAATGCGCCAAATTGGTCAAGGCGTTGAAGGCGGTCGATCTTCTTCTCCGGCCCAAGTGTCAAAAGAACATCAAACCATCCGGCAGCAAACTGCTCCTCGGCTAGTCGAACGAAGTCATATTGAGCAGCATGCCTTTGCTTAAATGAAAAATTGCTAACCACCAGGGCAGGCAGGTAGGGCAGCGGGCGGGCTACCGGGGCGGGTTCAAGTTCCAACTCGAACACGCTCCAGGGACCAAAATCATGCCGGGCGCCAACCCCCTCAGTTTGAGCGAGTTGCTCCTTCATCTGAACGGAGTGGATCACAAGATAGCGAACTCCCAACAATTGGACACGTTCGACATGTTTGGAGAGGGATTGCTCGAAGAACATCTTGTTTTCAGTCAACGCGGACTTCATTCCGGGGTCGCTTCTCAGGTTCGGTGAGAAGGCCTTGGATTGAGTCGAAAAGAAGACCCGGTGGGGAGAAGCCTCGGCATAGAGCCCGCTGAAGGCTTCGCCACCAAAAAGCCCGAGAAATTGACTTAGAGCCTGGCTGTCGAACGCATCCGGAATGTTGTCCGCGCCGACCTTATAGAGGATGGGCTCAACCAGGTATTTTCCTTTTCGTTGGCGTTGCGTGAAATTCAGGATGCTTCCAAGAGATTGGGCGTCTGAGGAGTAAAAAGCCAAATCATAAGCGGGCGGCGAAATGACTCTGGACAGCGCCAGGACGCCGATGACGCCAACCACAGCAAACAGTAAGGAAGGATGGGTCCATAAATAGGCTCGACCGCCTGATGCAATCCTCCTGCCGTACGGGTTGGGGATTTTGTTGAGAGCGTCAAGCGATAAGCTGATTACGATCGCAACCAGATATCCTACCGGCAAGGCAAGCAAGAAATTCAGAATGGGCAAGAAGCGAAACGCCAGGAGTGGAAACCAACGAGGTGACACAATGGTACCACCCACAACCAGTAGAACCAGAAGTAAACAGGCTGCAAGAAAGATCCTCAGCTCATCCGATCCAGTTCGTGCCCAAAGTACGGCTCCAAGGAGCGCCAACCCGTACCACGCCCACATTAGTCGCGGCACCACGAACCAGCCGATTGGATAAGAAGAAAAGTAATCTAGGGCGCTAAGCATCGGCACCACCCAAAATAGCGTCAGACCGAGCGCGAGGAAGGGTGACAAGAGGCGCGCTAATAGTACGTGGCGAAGATGACGGCGGTGCTCTGATGTTCCTGACCTCGATTTCAAATACCTTACCGCACTGAAAGCTGTGCTCACTGCAATGAATAAACAAGCGGTGAAAGCACTAAAGAAGCTCGCTAAAACTGTAAGTGCCAGAAGAACCGAAGCCAGCGCAAACCGCGAACGAGACCTTCCAGCATCCATGTAAGCAACAAGCCAGAGTACGAATAGTATGAATCCCAATGGTTGCGTATACAGCCCCACCTGAAAGGTATTGAAGTAATCCAGCCCTCCAAAGGGCACCTCAAATCTCCAGTGGACCAACAAGGGGAGCACCGCCAGCCCGGCAGCCGTGGCGACCGTACGATCTCGGTTTGAAAGCTTCAACGCCAAGATCCATATGACAACCGGGATTAGTAGCGTCGGCAGGGCAATCATGATCTTGAACGAGGTCAAAAATGAAAACAGGCCAGTGGCGTGAAGGAAGGCCGAGCACCAATGAAGGAGTGGCGGATAGAAGTTCGGAAACGGCATCCCGTTGAAGAATGCATGGATCCAGCCAAAGGTGTCAGGGAAGATTGTCTTGCTATAAATCTCTCCGAAAACGTAATGTCCGGAACCGTCCCAGGCACGCACTCTGATACCGTTCCACATATCTCGCCAAAGGTTTGCCGTAACGTAAACAGGAAGCACTGTGATTACGATGAGTGGAAACCAATGTAATCCATTTATCAGTAACCACGCCTGGACTTCAGCGATTATTCCGCTCTGCGGCCTCCTGACGGGAGTGTTGATCTCCAGGATCTCGAACGGAGTTCCGGACTCATCACGCTTCAGAGACCAGGAGCTTGTCACCTTGAAGCGAGCCCCGTCATTCCTCGTATGTATCAGGTTACCTTCCCAGTGACCCTGACTTAGAAGCGTCTTGTTGATAGCGTCCAGGTCATAAGGGAACTTTGTTCTCAGCAGACTATGAGAGATTCTCCCAAGCGCTGCGTCTCGGTCCCACCCATACAGTTTCTGTGCTTTGGCGTCCCAGCAAGTAATTGTGCCGTCGAGTCGGCGCACGAATGCCGTATCACCGGTAAGGCAAGTCGCTGGTGTCTGGTCTTTCACAAATTGAGAGCTTCTAGGTAAAAACACCTCAGGCTGTCATAGCATCCACATGAATGCCATCCAGCCATCGACCTTACAAAATGAAGTGGGAGTCGAGTAAACCTTCAGCAACGTGCATGCCCGTCTTTGGAAACAACAAATTCCTCAAGAAGGGTTCTACCCTAAGCCTCTAAGTCCTTGGACAACCTACTTTTGGAACGAACACACCAAGGGCCCTGGTCCTTCCGATGTGAAGATCTCTCCAATTTAGTTGGGACGTGTTTGCAGGAAGCGGTGGGTCAGTTTTGCAGAAAAAGGAAAACCAGGATCGTAATGTTCAACAATGTATGTTGTTTATTGGATCTTACCTGCCAACTTATCCAGGCCTTCTTTGCCCAGACGATAGACGGTCCAACCCTCAATTGGCCGAGCTCCAAGTTTCTGGTAGAAACGGATAGCGGTCGCGTTCCAATCGAGCACGGCCCACTCCATACGATTACACCCGTGGTCCATCGCCAATCGTGCCAGATAGGTAAGCAACTCTCGGGCGACCCCTTTTCCTCGTGCTTCCGGCTTTACGTAGAGATCCTCTAGATAGAGGCCACGGCAACCCGCAAAAGTCGAATACGTGTAGAAAAAGACAGCAAGGCCAACCGGGTTCGAACCCTCATACGCAAAAACAGCATATGCGGCAGGCTGCGGGCCAAAGAAGGCTTGTCGAATCTGCTCCTCGGTGGTTACGCAGTACTCTGTAAGCCGTTCGTATTCAGCAAGGTCACCTAAAAACTGGAAGATTAAGGGAACGTCTTGATCGCAAGCGGCAACTATCCGCAGCGGGGATGGCTTGTTCTCGGTGGTCACTGCTTATTGCTCTTTGTTAAATTCCTCGACAAGTCTCTTGAACCGGGGATTTTCCGAGAGGGATTGCAAATCTTTCTCTTCCTCAAAATCGAATAACAGAAAAGATCCGAGCTCAATTGCCTTCTCAAGCGCCTTTAAAGCTTCTTGAGAACGCCTCAATCGCGCGAGCGCACACGCCCGATGATAATAACCATCTCCATCTTCCGAGTCGATTTTGAGCGCCGTACATTGGTGCGACGCACAAAGGGCGGGCTGGGCAACTTGAGTCCTGCCCAAAGGGACTCTCGTTGCGACACGCTTATTTCCTGGGCGTAACTTGATATAGACGCTAGAAGAAAAATTGATAATCCAAGAATAGTGAGGCTCTTCATACGCATAATGTTTTAACCCTCAAGATGAACGGAATTTGAGCACGCTCGCTACGAGGTTGGCGCCGAAACCTGAATGAGAAAGAAGCCACAGGCTTCCGAGATTATGTTTCCACTATCACAGGTCGGGACGTAGAATACGTGACGCGCTACATTTTGAGCAATGTATGTCGAACGCCAGGGGAGGTTCACAATGAGTCAAGTTGATTCCGTTCAAAACGATCGAGCCCGATTAGCACTGATCGGATTTCGATACGACGAAAATTCATCATTCATGAAAGGTGCAGCCGATGCGCCGCCGCAGATCAGGGCAGCCTTGCGTTCAGATGCTTCAAGTCTCTGGAGCGAGTCGGGAGTGGACCTCGGAAAGGAATCGCTCTTCTTTGACGCCGGCGACGTTGAGCCTGTACCGGGGACGGAAATGCTCTCATTGGTTCAGGATTCAATGCTGACTCTGTTGGATGATGGCCTGGCCCCTATCTCGCTGGGAGGCGATCACTCAATTACCTACCCCATCGTCAAGGCTTTCAAAAAGAGGTTTCCCAAGCTGAGCTTGCTCCAGTTCGATGCTCACCCTGACCTTTATGACGAGTTTCAAAAGAACCGCTACTCGCATGCGTCGCCGTTTGCCCGCATCATGGAGGACGGGCTCGTGGACCGCTTGGTACAGGTTGGCGTTCGGTCGCTAAATGCCCACCAGAGAGAGCAGGCAAAGCGGTTTAATGTTGAAATGATCGAGATGCGCAACTGGCGTGACGATATCAGGTTAGAGTTTGATTCGCCGCTATATATCTCTTTTGACGTTGATGCCCTCGATCCGGCCTTCGCTCCGGGTGTTTCGCACCGTGAACCCGGAGGATTAAGCACTCGCCAGGCAATCGATCTTATCAACAATTTGCGGGCCCAGGTGGTCGGGGCCGATGTTGTCGAGTTCAACCCACGCACCGATCCACTGCACATCACCGGCACCGTATGCGCGAAGTTGGTGAAGGAGATTGCCGCAAAAATGCTTAGCTGACGCTCTGACTTATCGCCGGAACTTCGTGACGGGCGTGTACTGGATTGGGGACTGACTTTCATTTCTGCCTGACGAATCTTTTCCAGAACCGCGCACGCCACCACAGGCTTTAGCCTCGTGGTCCTTCAATTTCGGCCTAACCATCATCGACCCAATTAACTTGCTTGACACCACAAGCTTTAGCCTCGTGGTCCTTCAATTTCTGCCTAACAGAAACGAGACTCAACACCACTGCATCTTGCTTACCAGGCGCGCGAATTGAAACTCCACGACGCTGAAGCGTGTAGTGTCTGGCTCGACTCCGGGGGTGGACTTCGTTTAGGCAGAAATTGAAATTCCACGACGCTGAAGCATGTGGTGTCTGGCTCGCCTCGGGGTGGATTTGGTTTAGGCAGAAACGGAAACCAGACTAAAGCCTGTGGGCCAAAGAAACGTCCCGGGCGCTAATCTGTGTTCTTGCGCTGGTCTAGTGGGACATAATCTCGAAGGCGGCTACCTAAATAAATCTGCCGCGGACGTGCAATCTTCTGTTCCGGATCCATCAACATCTCAACCCATTGCGCCAGCCATCCGGAAGTTCGCGGGATAGCAAATAACACCGGAAACATGTCCACCGGAAACCGCATCGCCTGATAAATTATCCCTGAGTAGAAATCTACATTCGGATATAGCTTCCGCTTCACAAAATAATCATCTTCAAGGGCAATGCGCTCCAGCTCCAGCGCTATGTCCAGCAGCGGGTCTTTGCCTGTCACCTCAAAAACCTCATAGGCCACCTGCTTGATGATCTGCGCGCGCGGGTCGTAGTTCTTGTACACCCGATGCCCGAATCCCATTAATCGAAACTCGCCGGCCTTTACCCGCTTGATGTAGTCGGGCACGTTCGCAGCCGAGCCGATTTCATTGAGCATCCGCAGCACCATCTCATTAGCACCCCCATGCAATGGTCCATAAAGAGCCGCTGCCGCCCCTGCTAACGACGAGAAAGGATCCGTTTGAGCGCTGCCAATACTGCGCATGGCATTGGTGCTACAGTTCTGTTCGTGATCGGCATGGAGAATGAAGAGTACATTTAACGCCCGCTCGAGCACGGGGTTGGGCTCGTACTTCATCTCCGTCGTCTTGAACATCATATTGAGGAAATTGCCTTCATAATTGAGGTCGTTATTGGGGTAGGCGTAGCGCATCCCGATTCGATGGCGGAAAGCAAAGGCGGCAATTGTCGGCACCTTCGCAATCAAGCGGTAGATCTGCTTGCTGCGCAGCTCTTCACTGAAGATCTCTTTGGCGTCGGGATAAAATGTCGAGAGGGCGCCCAGCGCTGCGACGAACATCCCCATCGGATGCGCGTTATAGTGAAAACCGTCGATCACCTTCTTGATGTTCTCGTTGATGAATGTGTGATGCGTAATGTTGCTGGTCCACTCGATTAGCTGTTTCTCATCGGGCAACTCACCATGAAGCAGGAGATACGCGACTTCGAGATAAGTGCTCTTCTCTGCGAGTTGTTCGATTGGATACCCACGGTACTCAAGAATTCCTTTGTCACCATCGATGAAAGTAATCTGGCTCTTGCACGAGGCCGTATTCATGAAAGCAGGATCGTAGGTCATCAATCCAAAATCATCATCGGCAGTTTTAATCTGGCGAAGATCCATTGCTTTGATCGTCCCGTCCTCAATCGGAAGCTCGTACTGCTTCCCGGTCCGATTATCGGTGATGGTCAACTTGTTTGCGCTCATCGCTTTTCTCCTCAAGGTGCCGGTAGGGTTGCAAGGCAGATTAACTCCGGAAGGCCAACAATACAATGCGGTGGTTGTGTCCGGTTGCGCCCGCGGCCCTTAAGACTTATCTTTGCGCTGATCTTAAGAACTGTTCTGAGACTATGAATCCCGAACCAA
This sequence comes from Pyrinomonadaceae bacterium, assembly GCA_041751855.1. GTDB lineage: Bacteria > Acidobacteriota > Blastocatellia > Pyrinomonadales > Pyrinomonadaceae > PSRF01. The sequence goes on from JBGSWR010000026.1 coordinate 17,696, forward strand.
CGTCTGGCTCGCCGCTGACAGAATCCATACGAGATTGTCTTAAGAAAGCCCTGGCAGAAGACATCGGGAGCGGCGACGTTACAACTAATAGCATCGTTGCAGCCGGGGCGTTGATTCAGGGCCAGATTGTGGCGAAGCAAAGGGGGACAATCGCCGGCCTCGATATCGCCCGCGAAGTTTTCCTCCTTCTGAATCCTGCAATATTGCTGTCTAGCGAGCTGGAAGAAGGTATTGAGGTCGACAATGGTCGTTTGCTGGCTACTGTCTCGGGCCCGGCGCGTGGCTTGCTGACCGGGGAGCGTACCGCGCTCAACTTTCTTGGACGCATGTCGGGGATCGCCACCCTGACCCGCCAGTTTGTTCTAGCGGTTGCCGGTACTCGGGCCCGAATACTTGATACGCGTAAGACGGCGCCCGGGCTGAGATTGCTCGATAAACTTGCTGTCAGGCGGGGAGGTGGCGAGAACCATCGGATAGGGCTGTTTGATATGGTTCTGATAAAGGACAATCATATCGACTACGCCGGCTCGATTACCGAAGCCATAAACCGTGTACGCTCAAGGGGTATTGTCCTTGAGATTGAAGTCGAGGCCCGCACGGTGGCAGATGTAAGCGAAGCTCTTGATCTGAAGGTCGAGCGTATCCTGCTGGACAACATGTCTATTCAGGATCTGCAACGTGCGGTCACGATGGTGGCAGGTCGGGCTCGGCTCGAGGCATCCGGCAACGTAACGCTCGAGAACGTCAGGGAAATTGCCGAAACAGGCGTAGACTATATCTCAATAGGCGCTCTAACACATTCAGCCAAAGTATTTGATGTTAGCTTGAACTGGAGTGCCTGAGGGACTAATAGTCCCGGAAAATGATCGGGCAGAGACATACTAAAGAGATATGAAAGTACTTGATACAGCTACCGAAACGTCCCCCGAACGGATGTATGAACTACTGCATGGGCTTCTGGCCGATGTTGTTCCCGACTTCGAACTACGTCTGAAGGCGGAATTGGCAGCAGAGGTTAATCGTTTAAAGCTGGAACGGAACGCTGTCATTCTCGGCCACAACTACATGGAGCCGGCGCTTTTTTACTCGATTCCTGATTTTGTCGGCGACTCGCTTGATCTCGCCAGAAGGGCAGCCAGTACCGACAAAGACATCATCGTCTTTTGTGGTGTAAGGTTTATGGCTGAGACAGCGAAGCTTCTGAACCCTACGAAGACCGTTTTGCTACCTTCGGAAAAAGCCGGGTGCTCGCTGGCTGCAAGCATCACAGGCGAAGACGTACGCGAGTTGAAGCGGCGCTTCCCAGGAGTTCCGGTGGTGACCTATGTCAATACCTATGCCGATGTAAAGGCGGAGTCGGATATCTGCTGCACATCGTCGAATGCTGTGGCCGTGGTCGAATCTCTTGGAACCGACACGGTAATCTTCATCCCTGACGAATACCTGGCAAAGAATGTTGCTCGCGAGACGGGACGGCGGATAATCTTTCCAACAATGGATCCACGTAAGGGGAGCGAGGGTGAGTTGCACTACGAAATGGTAGGCTGGCCCGGCCGCTGTGAGGTACACGACAAGTTTACGGTGGAAGATATCGAGAACGTCAGGAAGCAATTCCCAGATGTTGTGATTCTGGCCCATCCGGAGTGCAGTCCCGAAGTTGTGGCTGCTTCAGATTACTCGGGAAGCACAAACGCCATGATCAGATATGTCGAGCAGACGGAAGCGCCGCGTTATCTGCTACTCACCGAATGCGCTATGGGTGAGAACGTTGCTGCTGCTAATCCAGACAAGGAGATGCTGCGACTCTGTAGTGTTCGCTGCCCACATATGAATCAGATCACGCTCGAAGATACACTCGCATCGCTGCAAAAAACCCAGTATGTCATTGAGATACCTGAAGACATCCGCGTCAGAGCAGCGCGCGCCGTAGAACGAATGATCGCTGTAGGGTAATTCAGATAGCCTGGACGGTCCCGTTGGCAGAAACAGAAGTTCTGATTATCGGCTGCGGCATTGCAGGGGCCACCACGGCGCTTCGACTGGCACGCAATCCGCAGCGCCGCATAGCCATCATCACCCGCGCCGCCGATCCCCACGAATCAAATACTCTCTACGCCCAGGGCGGAATCATCGGCAAAGGTCTGGATGATGACCCTGAGATTCTTCTCAACGACATCCTTACCGCCGGCGCCGGGGTAAGTTCGCCTACAGCGGCTCGCATTCTGGCCGAAGAAGGGCCCCAACTACTGAGTGAAATTCTTGAAGGCACCGCTGCAGTTAAGTTCGATGCCGATGCCGATGGTCAACCACTATGGGGCAAAGAAGCTGCCCACTCACGGCGCCGCATTCTTCACGTTGGTGATGGGACCGGGCGGGCATTGATGGAGGGATTGATTGCGGCCCTGCGTAATTGCCCGAATGTGACAATCGAAACAGAGGCTACCGGCGTCGACCTAATCACTTTTCCCCATCACTCTCGCGACCCACTGGATAATTACCGGCCGATCGCGTGTCACGGCGCCTACATGTTCAATCGACAGCAACGCACGGTCCATCGCTACCTTGCGGCAGCGACGGTACTGGCTACAGGCGGTCTCGGCCGAATCTATCGCAACACAACCAACCCAATCGGAGCCCGCGGTGATGGTCTCGCGATGGCCAATCGGGCCGGGGCTCGGATCGTTAACGCGGAGTATGTTCAATTTCACCCTACGGCCTTGGCGGCGCCGGGCGCCGAGGGGCTGTTAATCAGCGAAGCAGTTCGCGGTGAAGGAGGGATTCTGCTGACCCCGGCCGGCCGTGCCTTCATGGCCGATTACGCGCCCGAGTGGAAAGACCTGGCGCCTCGTGACGTGGTCGCGCGGGCTATCCACCATGAAATGGAGACGCATGGCTATTCGCATGTGTTGCTGGATATTGCATCTCGGCTCCCCGCCACCACGATTAGCAATCGATTTCCCAATATCTATAGCCAGTGCCTGGCAGCCGGTATCGACATCACGCGTGAACCAATTCCTGTTGTGCCCGCCGCTCACTATTTTTGTGGTGGCGTGCTGGTTAATGAATGGGGCCGATCGAGTATCAAAAATCTCTACGCGGTGGGAGAGCTCAGTTGCACAGGAGTGCATGGAGCAAACCGGCTGGCCTCGACATCGTTGCTTGAAGGTCTGGTTTGGGGGGCGCGAGCCGCAGCGAAGATCGAAGAAACTCTAAGTTGCTCAGCGTCCGTATCGCGCCCCGGTTTTGGCGATGTGCCTCCCTGGGACGAGAGCGGACTAATTGCCGAGCCTGATCCCGCACTAATTCAGGGGGATATGCAGACGATTCAAAATATTATGTGGCATTACGTCGGCCTGGTGCGTAACGGGGAGCGACTCTCGCGCGCCATACGCGAGTTGCGCCATCTATGGAACGAGATCGAAACGTTCTATCGAACGACAAAGCTGGCGGATGGGTTAATTGGATTACGAAATGCCATTGAAGTCGCCTTGTTAATCACTGAGGCGGCGCAACACAATCGCCAGAGCCGGGGCTGCCACTTCCGCCAGGATTCAGTATCTTTTGAGGGCGACCGACTGATTTAAACGCTGCACTTGCGCAGCGCGGTAGGTCACGTCGAACAATCCAACCAACTGCCGTTGGTGGTCTTTGTGTTGAGTCCAGGGGGCTGGCGTGTGTAGGTTAGGTCGAAGAATCCACCAACTGCCGTTGGTAGTCTTTGTGTGGTCCAGTGTGCTCCAGGGTGCGACAGCGCGGCAGGTCAGGTCGAACAATCTGGGAGGTTTCAAACTCAGACGTTCAATTGGGTTACGAGGCCTAGTTGAAGTTGAACTCCACGACTCGTCTAGCCTCTCCTAACCAAAGGCCCGGCGCACGCGTCTTGCCGTTCCGAGTAACAAGTTAATCATTCTCGGTACGACGAGGATCGAAACAATCACGAAAAAGAGCACCAACCCAATCAGCACCACCGGCAGAAAAATAGACAACAGAATCGCTCCTACGGCCAGAATATCTTCAGCGACGCTGACCACCACATTTGAGACTGGCTCAGGGCTCAGGTTAACTGCGGCTCGGGCAGTAGCTTTGGTCCCATGAGCGCTTAACGCCAGTCCCCCACCAAGCAAAAGCGCAACAACCTGGACGCTGCGGTCAAAATCTCCAAACGCCGTCGCGGCCAAAACAGCCCCCGCAGGTATACGGATAAAGGTATGAATCGCATCCCAAGTGCTGTCGAGGTAGGGTATCTTGTCGGCAAAGAATTCGATCAAATACAGCGTCGCGGCAAAACCTATGATCCACCAACTGGTCAAGACATCCAATTCGCCCGGCAACTCAAGGTTGGCGAATCGGCCCAGCAGACCCAGCGTGGCAACGGCAGCGTAAAGATTGATGCCCGACACCCAGCCGGCGCCCATAGCGATCGCAAGTGTTCCAATGAGATTCATGCCTCTACCTCCGGCCTCTCAGAATACGATCTTCACTCCACTCATGTTCACCCTAACCAACATAAAATACGTCTGGGAAAAGGCTAGTAGGTTCAAGTGAACTGCGCTAGAATGCGGCCACTTCTAGATAAGCATTCCATATTCTTAGGTAGATCGGGAGACACCATGAACATTAAAAGACTGGTGCTGGCTATTCTTGCCGTCTTCGTCGTCGCTAACCTCACCGGCTTCTTCATCCACGCGATCTGGTTGCGAGCGGATTATATGCTTGTTTCCCATCTCTATCGACCAGAGGGCGAGCAAAAGATGATCTGGATAATCCTCGCATATCTGGCTTTTGCGATAGGCGTGGTATGGATTTATGCCAGAGGCGTAGAAAACCGGCCGTGGCTGGGCCAGGGCGTGAGATTTGGCATCGCATTGTGGCTCGCCTTCGTTATCCCCACGTTCTTTATCGACTATGCAGTACAGCCAATTTCGCCAGTCTTAATGGCCAAGCAGGTCGTTTACGAGGGGCTCGACAAGGTCCTTCTGGGCATTGTCACTGCGGCGCTGTACCGGCCCTGAACTTCGACCAAAAAAACGCGGGCAACCTGATACCACACAGATTGCCCGCTACGTTTGTCCTGGCTTATCTCTATCTCTTTTTGCTGTCTTTGATCTCCCGTTCAGCGTGCTTCCTGCCTTCTTGGGCTTCGTGCTCACTCAACCCAAGATCCTGAAGCGTACGGCCGATACTCCTTCCATTTGCAAGGCCCGAAAGTATGGCGGTCCGTGTAATGTTGGGGTGCCGGCGGCTAAGGTTCTGCTCGAGCCGCGTTGCAGCCACGAACTGTCCAAACTTCAGATTCGGATTTGTCGCCAGCGCGGCTTCGTAACCGGCCCTGAGATCATTTGCAGTCAAACGAAGTCCCCTCGGGATCCCCGGGTGATCGCGCAGTTCCTGGTCGGCCCTCTCGAGGTTGGCCTCGCGAGCGCGCTCGAGTCCTTCGTCGGAACGGCCGCGCGAGTTCTCGGAGGCAGTCCCTAATCCCCGATCCGAACGTCCGCCAGACCGCTCCGAGGCCGTTCCAAGCCCTCGATCGACACCAACTCCAGCGGGAGGGCCACCTCGCACACCTGCGGGAGGACCACCAACACCCGTGGGAGGGCCACCAGCACCACGTCCCCCAGCGCCGCCACTGCTGCCTTGCCCAAGAGCTGTGCCGGCCATCGCAAGAACAAGCAATACTACCAATGTGAAATATCGAGTCTTCAGTATTTGTCTACCCATTGATTTACCTCCGTTATTTGATTGTAGGAGAGGAACTGAAACGGGGACATGAACTGCGGGGTAGTATACGCTATTCTGAACCCAAAAGGTGCGCTGTCGATTCCGCAGGGGCTTTTGACGGGAGAAAAGCCTTTCGGAGCAAGGTGTTAGCTCTATCTTACTCCCACCAACTCAACCTCGAACACCAGAGTAGAATTTGCCGGGATGTTTGGGGATTCCCGGCTACCATATCCGAGATTTGGAGGAATGATCAGCTTTCGTTTCCCGCCAACCTTCATTGTCATCAGGCCTTCATCCCAACCGGCAATCACACTGCCCGTGCCGATCTTGAACTCGAGGGGTCGGCCAGCCTTGTAAGAACTGTCAAATTCGGTCCCATTCTCCAGAGTCCCGACGTAGTTGACCGATAATACTTGCCCGGGAAGCGGACTCGTACCGGTTCCCTCCACGAGGTCGACATACTTGAGTCCGGAAGCTGTGGTGACGAGGTCTTCATCAGCAGTACCGCTGCCCCTATGGGTGATTACGTAGGCTATAGCGGCTAAAGTGAGGAAAGCGACCAGGCCCATCGCCACAAGGCGCACGTTTCGGCTCTTACCTCGCGGAGCGGTCGAAGTTGGATAAAGAGCTTTTGGCCTCTTTTTGGCTTTTGCGATTTTTCGATGACGGCTCTGAGGCAATCAGCTCGTCTCCTTTGTGTGCTAGGTCGGCGAGGACCCTATCGGACGTTAAAGATCCCCTTTGGCGCCTTGTATTCCTTGTCCCAATCAACGTAAGTCACATCAGTGGCGCCAATCACGTACTGAACGACACGCCACTTCCCATTAACCTTCCGCAATAACGCAACGATGCCGTCGTCGAAGGCGCCTGCATCAACGGCCTCCTGATAAATGGTCCCACGATAGTTAAGGGCTGACCCATTCGGTCGTTGGGGTGCGCCGGTCAGAAAAGCCCAATTGCCCTGCACTTTGAAGTGATCGATCTTGAATATGACCGACGCCTTCAATTCTTTCTCAACTGGAATGCGAAGCGCATCCAGGATCGCCTTCCGTTCCTGAGAACCTCGCTCAGGAGTATAGGGTCCCTGGCGCGCACTCACTGAACCAGCCGTTGACCCACCAGACTGCACAACGTTTAACGAAGCAACAGAGAAGGCTAACAGTATAGCGACTGTCATCCTCAACATGTTTCTTACCTCCTGATTGTGGGATGCGCAGCCTATCATTGACCCGCCGCGATATACAAGTAAGCTCCCCGGAAAATTTGTCCGCCGGCCGGTTTGCACATGATAGCTTTGAACGCTATCTTCTGGCAGGATTGACATCCACCACTACCGATGCCTCTAGTTGCAATCATTCCTGAACCCGGCGCCGCGGTCGAACTTCGCGAGGTGCCGGCGCCGGAATTGGAGCCTGACTCAGCACTTTTTAACGTCGAACTGTCCGAAGTCTGCGGTACAGATATTTTTCTACAGCAGGGGCGACTTGCCGGGGTGCCATATCCGCTCATCCCCGGCCACGTATCCGTAGGCCGGCTGGAGAAGATCCGCGGCAGCATTCGTGATATTGACGGGACCCCTTTTCGTGAAGGCGATCGCGTCACATTCCTCGATGTCCATCGAACTTGTAATGCGTGCTGGTACTGTCTGGTTGCAAAAGCGACCACTCGCTGTCCCAGTCGCCGCGTGTACGGCATAACCTATGGGCTGGCGGATGGACTGTGTGGGGGGTGGGCTGAACAGGTCTACCTCAAACCGGGAACCCGTTGCATTCGCGTTGATGCCGAACCCGAGACCTTCATGGCTGGTGGTTGTGCACTGCCGACCGCTCTGCACGCTATCGAGCGCGGCGACCTTGCGTTCGGCGACACGGTTCTAATACTTGGGTCGGGACCGGTTGGGATTAACGCAATCATCCTTTCGCTAATGCGAGGCGCGTTGCGGGTATTGTGTATTGGCGCTCCCGAAGTCCGTTTGCAGAGCGCGTTGCAAGCCGGCGCCGTGGCAGTACTCAACATCGAGTCAAACGACGAAGCTGAAAGGCTGGATTGGGTGCTGGCGCAGACTGATGGGCGCGGGGCCGATGTGACGATCGAGGCCACTGGCGCACCGGTTGCCGTGGTTCAGGCTATGCGCTTCACTCGCGACGCCGGGCGAGTAGTTATCGTGGGCCAGTACACCGACCATGGACCGATGCCGGATGAGGCCGCCTTCAATCCTCACCTGGACCTTAACAAGAAACACCTAGACGTGCGTGGCTGTTGGGGATCGGATTTCTCACACTTCTACCGGGCAGCACAGATCGTGTCCAATCGCGAACGGTCATTGCCCTGGTCTGCTTTGCATATTGACCGGTTTAAGCTTGGCGAGGCTAATGACGCTCTGGCTGCCGTCTCATCCGGTAAAGTGATTAAGGCCTTGATAGACCCAAGAGCCGGATAACGAAATTATTCGAACGCAACGTATCCTGGCCAGGCGCGAGTTGAAGAAAGGCTTGCCGCGTTTCAAATAACTCACAAGCGATCATCTTCTCTGGCCAAGTCCTTAGCACGCCTCGATCGAACTCGACTGACAACCGGCAAGGCGAAGTCTTCCACCAGCAGGACAGGCTCCCACTCCGTTCCGTTTTGAGCTTTTCCAAGTCGAATCAAAAACAGTTCTACCTCGTCGCCTTTCTTTAGCTTCTCTTTTAATTGCGGAAGTGACCGCTCCGGCACGGCAATCCAGTGATGGACACCAGCCTCTTCAAAAAGCAGTTCGGTTTCGTATGGTTTGGTGTAGTGCTCCTGGTTTCCGGCATAAAGCCGCGCCCACTGCCGGATGACCTCTTTTTTTATCCAGGGTAGCTCGCGTGTTCCGCCGCCATAGACCAGTCTGACGCGGGAAGGAAGAATCGCAGCGTTTACGATAAGCCGTTCTTGTTTGTCTCCAAGGTCAGACTCAGCCTTGATAGCATCGAGATCTTTCAGGGTCCGCGTTGTGTAGTCTTCGGGCGTCCTGGCCTTCTTTGGGCCAGGGGATGCACCACCTTGACCAAGAATCGGACCTCCTGTAAGCAACAATATTAAGAAAAGAACGAGAGAGGGTGCGTCTCTTTTCATTTTTGTTAACCCTCCTCCCAGATTACAAACCGAAAGTCCAGGGAAGTCCCATGTTTTCGGGGCTGCGTCCGCTTCTGAAGAGTCCAAACAGCAGGCCGTTTTTCGGCGGAAGTCTAGTGCCGGCTCGCCATCTATTCAAGTCCAAGACCTCGACCCTCCTGAGTTAGCAGTTCAGCCGCCGGACGAGCGGCTTCTTTCTTTCGCAAAATAGCCGCGGAGAGCAACGTAATGAGCAAACCGATCGGAAAAGGCTCCGTGAAAGTAATAGCGGCATTGAACAATGGGTTATTGTAGAGCTCTCTGAAATAGTTCATCTCCTGAATCTTTGCCTCAACTGCCTCCTGGCTGGCGCCAGATGCGCGTAACTGTTCAACCTGATGACTCACAAACTTGTCAGCGAAGTCAGGCAGGAAATTGAAATAGACTATTTGCCAGGTGACCACATAGAAGGCGCAGGAGATGAGCGTAATCAGAATCCCTACTTTAAAGGCCCTGCCGAACGTAATGCTTCCGCCGCCAACATTCTCTCGATAGGAGTAGATGCCAAAGAACACGAGCAGAAAGGACAGGACGATGGCCGTGTAGCCAACTATGACACCCTTATCAAAGCCGATTTGATCGAAGAAAGGCGCCGTGCCCAGCATCATCAGTGATGAAATGGCTCCTGAAATGATGCCAAAGGTCAGAACTGTTTTTTTCATGGAGGGTTCTCCCAACTCGAAGATGTCGTTAAAACGCCGGCGACACTATCTCTTGAGTCAGGCTCTGTCGTCATACTTTCGGATGGTTTTTGTGTTCAAGGCAAAAAATCACACTTTAGTATTAGCCGTTTGGCAGTCAAAGGTAGGCTGACGACTAGGGAATCAGACCCAGATCTTTTCCAGTCTGTATAGCCTGGGTTCTCCGCTTTACATTCAGCTTGTCGAAGAGGCGGCTCGAATGAGTCTTGACGGTGTTTTCACTCACGAAGAGCTTTTCGGCAATCTCCCGATTACTCAACCCTTTAGCAATCAACCCGAGAATTTCGAGTTCCCGCTTTGTAACCCTCAGTTCACCGAGCTTCTCATTGTTTATGTTAAACGGCTTCTCGATCGAGACGGGCACCTCGTGAACTACTACTACTTCTTTCTTTCGGGTAAGAGCCAACCCAAGCCAGATGCCAAGGCCGGCAAAGACTATAGCGATCAAGGCTCCATAGATCTCAACTGAATGCTCCTTGACGAGGAAGTGGTACTCAATCAGCTTCAGCAGCACAATCAGCACTCCGCCAAGGAGACCGTAGATGAGAATCTGCCGTTTCATTTTGCTTTGAATTTAGCAGAAGGCTGTCGACATTTCACTTCGCACGTGCATTGAACTCGATTGCATAACGCCAATGTAGTTTGCTGCCGGTGCGAAGTGTCCAGGGAGAAAAGGTAAGCCAGTTCGGATGGCCTTCACTCGCATCATGGCCGCCAAAAACCAGGTCTTTTGTGGAGCCCGCAAAGTGTCCTGCCTCGTGAACCACAGTGTCCTTTCCTCCGACGTCTTCAACAACCGAAATGCCGGGAACTGTAAAGGCAGCATCGTGATCAGCCGGGCCTTTTCGCCCCGCAACAATCTTTGTCTCGGCTTCGCCGACAAAGAAGACATTCCAGTTAGCTGCCGGGTCGCCTTTATCTTTAAACTTTGGCAGGTCGGCTAAAGTAACAATCTTGTTGAGGTCGCCCTCAACCCACACCCATTGAGCTGGTCTGCTCATTTTGAAGACGATGTTCGCCTGCGGTGCAAAGACGCGATTCAGTTGCTTCAACAGCTCGACGGCCCCTCCCTCCTTTCTGGTGGTGTGTTCATGACGCGAACGCTGTGAGATGACGTACCCAACGTAGTTGAAAGCCACTTTGATGGTCCTTGTGCTAACGACGGCGATATTTATTGACGCGTCTTCACGTTTCTGCCGGACAGCTTTGAGTATTACGTCGCCTCGAACATTGCCCGTCACGATGATGGGACGCGCAGAGTCACCGTTTGCAAGGTCAACGGCTTTGGTCAACAGATCGTCCCACGTAGCATTCGTCTCGGGTGTCAGATTACGAGGCCTGTTAAAGTTCGTAAGCAGTTTCTTAACCTTCGAGATCGAAAAGCCTTTGGTGATCTCGTGAACTCCGATCCTTCCCTTCCTGTCGGGCTGAAGGGTCAGGCCCTTTCCGTCGCGCAACAAGACTAGATTGAAACCGGTGTGCGCTATCAGCATTCTTGCGGGTACAGACTCGTTGTCTACACCCCACTCTTTTGTGATCTCAACGAATCTAGCCATACGGTTGCCTCATCGGACATAGTGCGAAAGCGTTATCATCAACACACCAAACTCAGGGACCCGCCAACTGACGATTCTTTCGAAAGTCCTGTCGCTGGTCAAGTTGAGGTTCGAGGTACCCCAAGCGAACATGAATAATAGAAATTATATGAGAAAGTAAGAAGCGGTGAGAACAACGGAACGGTTCGGTTCGGAGAGTGTCCTAACCTCCAAAGTTCTCAAACGTCGCTATCGTGAGGCGGCACGGATGATCAAGAACCATCCGCGAAGTACCACGAAATATCACAAAGAAGTTCTTCGTGTTCATTCGTGTGGCTTCGTGGATGGCTCTCTTCCTCGTTAGTAGCTTTTCTTTTCAGGACCAAGCCAAACACCAAACGGTAATTCCATCTTAACTTTTCGACTTTAGCTGCTCGACAGGAACTGATGCGGTCAGGCTTCTCGTTAGCCTGATGTTTCCATTTATACCGCTTGCCGAAATGGTATTCCCGCCATTGCCAATCTGAGCGCGATACTTTCCGTGCTTGGCCTTTTCAAGGAAGAAATCGGGCAGGTCGGAAATTACCCTGCCATTCATGCCCTTGGCTTCGAGACTAGCATTGATTCCTTGATTCAGCCGCAGTTCAATATTGCCGTTGATACCCTTAAGATTGACGCGATCGTGGTCTATCTGAGTAAGTGCCACCATTACGTTTCCATTAATGCCCTTGAACTGCGCTTCGCCTTTGGCCTGGGCCACCTCAACCTTGCCATTCACGCCATGAATGTCAACGGGACCATCGACTTCTCCGATCAAAACTGACCCGTTAACGCCCCCCGCAATAAACGATATCTTTCGCGGCAATCGCAAGGTAACCTGCTCCGAGGAATTCGACCGAGAAAACCAGCCAAACAAGCCAGTGTTTCCTTTCTCACTACGAATCGTCAGGCTGGTCGGACTGTTCTCGATTATTATTTGGCGCTGGCTAAACGCTTCCGGGCTGTTTGCCTTACGTTCAATATGAATCTCGGCGATCTGGCTCTCAGAAGTCTCGACCTTCACCGTGCCATTAATACCCTTTACCTCGACCCGGGCATCGGGTGACAGTTCGAAACTCTTGCGAATTTCATCCCGAGCCGAGCCGGTTGATTGCTGACTGTCAAAAACCTTGACGTCTAACAAGGAGCCGCCGGCTTTGGTATGCGACCTCACAACGCCCGCAATCGCTGCGATTCCAACCAGCAAAACCACTATTATCAATCGTTTCATCGAAGATTCTCCCGGCTCAGTAATCTGACATCTTGATTTCTGACGGTTGTAACGAAAATCCGGGCTCTTTGGTTTCTTCTTTTTCGAACGTACTAATTTAACGGACCATTTGCAGCAAATGCGATTACCACTACGGGCCAAAGTTGCCACGCAAGCTATAATACCGTCATGTCAATTCCCGAAGCTCGCTCCATCATCATTAGAGAAATCGCGACGGATGAGATGCGGGCCGTCGAAGACCTCCAAGTCGAAACCTGGGGTTGCAGTGAGCGTGAGGTGCTTCCCTCGCTGGCGCTGATCCCTTTGAAAGAGGTGGGTGGAGTGCTACTCGGGGCATTTGATTCACAACTGATGATCGGATTTGTCTTTGGCTTCCCTGGCATGGAAGCCGGGCACCCAATCCTGCACTCGGATATGCTCGCTGTAAAAACGGAATATCGTTCGCTCGGCCTGGGCTATAGGTTGAAACTTGCGCAGCGTGAGTATGCGCTCGCCAGAGGCCTCAATCGGATTACATGGACGTTTGACCCGCTCCAGTCAAGAAATGCTCACCTGAACTTCGCCAAGCTAGGCGTCGTTTCGGATCGCTATTGCCCCGATTATTACGGGACAACTTCAAGCTTTCTTCATCAAACAGGCACGGACCGGCTCTGGGTCACCTGGCTACTCGAAAGTGACCGCGTCACGACTCGGTTGGAGGGAACGCAAAGATCGGGTATTTCTCCGGATCTTGATAATGCGCAAATTCTTGTCGAACAAGATGAGCATCAGGAGCCGCAGATCGCGCCCGATGCTCCCTCGGGCACCATCGCGGCCATCGAGATACCTTCAGATATAAACACTCTGATCGTGAACGACATAGACCTGGCCAGGCGATGGAGGAAAGCAACTCGGGAGGCATTTACAAACGCAATCAAGCTCGGTTATCTGATCGAAGAGTTCTACGGGGTGGAAAGACGGGGACGCAAAACGGGCTTGTACCTGCTCAAAAAAGGTGCGGGCTGAAGCATATGCTCCAGCCCGCAGAGTCTTACGAAAACTAGAACTGGTAACGCAAGGCAAACTGCATCACGCGACCGGCCTTGTTTTCATTGAGCGGCGCCTGCGTGGATGTGAACTGTCCAAAATCGGAGTTTGGACTGCCACCCAGGAATGGATCCTGGCCCAAGCTCAGATCAGAGATTGTCAGACCATCAAACCGCTGTGTATTCGTCACGTTAAAGACTTCCCAGCGGAACTGTAACGTGTGCCCTTCCCAGGGCAACCTGAAGGTCTTATACAATCCCGCATCCAGCGAGACATAACCCGGCGCCCGCAGAACGTTGCGATCGCCTACCTCACCTGGACGCGCTGGACGGAAAGCCCGGTAAACGGCTTCAGGGTCGCTGAAGATATTTGGCGAGCCTGATCTCGTCGGCGACGATTCGACGGGCTGAACCCGCACACCGTTTGACTGCACGTTCCAGTTGGTTGCCCACACACAGCAATCGAATGGAGTCTGGATCGGAAGCCCAGTGTTCCAACGAAAGATTCCAGCTAACTGCCAGCCGCCCAAAAATGCATCGGCGACACGGTTGGTATCTGAAAGGAACCTCTTGCCACGCCCAACAGGCAGTCCCACCACCCAGTTGGCGTTAATGAGATGGCGAACATCAAAGTCAGAGCTGGCATAGTTCTGGTCGGGGAAAAGCGCATTCACGATAAAGGCTTGGCCAAAACTCGTCGAGGCCTGTAGACCTGACGCGTTGTCCAGTGAGTGCGACATCGTGTAGTTAAAGTCAAAAGCAATGTCGTCCCGCAAGCGCTGTCTCAAACTGAACTGGAAGGCATTGTAGTTCGAACGGGCGATGGTCGAGAACGCTGAAAGCGCAGCAAACTGCGGTTGGTAGAACATATTGTTTGCGCGCGCCGGCCCCCCGCCAAAAGGACAGGTGGTACAAGTCGGACTATCGTCCCAAAGCAATTGCAGGAAGGTGTAGTCAATCAGATCCGCGCCCCCGACCGACGGTAACGCGACAAAAGCGTAAGCTGCCTGTGTCGGTGTCAGCGAGGCATCGCCCCACCAGTCGGGCATAAACGGGAAGAGATTATCAAAGAACGCGATCGACGGAATCGAGTTAATGGCCCGCCCCTGATACCGAAAATCGATCAGTTGATTTACCGCCTCGTAGTAAGTCATGTTCGATTGCGGGTCGCGGATGTTGTTCAGTTGCATTATGTCGCGCGAAGCGAGGAGTTTGCGCGCGGAACGCCCAACGTAGCTGGCCTCGAACGACAAGCCACGGCCCAACTCGCGTCCGTAGGAAAGGTTGAAGCTGTAGTTGTAAGGCGTGCGAATGGTGTCATCCAATGAAACCTCAATCCGCTGATCCTCATCCGAGGCCACTGTCAACGGGAAATTCAATGACGTTGGTATCGGATTTGCCGAACCAGGGAACGGAAGGTTTCTAACATTTGGATCGGAGCCAGTAAAAAGTGGCCCAAGGCGGCCGGGTATAACATCAAAGGTGTTCGCATTGATGTTGGTGGCGGATGTGAAGCCGGCCAGACTGTTGAGATCGAAGTTAACGGCAAGCTGACTGCCAATGCGATCGTAGGTCATCCTAAAGCCGCCCCGAATAACACTTTTGTTGTCGCGTCCGATCAGACGCCCAAACCAGTTGTTTCCTAAGTCAGGCGACCAGGCGAATGAGATAGCCGGCGCAAAGTTGTTCCAATCCTGCTGGTAATAACCGGGACCGTTGTTTGCCTTACCACCGCGCACAAAAGTGATCGGATCGGTGAACGGAATTCCCCGCTCGGAACTTTCAACCCGGCGATTGAAGTACTCGCCAAGACTCTGCGTCGGCACAACCTGAAGTCCATCTCTTTCATAGACAGGGGTTGAAGTAGACCACCGCACCCCATAATTCAAAGTGAAGTCAGGGCGCAGCCGCCACGAGTCCTGCCAGTAGACTTCGTATTCCTCCGTGGCGAAAGAACGATCAGTCGGTGTCCCAACTGGTTGGAGTTGACCGTCGCCGTCGTAGACCAAATTCGCGCTGTACTGCGAGTAACGGCCAATGACAGAGGCAAGCGCGTCACGAAGGTCGTTTCTACTCTGGATATCCGAGAATCCGCTGGTCAAAACGGCGCCTGAAAAATTGTAAAACGACGGGTTGATAATCGCTTCGTCGAACGAAGCACCTCCCGAGACCCGGTTGTTGCGAATCAGGCGAACATTGCCTCCGAGACTGAAGGTGTGATTGCCCCGAATCCATGAGATATCATCCACGAAATTGTGCACAGGTGTAGTGCGACGCAGTGTGCGATGAAATCCCTGCGGGGAAAAGATAAAGCGAAAATTGATCCGGTTCTCATTTGAATCGCCGCCTTGCGTAAAAGCAGCCCGGGTAAATCCATACGTGAACCGGTTTACAAACGTCGGCGTCACGGTCCAACTGTGGCCCAGTGCCAGGCCTTTGGGATGGTTCCAGGTTGCCAGTTGCGGTGTGTCAGGAAAACACTGAATGTTATCCCCGGGAATACTGCAATCCGAGCTGAAATAGACCGCCCGCGTGACGAGATCGTTCTGATAATTCCCGCGCGCAAAGAGTGTCTGCCGTTCCGTAAGGTTAAAATCAAAGCGCGCGATGTAGGTGTTCAATTCGGTTGGCGTACGCGCGTTAAAGCGGAAGCCGCTCGTGTTCAGGCCATCTCCGACCGTTGAGTCATTCGCGGGATAGCGTTGGGCCGCGGCAGCCAGCACAGCCAGCGCATTTGGATTTATGCCGGGGCTGAAACCATTCTGGGCGATGTAAGTGGCTTCGATTTCAGCCGCATTAAGACAATTCACTCCCGCTTCGGTTCCCGGGGGACAACCGGGATCGCTGGCGCCGCTGGCGGTGCGGTACCGCACAATGCCCTGGCCCAGAGTCGGTAGCGGAACTTCGCGAACGACAGATGTCGCTGTGGCCTCACGGAAGCCTTCATAGTTAAAGAAGAAGAAGGCGCGGTCTCTCTTAATCGGACCACCGATTGAGCCGCCAAAGATGTTTCGCAGCAACTGGGGTCTTTCCACTCCCGCAGCGTTATTAAAAAAGTCGTTAGCAGTGGTGACGGTGTTGCGATGCGTTTGAAAAAGTGTTCCGTGCCACTCATTGGATCCAGAACGTGTCACCAACGAAACCTGCGCTCCTGAGGATCGGCCCTGCTCGGCGTTGGAATTGGTAGTGGTTACCCGAAACTCCTGGAGCGAATCCCGCGTGACTCGAAGCACACTGGCAAAGGCCTCATCTGTTATTACATCGAGCCCCCGCTGCTGCTCGTTTACATCAACACCGTCAAGCGTGATGTTAGCCTGATCCGAGCGGCCTCCATTGACATAACCACTGCGCGTAACACCAGGTTGTAGCGACAACAGGCCCACTACATTGTTGGCGTTGAGCGGAAGATCGACGATGCGGCGACGTTCGAAAGTATTCCCGATCGTCGCATCGCTGGTGTTGAGCGGCGCTTCCGCAGACGAGGTAATATTGACTGTCTCTTCAACGGAGCCGACATCGAGGAGAACATCAACAGTAACGGGAGTATCGACACGAGCCTCGACAGTCGCGATAGAAACCTTCTTGAAACCAGTGGCTTCGACTTCCATCCTGTAGGCGCCCGGCGGGATTGCGGAGAAGGTATAACTACCTTCCTGGTTAGTGTTTTGTGTGCGCGCAAAGCTCCTCGCAACGTTAGTCAGGGTAACGCTCGCCCCGCTAACAACGTTGCCTTGCGGGTCTCGCACGGTTCCCTGAACAGTCGACCGACCGGCCTGCGCGTTCCCGGTGACGCTGACCAGTAGAATTGCAAGCACCGTTACAAAAGCTATGCTGGTAAATCTCTTCAACTGTGACATGTTTCTCATAGAGCCCTCCAGGTTTGTGAATCCATTAAGTCGGATTCACCGGCCGGAATGCCGTAGTTAAATGGCTGGCATAAGCGAGCAGTTACCTTCCCATTTCGATGAGAACCCCTAACGACTTTCCGTAATCAAAGATGGATTTTTGGAGTCGTCCTGGATGCGAATCGAGTTTGGTTTGCGCGCTTTTGCCTCTGGGGAGAACACGCCAGCTGACAACGCAGTTATTGTTCCGTGAAGGTATATCTTTGGGAGTGGTGGGCCAACTTAAGAAAAATCAACTACTCTGAGTTTCCATGGCTCGTTTAGATCCGAAATCTCTTTCCAAAATCGAAGCCGGTCTTGAAGAATTTGAATTCCGAAAAACCGCACTGTCGTACGCATTTTTGGTAATCCATTCTTCCGCGGCAGCGAGGCCCACTGACAAGTTGCTCATAAGAGAAAAGCGGGCTGTAGCTTAAAAACTACAGCCCGCAATGAGCTTCGATCTTCGATTGAAAAAATCTGGCGGGTGCGACCTTAATCGGTCTCACCCGCCAGGAGGTGCTTTCACACCAGAACACTAGAACTGATAACGGAGTGCGAACTGCATCGTACGTCCAGCTCTAGTTTCGTTAAGCGGGGTTTGTGTTGCGGTGAAGTTGCCGAAGGACGGAGGCGCTGCTCCCCCCAACAAGAACGGATCCGCCGAGAAGCCGAAGCCGGCTCCGGAGACACCCGTAAAGCGCTGGGTATTAGTGACGTTATAGACCTCCCAACGGTGAATGAAATTAAGGCGAAAAGATGAAGTGATTAGCGCCCAATGGATCAGCATGGTTTTCTTGACACCGCAAAGAGTTTTTATGAGAATCGCCACCAGCCAATTCAGTTACACACTTGGGCGCTAAAAATGAATGTCATTCGCCAAATCGGTCTGACGTGGATGTTCGTATTTCTCCTGCCTATTGGTTCTGTGGGGCAGGTTGACGAAATCAGTCAGGCAACCGGATTACCTATTCCCATCGGCGCGCCGGTTATTTATGGCCAGGTTACAATAACGGGCATCGGTAAGGATGAACGCAAGCCGATTGTTTTTGCGGTCCTCTATGAAGGCGGAATCCAGCTTGATCGGAAACAGACATCTGACAGGGGTTACTATTATTTTCTAAGAACACCCCAGAACGGATATGTAGTGGCCTTAGAAGTCAGCGGAATGGAAATCGGGCGGACGGTACTAATCGCTGGGATGAGCAACCGTGTACGTCAGGACATTTCAATTGACTGGCAATCGCTAAAAGGTGCAACCCGCCAAATGATTGGAACTGTTTCAGCCAAGGATCACATTCGAAGCGCCGAGGCCGAGAAAGCTTTTGACAAGGCGATGGCTGCATTTACAGATAAGCAACATGCTGAGGCCATCGGTCTGTTCAAGGTAATAGTTAAGAAGGACCCACAAGACTTTTTTGCGTGGACAGTATTGGGCGCGGTCTATCTTGCGGAAAACATGCTTCCAGAATCATCGCAGGCATTAGAGAAGGCATTGCAACTCAAGCCAGATTTTCTGCTGGCGCTTATCACTTTGGGAAAGCTGGAACTATCGAAAAAGAATTTCGACAAGGCGATTAAAGTCTTTTCCCATGCGGTCCAAGTTAGTCCGCAATCAGCCGAGGCCAATCATATGCTTGGCGAATCCTATTTGCAGGCAAAGAAGGGATCGCTCGCAGTGGGTTATCTCAACAAGGCAATTGAACTCGCACCAATAGAGAAGGCCGAGATTCATCTTCGCCTGGCTTTACTGTACAACGCTGCCGGAGTTAAAGATCGGGCAGTCGCGGAGTACAAGGCATTTCTCGAAAAGGTAAGGGACCATCCGGATAAACAACAAATCGAGAAATACATAAAAGAAAATTCTTCAAACTGATCGGTGCAAATCGACATAGGTAGGCTGTCGCCAGCTTTCCCTGTCACACCACCGTGCGTACGGGTCCGTACACGGCGGTTCCGTGACTTGAGCCAAGGGGCCGGAGGTTCGCGTCACGTTTCGCCGATGGAGGCTGCGCCGCTCCCAGGTTCCTTGCGGGCTTCACCCTATCCGCCCCCGGCAAGCTCAGCCGCAGCTGATTGGCTGGCGCATGGCCATCCATGAGATTCGTGTGCTACTGCTCACGATCACGGTTCGGGCCTTCATCCGTTACCGGACTACTATGCCCGCTGCTGACTTCTGCCACTTATTCAAGTCGGATCACTCCTCCTTCAGTCGCGACTCCGCGACCAGTAGCAGATCTCCCAAGGTAAGCTCGACTGCCTTCAGCGCACAACCGCCGGATTTACAACCAGCGCCCTTGATGGATATGGGCTTCGTTGTCATTGGCCAACTCGCCCGGCGCCGTATGCCTCCTATCCGGCGCCGTATGCCTCCTATCCGGTTCTTGTTCATCGGCTCGCGCCTTTGCTCCACGCTTCCTTCAGACCCCGCCTCGCGACGACGCCCTTGCGCTTCGCTAACTCTTCACCTCCATCAGGTTGGGTAGAGGACTTTCACCTCCTAGCTGTCGAACGCTCGGCACACTAAAGAAAGGCCGGAGCCCTAAGCTCCGGCCTTAAAGTCATTTCTTGCGCTCGGCTATCAGAATTGGTATCGGATGCCGAACTGAAAGAAGCGACGCCCTTGATTCTCTCCCTGGACACCATCGAAGACTCTACCGAAGATTGGAACTCCATTCTGGTCGCGGGCCACGGTGGCGCTTTCGGGATCGATAGGTAATCCATAGGTTGTTCTTGTAAAGTTCTCAGCGCTCAAGTATTGCATGTTGAATACATTAAACGCTTCCATGCGCAACTCGACCTTGTGGTTCTCGTTCCAGGGCATAGTAACTGACTTCATAAGCCCCAAGTCTACTGCAGAGAACCCCGGCAATCGGAAGGCATTGCGCTCACCGGTTTCACCCGGACGCGCGTTCCGGAATGAGTTGAGAGCCGCCTGCGGATCGTCGAAGAAGTTTTGCGTCGAGCGAACAACTCGGGCGTCGAAGGACTGAATGCGCGTACCACTTGACTGAGCATTCCAGTTTGTTGCCCATTGCTCCGCGTCAAAGGGTACAGAGAGAGGGAGTCCAGTATTCCAGCGGACAATACCATTGAGCCCCCATCCTCCAACAAAAGCATCGGCCAGCCGACTCGCATCGCGCAAAAACGTCTTTCCCCTACCTATCGGAAGATTAAAGAGGAAGTTCGCATTCAACGAATGCTTGCTGTCAAAATCCGATACGGCGTAGTTGTCAAGCGGCCGAAGCGGATTGAGTATGAACTGCGAACCGTAGGATCCGCCGGTCTGGAGTCCGGAAGCATTATCCATTGACTTTGAAAACGTGTAGTTCAAATCAAAGGATAGCGTGTCCCTGAATCTCTGCCGCAGCGTGAATGAGCCGCCATGATAATCGGATTTAGCGGTCGTCCCAAACGCCGAAAACGCCGCATACTGCGGATGGAAGAACATGTTCGGGTGAATGCCCCGGTCGTCAATAAGCAACTGGATAAACGTCCAGTCAAGAATGTCAAAGCCACCACCTACGGGCCCAGGGAGACCGTCTCTCGCGATGAGCCGGTAGATACGTTGTGTTGAATTGAGATTCACCCCTCCCACAGTAAGAGTGTAATTCGGGAAGAGGTTCTGGAAATACGGAATCGCTGGCACGAGGTGTATTGGCGTATTTGCCGCTCTCAAGTCATGCAGGATCCCTGCTGCTGTATACCAGTCCATACCAGAACCTGGGTCGACTATGTTGTTCAGCGCCATCACATCGCGTGACGCAAACAGGTGGCGCGCCTTACGCCCGACGTAGGACGCCTCAAAATACATGCTTCCGGGAAGTTGACGCCCGTAAGAGACGTTCCAGGAATAGTGAATAGGCGAAACGATCGTCGCATCAAGTGAGGTTTCGATACGTTGCGCCTGGTCCGCTGGAGTCATAAATCTCAGTGGTGGATTTTGTGGAATCCCCTCCAGCGAACGGATGTTCTGGGTAAACCCGGTAAATTGTGGGGCTCGCCGGGTAGTTACGTTGTACGTATTGGCCGCAATTGTGGTGTCGGATGTGAAGCCTATAGTTGACAACTGATCGAAAGAGACTGCCAGTTGTTGACCGAAGTAGTCATTCGTAATGGAAGCCCCCGCTCTTAGAACTGATTTCCCTTCGCCTCCGAATAAGAACCCAAGAAAACCATTCCTGAAGTTCGGCGACCATGCGACAGCAACTCGGGGCTGAAGATTATTCCAGTCCATGCTGTAGAATCCCGGAGCGTTGTTCCGGGCTCCGCCTAGTTGAAAATTAATCACGTCGTTTAGCGGAACACCTACATTGGCGGAGGCAACGCGGCGTCCAAAGAATTCGCCTAAACTTTCCGTGGGAACCATCTGAAACCCGTTTCTCTCATAAACCGGGCGGCTCAATGCATATCGCAATCCATAAGTCACCGTCAGGTTCGGCCGGGCTCTCCAAGTATCCTGCCCGTAGACATCGTATTCCTCAGTCGCAAAATTCCTGTCCGTCCCGGTCCCCGGAGGTAATACGCTGCCGTCGATATCATAGGTAAATCTTCCCGTGTACTGCGAGAAACGTCCAATCAACGCGGTCGCCGCGGCCTGAGCGATTGCGCGCTGTCCTCCGGCAATGGTGTACCCGGCTGCTGTTATCGGCGCGTCAACGACGCCGCCCGACTGATCATAAAAAGACGGGTTCGTCACAGCCGTGTCAAACGCATTTGCAAAACTCACGCGTGCATTTCGAATGAGCCTCACATTGCCGCCAAACTGCATCGTGTGGTCCCCCTTGATCCAAGTGAAATCATCCGTAAAGTTGTGGGTTGACGTTATGCGATTCAGTGTTCTTGCAAAGAGCAGGGGAGAGAAGATGAAGCGGAAGCTGATGTTGTTTTCGCTCGAGTCCCCTTGTTGGCTGAACGCCTGCCGGGTGAGTCCGTATCGAAAGTTATTTACTTTGTTGTTGCTTATGGTCCAGTTGTGTCCAACAACAAACCCGTATGGATGGTTCCAAAGGGACGGAACTGGCGTGTCAGGGAATGCCGATGCAGAGGTGGAAAGATCGTGCTGATAGTTACCTCGAACAAGCAGCTGTTGCCGGTCGGTCAGGTTAAAATCAAATCGGGCAATGTGGGTATTTTCCTCTATGCTCCTATTGGCATTAAAGCGGAATCCGCTGGTGTTTATGCCATCTCCGACATTCGTATCATTTGCGGGGTATCGGGAGGCTGCACTGGCCAACGCTGCCTGTGCTACCGGGTTAAGCCCGACCTGAGGATAGATTTGGTTGAACTGAGCGCTCGTAATCGTGACGAGACGAACCGTCCCGGGAGGATCACCCGGCGCTGCGCCTAAAAACCTCATCTGCCCTTGGCCCAAATGCGGCAATGGAACCGTTCGAACCACAGATTCTCCGAAACTCTCCCTTTGACCTTCATAGGAGTAGAAGAAGAATGCTCGATTCTTTACAATCGGCCCTCCGATCGCCCCGCCGAAAACATCTCGGTCTAAGCTTCCCCTCTCAAGGCCAGATAGGTTGTTAAAGAAGTTGTTCGAGGAGTAAGAGGTGGGTCTCTTGAGAAAGAAGGCCGCACCGTGAAATTCGTTAGTTCCGCTCTTGGTAACCAATGAGATTTGCGCACCCGAAGAGCGTCCCTGGTTTGCATTCGCGCCAACGGTAGTAATGCGAAATTCTTCTATAGCTTCGGCAGTCAGCCGAAGCACAGTACCTTGCGATGTCTGAAACTGGTCGGTTCGTCCGCCGGTTTGCTGATCATTGATGTCAATGCCGTCCAACGTGATATTGGCCTGATCGCTTCTGCCGCCGGAAACGTAACCTTCCCTGGTTACTCCAGGCTGCAACGTCATGAGATCAGCAACCCTTCGTAAATTAGTTGGAAGCTGGCTTATCTGTTGGGCAGTGAAATTGTTTCCTATCGTAGCGTCTTGGTCATTTATAACGGAGTCAAGTCTGTCACCAGTCACGGACACTACCGCCGTAACTTCACCCAGCTCAAGAGTTAAAGAGATGTTTAGGGGGGAGTTGACCAGAGCCCTTAAATCACTTACTGCCAATTTCTTGAAGTTCCTTGCTTCGACTTCAATGTGGTATGTGGCAGCTGGCACAATCGGGAAGTTAAATCTCCCGCTCTCGTTTGTCGTCGTTGTCCTAGAGAAACCGGTCTCGGGATTCAGAAGCCGGACCGTTGCTCCTGGAACAACGGCGCCCTGTTGGTCCACGATGGTGCCACTAACACTCGTCGTGCCGGACTGCCCTGCGACGCTAGGAACTAAAACGGCTACAATTAAAATCCAGCCAAAAACCGTTATTAGCTTGGTTTTTACAGTGTTGAACTTCATTTGTCCTCCTGTCGATTTAAGATCGGTGGGATTTCACTGAGTTACAGATTGACCAAGAGCCCATCAAAGATTTAACGAATTTTCGATTGTTAATTCAGTAATTTGAATCGCAATCAGCGTTCCACCTATGCAGGTACCTTATAAGTCTTCGGGTTATAAGTTCTTAGCCACCCTATCTGGATCAACAGCATATCGCAAGTGGCTCAAAATTTGGAGGGAGTTCCATATTTTTGAATTTCTTGTTCCTGAATGCAGAAGCGCCCGGGGAATTTGGCTCAAATTGAAAGCTTTCGCGGCCAGGTTCTGTTGGCGCTGAAGGCTTCACGATACAATCTTTACGTTTCTGGAGTTGGGTTGCGGAGTTCAATCCTTCACAAGAGTCAAGGGAAGTTAGGAGGCTGTTTTTCCATAACCACGAGGCCCTGAACAAGGATTTGAGAAAGCTTGGACATTATAGTGAACCCTGGATTCTCCACCGACCAATTGGTTTCAGGCATTTCATCCACCGTAATCGCCATCGCGATCCTGCCATTTTTTGGATAAACGATTCCGACAGCGCTCCGAAGTCGGTCGAGTGCCCCGTATTTCGTAGCCATAGACACGTTCCACTGCGTCCGTCCGATGCCGTTTCGACCTTGCTCGCGTTTCATCAAGTCGATCATCTCTTTGGATGCTGCCGCACTCACGACCTCGCCGCGCTCGATCTTTTCGAGTAGCAAGACCATTTCACGCGATGTCGCAAAGCCCAGTCCGAAACGCTTGTTATCGGGATCCTTCCCGGCCGTGCTGTCGCCTCCGCCGAAAACTTTGCGGAGTATTTTGATCTGCTTAAAACCAAGCGACTCCATTCGGGCATTCACCGCGTCTGTGGTCAACACATCGAGGACCATGTTCGTTGCCGTGTTATCGCTGACCAGCATCATCAGGTTTACGCCATCTCTCAAGGTAATCTGTAACCCATCACTCAACTCCTTGAGAATTCCTGATCCCGAGACCTTCTTCTCTTTTGCCAAAACAAGTGGATCGGTCCATCGGGCTTTACCTTCGGCTACACGCGCAAATGCCTCTACCATCACTGCAATCTTGATGGTGCTCGCAGTACGCATGCGTTCGTCTGCGTTCAACGCGTAGGTTTCGCCTGTGTCGAGATTCTTTGCAAAGAGGCTGACCTTTCCTTTGAACGCCGCTACCTCCGCCTTAATACGAGAATCAAAACTTACTCGTTGGGACGATGCAACGGGTGCCTGCCCGTTGATAGGTGCAATCAGGAAAGCGAGAATGGCGATAACTCTTAGAGCACTCATATTTTGATATTCTGGCAAAGTTTTAGTCTGGACACTTCCGCGCACGGAACGTGTGGCGTTTCGTCCGCCTAAAGAACCATGGCGCCCTTGTCTACCAAATCCCCCACACGGCAGTGTGGGGATTTGTTCAAGTCTTGCCTACAAACAGCACGCGTTAGCTAGACGAAATCCCCCAAACGTGAGTTTGGGGATGCTTTCAAGTCCAGCCTACAAAAGAGAAGGGAACGTGGTCCACAAATCCCCCACACGGCAGTGTGGGGGATTTGCACTGACTACGACTACTGACTACTGACCACTGACTACTGACTACTGACCACTGACCACTGACCACTGACCACTGATCATCTCTTCGTTACCGGCGAAAAATGATGATACACGCAGAGCCACTCACCCTCCCGTAAGGCCCAAGCACTGCCATGTCGCTCATTGAATGCGTATGGCTCACGTCCGGCGAATGAGGCCATGCCTGAGGCTCTATATGTAACGATGGCTGTATCGGGACTGACTAACAGCACCTTGAAATCGGAGAGGACGTGTTCTGGAAAGGAAAGATTTGCCATCATCTTGACTGTAGAGTCTTTGGTGAATACTCCCATTCCTGAGACAAAGTGAAAATCAGATGCCAGAAAGCTGGCGAACCCCGGACTGTCACCTCTTTTAATGGCGGCCCACCGCTGCCGCTCTCGCTCGATAAGCTGATCCTCAACCGTAGATTGTGAGTCTTCTCGGGCAAGCGTCTTCGGGGCTGCGACAAAGAGGACAAGCATAAGAGCGAGATAAAAAACTGGGGAGGCAACGCGTACTATTGACGTGCTCAGGGGCATATGGATCTCCTTCAAACTGCTTTTGAGGCGCCACAGTTTAGGGAACGATTCGTGAGCAAGCAAGAATTTTCTAGCTTTAGTCAGGTATCAGATGTTAACTGTTTCGACGTTTACCCAGTTTGCGCGGCAGGTGGTGCACTGATGATGGAAACCCTTGAAACGGTTCTCGGGCTCTGAACGATACGACCACGTATTGAAAATTAGCTTCTGGTCGTTTCTGGACCACCTAACTGAAAGGAACCTCTGATTAAGTCTGAGAAGTTGTAGAACACGGAAGCTGTTCCCTTGTTATCCGTGTTTTCCGTGGCTGGGAGACAGAGAAACAGGGAAGGTTAATTATTGTTCGTGTTAATTCGTGTGATTTCGTGGATCCCTCTGAGCTACCCAAAGCAGATCCACGAAATCACACGAACGCTGTTGAGCCTTTGGAGATTTAAATTCACCACGGAGTTAAGCATGCACTGGGGCGCACCACCGAACATGAAAAATGGGTGTAGAATAGTCAACTATCTTTGGACGATTAACCCGACTGAGCCTCGGCAGCCAATGGGTTGATCCGCTGATAAAAGGTGCTCCTAAATTTCTGCCTACTTGATCAGAAATTCCTTTAGTGACTCCTAATTTGCGGCGCGACGTAGCGGACCGCATTGATCTTGGCAAGCTCTTCAAGTCTGTTGAGAGAGAGTCTCCCAATTATTACTTTGGTGCCCTTCGCATCGAGCAGCACTTCGAAACCGATCTTTCGTAACTGCGTCAGCGTTTCCTCTGACTTATCCGTCAACCAGATCTGAAGCTCTGCTTTACCTTCGCGTATGAAGCTCGCTTCATCAGACCCAGGTTGCTGCTTCTCTTTAAGCCTCTTAATAACAGCTAGCACAGACGGATGAAGCTTTGCCGCAAGCTCGCTCCCAGGAGGCTTGTTCGCCGGGGAGTCAATAGCGAACTCCTGAGCGACGACCACAGACTGGTTGGCGGTCGAGGCAGGTGTCTTGCCAGGTCTCATGTCAGCTCCTGAAACGTCCCCCCCACGACCCGTACCGACGCCGCCTCCCGCGCCTCCGGCACTCCGAACCTTTCTGGATGTTTCTGAGCGCCTCATTACGAACGCGCCGGGCTGCATTGACAGGTTCTGCACTTGCCTGCCAAATACCGCTTCCCTATTAACACCTTCCGGAACCTCAACTGGCACGTCAATCCGGCGAGGCTTGCCACCGTCGGTGATGATCATCTCCTGAACCGCCACGAATGAAGTAAATTGCGTCAGCAGTCGATACTCGAGACCCAGTTGCGTAATCGTCTCCTTAAGATCTTTACGCATGCCACCACGCTGTATACCGAGATAATCCTCGCCCATCAACACATCCACACGGGCGCGCGCCCACAGCGATGCCAGCACCTCGTGTTGCATTGCGGACTCAGGAAACTCAACCGGAATCTCACGTACGAAATCATTTCCTGACATCTTGCCCTTAAGTCGTACAGCACCTCGGGCGGCGCTTGTAAAACGACCGGTGATCACTACGGGCTTGGCGCTAAATAGATCGGGTATTCGATCAGGATAAACATCAGCGACCGGCAACCCATTCCACTCCACCACCACATCAGTCAGGAGCGGATTGCGAACCCGTCCGTGAAAACGCTGAGCAGCCGCCGACCCGTCATCGTTGAGCCCAACGTATTCAACCTCTCCCCGGCCGTACTCAGCCATCTTGTCAAGCAGGAAGCGATTTACCGAACTGCCGATGCCAAAGGAAAAGACGCGCGCGTTACTGTGCTTCTGAATCTCATCGATGATCGCCATGTCATTACCGACGAATCCGTCAGTCATGAAGCAGACGATGCGAAGATGATCTTGAAAATCTGAAGGTTCCAGCGCAGCTTTGATGGCCTTCATCATCTCAGTTCCGCCTTGACCGGAAGTGCCAGAGAGAAACTGTTGGGCTTTCTCAAGGTTCTCGGGCGTTGCCGGCACAGGTTGCGGAAAGAGAACGCGCGTGTCGCCTGCGAAAGTGATCAAGTTGAAGGTGTCGGCCGGATAGAGATTATCCAACGCCAGTTTCATGGTCTCCTTTGCCTTCTCAATCGGAAAACCGTTCATCGATCCTGATGTATCGAGGACAAACACCAACTCCTTTGGCGTTACGTCCTCGACCGTAACACGCTCAGGTGGCTGAAGAATTAAACTGAAGAAACCACCTCTTTCTGATCGATGAGTAATTAGAGCATCTCCAATCTGGCTTCCGGCGACGTCGTAACGCAGAACGAAATCTTTATTCGCAATTACCGCTCCGTTCTTTAAGCGAACTCTGGCCCTGCGATTATCAAGGCGCTCTGAATCGATCGCGTGCGACTTCGAGGTGAACTTAGTTATAGGCAGGCCCGCATCGAGTTGAATATCGATAGAGACATTGTGTCCTGCTCTCATTCCTTCGGGTACCGGTTGCGGTGTAATCCGCGACGCGTCAGGAACGACATCCGTATCCGGAGCAAAGCCGTTCCCCTGGGCGCCAGTTGGTGAGCCGGGAATGTAACGCGGTCCGACTACCATCGGAAAAACAAACTCATAAGACCCTTCTTCATATTTAAGGTGTTCGACGTAACTGATCGTGATCTTTATCTGGTCGCCAGGCAGGATGTTCGCAACCGATTGCGTGAAGATGTTTGGCCGCTCCTGGTCCAGCAAACTTGCTAATTGCCCTGATGACTTGGCGGCTTCGTATACTGCCTGAGCTTCCTCGCGACGCAAAATACGACCCTTAATCGTGCGGTCGCCTACAAGCATCGTCATGTCATCAACCGCGGCGCTCTGTGACAACGGAAAGGTATAGACGGCCTCGATTGGCTCTTTAAACGGGTTCTCAAATTCCTGAGTTACAGTGACTCGCGACAGAAAGCCGCTGATTTCAGCTTTTACGCCGGTATGCTTTAAGGGGCAGTTGCCAATGGCTTTCCCTGACGGATCCAGAACCTGAAGGGCCCCACCTGTCTCCTGAGCAGCAGCTATGGCTGCTGGCTGCCCTTTAATGAGGATTGCGATTGCCACAACTGTCGTGATTGTTATTACAAGGATGGGGAGTAATCTTAGGAAGGATCTCTTACACATAGTCTTCTCCTAAACACACTGCTGGAGAGCACGTCGTAAACTGGCTTCACGGCGTTTCGATTCAATTCGTTTCCCGAGGTTCGCTACCTGACCTCAGCCTCTGTCTCGATCATTCTGGGGATAGAACGAGGAAAGACGGAGAGCTTGCAGATTCCAGCTACCTCGATGCGAAAGTTTCTTTCAGGGTAGCCTCGTCCATGAGAAATCTGCGGGTTAATACAGATTGAAGTTGTACTCCAACTGCATGTGGACCGACACTGGCTGGCCACCTTTGATCGCAGGAACAAAGCGAATGCGTCTCGCCGCCATGATAGCTCGCTCGGTCAAACCTAAAGGAAGCGTCTTAACCGCCTGAATGTTGGCCACCTCTCCTGACGACGAGAACACTACGCGAAGAATTACGGTGCCCATGATTTAGTTACGGCGAGCCTCTTCCGTATATTGAGGCTCGGGTTTCGAAAGCAGTCGGGCGCGCTGGTCAACCTCGCGAACCTTGAATATCGTGCCGGTACAAGCTACCACTTCGCACCCTCTGCCTTCCCCACTTCCAGTTCCCCCTATACGACGCCGACCACCGCCAATATTGCCATCTTTGCCGGGGCCGACACCTGGTCCCAGTCCCTCTCCAATACCAAGACCTTCTCCATCTCCCATTCCACCATCTTTGCCTGGCCCACTAGATGTAAGTGAAGAGTTCGATCGGGGATCTCCATAAACGGGATAAGGTAACGCCTTCCAAAGCGCTGGATCGATATCAACTCCCGCAACTGGTAAGGCCTGGGCACGTGAAGGAGGTAGGTTAGTTATGCGGACCTGGATTGCGGAAGGTTCGGGAATCGCCCCTTGTTGGGTTTTCAGAGTATCCTCTCCACCGCCTCCGCCACCGCCCTGGCTTTTAACGGTCTTAGTATTTGAGCCTTCACCGGTACCTGAATTGAACCCTACACGACCTTGACCCTGATAACCGATGCTCGCTTTCGAAGTGGGAACGTCATTTAGAGGTAGGGTAAGCATTACTACTTGAAAAGGAGGTAAGCTCTCCTTATGTAAGGCTTCGTGCTCCGAAGGCGTTGAAGCTATCGCTAAGACTATTGCCGCCAAACCTACTAAGCCGATCCCGGAAATGCAGCTTGCTATGACCTTCGGTGTAAAGTGCACCCGGACGTTTTCGGAGAACTTAACCACTTCCCTCGCCAGGAATGCTCTTGGATCGGTTTTGAAGGTACGCCAGGCGGTTCTTGATTGTGAGCAAGCGAACCTCAATTCATTTACGAGACGCTGAGGCAAGCCACTTTCGTCCAGTATAGTGAGCCGTAGTTCGCCTGAGTCTTGTTTGTTCGGAACAGTTACTGGAAAGGGATCTTCATTATCAGTCGCAATTTGCACGATCGGAACTCCTCATATTATCCTCCAATTCCCTTTTCGTTTTTCGTTTGTGTGACTTCGTGGACATACTGGATCCACGACCTCACACGAACGGCACGTGAAGGCTCTTTGGCTTCTGCTTCTATGTAACTTTATGACAAGGAAAGGGAGACTCTAAGAGTTATTACCAGGAGCGGGTAAAAGGTTACGCGGTATTAAGTACCCTACCTTTAAGCAGTGGGGTATTCTGAATTGACACAGGCGCGAAGACTGGCACCACGGAGCCACGGAGAACACTGAGAACCAAGAATCTGCCAAACTACCCTTGTTAGAAGTTCGCAACTTCTTGTTTTCTTTGGCAAAGTTTCTGCTTATAAATCGGTTGTACCCTCATGCTTCAGCTTAGGGAGTTTCAGTTTTGACCTAACAGCCACTCCGCAAATCAAAGATACCCTCATGCTTCAGAGGCTGTGTCACAATTCAGTTTTTCTACGGCTCGACGGAAGAACAGTGGACAGACGGCAATCCTGATGTCGAGACGATGCACAAGAATTATCTAACGAAGCAGGGGCAACTTAGGTATGAGC
>JBGSWR010000027.1:0-317652 GCA_041751855.1 Pyrinomonadaceae bacterium
TGGTGGTTTCTTTTGCTGAGAGACACCATGGTCCTCCCTGGAAGGAATACTGCCCCTGTTAGCTGGTTAAAGAAAAGCGAAAGTGTAAGCGAGCAACGTGAGTCTTTATCTATCCGCCCGCAGGCGGATTTAGTTCAACAAGCGCTTGGAGCGGATCCGCGTTAGCTCGCTTCTCAAACGCTATGAGTAAGATTCAAGTGGATGCTCATTTTACGATCACGGAGACTCGGAAGGATGATCCAAGGCTCAAGGAGTTCGAAGAACTACCGGAGGAAGAGAAGCAGTCATCAGTCCACTTCCACCCCCAGTTGTTGCGTGGCTCGGAAAAGCTTGAGATAGGTGAAATGGATCTGATGACGGCAAAAAAGGCCTTTGCCATCTGCGAAAAAATACAGAATGAATTTGATATTCACCTCGCTTGTAAAACATGACAGCCGCCCAACGAATTAAGGATTGTTGGCGCGCGAGTCTTCGAGTCTCCGCAAGGATCTTGAGGAGCGGCTCACTTCTGCGGTACGCGGACTGCGCGTGAGCGCTGGTCCAGGTATGCAGCACCCCCAGACAGCCCAGCCGCCCACCCACGTAGCGGGGATCGGTAAGTCGCTTTATAAGTAGAAATTAAGCCAGGAAAAGTGGTGCACCCGGCACGACTCGAACGTGCGACCTTTTGATTCGTAGTCAAACGCTCTATCCAACTGAGCTACGGGTGCATTTTGTGAAGCGAGCGATTGATATTACGAGGCGTGTTTCGCACTGTCAAGCAAGGGGTATTCGACGCAGTGTCTTAATTTGTAGGGGTGGCCCTCAGTGGCCGCCCGCAGTGAAAAAGACTTCAGCCGCTCGCAAGGCAATGAGACGTTTTGAGTTGAAAACTGTGTCCGAAGACGTGAGCAGGCAAGAGTGGAACCAGTGTGAAGTTCATTTGGGAAACCATTGAAATGGTTCGAGGCAGGATAAGCCGCCCCTGACCGGCGCATGCATAACTCCGTGGTGAACTTACTGAAAAATGTCAAATATCAAATGGAAAATAGTCGTCGCCGCGGAAAACCATTTGACATTTGACATTCGTCATTTTTCATTTTGTTATTCCTTAGTGTGCTGCTCTGAAAATGAAAGCGCCTTGAAGGCAAAAATCAACGTCTAGATTTAGGAGCACGTTTTATCAGCGGATCAACCCTGCCGAAATGTATCTCTGACCAGCGCGTTGAATCTCTCCGGATCCTCCTGCTCAGGCATCATCCGGCATTCATCAAAGACTTCCAGGCGCGCGCCAGCATTCAATTGCAGAAGCTTCTCCGCATGCTCGAGAGAGTTGACGGAATCCTGCTTGCCCCAGACAAGCAGGACCGGTTGTGTGAGTCTTGAAAAAGCTGCTCGCGCGTCAGTATTCAGATAGCCGGCCAGGAACGCTGCAATTGCATGTTGTGCGCCTTGTTGATGACTGGTTGCGTAGAGATGGGCCACGAGCCGATCCGTAACGCGGCGGGGATCGTAAAAGAGATACCTGGAAGCATAGTCCCTGATGCTGCGTTCGCTGGCCATGACGTTGTAGAAGGAGGTCCCCAGAACGGGCGACTGGAGCAGACCATAAAAAGCGGCGCCCGCCATACCCGGTCGATTGCTGAAAGTATCAGCCCCAGCGGGCGCATTCAAGATCAGGGATCGCACCATATCGGGATGCTCGGCGGCAACCCGGATAGCGTAGGCGGCCCCAAGCGAACTCGCCACCAGATGAGCGGGCTTGCCTGCTACCTCACGAATAAAATCAGTGATGAGGTCAACATAGAGATCTGCGGCATAGGGAGCAGTTGCCGGCTTTTCGGAAAAGCCAAAGCCCAGGTGGTCAAACGCAAATACTCTGAAGTCTTCTGCAAGCGCGTCAAAATTCTTGCGCCACATGAAACTGGACGCGCCTGCACCAATCCCATGAATAAAGACGACAGATGACCCAGAGTGGCCCAGTCCTGCCGCTTTGTAGAAGATCTTACCGTGTCGCCATGCAAAAAAGTGGGCATCACCCCCGAGCGCGCTATTGTCCGGCTCGCTGGCATTACGGCGAATCCTGGCATTTACCGCGGCAAGCGCGGCTACACCGGCGCCGCCTGCGAGAATGGTTTTCCAAAGGGTTCCCAATCTGCCCATGGTGTTTAGCGGCGCAGGCACGCTTTCTGTATTGCCAACCTTAGATGAATGCGAAATCAAACTGCTCCTGGTGAACGGCGGGATCGCTGGTGATATCGACAGCGCCGAGGTATTCCTCAATCTCGGCAAGCACGTCACGCTCGGAACTTCTCAAGACGCGCGCCACTTCAGGGTTGACTCGAAGGGTCGCCTGAGTATTTGCGGTGTCGCCGTTCATGCCTTTGGAAAGACGCCGGGCCTCCTCGAGCAATTCGTAGCAGATCGTTTGGGGAGATTTAACCAGACCCGCTCCCTGGCAATAATGACAGGGTGCGCAAAGAGTACGTTCGAGTGATTGCTTTACGCGCTTGCGAGTCATGATTACCAGACCAAAATCATTGAAAGAAAGCACCTTGGTCGGCGACTTGTCCGATCGCAACGCATCCTGAAGGGCCTGCATGACCTTTTGCCGATTGCGACGCTCTTCCATGTCGATCAGATCGAGGACAATGATGCCGCCCAGATCGCGCAGTCTGATCTGCCGGACGATCTCATCGACAGCTTCGAGGTTCGTGCGCGTAATCGTGTCTTCCAATCTGCCACCGCCGCGTCCGACGAATTTTCCTGTGTTCACGTCGATCGCAACAAGAGCCTCGGTCTGGTTGATTACCAGGTAGCCGCCCGATTTTAGCCAAACGCGCGGCTTAATAGCTTTGTCGACTTCGGCCTGCACGCCGAAGCTCTCGAGTATCGGTTGTTCGCGGGTGTAAAGCTTAACGCGTTTGACCATTCGCGGCTGAATGCGATTCACGAACTCGACTATTCGTTCGTACTCTTCCTCCGAGTCGACACGGATTGCCGTAAACTCATCCGACAACTGGTCACGAAGAATTCGCTGGACCAGATCCAGATCGCGATGGACCAGTGACGGAGCTTTGGCTTTTTCGGCCCCGCTACGGATATCAAGCCAGGTCCGCACGAGGTAGCGAACGTCTTCGCGTAAATCTCTTTCACTGATGCCAACCCCTGCTGTACGTACGATAAAGCCGCCGGAAGGCACATCTTCTTCGCTGCGAAGCAGTTGAATTAGTTTACGCAGCCGATGTCGCTCACTGTCTGACTCGATCTTCCGTGAGACCCCAACATGCTCGACCGTCGGCATATAGACGAGAAAGCGGCCGGGAAGTGCAATGTGAGATGTGATGCGCGCGCCTTTCTTGGCGATTGGTTCTTTGGCGATTTGGACCAGAATCTCCTGCCCCTCGCGCAGTAGATCGGTTATTGTGGGCTGCTGGCGGTCGCGCCGCGGAGAACCCCTGTGGCTGCGTCCGTTCTGGGTCCTCTCCCGGGGTGCCGGCTCCGGAGATGCGGGCGGGGCAGCAACAACCTCGGGCAACGCCGGCGCCTCATGTTGTTCCACCACAGATTCATCCTGACCGTTGGCTCCATTCTCAACCGAGCCTGGCTTACCTTTGCTGGGCCGGCGTCTGCGTCGTCCGCCGCGTCTGGTCGCAAACTCGCCCCGTGAACGACTGCCGGTGATCCGCGCTTCGCCATCTTCTTCAAAGAGAGTGGGCTCAGAGCCTTCTGCTGACTCAGTCTCATCATCCGTTGCTCCCGCCTTACGTTTCGAAGCTTTCTTCGTGGCAGCTTTTTTCGCCGGCGCCTTTTTACTGCTCTTGGAAGCCGCCGTCTTGCGTGTGCCTCGAGACTTCTTCGGCGCGACCTCACCCTCGGTCGTTGCAAGTTCTTTCCCTTCGGATTGCTCTTCAGATTCAACTGTAACAGGAGTGCGGGAATCTTCGTCGTCACTTACTCGCTCAAAGGAGCCGGCTCGCAGTGTTTCGTTGTCAACATCATCAACAAAGCCATCGAGGTGGGCTGCGACCGGTTCATAAGGGCGCAATTCGAGGGGGCTGCGCTCCGGATCGTCTCCATCATCAACGCGCTGGAAGGAACCAGGCTCGTAACCCCTCACTGGCACGACGGAGCCAACTTCGACAACTCGGATATCCTCTTCCAAATTGAATTCGACAGCGTGAATCTGATCGAAGATGCGCTCCTGCAAACGAGCATCTTTAAACATTTCGCCGGTAACGGCAGCCGACTCTTCGTCGTCGATGATTCTTTGAATCGCAGGATCGCCAGTCACGAATGGGGTTTCGAGTTCTTCAGCAGTGTAAGCCGGCGTTTTTGCGTCCAGTGGTCGCGCTTCTTCGCGCCCGCGTCCGCGACGACGGCCGCGCCTGCCGCGGCGGTGCTCTGCCGCCTCCGCCGATTCCGCTTCAATCGGCGGAGCTTCGACTTCAGCTTCGCGAAGAGGCTCAGCCCGTTCATGAGTGGTCTCAATGCGATGCTCTCGCTCTACTCGAGCCAGCGCAATCTGGTCGGCAGCGGCGCGAGCGGCATCGGTCTCGCCCTTCTTGGACTTATCGATGACTATCCTCTCAAACTCTTCCTCTTCATCAAAAAAGTCTGAGACGTAAAGGAATGCGTCACGTTCTAGTCCGATGTCGACGAAGGCTGACTGCATACCGGGCAGGACGCGCATAACACGCCCTTTATAGATATTGCCGACGATGCCCTGGTTGTCCTCACCTCGTTCAATATAAAACTCGGTGACTTTTTCGTTTTCGATTATTGCGATCTTCTTTTCGCGTCCGTTGACGCAAACGATTAGTTCTTTTGCCATGGTCTAGCTTGATGTCTCCTGAAATGTCCGCCAGTAGCCATACTGGTTTCTGAGCATCGATCGCATTCGGCGATCAGCAACGTCCGAACTCAGGGCTACTAAGGCAGAGATGATTTTTGATCCGATAGAACGCGGAGCTATACGGCCTACAAGCCTGAATGCGAGGCGCATGCTCTGCCGGGAATAATTTGAAACCGCCCACTCGGTGAGAGTCTTGGCGTTGTTGCCGGCCCGCGGGAAGAGCAACGGGCGGTTGTGAAAGGTTTGGGGTTTGCGCGCAGATAGATTCGACAGTGGAATTACTTCATCCACAGCGCGACATTGACTGAAAAGATTCAACAGAAAACCTGACTAGCCGCAACGCGCACGGCACCAAACCCGGATAACAGGGAGCACCACTTGCAAGCTGTTAAGGAGTACCGGGCACTCCGACAGTTAGCTTAACTTGTGCTCGCAACCTGTTCTGCGGTCCGCGTGTTCGACGGGATTCAGCACCCGGCGCGCTCTGTCCGTGAGGGCCATTCGGGCCCCTCAGCGGCTCTCAATAAGTTAATACTTGGTCGTCTTCGAGAGACAACCGGCAAAAATTTCGCAGCTCCCCTGTTATGGTATGCGGAAAACGAATTTGCTGTCTGATGCTTCAAAGCTTTTTCAGGCGGCACTTGCAACCCCGAAAGGAAACTTCCGGCAGGGCGAGCTAGCCCGGAGTATACCCGAATGTCGCCTAAAACACGAAGTAAACTTTGTAATGTGGGTTCTTGTGTAAAGAAGAGCAGATCGAATGCAAAGTTATGGGTAACCAAAGGGCGTCCAAGCTAATCAATTTCAAATCGGTGCTCGCATGTAGGGCATACGTCTTCAAGTATTGGCATCGATGTCCACCTCTTGAACGAAACCTCGGATTTTTGGACGACTTTGTGAACCGGGCGCTTAAATTATCCGAAACTTGCGAGGGAAAACCACGATAAAGGGGGTCGCGGCAATAACGCTTACTTTCCTGCAACTTTTGAGTTCCTAAGCACGTTACGTCGCTATAATAGACGCCTCAGTTACTAAGTCGCCAGAACAAGATAATAGAAGGAGATCCAGTCATGCAGTCTTTGTGCGTTAGGTCCTTTCTCGGTGTTGGACTATTGGTGCTGTGTTTCGCAACGGAGATGGCTGCCCAGTCTCAGGCCAATTGGCCTCAATGGCGTGGTCCGAATCGTGATGGGCTCTCGAAGGAGACTGGTCTGCTTAAGCAATGGCCCGCTGAAGGACCACCGCTTGTCTGGAAGACCACTGGCGCCGGACGAGGCTACTCGTCCTTTGCGATAACCAATGGTCGTCTTTTCACAATGGGATTGCGCGGCGATCGGGAATTCGTCATCGCATTAGACTTGGCAAACGGTAAGGAAGCCTGGGCTACCGCGCACGGTGACGCGTTCCGCAACGATCGTGGTGACGGACCCCGTGGTACGCCCACAGTGGATGGCGACAAGGTCTATGCACTGGGTGGCGCGGGAGATCTATCGTGTTTGGAAGAGCGCACCGGACGCGTCCTCTGGACCCTCAACATTCTGAAGAAGTTCGGCGGATCGAACATAACCTGGGGCATCAGCGAGTCTCCGCTTGTAATTGGCGATAAAGTGCTTGTCAACGCCGGTGGTCCAAGCGCCTCGATCGTAGCGCTGAACAAGAAAGACGGTTCGTTGATCTGGAAGAGCCAAAGCGATCGGGCGGGCTATTCCTCCGCGATCCCGGTCCAGGTTGGTGGTATCACGCAGGTGGTCTTCTTTACTCAAAACCGGGCCGTTGGGCTCGACTCGCGCGATGGTCGTCTCTTATGGGAGTACCCGAGACCTTCTAACCGGGTGGCCAATGTAGCAACCCCGATCGCGCGTGCTAATCGGGTCTTTATCTCATCAGATTATGGTACGGGGGGCGGCGTGGTTGAGATCAAGGCTGACGGCAACGGCGTCAGTGCCCAGGAGGTCTATTTCACCCGTGAAATGCGCAACCACCATAGCAGTTCCGTATTGGTTGGAGACCATCTCTACGGCTTCTCGGGCAGCATTCTCACTGCCATGCGGTTTGACACAGGTGAAGTTGCGTGGCGGGATCGAAGCGTCGGCAAAGGAGCACTGACATTTGCCGATGGTCATCTGTATTGCTTTAGCGAAAACGGAGTTGTGGGGTTGGTCGAAGCAACTCCAGACGGCTACCGCGAGAAAGGGCGCTTCCGTATCGAGCAGGACGCATTGCCAACCTGGTCGCATCCCGTAGTTGCCGGAGGGCGACTCTACCTGCGCGATCAGGACACCATCTACGCGTACGACGTTCGGCAGCAAAGGTGATTTAAGAAGTTTCGGTGACGCTCAGGCTACGACTTTAGCGAGAGCGTCGGCCCATTTGCTGACGACCGGGTTCCCGTACATCTCCTGCTCTTTCTGGCGACGGATAGCGCAGGCGCGACGAAAAGCCCCCATCTCTCCGTACTTGGCGATTGATACAGAGGTTCGGCCCCGCTTTTCGCGACCGGCGTTCCACGACACTTCGTAAACTTCGTTGTGGTAAATCGTGCCGTCTTTGCCGCGGTACTTCTTTGTTGTGCGACGAACTCCCACAACGCCGCTCTTGTTTCGTGGGTTGGTTCCCACCAACACCCAGTCAGTACGTGGCTTGCCAAGTTCTCGCTCGAGTTGATTTCGGCATTCTACGGCTTTCACCAACGCGGCATCCTTACCCCCGTTTGCTTTGTCGCTGATGAACTTGGACCGAGTTACGTTTCCTAACCTGACTCTCACGTACCAACCGACTGTTTTATTCTCCGGGCAATCAATCCGACTGATACCCTTATGACCGCTCTTAGCCATTAGCTTAGGGATGTCTCCTTCAAAAAAGAAAATTGCTTTCTAGAGAACTTATCGTTTTGTTTTTTACAAGTCAAAGGGGTCGATGCCTTTTTTTGTTTGCAAACGAAACAAACGTCGGTGAGAAAAAGCGATTTCTTCAAGCCCTTCGCTCTGACCTTAAGGCCTACTGAACCGATCCGACAAGGCCTGCTCGACAACCAGCGTCGCCTATTGAACCGTCCTACTGAACGATAACGTTTAACGCATGTAGCAAAGCGTAACTTATTTCGAGCAAAAGCGCTTTCGGATCTCTACTTTTGCACACGGAATGGGAATTGCGAATGTATGTCGGCAAACTATTCTCTCCGGGTTCAAAAAAATTTAAGAGAAGAGGATCCAGATGGAAATTAATAGATTCACAAGACTAGCTATCTCCTCAGTGATTGCAGTCTTTGTGTTTGCCGGCACCATTACTGTTGCCAACGCTCAGCGTGGCCGGCAGGACCGAGCGCAAAGACAAGAGCAAAGACAGGAGCGACGTGAAGCTCGCCCCGCGCCGCAGAGGGGAGCTGCGTCCCAAGAGCGTCCGATTCAACAACAGCGGCAACAACAGCAAAGATTAGAACGTGCGAATCAGCAGCGAGGTGCAGAGCAGCAGCGTCGAGCGGAGGACCAGAGAGCTCAGCAGCGACAACAGGAACAGCGGCGATCTCAGGAGCGACAGGCTCAGGAGCGCCAAGGGGAGCAATTGCGCAATAATCAACAGCAGCGTCAATCGCAGGAGCGTCAACGGGAGCAATTGCGCAATCAACAGCAGCGTCAATCGCAGGAGCGCCAACGGGAGCAATTGCGCAATAATCAACAGCAGCGTCAATCGCAGGAGCGCCAACGGGAGCAATTGCGCAATCAACAGCAGCGTCAATCGCAGGAGCGCCAACAGGGGCAGTGGCGCAATCAACAAGGCAACCAACAAAACGTTGCCCGCCAGCGGG
This sequence comes from Pyrinomonadaceae bacterium, assembly GCA_041751855.1. Lineage (GTDB taxonomy): Bacteria > Acidobacteriota > Blastocatellia > Pyrinomonadales > Pyrinomonadaceae > PSRF01. The sequence goes on from JBGSWR010000027.1 coordinate 8,640, forward strand.
AGAATGAACGACGCCACCAACAGCGTCTGAACCACTACCGCCGTGACTCACAACAGCGACAACAGCTCGTACGACAGCGCCAAATCTTACTGCAGCAACAGCGACGCTTGGCCCAGTTGCGGTTTCAGCAGCGCTATCTTCTGCGGCTTCAGCAGGACCAGCTTCGGCTCCAGAACTGGCACTATAATTACTACGGCCCATACAACTATCGATATAGTCGCGGTGGCGCCTACTATCAAACGAGCCCTTACGGTGCGGATATGCTTCGGCAGGCCATTAATCTCGGGTACGAAGAGGGGTATCGAGCAGGAATGGCGGACCGGGAGGATGGCTGGAGGTTCAGCTATCAGGACTCCTTTGCCTATCAGGATGCGACATTTGGGTACAGCGGCTATTACGTTGATCTCAGCGAATACCGTCATTACTTTCGCGAAGGCTTTCGTCGCGGGTATGAAGATGGTTACTACGGTAGGTCCCAATATGGCCGTAACGTCGGAGGCTCATATAGCATTCTTGATGCAATCCTCCAGAGCATTTTGAACCTGGGGATTCATTAGGTTCCAGACGCAAAACTTCACGGGAAAGTGTTTGTCCGCTCGTAAGATTTCGTGGATCTACTGTTCTGGGGATCCACGAAATCAGCTCGGGCGGCTCCCGCTCACGCTAGCCTCTTCGAGCAAAGCCGTTTACTATAAGCGTCCGCTCCTGCCATCGAGACTCGAGAAAAGGTAACGAAACTCAATGCCCGAAGAACCTGGCATCAGGTGGTACCGTAAACTCCACTGGCAGATCATAACCGGACTCGTTCTTGGTCTTATCTATGGTGTCATCGCGGCCGCCAACGGTTGGGGACTTTTTACTCGTAACTGGATTGCCCCTTTTGGGACGATCTTTCTCAACCTGCTGAAACTGATTGCCGTGCCTCTGGTCCTGGCTTCACTGATTACCGGTGTCGCCTCGCTCTCCGACCTCCGCAAACTGTCGCGCATTGGCGGTAAAACAATCGCCATCTATCTCGCTACTACTGTCGTAGCCGTCACTCTCGGTCTTGTAATCGTCAACGTGTTGCGGCCGGGAGACAGTGTGCCCGCAGCCATGCGCGACCAACTTCAATCTGCCTATGAACGCGACGTTGAGACCCAGACTGCTGCCGCAGAGAAGACAAAGCAGCGCGGACCTTTACAGATGTTCGTGGACATGGTTCCAGAGAACTTCTTTGGTTCGGCGGGCGACAACCGCAACATGCTTCAGATAGTCTTCGTCGCCATCCTGTTCGGCATCGGACTGATTCAGGTATCTCCAGATAAGTCACGTCCAGTACTCGCTTTTTTTGAGGGGCTTAACGATGTCATCATCCGGCTGGTGGACGTCGTGATGTTGATGGCGCCGCTAGGTGTTTTCGCGCTGATTGCCGGCACAATTACAACTGTGGCCCAGGACAATCTGTCCCAGGTACTGGCCTTGCTTGGAGCCCTGGGCTTCTACTGTATCGCCGTAATTGCCGGGCTCTCGCTTCACACCTTTTTTACCTATCCGTTGATGCTGAAGCTCTTCAGCCCGATGGGCATTAAGAAGTTTTTCGCAGGAATCGGACCTGCTCAACTCGTGGCGTTTTCTACCAGCTCGAGCGGCGCCACGCTTCCCGTCACGATGGAGCGTTGTGAAGAAGAGTTGGGTGTTTCAGAAGAGGTGTCGTCTTTCGTCCTGCCGCTGGGCGCAACCATCAACATGGATGGCACGGCGCTCTATCAGGCAATCGCCGCGGTATTCATCGCCCAGGCGCTCGGTATGGGACTAGGAATCACGGCCCAGTTGACGATTGTCTTAACCGCGGTTCTCGCATCAATCGGCACAGCAGCCGTCCCTGGCGCTGGAATCATCATGCTCGTGATAATTCTGGAAGCGATAGCGGTGCCGAGTGCGGGCATTGCTTTGATCCTGGGTGTTGACAGGATTCTGGACATGATGCGCACGGTCACCAATGTCACGGGTGATGCGACAGTGGCGACGATCGTGGCAGCATCGGAGAATCAACTGTGGCCCACCGGCCTTCCTGCTGAAGCAGATCGCCTGAGAATTAGCACGCGTCCCAGTGAACTTTAGGAGAGGGATTAACTATGAAGGCTCTGATTCTCATTCTTGTCTTCTCAGTTCCAGTCCTGGCTACGCCGGTAACGATGCGGCTCGACTACTATCACACCGGCAATGCCACGCAAGAACTTTTCAGCATCGATCGAGTCGTCCTCGAACCCTTGCCCTGGCCAGGTAATCCCGCGCAACCAATCGACAATTCAAATCTCGGTAAGTACCTCTTCGAAGTGAAGGATCAAAAGACCAGGCGCCTGATCTACTCGCGTGGTTTCGCTTCGATTTACGGCGAGTGGGAAACCACTGGCGAAGCGAAGGCGATGGTCCGGACCTTCCATGAATCGCTTCGGTTTCCGGCGCCGGAAGCTCCAATTGAGATAGTGTTGAAAAAGCGAGATTCTAAGAATGTGTTTCGCGAGGTATGGACGACTCAAATTGATCCGCAAAATATGTTTGTCGATCGCTCGAAGAGTCCCGCTCCCGCGCCTGTGATCGAAATTCAGAAGATGGGAGATCCGGCAACGAAAGTCGATCTTCTATTGATGGGTGACGGTTACACAGCCGCAGAAGCTAAGAAGTTCGAGGCCGACGCTCGTCGCCTCACGGAAGCTCTGTTTGCAACTTCACCCTTCAAAGAGCGGCGCAACGATTTCAATGTCTGGGCTATTTGCCCTCCGGCACTCGAGAGCGGCATCTCGCGGCCTTCAACCGGAATCTACCGCGACTCGCCGCTGGGCGCTACCTACGACGCCTTTGGCTCGGAAAGGTATGTACTCTCATTCGATAACCGGGCTTTGCGCAAGACAGCGGCGTTTGCGCCGTATGAATTCATCGAGATTCTGGTCAACAATCGCACCTACGGCGGTGGAGGGATCTTTAATCTCTACAGCACGGTGGCAGTTGACAGTGCATGGGCGGACTATCTGTTTATTCATGAATTCGGTCATCATTTCGCGGCGCTTGCCGATGAGTATTACACCTCGCCCGTTGCTTATGCTCCGCTGACCGACCGCATAGAGCCATGGGAACCAAACGTAACTGCGTTGCTGGATCCGCTTAAACTTAAATGGCGGGATCTGGTCAGCGCAGACACGCCGTTACCGACGCCCTGGGCTAAAGAGGTTTACGAAAACCACGCGCGCGAGATTCAAAAGCGCCGGTCGCAACTACGGAAAGATCAACGACCCGAAGAGGATATGGAAGCGCTCTTTAGAATACAGGCTGAAGCGGAGAAAAAACTGTTTGGCGCTGAAAAGCACGCAGGGCGAGTAGGCGCCTTTGAAGGCGCGATGTACGAAGCGAAGGGCTTTTATAGGCCCCAGGTAGACTGCATAATGTTTTCTCGCACTGACTACTTCTGTTCCGTCTGTGGTCGTGCCATTGAACGCGTGATCGATCTGTACAGTCGCGCCAGTGTCGCGGACGCCAGCGCAGGCTAGAAGTTTGGAGAAGGAAATGAGATCAAGAACCTCCTTGTTGTGGGTCGTCTTCACCATGCTAGTCGTTACGACGCAGGTGCCGGCCCAGGGCGAAGCGGCTGGCGGAAAAATCACCAGTCCGCCTGCTGGTTCAAAAGAGTCAACTAAGCCTCCCCGTAGCAGAGGTTCCACTACCCTCGATCGGATTGATGGAAAATGGTGGACCACAGGAAATGGCTTTGGAGATTCGGAGGTTGTTTTCACTCAGAACGGGTCGCAGATCAATGGCGCGATCCGATATGCAGACGGGCGGACGGGAACAATCAGTGGCACGTTGGCGGGAAAGCGCTTGCAGCACACCTGGAGTAACTCGAGTGGCGTCGCGGGATCGGGATGGTTGGAACTCAGTTGGGCGAATTTTCTTGGCGGCCCATGGCGAAACCAACAGATAAAGGATGGTTCGTGGACCATGAGTCGCGTTGAAGGCAAATGGTGTTTAAACGGGCAGCGCAATCGTGTTCGCACGGTAACGCACGACGCAACCGGAAGACTTTCAATCTTTTCAGAGGACGGCAACGAGACCGGTCGCCTGGAAGGGCCCTGGATCTATTTGGACTCTGCGAGCGGCAGCATCAAAGGCGACCGCCACTACAGGGGCAATCGCATCGATTGGGCCAACGGGACGTATTGGACTTGGTGCGGCCGCTGAATGCCAGGTTATGACAAAGGAAGCTTGTCTGCAGACCGCCGGCCCCGGATATTCCGACCTCATACCCGATCTCGTTGCCAAAGCCTTTCCGCAGGCTAGCATTCTGGAATGTAGCAAGCTATCTGGTGGTCTCGTCAATTCGAATTTTAAGCTCCGTCTCGATTCGCCTGAGCTGTCCCTGGTGCTCAGAATTTACGAGCGTGATCCGGCAGCGTGTGCCAGGGAAATCGGGTTGCTGCAAATCTTGCGAGGGACCTTGCCAGTCCCTATCGTGTTTTACGCGGAACCGCTTGGCACTGCCACGGGCTGGCCATTCGCGCTGCTGAGTTACATTGAGGGGATCACCTTTCAGCAACTAAAACGTTCCGGAAACGTCGCTGCTATTCAAAAGAGCGCTTACGATGTTGGTAAGAATCTCGCGACGATCGGGCGTTACAAATTTGCTGACGTTGGAACGTTGGGGACCGGGTTTGCCGTTACTGAAACATTTATCAAGGGGCCTGACCCAGTTCCAAGATTCCTCGACCGCTGTCTTTCTTCGGACATTCTCCAGAAGCGTGTAACGACCCCGATCAAGGATCGACTGCATGATTTGATCTGGTCCTGGGCGCCCCGGTTCGAAGGCCTGGAGCAAGAGCAAAGTTTGGTGCATTGTGATTTTGGCTCCCGCAATATTTTGGTGAATGCTCGACTCGAAAAGGCGAATGATTGGGAAGTCGTCGGCATTATCGACTGGGAGTTTGCGTTCTTTGGGTCACCGCTTTTTGATATCGGACACTTTCTTCGATACGAGCGAGACGAACAGCCTTTAAGAGAACCCTACTTCTCTCGTGGATTCACTGATGGGGGTGGGACCTTACCCGATGACTGGAGACGGTTGGCCCGGATGATCGATTTGACCGCACTTGTTGATCTCTTAACAAGGCCTGATTTACCAACCGAGATTGTGGCTGAAATCCTCGAACTCCTCCAGACCACGATCACCAGTTGCGAAGAAGAATGACGCAGCCGAAGTTTAGTAGCCATGTTGGGCGCTTTGTGTGCACCGTCAGAGACGGGGTGGCTTTCAGCTGCAACCAACGCGATGAAACCAGTGATCCTGAAAGCCGAGCTAAAGACCACTCGCGGCAATGAGAAGTTCGAGTTTGAGCGCCTGAGAATCGACCTCTCATTCTCCCCAACCTTTTAGGTTGGGGTTCAGCGGCAATCGGCAGGATAACCAGCTCGAAACCCCAACCTTAAAGGTTGGGGAGAATGAGAGCCTGAATTTTCATGGCTCTCTTTAGTCTGGGCGCAACCGACTGAGCAGACCAAAAAGGAAACCTCGCTGAAAAAACCAAGTAGTCGCGGACTTGTTACACGAGGGCCTCGAAGACCGGATCAGGAGTCAGACGAGTTGTGCTTGCCGACTTATTTTAAGGATCACTAAACGAGGAGTGTTCTCGATGGACCCAGAAGGCGCACCAACGTTGATCAAGTCGGACGGAACTTTTCCAGATATACTGGCCCCCTTTGTCCCAACACCTGAAGATGTAGTGGATCGAATGCTCGATCTGGCCGGAGTTACGAGTGCAGATCTAGTCTACGATTTGGGCTGTGGTGACGGGCGGATTCTTATCCGTGCTGCAAGGAAATACGGCGCCAGGGGCTACGGCGTCGATATGGAGCCTTACAGGGTCACCGAATCTCAGAACAATGCCAAAAGTGCAGGAGTCGAGCACTTGCTGACGTTCAAGCTTCAAGATGCCATGACTGTGGATCTTTCCCCCGCCACTGTTGTCACGCTTTATCTGGTCGAGTGGTCCACTGTAAGAATTCAGCAGAGAATATTGCGCCATGCCCAAGCAGGGAGCCGGGTAGTTTCGCACAGTTTCGGGATGGATAGCTGGAAGCCAAAGGTAGTAGAGAGGTTTGTTGATGCCCGGGGAGAGACGCGAACACTCTATCTCTGGATAGTCCCTGAGCGAAGTTGAGAGCTGATTAACGGTAGGTTTTTGTGTTGCTCTCCCAGCGACTGAATTCGGCAGTCGAGATAGCTGACAGTGGTCCTTCCAGATTTGCAGTTATTGTGGGTTCCGAAGCTTCCTCACGCTGGTAGTGCCAGAACTCTTTGTTGGAGGGTTCCGCACCCCATCCGCGTTGGGCCGCGATTCGATACCACCCGAGACGCTCGGCGGCCGCGGTGAAATCAAAAACATGAGCCGAGACCAGTCCAGCATTGTCGGTAGCGAGTTCGGTCTTGACGCACATACTGCGGTCCTGTCCTTCGCAACGCAGATAAGTACGCCAAAAAGTTTGGCCCTGATTCTGCTCACGGACCAGTAGTAGGCGGGGATCCTCCTGATTGTAATCGAACGCTTCTCCGGCCTTGTGCCTGCTCCTGAAAGCGACTCCACTCTTTTCGGACCTGGCATTCTTTGGTCTCATTAGGTCGCCGCACTTACTCAGGAAATCAAAACCGGCTCCTTTGATTACCAGCTCGCGCAAAGCCAGAAAGCTATTTGTTGGGGTACCACAGCGGAGAAAAGGCATCGGTGCCTCTACATCGAGGTCGCACAAATCATCTTCGCCGTGATCGCTCTCCTTGACGTCAGTGGTGCTGTCAGTCTCTGGATAAGATTCGGCGCCTCCCACATTTCCGGGGGTCCGAGCGCTTCCGGCGTTGATCAGTATGTGAATTGAGATGAGGAGGATACAGAGCGCAGCAACAGTGCGCCGGAGTAAGATGTAATGCTGCCGTCGTTTGAATATTAGCTTCAAAGCTACCAACCCGATTTTAGATATGAGTCGGGAGCAACGCTTCGTACCTTCTTAAGTGCATTCTGCGCTTCGTTCTTCGAATACGGGCCAAGAACCACAGCAAGAAAACCATTCCTTAGTTTCGGATACTCGTTAGTATCCACCACGCGAGCTTTGTATCCCAGACTTCGCAACAGACTCGTCCTCTCGTCGGCTTTAGCACGTTCCCCCTTGGAAAGTGTTTGCAGGATCACAAGCCATGTTCCCGTCGCAGGGGAAGGCGTTTCATCGACCGTGGGCTTAGGGTGAGTTGCTTCTTTTGCTGCCGGCACGACAGCAGTTTGCGCTTTTTTGCCGAGCAGAAAGGAGCCAAGAAAACGGTTTACATTCGTCTTATCTGTTGCGGAGGTCGTCGCCGCGATTCCGTAAAATCTTGAGTCCATTGAATAGAGGTACCAGCGACCGGTTCGGTTGCCCGCCTGCAAGCTGTATTCGCGTCCCGAGTGACCATTCAATGATATGTCGCGCTCAAAAGTTGCTTTAACGGCAGCCCCATTTCTTTGCGCGTCGTCCAACAGCGAAGTGGGAATGAATCTCCGGTACAAATCCAACATTAGCATGTGGGCCAGATCAGCCTTGTCGTTAGCCAGACCGGACAAAGAGAATACGGCGTACTCGGCCCCTTCATGGCTTAGTCCGTAATACTTCAAAAGTGCGGGCTCACGATCGAACATGAGCGCTTCGGTCCCAGTTTTGGGCGCTCCCGGCATCCAGACAGAAAACATTTCGCCGGGGGGCGCGACTTTTACACCGGTTGCTTCGTTGTAACCAGTGTTTCCTCCTGAAAGCATTGATGACTTCTTGATCTCCTGTGCTTGAATTGTCAGAACACAGGTGAGCAGGACCCAGAGCGCGGACACGATCGTTACTAGAGTTGGGCGATTCTTTCTCATAACTTTATCCAGGACCAATTGACACACGTCTGCGAAAGATAGTTCGTCAAGGGTGCATCGCTGTTTGTGGAAAAGAAGAGAGAACGAGTGATCAACTGATGTTGGAACCCAGCGGAACTATTCCGAATAACGCTCACGTCTCCCCCCAGTTTCCGAGACAAATAGTTTCCCAGGCAATGAGCGGGGGGGCCGGGCAATTGCCTTTAATGGGCGCAACTTACCACTGTCTCCGCTCGATGGCAAGCGCTCAGCGCAGTCCAATTGGTCATCACGAACTGCGGCTTCTGCGGAACGAAAGCAAACGATCCACCAGGCTAAACGAATATTGAACAAACTAAAAAGACCAAAACATCAGGCGCTAGGGATCCTCTGGCAGTTTCGGCAATTATGATTAGCCCTCAGGCCAAAGAATGTGGTATTCGATCCTCGCGCTGAGCTAATGTCCGACGAACTTCAGTTTGTCGTTTGGGGGCTCTGGTATTTTCAAAGGGCCAAAGTATTCTCGCACCACCAACGTTGAACCATTCCCCTCAGGTTCGGAGTATCCGAAAACGACAAACTAAAGTTCATCGAACAGGTTCACCTGACACGGTAGACATAGATTGAACGGCCGATGACTGTTTCGGGTGTCTGACTACGGTAAGTCGCAAAATAGTTGACCCGCTGTTCGTCACTAAGGGGATTCCCATGCTCATCGGCTGGGGCAACTACTGTTGACCCGTTAAGGAAGCTGGCGCCTATCGCGACATACCGGGTTTCAGGAATTTTTACTCCCGGCCGTGGCATCATGTCGTAGTAGGTCACGCCATAAAGACCGAGGGTGGTCCAGCCGCCGGCCACGGCCCCGCGAACTTCGGTCTCACCGCGGCCGCGCAGGTATTCCGCCAGCTCGCGCGCATCATCACCCCACTCTACATTTGAGTCCGAAAGGTACCACCACAATGGCGCATTCGCTGCCAGTTGGTTCCTGTAAGGAATGTAGTCAGGATACGTGCGCAGCATTTCGACTGTCATCCAACCGAAAACCGCTACCACAACAGCCATAGTAAGCCGCTTGAGGTGCTGCCCGCTGCGGAGATGGTCAAGCAATGCGCCGGCGCCTATAAAGAGAAAGGGGTATGCAGGCAACAGATGTCTAATCCCAATATTCAGGTTGCTGGACATCGCAACCGCGGCATAGAGCACAACAGGGATCAGCAACCAGAGAAAGCGCCAGTCTCGGTTCCTTGACGTCTGCCAGAGCGCGAAGCCGAGCGAGGCTACCGCCAGAATGAGAAATGGTAGAGGTGTCTTAAGCGCAAACGCTACGGGAAAGTAGTACCACCATCCATGACTGCCATATTGTCCGAGCAACGACGCTGGATGCCCGTCGCCGTTGTGGAGCATCACGTTGTATTGTCCAAAAAGGAAATAGGCCGGCACAATCTTCGCCCCAAAATTGAAGAACCTAAGCCACCCTTCATGGCTTTCGGGGGACTTGATCTGCACCCACTTCTGGTCAGCCGGCATAATCGCCGGGCTGCTGAAATAGTAAGTCGCGTTAACAACGACTAGCAGGGCGCAGAGCACCAGGCCGGCATGCAGCGCCACCGTTTTGCGATTTGTGCCGAAACGTCTCGGCAGCGCCAGTGCCGCAATGGTCAGGCAAACGAGTACTGGCAAGACGATCACCATCGAGAACTTAGTGACCAGCGCAAGTCCCAAGACAATTCCAAGTAGTAACGCGCGTGGCGTGGTACGCACCTTCAGGTAACGCCAGAGGGCGAAGAAGATGAGGAGAAAGGCCAGCGCGCCGGGGACATCCGTATGAACGATGCGTCCATGCGCTAGTACTGTTGGTTCCAGCGTGTAAAGAGCGACAGCGAACAGAGCCGCGCGCGCGCCAAAAAGGTCTCTGGCAAAAACGAAGATCAGAACGCCTAGCGCCAGGGTGATTGGCACCATCATCGCCCGAGTCCAGAAGGAGATGGCATCAACGTTCTGTTTGTTGCTCGTCCAGAACCGCTGGTGATAGCTCCAGGTAACCTCCAGAGAGACCTGATCCGTATCGCCGATTGCGGGCGCCCCTTCCTCCGGTTGGATCAACAGGAGCGGCAGCGCTGCCCACATCTTGATAAGCGGTGGATGTTCGTTGTTGAGTTGGAAGAATCCGTCAACGAGATGGTAGTATCCGGCCGGAATGTGGACGGTTTCGTCGTTGGAGATGCTTTTGCGCGAAATTGCCGACAGCAAGTTTGCGGCAAGCGCGAAAAGCAGGCAGGCGCACAGGACCTCAGCCTTGTGAGCAAGGATTGCCCCTCTGACCGATTCCCACGCGCTTGTTAGTGTGGGGTGAAGCCATTCGTCCCTGGCAGCCGCCCGGTTCTGATTTAATGACTCATCCATTCAGCTTACGTCGACGACTGAACCGTGACCATGTCGCCGCAACTCTGCTTGCTCTCACGCCCGTAGTCTATTTCCTTCCGGCGACGCTGGGAACACTGATAATCTCACCGGACGATGGCGTAATTTTCAATGTGCCACTGCGGATAGCAGCAGCCAACCTGCTCAAAGCGGGTTATCTTCCGCTTTGGAACCCTTACGTCTTCAGTGGCATGCCGCTGCACGCGGCGGCGCAAGCGGGACTATTGCTTCCCCTCAACTGGTTCTATCTCTTCTTCAGCGCTCCGCTCGCAACGAATCTGATGATGCTGACGACCTTCGCCGTGGCTGCGCTGGGAGCCTATCTGTATGCGCGGAGAAGCGGAACAAGCATAGCCGGCGCAGTGGCAACAAGTCTGATCTGGCAATGCAGTGCCTTTCTCGTCTCTCATGTTGGACACACTAACATTCTTCAGACAGCCGCGTTGTTGCCATGGGTGCTCTGGTCCATAGATGGCTATGGAATGACCGGCGAGCGAAAGCGTGGAGTGCTATTGGCCGTTTTGGTAGCGCTACAGGTTTTTGCCGGTCATCAACAGACATTTGCTTACTCATTTCTGCTTGCCGGAGCTTATGCGTTCGTGATGGCGCGCGCGAATTCCGGACGTACGCGCACTTCATATCTTTGGTCTACTTTGTTTCTGGCCGCCGGTGTGGCGCTGGCAGCGCTCCAGATCTTACCGACGCTCGAGATGCTGCGCAACAGCCTGCGAGCAACAGCTTCGTACGATTTCTTCAGTTCATTCTCGATGCCGCCGCGGTTCGTGCTGACTTTCGTCGCGCCTTACCTGTTCGGTGGCGGAGACGGCGTACTCTTTCGTGCCCCATACCTGGGTCCGGCATTCTTCGCAGAGTACGTCGGGTACGTTGGCGTGCTTACGATCATGCTTGCGGTAACCGCGGTTCTTCTCAAGGCTGACGCGCGTACTATTTTTTGGACCATCGTAGTTTTCGTCTGCTTGTTGCTTGCCTTTGGGCGTTTCCTGCCTTTCGATCTCTATCGACTCGTCTATCACATTCCCGTGCTTAACCTTTTCAGGGTACCGGCACGCCATCTAATGGAAGTCGAGTTCGCGTTGGCAGTTCTCGCCGGGCGAGGACTCACCGTGATTGCTTCTGCTCGGGGCGTCACGAACGTGCTGCGTCGCATCCTGCCAGTGGCAGTTGGAGTCCTCTTATTTACTATTTTGACAGTCACGTGGTTAAGACCCGAAGAGTTTCGGCTTGGGAGAGCCGCTCCAGTTAGCATCCTGAGAGCGCCGGAACTTTTTATACCAATTTTGATGGCCGCTCTGGCCGCGGGAGCATTCTGGTTCTTTGCACGCGAAGCGCGACGGCGCGCAGTGATCGGCATGTTCGCCGTGCTCGTCCTTGACCTGCTGTTGTTCGGACAGTCGAGTGGTTGGCGGGTGGCAAGCCCAAAAGCAGATTCGCCGCTCTGGCAAGAGCCCGAGATCATCTCGTTTCTTCGCGAGCGTGAAGCGAGAACTGGACATTATCGCGTGCTGACACAGGATGTGCGCTTCGAACCTCATTTACCAGTGCCCCCTGTCGAGACTGCGGGCTCCTTAAAGCTTTCGTTGCAGCCAAACTTCTACATGATGTTTGGAGTCGAGAATGCTGCCGGTTATGACGGTTTCGGACTGGGGCGTTACAGCCGGCTGGCGGCGGATATGAAGGTCTGGGGTGACCTCACGCACGCTGAACGCGCGTTACGCAACGAGAGCCGTGAAATCGACATTCTCAACGTGCGCTATCTTCTCGCAAGACCTTTGCTGGACGACGCCGATTCGAGTTCGCCGCCGGGTTCCTTGCCCGAGTTTTCGGCCAAGACAGAGAGCTACGGCGGTCTGCCTTTTGTAACAGAAAACCTGGACGCGCCAAGCATCGGCGTGGGCGAGCGGCTGGTTTTCAATCTGCCTCCAGTAAAAACAGACAGGGTCGGAGTACTCACCAGCCTGTCATGGTCGATAAGCGTTCCCGACGAAACTGTAGTGGCCCAACTCAAGCTGCGCTCGGAAGATGGTCGTGAATTTGACTTTGACCTGCGCGCCGGTATCCATACGTCAGAGTGGGCTCATGATCGCCCAGATATCCGTTCCTTAATTCGTCATCGGCGGGCGCCCGTGGCTACCAGCTACGTGGTTGAGGATGCCGCCGGGAACTATGATGGTCACACTTATGTTGCCTCATTCGACTTACCCGAAACCGCGGTAATTACTGGTGGGGAAATTACAGTGGTAATGGTTGAAAGCGCGCCTGAGATTCGGATGGCCTTGCTGCGCCTTTCCCTTCTCGATCAGGAAAACAACCGAGTGTTTCCGTTACGAAAGGAATGGACAAAGAAAGCAATTAGGACAGTCAATGCTTCCGAACTGACAAGCAACTCACGCTGGCAGCCTCTCGGACAGGTGGGTGAGGTGACAGTGTTTGAAAACAGCCGCGTGCTGCCTCGGGCCTGGCTCGCGACCGGCGAGTTCGTGACAGCGGACGAGGAGGCTCTCGAAGTTATCAGGAGCGGCAGGTTGCTGAATGGTCGGACCTGGGAGCCACTCGAGACCGCACTCGTTGCTTCACCAACCGGGCTAAATTTTGAACAGAACGCCTCGCCGGGCCGCGCTGACATTGTGCGACACGAACCGAATCGGATTCTCTTGAAGACCGCATCTACTGCACCGGCAATCCTCGTGCTGAGCGAGAATCACTATCCGGGTTGGCGAGCCTACGTTGATGGCGATTCGGTAGAAACTTTGCGCGTTAACTATAACCTGCGCGGCGTCGTGCTTTTGCCCGGCAACCATGAGGTAGAGTTACTCTATCGACCCAAATCGGTTTTGCTTGGCCTAATAATTTCGGCAATAGTTCTGGTGATACTCGTAGTTTGGGGGTCCCGAGTCTTTCCAGGGAAACGTGGTCGTTCCCCGAGAGAATCCTAAAGACCACCAACGCAGTACGCAGTTGGTGGTCTTTTTTACTTTTACCTTTTCACGAGCCTTGTAGGTTGGGTTGAACGACTCCACAAACGACTGATGGAGTTTTCAATTTCGACTTGATTAGGCTAAAACCGAAACTCCGTGAATAATGGAGTCTTACCGAATGAGCACGACTGACATGCTGGCCCAGCCCCGCCATATTGAAGATCTCGAAGACTGCTTCTTCTATCACACCATGGAGTTGCCGGAGAGAGTGATCCGCGGCCTGTGGGATCTCCGCGGCAAGTTTGACGATTACGTTGGGGGCGTCAATGTTGCAAACAAGTCCGTACTGGACGTCGGCACGGCGACCGGCTTTCTGAGTTTCGAGGCAGAGAAGCGCGGCGCTCGAGTCGTATCTTTTGACATGAGCGACGCGAGACAGCAGGCGTTCCTTCCTTTTAAGGAAAGGCTCTATTACCAGGACTACGAAAGCTTCATCCGATACCACAACGTCACTGTAGAGAAATGGAAAAACGCCTATTGGTTTTGCCACAGGATGTTGGAATCCAAAGCCGATGTGTACTACGGCGATATCTATCACTTGCCTGAGGAACTCGGCAAGTTTGACGTTGTCATAGTGGGCGCCGTCCTCGAGCATCTCAGCGACCAGGTGTCAGCGCTGGCGTCGATATCGCGAGTGACTCAGGAGAAGATGATTTTGGTCACACCTGTGCTTCATACTGAAGAGCGCATTGCAAAATTTGAACCAACCGCTGCTAATCCCGAATACGATTTCACGTGGTGGATCTATTCGATTGGAGTGTACCGCGAGGTACTTACGATGCTCGGATTTACTATTACGCAGATCAGTGCCGCGAAGTATTTCTATGAGCTTGGAGGTACCTACGAGGAAAGGACGACGATAGTGGCAAGCAGACGTTAAAGGGGTGACGCTGGCCAGGCGAACCTTCAACTCCATAAGACACCACACGCTTTAGCGTTGTGGTCCTTCAACTTCAGCCTAATGCACGCCAAGGGTTGGGCCCCACCCGACACCACACGCTTTAGCGTCGTGGTCCTTCAACTTCCGCCTAACCACCCTCCCCCAACACCACACCAGACACCACAGGCTTTAGCCTCGTGGAGTTTCAATTTCTGCCTACCAAAACTCTCCCTGGACCACACCAGACACCACAGGCTTCAGCCTCGTGGTCCTTCAACTTCAGCTTTAAAAGCATCCGACTCCGCTCACGGTCATGAGTGAGGTAAGTCAGATCCTCTCCAATCCGACGTGTTTAATCTCGTCCCGCTAGGCAGAAATTGAAACTCCACGAGGCTAAAACCTGTGGTGTCTTTGTGTGGTCCTGGGGGAGGGTCGTTAGGCGGAAGTTGAAGGACCACGAGGCTAAAGCCTGTGGTGTCTTTGTGTGGTCCTGGGGGAGGGTCGTTAGGCGGAAGTTGAAGGAGCACGAGGCTAAAACCTGTGGTGTCTTTGTGTGGTCCTGGGGGAGGGTCGTTAGGCGGAAGTTGAAGGACCACGAGGCTAAAGCCTGTGGTGTCTTGAGTGGCTCAACCTTGTCTTGTTTTTACGAAGCTTTAAAGGCTGGAATCAAGGCTTTCATCTACAGTCAATTCATGACGCAGGATCCCTGAACCGAAGTCCTCAAACCAGGCGACCTGTTCATGGACCATATCGAACTCAACAATATAAGAACCCGGCTCGGCGGGGGCCCGTAACTCGATCGTGAGATCTACCGTCTGCCCTGGTCCAAGATCAGCAGGCAACGGAGCCCTGCCAAAGTCCCAGAACACTTCTTCTTCATCCGACCGCAGCAGGTGGACGCCAAGCTGGACGGCTCGGGCCTCTGATTCGTCCTCTCCTCTGGCTGGCCAAACCAGTAGTCCTCTATTGCTGACTCGAATCGTGAATATTACATCGGCGGACGGTTTACACATCGCGGGTCCACCTTTCAATGACAGGGAGGCTACGTAATGATGTTGTATCTCCTGCCTGTTCGGGTTGCCGGTTTTGCGGCAAACCAAAACAGCACGCTCATTCTTGATCTCAGCAATATCAACCTCATCGAAGCCCGTGTTCATTAGCAGCGCTCGAAGAGCCTCCGGACTGGGAAGAAACCAGTTGCAGACCTGCTCTTTGGCCTGGGGCGGGTTTTCCACAACTGCCAGCGGGTGCAGTTGCATCCGGGTGTTACCAAGCGGGTGACTAAAAGATCGGGGCGTTTTATCTGGCGGCATGATCGCGGTCTCGACTATCAACAATCGCCGCGTCACCTTGTAGAGATTCTCGAGCGCGAGGACCAGGTGCTTCAGGTGATAGACCAACCCGAGAGCCAGGGTGATATCGAACTGCCCGACCGAGTGCTGGTCCAATTCGTAAACATTCAGCCGCCTAAACTCGACGTCGAGACCCAGTATCTTGCGCACGAATAACGCCTGCCGGACATGCTGGCGTTGTCCGTCTACCCCGAGCACGCGAGCTGCGCCGCGTCGCTTCGCTTCAAAGGCGTAGAATCCGGCGTTACAGCCGATATCGAGAAGCGTCTGTCCCTGCATGTTCTGAGGCAGGTGCTGCTGGATGGTCTGCCAGACTTCCCGGGGATGGTCTATTGGTTCTCCCATCACGCTTTCGCTCTTGGTGGTAATCCCCATACCAAGATCAATGCGGTGGAACCACGGCCCCAGCTTGGTAAGCTCCGAGATAATGTCGGCAGGCGTCATCTTTCAACCACCTCGATCGCGATCGTAAGTGGTGGCGAACCCCGATCCTCGAACCAGCATATGTGCTGGTTTACGAGATCGATCTTGATCGAATAGGCGCCGGCTTGGAGGGGGGCAATGACTTCGATTCTGAGCCTGACTGATTGCCCCGGCGCGACGGCCCGCGGCAGCATGGGCTCTCCATGAAACTCATTAATAGTGTTGCCGTGTTCGTCAAAGACCTTGACAGCGGGCATCACCACTCCCGCGCGCACGGTCTGGCCCGTCAGCCAGAGAGTATCGCCTGTGTTCTTAATCTCGAGCGGTAGGTCTATTTTCGCTCCCGGCTCAAGGGTCGCCGGTACCGGATCCAGGAGAGAGATCTGCGCGCGAAGCATACCGGGACGACGACTGCTGGGAACGCTTGTCGCTGGCGCTTCGGCTGCCACCTTCATACACGTCAGGTAGTGATAATTAACCGGCAAGGTTCGAAGCGGCAGGGCATTGTCTTCGAGCATATCGCGCTCGAAGAGCCCGTTTACGCTTACATAATCACCCACAACGGCAAAGCCGTTCTGATCGAGTAACTCAAGCAAATACTCGTAGCTGAACGGCGATTCGAGCGTCTCGTAGCGACGCATCACTGCGCACAATTCGGCCTCGGTCGGCGAGTTCGCGGGTGGCTTATGGCCTTCAAGAATAAAGAGCAGGCCGCCGTGATCGAGCATAGCGGCGAAGTTACGCAGGACCGCCCTTTCGTCTTCCATGTGATGCAACGAGTCATAGCAAATCACGGCATCGAACTTTTCGAGCAGTGGTCCCGCCTCGATATCCTGGACCATGAAACGGCAACGCAGCGGGGTTTCGTGATCCACGTTGTAAGGGATACCCGCGACTCGTTCGGCTGCCATGGCAACGAGCTCATCACTAATGTCAGTGCCGGTTACGTCGTAGCCCAGCCGCGCGAAGTACTCGCTTAACCATCCTGAGCCACATCCCACATCCAGGATCCTTGCGCCAGCCGGCAGGGCAAGCGCCACTGCAATGTTGGCAAAGTCAGAGAAGTGCCGGTGCGTCTCGGAATCCATGCCGTCCCCGCGGTGTTTGGCGGGCTTGTTTGCCAGGTTGTAGAAAGGTTTTGTTTTGAGATAGTGACTACGTTCGGGATCGAGCTTGCGCAGGTATTCGACAGCGGCTCGTTTGTAGTCGACGCCCTCCAGTTTCAGCAGCCGCCCGGTGGAAGCACGGGAATCCTGAAGCAGTACATCTTTATCTGCTTCACTCGTTAAGGCGGTTTGCGCCTCGTGTCCGTTCAGAGGTGGAAGCCTCCCAGCCTCCCGTGAATTTCTCCCTGACCATCGAACTGATGTCTCCGGCGTGAGCACGGCGATCTCACTCGCTACTCCGCGCAGTAAGTCCGCAGATCCAGCAGGTATCTCGAGGGCAGATAGTTGCATAACGGTCTGCGCGATCATTTTTCTTCGTGGGCCGAGGGCAACCACTTTGCGGATAAGATCCAGGTAGGCGCGCGCGCTGCGCTCAATATTATTCTCCTCGAGGATGTACTGGCGGGCGTTTTTACCGATCCGTGAACGTAACGCCTCGTCGGCGATCAGACGTTCGAGGTAAGCAAGCAGTAGGGCATCCGTACTGGAACACACCGGTATCTTGACCACAGAGTCGTCGGGCAACTCTGCATACCATCCGACATCGGACACGATGCTGCATACACCTGTTGCCATGATCCGGCAGAGGCTGGCGCTGGTCTCGCCGACTGTTCGCTCTCTCAAATTAAGAGCGATATCAGTCTCGCCGATCCGCCGCTCAAATTCCTCCAACGAAACGTAGCCCGTGATCTCGACGCGACTCTCAAGCCCGTATCGGCGAATGAGTTCTCGCACATCAAAGTAGGAATTTGTCGCGCCGACGAGTGTGTAATGAAAGTTATGAGTTTGTTTAAGCACTGAGAGAGCTTCCAGCGCGCGCTCAATGCCTTTCCCCGGTGTGACCAAGCCAAAGTTAGAGATTTGAACTTCACGGCCAACAGCAGACTCGCGCTTTTGCGGAAGCGTTCGTACCGGCATTGGGATATGGGTGATGGACACGTCTGGAACGATCCTGGCCAGGTGCCTGCGGCTCCATTGAGAGTGCACAATGATGGCTTCGGCGCAGCGCGCGAGACGATGGCTTAGTGGAAATTCTAGGGGCCGAGATACGATTGCCGGTGCTGCGCCGCGGGTTAATGTTTCGGCGGCTTCTGCTCGCGCCTCGGGGCCGTGACACGCTTCGACCTCTTCGAGATATAAGTTGGGATCTCCACGTTCCCGCGCCAAACCGAGAAAAAAGTCTTGTAGGGCAAAGTCGTGAAGTACGAGAATTCCGGGATGGGCTCGGATCGCTTCCAGGATACCTGCGTGATAACGATGATCGTTACCCATGTGGTAAACGATGGCTTCAAACTGGTCGAGGCGAGTTAAATGTGAAGGGTCGCGCCCGTAGTCGAACCATTGAAATCCAGTGAGTATTGCCTGGTTCGCGGGCTTGAATCCATCAACAAAAAGAGTGATCTCAGCGTCCTGAGCCAGGAAGGGCAACAGCTCCTCGCTGTAGTCTGAGATTCCGGACCGTTGCGGATTTAAGGGGCTGAAATAAGCGACGTTCATCTTACCACTGTAACTTTGAAGGCTGCCGGAGTAGAGCCTTTGTCGCTGAACCAGGCAACCTGTTCTTGGACCACATCCACTTCGAGGAAATACTCTCCAGCCGAGGCTGGCGCTGTGATCTGTAGTGACACTTCTGTCTCCTGCCCAGCGCCGAGATCCCCGGGAATACCGTAACGACCGTCCATATTTGTGACCAGCGAGCGATCCATTCTCAGCCAACGGTTCCCGACAGCAATGAAGTAGCGATTGTCTGGATACGTGTTTATTTCACCACCGCGAGCGTACCACTTAGTACCACTCGAGTTCTTTATCCTTACCTGGATGGTCTCTCGTTGACCGACCCGAAGCTTTGCCGGCACATCAACGATTGTAATCCCTGCTCTGAAACCAGATTCAGGGAGTGCAGTAGCATGCGCCTGCACGATGGATCGAGCGCCGGGATTGGAGTTCACAGCGGTGTGCCCGCAGCCGCTGAGCACAAGGGCGGCCAGAAACAACACAGAAACAGTGCTTTTCAGTTTCATCTGCTTTGGTTCAGTTCTAATCAAGAATGTATCATCCGGACCGTAAGGCGCGTCAAATAGCTGAAGAATTGGTTGGTGTCCGAATTTGAGCGGGGGAGACACAATAGCGAAATTCTTCGCTACTCAACCCGCACTCTTAGTCTTAATGTTTCTGAACCCTTGTCTTTGAACCAGGCTACGCCCTCTTGCACGATGTCGATCTCGAGTATGTAATCGCCCCTGCTGCTTGGCGCCGTAACAGTCAATGGGATCTCAACCGCTTGCGCAGGGCAGAGATTGCGTAGGAGAGTGCTTCTCCCGTCCATATTATTCAGGGTTTCGTATGTCGCGCTCAGCCAACTGTTTCCCACATTGATGTAGTATCTGCCATCCTCCTGTCCCCGCACGGGCCAAACGTAGTCGCTAATATTAGTAATGCTAACGTCAAGAGTTGCCCGCTCCCCCGACCGGATAATCGTCGGTGGAGCGCGAACTGAGATTAGTGCTTTAAAGGCGTCCTCGGGCAACGCCTGGCGAATCTCGATAGCTTCATCTCTGCATTGGAATTGAGCGGCTAACCTAACTTCAATCAAGGTCATGTGCACATAGGTACGATGAGAAAAGAAAGGGAGCCTGATGCTGGTTTTTTTCCCGGATTCAAGGCCGCGCTTGACGATGGAGTCTCCTGCGGCGTCAATATCTTCACTCAAAACCAAAGAATAGAGGCGCTTTCCGTGCAAGTTGTTTAGAGTCTTTTCAAAGCGCTTCCTGGACTCAGAGGTATCGAAATACTCCGGGTTGTGGATCGCCAGCATTGGTATTTCGTTACGAAGGAGTGCCTGGATCCCGTTGGTTTTAATGCCGCTCACGATCCAGGCGTCGACGGATCCGAATAATGCCTTCGCCTCGGGCGGTAAGAATGTGGACAACTCGCGATCTCGGAGCAACCATTGTGTTTCGGTGAAATAAGAGGCCGGATTTGTGAGCAGCGTCGGGCGCATGCTCCACTCAATTTGAAGAGCGTAGACAAGGGACGCCCCCACCTGCGTAGAAAGCAGCAGTAGAGGCAATCCTGCCGTGCTTAATCTCAACGCCCGCGCCCGGTTCTTTGCAAACATCAGCGCATGATACGAGAGATAAAGAAGCAGGATCCCGCCGAGGATCTCAAGAAAAAGCACGTATCGTATATAGCCGCTCACCGCGCTCCAGAGAATGGAACCACAAAGAATGACACCTGCCATGAGGCGGATTTTGGGATCGGTCCGCGGCAGGAAGATGCATACCAAGGCTGCCAAGACTGAAAGAGAAAGGCGGCCTGCATAGACGCCCAACTCGGAAAGTCTCCCGGGCACGAACAGACTCATGAGTGGCCACAACACCGTTTCAGCCAAGCCACGCGGTCCCCACCTGCCATCGCCAGGGGAAATTGGCGGCCAAAAGGGAGACCTGATTAAATTATTGTAGAGGGGAAAGAACGGGTTCCCGGTTTCGCGATAGATATAGATTGCGTGGGGCAGTAGTGGAAGGAAAAAAAGCAGGAGTGACAACAGAGCCGTCGCAAAGACCTTAATGCTCAACCGTTTTCCGAACTGGCGAAACACAAAGATTCCGATGATCGGCAGGACCATAGCGATGTTTGTTAACTTTAGCCCGGTGGCAATTCCAAGCAGCGCACCTGAAAAAAGTAAATCTCGCAACGGATGCTGAGTTCGATCAAATCTAAGCGCGAGCCTGGTGGCTTCAAGCAACAAGGGCAGCGCCAAAAGGTCAACCATGTAGTTGTTAATCTGGAAGAGGGTGTGTTCGGTGAAAAGGATCAGGAGCACGCCCAGGCTTCTCCAATGGGCGTTTTGAATGAACGGACCGAGCACTTTGTAAAGAATCGTGCCCACCCAAAGAAGCACCATCAGATTAATGATTGTTCCAAGGCGATAGCCGAGAGCCATCCGGCCGATTCCCATCAACATGTCCGGGGATGGATTAAACGGAAAAATAGTCGGGAAAAAATCGTTCGAAAAGAAGGGCGCCCACTGTAGAGCCCGCTCACTTTGGATCAGTCGGTGGTTGAGCACATCGAAGGACAGATCAGGAAAGGGCGCGCGAATAGCGTAAATAAAAAAGAGTGGTAGGCCCACTACCAGCCAAAAAACCCGGGGCGTCCTTACCTCAACGTTTGCCTTTGTGTGGAAATAGAGGGTCCAGAGCAGAATTGTCACTGTGCTCGTGGCAGTCCAGGCAAGGCTATTGTCCCACCCCCAGAAGAACTGTCGAACAAAGACCGCGGTGTAGAAGGGGATCAGAAAGTCGCCGAACTCGAGTTTCCCTCGTAGTTCGCTCCAATTCACTTTGGTGTCTCCTGAATGTCGAGCACGATTGCCTGAAGAATGAGTTGAAAGCCGAGAATGAGCGGAAGAACAGCGAGCATTACGGTACCCGTAGTTGCCGCATGATCCGTAAGCACGCTGAGGGTCCAGTGATATGCGCCGAACGCCACGCCCCAGCCGAAGAGAAACAGGCCAACGAATAGAAACAGCGCGATCGGAGAAAAGTCACGCAAGACATACTTCTGATAGATGCGCCTCCAGAAGCGCGGGATAAACAGCAGCGGGAAAGTAACGCTGACCTTGAACGGATTCATGTGCGAGGTTTCGTTACCGTAACGCGCGGGAATGGGTACGTCGGTGACCCTGGCATTCTGAAAGTTCAGGGCAATCAACATGTCATTCTCAAAAAAGTATCGTTTGTGAATGGTCTTAAAGTCGATGAGGGCAAGGGTCGTGCTCTTGATTGCGGTATACCCGTTTTGGGGATCGAAGATCTGCCAGTAACCTGAGGCGACCTTGTTGACAAAGGTCAGAATGATATTGCCCAGGAGCCTGTACCTTGGCATCTGAGCAAGCGACGCCCCGGCCATAAAGCGATTCCCTTTGGCATAGTCATAGCCGCCTTCGATGATGGCATCGAGCAGTTGGGCGAGATGTTCAGGATCCATCTGGCCGTCGCCATCCATCTTGGCTACAACCTCACTTTGGAGTTCCAGCGCTTTCAGATAGCCTAGTGTTGTTGCTCCTCCCACACCTAGGTTATCCGGGCTCTGGAGCAAGATAAGGCGTGCGTCATTCGTGCCTTTCGCGAGATCGTATGTGCCATCGCTGCTGCAATCATCCACAACGATCAGGTGATCAACGAACTCAGGGATCGTCGTAATCACACTGGCAATATGGAGTGCTTCGTTGTAAGCCGGAACTACCACGGCAATACGGCGATCTTTATACATAGGACGCGTTTGAACCTATCATTTTGGCCGAAATAATGACAACGATTCTAGTGTCCGACGAACTTCAGTTTGTCGTTTGGTGGCTCAGGTACTCACGTGTTCAATTTGATCCTGACCTGCGCCTGCGCCTGCGGCCTGCGCAGGGAACAGTTTACCGGCGTTGACTCATTCCAATTTAGATTCAGGGTAATCCACACGACAACCTGAAGTTTATCGAACTTGTGCAGTCCGCCGAACTTCAGTTTGTCGTTTGATGGCTCAGGTACTCACGTGTTCGATTGATCCTGACCTGCGCCTGCGCCTGCGCGGGGAACAGTTTACCGGCGTTGAGTCATTCCAATTCAAATTCAGGGTAACCGTTGCGGTCCGCATGGAACACCCTATGGTTCAACCCGCACAGCCAGATGGAGAGCATTCGAATCGCGCTCACTGAATCTAGTGACTCCTTCCTGGATCAGATCAACTTCAAGAGTGTGATCGCCCGGCTGTAATGGCGCGCTGAGCGTGAGGGCGAACACGGTGGATTCACCAGGCGTGAGATCATAAGGTAGAAAAGCTTGCCAGCTTTCCACTGCTTTTTCCCGGCTGCTCGAGAGCCAACGGCCACTAAGGACCACTCGATACTGGTCCCCAGCTTGCCCGAGCGAGGGCCAGGGGACGCTGCTTTGATTCTCGACGCGAAAGAAAAACGTCTGTGTTTCGCCCGGCTTTAGTGATGTCCGAGAGTTTATAAGTTCCAGGCGCGCGCGGTAGCCTTCAGGCGGCAGCCCCGACGTCCCCTCAGACTTCACTGGCGAATGCTGTGTTGGACCATGGGGAACCACTTCGAAAAAGTACACGTGCACTTTGCTGATTGGGGCGTAGAAAGGAATGACCATTGACTCGATGCGGCCAATGCCAAGACCTACATTCCTCAGCGCGAAGAGTGCCTCACCGTAGTCTGAGGGTAATGCTAACGACCACAACTCCGCTCCGTGCACGTCCTCCAGCGAGCGCTTCAGCCATTCGCGCGATGGCTCTGTCAGTAGAAGGCCGCGATAGCGAGCGCCGATAAACAGAGGCCGATCGTTCAATTGCCACATTAACGCAGGTGTTTTTGCCCCGCTAACCACCCACACGTCAACATTGTCTGCCTTTTCACGCACGCTTTCGGTCAACCAGGCTCTGGTCGAGCGATCACGAAAAACGTATCGCGTCTCTTCTCTGAAGGAGTCTAACTGTTCGAATGCTGTCGGTCGCATGCTCCATTCATAGCGGAGCAAATAGCTAGCGGCAAAAATCGACTGAACGATCACCAGAATTAAGATCCCCGCGCTCAGAAGATGTCGCCATCGTAACGTGGGGACAAAGCCTAACCGCACCACAACGCTGATGAGAAAGAGACCCGACAACACCTCAAGATAAAGGCCATAGCGGATGTAACCCATGGTCAGGCTCCAGAGGAACGTCCCGACAACGATAATTAGCGCGTACAACCTCAGGTGTGAATCAAGACGCCTCCAGGTGACCATACAGACGAGCGCCACAACGAAGGCCACGGTGAGTCTGCCGGAATACACGGGTAGTTCTGAGGTACGTTCCGGATTGAGGAACATGAGTATGGGCCAGCTCAGAATTTCAAGGGCACCATACCCTCCCCAGCGATCATCCCAGCCGTTAAAGGGAGGGTAGAAGGGCGATCGAAAAAAACCATTGTAGATTGGGAACGTTGGACTTCCGGTCAGTCTGTATAGCCATACCGAAAAAGGAAGAAGGGGCGCTATGAAAACAGCCAGACAGGCAAGCGTGGTGGTTGCCAACTTTCCCGGGTTGAAAGGCTCCCTAAAAAACCGCCAAATCCAGATGAGTACCAGGGGCGCCGCAGTAGCCCCATTAGATAGTTTGAACGCTACGGCCAGACCGATCAGCAACGCCACACGCACTACTCTGCCTCGCTGAACGGGTACCTTCGCACCAGTTAACGTCAGGCGCGTTGCCTCCAACATGAGCGGCAACGCAAGAAGATCAGGCATGTAGTTGTTGACTTCAAATAGGAGATGTTCTGCCCAGAGACACAGAAGCACTGCTGGCGCTCGCAGCCAGGGTGACACGATAATCGGTCGCAAGAGTCGGTCAAGAATTGTTCCTGCCCACAGAAGTGCAAGCAGATTAACTACAGTCCCGAGTCGATAACCAAGCAGGTACCGAAAGATGCCGGTGACCATGTCAGGAGTCGGATTGAAAGGAGCAGCAGTCGGGAAAAATTCACCCGGCAGATAGATGAAGCCCTGGAGGCCCCGATCACCGTGGAAGAGCCGCAGGCTCCATACATCAAAAGAGGTGTCAGGGAATGGTGCGCGGAGTGCAAAGGCAAGCAGGAGTGGTACTCCAACTAGCAACCAGAAAGGAAAGCCGGGTCGCCTTTCTACCGGATCTTTCCGGGAAACATAGATAATCCAGAAGAGAAGAGCGATCGGGACTGTCAATCCCCACGCGGCTGAATTGGATAGCCCCCATAGCCACTGCCGGGTTAGGACGACAAAGTACGTTAGCAATAGGAGATCGCCGAACTCGCAGCGAACAAGAAGATCACGCGCGTGCTGGTCGAGCGTCAAGCGGCCAGAATTTGTCGATAAATTCTTCGCCAAACGTCTTTTCGGTTCGGGGAACGGTTCTTTATTTCGCTAACGTAAGACAGTAAGGCGGCGCAGTTGATTCACGGTCACGCGCTGTTGGGCTGCAATTTTGGTCTGCGGAATCTCCTCGTCGGCGGAATCGACATAATGTTCCGGGAGGATGAGTGCGCGATCGAATCCTTCCGGAACTGAATCAATGTCGAAGTCGGCCTCCGAAAGGCCCTCATATTTCAGCATTGCATTTGTCCAATTGAAGAGCCAGAACTGAAATACTGAGAACAGGCCGGCGTGCCGGCGCCTCCGTGACAGGGTAAGCAAAAAGCCGCGCGCTGCGTGCCATGCGACCCTCGGGCGGGCCACCACCTGATAGAGTCGCTGTGCCAGCATCCTGATAGCCCGAGGACTTCTGAACACCATCGTGACGTACTTACCCAGACTGCCGTAGCCATTCGACTTGAGAGGCACATAGTTGCCGCGATCCAGGTTATCCAGAAAGCCCTTCAGTCTGTCGTACTGATAATCGCCTTCGCAAAAACGCCTGACGAACCGCTGGTACCCCGCGACCATTTGCTCGCGTGGCATCAGGTAGCGAATATTTGTGCAATATTTATACCCACCAAGACTATTCTTGTTGTTGCGCAGCCGACCCGCGAGCTTCATGCGCCGAAACAGCGGTGTCCCCGGCAAGGCGGTAAGCAGTGAAGGATCTCCTGAAATGAGACCCGCCTGCGCCATTCCTTCCAGAGTCATCTCGAAAGCGTCAGGTGTGTCCGAATCGAACCCAAAGATCAAACCGGCAACGACTGCAAAGCCGTAGGACTGGATTTCGCGAATTGCAGCAATCATGTCACCCGCAGTGTTCTGTACCTTGGCGGTCTCCAATAACGAATTATTGCTGAAACTCTCGACGCCGATAAAAAGCATGTCAAAGTTTGCGAGCCGCAATTTTTTCAGTACACGCGGATGCCTCGAGAGATTGATAGTCAGCCAGGTGTAGAGCGCCACCTGCCGGTTGGTTGTTTCCTGCCATGAGATGATCGCATCCAACACTTCTTCAGCCCAGCGCTGATCCCCAATGAAATTGTCGGCAGCAAAAAGGACCTGGCGAATACCGAGCTTAGCCATATGGTCCAACTCAGAGACAATATGCTCCACTGCAAAGTTATGGGCGCGATTATTGTCCGGCAGCACGCGAATATCGCAGAACTCGCAGAGGAAGGGACAGCCGCGCGAAACTTCGAGCACACCACCGTAGTAACGCCGGTAGGTAGCGTCCAAAAACGGTCGATAGAAGGGTCGCGCCCGGGCAACATTAAAGCGCACCCTGGTTTCGAGCACCTGAGGGAGATTGGCTCTGCTGGAAAACTGCTCGACGAATTGCGGAAATGCCTCTTCACCATCTCCAATGAAGATGTGATCGAACATTTCCAGCTTCGAGATCTCGCCCGCCTGGTTTAGCGACCAGGTAATCGGTCCCCCGATAATAAAAGTGGCGCCCAGATGTCGTTCACGCAGCTTAGCGTGGGTCTCAAGGATGCTTTCGTAGTCCTGGTTGATACCGCTGAAAACAAAGAGCTCGGCCGCAGGAACCTCACTGACCTTATCGAATCGCATGTCGAAAAGGCTTAACTCGTATTGCTCAGGTTTCTCGATGTAGGCAGCGAGCGTGTAGGCCCAAACAGGCATGAACATGGCGCCATACTGCTGCGTTTCAGCGAGAAACGCGTCAGGAGCATGGACAAACGAGATTCGACTCAAAGCGTCCTGGGTCATGCGGATAAATCGGCCCCCGCCTGATTGAAGTTCCTTAAGCAATTGTTGCGGGGCGTCCGGATACTAACACATCCTGGCGACGGCATCGTCCTCAGTCCGGTGTCGTAGCAAGAGAAACGAGACGGAACCGGGAGCGAAGAAAAATGGGGTGGAGAACTGCACTTCAGCACTCTTGGCAGCCCGTTAAGGCTGTATCAAGCGAGAGCATTTTGGGTGGGAGGCCCGAGAGGTGGAATTCTTAACATAGGTTCGACAATGGGCCGAGCGTCCCACCGGGCCGATGAGCCGGAGATCATATCAGTTTACATTCACCAAAGCTCCACTCGTTGATCCATGACCACTTTTCGATCCAGCGTCGTCCACCGTTAAGGCATGCTGAATCCTGTCAACGGATTTCCATAGAAAGCACCAGTCTTCCAGGCATTTTGATCCCAGGGCCCGTCCTGATCGCCGATCACCTGCACCGGCACGACGAGGCGGTCGCTGCCGAGTTTGTTGGTCGCGGCAATGCCGTTGTCCACGAGTTTTCCTTCCGCATCAACGGCGAATTTGAAGGCACGGATCAGGCGCCCGCCCCACATGATCTTTATTTCGTAGTCGCCGGGGTTTTCGTTGAATAGATAGAGGCGGCCGAACATGGTCTCGTTCTTATCGGTTGACTTGTTCCACGGCAGCACGTTGCTGAAGGTGCATTTCCAACGCGTCCAGATGAATTTTGGGCCATCCGGCGCAGTCAAGTGCGTAACGTTGTTCTGCGCCTCTGTCGTGCCGCAACTGGGTGTGCCTACCTCGCGGCCTTCGTAGTACAACTTGCCGACCTCTTTACCGCCGTGAAAGAGATGTGGCTCGGCAAAACCGGACCGCTCGCCGCGCGTCCAGAACGCAAAACTGAATTTGGGCTTCGCCCAGCGCCTTGGATCGTCACGGTCCCATTGCGTCTCGGGTTCGTAGAACAGATATCCAAACGGGAGGTTCCAATCATGGTCCACGTAGTAGACGAAGTGGTTAGCGAATTTGGGTCCAGTTTCATTGGAGCGGACTTTTCCAACTTTCATCTTGCCGGTGAAGAGCGTAGCGTCGCTTCCGGCCAACTCATTTCGCATACGGATTGTAAAGCTCACCAATCCGGTATAGGTGCTGCCTTTGTCTTCGGAGATTTGGCGGCCGCCGCATTCAGTTTTCACCCACCCACCCTTCTCGACGGGTCGGGTCGAGCAATCGAACTTCAACCAGGATCCGCTCGGGAGTGTGAATTCAACATAGAGCTGACTGCCGCTGGCGATGGGACCATTGACGCGATACTCCATTGCGGGCACCCAACTCCAAATGTCGTAGTTACCGCGATACGAGCTAAACGTAAAAGCCCTTACCTGGATTGAGTCCTTAGCGATCGTGGGTTGGTCCTCGTAACCAACCGTCAACGCCGAAGAACCTGCGTGGTAGGCCACAAGAGCCAAAACTGCGAGCGCGATAGACAACGGGATCTTCATTCTTCTACCTCCATTAAGCATTCAGACCGATGTGCACACCAGCTTATCTCTCTCGTCGGAAGCGAAAACTACGCCAATCAGTTTGGATGAGAAGACGGCCAGCTTGATCAAAACCCGACACCCGCCAACGAGCGACTGAGTCCCCAACCTTTTCCTCTAACCAGGAGGGCGCGCGGTAGCTGTTAGCTTCACTCGTCAGGATCGCTGAGATGATTGGAATGCCCTGAAGATCCTCCACTTCCATCCGATACACTGCGGCCTTTGTTACCGACGTCCAGGTGAAGTTAAGGGTCACAGCGCTGGGAAGGACGGCGCGTTCATCTGGCGAGACTTGCGACAACCCGGAGGTGGTCGTTGTCGCTGCCGGCTGATAGTGGCCATTACTCACATAGTATCTCAGCACCGGCAGGGAAAACCCTGCGACTGCTCCGCCCTTTACTACGCCCGCGCCGGCGCCAACTGAAGCGAGGTCCGTATCACCCTCCTTGTCGTCTGAGGCCTCGATACGCAGCAGTACCAGATACAAACCATTGAGACTGTCATCAACGCGCCATACTTCAGGGCCAGGCAAAACTATTTTTCCGGTGGGCGGCAGATAAACATTGAAGCGACTAATTTCTGTGTAACGTTTCTGAGTATTGCGTTCTTCAATTGGCAAAGTCGCCTCAGTCAACAAGTCGCGCGGCTCTGGCGGAAGCTCTCCGGGTTTGACCAGTTCCCAACGACCTTTCAAACGGCCTGTGCCGGTGAAAGTAATTTCCGCTTGAAAGCGCGGCAGTTTTTCCATGGTCTTAACGAACAAAACAGGCTTGCCTACGCCCCACGTTAGTTTCACTTCTGTCAAAGACAGGGGGACACGCGCGCCGTGGCCACTCAATCGAATCGTCACCGGCACATATTCGTCCGGCCCACCCACGGTGCTTATAAAGCGGCGCACGTAGAAGAAAGTGCTCGTGGCCCCCTGGGCTGCATCAAGATAAGCGCGGCGCGCTACCTGCGGAGTGATCGACATGATGTCGGTGAAAGCATTCGTGCCGCTTTGGATCGACCGATCGTAGCGCGCCGGTAGACGCCCGAATGTGTTTATCGGATTACACTTAAAGCCCAGATCGGGAACTGCCGGAATCAGATCACCGCACCATGTAGCTTCTGCCGGACGCTTATTGATAAGGCTGCCAAACGTCAGCAAGACTGAGGTGGCGCCCTGCGAATAGGCATTGACGTTGTTCGGCGAGACGGTGATGGTTTGAGCGTGAGCAGTGGCGCCCGTGGAGATGAAGAAGACTGCTAAGAACAACAATCTTCGCATGATCAGTTTACAGATCTTCCATTTGCCTTTTTTGTTAACTGTTTGATTCGTCAGGTTCACGGTAGCATCACCCAAAAAGGAAAATGATTCCGGTCAGAAAAACGTAATTCCGAGGTTCGCGGTCAGCGTCTGGTTCTTGTTCAGCGTGTCAAAGGCGAAGATGCGATCAAAAGCCCGTGAATACTGATTCGCGTACCGAATGAAGAACTGCCCCGCGACTCTCTTAAGTCCTTCGCTCCCGCGTTCGAAGCGATAAGTCCAAGACACGTCGAATCCCGTATTGCGGCTGCGACTAGTTCTGGCCGCATCGCCCGCGATCGTGTTTGCCAGGCTCGCGCTAACGCCCATATGCCTTGTTAGCTGCCACGTGATGCTCGGGCCAACTCGGTAGGCGCGATCGATTCGCCCGGTCTCTTTATTCGCGGCACTCTCAGCGCTCAGATCGAAATTAAGATTCAGTCTGCTGGTGGCGGCAACACCAACCCGCCCCGTGTTGACCAGAACGCTCTGATCGCTGCTTTCGCGGCCTGTCTGGCGATTGTCCTGAAACGAACGATTGATGTTGTAGCCCCAGGTGAATCTCCTGACCTGCCAATCGGCGCTGAACGTCTGGTTCGTGCCTACCAGATCGGGCACGGTACTGAGATCAAGTTCAAAACCACCGTTGACGGGGATCGCAACGCCGAACGCATGCACGCGAGCGAAGCTGTAACCCAGGCGCGGCAGCCACGCTGAATTCCTTCCGCGGTTGAGCAAGGCACTCGCCGGAACCGCCAAACCAAGGTGCGTGCTGGCGGTCGAAGATCGCAGAATCGAAGGAATGCGCCGTAGATTGTCATGAAAGTTCGCGTACCCAAACTGAGCGCTGATCTCATCAATCGAACCATTTACTGAGAGCTCGTACTGGATCTTGTCGGCTTGAGTCGAAGCGCCCAAACTGCGAAACAGCGGCGCTACGCCCTCCTCGCGAAACGACACATTCAGATTTGCTTTCTTTGTTTTTGTTAGTGAATAGTTCCGCAGGATTTCGTAGCTCATCTCGAGGTATTGAGCATTACGCGTCAGGTTCGGCAGCGCGACTAAGGTCGTGCCCTGACTTAAAGAGAGATCATCAGGACTGGCGAAGAGGCTGCGAGTAAATCCACCTTCAAAGTGAAAACGCTGGCTCTTGTCATTAGCAATGAACCGTATCGCGATGCCGTTACTGCGTTGCAGGTCAGTGACGACCCCGCGATTGACGCCGCTTATCGGTTGAAAGTAAGCGTTCAATGCGCTGACTTCCACTCGCAATCCGCCGGGTCGCTCGATTAACTCCACGCCTAACGTACCGCTCCGCATCTGATGCCGCCTTTTGCTCAAACCAAAGAAGTTGTCATAACCGACTAGCTGCGTGCCATTCATCGCGGCGGCGGTGAAATCAAATCTCTTAAGGAACGGCACGGTCACCTGCAAACCGCGGCTGGAAAAACCGTTGATCAGGTGTCGCTGCGAGCCGTGGGAAAAATGTCCGACATCAAATTTGGCTCTGCCCACTTGAAAGTGAATTTGATAACCGGCCAGGTCGACTCTCGGGGCTGCATTGCCCAGCGTTTCAAACCGCAAGGCTTCAGGATGGAAACTGGTCCCGGCGAATTCAAACGCTGATCGCGAAGTAAACGCGCCGTGGTTCACTTCCGTGGCCATCGAAGCCTGCATATTGAGTTCGATGAAGGTCGCGCGTTCGGGCTGCGGCCCGGGGAAGGTCGATTGCGCCGGCTGCGAAGGGACGGTCAAAGTTAGGGATGGAGTGATCTTCATCCTGTGATTGTTGGTTTTCGCCTCTTGCTTGTCGCTCGAGGTTGACGACTCTGGCTCGGAGCTCGGATTAACCGCGGAAGTTTTAGGATTCCCAAAGTACGCCGCGCCAGAGAAGAACCATTCGTCACTGTTCCCCGGCAAATCCTGATTCGCTTGGGGATGCGTCCTCGCCAGTTCAGACTCTTCTTTTACTTGGAGCGTGAAGCGCGCAATCTCTCTCCACATGTCATCCTTCGACACCAGATAGACGGTGACAAGTGTTTCGCCCACCGGCAACGGCCAAAGCTTCGGGTTGTAGCGGAGGCGTAACCCTTCTCGTGTGAACAAGCGGGAAACATCCGTTGTGCCGATAAGGATCCCAAGCCTGCCATCAGATTCTTGCAGCGGCTGTTTCAAACGCAGTTCTATGTTTTCAGTGGCCGCAACTGGTTTGTCAGTAAAGCTTGTCTCGATCTTGATCTCGGCGGTTCCGCCCTGGCCAAGCAAGTCGCCGCTGGCTGATATCAGGACCAGCGCCACGCCAGCCATTGACAAGGTAAGGCGGTTAAAGTCTTTCTTGTTTGGGTACTGAAACATCGCATGGCCTCGGGGCCGGGGGAGAGGTTGTGTTCCATTAAGCTGCGGACTGCGCCTTGAGCATTGGCTGCTTTTAGCTGTTCCAAAATCAAATTCCGACCTGTTGCTGGCGACAATAGCAGTGAATCTCGCCGTCTTCTCGATCTACATAGCAGAAGTAGTAAGTGCCACAGCGCCCCGACTTCAGAATTAATTTGCTGCAATCGGCCTCTCCTGTGCATTGGCAGCTGATCGAACCACATTGAAAACTCAATTTATTGTCAAAGTCAGTTGTGTCCCTTGATGGAGGTTGAAGGGTTCCCGTCGCGCGAGTTCCAACAATGAACGATTGTGAACTCAACCCAAACCGCGACAACTTATCTGTAGGAACTGTCCTTTCCAGGAGGGAACCGAAAGTAAGCTCACCTTCAATTGTACGAATTGTCAACCGGCTAAAATCTAGTTGCCTCCCCTGAGGGTTGAACTCATAAATCACGCCGCGCTGAGTCAGATCCACCACAAGTTTCTTGCCGGGGACGAGTGCCTTGATAGTATTGGGATTTACCTGGATGCGCCGATAAGAACTTCCCCGCGGAAAAGTTTGGAGTGCGGATTGTGCAAAGCCTGCCACGGTCAACGCGAAAGCGACGACCGTCGCAAGAATCATAATTCGTTTCATACAAGTTTCTCCTTTATGGCTGGGTTACGGTGTTACCTCGACTCCGTTGCTGTCACGCTTTTTTAGTCAGTACGCAACTGCAAACTATTTGATTTGTTATGGGATTCGTAGCGCAGAACCTTATGTCGCCGCAGGCACGGTCCCAAATCAACTCGTCACACTCATCTTCACCAGTACAGGTGCAAATCTCGTACGCCCAATCGCAACTGATAAGCGATGTTGTCGTGGGCCGATTTTGAAGAGTTCCCGCCGGTCGCGTCCTAAGGCTAAAAGCCTGAGCCGTATATTTGAAGTTAGCGAGTTTCGCCTTGAGAAAGCCTGCCTTAAGAAAGGAACCGATCGCCACCTCACCTTTCGTAGTGCGGACCACAATCCGACTGAAATCTATTTGGCTCGACTGAGAGTTAAACTCATACACCACGCCGCGCTGGGTCAAATCCACAACGTACTTTCTTCCGCTGGGGAGCGCTGTAATGGTTTGGGCGTTCACCTTAATGCTTCGCAGGGTGGTTATGGCTCCAGGTGTTTGGCGGACAGTTCCTGAAGAGCTTGCTCCACTCAATTGAGGTGTTTGGCTGTTCGCAGAAACCAGCAACGCCAGAACCAGCATCGGCGGAGTAAACAAAACTGTGCGCATCATGAGTGTCTTTCCTTTCCGCGATGACCTACAGGAGAAGGTCGGTTGTGATGAGATCACGGTAAACGAAGCTAAACTCGCAGAAATCAGATTCGTTTCCGTACACAAGAACAGAAAACTTCCCCGTTCGAAGTCCAACAGAGGAACTCACCTGAACAGAGACCTGATTTCTGACTCAGATCGAGGCAGTCATCGCCTCCTTTACAGACGCAGGTAAACCTGGCGCACTCGAAATTCTTGAGAGAAAGCGTGGTCGAAGGTGGCGATTGAAAGGTCCCCGTGGCTCGAGTCTCAAGGCTAAAACTTTGAGAAGTATATTCGAACCTCGGCAACGGCTCTTTGAGAAATGTTGTTTTCAGGTAGGATCCGATTGCCACTTCGCCTGTCGCGGTGCGGACCACAACCCGGCTGAAATCTATCCGGCTCGTCTTGGCGTCAAACTCATATTTCACACCGCGTTGAGTCAAGTCCACAACGTACTTTTTTCTGCTGGGGAGCGCTGTAATGGTTTGGGCGTTCACCTTAATGCTTCGCAGGGTGCTTGTGGCTCCAGGTGTTTGGCGGACAGTTCCTGACGAGCTTGCTTCGCTCAATTCAGGCGTTTGGCTGTTCGCAAAAACCAGCAACGCCAGAACCAGCATGGCCGGAGTAATCAAACCTATGCGTATCATGAAAGGCCCCCTATTCCCGATGAAATCCTTCAGGCGAAGGTCATTATCTGCATCTTCACTCGCCTGGATAAGACTGTTCGCGAAAAACATTTCAGCGCCCATTGCAATCGTCACCACCTGTATAGAACAAACTGGGCCGTTCACACGCGATAACCCGGTTGCTGCGAGATCCGGGAAAGGATTTCCGTTGAAAGCGCCAGTGTTTCAGGCAAAGGCGTTTCTAACTCTGACGGCCCATCCGTGCTCGCATGTGCTTTTCTAGCTGTTGCCTTGATAGCGGACTTGGAATCCAGTCCGTTATGGTTGAACGGTCTGATTTGCCATCGATTCATGACCGTGCGCGCGCGAGATATTCCGCAACCTCATTCGATTAATGAGCAAGCGTCGAAGATCTTTGCGCTCCCGGAAGGCGGATTGACGTAGTTGCCAAACGGGTCCAAGGTCATGCTCAACCGTCCTACAGTCAGGCCTAGAAACGGCAGCGGCTCATCGAACCCTTCAAGAAAGTTCCAGCCCGTGAATACGAGTCTTGCGTCACCGTTCTCAAGAAGGGTCACGTGAACTGCGCCGGTAATCACTTGTGTGTGCTGTTTGTACGGCTCGTCCAGGTTGGTCAAGGTAACTCTTAATCCGGGTGACGCTACAGCAATCCGGTTGCCGGGTAAGAAGATAACCTTCTCCTTGCCGTTAACCTCGATGCGAACAGGAAACTCACATGCTTCGCCGGCGGCGTACTCGTTAAGGTAGGTGACTTTCTCAGGTGCGCCTTGAGCAAGGCCCCCCTCGGTATTTGGCCCTGAAGCGACCGCAGCGAAGCAGGCGAGCGCGGCCACGAAAACGGTGGCAACCGGTTTCAGATACTGATCAACTTTCAT
This sequence comes from Pyrinomonadaceae bacterium, assembly GCA_041751855.1. Lineage (GTDB taxonomy): Bacteria > Acidobacteriota > Blastocatellia > Pyrinomonadales > Pyrinomonadaceae > PSRF01. Next base: position 43,445 of record JBGSWR010000027.1, read on the forward strand.
GACAATTTCTCCTTAAATGACTAGTGTGGTATCGAGGTCGACTGTTCACCTGAATGCGTCGAAGTGTGGTTGTGGCTCCAGGTGCTTTGCGGACAGTTGCTGAACAGCCTCCTATCCTCAATAAGGGGTTGACCGGAAAAGGCGCTCCTGCTCACCGAATTATCTTCCGGAGTTCCGACTCTGAAAATCGCCCCCGGTCTTGGAGTACTCCGAACTTTACGCCTGGGATCAGGTTGACTTCTTCACCGGCGAGGCCGAGCTGCATGCGATCCTTTATAAACGGCATCAGCTCCTTCAGTGTCCCAGTCCGGTCGCCCCTGTAGTTCAGAATCTCTGTAATAGTGGCCGAGCCATCGCCATTGCCATCGAGACTTCTGAATGCATCACGGGCGGCGGTGTCAGTTCGCAGCCCTCGGATTATTTCCTCGGTAGAGTTTGAGTTCTTGGAACGCAGGGAACCAATGATGCTCGGGACTCGCAGATTGATGGATTCAAACATTTGGCGCCGCCCCTCACCAGCTTGAGGATTGGGTTCCCACACAATTGGGTTGTTAGTATGATCAATGCTGGCATCTTCACTGCCCGTAACTCCAGGCGCGGCGGGCACGCCGCGAACGACGAAGGTTTGGCCCTGCCCGCCTAGCTCGATTGAATAGTTGTACCCGCATTTCTGCGGCTTCAGACCGAGCAACTCAAAGGAAGCAGTATAAGCGCGGTGCCGCAGGAGGTGTTTCTTCTCGGCCTGGCTGATCTGTTTGAGATAGCTGTCGGAGCAACGTCGGTTGGCAGCTTCTCTGACCTTTTGAATTGCCGGCAGCAACATGCCTATCAGGATGGCGATGATCGCGATAACGACAAGCGTTTCGACGAGCGTGAATCCGCGCTGATGCTTTTCGATACCAAGAGGAACCGGAGTGGTTTTCATGATGTCTCCTTGTGATCTGCATCACCTAACCGGGGCTAAGCCATACGATCGGAGTTCGGGATCTCTTCTGATAGTTAAGCGATTCTGAAGGAGCTTCAGTAGATGGCTAGTCTCGTTTTGTTGCCACCTATTGTGGTCCTTAATATACAGCCCCCGCTACAAGGCGTTGTCTTACTCTTTCCGCAACTTATTGTTCCACCTACTGTTGTAGCGCTACAGCTGCCCCCTCCTTCCGTATCGCAGAAGCAATCGAAACTACCACTCACACCTCCTCCCGCCGCCTGCAAAGCAACGGTGACTGTGCCATTAGGTTGCGGCACGAACTTGTAGCCCGGCTGGAGCTTGAACGTCCCATTCACAAGCGCAATACCTTCTAGCTTCTTGGGCAGTTCTTTCACCAAAACCTTCTTGGCTTTTACCGGCTGGCTCGGTCGGGACTGAGTTGCCGTTTGGTCCGCTTGAGTGCCTGGCCGCGGCAACTGTCCGTAAGCGATTATCAGCGCACTCAGTATCAAAGCGACTACAGCAACGAAATGGATCCGTTTCATAAGGATTTCCTCCCTCGAGTGTTTGGATTTCTAACTCTCACGGCCTATCCGTGCTCGCATGTGCTTTCAAAGCCGTTCGCCTTGATAAGACATTTCGGGAAAAACATTTCAGAGGGCAAAGATCGCTACTTCGCCCTCTCATTAACACCTAACTTCAGTTAGGTGGCAGGTCCCTCAGCGCTTTCCCGAACCGTTTCAACGGTTTGCTTCGTTGTCACAAAGCGACGACCGTCTCGCCTGTCGTAAACCGTTGAAACGGTTCTCCGGTTCTTGGTCGTTTCTGGGTCACCTAACTGAAGTTAGGTGTTAATGAGAAAAGTCACGCCCCGGCTTTTTGCGACGCTCGCCAGACTGCGCCAGCGACTGCAGCGAAGCGTCTGTTTCGGGCTTTCTCTCTATAATTTCGCCCAATGCTATGCCGATTCTTGACCTTGGAATGTCCAAACTCCAGCCACCCCTACCGGGTGGGTAGTTCGGTGGCATCGGAATTCCAGATTTCACCCCCCCCGGCGTCCAGGGTTGTACTGATGCCATCTCTCGTCTGGCGGAATGTAAGGAGATTGGCAGCGCCGGTAGAGTTTCTCAACGTTTGCCGTCTAAATTCGCCCACTCGCCAGATTGAATGAAGCTCGCCCAATGGAAGGGATGCTCCCGCCCTCTCCGCATGAGCATTGAGAGTTGTACCTGCCGGAGCGACCCACCGCGCCCCAATCCTTGCTTCAATCCTTTGTAGTAAGCGGTCATCAACTCGCGTGTCATGTAGTCGCTCACCGGCCAAAGACTCATCACCAATGTTTCGGTGCCGGCTAAGACAAAGGCGCGGCGCAAACCATAAACGCCTTCGCCGTTTCTGACTTCGCCCAGGCCGGTGTCGCAAGCAGAAAGCGTCACAAGTTTGGTGCCCCACAGATTCAAGCCCGAGGCTTCAAGCGCCGTGAGGATCCCGTCGTCATCGCCGCTTTTGCGCAGATTGGCTCCGGCCAGCGCCAGCCCTGATCGCAGCAGCGGGTTCTCCGCACTAGGGCTGATGGCTCGTGTGTCTTGCGGGTTCGCACCAGCGGCGGAAGAAGTTGGTGTGCCCGTCAAAAAGAATCCATGTGTGGCAATGTGAAGCAAGTGCGGTGCGGTGCTTCGTTTGAGGATCGATTCTGTCGCAAGCAGTCCCAAGGAGATGCTGGCTTCGGGAAAGAGAGATTTGATGGCTCGCGCTTCCTGAGCCGTGCCAGAGAGCGGCGCGAAGTAGACGCTGGAAAGGTCGCTTGTGGTGGTAGTGCTCGCTCGTTTTTGGGCGCGGGGCTGCTTGCCCGTCCCTCCAGCTCTTGCCAGTTGAGGCAAATCCGGTTCGCCGAACAACGGATCCGCCAAAACGAGCGATGCTTTCTGTCCCGTTCGCGATACCTGCAAGCGCAGCAGATCGCGTCCGCTGGTCAGATAGGTGAAAGCGTAACGCTGGATTAGGTATCGCCCCTGCTCATCCACCAATGCCTCAAAGGGAATCAAATTCAGCGCGCCATCAGGTGAAATCAATAATTGATTGGCGTCAGCAGTCAGCGTGCGGAGAGGTTGCATCACTTTCTCATCCACGGTGCGAGCGCGCTCTCTCGCATCACCTCGCAAAGGATCGCCGAGCGCCCGGCGGAGTGAGCCTATGGCCTCGTCAATCGCTTTCGCGTCGCCGAGATCGCGCCAGAGGACTTCTCCTTTTTGCCGCAAGACGTAGGCGATGTAGCGACGATCTTTATAAGCTTCGCGGTTGCTTTCCGCTTTTGGGTCGAAAGGGCGATAAACTGCGAATTCGATCAAGGCGGCGCCGGTAGGTATAGCAGCTTGGACGGCAGCGAGCGTGACCGTCTGCGACACAGTGCGAAACTCGGCGCTGCGGCGGCTGATGTCGGCTTCAAGCCGCTCCTTTTGTTCTTCCAATTCGCTGACCTTCTTCTGATGCTCCTCGACAGATATACCCTGCGGCCCGTTCAAGACGAGGCGCGCAAGTTGGGCAGCGGCATCGTTGAATTGCTTGAGCAAGGCCTGCTCTTCTGGCGTTGAGCGTTCCCGCAAGGATGAAAAGCTTTCTGACATCGCGTCAAGCACGCGCCCCTTGCGCTGTAATAACACGAGCGCGGAGAGCGCGCTGGCAGCTCCGTTCTCTGGTGCCAGGTTACTGCTGAGGGAAATGGTCCGATCCATCCTCTCGGCGACCGAATTCAGGTAGGACAATTTCTGCCGCTCAGACCCGATGGTTAGGTTCATCTCGATGTTGCGCTCGATCACAGCATCAACCCACGTTTGAAACTTAATGGCTTCGGCAATATTACCCTGCGCCGCATAAGTTCTTGCGATGTTGCCGAGAGAAAGCAAAGTCAGAGGGTGGTATGGCCCTTTGGCCGTCTGCATAATTCGCAGGACCTGGAGGTGCGCTTCCAGGGATTTCGGGTACTCGCCTCTCGCGCGATAAATGTTGGCGATGTTATTGAGAATGATTGCGAGGCGCGGATTCTCAGGGCCGAAAACTCTCTCGACGATGGCGATGGCCTTCAAATAGTTCTCTTCAGCTTTCGCGTAGTCCTTTTTTTCGCGGGCGATTCTGCCAAGGTTGTGCAGACTCAGTACTTGATAGATATGATCTGGCCCCAACGTCTTCTCATAGATCGCTTGTGAGCGCACCAGGAATTGCTCGGCCTGCTGATAATCCCTCTTCTCGGCATACAGATTACCTAATGCATTAAGCACAGTGCCGGCGAGATGATGTTCTGCGCCTTTGGTCTTTTCCACAATCATCAGCGCCCGTTGCAGCAACTGCTCCGACCGCTTCGGGTCCCTCGTTACCTGCGCCAGAGTGAGTAAGCAAATCGCCACTAATTGATGCTCCGGCCCGAGCGTTTTCTGGCTGATCTCAGCGGCGCGCTCGGCCAGCCGTTCTGCTTTGGCCACTTCATTTGTCTCGAAATAAACGAATGCGAGATAACTACTGATGTTGATCGTACGCGGATGCTCATCTCCGAGGGTTTTCGCACTTATCGCCAGGGCTCGTTCAAGCAGCAAGATGGCTTGCACAAAATCTTGTTTATCGTCGTAGTAGTCAGCAAGCTCGAAGAGCAAGGTGGCGACGAAAGGGTGTTCCTTCCCCAAGACACGTTCACTGATGGCTATAGCCCGTTCCGCTGCTTGGCGCGCAGCCTCATACTTTCCCGCTACGAAAGCCTGCTTGCAATCGGCTTCAAGTTTGCGAGCTTCGTGTAATGAGAGATCACTGCTGGTGGCGGCACGAATCTCGGCCACGCGAATCTCGTAGCTACCGCTGGAGGCGCTTTTCGAGGATGCTGCGACGCTCAAGCGGTAGCTTCCTGCCGCTTCGGCCACGAGCTCAACGTTTTCTTCCCCCTGGTTTCTCAATTCGCCATCAAATCCCGCTATGAGCTCGCCTTCTGTCCCGAACAACCGGATGATTACATCTATACCGCGTTGCTCGACAATTACGCTCGCGTATTGGCCTTGAGCAAGCGTGATTTCGTACCGGTGTTCCTGCCCACCCGAAAGTTCGCGCGCAATTGGTCTGCCCGGTTCAAGCGGGGTGACCTCTTGCGCGCTTTGCGTTGTGCTGGTTCTTCTTGCCGACAACGGGAGAGAAGCCGACGCATCAACGCCTGCTTGAACGTAGCCGGCAGGGATGAGTGAGCAAGAGAAAGCGGTGAGTAATGCCAATACGAAGCCCAGACTCTCGCGGGCAATTCTTTTGGAGACGAACTGAAGCACTACTCGACGATACCTCCTTTTGGTGCGGCTTTGGTGTTTTGGCTTGGCGGTTATCGTCTCACTACTCTAAATGAATAGCTACCGACCAGATCAGCAGCGCCAGTTGCGGAAATACCGGAGAGCTCCACCAAATAATTCTGGGAACTGAGGAGACTAGCAGGCAGGCTGGCACGAACCGTTCTCTGGCCGCTTGTTTTAAGCCTGCCGCTGCGCCAGATGATTCGGCCCGTCGCTGGATTCTTCAACGCTGCCTGATAGGCGGGAAAGTCGTCTGTTTCCAATGCCAGCGTAAGCGCGACGTAATCGGTTCCCGGCGGCACGTCAAGCGTGGCAATTTGGCCGACACTTCTCATTTGCGGCGCGAGGTTGAAAGCGATGATCTTCAACTCGCGCACCTCTCCGCCTGGCTGACCAGCGGAGAGTTGCTGCTCGAGTTGAGCCAGCCTCTCGCGCGCCAGGCTCAATTCTTTCTCAGTTTCAGCATCAGATGAACGCTGCTCGATAAGCTGCCGCTCCAGCTCCTGTACGCGCTTGTCCACTGCCGCGCGCTCTGTTTCCGTTTGCGCTATTTGCGCGCGCATTCGCACATTCGCCCATATCAAATAGCTGCCTGCCACGAGCATTAATAAAGCCGCTGCCGCGAACCCCCACTGCAGCCCCAGACGGGGAAGTGCAAAGAGAGGCCGGCGAGCAGACTTTGACGGAACCGCCTTGCTTGCTGCTCTAACGACAGGAACGGTTTCGCGCGTTGCTGGGAGCTTCTCCGCAAAGGCCATGAATGTCTCCGCGAACCTAACTTTCTCGCGGCGCTTTGCAGAAGACAGATAGTATGAGTTGAACTTGGCCAGTGCTTCTCCAGAGAGTTCGTCTCTCACATACGCATCCACCAGATCGTTTTCAGCCGCCTGCAATCGCCAGGCAAACTCATCATCGGTTAGACTCTGCGCATCCAACCGCTCGGTATCCGCCTCGGGCATAGCACCCAGGAGATAGTCGGTGATTGCTTGTTCCTCAATAGGCTGCTTTGACACTGGATCTTGATCTCACTAAACCGCAATTCAATATCTTGGGAATGCCGGGCCCAGGTTGGGGACCGCAAGAGGTTTTGGCGCAGCTTCCCACACCAGGATAAGCAGAAACGGCGAAAATCTTTCATCCGTCGCTGCTCATGCATTCGCGCACACAAGCCTGGAGCTTATTGCGCAGGCGACAAGCGCGAATGCTCAGAGCATTCATCGTGATCCCAAAAGTCGTTGCCATCGTCCTGCGGTTCTCGATCTTGGCGCGCTCTTCTCCGTGATAGTAACTGACGATGAGTTCCCGGTCTTCTCCTTCCAGATTACCGATACACCGCTCCAAGCATTCCAATCTTTGCTCTCTTTCTTTCTCTTCCTCGCGCGCCTCCGGGCTTGACGCCACACTGGCTGATGAATGGGCTGACAATCCTTCGTTCAGCTGCACTTGGCGTTGCCGCTGGCGCAGAGATTCAAGAAAGACGAAACGCGCGACTATGTAGCAATAGTGGGCAGGCGCATCGCTGATAATCGAGCCCTCTTCTTCGAGTCTTCGCGCCACGCGATTTAGCGTTTCATCAGCCAGTTGATCGGGCGCGAGCGAGTTCTTGCGGTCGAAGTAGAGAACCAACCGCTCCTTCATCTCCAAATACCGCTCTCCGCCAAGCTCCGAATCCTCGCCGAGCCAGCTCAGGAGCCGCTCGAAAGCCTTCGGCGTCAGCGTCCAGTCTCGTTTTGAAGCTGCCTTTTGAGATATGGGATTCTCCAACCTCAACAACCTTCGCCATTACAATGTTCTTAGCGATAGCGGGCACACGAACGGAGAGTCATACAGGCTCTTCGGTTCCTAGTCTTTGGCTGATGTCGGTTTCCGCTGCCTCGTATCGGCGCCACCCTGACCGGCTTCACAATATCAATGAATTGCCAGAATAATGGCTGAGAAAATCTACCGCGTTACAGGCGGCAATATAATATAAGACCAGGGCAATGAACGCGAGGTCTGCCCCATCTGCTAAAACGTCGGGAGGTATGGAAGAAATGAGCGACGTTAAGTTCATTGTCCACCCATGCCTGCGCCACGCGGGATCAATTTTCGCGGCTTCGCTGCTACCGCGCCCGCCACTCATAGTGCTGCTGAGACGATTGCCTCGACAACCTTCTGCCACGAGAGCTTCATAGCCAGTATTTTTGAACGCCCTCGTTCGCCCATAGTTCGCGCGACGTCACGGTCAGCATAGATAGAGTCCAGGCATTCGGCCAGAGAACGCGGATCCGGTTCTGCTACCAGTCCTTCACGCCCATGCTCGACAAATTCCGTAGCCCCGCCCCCATCGCTTGCAACGATTATTGGCTTACCTGAAAGCATCCCTTCAAGCGTCACATAGCCATAATCTTCGTCAAAAGGTACGTAGCAGACTCCGAGCGAGTTTTCATAGAGCGCCACTAGTTCCGAATCGGAAACGTAGCCTAGCATTTCGACGTGGTCGCCCACACCGTACTGCCTGATCAGCGATTCGTAATGCCTTGAATTGTTCGTACTGCCGGCCAGGACCACTTTGACCGGCCCTCTTACAAACTGAAGTGCTTCGAGCAGAAGTTCCTGTCGTTTCTGGGGCTCGAGGCGGCTCGGGTAAAAGAGGTAGTCACCCTGAGGCCCGCATTTCAGGAGTTTGGCACGCGGCGGCGGATGATATAGCGGCTCGCTATCTATCTGGTTATATAGCCTCAGCCTTTCGGCGACTGTCTTCGAATTGGCGAAGATCTTCTTAGCTTCAGGAATGAGCCGGCTGTCGCACCGATGGATCCACTCTCTGATCCGGAGGCCTTCCGGATGGACCGAAAGGTCGTCAAATGGCGTACCCCAAAGATTATATGCGCTGCGGTATTGATGCATGACCCACAGTACTTTTCTCTCATGAGCCACCAGATAGGCGGGGAATTTCATTCCGATGACAAGATCAATCCGCTTCCCATTAGCTTCACTGAGGTCGAGCAATCTCCACGCAAGGGCGCCTCTCATGATCTCTTCGGGCGGGTACCATTTAAATGGTAAACGTACGACTTCAACGTTGTAGCCAGCATCGGTGAGCGCTCGGCAGAGGCCTTCCACATGGAACTCAGCGCCGCCTGTGGTAAACGGAACCTGAGTGGTACAGATCAGGATGTTTTGAATCATCGCCAGATGCTGATTGGATTGCTACCGGACCAAGATATCGTCTTCACGGACGGACTTCGATATTGCAGACAGCGATTGATAAACCGCGGTCATCCCGGTTCTCGTCGCTCGCAGGTCGTGGCTGCCACGTACGATCGGCGCGAATCTCAAACTCAAAGTCACCATTGGGAGGCGCCAACCCCTCAGGCACCGGCAATTTCAGGTTCAGCCACCCGTAGCCGACGAGGGACAAAGAGGATAACTTGTAACCGTTCAGGAGAAACTCAAGACCAACCGGCTGTTCCCGCAGGTCGGGAATATGCGTGGTGAGATCCAAACTGATCGCCGAGAATTCAGATGAACTAAAGCGTATCCGGGCGCGATTCCCCATCCAGCGGGCAACAGGCGGTAAAGAATTTGGTTCGTACCATCCTTCATCAAAGACTGCCTGCGTAGCTCGATCGAGGCATGTGGCGCCGATCGCGCTATTAGTTGATGCATACCCAATCAGAGACTGGCGGTCACGGTGCTCGTTATAAAACGGTCCCAGCGGTTCGTCCGAAGCTTTCAGGAATGTGTAAAGACCGGCAGGAGGAAGCTTAATGTGGAGGTCTGAAATCTTGTTGAAGACATAGCCCATGGCAATATCGAATGCGCGGCGTTCCTTGAACGACAGATCGCGAAGGTAATCAAGAAAGTCCGCTTCAAAATTCAATCCGTACTTCTCGGCCTGCTTGATGAACTCTGCACTGCTCAAGCACAGAGTGTAGCGCGGTTCCCAGGCTACGTAGGGGAAGAAGCGTCGAAACCGCGCCGCATGTTCTGCTTCCCCCTCCAAGCCAACGTGCCCGTCGATCTCGATAAAGCGCACCAGCTCTTCTGCACTCATCTCATCGTAAGTCCTCCGAGAGTGTGGGTCGGTACACTCAATTCCGTGCAAGGTCACACCGCCGGGTCGCAGGACCCGTCTGATCTCTGCAAGTACGGCGTCCTTTTCTTCTGCTTCAACATGGCCCAGTACATCGAGGCTGACAACGTAATCAAAGGAGGCCGTTGGCAGAGGCAAGTTAGAGATCTCAGCAACGAAGCCGGCTTCGTAGCCATTGCGGCGGGCTGCGAGGACACAATCGGGAGAAAGGTCAACGCCAATGAGCGACACATTCTTTCTTCGTAGCAGGGCCAGCATCCCGGCGCCGCAGCCGAGGTCAAGCACCGACGCTCCCGCGCGTACATTGTCATAAACCCACATCGTGCGGGCATACCGAAGATCGAACCGATCCAATGGTTTGAAATAACGCGGATCAAGCACCTCGTCCGAGACGAACTTGTGGCGATAAAACTCCGCCGGATTGCTAATCCCGGCCCGTTTGTAAAGATTGGATTTGGAGGCTGACGGCATGATCCTGAATGCGCGTGTGCTAACCGGCACTCGAGCCCTTCCGCCGGTTCATGATGATCTTCTCGAGTTCGTCGAGGCGAGTTTCGATGTGTCTACGCGAGCGGTCTTGCAACACATTCACTTCGCTCAGTTCCAGTGCCAGTTGCTTAAAGCAGACTCGTTGTTCATCCATCAGCTGCTCATCGCGTTCGCGCAGCTCTTTCGCCAACTGCGCCAGTTGCTCGCTTACTACCGCCCGGTGCCCCTCGATATTTGCTTGTCGCTCGCGCAGTTCGGTGGTCAGGTCTGCTAACAGATCATGAGCTCCATCCAAGGCTGACACCCTGGTTTCCAGAGACGTAATTAGATCCCTAAGCTGGGCCACCTGAGCATCCATTCTTTGGTCACGAGCCTTGTACTCCAGCCGAGACCGTTCTGTCCGTTGTTCAAGTTGTGAAAGTGAATTGCGCATGTATCTCAGCGCGTGATTAACCGCCGCATTAAAATTTACCTGCTCCCAGGTGAACCACCGAGTCAGGCGCTTAATTAGCGACTTAATTCGGAGTTCGAGGCTAACAATGGCGCCATCACGGTTGCTTACAATCGGCGGCAGTCTGTCCCAGGTGCGCGTCGTCGTTACGAGGCAGGCATCAAGGTGGTCCAGTGCGGCAGTGACTTCCGCGATCCTCTCACCACTGTCTAAGCCGGCACTGCCCGCGGAAACCAGAGAACGCTCGTCGCGAGCTTCCTCCTCCTGTTCGGCCAGTACGCGATCACGAATCTCGCGCAGGATTTCTTCAACCTCTCTATCGACCATGACTCATAATCTCTTGCCGTGGAGTGGTACAGGTTTCGTCAACCCGCTCGAAAGGGCCGGTTAGAAGTCGCGCGGTAGCGGTGGCGTTCAAGTTAGCGACCCCTTCGGTGTTCATCAGACTAGTTACGCGAAAGAAACGAACCCCGTCCAACCAATCATAGGCATGCCCTGCGTGGCTATGGACAGCGAGCGAGATAGAGTACTGGTCGATGCCGAGCCAGCAATTAAAGCTAAATTCGATCTCGAGCGTGTCGCCTCGTCTCACCTGACCAATGTCAATCTGTTGTTCCCTGGTATTCGTCCCGTACGCATGAATGCCATGACCGTTGCGGATCAAGAAACCAACTACCGGATCTTCGGCTCCCTGGTGAAAGTACACATGGACGCGCAAAGACAATGCCTCTCCTGTCTCAGCGATTTCAACTGGCTGGCGCGCTGCGTCGGTCAGTTCGCAACCAAGGATTTCGGCGCTGCCGTCACCGTGCCGGTAAGAATAGGTTAAGGGGCCAAAACTTCGGCGTTCGGATGGCTGGTCTGGAGTTGGTGCATCGTCTATTCGGCGTGCATCGTAAGCCTCTTCACGCTCCATGATTATCTTCTGATAACAGTTCAGCACATCTGCCGGCCTGCCGTCAGTAACCATCCGACCGCCGTTCAAAAGGATGGCGCGCGAGCAAAGTGCGCGCACTGCGGCTGCATCGTGAGAGACGAGGAGAATGGTCGTTCCGCGTTCCTGCAACTCTTTAATCCGTCGCAAACAACGGTGCTGAAATACAGCGTCGCCGACGGCCAGGGCCTCATCGACGATGAGAATGTCAGGCTGAACACTCGCGGCAATGGCAAAGGCGAGCCTAACATACATCCCGGTAGAGTAAGTTTTTACTGGCTGATGAAGGAAGGGTCCGATCTCGGCAAAGCTCTCAATTGCTGGGAAGACGGCTGCTATCTCGCGCCTGCTAAGGCCCAGGAGCCCGGCGTTCATGTGGACATTTTCCGCGCCGGTAAACTCAGGGTCAAATCCCGCCCCCAGTTCGAGCAACGCCGCAACACGTCCGTCGAGCGAAACATCTCCGTGTGTAGGCTGCAACGTGCCGGCGATGATCTGAAGGAGTGTTGACTTGCCACAACCATTTGGTCCGATGACCCCAACCGTGGTTCCGGCCTGAATCTCAAAACTGATATCACTGAGCGCCCAGAATTCACGGTGCCGGCGCAGACGCCCGCGGGTCAGCAACTCCTTCAACCGATCACCCGGGCGATCATAGATCCGGTACTGCTTAGAAACGTTATTCACGCGCAGCACGGTCTTCATGCGCTGCAATGTAGCAGAAGTTCCGAGAGAGAAGCCAGACTACAGACCTTCTTCTGAGAGAGGGAGAGGGGTAGTATGAGTCACTTCTTAAGCAGACGATCGCTGCGCCCTGGTTAGATCGTTCTTACTGTCGTTGATAGAATTCAAGTCGGATTGAACCATCTCTCTTACGAGTTTTTCAAAAGAATAAGTAGGACTCCATCCCAATGCCAGGCGGGCGCTCGTCGCATCACCGACGAGCGCATCAACCTCAGCAGGACGATAAAAGCGGTCGTCAACTTTCACGTATTCCTGATAGTCAAGGCCGGCTTCCGCGAATGCAAGCTCGCAGAATTCGCGTACGGTGTGAGTCTCACCGGTTGCGATCACGTAATCATCCGGCACTTCTTGCTGAAGCATTATGTGCATGGCCCGTACATAGTCAGCGGCATGGCCCCAATCACGTCTGGCTTCGAGGTTTCCGATTCTTAACTCGGAACTCAAGCCTGCTTTTATCTGCGCGACGGTGCTGGTCGTTTTGCGAGTCACAAATTCAAACCCTCGTCGCGGGCTCTCATGATTGAAAAGAATTCCACTTAGACAGAACATCCCGTAGGCCTCACGATAGTTCCTGGTGAGGTGAAAGCCGGCAACTTTGCTGATGCCATAAGGACTGCGCGGGTGAAAAGGAGTCGTCTCTCGCTGCGGGACTTCGCTTGCATTGCCGAACATCTCGCTGGATCCGGCGAAGTAGAACTTGCAGGCCGGGTTCAGTTCCCTGAGCGCCGCCAGCACGTAATGCGTCCCATTGATGTTCGCATTCATCGTAGAGAAGCCGTCAGCGAAGCTTTCTGCAACAAAACTCTGCGCCGCCAGGTGATAACACTCGTTAAAATCGTGATGACTGATCACATTGAAAATGCTGGGGTAACTTTCAAGGCTCGCCGGATGCAGCGTAATCTTGTCGAGTAGGTGTGCGATTCGTCCGAATCTTCGTTCCGGCGCCTCGAGGGCCACCCGTCGCACAAGGCCATGGACCTCGTAGCCCAGGCTGAGGAGGTATTCGGCCAAATAACTCCCGTCCTGTCCGGTTATTCCCGTGATCAAAGCCCTTCTTTGCATATCACCCTTCTGAGTAGTCCGTCGGTCTGGATTGGAGATCGCGCTGCCTTTAGAGATCTGATCGTCGCTGGCACTTATAACCGGAACGACCGTGCTCAGTCTACCCGATTCGAATCCGTTTGGAACCCTGATCGACTTTTGGTGTCGAGGTTACGCCTCTGCAACCCATTTCAAATAACTGAGCTTCAGTTTCAGCCTACGCCCGGGTAAAGTTTACGCAGTCTCTTCAGTATGAAAGATTGCCTTAACCCACGCTTGCGGTTAGCTTACTTATCTGCGTAAAATGGCCGTTCTTTAATCGCTGGGTGTGGACATAATACTGCAAATTACCTTGCCGAGCGGTTCACTGCTCAAGTCCCCATGGGCATCTAATCTACTCGTATCTGCGTCTTTGTTGCGGAGGAATTTGTGAAGCAATCCGTTTATTCCTTGTGCGCCACTTTTGTGTTTACGCTCGTCGCTGGCGCATTTCTGGCTGCCCATGCCCAGACGCCCAGTGCCACACCGGATCCGATTGTCGTTCAACTGACCTCGACGCCCAACGCCGCCTTCGGCACCTTTGTCGGCGACATCAGCGGCAACGGGCGATTTGTTGTCTTCGAATCGAACGGTGATTTGTCAACACAGAAGACTGTGGCGCGTAATAATGCCGATGGGAATCGAGAGATCTTTCTCATTGACTACGCCCAGCGCCGCATTTTTCAGATCACCAACACGCGTAATGTGCTGAAGCCGGAAGCGAGTCCAAGCCCCACTCCAACGCCGAGCCCCACACCAACGCCAAGCCCAACGCCGACGCCGCTTCCGACCCCGGCCGATTTGACCCAGGTCCAGATTGAGATCAGCAATAACCGGCCAATGATAAGTTTTGCACCGGCGTTGAATGCTAATGGCCGGCGCGTGTACACGATCGTCTTCAGTTCGAACGCACCCAGTCCGGCAAATTTTGATGGCACACCGGATGACTCCCTGGCCGATGACGCAAATCAAGAGATCTGGATCTATGAATTGCCCGCAGTCGAGGACGTCAATCTCTCATTGGGAGAGGATCTTCCGTTTGAGGATCTCGCCGCCGGGGTCTTTACCCGGATAACGGATACACCCGCGAGTGTGGAGCCGAGACCTGGATCACCTGGCATCCAGCCCTTCGTGGCAGATGATAACCGTTACGCAGTAATTAGTGACGATGGCAGAATCATCGCCTTTGAATCGACCCGAGATCTGGTTTCGGCGGTCGGCAACGAAGATGAGAATCCGGAAATATTCTTCTATAACCGAAATTCATCTTCCTTCATCCAGATCACCGATACAGTCAGTCCCGTCAATTCCGACGACACAATAATCAGACCAATCTCTAATCAAAGCATCAACATTTCAGCCGACGCGTCAGTCTTCGCCTTTCTCTCAAATGCTAATCTTACGGGCGAGAATGCTGATGAAAACTCTGAGATTTATATCGCCAATTTTAACGGCGCCACGGTCAGTAACTTACGACAGATTACTCAATCGACCCTGGGTTCGAGCGGCGCGACAGTCACTCTGCTCAGTCCGGGCCGACGTCTGAGTCGCGACGGGGCGTTTCTTGCATTTGAATCGCTCGCGGAAAACCCCGGCGAAGCAAGTAGTGTGAAACAGCCTTTTCACGCAATGTTCGTCTACAACGTAGGTACCGACACGTTTACACAGGTTGGTTCGCGGCCGGCAGCAGACAGCATATTCGGAGATGTCTTCCGTTTCCCAACGTTCACCGATTACAACGGTCAACTTCAGCCAGGCACACTTGTCTTTACTTCGGCGTTGAACTTCCGCCCCGACGGCACGTTCCCGCCCGAAGCCGACGACAGCGAGGGATTGAACCCCAACCGAGTGGTACAGCTCTTTGCCACTCAGATTCCTGCAAGCGGTTCCAATACGTTTACGCGTCTGACAAACAATCCCGTCGGGCAAAGCTTCGGTGGCTTTCGAGCTTTCGCCAGCGAGACGCGAAGGAGAATCGCCTTCAGCCTTGCCGGCGTCGAACTCGGTGGCGGTAACCCGGATTTCTCAGCCGAAGTCTTCTATTTGTTAACACCCCAGGTGGTTGCGGAAACCGTCGCAGAACTGTCCTTCTTTACCGGCGCCAGCAATCTGATCGTCCCGTCGCCTGATCCAAGTCCCAGCCCAACCCCAACTCCCAGTCCAAGTCCGGGAACGGGGCTCGGACTCGCTCCGGGTGAATTAAGTATCCTGCGGTCATCTGTTGGGCTTGCGCCCGCGAATACGACGGCAAGCGGCGGTTCAGAAGAGACTCGCAGTCCAGCGCTGCCGGTTGAACTGAATGGCGTCTCGCTCGCAATTGATGGAGCTGCGGCCGGGCTCTACTTTGTTGGAGATTCTCCGCAACAGATCAACTTTGTCACGCCTCTGGGTGTTGATACCGGGACCGGAGATGTAGTCATCAATAATAATGGCACTGTGCATCGGGGCACAGTGGCAATAGTTGAGTCTCAACCGGATCTGTTCACAACGACCAATAACGCCGGTGGCCGGGCCTTCGTCTTTAATGTCACCAACCCGCTGGCGCGAACGGGCGAACCGTTCAATGTCACATCACTGGACGAGAATGGGGAGACGGTTGCTACGGTGCTCGAGCTCAATCTCACGGGGATCCGGGGCGCGCAACTGGGCGAGGTGACAGTTACCATAGGAGAGACGGTCATCAGATTGGAGGCAATACTTGAGGTGCGATCGTTGCCAAATATGCCCGGCTTTGACATTATTGTGTTCAGGTTACCTGAATCACTGGCCGGCGCCGGCGATGTGCCAATCTTTGTGACGGTAACAAGGGGCGGACTACCTGTTTCGAGCCGCTCGGATGACACGGCGCCGAATATCACTATTAATTAGCCCCTTCCTTAATCCTCGCCGAAAAGAAGTATAGGACCTATTGGACTTATGCGACCAATAGGACTTATAGGACCTATTCTCTTCCGGAACTCCGCAATGCGACTGCGAAACTCAATCCTGGCCTTACTTTTGATGTTGAGTGCCGTTGCGTCCGTGTGGCCGTCTACCTTCGATTTCGCTACTGACCCGGCTCCCGTGAGTATGCGTTGGCACGCCCGCACGATTCGGGTCGCTCTTTCAACTTCGTTGACTTCGCCGAATCTCGCAATCAAGCCGGGCAGCGATGTCACCGAGGCTGTCAGGAGAGCCCTCAAGCAATGGTCCAGCGTTGCGGATATTAAGTTTGTCGAGGTTCCCTCAAAACTACACTCAGTGAGCCCCGTAAGCGCGGGGGATGGCATCAATTTGATAACGATCGCTGCAACCAGCGATAACCTTGCGATGTTCACTACTGGAGAGCATCCGGCTCGGACGCGCGTGTTTTATGATTCCGAAACAGGAGAGATCAGTGAAGCAGACATCGTGATCAATCCCTTTCCTTATTCAGAGTGGGGGCTTCCCCTCCAATTTTCTACTGACGGCACTCCGGGTACTTACGATCTCGAATCAACCTTCGCGCATGAGATTGGGCATCTTCTGGGACTCGATCACTCAAATTTAATCTCATCAACCATGAATCCCTGCCAGGCGCTCAATGGCGTCTATGGCGTCGCCGCCTTCACGCAGCGAACCTTGAGCGAGGCTGACCAGCAAGCACTCCGTAGTATCTATGGCCCGGGCATCAAGGAACATGGCGCAATCGAGGGGCACATCCTTAATAGCTTTGAGGAAGGCAGGCTTGTACCGGTGGCTGACGCTCACATCTGGGTCGAGAGTCTTGCCTCCGGTGGCATTGTCGCCAGTACGCAAACGGGGCCGGGCGGCGCTTTCCGAATCGACGGAGTGCCAACGGGTGAATATCGAATCTTGATCGAATCGCGCAAAGGTTCGGTGTTTGGGATACCAGCGCTCTCAGACGAGCTGGATGATAGAGAGCCGCCCGAAGGTTTTCGGAGTGTGGAGATTAGCAGCAGAATCCGGGTCACGTCCCAGGCCACGAGCACAGTGGATTATGTTTTAGTCCCGCCACATAACACTTTCGCACGGTTGACACCACGGTTCATTGGCACAAACGGCGAACTCTCAATCGTTCCGTTGCCGGGCCGTAAAGGAAGTACCATTACCCTCTATCTTGCCGGTGAAGGAGTGGACCAGGTGCCGGGGAGCGGGATCTCCATTACCTCCCCTTTCCTAACCGTCGATGCGGCCACTCTAAAACGCGAAGACTTTGACAATGGAATGCCGGTAATCAGTATTCGGGTTACAATCTCCGACGATGCTCCGTCCGGCGATTACAGCATAAGATTACAAGCACATTGGGGTGAGGTCGCTTATGTAGCCGGTGGAATCACAATCGACCCTTCATGAAGCGTAAGCTCCTCGAGTATCTTGCCTGCCCGGCGTGCGCCGCCAAACTGCGAATAGAAAAAGTCACCGAAGATCAGTCCGGGGAAATCATGGCCGGCCTGCTGGCCTGCGAGCAATGCAACCGGCAAATTCCGATCCTGCGCGGCATCCCACGCTTTGCGACCCCTGAAAACGTCGAACGTGACAAGGCCGCCACAGCCGAGAATTTTGGCTGGCAATGGCAGCATTTTACGCAGACCGACGATCTTTACGCCGAACAGTTCCGTGGCTGGATTGCGCCAGTTGAGCCTGAATTCTTTTCCGGCAAACTGGTGCTGGAAGGAGGCTGTGGTAAAGGGCGGCATACTCGGTTAGCCGCTAGCTGGGGTGCGAAAGAGGTGATTGGCGTCGATCTTAGCGCGGCCGTTGAAACCGCATTTGCTGCGACGCGAAACCTCCCGAATGCACATATCGTTCAGGCTGACATCTACAACCTGCCGCTGGCTGCTCGATTTGATTATGCTTTCTCTGTCGGCGTGTTACATCACCTTCCGGATCCACAACGTGGTTTCAAGTCGCTTGCCAGCAAGGTCAAACGCGGCGGTTACCTCTCAGCATGGGTTTACGGTGCTGAGAACAACGAATGGATTACGCGCTGGATAAATCCGATGCGCGAGGGCTTCACATCGCGGGTCGATCGCCGCTTACTTCTACACTTGTCAAAGTTACCAGCCGCCATCATCTATCTGGCGACAAAGTTGGTCTATGGACCTTTAAACAGATTCAACGGGGGTTCGCGAATCGCCCAACATCTTTTCTACAATGACTATCTAAGCGCCATCTCGAAGTTTGGATGGCGAGAACAGCACACCATTGTCTTCGATCATCTTGTGGCTCCTACTTCTCATTACATAAGTCGGGAAGAGTTTGAAGAGTGGTGGCGTGACGCCAGTGCGACCGACGTTGTAATTGGCTGGCATAATCGAAATAGCTGGCGCGGCCTGGGACGACTTTGATTTACGGTTCGCTAGTTTAAGAGGTACATTCACGCAATCGATGCATTCCGCTCATACAGCGAGGCGCGCAGTCTGGCGCCCACTCTGGGAATTACCGCGTCACGCCGAACTGATCTTCTCGCTGGCGCGGCGCGAGCTGGTGGGACGCTACCGGGGATCGGTACTGGGTGTTCTCTGGGCTCTCGTCACGCCATTTGTGATGATCGGCATTTTCACGTTCATCTTCGCCGGCATCTTTGGAGCGCGCTTTGGCTCCACAGGTTCGCACTGGGACTATGCGCTCTACCTTTTTTGCGGTTTGCTGCCTTGGACGATGTTTCAGGAAACAGTCCAACAATCGGCAAACACGATTGTCAGTAAGGCAAACCTGGTCAAGCGCGTGGTCTTTCCGCTGGAGACCCTGCCGGTCGCCCAGACACTTTCTTCTGCGGGCAATCAGATGATTGGCACCATCGCCCTGCTAATAGCTTGCATCGTGCTTCGGCGCCAATTTCACCTGACAGTGATCTGGCTCCCGGTGCTGCTGATTCCTCAGCTAGTACTGGCTCTTGGAGTTGCGTGGCTGATAGCGTCGCTTGGCGTTTTTCTCCGTGATATCGCACAAGGAGTGGCACTGTTGCTGACGGCCTGGTTCTTTTTAACACCGATTATCTACCCCGAATCTGTCGTACCCGGGCAATTCCGCACATTGATCAAAATTAATCCGTTTACGCCGTTGATCAGTAGCTATCGCCGGACAATCCTCGAAGGACTCGGGCCGGATTGGCAGGGCCTTGCTTACTTCGCGCTCTTTGCAATGGTCTGTTTTCTCTTTGGCTACTGGTGGTTTGCTCGCACCCGAAAAAACTTCGCGGACGTCATTTAGGAAACAAGAGAATGTATAGATCCAAGTTTGAGTTCGACGGTTGGGTCCAGCGTGGTGCTATAGACAGAACGAGCTGGCAAACTCGACTAGTCCAGCAAAGTCTTCCGCATAAAAGGTTGCCGGAAAGCGCGCGCGCATGACTTCGTTCTTGAAAGCCTCACCTCCTAAAACGACAGGAACCCCAAACTTGTCAGTAGCCTTCCGCAACTGGGCGTACTCGATTGCCGTGCGGTCCGGATCGGTTAGCATTTTGCCCGACACGCATAAAAGTTGCGGCCGCGTTTGGATGAGCATCTCCCGCAAAGAGAATAGTGGCGTGTTGGGTCCGAGGTTGACTACGTCCCAACCCTCACTCTCAAGAATCAGCCCTGCAAGATGTACCGGCAACTCATGTAGATCGTCCTCTATGCCACAGCAAATGGCTTTCAGACCGAGTGGTTCTGCCGGCACGAGGATCCCTTTCAATTTTGGTAAGGCACCCAAAATCGTATGCGTGGCAAGATGCTCATCGGCCACCGTAAGTTCTCCCTTAAACCAGAGGTCGCCAATTTCGCGCATTGCGTCAGTAATAGTTTTGTCAAAGAGCGAAGAGAGATTCTGGCCGCCCAGATAGCTGTCGATTAAAGCATCAGCGGCCCTAGCTTCATCGCCGCTGAGGAGGAGTTCGCGCAATTGAGCTGCCGTCACAATCGGTCGGGGTAGGTGGTCTGTCTCGACTTGTCTGGCAGCCAGACCAGGACTAATTCCCCGCTCGCGGCGAAAGCGAGCCACCTCCTCGATTTTGAAGCGACGATGCCCTCCGGCGGTCTTGCTCGCCGAGAGCAGCCCATCGTCAGCCCAGCGCTTAACAGTCGCCTCGCTCACGTCCAGGAGCCGGGCAACGTTCTTTGTGGTCAGGTTCGATGCCGCCATTCACGTTCCTTCCTCAAGATTTCGACAGGAACTAATATATCATGGAAAATCGCACATTTCGGCTACTGAAAGTCTCATAATTTAAGCTATCAGCTATTGACATCTTTTTCTTGCATGGTATACTCCCGCTTGAAATCGCTCAAACCGCTCATTTCTAAGGCGGGGGCCTAAGCGGGTAAGGAATCTGATCGCGCTGAAGTTGCGCGATTCAACGTCGAAACCAGGTCCTAAGAGGGCCTAAAACATCAAGAGGGAGTTTTAAAATGAAAATGGGTAATTGGATAAGAAGGTCGTTGGTTCGAACGGGCGTAACTCTGTCATTGTTGGCGATTGTCGGTTCGACATCGCTGGTGCAGGCCAAAACGCCTGAAGCCGAATTGAGCCCTTCGACCCTGGCCGACATCGTAGAAACGGCTGTAAGTGCTGGAAGCTTCAACACGCTGGCGGCGGCGCTGGCGGCAGCCGGACTTGTCGACACGCTCAAGGGCGCCGGGCCGTTCACTGTATTCGCCCCGACCGACGAAGCTTTCGCAAAGCTTCCCGCTGGTACAGTCGAGACGCTGCTGAAACCGGAAAACCGGGAAAAGTTAAAGGCGATTCTGCTCTATCACGTCGTTCCGGGAAATGTTAAGGCCGGCGAAGTTGTGAAGCTGAATGGAAAGTCGGTAAAGACTCTGCAGGGAAGTTCAGTCAAAGTAAGTACCGTGAGCGGCGTCCATCTTGACAACGCAAAGGTAACGCAGACAGACATCGAGGCTTCCAACGGGGTAATACACGTGATTGATTCGGTTTTGATGCCTAAACCTTCGATGGGAAAGCGGAACAAATAGTCGCGTTCACCGTTGACTCGACAGCACAATAGCCACAGTCAACAAACTTTCGAGCAAGGGGGGGCGGGCCGCAGTGACTCCGGCATGGAGGCTGCGGCCCTTTTTTCTCAACAATCCTCCGCCTAGACTTGCTGTTCTTCCATAGACCTTTTCAGGATCACCACTATTCCCATCAGCCACCAAAAGACAAGAGTCACTTCTCCATCACCGAAGTTGTAATTAACAAGCGAACTGGCAAAGAATGCAATAATTGCTCCCGTGGCTCCCAACAGAATGGCATAGCGAGTGGTATCGCCAAGGTCGCTTGCTGCGCTAGCCGATCGGAAAGCCAGAAGCCAGCATGCTGCCATCAACCACAACCAAAAGGCGAGCGCCGGCAGCCCTCGATCAAAAGCCATCTGGAGTGGGGTCGAATGGAGGTGACTGAGGTCTGTTCCCGGGAATCCCCACTCCGTCCAGTGGAGCTTAATCGAGTCCATCCCGTGACCGAAGACCGGGTGGACAAATAGCCGTGCGGCCGCCGCTTGTGCGATCTCTCTTCGCAGGGTCGCGCTTGGATCCTGAAGAAGCAAGGCTTCCTCAGCTCTCGTCTGCCATACAACAACTGCTCCGGCGCCCAGGACCGCGGCAATTGCTGCGGTCACTAAAAGCTTGCGATTTCCGCGAACGACTCGAAGACTGATGAACGCAGCGCCGGCTGCAAAAGCTACCAGCACCGACCGCATCGAGGTAAGTATGAGTCCGGGAATCAGCACTACCAGTGCGGCAAGCGCAAGATTGAAGCGCATGTTGGTACCGTGATTTCGCAAATGTGCCAATCCGAAGCCCAGCGTGAGGAGAGCGAGAATTTGTAGTATTTCCGCGTATGTCTGGTAGTGGCGGGTCCATCCGGAAGCGCGAAAGCGATGGTTTCTTTGAACTCCGGCAATGCCCGAAGGCGAAGGTTGGTTCTTCAGCTCATTGGTGACAACAAAGCCTGAGCGCTCTACGTGCTCGCCCCTCGAGATCACACTTACTGACAACCGCGACCCCGCCGGGGTGTTGCGTATGATTTCATCTATATCGCCGGCTGAATAGACCCGCTTCTTTCCAAGGCGCCAGATCGTATCGCCGATGAGAATTCCGGTCTCATCAAACGGACTGTCTACGGCAGTAGCTTCAACTACAACACCGCGACCCCGAAGAAGGTCAAACGCGCTATAGAAAGTTCCGGCAATGCCTGAGAGGATCATTACAACAACCAACACAGTTGCTGTTGTGCGCGTGACAATCGCCTGTGTCCAATAGAAGAGTAAAACCACCCAGAGTGACTGAAGCTTGGGGATGCTGATCTGAGGTTCTTCCGAAAAGAGGCTGGAAAGAATCGTCCAAAGCACCAACAACCAGAGGGGAAGATCGATAGTCGTACTTCTGAATCCGGTTTTGCCTGTGAGAATGGTCCTGATAAGCCAACTGGCGGCCACAATAGCGACGGCAATTTCGGCCCCTGCTATCGAATGCGGAGCAAAAGCCGCAAAGAGCACAAATCCCACCACCGCTGTGCGTTGGGCAAGCAGCGTCAGGGGAGATAGGTTCGTTTGGTTGGCAGTCAAGCTGTTTTCTTTTTTTGCCCTGACGCAATCGAAATTCGATTGAAAGAACTACCCTGGGACTACCCTGAGGCGACGCCCGAAGTGCCGCTAACGCCTGTAAATGTGCGGCGTTGACACGTTTAATGACGCATGCTAGCGTATCACCTCGACTGTTTTGATAAAGAAATAGTTGCAGTGTAGAGACAAGGCGCTTTCCAGGTCCGGCTATGTACCTCCACCGCCGCTACAATTGACGCCGCTGCCATATTTGGTGATACATAATACTCCTAATGGCTTTCGAAAAAGCGAAGGTATTAAAGGCCGCAGAGAAATTCCTTTCACAGGGTAAGATCAACGCGGCTATAAAGGAATACCGTCAAGTCGTCGAGCACGATGACTCCGACCTCAGCACTCTTAACATGCTGGGCGATCTACTGGCGCGCGCCGGCAATAAAGACGAGGCTATTTCCTGCTTCTCGCGCATTGCCGAACACTACCGCGAGCAACAATTCACGCTAAAAGCGATCGCGATGTACAAGAAGATCGAGCGGCTCAAACCACGCGATCTCGACGTTGCCGGCAAGCTTGCTGATCTCTACGCGTTCCAGGGGCTCGTTGTCGATGCCCGCGCCCAATACCTTATCGTCGCCGATGGATACACACGGGCCGGTGATGCCAAACGAATGCTGGACGTCCTGCATAAGATCGCTGATCTTGACCCTCATAATACCGAGATCAGACTCAAACTTGCTGACGGCTACCTGAAGGAAGGATTGCAGTCGGAAGCAGTCGCAGCCTTTCTCGAAGCCGGCGAACGACTGTTCGAGATCGGCGAATTCGAAAGAGCGCTTGATTCTTATGCCAAAGTCCTCGAGCTGCGACCCAACGATGGCCAGGCTCTGCGGGGAATTGTTTCGGCTCATGTGGCGCTAGGCACGGCCGACGAAGCGGCGGAGATCCTGACGAAGGCGGTTGAAGCTACTCCTGAAGACATGGTGCTGACTGCACTGCTGGCGCAAACGCAGATCGATGCTGAGAATCCCAGGGGCGCCGAGGAAGCTACTCTCGTCCTGATGTCGCATGATGCGTCGAACTACACCCGCTTCATCGAAGTAGCCCGCCTGTACTTGAAACTGGGTGAGGTGAACGAAGCGGTCCGGGTTCTCGGTAGCATCATCGAACAGATGCTCGCGGGCCGCGAAGAAAACGATCTTCTCGAACTAGTCAACGAGGTTTTGGCCCGTGATCCGGAACATGTTGTGGCGTTGCGACTGTTGGTACGGATTAACTGGTGGCAACGTGACATGGACAATCTTCGTTCATCGCTGGAACGGCTCGCCGAAGCAGCTCAAGCAGCAGGGCTCGTCGAAGATGAGCGATACGCGTTGACGCAGTTGGTTCGTCTCGCTCCCGAGGATCGGCAATACGACGGCCGGTTGGGTGTGATCGGCGGTATCGAAGAAGAAGAGGTTGATACGGAAGGCCTCAGTGTGGCGGAACCAGAGGGGGACCAGGCTACACCTTCTTATGAAACGTTCGCTATCATAGACACAGAATCTGCGCACGATACTGATACCGAAGAAAAGTCCACACCGGTGCTTGAGTTTGAATGGAACTCGGTTGCCGAAGGGACTGCTCCTGACCCCTCTGCTTCATTCGCCGAGCTAAACGCTGCGGACGACAACGCTTACGAACTGTCCGGGGGCCAGGAGGTGGACTTCAGCGCGGCTGTGGTTGATTCGGAATCAACTGCACCTGCCGAAACTGCACCATTGGAAGTTGAGGAAGCGCGGCGGGAAGCGCTGATGCGCCAGGAGCTGGAAAGCGTCGACTTCTACCTGGACCAGGGCTATCACGACATTGCCATCGATACGTTAGATCTGCTCGAACGACAGTTTGGGCTCAATACAGAGATTCAGACGAGACGCGAGAAAATAGCCGCAGCAGCCTCAGGCCCAAAAACGAGCGCAGACGAAATCACGTTCACCATCGAAGAACCGGCAGCGGAATCTCCAGATGAGATTGTTGCCGACCTTGAATCCGCCTTTACCTTGGGTGACGAGGTCTCGGAAAGTGCTCCGGTAACGAGCACAGGCAGCGACGGAGCAGCGGCCGCAGGAATTGATTCGGGACTCGCGGAAATCTTTGAGGAGTTCCGGGTCGCCGCGGAAGAAGAGCAGACTACTGTTACCGAAGATTACGAAACACACTACAACATGGGGACGGCTTATAAGGAGATGGATCTCCTTGACGAAGCAATCCAGGAGTTTCAGGCGGCAGTGGGACTGACTGCGCCAAACGATGGAACGTCTCGTTTCCTTCAAAGCTGCAACATGCTAGGCCACTGTTTCCTCCAAAAGGGGATGCCTCGAGCGGCCGTGATCTGGTTTAAGAAGGGTCTGGATTTGCCGGATCAGAGCCAAACGGAGAGTCTCGCATTGCGCTATGAACTCGGTGCGGCCTACGAGCAGATGGGCGACATCAAGCGCGCCCAGGAACTCTATACGGAGGTTTACGGGGTTGACGTGTCCTATCGCGAGGTAGCTGAGAAATTGAAAACGCTTCAGGGGCAGAAGAAGAAACGCAAAAAGTGACGGCCCTTAACGAAGACGGCTCGTGGTTTGGCAACAAAACTTTTCTCGCATAGAGTTTGAGTATGTCGGCGAGACTCAGCGTCATCTTCTACATTATCCTGTGTCTGGAAATTGGCATCATGCTCACGTTGCTGCCCTGGTGGCCTCAGGGATTGTGGGGCATGAGCGATTGGGGTAATAACTACTTCCTGCTGTACGCCGCCCGCAAAACCGGCTTTACGGGCCTGCAAAGTGTGGTGGCCTCGGGTTGGGTGCGGGGAGCTGTGACGGGTCTCGGGCTGTTGAACATCGGGATGGCCTTTTGGGAGATTTTCCACTTCAAGCAGACTGTGCAGACCCTTCAGGGAACCAATAGCGCGCAGGGAATGTCCAGAAATGCCGCACGGTCTCGAAGCACCAATCATTTATCTGATCACGAGCGGCGAAACGACAGCGGCCACCACGCCGGCGAGTAAAGAGTTTTTCCGGATCCTCAGACTCACTGAAGCGGCAGTCGCCGCGAATATCAAACTGGTACAGCTTCGCGAAAAGAACCTCTCCGCCCGGGTACTTTACAGCCTGACAGAGCGCTCCGCAGCAATCACGCGGGGAAGTCAGACGCGCTTACTTGTGAATGATCGGGCTGATGTGGCCTGTGCAGCCGGGGCGAACGGGGTCCATTTGACCTCACAGTCTCTGAAACCCGAGGTGGTTCGCAAGGCCTTCGGAGATCGCATTCTAATTGGCGCGTCGACCCATTCCTCTGCCGAAGCCAGACAGGCCCTCGACTCAGGAGCTGACTTCGTTGTTTTTGGACCAGTTTTCGAGACCACATCGAAACGGAGATATGGTCCGCCCGTTGGTCCCGAAGCCTTACGGAAGGTCGCGGATGAGTTGGCGCCTTTTCCGGTGCTGGCCATCGGAGGCATCAATCAGGACAATCTTGCCACGGCATTCGCTGCCGGCGCTCAGGGTGTTGCGGCAATCGGATTGCTAAACCATCCTGAACAGCTTGCTGAAGTTGCTGAAGTGATTCGCATTGCTTATGCACATCGGATGAAATGAAAATCTGATGACTACCATTGATTCGACTAAGCCCGTTCCTGTCGCGCTGACAATTGCCGGTATTGATCCCTCCGGTGGCGCGGGTGTACTTGCGGACGTACGTACGTTTGCGGCGTTTGGCTGTTTCGCCACCGCCGCGGTTACCTCCCTCACTTTTCAAAATACGACTGGAGTTTTTGGGGCTTTGCATCAAAGCGCCGCGAGCGTCCGGGCCCAGGTAACGCCGATCCTCGAGGATTTTACGATTGTCGCTGCAAAGACCGGCATGCTCCCCACGCAGGAGGTGATTATCGAGGTGGCGCGGCTCTTCCGCACAAAAGATTTGCCGGCGCCTGTTGTGGATCCCGTAATGCGGGCTACTTCGGGTGATGACTTAATAGATGATGATGCAGTAGATTCAATGGTCCATGAACTCCTGCCATTAGCGCGCGTGGTAACTCCAAATATTCCGGAGGCAGAGCGGTTGACCGGAATGAAGATCACCAGCGAGGAAGAGATGCAACAGGCGGCTCAGGAAATCCGCCGGCTCGGCGCCCGCGCCGTACTGGTTAAAGGGGGCCATCTACTCGGATTGCGCAAAAGGGAAAGCGGAGCGCCGGCTGAGGCGGTTGATCTACTTGATAATGAAGGCCAAGTAACTTTGTTCCGTGCCGAGCTGGTTAAGGGCGGCGAATTTCATGGTTCCGGCTGCACGCTTTCCGCAGCGATCGCGGCCGGATTGGGCCAGGGATCTTCACTCGAAGCTGCTGTAGGCGCCGCCAAGGATTTTGTAACCGATGCCATGCGCCGTTCCCCCGTTCTCGGTCACGGCGCACGACCTATCTGGGGCGGTGTAAACAGTAAACAGTGAGCAGTTTGTAACGCACGGCTCCCCTGCTTACCGCTTACTGCTCACTACTCTCCACACTCACTTTCTCCATCTTTACTTCCGAGACTGGTCGATCATTGCCGTCCCTCTCAGCCGAAGCAATCGCGTCAACTACCTCCTGACCTTCGACGACGCGGCCGAAGATTGTGTAATTGGGTGGTAGTCCATAGTCGACATGCATTATAAAAAACTGGGATCCGTTAGTGTTTGGACCTGCATTTGCCATGGCTACGGTACCGGCCTTATATCCTCGCTGGTATACAGGCGATGAAGGGTTGATTTCATCCGCGAAGCGTCCGCCCCAGGCTGACTCCCCTCCACGTCCCGTTCCAGTTGGATCTCCACCCTGAATCATGAAGCCTTTAATCACTCGATGAAAGATGATGCCGTCGTAATACCCGCGCTCTGCAAGGGTGATGAAGTTCTCGGTGGTTTTAGGAGCATCGCTTTCCAAAAGTTCAAATCGGATGGTCCCCTTATTCGTATTAATTACAGCGGTACGATTTGCCATGTGTTCTCCTTTGGTTAGAGTTCAGAGAGGATAAATTTTTGAATCGCCAATGCGACGCCGTCGTCGTCGTTAGCAGCAGTCTTATGCAGGCCATCCAACGCGTGCAGGCGAGGCTCGGCATTCTCCATGATCACCCCGATTCCGGCGTAGCTCAACATCTCGAGGTCGTTGAGGTTATCACCGATGGCCATCACTTCTTCGCGTGTAATTCCAAGTTCAGCGGCCGCCGCCGCAACTCCAGCGCCTTTGGAGGCGGCGGGATTGACGATATCGATTAGCGAAAAGTCCTTTTTGCGATAGGTCGTGCAGAAAATCTTTACCGTTTCGCCCAGTTCGGTTCGAAGATTCGTTTCAAGTTCGTCCATCTCTGCGCATCCGCCCGAGAAGGCCAAATGAACGGGAGGATGGTCCAGGTATTCCTCGATTGAATCAACCTGGCATACCGCCTCCTGACCATCTTCTCCGTGAATGCGACGCGCCCAGGCGATGTACTGGATTAAGGGTTGATTGTCGCCGCGCAGATGGTCGTAGACAAGCACGCCCAGGCCCTCATGATCGTCGCTCACAAGCGGATCGGCCCCGGCGGCTCGGCCGATTCTTAATGCCTGATGAGCGGCACCCAGAGGTAGTGGCATTACGGCGACAGTCTCGAGGGTGCGGGCGTGTTTCGTAAGTGCTCCATTGTGAGCGATCAGAGGGACGTCCAGGCCAAGTTCGAGAGCGAGAGGGCGAGCATCTCGAAAACGGCGGCCCGTTACGAGCGCGACTCTCACACCTCGTTGGCGGGCTTGGGTTAGCGCCTGCCGGTTGCCAGAAGATATTTCGCCCCGAGAATTGAGAAGCGTTCCGTCGAGATCGAGAGCAAGCAGATTAATGGGCATAACAAACCAAAGCGTTCAACTTAAAGGAAACGCCCGCAAAAGGCAAAAGCAACTGGACAGACAGATGTCTTCCTATTCCTTAAAGGGCTGGTGTGCTATTATTCCGCCCCCCAACAATAATTGGTTTCTAAGATTTTCTGGAGGACCTATGAAAAAGTTAGGCGTAACTGTATCTCTGTTGGCAATCGTTACCGCGTCGGCCGTAGCATTTCCGCAGGGATTTAAACGAATCAAAGAGTTCTTAACCGGCTACGAAGAAGTGCCCGCGGTATCGACCGGAGCTAATGGCGAGTTTCAGGCGCGAATTAGTAACGACGAAACTCGGATTCAATGGGAACTGAAGTATTCAGACCTCGAAGGAGCGGTGCAGCAAGCTCACATTCACTTTGGCCAGAAAGGGGTCAACGGAGGAATTACAGTTTTTCTGTGCACCAATCTTGGAAATGGCCCAGCCGGCATTCAGCCGTGTCCATCGGCGCCCGCAACCATCTCGGGAACAATTACCTCGGCCGATGTCAGCCCCAACATTCCTGCGACTCAGGCAGCCAGGACTCAGGGAATAAACACGGGAGAGATCGGCGAGTTGATCGACGCAATAAGGGCAGGCGCCACTTATGTGAATGTGCACAGTACGATGTGGCCCGGCGGCGAAATCCGCAGCCAGATCGATGGCAACAGCGGTCACGGAGGCCATTAGATCTCGATTGGCTGGGGAGGCACTCCGGATCCTTGAAAAGGGTCTTGTGACTACTAACGAACAGCCAGATCGATGTTGTCGGGTTTGAACGTGCCTAAGCTTTTATCCACTTGATATCGTGTGCGGCGAGGTGCTCGCATTGTGCCGTCGTCACTGCCACTGGTCAGCAAGTTATTCGGATTCTCTAGAGAGCATCTCCTCCACTCCCCGCGTAAAGGCATTTACCCCAGGGCTGGTGCAGTAACTTTGCTGCAAATGTCCAACTGCTACCGAAGATTGATCCATAGTCCTGCTTCCATTTTGTTCTCAGTTGTCTCATCATTCCACTTATTAACCGGGTGCCATTAGAATGTGGAAGCGGATCGTACCGCGAGTTCACTCGGAAACCCCTTATACCCTTTTATCAAACCGGGACCCGAAACAAATGAACGTCACCCATCTCGAGTGCGCTGCGTGTCGTCTCATTCATGAGGCACACAGATTGCTCAACCTTTGTCGCAAATGCAGAAAACCCTTGTTAGTTCGTTACGATCTAAATCGGGCGAAGCAGACACTAACGAAAGAGTCTCTACACAAACGCTCGGCGGATCTCTGGCGCTATCGGGAAGTGCTGCCGGTCGAAAACGACGAGAACATAATTTCGCTTGGCGAAGGCTGGACACCTTTGCTGTCGGCCAAACAACTCGGGGCAAAATTAGGCCTTAAGGAGCTCTATATTAAAGACGAGTCGCAGAACCCTACTCAGAGTTTCAAAGCCCGGGGGATGACCGCAGCCGTATCGATGGCTAAAGAACTGGGAGCGAAAAAACTTGCCGTGCCTTCTGCCGGGAATGCTGCTGGCGCGCTCGCTGCATATGCTGCCCGCGCCGGATTGGAGTGTTTCATCTTCATGCCTCGGGACACTCCGCGGGCAAATGTCGTCGAATGTGAACAGACCGGAGCGACCGTGACTCTCATGGAGGGGCTGATAACGGACTGTGGGGCTGAAGTAGCACGAAGAAAAGATGAGGAAGGCTGGTTTGACGTGTCAACCCTGAAGGAGCCTTATCGCGTCGAAGGGAAGAAGACTCTTGGTTACGAACTCGCTGAACAACTGAATTGGACTTTACCGGACGTCATTATCTACCCAACTGGTGGTGGCACAGGGCTTATCGGCATGTGGAAAGCGTTCGCCGAAATGGAAGAACTGGGGTTGATCGGTGATAAGCGACCGCGAATGGTGACGGTTCAGGCCGAGGGCTGTGCGCCAATCGTGAAGGCTTTTGTGGACGGCAAAAGGTTCGCGGATGAGTTTCCGAATGCTGAGACGGTCGCCTCTGGGTTGCGCGTGCCGCGGGCGATCGGGGACTTTATGATTCTCGATGCACTGCGTGAATCAGGCGGTACCGCCGTTTCGGTTACCGATGATGAGCTGATTGCCGCTACCCGCGAGATAGGATCGACTGAAGGTGTGTTTTGTGCTCCGGAGGGCGCCGCGTGTTTGCCCGCACTCCGCAAACTGATCGATGCCGGAAAACTACAATCGGACGAGCAGGTCGTTCTATTCAATACCGGCGGGGGCGTTAAATATCTGGAGTGTTTCCCTTAGGATTTCATCGACCAAATCGTCGTAGCTTAAAATGTTCTGGAGGAAAGTAGTTGTGAAGTATACGGTTGCAATGCTTGTAGTTCTGTTAGGCATCCCCATCGTCATTACTGGGCAGACACCAAAACCCTGGCTAAGCGAGAAAGACCGGGCCCGCTACGAGAGTCTGCGGAGCAGCGGACTCGAAGCTCTCTATAATCTTGATTACGAGAAGGCGCGACAGAATTTTAAGCAGATCGCGGAACTCTACCCTCATCATCCCGCGGGCCCAAAGTTGCTGGCTGCCGGTGTCTGGATTAAAACGCTCTACCAATCGCGTCGCCTTCAGACGTCACTCTACAACTCTGAAACTTTTTATGCTGAAGGTGAGGACAAGGTAGACCCGAAGATTGTCGAAGAATTTCGCAATCTCACTCGTGATGCTAAAAGGCTTTCTGAGGCAAGGCTAAAGCAATATCCTGGTGACATCGAAGCGCTTGACTTCCTTGCAGCGACAGCGGGCTTAAGGGCCTCGTTTCTGGAGGCAGTCGAGCGCAAGCACTTTGCCGCCCTGCGCGAGGGCTCAGAGGCCGTGGATCGTCACAAGGATGTTCTTAAGTTGGATCCCAATTACGTCGATGCCGAGCTGACGATTGGGATTTATGAATATGTGATTGGATCGCTGCCATTGCCAGTACGCCTTCTGGTAGGGATAACAGGAGCGCGGGGCTCGAAGAAACGTGGACTCGAGCGGCTCGAGCGTGTAGCGAAGGAAGGACGTTGGGCCCAGGATGACGCCAAGTCTGCGCTGCTCCTGCTTTACACAAGGGAAGGTCGCTTCCGGGACATCGTACCCATCGCGCGCGAACTGGGCGCCAAGTATCCGCGCAACTATATCTTTCGTCTCGAGGAGGCTAAGGCGCTCATAGCAGTTGCCGAGGAGGAACGAAAGGCGAATAACCTGACGGCGGCGGCCCAGGCTGAGAAGGAAGCGCTCAAGACCTTCGAAGATCTTTTGAGCGATCGTGCCCTGCGCGATACCGTCGGCCGGGCGCTGGATCTGGTCCATTTCAAGTTCGGAGAAGTGCTCATGACTGCGGGTCATGCCGACCGCGCTGCGAAAGAGTTCATGACTGCCACCCGAGCTGAGCATGCGGATCCGGGAATGGTCACTATGGCCCATTTGTATGCGGCGCGAGCTTACGATGTTGCGGGTAAACGCGATGAAGCCGTTGCGCAATATCAGAAGGTGCTTGATCGGCCGAACGTTTATGCCGCTCATGACCAGGCGAAACGGGGCCTACGCGAGCCATACACGCAGGAGAGCGCTCGTAACGTGGGAGGGCAATAGTGAAATCCAGCAGTTCGAATGGAGCCGGCCATTCGCGTCCCCGCCGATTACTTCTTTGCCTGGATGGCGTGCCCCTGGAAGTAATTCGCACCGCCCGAGAACGCGGGCTGTTTGATAGCTTCGCCCCACCCGCGCGGCTGCTTTCGCCGTTTCCCACTATGACCAACATCGCACTTGCCGCGATGATGGGCGCAAGTGCGCCGCCAGGTTATGAGAGTCTGTACTTCGATCGCAAAGCCCGCGAAATGCGTGGCGGAGTCAGGAAGTACATTGGCCGGCGCACGCCTGATAAAGTGCCTTCGACCTACATGGAGGAACTGGATTATCAGGAACCGCTGGCTTTCGAATTCCTGGTCTATGTGGCGCCCGAAAAAGTATGGCGGGCCGACATGCGCCGCTTTCGCGATCGGTTTCGAGCCGCGCCCCGGACGCGCGACTACTTTGCATTTCTCAAGGGGACCGATGGTCTGCTGCATATTCGTGGTCCCGAACGATTGGCGGTTGCCCTGGAATCGCTTGATCGTATTCTGCGTGAGATTCAGGAGTTCTGCGGGCATGAAACTGAGATCGTGCTCTTCTCGGACCACGGAATGAACCTGGAGGAGAACGTGCGAGTGCCCTTGCAGACGCACCTGAAGAGCCGAGGATTTAAGACTCGGAGTGAGTTGCACGCCGCGACCGCTCACGAAGTGGCCATACCTGCATTTGGGTTGTGTGGCTACGCCGCCCTTTATTGCCGCGACAACGAGGCAATATCCTTGTTGGCCGAGTCCCTTGTTGATCTAAAAGGGGTTGATTTCTCGATCTTTCGGGATTCCCCATCCTCTGTGATCGTCAAAGGTGAGGCAGGCGCCGCGCGCATCGACCGCCAAGAGAACGACGGCTCAGTGTTGTACCGTTACCAGGAGACCAGCGGCGATCCTCTAATGCTGGGCAGCATCCGGAGGAGACTACGTACGGAAGGAAAATTGGACAGAGAGGGGTTTGCCGAGGACCGGGTGTGGCTGGACCATACCGCTGCGCACGATTATCCCGACGCGCTGGCCAATCTCTACACTTCGCTTCACACTAAACGCGTGGCCCATACCGCCGACGTGTTGGTGAGTTTTCGTGATGGTTTCTATTACGGCTGGTCACCGTTTGCGCGCTTTGTTCGGCTTGCGGCCACTCATGGAAACGCGCTGCGTCCAAGTACATCGGCATTCATGATGAGCACTCACCGAACGCTTCCTGAATACATTCGCGCCGACGATGCGCGGCCATGGCTGCGCACTTAAGCGCTCCCACGCTACCCCAACCATTGCAGTATCTCTTCATCTGCGGCGGTGCGACTACCACCCACTACGTGGATGAAATAATCTTCCAGTGAAATTGGGCCCTCAGTACGCCCATCCCCCTCGAGGCGAATTCCCTGTCGTAATTCCGCCAACGTGCCTGAGGCCAGCAGACGGCCTTCGGAAATGATCGCGATTTCATTACAAAGTCTTTCCACAATCTCGAGCACGTGCGAAGTCAGAAATACCGTGACACCGCGTGCGGTAAGGCGCGATAGCAGATCCTTTAATGTTCGGGATGCGATGGCGTCAATTCCTTCAAACGGCTCATCGAGAAACAGAATCTCGGGCCGGTGGATCAGGGCACAGGCAAGTGACAATTTCTTCTTCATGCCGTGCGAGTACTCGACAATCAGCTTGCGAGGCTCATTGGCGAGTTCCATCAACTCGAGCAGTTCGGAAGCGCGCGAAGCGATATCGTGCTTTTCGAGCCCATACATGCGGCCTGTAAACGCCAACATTTCAGCTCCCGTCAGTCTTTCGAACAGGTTGAGATCTTCTGGGATGACACCGATTCTGCGTTTGACCTCGAGTGGTTCAGAGGCAAAGTCGCGATCAAGGATCTGGATCCTGCCGCTGGTGGGCGCGAGGAGTCCGGTCAGCATTCTGATTGTGGTTGATTTGCCGGCGCCGTTGGGGCCCAGAAAACCAAAGAAGCTGCTGCGCTTGACTTGAAGATTGATGCGGTCGACTGCGGTGAAATCACCAAAGCGTCGCACGAGATCAAAAGTCTCTACGGCCAGAGGCGTTCTCACATCGACTGCTGACATGTGTAGCTTTGTACGTGTTCCTGACGCGAAGCGCAAGCGAAGTTAATTGAGTCGTTGGGCTTTGGTTTTCGGCCTTGGACCTTTGGCCTTGGGCCTTGGGCCTTTGGCCTTCGCCCTTGGACCTTTGGGTCCGAAGGAGAGGAAGACTAGAGAGCTTTGTTCGTGTGATTTCGTGGAGGCTTTAGTCAGTTAAGAATGATCCACGAACACACACGAAATAGACGAATACTCCCT
This sequence comes from Pyrinomonadaceae bacterium, assembly GCA_041751855.1. GTDB lineage: Bacteria > Acidobacteriota > Blastocatellia > Pyrinomonadales > Pyrinomonadaceae > PSRF01. The sequence continues at coordinate 77,821 of JBGSWR010000027.1, forward strand.
ACACGGAATTCAGGAGACCTTTTGTTCGTGTGAATTCGTGTGATTTCGTGGATCGGCTTTAGGTGATTTCGTGGATCGTGTTTTTGGTCGGTGAAGAAATTCGGACTTCGGTCTTTGGTCCAAAGGAAAAGATCAACAGAGTTCCAAGACCAAAGACCAAAGGTCAAAGACCGAATCGATTATTTATGGAACTTCGATCTGCAAGTCGCGGCCAAAGATGAAATTTGGACGCTTCCGACCCTTCATGTACTTTGCCGCCGTTTGCGAAAGCGCGGTTACCAGAATGGGAAGCGCAATCGTTGCATCGCAGTTTACGTAAGCCGTATGGGCCCCGCGCGCCAGCTTGCCATACACCAGTCCTTCATCAAACGACACAGCGTTGGATCTGCCGCCCGGATGAGGAGTATCGGTGGTGATCTGAACAGCGTATTTGTGGCCCTGATGATGGTCTTTGACGATAAACGATGAGATCTCGGTCTGCTGGATGAAGCTCTTTGGCGTGCCGCCTCCGAGATTTATTACGCCGGTCACCCGCGCGCGGGCGCTAATGTTCATCATGTCGAGAACGTCCTGAACGATATCAAAGAGAAAGTTGTTCTTCTTCTCGAAGCGCGCGGCAGCGATGCCTACGGCGATGCCGCTATCTGCTACAGCCGGACAAAAGATTGGCACGCGCGCCTTGTAAGCCGAGGTGAGGACACCATCCTCCGAGGCGATCTCGGCCAGTTCACGTCCCAGCAGGTGAAGAAATTCGCGCGTCGAGTAGGGTCGGGTTTGGTCCAGTTGATTGGTGAAGCCGCCGACCCACTCATTTGCTTCGCGATACTCTTCGTCGCTGGCGAGCAGATCCCACATGCGGCTGATCTGGGCCGATTCCAATTCGGCGTCCGTCATGCTGGGATGGGCCTGAAAGTGGTAGCGCCCGAGTGTCTCGTGCAGATCGTGAAACAGGACCGAACCGGAAAGGACCAGAACGTCGACAAATCGGTTCTTGATGACGTAGGCCAACAACCGGCGCATGCCCGCCGGGATCAGGGCGCCGGAGGCAGCAACCATGATCGTTGTGTTGTCACCAAGCATGTCGAGCCAGATGCGGTGCGCTTCGGCAAGTTGCCGGCCACCGAATCCAGTTCCCTCCATCTTTTCCAGCAGCCCTGCGACCGAGCGGTCCCGATCCACCTGGACGGGCCGTGTCGGGGCGACGAGATACTTCGATGCTCTAGGTTTTCGCTGCGTAACCATCAGGGATGTGAACCTCTCAAAGTAGTTACTTCTCGGGTTGGCTAAAGGGGGGCTGCGCCGATTTGTACTGCCAGTGGACGAGCGCAAACTTAAAAGTCCGTCCGTCGTCGTGAACCCGGACGCACGCCGTTTACCGCCAGATAGGTGTAAGCGTCATAGCGCGATTCATAGAACTGAATGAGTTTGGTGCCCTCAGCGTCCGTCAGTTCCCCATCTTTTACCCGCTGGTTTATCAGCCGGCGAAAGCCGTCATGCAGGAAACTGCGCTCGTAACGGGCCCGCTCCGTGGCGGCCCCTACCGTTGTTCCCCGGATCACCTTCTTGATAAGGTAACCCTCTGCATCAATGTAGATGTGGGCTTCATGAGGAGCGCCAAACAGGTTGTGATTATTTCCCATCACCTCCTGATACGCGCCGACGAGCATGAAGGCCAGATAATATGTCTCCCCCGGAGTCAGCGCATGAAGTTCGAGCACCTGCTTGACGTCATGCAGATCGACAAACTTGTCTACGATGCCATCCGAGTCACAGGTGATATCGCATAGTGTGGCGTACTCAGTAGGCGGCTTATTCAAAGAGTGAACCGGGACGATGGGAAAAAGTTGATCGAGAGCCCAGTGATCCGGCAACGATCGAAATACCGAAAAGTTTGTCAGATACTTGGCACAAAGGAGTCGTCTGAGATCTGCAAACTCCTCCGAAACATACTTGGCTTGCTGCGCGTATTTGTCGGCACGCTCGCAGACATCCCAGAAGAGCACCTCGCCTTTCGCCCGATCTTCCAGGGATATTAGCCCGAGATTAAAGAGCGTAAACAACTCTTCTCGATGTTCCAGGGCGTCGTGATAGTACTCGCGATAGTTTTTGGCCGTAATTGACTCACGCAGATCAAAGAGTTCGATCACTACCTGCGGATCGTCCTCATCGATCTCAATCGGTGTGATGTCCTCGACTACCGTCTCGATCTCATCCTGGACGTTGGTTACCAGGATCGCGTGATAAGCCGCCAGGAAACGCCCAGACTCCTGAATGATCGTTGGATGGGGGACGTTTTCATCGTCGCAAACCTGCTTGATTGTATAGATCACATCGTTGGCAAACTCCTGGGCTGTGTAGTTTGCCGATGAGTCAAAGGCGGTCTTCGAGCCGTCGTAGTCGACAGCCATTCCGCCGCCGACGTCGAGAAGCTCGATTGGCACCTTCATCTGATAGGCCTTGGCATAAACGCGAGCCGCCTCTTTCATTGCATTCTTGATGCGCTTGATGTCTGTCAATTGCGAGCCGATGTGAAAATGCAGAAGCTTTAGAAGATCGAGGCGCCCAGCCTTTTCGAGTCGCCGGATAACTTCAAGCACTTCGGTGGTGGTGAGCCCGAACTTAGCGGCCTCGCCTCCGGACTTCTCCCAGCGGCCAGAGCCCTTCGAGTAGAGCTTGACGCGCATGCCGAGCATCGGGATCGCGCCCTGATACCGCTCGGCTACGTTCAGTACATGATCGAGTTCATTGAGCTTCTCGATCACAATTACTACGCGTTTGCCCGAGCGGGAGCCGGCAAAAGCAAGTTCAATGAACTCTTCGTCCTTGAAACCGTTCAATACCAGCAAACTCTCGGATGATTGTTCCAGTGCCAGGGCCGCGTAGAGTTCGGCTTTTGATCCGGCCTCCAGTCCAAAATCGTAGCGGGAGCCTTCCCGCAAATACTCCTCGACGACAGATCGTTGTTGATTGACCTTCATCGGGTACACACACATATGAGTACCCTTATATTCGAACTCTCTAATCGATCTACTAAATGCCCGCTGAAGCTTTCTGACCTGGGCAGCCACCAGTTGAGGGAACCTGAGTAGGACGGGAGCAGAAATGCCGCGTTTGGCGAGGTCGTCGATGATCTCCTTCAAGTCTGCCGAACGCGGATCACCCTCGGCCGGACGGACGACCAGATGTCCCTTGCGATTTACGTCAAAGTAACCAGCGCCCCAATTCTCGATGCCATAGGTTTCGAGCGTCTGCTCAATTGCCGTGGTCAATTAACGGTCTCCTGCCTTGCCTGCCAAGCTTAAAATCTTCTTCTGAAGCGTAGTTGTACATCATCCGATCGAGTAGCGGAGATTCTTGGATTGGAACGCTTTAGTCGCGCAATGTAACAGAAAAGAGGAAGTCGGTCTATAACTTTTTTTGTTTCATTCAAGGCCAAAACGCCGCCTAACTTGCAATGTAGTAAGGATTTAGCTGTAAAATGAAGTTGTGGCCGCGGGACAGCTTGCGGCAAAATCCTTGACATAATAGACTGCACCACTATAATGCAAACTTTTTTGCGCGCCGTCGCTTTATGACGTTCGCATTCTTTCGTCGAATAGTTGAGCTTCCCCAGTACTTCGCACCTTCAACCACGCCGGGGCGAAGAGCACCCCTAACACTCCCTTTACCTTTCAGGAGATATCATGAACGCAAAGACTGTCTTGAAGTATGCCTCTGATCAAGGGGCTAAATTTGTATCTATCCGTTTTACTGACCTTCCCGGCTCCTGGCAACATCTGACCTTCCCGATAGCTGAACTCGGTGAGGATACGTTTGAAGACGGATTCGGTTTCGATGCATCTTCCATTCGCGGCTGGGCAGCGATTCATGAATCAGACATGCTTCTGGTTCCAGACGCCGGCCGTTTCTGGATGGACCCCTTCGCCGAGCAGCCAACGCTCTGTCTGATTGGCAATGCCGTAGACCCGATAACCAAAGAAGGCTATGCGTTCGATCCGCGCTCAGTTGCGGTCCGGGCTGAAAACTATCTGAAATTTACCGGATTGGCTGATACCGCCTTCTTCGGACCGGAAGCGGAGTTCTTCGTATTCGACTCGATCAAGTTTAATAACGATCCGCATGCGTCAGGTTATGTTATCGATTCTGATGAAGGCCATTGGAACACCGGCCGCGACGCTAATGAGTTTCAGGGGACCAACCAGGGCTATCGCATTCGTCCCAAAGAGGGATATGTGCCGGTTCCGCCAACTGACTCCCTCAGTGACCTGCGTTCCGAAATCTCCTTGACGCTGGGGAAGTGCGGAATCACCGTCGAGTGCCATCACCACGAGGTCGCTACCGCAGGACAATGTGAAATTGACTTCCGTTTCGCGACCATGCTCGGGACAGCGGACAATCTCCAGGTGTTCAAGTATGTGGTTCGCAATACAGCCCATCAGTACGGGAAGTCGGCGACGTTTATGCCAAAGCCTATTTTCGGCGATAACGGGTCAGGCATGCACTGTCATCAGTCGTTGTGGAAGGGCGAAAAGCCATTGTTTGCCGGCGACGGATATGCCGGTCTGTCGGAGATGGCCCGCTATTACATCGGGGGGTTGTTGAAGCATGCAGCGTCAGTAGTGGCGTTTGCTGCACCCACAACCAACAGCTACAAGCGCCTGGTGCCGGGATTCGAAGCTCCGGTAAATCTGGCGTACTCGGCACGCAACCGGTCTGCGGCGATTCGCATTCCAATGTTTTCTACTAGTCCCAAACTCAAACGACTCGAGTTTCGTCCGCCCGATCCTTCCTGCAATCCCTATCTAGCTTTCTCTGCCATGCTGATGGCCGGGTTGGACGGTATTCAGAATCGGATCGATCCTGGCGAACCACTCGACAAAGACATCTACGATCTTTCGCCGGAAGAATTGAAGGATGTTCCGAGTTTGCCGGGCTCGCTGGACGATGCGCTGCGGGCGCTCGAGGCCGATCATGAATTTCTGCTGAAGGGTGATGTCTTCAGTCAACGCTTGATCGACCGTTGGATTAACTACAAGCGTGAGCGTGAGATTCAGCCGCTCAGAATGCGGCCTCATCCTCTCGAGTTTAGTCTCTATTACGATATTTAAGGTAGTGGTCCGTAGTCAGTGGTCAGTCGTCAGTGGTTCGAGGTCTTAGGTCTTAGGGTTTTGGTCTTAGGGTTTTGGTCTTTGGACTTTGGTCTTTGGACTTGGAGCTTGGTCTTGGGTCTTGGGACGTGGGTCTCGGGACTCATCAACCGCCTTTCCTAAGGCATTAGAGAAGAGACCACGCGCCCAAGGCCCAAGGCCCAAGGCCCAAGGCCCAAGGCCCAAGACCAAAGGCCCAAGACCCAAGACCAAGGCCCAAGGCCCAAGGCCCAAGACCAAAGACCCAAGGCCCAAACCAAAGACTTACTCTTTTTTGGCCTCATTCTTAGAGAGCGCGTAATATGTGAGCGTGCACACGCTTGAGGACAAAGTTGAATCACTGATTCGCAATCTGCCCGATGAACGCGGAGCACGGGTATTCCTTGAACGACTCACAAACGAGCATCCCCGTGCCGGCAAAACCCTCTTTCGCGAACCGGGATTGCTTTCTGATGTACTAACACTCGCCGCCTGGAGCCCCCTGCTCGCCACCACGCTCGAGCAGAATCCCGACTACATCACCTGGCTCACGCGTGAACGCACCAACCCTCGGGTCAGGAACCGTGATGAGCTTAAGGAATCGTTGGCACGCTTCGCCCTTACGCGCTCGTCTCTTACTCCTCAGGTCTTACTCGCCCGCTTTCGCAGACGTGAGTTGCTGCGAATCTACCTCCACGACATCCGCCGCCTGCATACGCTCGTCGAGACCACAGAAGAGCTCTCGAATCTTGCCGACGCGATCCTCGAATACGCTTTGACGCTTGCCGGTCAGGAACTCGACAACCGGTATGGCCCACCGCGCCGCACTAACGAGCGCGGGCGCATCGCCGCGGCCGAATTCTGTATCGTGGCGCTCGGAAAACTTGGCTCCCTCGAACTGAATTATGCTTCGGACATTGATCTTGTTTTCTTTTATTCAGATGAGGGAACTACCGCCGGTTCCGGCAGCCGGGAGGCGGTAGGCAACCGCGAGTACTTCAACAAGCTGGCAGAACTGGTGGCTAAGCTTGTGGGCCAACACGTTGGTGGAGGAGGAGCTTATCGCGTCGATCTGCGACTAAGGCCACATGGACGAGATGGAGCGCTTGCCTGTTCGCTGGCCGAAGCAGTCCGTTACTACCACCAACACGCACAGCCGTGGGAGTTGCAGGCATTGATTCGGGCGCGGGGTTCAGCAGGCTCGGCGACCCTCTTTAATCGGTTTAATAGTGAGGTGCGGGCGCGCGTGTTTCGTCGCGACATCTCCATCCGCGAAGCGCTCGAGAGTGTGCGCCTGGCAAAGCAGAAGATTGACAAAAAGATCGAACGCGAGGGCGCCGGGTTCAATGTAAAGCTGAATCGCGGCGGCATTCGGGAGATCGAATTCATTGCCCAGGCGCTCCAGTTGGCCCATGGTGGGAACGACGACTGGCTCAGAGCCCCACATACGCTGATCAGTCTCGGCCGCCTTGCCGACCGGCAGTTGATCAGTGAAACCGAACACACCAGGCTCTCCGATGCTTACGTATTTTTGCGCTTGCTCGAGCATCGACTTCAGATGGAACATGGGCTTCAGACCCACACAGTGCCGCAGGTCGCTGAACAACGAGAACTTGTTGCTCGACGGATGCACTTTGCCGGCCCCGAGGCGCTTGAGTCTTTTGATACGGCACTGACGTTCCATACTACAAACGTGCGACAGGCTTTCAGCCGTATCTTTAAGCAGGCAAAAGACGGTCTGACCCCCGAGATTCGGAACGATAGGTTGATTCTGGTGAATGCTGGCTCAGACGCTGACGCCAGTGCTGCCCACGCCGCTGCTGCTATCTTTGCAACTCGCCTGACCAGTCCAGGCGTCACGGCGCCAACTGTGGCCCGCATGATTCAGAACCAGGCCAACCATTCACTCAATCGTCATCGATCACTCACGATGGTCCACCGCGTCGCCAGTTCGCTGGAAAAATCGGACGCCGCGATCGAAATGGACGAAGAGAGTTTAAACGCTTTGGTTCGCCTCTGTGGAACCTCAGACTTCTTTGGCGAAATGATGGCGAGCAACCCAGCCTTAGTGACGGCGCTTGGTGCGGAAGCCACAACTCCTTTGCGGAGAGACTATCGGGCCCTCTTGCGCGCCGGCATCGACCGCGAGAAGAGTTTCAGCGCGGAGCTATCGGCGTTACGGCGTACGTGGTCACGATTGCTGATAGAGATAGGGGCCCGGGACGCAGCCGGCGCAATCTCAGTTGCCGAATCAAACCGGCTGCAAACGGAGTTGGCAATAGCCAGTTGCAACGTCGCTTATCTGATCGCACGTCGCGAACTTGTTCGTCGCTTTGGCAATCTGGCGGCAGGACCACGCATAGCGATTCTGGGCCTCGGTAGGCTGGGCAGTGGCGGTGTAGATTACGGTTCCGATCTCGACATCATCATCACATATGATTCGCTGATCGCGTCACCAGTGGCCCTTCTCACACAGGACCAGGCTTATGCGCGGCTGGGCGAACTCCTGATTGCGGCGCTTTCCAGCGTAACCCGCGAAGGTTATCTCTATCGGGTGGATCTACGGCTGAGACCCGACGGCAAGAATGGACCGCTCGCCAGCGGTTCCGAGGCCTTCCGCGAATATTTGCGGCAGCGAACCGCAGTCTGGGAATGGCTGGCCTATGTGAAGCTGCGCGCAATTGCCGGCGATCTTGAGTTGGGCCGGATGCTTGAAACACATGCGCGCCACGCAGTTCATGAAGCCGCCCGTCGAGTCGATCCTGAAGAACTCAAGCTTGAGGCGCGCCGCGTTCGCGAACGACTGGAAAGAGAAAAGGGGGAGCGCGGCGTGCGCGGCGGTCTCGACATTAAGTATGGTTCTGGAGGCATGCTTGATGTCTATTTCGCCGCCCGATACCTACAGCTACGCGATGACGTGCGAGACGAAGGCGAAGACCGTTCGACACAATCTACGCTCGAGCGCCTGGAGTTACACGGAGCCCTGCAACCGGAGGAGTTCCTGGCATTACGTGACGGCTATTCGCTTCTGCGCTCAGTTGACCATCATTTGCGGCTAATTCTCGGAAGATCCGGTCGTCTTCCCACGGCAGAGCAGCCAGCCGTAACAGACATCGCCAGGCAGCTAGGTCTGGGGTCAGCGGTGGAGCTTACGGCTGCTGTGGCGGAACGGATGAAGACGATTCGTGCTGCGTACGAAAGCATCATGGAGTGAGCTGCTCACTACTGCCGGATTCACGCGCGCTCTTCTTGCGGGGGCTCTTCGTGCCAGCAATTAGGACACCAGAGCCGGTTCTGACGGCGCTCCTCCAGCGAAGAATCCGCGGAGGCCGGCAACCGTCTGACTACCTCACGCTCTTCTTCGTTCAGTTCGTCCCAGCCTTTTAGCCTCGCGCCGTCGCAGCGCGGGCATCTGGTTTGCCCATTCACTTTAGACACCCCTCGGTAACAAACTTGTATGTTTACGGAATCAGCTACATCGTGTAAGTTAGCTTTGCGCACCAGTTAGGGTCCGCAAAGGCATTCGCGAAGCCAGTAACGGTTAAGGACGGGTAAATGTTTCGAATCAAAGCCTCGTATACAGAACAGATGGAATTAAGCACCACGATGGAGCGGGCGCGGGAATTCTTTGGCGAACTGCGCAACTTTGTCGACTTGATGCCCGGCGTCGAGGGTATTCGCAAGGAAGCCGGCGGGATTGCCCGCTGGATAGTGCGAGCTGAAGTCCCGGTAATCGGAGCAGTTCACGCCAGCTTTGCCGTGGAAAAGACCGAGGACCGCCCTGAAAAGCTTGAATGGTCCCCTGCCCGGAGCGAGATGAAGAACTACCTGCGCTACGCGGCCGCCTTCGAAGAGCGCGGTCATAAGGTATTGATACGCATTGCCCAACATGTCGAGTTACGCCGGCCCAACGCGCGCGATCTGCACCGCCTGGCAGCCCTGATCGGTGAAGGGGCAATCAGCAATGAAATGCAGAAGCGGGTCAGCGAGATGATCAAAACATTCCTTCAACGAGCGCGCGCTAAGCTCGAGAGCGAGACTCCCTGCGAACGTGAAGCAGTCTGACCAGAGATCAGGAAGCAGTGAGTTCCAGCGCGCCTTACCGCTTACTTCTTCACTTCTCTTCCCAAACTGATCATATTTGCAAAGAACCGATAGGCCCCGGGCACACCAGCGCGCAGTTGGCGGTACCAGACCATGCTGGTGTAGACGTATGTTCCTTCCCCATAGCGGGTAACCAATAAACCACCCCGCAAAGGCTCTTCACCCTTGTCATTAGTAGCCAGGAGAGCCTGATAACGCTCATCCCATTCACGCGGATAATAGAGCCCACGCTCCTGAACCCAGTTGTCAAAGTCTTCTGGGCCAATACGATTAGGAGTGTTAAGCAGCCGGTGTTCGGGCTCGAGAAAGCCAACCTTCGCGTCCTCCTCAGTCACCCTCGCGGAACCAAGGATCAACGGATAAGGAGCCAACTGTGGCCGTCCCCTGCCGGGGTCGGGGTTCCATTCGTTTGACTTGTGATAGAAGACTATCAGCGTGCCTCCGGTGCGAACGTACTCCAGGAGCCGCGCATTGGCGCCGATCAACTCTGGATGCGCTTCGTAGCCACGGTTGTCGATGATGACTGTTTGATACGTGGAAAGATCATCTGTCTTAATGTTCGCGACTGTTAAGGGGTTGGCTTGAACGGCCAAAGCCCGCAGCGATGTTTCGAGCGTGTTATCAAAGCTGGGCATGTAGCCGACTCTGAGCCCCTCAGCGACTCGCGCATTGTTATACACGGCGCGTACCGTTCGCTCAGTCACAACGTTTTTCGATTCACGTTGCTCGAGCGATACCATGAGCAGTCCCGTCGGGTGATTAGCACGACGACGAACTGGGACTTTGACGCCGATCTCAGCCTCTGCTTTGAGCTCCACCTTGCTGGTCTGGTGTGCTTCGAGCGCGAGCTCCCGGCTCACTGCGGGGATATTTAACTCCGGGCTAAGTAGTTTCAGCCTGCCACGAAATGGCTTCGACAGATTGTTGGTTACCGTTACTTCGAGAGACAGTGGGCGATCAACAGTTGCCGGAACCGTCACATAAGGCGATGGTGATATGCTCTCAATTGTTACCGCAGGGGCAGCCTGAAGCCGTGTCTCCGCCTGCATTGAAAACTTTGCCCCATCTACCTCGAGAAGGGCCACCGCTTCAAATCTGTGACCGAATAGCAGACCGTCGTAAAGATGGTCCGTTCTGGGAACGGTGATCGCGACGTTTTTGGGGATCGGCTGCTCCACTTTGACGGACGTGCTGCTGCCGGGAGCCAGTTGTTTAACTGCATTCAGTGAGCGCGACTCGTTCTCGATGGCGAAACTCAGGTCGTGTAGTTGGACCGGGCGAGATCCTTCGCTGGAAAGACCGATCACAAAGCTTGTTGTGACGGAGGGTACAAGGACTTGCGTCTTCTCTGGGCCAACCTCGAGTTTAATGCCCGCAGCTACCGCAAGGGCACGATCCAGTCGCTTTCCAAGCAGTCGGAGACGATGAGTTTCCGAGCCGGAGACAATGAAATCCCGGCGAAACTCGATCAACCTATTTAGGAGCCGCTCACGATCATCGAGAAACTGCGTCAATTGCTGGCTGTCGATGGTTGGTGGCGTGAACCGTAAGGATTCGGGTAAGGCTAACCCATCAACAAAGGTGGTGGCATTCTTCGGGAGCGACGGCGAACCCTCAATCCGACGTACCAGGCGATATCTAATCTGCCGCGCTCCTGCCGCGGGCACCGCCCTGGGCCACGGACCCTGCGTGGCATGTAATCGAAGAGCGGCGAGGGCTTGCTCGGCAAAAGTTGTTTCCCGGATGGGATCCTGTTCGTTGGGATTGATGGTGATTACTTCTCCCGTTTCCGTCGCCTGGGAGGTGGGCTCCGGGCGGAAGCCGAAACGAACGAAGAGCCTTTGCGGTTGCCACACGGTGAGCTTCTGCAATTGTTCGGGAAAGCGTTTGGGATCGGCGGCTGCATCAAACGCTTCCTCGAGTAACCTCCCCGTAGCCTGATGATGACCGTGGCCGCCGGTGGGATTGTGATTCGTTATGATCACATCTGGCCGGAGTTCGCGGATCTTGAGCACCATTCGACGCAAGGCTTCATTGTGACCCCACAGGCGAAACGTCTCCTCCGCCGATTTTGAAAAGCCAAAGTCATTCAGACCGAGGAAGTGTGGTTCTGATCCCTGAACCTCGGACGCCGCAAGCGTTTCGTGCGCGCGAATCACCCCGAGGGCCTCGCCGACTTCTTGACCAATAACGTTCTGCCCACCTTCACCATAAGTAGAAAATAGCGTCACGGTATTGAACCCAAACTTGCGCCTGAGGATGGTCAGCGTCGAGCCATCTTCGTCATCGGGATGGGCGGCAACGCACATGACAGTCCAGGGATTCGTCAAATCAAGCAGGGCCTGATGGATTTCCGCTCGCTCAGAGACCTTAACGACAGCGGTTGCAGGCTGGTGGGCCTGTGTTGCCAGGAACAAGAAGAATGCGAGGGTGCTCGCAAAGACGCTCGCCATCCTCGGCAAACAGTTTTTCGTACTCTGATAATTCCGCATCTGCTTCACTCTAATTAAAACGACGGCTCCGTTCCAGTCGCGCCGCCACCATCATGCTGATGGCGACGATGGCGATCAGAATGACTCCATACGCCGCGGCTGTCCCCAGGTTAAAGTCGCGCAACTCTGAGGCAATCGCGATTGATATCGGCCGGTTCGACGGAACAAATACCAGCACCGAGGCTACATATTCTCCCAGGGCAATCACAAACGCCAGCAGCGTTCCCGCAATAGCCCCCGGAAGCACCAGCGGCAAGGTTACCCTGAGAAATCTCTGCCACCAGCGTGCGCCGAGACCGCTTGCGGCCTCATCTAGCGCGGGATCAAGTTGTTCCATGCTGGCTTGTACTGCGCGTGCTACCAACGGCATGAATCGCAGAAAGTAGACAACCGGCAAAATCCAGAATGTGCCAACAAGGATGAAAGAACCTGTCAGCGGAGTTGGTCTGCCGTAGGCTTCTGCCAGGGCTACGGCCACCACCGTGCCGGGTAAGGCCCAGGGAATCAGGACCAGCAATGAAAGGACTCGTTTCATCACGCGACTTCGGCTTTTCGTAACCAAGGTAGCAAATCCGAAACTGAAAAAAAGCGCGGCGATCGCGGCAATCGCTGCCATCGAAAGGCTGTTTGTGAAAACCGCCCGCGCCTCGGGCTCGGTAAGCAGTCTGATGTAGTTCGACGTAGTGTACACCGGCGGCAGTGTCTGGGTGGTCCAGGCTCCATCGCGGGCGAAACTGACCAGGATAAGTGTTCCCACGGGGAGCGCCAGGATGATCGAAAAAATTGCCCCTCCCAGGCTTGCCACAAGTCGTCCCCTGCCGCTGGCAATCGGTTTTCTTCTGGCGGGCGCCCCTTTTAATGCCGCTGCCGCAAATCTGCGGGTCCCTTCATATCGTTGCAACAACACGAGCGCGCCAAGCGAGATGAATGCAAGAATCACGGTTTGAGTCAGGGCCATGACTGTATCGCCACGCTGGCGAGCCGTGAAAATCTCCAGTGTTAAAACGCGTACCGTACCACCAAATAGAAGGGGCGCGCTGAACGACGCCATAGCAGTCATGAATGTCAGGAGACCGGCAGCGAGAAGTGACGGCGTGAGTTGAGGCAGTACTACTCGCGATACTACGTAGGCGGGGCTGGCGCCAAGACTCCTTGCTGCCTCAGCGAGACCGGCATCGATGCGGCGCAAGCCAGCCCCAGTCAGGAGGTAGAAGAACGGATACATCGTGTAGACGTGGAAAAGCAGGATCGCGGTCCAGCCCCGCAATGACCAGGGAGAGTTCTCGAGACCAAAAACTGACTGGACGGTCCGGGCAAGTATGCCGGACTCGCCACAGAGAAAGATGAAGGCTACCGTCCCGACCAGCGGTGGGAGGACCAGAGGCAGTGCAGCGAGCGTTGCAAACAACTGTCGCCCGGGAAAGGCGTATCGTTCGAACAGGAAGGCGAGTGGGACACCGACGAGGGCGCAGAAGACTACCGTTAGGGATGAGATACCGATGCTCGTCAGGATGGATTCGATGACGATGTTCTGGGAGAGCACGAGGCTGTAATTGGCAAGGGACCACTCTCCGTTTTGCTCCAACGAGCCTGCGATGATCGAGAGGTTGGGATAGACAACGCCATAAAGAAGGACCACAGCAGTGAACAGGAGGAGAAGGGGACGGGGGGACAGGGGGACGGGGAGACGGGGAGACGGGGGGATGGGGAGACGGGGAGACGGGGAGACGGGGGGACGGGGAGACGGGGGGACGGGGAGACGGGGGGACGGGGGGACGGGGGGAGGGGGGGATTGCGGATCTTTGTGTGCGTTATGGTCGTTTGACTTCTCGTTGTTGCGATCGTCCATTTGGATTAAACCGAGACAGAATCACCGAAAAGGCTTTGGAGAGGTTCCCTTTCCCCCCGTCCCCCCGTCCCTCTCGCGTCACCCCCGCGTCTCTCACCCCCTCAGCAAAGACATCCGCTCCGGGGGCAGGACAACAAGGCACGGATCGTCAACCGAGAGACCACGTGACTGAAGCACCAGCGCTTCCAGTGTCAATCCAGTCGCATCAATCATTACGCTCGACGTCGCGCCGGCAAAATTGATCTCGCGAATTCGGCCGGGCAGTGTGTTGCTCCCTTCGTCAGCTGTTTTCGCGATAATCACGTGCTCGGGCCTGATCGAGAGGATGCAAGGTTTATTAAGAGGGGCAAGATCCTCCGCTTGGATTGGGACCGTCAGGGTGTGGCCGCCAGCAACCGTCTTGAATACTCCATTAGCAGCGTCACTCGAGCTTACTCGCGTCACGCTGATCAGGTTGTTGCGTCCGAGAAACCGCGCCACTGAAATCTCAGCCGGATGTTCATAGAGTTCTCGAGGTCTGCCAGTTTGTAGAATGCGGCCGCCGACCATCACGCCGATGCGGTCGCAGAGAGCGAATGCCTCTTCCTGATCGTGCGTCACATAGACGGCAGTTAGACCAAGGCGGGTTACCAACTCTCGCAGTTCGCCCCGAGTCTCTTCGCGCAAGGCAACATCGAGATTTGAAAGAGGTTCGTCGAAAAGCAGTAATGCCGGCTCGATTGCAATGGCCCGGGCGATTGCTACTCGCTGCTGCTGACCTCCTGAAAGCTGGTCAATGGTCCGTTCGCCATAACCTGGAAGCTGCACAAGCTCGAGGGCGCTCGCCACCCGCTCTGCGATCCTGGTTTTTTGAAGATGCCGGGCGCGCAGACCGAAAGCGACATTCTCGGCAACCTTCAGGTGAGGAAAGAGTGCATAGTTTTGAAAGACCATGCCGAATCCGCGATGTTCGGGCGAAAGCGTAGTGATGTTGCGACCATCGAATTCAATGGAGCCGCTGTCCGGTCGTTCGAGGCCGGCGATCATTCTAAGCGTGGTTGTCTTGCCGCAACCTGACGGTCCAAGCAACCCAAAAAACTCGCCGCGCTCGACATTCAACGACACTTCAGAGACGGCGGGAGTTGACCCAAAGCTTTTAGTGATAGTTTTAAGTGCGAGCAGGGGCATTAGGATCTACATGATCGCCAGCAGAGTGGTGCCATGGCTATTTGCTACGACCGCGAATCTCGGCGTCCCAGTAGCGGAGCCACTCGAATCCTTCTCGTCGTAACAACTCCCAGTCCAGCGGCAAACGTGCGAAGGGTTGATTCATCCATGCCGGTAGCTGGCTGCGTTCAAGGTCGCTACGAACCGGAATGCGGTAGTAGTTGTGAGCAGCATGCACGAGGTTCTCCGGAGTGTTTACAAACTCATAGAAGCGCCGGGCCTCTTTTTCGTTGGGCCCACCGCGCACGATTGCGATTCCATCAATAATCACCGGCGTGCCGCTCGCCGGAAATACATAGTCAACAGGTAGTCCTTTCTGCTCTTTGAAGAGTCTAACGTCCGGCAGATTCCAGAGGCTGACCAGTCCCTCCCGTCGCGCCAGTTTCTGCATCAATATTGTTCCATCCGCAGTGTATTCGCGCACATTTCGGTCAAGGCGACGAAGCCAATCGTACCCTCCCACTGGCGAGCCGGTGTCTCGATAGAAACGCCAGATCATTGCGCCAAAGATCGCTCGCATTGAATCAGATGGATTCGGATTGCGAATCAAAACCTTGCCATGCCAACGCTCTCCGAGTACGTCGTCCCAGTCGCGAGGGGCTTCCTCGGCAGAGACTGCTTCGTTGTTGTAGACGATTACTTCGGGAGTTTCGTAGATTCCGTACCACCGGTGCTGTGGATCTTTGCTGCCCTCAGGCACAGCATCGGCCCAGCTTGGCTGGAACGGCGAGAGCAGCTCTTCTTCGGCAGCGGTTTGAAAGGTAGTGTGGGCCGCGCCCCACCAGAGGTCCGCTTGGGGTCGATTTCGCTCTGCGCGCAGGCGGGCCAGGATATCCTGGGCCCCCATATCCAAGAACTGCACGCTCGCCTCAGGGTAATGCTGCTGGTAGCGCGCAATAAAGTCGCGCAACATGTCCTGCCCGTGAGGCGTATAGATCAGGAGTCTTCGAGCATCCGTTTCGGTGGACTTGCAGGAGAAAAGAGTTGCAAGAACGCAAAGAAGAGCAAGAAGTATCAGGAAAGTCCGGTGCGGCATCCGACCCCAGGGCAAACCTTTCATCATTTGTGAAGAACTTGTTCATGCTAACACACAACCATTTCCGGCAATATCTCATCTGGTAGCCGGGTCTCCCGAGGCTTTAATCTGGATCGACTTCGAGGTTTCAAAGCAGGCTATTTTCAACGATGACTACGACCCTTAAGAGAAGGATTTTCCGCGCCGGCAGTTGGAGGGTGGTGAAGCGCATCATTAAACCCATTCCAATCGTCGGGTCCGTGTTTGCTCTTGGACTTGCAACTTATGAAATTCGCAGGAAGGGTTTGATGCTCGGGGCGATCCATGTGGGCCTGGATGTCACACCCGTTGTCGGCACGGCCAAGAACCTTCTCGAAATCTTTACAGGTGACCTGATCCCCGATAAACCACCGAAGAAATCTCACCCCGGTCACGGAGTCACCACCTACGGAAGTCGCTGATTTTTTTCTTAAACAAGAAACTGCGGCCTTTAAGATTGAGATAAGTATAGGCACCTGCAGTTGTTGTCTACTCTTGCCTAAGATCGCTGCGATTTCTGTTCTCGACGGTCCCCACCAACCTTTTAACTTCTGATCCTCCATGCTGTATACTGCTCCCACCGAAATTCGCAAGTACTGAGCTTCAAACAGCAGGGCACCGCTGTTGCCCGGTCTAGTTTCGATCAGCAGATCCCCCACAAATCGCTGTTGCTAAACTCGAGGAGGGTGCGTTGGGAGCTTTTTCCCTCCAAGGAAATTAAGACCCGGTGCGTTCGGTGGCGGTCAGAACTTCGGGCTCAGGTGCGAGCAGTGGGTACAAAATGAGGAGAGTAGAAAACTATGGATGCAATAACACGAGTGATCACGCAACAATTGTCCGGAAGTGCGGTCCGCACGATTTCACAACGTTTTGGCATAAGCGAAACGACGGCTAATGCGGCAGTTCAGTTGGGTGTGCCTTTGATTCTTGCCGCCCTGGCGCGCAATGCGGCACAACCAGAAGGAGCGGAAAGTCTGCACCGCGCCATCAACAAAGATCATCATGATGGGAGCATCTTCGGCAACCTTACGGGCTATTTAGGAGATCCCCAAAGCGCGAACGGTTCGGGAATTCTCCGCCACGTTTTTGGCCCTCAGCGACCCGCGATCGAAAACAATCTGGCCCAGGCAACGGGCCTGGATCAGGGCTCGGCCGGCGGACTCCTGGAAGCCATCGCCCCGTTGGTGATGGGCGCGGTTGGACAGACACAGCACAGCGAGGGCCTTGATGCTCCCGGCCTTTCAAACTTGCTTGCAGCGCAGCAACAGCAAGTAGCAGCAGAGGAGCCAGGCGTGATGGGGATGCTTAGCTCGATGCTGGATCAGAACCAGGATGGCAGCTCGATGGACGATCTTCAGCGCATGGCTGCCAAATTCTTCAAATAATATGACCTGCCTGGAAGGCCGAACTTCCGTGGAGGCTAAGGGAATTCACAATCCCCCGTTTAACAACGACACACATTCGACCAACCATCCACTTCCTGGTCTATGTCTATGGATGGCCGGATTCAGATACTAAGGAGAAAACTAAGATGGGACTCTTCGATAAAATGTTCGGGCGAGGCGCCTCCGGCGCCCAGCAGGACGCCAACGCACAGCAGCGCTTTAACGAACTCAAATCAAAATACCAGTCAGTACTCAACCTGATTGAACAGCAACAAGTACAGTTGCAGAACCTGCATGTGGAGAACAACAAGCTGTTCATCAAAGGAGTGGCGTCGTCAGACGCTGCGAAGGATGCAGTCTGGAACCAGATCAAGTTGGTGGATTCCGGATACGAGAATGATCTCACTTGCGACATCACGGTGGATGCAAGCCGGGCGGTTGGCGCAGCAGCCGGTGGCGGTGAGGGCCAGCAAGGTCAGGTTTATGAGGTAAAGCCTGGTGACAACCTCTCAAAGATAAGCAAACAGTTTTATGGCGATCCAAACGAGTACATGCGGATCTTCTATGCGAACCAGGATAAGCTTAAAGATCCAGATCGCATTCAAGTAGGCCAACAACTAAATATTCCACCCGAAGGATAGTTAGGACCACAAGAAAACTTTGCGCGGCGCTCGGGCTCTGACGGGCGCCGCGCAAGATCCACAATGCGGGAGGCAGTCTGGGCGGCTTGCCTCGAAGATTAGCGAACGAAAAGCAAAGGATTCTGATAATGAGTGTCGCAAAAGTAAGTGAGATAACCGCGTCGTCAACGACCAGTTTCGATGATGCGGTACAAACTGGAATCAAACGGGCCTCCAAGACTCTGGAGAACTTGCAGAGTGCCTGGATAAAGGATCATGAAGTCAACATCAAGGATGGCAAGATCACTGAATACAAGGTGAGATTGAAGATCACTTTCATCTTGAATGACTGACATTTGTAACAACCACCAGGACCTACTTTGGTCCGAGACTTACATATCAACAAAGTGGGTCCTGATTTGAAGTAGGGAGGAAAGTGAAATGCTTGGTTTGATATGGTGGTTGATAGTGGGTTTGGTTGCCGGCGGACTGGCGCGCCTGATAATGCCCGGCAGAGACGAGATGGGTCTGATTGCTACGCTTTTATTGGGAGTCGCCGGTTCAATAGTCGGCGGACTCGTAAGCTGGGCTATTTGGGGGGTCGACACTGAGGGTTTCCGTCCCGGAGGCTTAATATTGTCGCTACTCGGCGCGATTCTGCTGCTGTGGGTATGGCGCACAGTCAAGAACCGCTCAACGGTGTAACCCTTTTCCGACGAGCTGTTTTCTCGGTAAGTGTTTAGCGAAGGCAGGCGGCCAGTAGCCTGTCTCGCGGAGGCGCGAATTGTTGCCTAGACCTTCGCGTTCCTGAACTCATGATGCACTCCTAATGATGCGTGTTTTCTGCCGGTTCTCGTCGACCGCAACATAGACCACCTCGGCTTCTGTCACACGAACGCGGTCAGTGGAAACTCCGACTCTTTCAGCCTCGACGATCACGCGAACCGTAATCGAGGTGTTTCCGATACGTAGGGTCTCGGCATAGAAACTTACAAGATCTCCAACGAACACAGGCTTGTGAAATATCACCTCCCGCATCGCGACGGTGACGAAGCGCGCCATCTTTGTGCGCCGGTGCGCTTCAATGGCGCCCGCCATGTCGATATAGCTTAGGATGATGCCACCAAAGACGGTTCCCTGTGAATTAGTGTCGCGTGGTAAAAGCGTGATCCGGATAGCCGGATCATGATATGGATTCATGGCCGTATCCTAATTCCGAAATACTGAATCGTAAATGTCTCTGGAGCGCTTGCAGTTGTTTTTATCCGGAGGTGCTAAACATGGCCCAGGCTGTAATTACCTTCTTTACCTCATCGAGACGCCCTTCGAAAAAATGACCGCAGTTATCGATGAGACTTAACTGCACCTTTGTATGTGGCTTAAGCTTCGCCACCAGGGATCGCAGTCGGTCGACGCTGCCAAACTCGTCCTCGTCGCCGTGAACGAAGAGTATCGGTTTGCGGCAGGCTTCGAGAAATGTGAAATCGTACTTATCGACAGGTGTCCCAATGCTGATGAGATCCGCCACTCGATCATCCGAGATACCGACCTCCAGCCCAACACGAGCGCCGAACGAGAACCCACATAGCGTGATTGGTTGTTCCGGATAGTTTTCTTCCAGGTATTGGAGGCCGGCCCGAACGTCATCGAGCTCGCCTTTTCCCTCGTCATGAGTTCCGGTGCTTTGCCCGACACCGCGAAAATTGATGCGCAACGTAAGCAGACCCGCGTCGTTCAGGGCGCTCGCAGCGCGGTAAACGACCTTGTTATGCATAGTGCCGCCACCAAGCGGATGTGGATGGAGCACGAGGGCAACTCCACGTGGTGGCGTTTCTTGTGGTTCCTTGAGAATCGCCTCGAGTTGCCCGTGCGCGACTGGTATGAAGAGGTTCCCGGTGGGATACATTTAGCTGGTGGTCTTGCTGTTTTCAGAAGAGGGGACCGTCTCGGGAAACTGTCCCCTCTTTAAGGCAATCAGGATCCCTCTTGACTGTCAGTGCCAGTGCTCGTCGTTTCGGGTTCACTAAGAGCTGAAGTTTCAGGAGTCGGGGCAGGGACAGGCTCATTAACGAGTGGAGGCGGCAGAGCCGAGGCGCTTCCTCTGGAAGTTCCGGCGGACCACTTCTTGCTAACTTTCCGAGTTGTCGCCTTTTTTGTTCCCGTCTTCTTCGTCGATCGCTTCTTTGCTGGGGCCTTTCTGGCGGCGGCTTTCCTTGCAGGCGATCTTTTTGCAGACTTCTTCGTGGTCTTCTTGCTGGACTTAGCGGCTACCTTTTTAGCACTGCGCTTTTTGGCCGCGGCTTTTTTTGCCGGAGCCTTAGCGCCCTTTTTCGACCCTTTTGCTTTCTTGCTTGCCTTTTTTGCCTTTCTTGCGGGCATGATGTTGCCTCCCTTGGGCTAAGTTTCGCTTGCTGGCGCACACCCTACCAAATCAATTTCAGCGTGTCCACAAAGTAAGACCTAACGCGAGAACACATAGACACACCACTCTCTTTTCGTATAGATTATCCAGCCTATAAGAACCAAAATCCGATGCGTGCGGCGGAAGGGATGGATGATGTACGGGACTGTGTACTTTACTGCTCCACCTGCCACGATATTTTTTGCTCTACCGAACCAATCACACCCCCACAACGGAAAAGAGCCTGCGAACCATACTTTAGCCAATGGTATAGGCGAAACGGTTTCCCAAAAACCGCGCGCCCTGGTCGTAGATGATGTTCCGGATGTCACCGAGATGCTGGCTTTCCTGTTAAGCGCGGCAGGCTATGAGGTGACTACAGCCTCTTCCGCGAAGACCGCACTCGAAGCTGCCCGGAACCACCTTTTCGACGTTGTGATCTCCGACATAGGAATGCCCGAGATGGACGGGTACGATCTGGCCGCTGCATTGCGGAAACTGCCGGACTACGAAGCGGTGCCTCTCGTGGCCCTGACGGGCTTTGCTAAGTTTGACGATCGTGAGCGGTCCCTTCAGTCAGGGTTTGATGCCCATCTGACCAAACCGATCGAACCGAGTGCCCTTCTTGATCTTCTCGAACAACTTAGAACTTGAGCGGTATCTGTGCCGCCGAGTTGATCGAATAGATGAAGAACGAACCGCCGAAGTTCCCCCAGTTGCTAAAGGCAGAATGGGCCGTACGCGGAGTTAAACTCGGCGCCGGAGCGCTTGCCATCGGTATCATCTTCTGGAGGCTGCAGTTCTCAACAGATGCAATTTGTTGCGGGGACTTTGACGGCTACTACCACATCCGGTGGAGCCGAATGCTTTGGGAGTCTTTACTCAATAAAGCTTTCCCGCCCGTCTTCACCTGGCTTCCACTGACCACCCTCAATCCAGCAAGCTACGTCGACCATCACTTTCTGTTTCACATCTTCCAGATCCCTTTTACATGGATCGGAGATGTGAGGATGGGCGCAAAGATAGCGGCAATGCTTTTCGCCAGCCTCGCTGTGTTCTCCTGCTATTGGCTGCTGCTACGATATGAAATTCGCTATACATTGGTATGGCTAGTAGCTCTACTAGCGTGTTCAGCGCCTTTCCTCTTCCGGCTAAACATGGCCAAGGCCCCACCATTTGCGATCATCTATCTCATCGCGGGAGTCCATTTTCTCTTCCAGAAAAAATACTGGCCCCTCCTACCGCTAGCCTTCGTCTTTACTCTGACCTACGACGCCTTTGTGCTTCTCGTCTTCGGCGCCTTTGTCTGGATGGCAATTATCGGCTGGACTGAACGGAGGTTTGAATGGCGTCCTGCTGCATTCGTTCTGGCGGGCGTGGCAGCCGGGCTAATAATCAATCCCTACTTCCCTCAGAACCTGCAACTCATGTACGAACATCTGCGGATGAAACTGACCGCAACCGACTTTTCCACCCGTGTTGGAGGGGAGTGGTACCCTTATAACTCCTGGGAGTTTCTGGGCAATTCGCTGGTGGCGTGCGCGGCTATGGTGGTGGGCTACGTCGCCTTTGATCCCGAAGACCGCAAGCGCCCCCCTCACGCACTATTTTTTCTGGTGCTTGCAACCGCGCTCATGATCGCCACGGCACGCTGGAAACGGTCTGTCGAATACTGGCCCCCTTTTGCGATCATTTTTGCTGCTTTTGCATTACAGCCCTGGCTCGATGGGGCGCGTTCGGCGCTCACCCGTCTTCCTGCGGAGGTGCTTGACGACTTGCAGCCGTTTCTCGATCGTGACGGGGGGAATGACACTAAAGAGTTTATCAGGATGGTCATCGCAGCAGTTATTGCTGTTTTGCTGGGGCTTGTCCTGTTCTTCAACTTGAAAGTCACCGCGGAAGATATCCGCAAAAGTGAACGGCATGATTACTATCGCGCGGGCGCCGAGTGGATGAGCACCCAGATCCCGCCGGGTCAGACTATTTTTAATACCGATTGGGACGACTTTCCGCGTCTCTTTTATTACAATCCAAACCACAATTATGTTTCGGGCCTGGACCCAACCTATCTTTACGACCGTGATCCGGAATTGTCGAAGCTGTACGATCGCATCACACTCGGAAACGAAAAGGATCCGGGCCCTTTAATTCGCGATCGATTTGGCGCGCGCTACGTCTTTACCGATAATCATCACGATAGATTCTTTGAGAACGCCACGGAAAGCGGGTGGTTTGAGATTGTCTATGAAGACACAGAATGTACCATCCTGCGCATTCGCGACGAGCCTGAACGTTCTGAATTCGATGATGAAAGTTAGTTATGACCAAAAGTATTAAGCCCCCAACATTACTTTTGCTTCCGCTCTTGGCGTTGGGTTTGCTATGGCAGGGGTGTGGCTCGGCTGGTCCTGGCCCCAGCCCCGCGCCGGTCGCCGAGCAGACGAGTGACTCCAAACCACCGGCCCAGCAGACTCCGCAAACTGCTTTCGAGCGCGACCTGGAGTTCATTCGTAGAGGCCGCTTCACTTATACGTGGGTGTTCTCCCGCAGGGACGGCAAACCGATTGACAAAGAGGATGCGGCCTACCTTCGAAAGCATGCACATCAGGTTGTCGATTGGGTGACCACCGACGAAGGACGGCGAGTGATCGCGGGCACAAACTTCAATCTCGAAGAGGGGGATCTCGATCTCCTCAGGAAGCGGTTCGTAATTGAAGATTACTCGGGGAAGTGAGGCTGGTCCGCCTGCTGGCGTGCATGATATGAAGAACGCGTCAAAGGACTCGATTCGACGTGGTAGAAGCCGAGTTCCATTCCAATTTCCCGCCAACGATCGAACTCTTCTGGTGTTACGTATCGTTCGACTGGAAGCCGGCGAGCATGCGGCTGAAGGTATTGACCGATAGTCATAATGTCGCACGAGACTTGCCGCAGATCCTTCATCAGTTCAATGACTTCTTCGAACGTCTCGCCTAGTCCAACCATGATTCCGCTTTTTGTAAGCATCCCGCGGCCTTCGCGGTCACGTCGCTTTGCTGCGCGCTCCAATAATGTCAGCGATTGCTCATAGCGAGCATCCGGACGGACGCGTCGATAAAGTCGTGCGATTGTCTCGGTATTGTGATTGAGTACGTCTGGCTTCGCATCCAGCACAGTGTTCAGCGCTGCTTCGTCGCCATTGAAGTCGGGAATCAGAACTTCGATCTTGCACTCTGGGTTGAGGCTTCGGACTGCCCGAATCGTCTCTGCCCAGTGCGCTGCTCCGCCGTCAGGAAGATCGTCTCGGTTAACTGAGGTGATGACGGTGTGGGCTAAATCGAGATGGCGAACTGCCTCAGCAACGTGGCGCGGTTCCTCCGCGTCAAGAGCACCTGGCTGCCCTTTTCCCACCGCACAAAACCCACAATGGCGCGTACAAATGTCGCCTCCCAACATGAATGTTGCGGTGCGATCCGACCAGCACTCGAAGATGTTTGGACAGCGAGCTTCCTGACAGACTGTGTGCAGGTTAAGACCCTCGATCAGCTTAAGCACGTTGTTTTGATTCGTGGGATCGCCCAACCGAATCTTCAGCCACTCTGGCTTGGGCTGGCGGGGTTTTGGGATATTGCTGATAACGTGAAGTTCTCGGGACACGAAGATTTCCTTCAAGTTTTGTAATTAAGAAGCATTCTAACATTAGTGACGAGGGGATGCATGAACGGTTTTAGTAGTAGCGGAGACGTTCGCTCCAGTTGCTGAGTGTCTTTTGTTCTGGCTGGCTTTCCGACCGCATAAAGCGAGCTCATGGGAATGGTTACGTGACTTCAGCGCGATAGTGGCAGCTAATATCGCATCTTTTATTACTGGCGAGATTATGTATGCCTACAACTGGTTTGGGATACTGACCTGACTCTTGAGAAACCCCTGCAATGCTTCGCTATCAATATTTCCTCCCGATAGAACCACACCAACTCGCTCGATATTTGCGGGAAGCTTCTTAAACAGGACGGCGGCGGCCGCGGCCGCGCCCGACGGTTCTACCAACAGCTTCATGCGAAACAGAAGGAATTTTATTGCCTCGATTATCTCGGCGTCTGAGACAGTTAAGACGTCCTCGGCAAGTTCTTTCGTGAGAGGAAATGTTAGCTCACCAGGAGATTGGACACGAAGGCCATCAGCAATCGTCGGTGGTGGTGGAATTCGGACAATCTCCCCCTTGATAAAGGATTGTTGAGTGTCGTTTGCCGTTTCGGGTTCCACAGGGAAACATCGGATTGATGGCTTGAGGCTTTTCGCAGCGAAACTAACACCAGCGAAGAGTCCACCGCCGCTGCAAGGCGTGATTACGCAGTCCAGGTCGGGAACCTCTTCAAGTAACTCGAGACCACAAGTACCCTGGCCCGCCATCACCAGGTAGTCATCATAAGGAGGGACCATAACTAAACGCTCGCGCTCAGCGACACTACGCGCAAAGGCCTCGCGATCATCGCTCTGGCGATCAAAGAAGATTACTTCGGCGCCGTAACTACGCGTTGCCTGGACCTTGGTTCGCGGTGCGTCCTCCGGCATCGCAACAACGGCCCGAATACCCGCCTCACGTGCGGCAAGCGCCACCGCCTGAGCATGATTACCGGAGGAGAAAGCGATTATGCCCCTGCTTTTCTCATCGGCATTCAAGGTGAGCACTTTATTGGTGGCGCCGCGAATCTTGAAAGCGCCGGCACGCTGCAAATTCTCACACTTAAAGAAAACTTTCTTGCCGCTGCTGCTGTTGAAAGTTTGCGATGTAACTACTGGAGTGCGGTGGATGCGGGATTGAATTCTTTCCCGGGCTTCATTGATAAGGTCGATAGTTAACATGCTGAAGTGACTGTCTCCAGGCTCTCGTTAGCCTCTACGGGGATCATCCTAAAAACTTCGGCAAATCGGATGACTATTCGCTCTTCAACTTGTGCCAGATCAATTTCGCTGCCCAGGAGCTCCTTTAACGAAGTGACTGGCTCGCCTTCACAGGCCACAATGAGCTTAAAGAAACTCAAGTCGGTGTTAACGTTTAAAGCGAATCCATGGGTCGTCACCCAACGAGCAATGTGTACACCGATAGCTGCCACCTTACCGCGCTCGGTATGCACGCCAGTTAAGCCCTCAATTCTAAAAGCTTTAATCCCGAAATCCGCTATTGTGCGAATGAGCACTTCCTCGAGATCGCGCACGTACCGATGCACATCCTGTCGGTCGGGGCTAAGATTGATGATTGGATAGCCGACGATCTGTCCCAGGCCGTGATAGGTGAGCTTCCCCCCGCGGTTTACCTCGAATACAGTGATGCCCCGTTCTTCGAGGAACTGTGGCGAATAGAGGATGCCAGCGCCGTTGCCGCGGCGACCAATCGTCAACGTATGAGGGTGTTCAAGCAACAATAACGTATCGGTGGTGGTCCCTTTTTGAACGTCACGCTCGATCTCTTTTTGAAGGCTTAGCGCCGCATCATAGTCAAGGCGGCCCAAACGCTGAACAAGAAGCTTTCTTTCTCTCATGCCGATGCAACCAGATACAGGATTCGGGCGTCATTCTAGCAGCGAAAACGCGTGTCACACTAACAGCGAGGGTTAACCGGTGGTCTGATACTTTTTCGGGGCGGTCCTCCGTGGCGCCCTTAAGCGCCGAAACACTCTTCACTGCGGACGGCCAGGGGGGGACCGCCCCGAATCAGGACACCATGGCGACCAGCGGTTCAGTGCTTGACTGAACCTGCAGCCCGGAATAGTTTGACTGAGTAAGTTCGATCGATAGGAGTATTCAATTGAAATCAATCATCGCTTTTTTGACTGTTATCATTCTTCTCATGCCCATCACAACACTGTCTCAGACGAGGAGACGGACACGTCCAGCTCCGCGTGCGACTGCGGCGGCCCAGGCGAAACAGCTTGCTGAGGCCAGGCAGAAGGGTGCGGCGAATGTAGCCACTCAGATCAAAGATCTCAGCCGGTTTGTATATTTGATGGGCGGGGTGAACAAAGGCATTGAGGAGATGGACGCGGTGGCCCAGCGTAATAATTCTCCAAAAGAGTTGCTTGAGCAAACCAAAAAAAGCCGTGCCGTAGTTGCGAGCAGCATTCGAGTGTTTCGCGAGAAACTCGATAAGCTCGAGGCCGAGTTCTTCACCACTGAAGCGTTAAAACCTTATTACACCAAGCTTGCCGGGGTTGCAGCAGTAGCCACAAAGGCGGAGCAGCAGGTAGCCAACAACGAGCTCGACCCGGCCGGTCGCTCTCTGCTCGCAGTAATAAATCGCTTGACAGATGTCCTGGTCGAGATGCGTTAGCGATGGGGACTTTGGTCTTTGCAAATCTTGATAAAAACCAAAGGCCAAAGGTCGAAGGCCAAAGACCCACGGCCTAACTAGACCTTACGCTTCGGGTAATAGCCCTGGCGGGCGCGGACGCGCAGTTGTTGACGAGTTGGCGTGGATACCTGGATCCGGCGGAACTGACCCGCTGGCGACTCGGAATTCGAATAGTATTGCAAAAGGTATTGACCACGCAGTTCGGCGGCAATCTCGCTGAAAACTCGCTCCAGATCCTTTTCTGAACTCGGCACAAAGGCAGTCCCACCAGTCGCCTCGGCAATTGACTGCATAGCTGTTTGCGCGCGCAAGCTGATTTCGTTCAAGCGTACCGAGGTTCCGCCGGGATTAATCGAGTAAAACGAGATATCCGCTTGTTGCACGCCGCGTTGCGTTTCAACCACTGCCTGGCGATGGCGCAATTGCAGGTTTTGCCGAACCGTAGCCGGGGTTGACGAACCATCCTGACTGGCACGAACTTCGGCAATTGTCAGGTCCCTTACCTTGTTACTGAAGTTATCGTCTCCATCAGAGATCACCACGATCACACGTCGCCGTCCTTCATTTGAATTATCGAGCAAATATTGGGAGGCTGCGACTACGGTGTCATAAAAAGCTGTCGGAACAGGGGAAGTTGCAGCCGGGATGGTCAGCAATCGCGCGGCGGCAGTTTGGGCCGGCGCTAACGGTTCAACCAATACGGCCCGGTCAGCAATAGTAAAGATTGCCGCCCGATCGACGGGCTTAAGGACCAGGCGCAGGAAGCTGGCAGCCGCGGTCTGTTGAAATTCAAAAAAACCCTTTTGACTGACACTGCTCGAGATGTCGAAGAGCAACGCAATATCAAGTGGCACCTGGTCCGGATTGCCGATCTGTGCGATCTGCTGTAGGCGCCCTTCTTCTTCAATACGAAAATCGTTAGCTTGGAGGCCAAGAACGGGTTCTCCTCCGGAATCAACCACGGACACCGGAACCATCACCAGATTCGAACTAACGCGAACGATATCGAAATCCTCATCTGTTAGAGGACGGGGCGGGGGTGTTGGCTTCGGCGTGGGCGCGGGTGGAGGCGGCGGCAGGTCTTTCAGGCTTTGCGCCTGAACTGTCCCCGACAAAAAAAAGAGGACCAGCGCTCCGATAAAGAGCGCTGGCCACAAATGTTTTTCCCTCTTTTTGTTACAACTCATCAGGCCGTTTCTCATTCCGCTTTCTCGGCTCCTCTTCTTCTCTTTCCTGCCGGCGGCGAGATTCTTACTCAAGTTGCTTTCTGGCGGCCGTCCGAGTTGCGATGTTTAGCCCACCACTAAGGGTTGCTCATCGAAACCGTGCCGCCTGAAGATCTCACCTCAGGCGCGGGTTGAGTCAAGCCCTTGTTGACAAGCAGCTTGATTTCAACTCGGCGGTTCTGGGCGCGTCCATCGCGTGTGTTGTTTTCGGCAATCGGATTGAGCTCACCATAGCCGTACGGCGTGATGATACGTCGTAGCGGAATGCTGTGGTTCTCAACCAGATAACGAATCACGGAATCGGCGCGTCGCTGACTGAGAGCACGATTTCTTGCGACACTGCCAGTCGAATCAGCAAAACCCGAAACTTCAAGAACATAGCCCCGCGCATTCAGGGCCTTGGTAGCGATTTCATCCAACTGCATCTTGGCATCGTTTGAAAGCACCGCGCTACCAGTCCGGAAATTTACGGCTGCCATGTCTTGAGGTTCATAATCGTCGAGCGCTGAAATCCGCTCGTTCGTCAGGTTCACGCCAGCGATTGCGGAGTCTGCCGTTTCCTGGGCTGCACGGGCGCCGCCGCGGGCCGTATTGGCTACCGCTGCGAGCTCCTCGAGCTGTCCGGAAAGGCGCTGAGCATTTGCCTCGACCTCAGTGAGCTTTGCTTCAGTATCATCTGCTCGATCTTCGAGAGGCGCAGCGCGCGATTCGACGGCGCGAGCAACTCTTAGATCTGATTCGTTAAATCTGATTTTCTCTGCAGCAAGTTCACCCGAAGCGTTGCCACGACCTTCGACCTCCATATTGAGGCCACGAAGGATGTTGGTTTGAGCGTAGTTGGTACCACTGCGAAGAAATCCACCATGGCTCTTAACACTGGTCCTGTCGTCCAGCCGCACAACGGTATCCACGCCATTAATGTCGCGAATCGTGAACGTGTCGGCGTCACGACGTGTGACTACACCTTTAATCTTCATCTTTTGGCCGCTGGCTACAGAACGCGAGCCGGCCGGGGCGGTTGAATCCTGAGCGAGGGCAAGAGAAGCGGGGAAGATTACAAGGCAGGTAGCCAGTAATAGTAGGGAAAACATTTTAGTTTTCGTGAATACCATCGATTTATCTCCTTCAATTTTTTTGCAAGCAGTGGGCGCGCCTAATTGCGAACCCTGAAGCCATCTGTCAGATCTGTGAAACGAGATGTCACTAGATTTCTTCTCGTTGCCCCTTGCAGATAGCCAGCGCACACTTCTTAGACCTTAACGAGAAGTAAGTCAAGACCCTTATTAGTCTTAGCGCGATTCATCACGTAATTGCTACTTGATCGCAACAGATGGGGGGAGGGGAGGCGATGAGCAGTATTTTTGATTGACAATTGGCGATTTAGCGATTGGCGATTGGTGATTGGTGATTGACAATTGGCGATTGACGATTGCCCCGAAGTCATAGACTAAATCGCAAATCGGCAATCCCCAATCGTAAATCCTAAATACCGCTCTTTACTACACTGAAAATTCGCCCGCCTCGAGTAGCTCCTTGACATAAGCAAGGAACCTTTCAGCATCCGCACCATCAATTACCCGATGATCAAAACTGAGGGCAAAATAGGACATCCAGCGGATCCCAACATAATCCTCGCCATCCGGAGTAGTTAGCACTTTGGGTCGTTTCTCAATCTTCCCGACGCCCAGGATCGCGAGCTGAGGTTGATTAATAATCGGCGTCCCAAATAGTCCACCAAAAACTCCCGGGTTCGTGATCGTGAAAGTACCACCTGCAACCTCGTCGGGTTTCAACTGCTTTGTCCTTGCTCTTTCTGCCAGATCGTTTGCAACCCGCGCGAGACCTGATAATGAAAGATCGTCGGCCCGTTTGATTACCGGCACAATTAAGCCCGCGTCCAACGCGACCGCCATGCCCAGGTTAATGTCCCGCTTGTAGATAATCTGATCGCCGCTTACCTGAGCATTAAAGATTGGGAACTTGCGGAGACCGTTTGTTATTGCCTGAAAGATGAACGGCATGTACGTCAGTTTGGTGCCGGTGCGTTCTTGAAACGAATCCCGATGCTGCTCGCGAAGCTTGGCGATGCGGCTCATGTCAATCTCATACACTGTGGTGACATGCGCGGAGGTTCGGCGGGATTGGACCATGTGCTCGGCAATTTTCTTCCGCATCACCGTCATTTGTTCGACTCGATCGCCGGCGCCGGGCTTTACCGCGGGAGCAACCCGTTCGGGAGTTCTGGCTGGCGCCGCTGGAACAGCAGCGGTTGTCTGTGGCTGAACCGGAGGAGCACTGACTGCCCCGGATTCGATAAAGCTCAGTATGTCGTTTTTCGTGACGCGACCACTGAGGCCAGTGCCATCTAGTTGCGCGATATCAATGCCATGCTCACTGGCAATCTTTCGCACGAGGGGACTGGATTTCGTTCTCCGCAGATCGTCGGCGGTAGACGTTTCCCCACCATTCGCGGGCGCAACAGAAGATCTGGCCGCAGGAGCCGCTGGTGGAGGTGTCACTGGAGCGGGAGGCCTGGCTTGAGTGGCGGTCTCGCGGGATTCGTCTTCAAGTTTGGGAGCTTCGGCTTCTTCGGCCTGGGCCACCGCTGGTTCTTGAACCGGCGCGGCTTCGCTTGACGCAGGCTCTGATCCAGCGCCCGAGGCGCCACCCTCACCATCGAGCACGGCCACCACGGTGTTCACGTCGACGGTGTCGCCCTCTTTGAATCTCACCTCGGTAAGCGTTCCCGCTGCGGGCGAAGGAATCTCGGCATCTACTTTATCAGTTGAGATCTCGAAGAGCGGTTCGTCTCGCTCGACACGCTCACCAACTTTTTTCAGCCATCGGGTGATGGTGCCTTCGGCGATGGATTCACCCATCTGCGGCATTACTACTTCAGTAGCCATAAAAACTCCAGGAATTTTAGATTTTCAATTTGTGATTTTAGATTTGCCCTGTCTTTTGAATTTGATCTGGAATCGTGCGGTGTTGTTTGAGCCGCCGTATCAATCAAAAATCAAAAATCGCAAATCAAAAATCTTAGTACGCTGCCAGCCTTCGAGCGGCCGCCAGAACATCGCTGGTTTGTGGTAAATAATAGTCCTCCAGAGGAGGCGAATAGGGCACCGGTGTATCCAACGATGCCACGCGCACTACGGGAGCATCCAACCACTCGAAAGCTTCAGCGCCAATGATCGCGGCAATTTCGCCACCGATCCCCCCGGTTAGAGAAGCTTCGTGAAGGACCAGTGCCCGGCTGGTTTTTTTAACGCTCTCGATAATCGCCGGCTTGTCGAGCGGCGCTAGCGTGCGCAGATCGATCACTTCCACATCCAGCCCTTCCTTTTCCAGTTCCTCTGCTGCATCAAGGGCCGTCAGGACCATGGCGCCAAACGTGACGATCGAAAGATCGCGCCCTTCCCGAACTGTTCGTGCCTTGCCAATCTCGACAATGTAATCGTCTGCCGGAATCTCTTCACGCAGTCGCGGCAGGCGATACAGCTTCTTATGCTCAAAGAAGAGCACCGGGTCAGGATCTCGAATTGCCGCCTTGATAAGCCCTTTAGCATCGTAAGCCGTCGCCGGTTCAACCATCTTCAGACCGGCCGTATTAAGGAAGAATGATTCCGGGTTAAGGGAGTGAAACGGGCCCGACCGCACACCCGATCCACATGGACCACGAAATACCGCAGATATTCCCGCGCCCCAACGATAGCGACACTTGGCAGCGTAATTCGTGAGCAGGTCGAATCCTGCCGAGATAAAGTCGATGAATTGAAACTCGGCAACTGGGCGCATGCCCATCAACGCCGCTCCACAGGCTGCACCAACAATGGCGCCTTCTGAGATCGGGGTATCGATCACGCGCCCCTTGCCAAACTCATCAAGCAGTCCATCCGTAACTTTGAACGCGCCACCATAAGCACCCACGTCTTCCCCAATGACAAAGACGGTGGAGTCGCGCTCCATCTCTTCCCAGATCCCCTGGCGAATTGCCTCAACAAGCGTAACGACCCCGCCACGTTCGGGAGGCGCTGATTTGTGCTCTTTTTTGACGACAGTTGCCATAGGCTTTTTACATGCCTCTATTTGAGATATTTCGTTGCCATGTTCGGACTTGCAGGATTTACGATTAGGCGCTGTTGCTTTGGATCGATCATGACATCGAGATCTTCCAGAGGTATAGATCCTAAAAGAACCTCCTCGGCGCCGGGAAAAACTACCGCTCTTACATTAGTGGACCGGTTCTCGAAGTGTAGTTCGACCGGTCCAACCACTTCGCATCGGC
Source organism: Pyrinomonadaceae bacterium (assembly GCA_041751855.1). Classification (GTDB taxonomy): domain Bacteria; phylum Acidobacteriota; class Blastocatellia; order Pyrinomonadales; family Pyrinomonadaceae; genus PSRF01. Next base: position 109,900 of record JBGSWR010000027.1, read on the forward strand.
ATTCGGAGTCGTCAGCAAGTCTAAAAACCTGCTCTTCGATGAGAGGAAGGTCTAACTGCTGTCTTATCTGGTCAGTAATAATGAGCAGGTAAGCTCCTGAATCAACCAATGCGTTTACTGTCAACCGTTTTATCTCTTCTTCTGGCAGGAAGCCGTGACGATGCAAAACTATATCGTCGACACTAACTAGTTCAATCTCAGCGTATACCAATCCCATCTGCTTTCCTCCGGTGGGTGAGTCAACTTCGGAATGCACTTTCCTCTGCAATCTATTTCTGTCTGCGGGTAAAAGCATAACTACCTCTCCAGCACTGGTGGGCGGAACGCGGGAGGAACGATCGAGTTATCGAAGACTCTAAATGCCGCCTGGTCAGGATCAGGCATTGGCGACCTCTCAGCCCACTCGACATCTTCGTCTATCTCGCGCTGAATGCTTTCTGTGATTTCATCCAATTTGTTCTTATCAGCGACTCCGCCCTCGACCAGATAGTGTTCGTAACGATCGATGGGGTCGTTATTTTTCTCCCACCACTCGATCTCACCGGCGGGCACATAGCGTTGATCATCATGCTCGGCATGCCCGCGCCGCCGGTAGGTCTTAGCCTCAATCAAGACGGCGCCTCCACCTTTGCGGGCATATTCGGCGGCCCTCTTTGTCACTTCATAACAGGCAATGATGTCATTGCCATCGACGATGTAACCGGGAATCCCATACCCTCCGGCCTTCTCAACCAGGTCTCTTACCGCAGTCTGAAGCGTGGTCGGCGTTGAATAGGCATACTGGTTATGTTCTGCAAGAATTATTAATGGCAGCCGTTGTACCGCCGCAAAGTTCAAGCCTTCATGAAAAGCTCCGGTACTCATCCCGCCGTCGCCAATATAAGCAAGAGCCACAATCGGCTTCTCTTGCATTCGAGCGGCCAGAAGCACTCCGGTCATCACCGGAATCATGTCGCCCAAATGCGAGATTGGACCAATAAATCCCTTCTCCATATCACCAAAGTGAATGTTGAGGTCACGGCCTCCAGATGGTCCCCAAGCCTTCGCCATATATTGGGCAAAGACCTCGCGCGGCCGAATCCCTTTCACGAGCACCGCCCCGAGGTCGCGAATCAGAGGGGTGATGAAATCCTGGGGCTGAAGGGCATAAGCACTGCCTACTGCCGTGGCCTCCTGGCCCAGCGAACGAAACACGCCGCCCACCACCTTCGTTTGCCGGTAAAGGTTTACGAGTCGCTCTTCAACCATGCGCGTCAGTTTCAAATAGCGATAGAGTTCGAGCTTCTGTTCCGAAGCTAGCGACGTCTCGGTGATGCAACTCCGGGGCTTGCCTTCGGCAGGCTTGCGTGGAGCATATTTGGTGCTTATTCGCATCTGGTAGGGTGCGCGGCGTGGTCTACGACGACGCGGATCTTTGCCTCCGTCTCCTCTACTGTTTCTCGTTGGCTTTGCGTTCTCCATCATTTCCATCCAGCTTATTAAATATGCACAGCGAGATCGTGGACTCCTTCTGCTGCCTCCATAACCGCTTCGGAAACCGTCGGGTGCGCGTGGATCGTGCGACCAAGTTCTTCGGCAGTAGATTCAAGCTGCATTGCCACGCATGCCTCGGCGATCAACTCCGTTGCATGCGGCCCAATGATATGCACACCGAGAATCTCATCGTACTTCTTGTCGGCAACGATCTTAACGAAACCCTCTTCTTCGCCGAGGATGCGGGCTTTACCTGATGCTGAAAACGGGAACTTCCCTACTTTTACTTCGTAGCCCATCTCCTTCGCTTTGGCTTCGGTTAAGCCCACCGATCCAACTTCCGGATCGCAATAGGTACAGTTCGGGACCAGGCGCAGATTGATCGGTCTTACGTCCTTTTGTCCCGACAAGTGCTCGATAGCGACAATCCCTTCCTTGGAAGCCAGGTGCGCAAGTAGCGGCGTGGGAATGACGTCGCCAATAGCGTAGACGCCCTTCTCACCAGTCTGTTGATACTCATCGACCTTGATGAAACCCTTTTCAACCTGAATTTTTGTTCCTTCAATTCCCAGCCCATCGGTGTAAGGCATCCGACCCACAGCCACGAGGAGCATCTCGGCTTCGAGAGTAACTGCCTCGCCCTTAGAATTCTTACCGCTTACTTTTACGCCGGTGTCGGTCTTTTCCAGCGTCTCGAGTTTTGTATCAACCTGTGACTTGATTCCGCGTTTGCGAAACGATCGTTCAAGTTCTTTCGAGACCTCCTCGTCTTCCAGGGGCACAAGGCGCGGCAGTAACTCGACGATCGTCGTTTCAGCACCAAAACGGGAATAGACAGATGCGAACTCGACCCCCACGGCGCCGGCGCCCATTACAATCAGTGACTTGGGAACCTCTTTAAGTTCCAGCACGTGATCGCTGTTGACTAACTGCTTTCCGTCAGTCTCAAATCCGGGTATTGGACGTACAACCGAACCCGTAGCGATAATTATATTTTTGGTATTGATCGTCTGTTTATTGCCATCGGCGCCTGTGACCTCGACCTTGCCCGGCAACGCAAGCTTTCCGGTTCCGTTGAATACCGTCACCTTGTTCTTCTTCATGAGGTACTCGATACCCTTGGAGTTCTTCAGGACCACCCTATCCTTGCGTTTTTGGACGTTGGCGAATGCCAGTTGAATACCGGAAGCTTCTACGCCAAAGTCAGCGGCACGCTGCATCTGTTCGTAGACATGCGCAGACATCAGAAGTTGTTTTGTCGGGATGCAGCCACGCAATGTGCAGGTGCCTCCCAGCCGCTTATCCTTCTCAATGATGGCCGCTTTCAATCCCAGTTGCCCGGCCCTGATTGCAGCCACATAACCGCCGGGCCCGCTGCCGATTATCGTTACGTCAAACTGTTCGTTTGCCAATTGAGGTTCCTCTCGTTCAAATTGGGCGAATCATGGCGCCGCGCGCGGATTATGTCGTCTCTCACAGGCTGGGGCGGACACTCAGTTCCGCCCCGGAGATGCTTTTCTGACCGGTAATGGTGCGTTCGACAAAGACGGGCATTATAATCTTTCGCCTGCGTTTCATCCAATTGCGGTTAGTCGAGGTGGGCTTATGAAGCATTCCGAAGGCTTTCTGAAGCTGGTCAACGATGCGAAGACTCGCACTCGGGAGGTCGATGTCAACAAAACAAGAGAGCGTTTGACGACAAATTCCGCTGCCCGGCTCATTGATGTGCGGGAAGACGCCGAATGGGAAGCGGGTCATGCTGAGGGCGCCGAACATCTGGGCAAGGGCATTATCGAGAGGGACATTGAAGCAAGCGTCCCAGACAAATCCACTGAGCTAATTCTCTACTGCGGCGGGGGCTATCGTTCGGCGCTGGCTGCGGATGTGCTCCAGCAAATGGGCTACACTCAGGTCTATTCTATGGTCGGGGGCTGGAAAGCCTGGAAAGAGGCCGGCGCTCCTGTCACTCAGGACTGACCATTACGCCGGTACCCTTACCCCGCTACTCGCTGCTACGTGCTGTCGAGTTTTAGCAGGTGCGTTCGTGATGTAGAATTGCTTCGGTAGCAATGAAGCCAACGACGGACTCCACTGAAAAAAGTTCTTCCCAGACTCCCCAGACAGAGACTACCCCGATGAAAGCAGAGCCAGCCGAGAATCAGAACGTCGCTCAAAACCGCATTGAAACCGACTCAATGGGCGAAATCGAGGTGCCTGCCGATAAGTATTGGGGCGCCCAGACCCAACGTTCCCTAATCTATTTCAATATCGGCGCCGACGTGATGCCACGCGAGCTGATTCGAGCGTTCGGCATTCTCAAAAAGGCTGCCACTCTGGTTAATGAGGAGCTGGGAAAACTGCCCACCGAAAAAGCAAGGTTGATTGTCGCGGCCGCGGAAGAGGTAATTGAAGGCACGCTGGACGAACATTTTCCTTTGAGAATCTGGCAAACCGGGAGCGGCACCCAGACCAATATGAATGCGAATGAGGTAATTGCTAATCGCGCGATCGAGTTGGCGGGAGGTGTGTTGGGCAGCAAGAACCCGATTCATCCAAATGACGATGTAAATATGTCGCAGTCGTCAAACGATACCTTTCCAACTGCGATGTATATTGCCGCTGCCGAGCAGATCAACTGGCTAACCCCCGCGATCCACGAGCTTCAGGAAGCGATTGAGACTAAAGCGGACGAATTTGCCGATGTGGTCAAGATTGGACGCACTCACTTGCAGGATGCGACGCCGCTAACGGTAGGACAGGAGATGTCGGGATGGTCCACTCTACTGGCTCGCGATGTTGAGCGTATGAGGAATGCTCTTGGAGGGCTGCTCGATCTGGCAATCGGTGGGACGGCTGTCGGCACAGGTTTGAACGCGCCCCCGGAGTTTGGAGAACGCGCGGCAAGAGTAATTGCGGAATTGACTGAACTACCGTTCCGTTCTCATCCCAACAAGTTCGCGGCGCTTTCGGCACACGACGAGATCGTGTTTGCCAGCGGCGCTCTGAAAACGTTGGCCGGTTCTCTAATGAAGATCGCGAATGATGTCCGCTGGCTTGCATCGGGACCCCGATGTGGTCTGGGCGAACTCATTCTTCCGGAGAACGAACCCGGGTCGTCGATTATGCCGGGAAAGGTTAATCCAACCCAGAGCGAGGCGCTGACGATGGTCGCGGTCCAGGTCTTCGGAAATGATGCGGCGATTGGTTTTGCCGGATCCCAGGGCAACTTTGAGTTGAATGTCTTCAAACCTGTAATGATTCACAACCTTTTGCATTCCATCCGTTTGTTGCACGACTCGAGTGAATCGTTTCTCAAGCACTGCGTCGTCGGCATTGAGATTAACCGCGCGCAGATCGACGAGTATTTAAAGAACTCGTTAATGCTTGTAACCGCGTTGAATCCCTACATTGGATATGATCGGGCAGCGCAAGTAGCGAAGAATGCGCACAAGAAAGGGATCAGTCTGCGCGAGTCCTGTATCGAACTTGGATTTCTGACGGGCGAAGAGTTTGACCAGTACGTGAAGCCTGAAGAGATGACGCGCAGTGGGTGATTTAGTAGGCGAAAGGCAACACGCACTCTCGACCCAGCGAGTCACGTCAAAAGGATTGAAGGAACCCCAAAGTGCCTGATCGAAACGATCGAGTAAAGGAGAATGTGCAAGGAACGTTTTACGTAGACTCCTCCTGCATCGATTGTGATGTCTGCCGCGACACTGCTCCTGAGAACTTCACCCGCTCAGACGCGAATAGCTATTCATTTGTATACAAACAACCGGAAACTGACGAAGAGCGCGAGGCTTGTGAAGAAGCGCTTACCTGCTGCCCGGTAGAAGCAATTGGCAACGACGGCGCTTAGGCGGTCTTAAACCTCAATTTTTATCATTCCGTCTTCAACAATCACTTTATAGGTTGGCACTCCACCGGACGCGTTCAAACACTGGCCGGTGCGAACATCAAACCGCCAGCCGTGCCAGTCGCACTGAATCATGTGTTGACAGAGCTTGCCGTCTGCCAAGGGCGCCCCCTTATGTGGACAAAAATTCTCGGTGGCATAGAATTCGCCATTCACATTGTAAAGGGCTAGCTGGCTGCCATCGAGAAGCTCAACCGTTGCACAGCGACCGGGGGGTACATCGTCGACACGGCCAACAGTAACGGTTTGCCCCTTCGGCTCTGGTCTTCTGAAGTTGCCGATCTTAGTATTAAATGATTGCATCGCATGAATCGTAACAAAACAGCCAAATCAGAGCCAGCAACAGCAAGAATTGTCGGCTCCGGACGTTCTTTGAGTTGCAGCGCTTCTCCCCTGACAGTCTTCCCGCGCTTGCAATCAAAGAGACAGGATGATGAAGGAGACACAATGAGCAAAAGAATATCGGCAATTTTATGTGCCCTGGCACTGATTTCACTGCTGACGACTCAAACGTTTGCGAAAGAGATCACCGTCCGTGGGCGATTGCAAAAAACGGTGGAAGCAGGCGGTTGGTTGATCGCTACAGATGGAGAGAAATATTTGATTTTGAATGCTACGAAGTTTCAGAGTCAGAGCTGGTTTAAGGAGGGTTCCGAGGTCGAGGCTGCGGGCGAAACTAAACCGGAGGCCGTCACCATCTACATGGAAGGCGTACCCTTTGAGGCTCGGACTATGCGGCCTACGCAGGGTACAGCTACCGGAGGCCAGGAATCGCAGCGCTTGACGCGAGTCAGAGTTGGTGGCGATGCGATTGTTCAAGCCCAGCCCGACACCGCAATAGTGACTATTTCGGTCGTAACTCAAGCGCGTCAGGCGCTACAGGCGCAACAGGAAACTGCGACCAAGAGTGATGCTGTTGTGCGCGCGATCAAGGCTGCCTTCGGCGCGGGCGCCGAGATCAAGACCAGCGGATACAGTTTAGTACCCCAACGAATCTACAAAGAGAACCAGCCGCCGACTATCGTCGGTTACGAAGCGCGAAACAGTGTCACCGTAACCATCAGCGACCTGACGAAGGTTGGCGCCGTCATCGACGCTGCTTCGGAGGCAGGCGCGAACGACATCACAGGCATCGGATTCACCTTGCGAAAAGATCGTCCCGCAAAGGACCAGGCGTTGAGCGAAGCCACACGCGCAGCGATTGGCAAGGCACAGGTAATTGCTCAGGCGCTCAATGGACGCGTAGTACGTGTTGTAGAAGTGCAGGAAGAGGGCCTGGTCCGCCCAATGCCGGTTTACGAAGCCCAGGTCGACACAATGAGGGCACGAATCGGGGCCGCAACTCCCATCGAAGTCGGCACGCTGGACGTGAGCTCACGAGTGCAGTTGGTTGCCGAGATAGAAGTGGGATAGGCGCCCCAGGAGAGGCGCTGACGTTCAGTGCCTTTGTCGCTAGAGTTCCGAAAGATCCCCCATCAGCCCCCAGGATTATTCGATTCCTAAAAGGTTTTTATGAGGCAAGGAGGGAGATCATGAGGAGATACAGAAGTGAGATGGAAAATGAACGCGACCGTTATCGCAGGTCGCCGGATTTCGAGCGCGAACGCTTTCGACGGGAAGAACCGAGGGGTCCATATTCAGATCGCGATCGTGATTGGCGTGCTGGCCGTTTGGATTATGGGCAAGGACGCTTTGGTGAAGTTGCTGAATATGACCATGACGAACCTCGTTATGGGGAGCACACGGGATATCGGGGCGAAACGGAGCGCTACTTCCCTCCGGAGAGCAGACGCGACTATCCACAGGGTGAATACGCCCGCGAGCGGATGCAACGTTCTCGGTTGCGGTGCCGTGACATCATGACGACCGATCTTGCAGTGGCAACCCGGGATACGCCACTTCATCAGGTAGCGTTGATGATGAAGCAGGAGGACACCGGAGTCATTCCGGTAGTCGACTACGATCTGGAAGAAGGCAATGGCCGGGAAGACCACCGGACCGGAGCCCGAACGCCGGGGAATGGCAAGCTGGTTGGTCTCATTACGGATCGTGACATTGTCATCCGCGCTGTTGCGGAGGGGAAAGAAGCAAACACGCAACGGGCAGACGAGATAATGTCGACGGACATTTACAACGCGAAACCAAACGATCGTGTAGTCGATGTCATCCGCAAAATGGGCGACAAGCAGGTTCGCCGGATTCCGGTGGTTACCGACAATGGTTACCTACGCGGCATCATCTCGATGGCCGACGTGGCTCTCGAAACCGAGGAAGACCTCGAACTGGCCCAGGCTCTTGAAGAGATTTCGAGCCGCTCGTCTTTCTGGAGCCGGCTTTTCAACTAGTGGCCTGCTCTTTATATAGCAAAAAGGGGAGCTGGCGATTACCAGCTCCCCTTTTGACTATTTTCCGTTTTCCCTTATTCTTTGGGCTATGCCAAAAGCTGAACGCGCGCTCTCCCTGATGACGGTCAGTCATCGAGCAAGGCCCTCCGGGCGGCTCTGGAACCCGGCGGCCGATGTTTACCGCACTCGCGACGGTTGGATCATTAAAGTTGATCTCGCTGGGGTTAACAGTGGTGATCTGGAGATCGAGTTAACTGACTCAGGCTTACGCATTCGCGGCTGCCGGCGCGACACATCATGTACTGAGGGATTCATCTGTCACCAGATGGAAATCACCTACAGTCGCTTCGAGAAATTGATCCAGTTTCCTTGCGGGATCCAGGGCGCCTCTTTGGACCATGATTACCGTGATGGTTTCTTGATCATCCATCTGCGTTGTGAAGGGTCCTCCTGAATGGGCGCCGCAAAGCTTGCCAAACCGACGAATGAGGGAGGAGCAATGTCTGAGAAACCCGAACAACCTCAGGAATTAAGCGAGGAAGCCCCCCTTACGCCTCAACCGGCTGACGAAACGCAAACCAGCCTCTCGCCAGGCACTGAGCCTTTCGAGGTTGCTATCCTGGCCCTCCAGAACACGACTCTTTTTCCAGAGACGGTGGTACCGCTAGCGGTCGGCCGGCCTCGCTCGGTGGCTGCGGTCGAGGCGGCGTTGGCTACTGAAGAAAAATTACTCGGTTGCATTACTGTTCGTCCCGACGCTAATGCTGGACAAGACGCCAGGCCGGCCGATCTCTATGAAGTGGGCACGCTTGTAAACATCAAGCGAATGGAACGCGTCGAGAACACGATGCAGATTATTGTGCAGGGGACCGAGCGTTTCAAAGTCATCGAATGGAAGCAGGAAGAACCTCATCTGCGGGCTGTAATCCAGATGCTGCCGGCTCCTGAGATAGTGGACGCTGAGGAGGTGGAAGCGACAAAGCGAAATCTACAGGGGATGATCCAGCAGGCACTGGCTCTCTTGCCGGGAGTACCGCCCGAAGTGCGTGTCGCGATCCTTGGGTCGGTTGAACCCGTCCGTTTGGCCTACTTTCTCGGTTCGATCCTGAGTCTGGGCGTCGAGCAGGAGCAAAAGATGCTTGAGGCCAGCACCGCGGACGAGTTGCTGCGATTGGCCCACGCGAATCTGGCGCGCGAACTCGAGATTATTCAGTTGCGCTCAAAGATTGCTACAGAAGCCCAGTCCGAGATGGACAAGGCCCAGCGCGATTACATCCTGCGCCAGCAGATGAAGGCAATCCAGAAGGAATTGGGTGACGACGAAGGTGGAGAACGTGCCGAGGCAGAACTACTGCGCGAACGTCTCGAAGCCGCTGATCTGCCGGAGGAAGTACACACCGAGGCCGAGCGTGAATTAAAGCGACTGGAGCGGCTGCCGGCGGCGGCACCCGATTATCATGTCATTCGAACCTATCTCGAATACATTCTCGAACTACCATGGAAAAAGTCTTCTGAAGGCAAGCTGGATCTGAACCAAGCGCGGAAGATTCTGGATGAAGATCACTACGGCCTGGAGGACGTCAAAGAGCGGATCCTTGAGTTTCTAGCTGTAATCAAGCTGCGGCCCGACACGAAGAGTCCCATCCTCTGTTTCGTTGGCCCGCCGGGCGTGGGTAAAACGTCACTGGGGCGTTCGATAGCCCGGGCTCTCGGTCGCGAATTCGAGCGCATGTCTCTTGGCGGCGTACGCGATGAAGCTGAACTGCGAGGCCACCGCCGTACTTATATTGGGTCGATGCCCGGTCGGATCATTCAGGCGCTCAGACGTGCCGGCGTAAACAATCCGCTTATGATGCTCGACGAGATCGACAAGCTGGGCGCGGATTATCGGGGTGACCCGGCGTCGGCGTTGCTCGAGATTTTGGATCCTCAGCAGAACAACACGTTCCGCGATCACTATCTCGACCTGCCATTTGATCTTTCGCGCGTCTTCTTTATCGCTACGGCCAATCAGCTCGGTCCCATTCCCGCGCCGCTGCGCGATCGCATGGAGGTGATCGGCATCGCCGGGTATAGCGACCGAGAGAAACTCGAGATTGCAAAGCGTTACCTGGTTCCGCGGCAGGTTCGCGAGAATGGGTTGACCGTGGAGCAGTTCACGATCACATCTGAAGCTATCGAATTGATCGCCACTCGCTACACAAGAGAAGCTGGTGTACGTCAACTCGAACGCACTATCGGCAGCTTGGCGCGCAAAGTAGCTTTGAAGATAGCCCAGGGCGAAGCCGAACGAGTCAACGTAGAGGCAGCCGATCTGGCTCAGTATCTGGGAGCGCCAAAATTCTATCCCGAGCAGGCTCGCAAAGAATTGCCTGCGGGCGTGGCCACGGGCATGGCATGGACCGAGATGGGCGGGGAGGTACTGTTTGTCGAAGCTACGCTGTTGCCGGGTGGGAGAGGGCTGACGACTACCGGGCAACTGGGCGAGGTGATGCAGGAGTCAGCGCGGGCGGCCCAATCGTACCTCTGGTCACATGCTGGCGATTTCGGTATCGACCCGGAAATGTTCAAGGAATACGGGGTGCACCTCCATGTGCCGGCCGGAGCTATTCCCAAGGACGGGCCCAGTGCAGGAGTGACCATTACTTCGGCTCTGGCCTCCCTCTACAGCGGACGCCGAGTGAGACCCGATACAGCGATGACGGGGGAGATCACACTTTCGGGCCTGGTGTTTCCAGTAGGTGGCCTGAAAGAAAAGATCCTGGCAGCACATCGAGCGGGCATCCGACGCATTATTATTCCCTCGCGGAATGAAGCCGACATCGAGGATGTGCCTGAAGACGTACGTAAGGAGCTACAGATCGTCTTTGTGTCACGCATTTCAGAAGCGCTCGATGCAGCGCTGGAGGTTCTTGTGGTGAATCCTCCGCCGCCACCCCCAACCATCTCTGAGAGCTCCCGCGATCGCAGCCAACGGGAACAGGAGCCGGCGCCGCTCGCGGTGCGCCAGCTGTGAAACACTCTGGGTGATTTCTGCCGACAAGCCAGCGAGCCAACCTCGTTATTGATCGCCTATACTAAAGCCCCCTCTGGGGCTTTAGCATCAATTTCATTTCGTCGATCGTTCTCTCTGTGGCATCAACTACGGCCCAAACCTCTGCCTGTACTCACCCGAAGTGATGAAGGCCTTTACCATCTCGGCCGCTACAAAGTTTCCGTTGAAATCGTTGAGCTTTCCAAGCCAGAAGTTATAGCCCGCAAAATCTGAATCTGGTGCTGCATCGGGATCCCTTCTTAAATACCCGAAGTATTGCATCATTACAAACGCCCGATTGAATTCGAGTTGCTCGAAGTCATCGTCCTCAGCAACTTTACGTAGTACTTCCGCACGTTTAGCAAGATCAGAAGGTGTTCCACCCAGAATCGCAACTAAATCCGCTTTCTCCTGGTTTGAAAGCACGCCGCCGGCGTTCGAATCAAGTTGATCTACAAACTCCTCGGCAGTCAGAGTGTTGGGGTACTGCGTTAGAAAATCTGGCCGCTCGACGAACGCGAGGATGAAGTCTTCCTTGTTCTGCTCAAGTATAGTCTCCCATGACCCCACGCCCACCTGAACGCCTTGACTTACCTTTTGAACATCGGCGAGGAAATCTACAAATTTGACAGGCACTGGCGCACCGGACAGGTTGCCAAAAGCTGCCTTGTGGGTGAGGTAGGCCAGGAACCCGGTGTTTTGAAATTCAATTGACAGGAAGAAGGCCGCTGAGACGTTGATTCGTTTGACCTCAATGCATGCGGCATCCGCACCACACTGAGTAATCTCGTTGGTCCAGAAGGCTAATCCCGGACCGTCCGGCTCGCGGTTTAGAAAATCATGATAGTGCTGCCGGACAAATGCAGCAGCGTCGTCCGAAGGGTTCGTGGAGGGCTCACTTGCATCGTCCGCGATCTCAAGCACCGCGGTAAACGGCGCACCCAGTACCGCGCCACCAGTCGGGTTCGAAAGTGTAAGAGTTAAAGTTTCAGTTCCTTCGACGTACGAGTCCTGGGTAATCAGCACGGTGAAACTCTTCGATGTTTCACCGGCCGCAAATTCCAGCGTCCCCAGTGCGCTAATAAAGTCGCAACGGGATGAGGCTATGCCGTTCACCGTGGCACACGAAACAGGTGTCGCTGACTGACTATCATCAGGCGTGGCATAGTCCGCACTTACAGCCTGCGTGGTGTTGCCGATTCGCTCCACATTAATTGTGACAGAGCCGGAACTTTCAGTCGTATTGAACGTTGCTGACGTGAACCGGATAACTCCGCCGGGTGAATCGTCGTCAAAGATAGTCCCAATCCCTTGATTCTTACTGATGATGGCATTGGTCGCCCCCGACAGGTTCACGAAGAAGGTCTCGTGAGGTTCGCCTACGAGGTCTCCAATCACCTGCACTGTGATGGTTTTACTGGTCTCTCCTGGCGCAAAGCTGAGAAGAGTACTCGAAATCGCCTGGTAGTCACTTCCTGCTTCGGCAGTACCATCAGCCGTTGCATAGTTGACTGTAACAGTCTGGCTGCTTGCCACTGAAAGGGTGACCGTGAACACGAGTGGTGTCGTCCCGCTATCTCCCTCAGTCACCGAAACGTCATCAATTGACAGCGAGGGTACGCCCTCATTGTCATTGATGGTGAGTACGGCAGTCGCAGGCGTTCCCAGGCTACCGCTTCCCCCTGGAGCACTCAGCGTCAAGTTTATAGTTTTGTCCGGTCCCGCTAAGCCATCGTCGGTAATCGGAACGTTAAAGGTTTGGGTCGTCACCCCTTCGGCGAATATCAGTGTTCCCGAAGCCGCGGTGTAGTCCTGACTCGCGACGGCGGTACCGTTGCTCGTGGCGAAGTTGATACGCGCTTCACCGGCGGTTCCGCCCGATCGCGTTACAGTGATTACCGCGTTGCCGGCATCTTCAGCTACCGAATATGTGGCAGCGCTAAATTGCAGAGCTCCACCATCGAGAACCGTAATAGCAATGGTGTCCGTATCTGATAAGGCTGGGCCACCCGAATGCCCTTGATCGTTGGTGATGATTTGAAGCGAGGCGGCTCCGTCAAAACCGGGAGTGGGAACGAATTGCAGGTTAGTCAGCGCCATGTTGATGTTGGCAATCGTGCCGATGAAAGTCATTGTGTCATCAGCCGAGCCGTTGCCGACCGAGAAGGTTAGACCAAGAAGACTGCCAACTGTGATCGTACCGTTCGTGGCAGTAAGTTGGACTTGAACAGGGTTTGTTCCTGCGTCATCATCCGAAATCGAGATGGAATTGCTGTTTGCCGGCGAGAAGACAAGGGAGCCGTTTTCAATCACTGTCTGAGGACCCGGCACGCTGTTTACGGGCGCATCGTTTACTGCGTTTACCGTGATGGTGGCCGTAACAATGCCTCCACCGAGGGCTGCATCGAGATTCCCGGTGGCCCCCTGCACGTTGAAACTGCCATTCGCTGTCGAATCCAGCGCTGGGGTGAACCTGAGCCCGGCGTTACCCTGCGCGAAGGTGATGAAGTCGCCGTTGCTGATTGGCGTTACTCCATCATTCTGGAAGAGAGCTCCGTTGGTAATGCCGGTAATCTTGAAGTGAGTTACTTCTGCGCCGTCCACCGCGTTTCTGCTGATCACCAGACCTGATGTTGTTTGGGTATCCTCGTCGGTATTCGCATCAGTGACTGAGGGGGTATCGGCGACCGGATTAACGGTAAGCACGAAGGTGTCGACCATGTTCTGGCCATTGTCGGCGACCGTTACGGTAATGGTTGTCGCGCCGAAGGCGTTAGCAACCGGGTTGATCGTGAGCGTACGAGTCGCGCCAGCGCCAGTCACATCGATGTTTGCGGCATTGTTAGGAACAAGTGCGGTGTTGCTGGAAGTTGCCGTTACATTGACAGCGCCATCAACATTGAAAGTAAACGAGTCTGATCCGTCTTCATTGATCGTACGGTCTCCGATGTCTTCAACTGAGACCTGTGCTTCAAAAGCTCCAATGTCTACGGTGTCAGTCGTGTCAGCGTCTGGTCCATCGACAATTCGGGCGAAGTTGGCGCCCCGCTGATCAAAGAACGTTGGCCCGGTGAACGGTGGATCGACGACGAAGCTGTTATCTCCAGCATCCAGAGCCGGGCTGCCGGGTAAGAGTGCATGGGTGAGCGTTGGACCACCATTGTCAGCTAGAACACCAAGCTTGGGATCGATTGGAACGATGTCAGTGCCGACAAGATTTCCGTTTACACCGTTGCTCACACCGGTCATGCCGGTTCCGTTACCGATGAGATTATTGAAAGACGTGGCGGTATCGAGCGCGCCAAGAATGTCATCACTTGCGGTGCCGGGGCCGCCTTCTCCGAAGTTGCCCCCCACAAGCGTGTTTCGCAGGGTAATGGTGCCGGCAAAAGCGGCCAACCCACCGCCATTACCGGACGCATTGCTGTCGTTGTCAGCACGATTATTTGTAACCGTAACATTTGTTAGCGTTACAGTTCCGTCAAGTATGAAGATGCCTCCGCCATTAACATTGGAGAGATTCCCACTCAACGTGCTGTTAGTCACCGTCAGCTCAGCATTCGCGGGATTTCCGGCGTTATAGATCCCGGCGCCCACTTCGGCACTGTTTCCACTAATCGTGCTGCTGCGGATCGTCATTGTTGCAGATCCACTGTCGCCATCGTTGTACAGTCCGCCGCCGATGTTGGATGAACTATTGTTACTGATGGTGCTGTTGGTGATTGTGAGGGAAGCGCCTCCTTGACCTTCATTGTAGATGCCACCACCGAAGCTGCCACTGTTGTCGGTGATGATGCTGTTATTGATGGTTAACGTGCCCTCATTCAGAATCGCGCCTCCTCTATCGTTAGGAGAGGCGGCGTTTGCGCTGCCGTTCGATAAAGTGAGGCCAGAGATTGTGACCGTCCGTCCGGTATTGATGTGAAAGATTCGAAAATCGGGCGTGCCGCCAGCGGTATCGCGCTGAACCGTGAGAAGGTCTGCGCCCAGACCATTGATTACCAGATTGCCACCGATTGCCGGCAAGGCTGATCCAAGAACGATTGTGCTGCCGCTGAGAGCGTTGTCAAACCCAATCAAATCGTCCCCTCCCAGGGCATTGGTCTCTTGAATGGCCGCCCTCAGAGTGCACTGTAGCCCCGCAGCTGGATCCGTGTCGCAAATGCCGTCCCCGATATTCATGTCAGCAGCATCACCGGCATCGTTTACGACAATTTCTGCTACCACGGTCGTGGTCGCATTACCGGTGTTGTTTCCTGGAGTAAGATCGGTTGTAGCGCTGGCTGCCACTGCGTCGTTAGTGATCACCGTGCCGTTCGAGGTGGCGGCGTCAACTTTGACCACAATCTCGAAGGTAGCTGTCTCGGTGGCGGGAACAGGATCCTTGGAGAAGACAACATTACCGACACCACCGACGGCGGGTGATGTGACATTCCAACCAGCGCCCGCCGTTACTTGTGCCGAAACAAATGTTGTATTGGCTGGAAGAGTGTCAGTTACCGTGACAGTACTGGCAGGAGACGGACCATTATTCTGAAACTCGATCGTATAGGTGAGGTTGTCCCCCGCATTCACCGGATCGGGCGCATCTGTCTTGCTTGAAACCTCAAGATCCGCATGGGGATTAACAGTTATTGTCGCAGTTGTGGCAGTGCTGAGCCCGGTTCCAGCCGCATCAGATGAAGCCTGTGCATCGAAACTGCCCGTCGCCGTCGAGTTCAGGGTGGGCGTGAACTTCAACCCTGCATTGCCTTCTGCATAGGTGATGAAGTCGTTGTTGTTGATCTGCGTCGTGCCGTCGTTCTTGAATAATGTCCCATTCGTGATGTTCGTGATCCTGAAGTGCGTCACTTCGTTTACGTCCACCGCCTGACGATCAAGTACCAGGCCGGACGTTGTCTGCACGTTTACGAAGGTCGATGCGTTCGTTACTGAAGGCGGTTGATTCACATGCGCTGCGATGGTCCAGGGTGAAAAGACCGTCACCCCGCTTTTTTCGACCCAGTTCTCGACCGCATTGCGCGCCGTCTGCCCTTCGTCAATCCAGACAGCACCGTTGAACCGCCAAAGATCCAGATGCGCTTCCGAATTGCCATTAAGTTCTGAGTCGAGATAACGCAATCGCAGGGTGGCCGAGGGACTGCCACCATTGGGAGTAATCGTGTAGGTGCGATTGATCGCCGTCGGGAAAGTTCCCGGCGCCGCCTTTACGAGATTGACGAGGATGTCCGTTGGCGCGGTGCCTGAATTGATCTGGATCGTGTTTAAGGGATTTCCGAAGCTTAGCGCTGCCCCGCCAGTGACAAACCCCGTGCGGCGCACGTTGCCAATTACATCGCCTGTGCCTGCGGAACTGCCCGTTGCCGGCTGGATCAGAATGTTGGCTCCCGTCGTGAGGTCGTTGGTGAGTGTCAGCACACCTTCAACCCTCTGTTCCTGCGTCAGACTCACACCGGTTCCGGCATTGGCAATCGTCAGATTATGGAAGATGGTAAACCCAAGAGCTGAGCTGCCACCGATAGTCTGCGCTCCCGAACCATTGAAGTTGACCGTATTGTTGTTGGCGACGAATCCGGGGCTGCTGTTGTTGGTCCAGTTGCCGCTCACATTAATCGTGGTCGCGTCCGTGCCGACCAGGTTCGCCCCACTGTCGATCTGCACATCGTGGTAGTTGCTTGCACTGGTGAAGTTACCTGCCTGCACACGCAGTAATCCCTGCACGGTTAGTCCTGCGAACCCGCTCGTACCTAACACATTGTTGAGTGTCAGATTGTTATAGGTTGTAAACGCTGCGGGCAGTGACTGTGCACTTGTCCCGTTGTACACAACTGTGTTGCCGGTAACGACAAACGCGCCCGAAGTAAATGTAGCCGTCGGGTTGAAAATCCCGGCAATGCCAATCGTGCCGCCATTAACCAGACTCACACTATTGGTCGTGCGCGCGCCGCTGATCGTTAAATTATTAAAGTTGAAGGCCGGAATGCTCTGCGCACCGGTGCCGTTAAAGTCAACCGTGCTATTGGTCACAACATAGTTGCCGGTGGTGAAGGTGGCAGTCGGACTGAAAACCCCGGCGACGCCAATCGAGCTGGCATTGCCCAAGGTGACATTATTGGTGGTCCGGGCACCGCTAATAGTCAGACTGTTGTAGGCAAAAGCTGGCACTGTCTGCGCGCCGGCGCCATTGAAGTTGAAAGTATTGTTCGTGATGGTATGGCCCCCACCACTGCCTGGCGTAAACACACTCGCCACGCCAACTGTTCCATTCGGGAGTACCTTGCTGAAGTTGCTGAAAGTCAGGTTGCCATAATTGGCTGCCAACACAACTTGCCCAATGCTCCCCTGATTGTAGATAACCGTGCCGGTCGCGCCGCTGGTAATGCTGCCAGTACCCACAGTCGTGCCGTCATTAATGGTGAGCGTATGGGTCGCCACGTTCAACGCGCCCGCAGTCAAACTCAGCAGGTTGTTAACAATTACATTTCCACCGAGAGTGGCCCCGCTTCCGTTGTTGATCTTCAGACCGCCATAAGTGGTCGCGCTCACCGTCTGCGCTGCCGCCCCGATGTATTCCACCGTCAAGTTGGTCAGAGTCTTGTTGGTGATTGTGTATTGTTGGAGGAAAGAGTCCGCACCCGTGCGCGTCACCCGCGCCGTGCCCGTGCCTGTTAAGGTTCCCGTGCCACTGATCACTGCTGCCGCTACGGGCGCGAATACGGCATTTGCACCATTGACATTGAGGTTGCCATTGACAGCAAAACTACCATTGGCAGTCAACGGGTTTGTGGTGTTGGAATTGGTGAGATTGTTGAAAGTAATGCTAGCGTTATTGCTAATGCTCTGTGCCGCCACTCCGTTGAAATTGAACGTACCTGTCCCGGCGTTGAATGTAGGTACCGCGGGTCCAGTAGTGTAAACAAAGTTTCCGGCGATATTGATCGTGCTCGTATTGGCATTGAACGTGCCACCGACCACAGCGCCGGAAATAATCGAAAGATTCCCGCCGACATTCATTGTGCTGTTGTTGCCGGTGAAGGCGCCCCCATTGACGATGAAGTTAGTTGGCGAGAGGGTGCTGCCCGCGTTATTGGTCCAGGTGCCGTTTGAGGCGACTTCCACATCGCCGCCAATGTTCACATTCGTGCCGGATACTGTCACCGGGGAATTGGCAAAGATGCTGCTGCCGCCATTGGGCGCCGTGTTGCTTGTAAACGTGATGCTCGCTGTCGTGCCGTCCAGATGCAGGCTTCCGCCCGTAACCGCGATGCCCCCACCACGATTCAATGATGCATTTGAAGTGAACGACGTAGTTGCAACCGTACAAGCAAGACTCTCAATGATAAGAGCACCGCCGCTACCGTTCGCGTGGGTCGTTTGATTGCCCGTGAACGCTGAAGTGGCAAAGCTGTGCGTACCTGTTCCCAGGTTATGCGTGAACACATCCGCGCCCCCACCACCACTAGCAGCCGAAGCCGACCGGTTGTTCTGAAAGGTTGTACCCGTAACGATAAGATTTCCTACAACGGGTCCTCCTCCCAAAGGATCTCCTGGCGAATGCGATAACCCACCACCTCCAACTGCCGCAGAATTTGCTTGATTCGTATCTGTCTGGCTCGCACCTGGCGCACTCGAACCTCCGATAGTGCAGTTCGTCACGGTTAGGCTTCCACCCAAATTGTTGATGCCCCCACCGCCGGGTCCCGCGCCGGTCAACTGATTGTTTGAAAAGGTCGAACTAGTTACTGTGGTCTGATTACCTGCCGCACCCGACACCATGCCGCCGCCACCGACGCCAAACGTCTCGCGCCCACCCGTAATCGTCACTCCCGACATGTTGAAAGTGAAATTACCAAGCAGAAACTGGTCCACGCACAGAACCCGATCATTAGGTTGCGTCTGTTGAATGATCGTCGTCGCCGCTCCGGCGCCCACAATGGTCGTGTTATTTGCCGCAACATCCAGATCCCCTGTGGTTGGACTTTGACAGAACCCTACCTCTGCCGCCCCATTGATCGTGAGTTGGTAGGTGCCGGCGGGCACTGTAATCGTCGTCCCCGGTGCGCTGTTCGCATGGATAATGGCACCCCGCAGACTGCAATCACCTGGCGTGGCATCGACACATCCTGTCAACGCCGCGTTGTCAGCAGTCGTATCGACGATGATGGTGCTATCGTGATTTTCCTGCTCGATAATCGTCGTCCCCGCTTGCTGCTCCCGCAATACCACCACACCGCCCGCGCCATTGATCTTCCGCGGCAAAGCCACTACTGCCGCCGGCGCTGTCGCCACATCCATGCTCAAACTCGTTATCTCAGCCGCGCTACTCTCTGACTCCAGCGGCGCTTCGCCTTTCTGCGTCTGCTGGACATTACTCTGCTGCACCACATTCAGTTTGTTCCGGCCGCCATCCACCACCAGCAACTCATTCACGCCGCGCGGCGACAGGTTCGATTTCACCAGCAATCCCTGCGGCGCTACATCAGCGCGCACTTCTCCCCCACCACTCACTTCACCCGCGATGGTCCAACGCTCCGCCTTGCGCTGTTGCCACGCAGGCGCACTTCTGATCTCTTCATCGGTCTGCTTGACGACCTTCCCGCGCAGTTTCACTCGCTCTGCCACTTCCGCTTCGCTGTAGGGCCGCGTATCAATCTTTCCGCGCTGCAAAATCGAAATCGTGCCATCCTGGGCTAGCACCGCGAGCTCGTTTCGCATCTCCCGGTCCCAAACGAAATCTCCCACCACGAGGCTGCGCGCCTCTTTACCTACCGGAATCCATTCCACGCGCGTCTGGGGGTCCGCAAAATCCTCCCGGCCCCAGCCGTGCACGACCATGATGTTTTCACCGACCGCTACCGCCACATCCTGGAACGGATCACGATCCATGAACCCAAACTGAATCGCGCTCGCTGGCCCACTCAGCCGATAAGTCAAAGGTGCGCTTGCCAGTCCCCCCTTCGCGCTTTGATACAGCTCTAACGCCGGTCCCTCTGGTCCCATCACTGCTACCGCTATATCCGGCTTGCCATTTGCCATTCCAAATTCGCCGGACGCCAACGCCGTCACTGCCGAAGCACTTCCTACTTGCTCCGCCACTCCCAGCTTGCCGCCTCCCTCTCCCGGCAGCAGATACAGACCGCTGCCCCGTGCCGCTACCAGTACATCCACCTGCCCATTACCATTGAAGTCTCCCAGCGCCAGCATCTCCGCCGGCACCGGCACCTCGTAAACATCGGCGCTCGGTAACAACGGATCCGGGTTGTAGCCTTTATGGATCCGCGTGAAGACTGCGTCATCAGTTGGCGCATAGGCATCCGGATTCCCCTTCTGCACCGTCACGATCCCCATGCCGCCCACGGCATAACCGGCCACCACATCGGGTACGCCGTTGCGCTCGAGGTCTGCCGTCGCCAGGGCTCGCGGCGCCGCCTCTTTTCGCTTCAAGGCTTCCGCAGCTCGCTCGACGCCGTGATACTTCAAAGGCATCTCCTTGCCGTCCTGAAACTTGAAACTGGCTCGAGCGCCATCAGTCTTCACGGTAATGGCCCGCTCCGACTGCACCGGCTCGATGGTCAGATACATGGCGGCTAACAGGCTGACGATCAAACTCAAAGAAAGTGTGAACCATACGCGGTTAGCCCGCCCGGTTAGACTCCGACCGCTGCGAGGAGTTGAGGGAACCATTTTGTCGTCTCCTTAATTAAGCCTGACCAAATGCTTTTGAAGATTGGGGACTCGTTCAGAGCGTTCCAAGCCAAACGCCCACACCATTACTAGGTGAGCTCCCGAAAACGTGGCTCATGCAGAGATGTTGATGAATTGTTTCAACGATTCTGAGCGCGTTAAAAGGTGTTGCAGAACTACCAACGATGCGCAAATTAACACAGGAAGGACGCTTATTCAATAAAATCCTTAAATTAGAAACGACTTGGTGCCTTAGCAATAGCGCTTACCCACCAGCGAAACCTTCGCGTTACACGAAGATTAAAAGTGTTGTAACCCAGATCAAAAGCAAATACACTGCTATTTGATGTTTGAAGGAGAAAATGAAAATGACGCTATCACGCCGCTGGTTCTTAAAGGGATTTACGCTTACCGCCTTTACCTTCGGTTCTACTTTGGGGGGACTCAATTCTGCTGCAGGCCAAAACCCGAAACACTCAACTCCTGTCCTCGATTCCAAACCTCAACGCAAAGTCAAACGCGAACTCCTTAGCTACTATAATCGGAGCGCCTTTGATCCTTGTGTCGGCAGCACATTCCGAGTCAATACTGGTTTGAATAAGAAGATCGATCTTAAATTGGTTCAGATCAGCGATTACCATGCTGATCCGAATACGAGAATTTCACTTCTGAAGGGACGCGAAACAGAAACTTTCTCGTTACACTTTAGCGCAAAAGAAAGACTTCCAGAGTTTACAAGTGTATACAGGATAGAGCATGATGCGCTCGGCGCGTTCGATCTCTTCCTGGTCTATCGCTATCAACAAGCCGATGTTCACTTCTATGAGGCAGTTTTTAATCGGGTCATCTGATCTCCGTCCTGTACAATCAAAATAAGCGACTTGTCGATCAATTCTCTTAGCCACCAGAATGCAATTCGGTTACCACTCCCGGATGGCGGCGTAGTGACGCTACGGCCGGCTGAGCCTGATGATGACGGTTTTTTGCTCGCGGTGTACGCAAGCACCCGAGCGGAAGAACTGTCTCAGGTTGATTGGGGCGAGGAGCAGAAGAACCAGTTCGTGAGCTGGCAGTTCGGACTTCAGCGACGCGAGTACGACGCCAGGTTTCCCAACGCTGAATACAATGTGATTCTGCTAGACGGGGTTCCGGCTGGCCGCCTTTGGGTCGGACGCACGGAAAATGAGATGCGCTTACTTGATATCGCGCTCTTGCCGCAGTTTCAAAATCGCGGGGTGGGTACGTTGCTGGTCCAACGTCTGATAGATATCGCCTCAAAGGACCGTGTCCCGCTGCGACACATGGTCTTCGTGCTCAACAACAATGCGAGACCGTTCTATGAGCGCCTGGGCTTTGTTGTAATCGAAGAATTAGGGGCTTACAATCACATGGAGTGGCAGCACCGATCAGCTAGTTCATGTTGAAGTGTCCGTCTTGAAATAATTGAAAACTGCTTCATAGCGAAACCCGCTACTCGCGCGTCCTACAGGCACCAGAAAAATATCGAAAGCTCCCATCTGATTGTGTTCCAGCGGATAGGACTGCTGTGGCAGGGGAGCATCGACGGGCCCCTCGAAGAAAAGCGAAAAGCGCTCCATTTCGCCCGGCTCATCTGGGGTTCCTTGATAGCCCTTAACTTCGGTTAACTCCAGCTCGATCGGTTCAGGCGTATCGAGTTTAATCAAAAACTTAGTGTGCAGGTGTTTCGAAAACTCCCGCTCTGTTAAGTTTGTCGGCATGGACCAACTTCCTCAAGGGTGTCAGGGGACTAGCCGCCAGTTATTGGTGGGTTCCGTAGGAATGTTCTTTTGCTGCTCGACCCATTCAATAATCAGCTCCCGAATCTCCTCGCCCGAACGGTAGAGAACGGGAGCGTCCCGGTACATGGTGTAACCGCCACCGCCATTAACGCGATAATTATTCGTCGCGAGTCGCAACTTCTGATTTGGCGCCAGAGGCTTGCCGCGAAATTGCAGGTTCTTAATGCGCTGCCCCTGAGGCTTCGAAATGTCGAGTTCGTACGTGACCCCCTCCGCAACATCAAAGTTGTAAGCCGGGATCTTTTCGTCAACGAGCTCGGCGGCCGTCTTCCCGGGTTCGTAAACGCGAAAATACCGGGCGGAGTGTTCGAGTGCTTCCTTCAACTGGGCGCCGGTAATCTCGAGCACAACGAGAGTATTCTCGTAAACGTACAAGCCTGCAATGTCGCGCACAGTCACTGGCCCTTTCGGAATGCGCGCGCGAGGGTTAAAGCTGGCAGCCATCGAGACGTCGGCTTTTCCAACGTCCAGTTGCACGCGCTGAATCAGATCCAGAATAGCCGTGTCGCGAAATCGCGCATCACTGGCGGTCAATTCGGCCGCTGACTCGCCGATTACCTTTGACAACCAGGCTTGCGTCTCCGTGTGGTAGGGCTCGGCAACTTTTAGAATCTCCGGATCGGCTGGAACGCTGTCGTCGACAGGAATCGTGCGAGCCGACCTTGCGTAAACTTGCCACCGCTCCCCATCCTTCTGGAGATACAGGTCCACGCGCGCCAGATGCCGGCCCCAGTGGTTTGCCTGAGTCAACACCACTCCATTAATCAAAGTCGCGGGAGTGTCGCGGTGAGTGTGTCCCATGAAGATTGCGTCCACGCCGGATGTCTGTTTAGCGATCGCGATGGCGGCATTCTCGTTTGCGACCTGGCTGGGATTGACTGTGCCGGTTCGCAGATCCTCCTCAAGTCCCATATGCATTGCAATAACGACTACGTCAGCCCTTTCTTTGTCACGCAATATTGAAACCCACTTTTTGGCCTCGCTGACGGGCTCGCGAAACTCGAGTCCTTTATAGTTTTGAATGTTCTCCCAATTTGGAATTCCCGGCGTCGTGAGCCCGAGAATACCGACTCGCACGCTCTCAATTTCCTTAATGATATAAGGCTGGTGGTAGGTTTGGTCCCCTTTATAAGTGTTGGCGGACAACCAGGGGAATTCTGCTTCACGACGGGCCTTTCCCAGAACATCCAGGCCAAAGTTGTACTCGTGATTACCCACAGCCATTGCGTCAAACTTCAGCGCGCTCATGACAAGCATCATCGGGTCGGGAGGCGTGTTGTTCTTCTTGTTGTGGTAATAGGCAAGCGGTGTCCCCTGAATCGTGTCCCCGGAATCGACGAGAATCACGTTTTTATTCTCAGCCCGCACTCTCTTGATTAGAGTCGCAACCTTCGCCAGGCCCCGGTTATCGGGTGTGTCTGTGTAGTAGTCGAGCGGATATATATTGCCATGCAGATCCGTGGTGCCCAGCACAGTGATATGGAGGCGGTCCGGGGTCTGACCCTCACTGGCAGAGGAAGACAGGATCAGAGCAAGTAGCAGACTCAGAACGACAAGGGGAAAAACGCTTCTTCTCTTGGGTGTCATACGCTGAGATTAGCTGATCTGAATCATTGGAATCCAGCGGTGGCGCATCCTGTCAGGTTGCATTCCGGACCTAAACTAAAACTCACAAGCAAATCTTCCAACTTCCCTAACCCACCCCCGTTCGCAAGCTGACAGCATACGCCACGGTGGCAGGTTAGCCCGAAATGCCTTATCTTAGCGAGGCAGCACTTTCGCTTTCTTATGGACAATCTCATTACCTCCAACATTAGTCAGCGCCCAATTCGCACCCTTGTCAGCGTTGCCGGCATCGCTCTTGGTGTGACTCTCGTGATGATGTTCACCGGGTTGGCCCGTGGTATGTCCAACGATATGCAACGCCGCGCTTCCAATCTTCGCGCCGAGATGATTTTTACCCGCCCCGGTTCAATGCATTTGACCGGTTCGAGCGCAAACCTCAGTGTCAAATACGTCGAAATTCTTAGTCGGATAACCGGTGTGGAAGAGGCACTGCCCGTCATTGTCCACGTGCAACAGGGCAGTCGCGGGTTCGGCTTCGAACGGATTGAAGGACTCGAATGGGAGCCTTTTTCCCGCGTCAATCAACTGCGTGTGCTCTCGGGCGCGGCCCCGCAGGCTAATGACGAAGTAGTAATCGATGAAACCAAGGCACGCAACGATGGACTGGCGGTAGGCAGCAAATTGAATCTCTTTGGTAACAAACCCTATCGCGTGACGGGAATTTACGCTCCTGAGTCAGGGGCCCGGATAAAAATGTCTTTGGCGGCGATGCAGGAGGCGCTTGAATCTCCAGGACGTTGCACCTACATCCTCTTAAAGGTTCGCAATCCGGACGAAATTGCTGCCGTTGGTAACCGGATTGAGACGCAGTTGCCGGGAAACAAGATCCAGTTGACAAGCGAAGTGTTCGCCGCCCCAGAGAAGACGATTCCCTACCTGGGCGTGTTTCTCCGAGTGCTCGTGGGGCTTGCTGCCGTTGTGAGCGCACTCGTTGTCATGCTGGCGATGTATACGACAATTACCGAGAGGACGCGTGAGATTGGAATTCTAAAAGCGCTGGGCGCATCGCGAGGTTACATTATTGGAATAATCGAGAAAGAGGCGATGCTGATCAGCATAATTGGCCTGCTGGCAGGTTTTGCACTCTCCTTTATTGCCGGATATATAATCAGCAACATTTTTGGTTTGATGTTCGAGTTTAGCCTGGCCTGGGCCCTAACGGCAGCCGCGATCGGCTTGCTGGGTGGCGCACTGGGAGCATTATATCCCGCTATTCGCGCCTCAAACCTCGACCCGGTCAGCGCCCTGGCGTATGAATGACTGATGCTGATAAAGAACTTGAGAGCAAAGCTATTGCGGCGTCGGCCCCGCAATCGGTTGATGGGCTGCGAGGATCATTTAACTTCCGTGAGGAAATCCGCAACATCAATCTCCGCATCCCGGAGCGCGCCTTTTAACGTGTAACGATCAACTTCATCATGGAAGGGGAAAACAATCACTCTGCCATCTTCGTGCTTCATTTTTACATGGCTGCCTTTTCGATGAACTTAAACAAAGCCCAAGCGCGACAACGAGGCCAAGACCTGTCGTCCCGTGAGCAAAGGTAACTTCATACCGTTAGCTCAACTAGCTCTTGATCTGCGGACAGTTCGGTGGATTCGGGTTCTAAATACAAATCAATCGCTTCGCGAATATTTTCGAGGGCCTCCGCTTTGGTTTTACCTTGTGACCAACAACTTTTGAGGGCTGGGACGTGCGCCACGAAATAGCCGTCTTCGCCCGGTTCAACTATTACTTTGATGTTCATAATCGCTCTACTGAAATGGACTTCAAACCCTTGTTGAAGATTATTGGGTTTCATCAAAACGTCAACCAGCGGTCCAACCGTTCGATTGACCTGGCCGAAGCCGCATGGCAGATGGATCCGCCGGATAAACTCAGCGGCGGAGAGCGTAAGCAGGCCCTGGCGACTACCGTGGCGATAATCTATCCAGGTAAAGTGACGTTAGGAACTGATTGACTTGCGCCTCGGCCGTTTCCGCGGGATGCCGCTTGTTGTTAAAGGAAATCTTCATTCTAGATTAGCACCCGGAACAACCTCCTCGACAACTTCTTCTGTCTCTCTGGCGACCCCTCTTAGTGACAACCCGCGACGCAACAGCAACGCAATCCCTATCGAAGTCCAGAAGATGTCACGGCCTTTGCGGATGATCGCCAGCGTAACGCCAATCGCCGTCGTGAAGCCAAGCACCTTTGCCAGCATCCCGGTCCCCGCCTCATCAACTCCCGTACGCAGCGGCACAAACTTGAAAGTCACATTGATGATCCGGTTAACGGACTCCAGTAAAAAGGCTGTAAGCAAGGTAGGAGCAACCAGCGGACTGATAAACGTTAAAACCGTGTAGACCTCAGCAACGCCCGCCATGTGAAAACAGATCTCAAGTGCAAAGATCGGGAGCAGTCGTCCCCGGTTGCGCCGGTAAAATCCGTAGATCTGGCTTTCAAGAATCTGGGCTCGGGGAAGAGCTCTCTCCATCGAGGCGCGAGCTAAACCACGACGAGAGAGCAACGCGACGACGCCGCTCAACACACGCCACTGTTTGTAGATTATGAGATAGCCCAGCGGCGCGATTACCAGAGTCACCAACAGGGCGCCAAAGCTTGCGTAACGGAGGGCCTTTGGCAGCGGAAAAGTCAGCAACAAGGTAGCCGTGCCGGAAAAGATGAAGAGCGTTACCGAGAGGCTGTAGAAAATGTTCTCGATCGCGAGCGCTGACAGGGCGGCCATCAGGGGAACGCGTTTGCGTACCAGGACTGCCTTTGATGGCTCGCTGACTGCCATGCTGGCTAGCGGAATGATATTGCCGAGCGCGTCGCCCATGATGCGGGCGGCGAAAGCATCGCGAAAGCGGAGACTGTAAGGAGGCTCGAAGCATTTCAGCCAGGCGAGTGAGCGAACCGTGTGACGAATTGCTGAGAATGCCAGAATTAGCAGAAAGCCTGCGCCCAGACGTTTGATACCCTCGAAGATTTCGCCGAGTCCGGCTCTTCTTACGAAGTAGGCAAAGAGCAGCAATCCGAGAATTGCAAAGATGATCCCGAATGGCGCGACTTTTCTTGTCGTGGCCCCGCCTGGCAGGGCTTCCTCTTCCAAATCGACTTAACTCCCCACTTAAGGTCAACTGAGAAGAGATACGTTATCACAGTTAGCTTTGCTCTCCTTGCTAGCGCAGAAGTTCATCCTGCGATGGATTCCAAAAGAAGAGAAGTTGCCACCTCGAAAGGTGAACAGTGGTTCGGCGGGCTGCATCGAACAATCCCACTGCTATCTTAAATGGACTTCGGTGCACGTCTAAGGTTAGTTCATTTATTCGTGTGTTTTCGGGGATCTCGGTTTCTTGTCTCGATTACAAATGATCCACAAAAAGCACACGAAACTACGCGAATATGGCATCTCATTGCTTCGTGACCTGTTTTCACAGTTTGATTCGCTATCTGCTTCTCACAAAAGGGCAAGCAGGCTCCGGGTACTGAACTGACTTGAAACCTGACGCCACTTACCTGCGCACGGGTTTTGCCTTTTGGGCTCAGCCTTGATTATCATGTCAGGCTAAGTTAATAACTACCCCTCAATCAGTGCAGGCCATAAACATGAGTCAAATCGAAATAGCAACAGAACAGCGATCTGCTTTACCTCTGACGACGCTCTCCGAAGACGAACAGATGTTTCGTGCGAGCGTGAAAGAATTTGCCGAGGGTGAGCTTCGCCCCCGAGTTGAAGCCATGGACGACGAGGGTAAGCTCGATCCCGCGCTGCTCAAGCAATGCTTCGACCTGGGCCTGATGAGTATCGAGACCCCCGAAGAGTACGGCGGAGCGGGCGGTTCGTTCTTCACCGCGATTCTCGCGGTCGAGGAACTGTCGCGAGTCGACGCTTCTGTAGGCGTCCTTGTCGACGTCCAGAACACCCTGGTCAACAACGCGCTCATTCGCTGGGGGAATACAGAGCAGAAGAAAAAGTACCTCCCGCAACTTGCAACTGGGAGGGTTGGCGCATATGCCCTAAGCGAAGCGGGTTCCGGTTCAGACGCCTTTGCAATGCAGACGCGCGCAGTCGATCGCGGCGACCACTACATCATCAATGGCCGCAAGCTCTGGATCACAAACGGAAATGAGGCCGAGGTCTTTGTTCTGTTCGCCAACGCCAACCCGGAAGCAGGCTATCGCGGGATCACAGCTTTTATTATCGAAAAGGCCTTTCCTGGTTTTTCGGTCGGGAAGAAGGAGAACAAGCTCGGGATCCGCGCCTCCTCGACGACCGAACTGATCCTCGAAGACTGTCAAGTACCGAAGGAGAACATTCTCGGCGAATTGGGAAAGGGCTACAAAGTTTCGATCGAGACCTTGAATGAAGGGCGAATTGGCATTGGCGCCCAGATGATCGGAATTGCGCGCGGAGCGTTGGAAGCCGGACTGGCTTACACCGCTGAACGACAACAGTTTGGGAAACCGATCAATCAGTTTCAGGCCATCCAGTTTCAATTAGCCGAAATGGCAACTGAGCTCGAAGCGGCGCGTCTGTTGGTCTATAACGCCGCGCGGATGAAAGACGCCGGCTTGAACTTTGTCAAAGAGGCCGCCATCGCCAAACTCTTTTCCTCGCGCGCTGCGGAACGAATCAGCTCGATCGCCATTGAATTGTATGGTGGATATGGTTATGTCAAGGACTACCCGGTTGAGAAGTACTGGCGCGATTCCAAGATCGGGGCGATCTACGAGGGCACATCAAACATGCAGTTGCAGACAATTGCGAAACTGATCATCGGGAAGTGAGTCAGACAGTTGACAGCATCGCGCATCGATATCTTCAAACAGATCCTGGAAGCCGATCCCGGGAACGGCGCCGTCTTGTTTGGTTTGGCAAAAGAGTATGAAAAGAGCGGCGATCACGCTGAACTGATTGCCACGCTGATACGCTACCTTGAAAGTTCAGATGATGAAGGAAATGCTTTCGGGATGCTGGCCCGCGCTTACGAGAAGACTAATCAGCGTGATAAGGCCAGGGAAGCTTACGAGCGAGGTATCAACGCTGCGTTGGCCCACGGACATCCGTCGATGGCCGAGGAATTCCGGACGACTTTAGCGAGTGACTATGAAGACTGATACCAAAGTTTTGAAATTGGTTAAACGGACCGAGCCCCTCGAGCAAATTAGCGTCGCGGCGCCGGAACCCGCGCGCGAATCGGGCCAAGACTCTCGAAGGAATTCTGCAACAGCGTCGCCGGCACGATCAAAACCACAACTCACCAGGCCCCCCAATGCGGCACTCTCAGACTTGGAGCTCAGCCCGGAGCAAATGGTCCAGATTTATCGCACCATGTATCTGTCCCGGCGGATCGATGACAAAGAGATCCAATTGAAAGGCCAGAACAGGATCTTCTTTCAAATCAGCGGCGCCGGACATGAAGCCGTGCTCGTCGCTGCCGGAACGGTTTTGAAGCCCGGTTACGACTGGTTCTATCCTTACTATCGCGATCGAGCGTTATGCCTGCAACTGGGGATGACGCCACTCGAACAACTCCTGGCCGCAGTAGCTGCCGAAAGCGATCCGAATTCACACGGACGGCAGATGCCTTCGCACTGGGGACATAAGAAACTGAACATCGTCTCACAATCTTCACCGACAGGAACTCAACTATTGCAAGCAGTCGGAGCCGCAGAAGCAGGGTATCGTTACAAATTGATCGAAGAGTTAAAGGGGCGCGTCGAAAATTTTCAAGACGACGAAGTCGTCTATGTTTCACTGGGTGACGGGACGAGCAGTGAAGGCGAATTCTGGGAGGCCCTGAACACTGCTTCAAATTTAAAACTGCCGGTGCTATTCCTGCTGGAAGACAACGGCTATGCGATTAGCGTACCCGTTGAGGTGCAAACGCCCGGCGGAGACGTCTCCCGACTGGTTGAGAACTTCCCCAATCTTCACATGGAGCGGTGCGACGGGACGGACGTGCTCGAATCCGTCGCCGCATTACGTCGCGCGGTTGAACACTGTCGCAGAGGCGAGGGGCCGGCTTTTGTGCATGCCCGGGTTATTCGACCATATTCACATTCCCTCTCGGACGATGAACGTCTCTATCGACCGGACGAAGAACGAACTGCTGAATCAGAGCGCGATCCGATCAAACGCTTCGGCGCGCTTTTGATCGACGAGGGCATTGTCGTTCAGGAAGAGCTGCAACGGATAAAGACTGCCATTGACCGCGAAGTCAATGAAGCTGCTGACGAGGCTTTAGCCAGCCCGCAACCCGATCCCGGCACAGCGACACTTTATGTCTATTCTCCCGATGTGGATCCCACCGGGAAAAAATTTGACACGGAAGCCGACGCTGAACTCAGCGGCAATCCCGGCACGATGGTCGATCTCATTAATCGGTGTCTGCACACAGAGATGGCGCGCGATCCTCGCATAGTGGTTTTTGGCGAAGATGTCGCTGATTGCTCGCGAGAAGAATATCTCGAGACGGTAAAAGGAAAAGGCGGTGTCTTTAAAGTCACCGCGAATCTGCAACGCAAGTTCGGCAGCAGCCGCGTCTTTAATTCGCCCCTCGCTGAAGCCAATATCGTTGGCAGGGCCATCGGCATGGCTACTCGCGGACTGAAGCCAGTGGTCGAGATTCAGTTCTTCGACTACATCTGGCCGGCCATGCACCAGATTCGCAATGAACTGGCACTCCTTCGTTGGCGCTCGGGTAATGAATGGAAAGCCCCACTCGTCATACGCGTACCGATTGGTGGGTATTTAAAAGGTGGGGCCGTGTATCATTCTCAATCCGGAGTTTCGACCTTCACACAGATTCCCGGTCTACGGGTTGTTTATCCTTCGAATGCGCTCGATGCGAATGGCTTGTTGCGCACCGCTATCCGGTGTGACGATCCTGTATTGTTTTTGGAGCACAAACACCTCTACCGGCAAGCCTACAACAAGTCGCAATATCCGCCGGACAACTTCATGATCCCTTTTGCTAAGGCCAGGACGGTGCGCGAGGGTAAGGATGTCTCGATCATTACATACGGCGCGCTCGTGCAACGGTCACTAGTCGCGGCGAAACAAGCTGAACAGCAGGGTATCAGCGTCGAGATCATCGACCTCCGCAGTCTCGCGCCGTTTGACTGGGAGGCAATCGTGACCTCTGTAAAGAAAACAAACAGGGTCATTGTCGCTCACGAAGACTCCCTCTCCTTCGGTTATGGAGCAGAAATTGCCGCACGCATCGCTAATGAACTCTTTGAGTTTCTTGATGCTCCCGTGCAACGGGTCGCTGCTCTCGACACGTTTGTTGCCTACGCCCCTCAACTCGAAGATGCGATCCTGCCCCAGGTAACGGACGTGGCTCGGGCAATCCAGGAAGTAACCAGCTACTAGCCCTCGTTCCCAGACGGTAAGTTGCATACACTCGTGTATTGGAATGCTCCGTCGTCTTACCGTTTTTGCCATCCCCGCTTCTTCCAGATCTTATTCTAATGGCCTAATAGCGCTTGCTCCGGGTGGGCAGATTTGGCATAGGTCTTGCCGATTCAACTCTAAATCGTACCGTTTCACGCCCGACAGAGTCCCCCGCCAAGCGGGACAGATCATTAGAATAAGGAGGAGCATCATTCATGTTTAGCAAGCTAAGCAGCATCGGAGCAGCGGTACTTCTGGTAGTCTCAACTGCCGTAGTGGTCCTGGCACAGACACCTGCTCCAGAGCCAATTCAACCTCAAACCCAGACCCCGGTCACTACTGTCACCCAACACCCCGACGGCACATACACCATTATCGAATATCCCACCGGCAAGGAAGTCAAAGTCACCTTGAATCCCGTGGAAGGAACTGGGGCAACGGGGCTAGCGACAATTCTGCGCGATGACGATGGCACTCGGATCCAACTCAACCTATCCGGACTACCGGAAGATGTTACTGCGGTAAACGTTTACGCAGTCGAGCCGAGCGGCACTGTGACTTTGCTGGGACCGGTGACCCTTGCTATGGGAATAGGCACACTGACCACTACCACGCCCATATCCCAGTTCATGATTATCGCTTCGCCTGAGTCGAATCTGAGTACGTACGGCCATGAGACTAAGGTGGTTCTGAGAAGCACAGTACCCAGCGGTTTCGCCGTAATTCCGCATACGACTCAGCCCGTCGGCGAGCGCGTTGCCGCAACAACTACGCCCGGCACTACTGCGGTAGGCGCCTATAACGTACCGATGCTGAATATCCCAGCTTATGAAGAGGGGGATGACACTAAAATTAAGGTTAACTTCACGGGCGCGATGACCGGAGCGAAAGCGAATGTTTACATCACTCCCCAACCGGAAGGGCCGGTTGAAGTACAGATGAAGTTTGACGACCTGAAGAACGCGCCGGCCGGTAAGGTGTTTACCTTGTGGGCTGTGTCACCCACGCAGGAGTTCGTGAAGCTGGGTCAGGTTGTGAACGTAGAGGGTCGCGACGAAGCTGAAATCAAGTCTGAAACAGCACTGAAAGATTTCGGATTGCTGTTGACCATGGAGGACGTAATAGAAGCTACCACCACAGTTCTAAAGCCTGTGGGTCCGACCGTCGGCGTCATTGAGATAATCAGGTAAGACCGATCAGTTTTTTGGACTTCGGTCTTGGGTTTTTTAGGAGTCCTCTCAAAAAGACCAAAGGCCGAAGTCCTATTTTCCTGCTCCCTCCCTTCATTGTGTTCACATTCTATTTCCATTGAGTTAATATGGCCTCACCGGGGGCTCAAAGCGTCGAACTGTCAGAAGCCCCCAGCTCCCGACAATTAATCCTGGGAAGCAGGGCCAAAGTCCCTGTACTTTCCTTTCTTAAAACGCGGTTGAATTACGATTATGCACAGACGCATCTTCCCCCAGTTGCTGCTGATTATTTTCGCTTTTGTATCAGTAAACGAGATCTTCTGTCAGGAGAACTTACCCGAACTTGTTCGCCGGGCTAAGCCCTCAGTAGTAGCGATTGTTACTTATGACTCGAAAGGTGAGCCACTCTTAACAGGCAGCGGTTTTTTTGTTGGCCCCGGACAGATTGTTACCAATCTGCACGTAATGCGCCGCGCGCATCGAGCCGAGATAAAAACGCTTGATGGCAAAGGCCGATTCTATCCAGTCACCGGCGCACTCGCTGTTGATGAAGATGGCGACCTCGCGCTCCTTAGCGTACCGTCACCTCCCGAGCGGACCCGCACAGTCGAACTGAGCACATCCTTACCCGAAGAAGGCGAAAAGATATTTGTTATCGGGAACCCTTTAAGACTTGAAGGCTCGGTCTCGGACGGCATCGTTTCGGCCATCCGGGAGGTCCCCGGTGTGGGCAAAATCGTTCAGGTTACAGCCCCCATCTCGCATGGTAACAGCGGTAGTCCGGTCTTTAATCTCAAAGGACAGGTGGTTGGCGTCGTCACGGTCAAGGTGACGAACGGTCAGAACATAAATCTGGCGATTGCTGCGACTCGCCTCCGCGATTTGCAACCAGGCAAAGTACGGCAATTACACCAACTACCGGTAAACGGCAGAGGCGGCGACATGGCTGACGCTCTTTACCGGCGAGGTCTTGACTCGATGTGGCTCGGGAATTACGAAAGCGCGTTGGGTTTCTTTGAGAATGCTGTTAATCGCAATCCACAAAGGGCCGATGCGTGGATACAGGTTGGCTACTGCAAGGTCAAACAGGGTCGCAACGAAGAAGCGATTCAAGCCTACCAACAAGCGCTGCAACTCAGACCGGATTCAGAAGAGGCCCACAACAAGCTGGGTGATGCTTTTTACTTTGCCGGCCGATTCAATGAGGCGATCGATTCATACAAGGAAGCCGCGCGTCTCAGTCCTGACAGTGCTGAAGCCTACTACAATCTGGCGCTCACTTACTTTGAAATCGGTAACCAGCGGTTGGCGTCGGCACAGGGCCGCATCCTGCGCCAACTCGATGCGAAGCTGTATGAGAAGTATCGGAGTGAAACGAGTGAGCGGTGAGCCAGTAAGCAGTGAGCAGCTTACTGCCTACTACTCACTGCCTACTGTTCTTTCTCCCGTGAACACCTCCAGGTCAACGCTCTTGGGATCGCCCAGCACCACAAAGCGAATGTTGCGCATATATTTTTTTGTCACTCGTTGTACATCCTCCGGAGTGACCGCATTCAGGCGCTCCATCACCTGAACTGAGTTGCGCCATCCGCCGCCGATCAACTCATGCTGCGCCAACTCTCCCGCCTGCGCCGCATTTGTTTCCTGGCCCATATAATATGAGGTGAGAGATTGAGCAATGATCGAACCAATGTCGTCCCGGCCCAACGGTTCACGCTGCAAGCGCTCGATCTCAGCAAGCATTACGCGCACGGCTTGATTCGCATCAACTGCTGTCACGTAGATGCCGCCCAGGTTGGCGCCCTGGCTTCCCAGAAAAGCGCTGGGTGCGTACGAAAGGTTTCGTCGCACGCGCACTTCTTCAAAGACCCGATCGCGCAGCATCGAGGTTGCTACCCGCATTGGGTAGATGTCAGGCGAAGTAAGCGGTGGCGCTGAGAATACTCCCTGCACATAGTTTGTCGGTAATCCTCGCTCAGTGATGTTGACGATCGATTTGTCGAAAGAAAGTTGGGGGGCTGGTTCAGAACGATAATCTCCGCGGGAAAGCTTGCCGAAGGTTGCTGCAATTATCGGCTTCAATTGAGTGGGGTCCAGATCTCCCACTACCACTAAAAGAAGTCTTGACGTAACCATCATCATCTGGTGATGACGGCGCAAGTCGTCCACCGTCAGCCTGGCTACGGTTTCCGCTGTACCGTTTGGACTATTAATGTAAGGATGTCCGGCATAGGCCACCTGCTCCTGCAATCGTTGGAGGTAGCTGTCTGGATCGACAGTGTCATCCCTGAGGGCAACGACAAGTCGCGATTGCACAAGGGCCACGTCTTCCTTTGTAAAAGAGGGATGCAGCGCGGCATCTGTAAAGAGCTTCCAGGAATGTTCGAAGTGGAGCCGTGTCGAACCGAGAGTAAGCGCTGAATAGTCGTAGTTCGTACCATAGCCAATTACTGTACCCATCCGCGCCAGTTCATCTCGCATCCGGGCGCGTGGGAAACTGGCGCTGGCCTCGGTAGCGACGGCCAGCATCAGGGCTTCGATGCCGGCTTTTTCGGCAGATAAATTCCGGGCGCCCCCGCGAATAAATAGACCAGCCGCAACGGTTGGGCTGCCCGCACGCCGCTTCACAAGGACCTTTAGACCGTTGACGTCAAACTCAGTAACCAGCGCCGCCTGTTTGGCAACGACACTCTGCAATGTCTGTTGAGGAGTGGGAGCAGTAGCCTGTCCCTGATCGGCCGCTGGACCAGGTTGCTGTTGCCCAACAACTGCTACCGGCGCCAGCGCCAGCAAAAACAGAATCGGAACAATCAAAAGAATGCGACAACTGGTTCTGGCACGAAGAATTAGCTTTTCCATAGTGATCTTGATTTCTCTTTTTATTTACCTATCAACTCTTCAGGTTTCAACTTCACCTGCTCCTGAGCCTCCGCTGAAATCATGACGATTCCAATGTGAGGCTTGCCCTGGATGTAGGTGGTGACATAGCGGCTTATGTCCTCGCGGGAGGTGTCCCGCAATCGTCCGAGATAACCGCGGAAGTAGTCCAGCCCGGTAGAAGCCCACCAAAACGACAGTGTGTGCGCATAGTCGCTTAACTTCTCTCGCGAATAAAGGTCGTCCGCCTCGAGCAAGGCCTTGGCACTCTCGAGTTGCTGATCCGTGTAATAGTCCTTGTCGTTGAAACGAGCGACTTCAGCGTAGATGGCCTTTATGGCGTCGCGCGCTTTATCGGGAGTTGTTTGCGCCACGATATTGATCGGGCCAACATTGCGTTGTGTGTAGTAGCCCAGATCAACCCCGATCACGAGGCCGCTGTCGACCAGGGCCTGCTGAAAACGCGAATTCGGTTGTCGCAGAATGAAAGAGAAGACATCGGCTGCATAGGTTGCGTCGTCATCTTTACCGATTGAAGGACCATGCCAGCCGATCATGATGAGGGCATTCTGCAAAGGCTGGTTAATGATGACACCCTCGCTCTTCGGCAGCGGCGGATGTTCTACCGGCGGGAACTTTACGAAAGGGTCCTCCCCTTTCGGCCAATCCCTGTAAAACTCTTCCGCCAACTTGAATACCTCTTCAGCGCTTGCAGCGCCGGTAACCACAAGCACCGAATTGTTGGGAATATAGTAGCGTTGCTGAATTAGCCGCAGCATGTCGGTGGTTGCGGCATTGATTGTCTGGCGGTTTCCCAGCGGATTCTTGCGACTGGGGTACTTGTAGAAGAGCCGATCATTCATCTCGCGAGTGAGATAGAAAAAGGGATTCGACTCGTTACGGTCGATCTCGCCAATCACTACTTGTCGTTCACGTTCAAACTCGTTCCGATCGAATAGCGGATAACGTGCCGAGTCCTTCATAAACTGCATTGCCGTTCGGAGATTTGGACTGGTGGTGGTGAAATAGTAATTAACGACCTCTTCTCGCGTTGAGCCGTTGTAAGCTATTCCGAGTTGCCCGATCGTCTTTAGATACTCCTCCTGGTTGGCGACCGCCCGGTTTCCTTTAAAAAACATGTGCTCGTAAAGGTGCGACAGGCCATTCAACTCAGGCGGCTCCGTGTAGGAACCGTTCTTGACCGCCAGCTCGAGGGTCACAAGAGGGATCGAATGATCTTCCAGCACGATCACCTCGAGACCGTTTGCCAGAATCCGGTTGACTAGCTTTGCCTCGGGCAGGCGTGCAGCGGAAGTCGCAGGTTGTGTCGTGGCCGGTCTGGGCCGGCGTTGAGAGACCGCCGAAGCATCTCCCAGGACGCCCGCAGGAGCAATTAACAGGATGCTAAGGAGAAGAGTCAGAAAGCAGCGTTTCATAGGATTTCCCGTCTTCTAATCGTCTTTTTTGGTCTTACTAAGAGACTAACTGTCAGTAATGGGTTGCTAGATCAGCCCATCAAAAACTGATTAACTCTTCGTTTCAGTTTGAAATCACTGACCGGCGCTTTGGCGGGTGAAGATTCCTGTATCGATGCTCTCAGGATCGCCGATAACGACAAATCGCAAATTTCGCATATAGGCGCGGGCGACCCGTTGTACATCCGCGGGAGTCGTCTCGCGCAACCGCTCGATAAACAGAAGCGAATTTCGCCAGCCACCACCAATAAGTTCCGACTGGGCCAGTTCCCCCGCCTGTGCTGCGTTCGATTGCTGCCCAATGTAGTACCGAGTCAGAAAATGCTGCACAGTCGAATCAATCTCCTGCTGATCAAGAGGTTCGCTTTGCAACCTGGTGATCTCATCGAGCATAACCTGGACCGCCTGATTGGCATCGACTGCGGTGACGTAAATGCCACCAATGTTTGCTTCCTGGCTTCCCAGAAAAGCGTCGGGCGCATATGAAAGGTTTCTGCGGTAACGCACTTCTACGAAGACCCGGCTTTGAAGGACCGAGGAAGCGATTCGCAACGGGTAGATGTCACGGTCCGTTAGTGAAGGCGCGGCAAAGACTCCCTGCACATAGTTTGTCGGAAGCGTGCGGGCCGTTACCTCAACAGATGACTGTTGGAAAGAAAGTCTCGGAACGGGGGAAGGTCGATAGTCGCCGCGGGGGAGTTTCCCGAAGGTCGAAAGTACGCGTTTTCGTAACTGTTCAGAATCGATATCGCCAACTACCACGAGCAGCAAACGCGACGTCTGCATCACCTTTTCGTGATGTTGGCGCAGATCCGCAATCGAGAGCTTTGCTATGTTAGTGGCCGTTCCGCGCGGATCGTTCAGATAAGGATGGCCGACATATGCAACGCGCGCCTGAAGCAACTGAAGATAGGAGTCGGGGACAACAGTCTCGTCTCTGAGCGACACAAGCAGTCGATTACGCACGCGTTCGACATCGTCCTTTGCAAACGTGGGTCGCAAAGCGGCATCGGTAAAGATCTGCCACGACCGGTCGAAATTAATCCGCGTCGAGCCCAGCGTGAGGACGGAGTAATCGAAGTTAAGGCCGTAAGTGATCGACGATCCCAAACGGGAAAGCTCCTTGCGCATAGCGGCCCGTGGGAAGCTCGTGCTCGCTTCGCTAGCCGAGTCGAGCATCAAAGCCTCTATCCCGGCATTGCCTGTCGAGATGTTTCGCGCGCCGCCCTTGATAAAGAGGCCGACAACGATTGACTGGCTGCCTTCACGCTTTTTGACCAGTACTTTTAGGCCATCAACATCAAGCTCGGTGACGAGAGACTCGGGCGCAAGCTCACTCGCGGTAAACAGCGAATCGTTCGCCACCCCCGGGTCCAAAGCTGCGATCGGCATCCTGCACAGGCCCACAAAAGCAACAGCAAGAACGAGGAACGAGAGGTGGCGAGTAAAAATTTGCTTCATTTGATGTTTTCCGTCTGGCGCGTGGCGGAGGGTCGCGTAACGGTCTCACCGGTCCAACCTATTAAGTCTTCCGCTTTAAAGCCACTCTGTTTCGCGGCCTCTTCGGACATCAAGGCAAGACCCACATGCGGCTTACCGAGAATATACGTGGACACATAACGACTGATTTCTGCCCGCGAGGTGCGACGCAGGTTGGCGTGGTAACCGCGAAAGTAGTCCGAACCGGTCGAGGCCCACCAAAAAGACAACGTCTGAGCATAGTCATTCAATTTCTCACGCGAATAGAGATCCTCGGCTTCGAGCAGTCCCTTAGCGCTTTCAAGCTGATCGTCTGTGTAATAGGTAGGATCGTTGAAGCGCGCGACTTCGGCGAAGATGGCTCGTACAGCGGCGCGGGCCTTGTCTGGCGTGGTCTGCGCGATGATGTTGATTGGGCCAACGTTGCGCTGCGTGTAGTAGCCAAAGTTCACTGCTGCTACCAGACCCGAGTCAACCAGCGCACGTTGAAAGCGTGAATCCGGTTGCCGGAGAATGAATGAAAAAACATCAGCCGCATAAGTGGCCGCGTCGTCTTTGCCGATCGAAGGACCGTGCCAACCGATGCTGAGCACCACATTTTGGATCGGCTGCCGAATAATCGCCGACTCGCTCTTCTGGAGCGGTGGGTGTTCCACGGGAGGAAATTTAATGAACGGATCTTCCGCTCGCGGCCAGTCGCCAAACAGGTCGCGTACCTGATTGAAGACTGTTTCGGGATGTACGTCGCCGGTGACAACGATTGCCGAGTTGTTCGGCACGTAATAGCGCTGCTGAATCAGGCGCATCATGTCGGTTGTTGCCGACGCGACAGTTTCGCGTGTACCACCCGGCCGTTTTCGACTTGGATACTTGTAAAAGAGCCGATCATTCATCTCCGAGCTCAAAGAGCTGTAGGGATTCGACTCGTGGCGATCCAGTTCTCGCAGAACAACCTCGCGTTCCTGTTCGAATTGCTTTTC
Organism: Pyrinomonadaceae bacterium; assembly: GCA_041751855.1. GTDB lineage: Bacteria > Acidobacteriota > Blastocatellia > Pyrinomonadales > Pyrinomonadaceae > PSRF01. The sequence continues at coordinate 149,183 of JBGSWR010000027.1, forward strand.
GTCAAAGAGAGGATAACGCACGGCATCACGCATAAACCGCATGGCCACCGACAGATTTGGAGTGGTTGTTGTGAAGTAGTAGGTTACGAGTTCTTCCTGTGCTTGACCGTTATAGATTATGCCGAGCTGATCGATGGTTTGCAGGTAGTCCTCGCGGTTCAGGGTTGCCCGGTTGGCTTTGAAGAACATGTGCTCATACAGATGAGAAAGGCCGTTTAACTCCGGGGGCTCGGTGTAAGAGCCATTTCTGACTGCCAACTCGACAGTAACCAGAGGCACCGAGTGATCCGGAAGCACAATTATTTCAAGCCCATTTGGAAAAACGCGATTGACAAACTGCGCTTCCGGCAACCGCCGGCCGGCGGCTTCGGTGGTCTGTGGCCCGGTAACAACGGGTCGGCGCGCCGGACGTTGCGAAAAAACAAGAGCCGGCGACGCTACAAACGACCATACCAGCAACAGGACGAGAAGGATACGTTTCACTATTGCCCTCTGCAAATCAAGTACTACCAGATCCATGGTGCTCAACCGGTATACGACTCGTCCTGCTCGATGCGGGACAGAACCCAATCAAACTCTCCAGAGGTTACTTTGCCCCCGCAAAATTCACAAATGCCGGTTACATTGACCTTCAGCGGAGCCCCACAATTTGGACAATTGAGATCGACCCGGGCAGGCAGTGGTTGAGCATTTCGATTGCGAATGAAAGTCCAGTACTCACTCCACCGGCGAAATTTAGTCTTCGAACCACTTACCACGGTTCCATCTGCTCTTTGGGTGTAATCGTAACCCTGCGCCCAGATGCGCAAAGTAATAGAGTTGTAGAATGCGTCCTCTTTAATCTTTACGGGCTGAATGGCCGTGATTGCGCACTGATCCACCACATTGCGTAAGCCCTGGCGTTTATAGGCGTCGATCCAGTATTGATGCATCTGAAAAATGCTGTCGGTCTCATGGGGCCGTGCACGTTCCCAGTTAAGGCTGGACCATGCGGCCTGCAATTCGTTGAAGATAAGACGCACTAGTTCCTGAAACTGCTGCCAGGAAAATTCGGGATGGCTCTTCTCAAACTCAGCACGAACTGACGAGAACCCCGGCTGCACGACCGAGGGGTAGTCTGTTCCTACCTCAGGCACATCAGAAGTTAGTAAGGGACCTCTTGGTTCACGGCTGAGAAGAACAACATCGCGCACGTACCACTGGAACTCGCCGCTGTCGATCTTGGTTCCGCAGAAAGCGCAGGCGCCAATCGTGTCCCGCTGGAGGGCCGCGCCGCAGCGGGGACAGTGGAGCGCAGTCGCCTCGGCCGGCGTTGGTGAGAGGACGTCACGCCGGCGCTCGAGGTCCCATCGCTCGCGAACATAGTAAGTCATCTCCGTTGTGCCGGACTTGAGCTGTTCGGTGTAGTTTGTTTCAAACATGATCCCAATGCGCACGACAGGAGACTCGAGACCGCTAACGTCGACGATCTGCATCGCGCCAACGATCACGCCGTTGACTTCAGCGAGTCCGGGTGGGTTGCGCTCCAACAGGACGTTGCGGGCAGACCCGCTTAAATAGGGCGAAAAGAGGTCGAGCGCATTGGCGCCACCGCCGCGGGCGGTCTGGGCCTTGCCATAAAGCGCGTAACAGAAGTCTATGAAGACGATCTCAGAAAAGTTCGGGTCGAACCTGCGCAGGTGTTCGAATTCTCTGGCGAAACCGCCTCCCCGCGGCCCCACATCAGAAGTGGTTGAGGGTAATGAAAGCGATGAATAGCCTTCTTTGGTGGATCGAGAAGCCCGTGAGAAATAGTAGATGACGCCACCCAGGACGATTATGTCGAGCGGTATGCCGATCATCGGATATTCGATAGTGAGATAAATAAGCAGACGCACCACTTCGAATATGATCCAGATAATCGCTCCGCCATCGCCGTCGCCGCCACCTCCATTGCCGCCGCCATACGATTGTCCGCCACCTACCCGCGCCAGTATCTCTTCTGGCTGAAAAGCAATCAGAAAGACAAGGACCCAAACGATTCGTGGGGTGATGACGAAGGAGGAGGGCGGGAATGCAGCGCGAATTCTCATTTCAGCTCGAATCGGGCCATATCAGGTAACTCATTCGGATTCTCATCCGTCGCGGGTAAATATTTTGTCAGCACGACCCCGAACCCTCGTAGAGCAATCAGGAAGCGATTGAGATCCGCTGTTTGTCCGGCTTCGTGCAGATCGAAGAGATGCTCGTTCCATTCAACAGCGGGTATCGCTTTAAGAACGCCGCGGTCCGCTATGAGTTCCAGTTGTCGCTCGAGCAGGGACAGGTAGATCAGTATCCCCAGTTCAGCATCTGTGTTTGCAATTCCCGCCTCGTAGAACATCGCCGCCGCACCCGTACGCACTCCATTGCCGCGAAAGCGTCTGGTTGTAAAGAGGCGGCGCAAGAAACCGCTACGAGATGAGATGAGCGCCCCTGCAAGAAAAAGCAGCACTACATCGATCGCTACCCAGAAAGGGCCAAATTCAATCGGAGAGAAGAGCAGAAAGTTGAGACCCGCAAAGGCAAGTAGAAATCCGAACAGATAGTCAGCGTGAGCGTAGTTTCCTGAGCGCGCTCGGACAACGATAACGAGTTCAGCGTTTGTACCTTGCTCGATCTCCTTAACGCATTCCGTAACTGTATCGCAGGCTGTTGGATCGAAGCGGGAGCGGGTCATTGCCGAGGGGAACTAATGGAGTTTTGCAAGCGCGAATTTCTAGGGACTGATCAAACGCAAACATCTTTGCATGCCTTCCTCGCAGCGGCAAGTTGAAAGCGAATCGGGATTGTTGAAAGCCCCCAGAAATGGACAACATTAACGTGACAATTTCGAGTGCGCTCTAAACTTGGCTGACGTTAAGAGCACCTTTTTTGGATTGTAGACTCTCGCGATAAAAGGCGCGGGGTTGGCCTTCAGGATGCGGAGCATTTTGGGCAATGTGTCGGTTACCATCGTTGCTTCGTCTTCACATTTCATTTCGGCGTGTACTATCAGAAAAGCACGCCCGCGCGCGTTTCGTAGGGCTTGCCTCTCCAGCTCGTTGAACTGGTTCTGGGAGATAACTACCCATTCTTTAGAAGCGACTTCTGGAAGCCATACCGCATCATCTTCGTCGTCTTTGTAAAAGTCACGGTGCCTCTCAACACGCGCGCCTTTTGCTTTCAAGGCCTCGTATAGAGCATCACTTTCCGTTGCGCGATCGAGGAAGAAGGTGTAGAGGTCAAGCGATTCTAAGTTCGTATCGGATCGCGTCGTCGATTTCTTCTTCTTTGCGGCCATAGTTGGCGGCTATTTGAGGAATCGAATCACCCGCTTTGAACCGCTCGGCAACTACGCGGGTTGGTAAACCAGTACCTGAGATTACAGGCTTGCCAAAAGAGACGTAAGGGTTGATTACGACATTTCTAGGTTGCTCAACACCAATTAGGCGGATAAACGGATACAGCCGAGCAGCCCTACCAGAAGGATCATGTTCGACACGAGTAAGGTAGTCCTCCAGAATCTGCTTCATTGCGAGCTGAGCGCCTTGGCCTACGTTAATTAGTTCGCCGTATTCTTCAACGAATAGGTCAACGCCATTGGTTTGAAATTGGTGTTCGGCTAACGGGTGTTGAGAGTTAAAGCGTTTCTGCAACGAAGTTATCGCTGTCCTGATCTTGTAGAGGTCGATCTTGTACTTGCGGCGCAGACTACTAAGCACGAAGGCTTCTACTAAGTTTGTATACGACAGCAATGGTGAAGTGTCTGGTTCTGGTAAGAAGAACACAGGCCTGAAGAACCGTCGATTATCTCCCGTCCCGTAATGGGTTCCTTTTACCCATGCCCGCAAGGTTGTCTTAGGAACCCTCAGATATGACGCAGCGTCGGCAAGGCGATAAGCCGGAATCTCACGCGGATCGCGACCGCCGTATATGTCTATTTTGGGCCGATTAGGTGTGATCGGCAGCTTGTCTAACATTTATCTACTCTCTCCAAACCTAAGTACACAAATCGCAGTTCCGGGGTTTCTCGCTTAGGGTTGCAGGATTCAGTTATTGAACGTATGACTGGACACCCCGCGGCACTATTATATTACGTACACCAAGCAATGACACCCACTCACACGTGGTACGTTCCCTCCAGCAGTTCAGAAAACCACCCTCACTTAGCGGTTGCGTTTACGGGGTACTGTTTTCTTTATCCGTTCGCGCAGCGCCACCCGGTATGGAGCGCTCTCAATCGATGCTGCGTTTGGAGACCAAACGGCAAATCGCGGCTTACCGGACGCGCCCCCGCTCTCGACTGATAGCGAATAAGTCTCACGTGAGTTTGGTACATAGAGTAGTAGCCGGGAGATATTGGGTTTCCCTTCAGCGTTTCGGCCCGTGAACACTATCTCATGAAAGCCGTCCCTGTCAGCGTCGACAGTTTCCGCGCTCCACTCTGCATGCCGGAAGTCAGCGCTATCAAGCGGCCCCCGGGCAACAACTCGAAACGCCCGGCCCTGCTTCTTAAGCAGAAAGAAGTGGGTCGTGCCCCGTTCGCGCTCCTCATGAATTGCAACGACCGCCGATCCGCGCTCGGTCTGGAGGACCCTGAGATCACCGATCGTGCCATGACCGAGAGCGCCTACAATATTGCGAGCCTGCGCCAGCGACAGCGTTGATCTTGTATTGCTCGCCTTTGCGCTCAAGGGCTTTACCCTTTCCTTTGCGATGGAGCTTTCCTCTTCATTCTGACTGACTTCGGGCGCCGCAACCTCAGATTCAGCCGATGCATTTTGAACGGTCTTGCCGCTGCTGCCCCAGACAAGCAGCAAAGCACCGAGCGCCACGACCATGGCGAGCGGAGCAGCCAGCCGAAAAAGAGTGCTGTTTCGTCCGGCTGCGGTGGCGACAGTAGCAGCGAGAGGCTCGACTTCATGCAGGATGCTTTGGGGACGAGACAAACTGCGCTCCAACACACGGCGGGCTTCAGCAGCCGTTCCGGGTCTGTCAGCAGGACGCTTTGCCAGCAACGTGTGAACTGCGAGAGCAAGTGAGCGAGGAATCCCTTTTCTCAGTTGCGGCAATGGCGGCGGCGGCGCTGTTGCCTGCTTGACCATCATTGCCGACGGCAGGGAATCAATAAAAGGCGGGCGTCCCGCAAGCATCTCATAAAGCAGCACGCCAAGGCTATAAAGGTCGCTGCGAGCTCCCACTGGTTGGCCCAGGCACTGTTCCGGCGACATATAGCGGGGCGTACCCACGATCTGTCCCGACCCAGTGCTGGCGTAAGTTGCCGTTGACTCTGTCGGATTGGCCAGTACCTTGGCGACGCCGAAATCCAGCACACAAGCACCACGATCATTCAACATGATGTTGGAAGGCTTCAAGTCGCGATGGATGATGCCGAGTTGATGGGCTTCCTCCAAAACGTCGCAGATCTCAATCGCGATCCTGACCGCCTGTTCCGCGGGCAATGGGCCCTGTCGCACCATCACCTGTGAGAGCGTCAACCCATCGACGAACTCCATAATGATGAAGTGACGCCCGTCGCAGAGGGTTCCGGCGTCAAAGATCATGGCCGCATGACGGTGACGCAGGCGGGCCATAGTGCGGGCTTCGCGCATGAAGCGCTCGGCGACGTTGGGATCGGCGGCAAACTCTGGTTTTATGATCTTGACGGCAACGGGTCGTTCGAGCCCAAGCTGCTTGGCGCGATAAACTGTGCCCATACCGCCCGTACCGATTTTGCACTCGATCCGGAATCTGCCGGCAATAACTTGCGGGATATCCATCTCAAGACCTTCTTTCGGGATCAAAGGTCGCTCGGTTGCATGCTGATGAGTGACTGCGCGCTTCCGTGCGGCGAAAACAATATGGAAGATCGGGAGAGAGTTGAAAAGCCTTTGTACGGAACCTGGGGATAGCTCGGTAGTTTACCATCTTTCCGGCCCAGGTAGCACGCCTGTTTTCGATCGGACGCATGCCAACTTGAATAGCCTTTCGCATTACGCCATTATCGGAAACTAAGGTTTGAGCGAACATGGCGAATGTACAAAAGCGATTGCCCGAAAATGTCCCTGGAGACTTCTTTATCGACTCTTCCTGTATCAACTGTGATACCTGTAGTGAGCTCGCTCCCGAAACATTTCGCGACCACGGAGAGCAATCGAGCGTTTACCAGCAACCAGAGACCGAAGAACAGACGCGACTGGCGTTGATGGCGCTGGTAGCCTGCCCCACTGGCTCGATCGGCACCACTGAGAAACATGATGTGCGGATCGGCGTCGATGCCTTCCCGCTACTGATAGCCGAGAACGTTTACTTCTGCGGCTTTACTGCTGAGTCCAGTTTCGGAGGCTGGAGTTATCTGATCGTGCGTCCTGATGCCACCGGGGGAAATGTGCTGGTCGATTCACCTCGATTTGCCAGTCAACTAGTAAAAAGAATCGAGCAGATGGGCGGCGTGAAGAAGATGTTTTTGACGCATAAGGATGACATCGCCGATCACCGCCTCTATGCTGCAAGATTCGGGGCCCAGCGCATTATGCATGCGGACGATGGCGCGGCAACACTTGGGATCGAGCGCGTAATCAAAGGTGAGAAAGTGGTGCGTCTCGACAATGATCTGGTGGCGATCCCAACTCCCGGTCATACCCGTGGGCATATGGTTCTTCTTTATAAGAACAAGTTTCTGTTCACCGGCGACCACCTTGCCTGGTCACCCGGACGCGAGACACTTACCGCTTTTCGCGGCGCCTGTTGGTACTCCTGGCCGGAACAAACGCGCTCGATGAAAAGGCTGATCGAGTATGATTTCGAATGGGTCTTGCCCGGACATGGCCACATTCATCGAGACAGCGCCGGGAATATGCGCAACCGACTCGAACAATTGATTGCCTGGATGAAAGCTCGTCGTTAGGACGAGGAGACGCATAATCCACCTAATCTAAGAGGAGAATAATGACGAAAAACCAAAAGATTGCCATTGGCTGCGGCGCGGTGGGCTGTTTAGGTCTAGTTATCCTAATCGTTGCAGCGGGTGTTGGTTATTACATTTGGGAGCGAACCCCCAACGAAAACTCAAATCGCGACGTGTATACCAACACCAATATGAATAGCAATTCAAACAGCGAGGAAGAGCCTGTTGAGTCAAACAAGAATGTGAGCAGGGAGACGCCGCGTTCCGACAGCTCGGATGAGGTATCCTCTTCGATGTCTAATGACGACAAGCATAAGCTCTTCCAGGCTGCTGCAACATCGGGCGACCAGGGGTTAATGAAGCGGGTGATGAAGAAGATAGGTCTTTTGGACGGGTCGACTCCCGAGAATGAAAAGTTTATGAAGAATCATATCGTCTGGGTCTTCAATAACGCGGATTTCATTAAGCAGATCGACACTCCGGAGAAAGCGCGCGCCTACGTCGAAGCAAATTTAGATTAAGTAATGGTCAGTGGTCAGTGGTCAGTGGTCCGTTGTTTGGTCTTTGGCCTTTGTTTTGGTCTTTGGCCTTTGGTCTTTGAGCTTTGGCCTTTGAGCTTTGGCCTTTGACTTTTTGGTGCGTTGGACCTGTGGACTTCGAGACTTGACAAGCACAAAAGTGCAAAAGCACCCGAGAATAGAAATCAAAAATCTAAAATCAAAAATCTAAAATCTAACAGCTGACCACGGACCAACAATGCGCATTAGAAATTTTTCCATCATCGCGCATATCGATCACGGCAAATCAACTCTTGCCGATCGACTGCTCGAACACACCGGTGCGTTGTCCGAACGAGAGATGTCTGAGCAGGTGCTTGACGATATGGACCTCGAGCGCGAGCGGGGCATAACAATCAAATCCCACGCAGTGCGTCTCGATTACACCGCGCAGGATGGAAAACAATATGTCCTGAACCTCATTGATACTCCGGGACACGTGGACTTTTCCTACGAAGTCTCTCGTTCGCTATCCGCCTGCGAGGGCGCCTTGCTGGTTGTTGACGCTTCTCAGGGTGTCGAAGCCCAAACTCTGGCCAACACCTACCTTGCAATCGATAACAACCTCGAACTGATTCCCGTGATCAATAAGATCGACCTGCCGGGCGCCGAACCGCAAAAAGCCATCGAACAGATCGAACACCTAATTGGACTCGAAACTCACAACGCCGTATTTACAAGCGCCAAGACGGGTGAAGGCGTAGCTGAAGTTTTGGAAGCAATTGTGCGTGATGTGCCTCCACCAAAAGGCGATCCGCAAGCTCCGTTGAAGGCGCTGATTTTCGATTCCTGGTACGACTCGTATCGCGGTGTGATCGTCCTGTTTCGTGTGATTGATGGCACCATTAAGCCGGGAATGAAGATCCGATTCGTCAATACGGGTCGTGACTATCAAGTGGAAGCCCTGGGTGTAAATCGTCCGCGCCCAACGCCAATTAACTCTTTGAGCGTCGGTGAGGTGGGATTTCTCACTGCTGCTATCAAGGCAGTCGCGGATGTTCAGATTGGCGATACGATCACGGAAGCAGCCCGCCCGACCGCCGAACCGTTCCCCGGGTTTCAGGAGATCAAGCCAATGGTCTTCGCGGGACTTTATCCGGTCGATTCGAATCAGTATGAAGAACTGCGCGATGCACTCGACAAGCTTCGCCTCAACGATGCTTCATTTTTCTATGAGCCCGAGACCTCGACGGCCCTCGGCTTTGGCTTTCGCTGCGGGTTTTTGGGATTACTTCACATGGAGATCGTACAGGAACGGCTCGAGCGGGAATTCAATCTCGATCTGATAACGACAGCTCCCGGCGTTCGCTACCAGATCACCACCACCGACGGCCAGACGATCGACATCGATTCCCCTTCGAAAATGCCTGACCCTGGACGCATTGCAAAGATCGAAGAGCCTGTGATTCGCGCAACGATTCTCACCACGGACGATTATCTTGGTGGCATTCTGCCGCTGCTGGAGGAGAAGCGCGGCGTGCAGAAGGGATTTGAATACATCTCCGCCAACCGAGTGATGCTTACCTACGAACTACCACTGAACGAAATCGTGCTCGACTTCTACGATCGTTTGAAGTCTGTTTCGCGCGGCTACGCTTCGCTCGATTACAACTTGGCAGGTTACTGGGAAAGCGATCTCGTTAAGCTTGACATTGTTGTAGCAGGCGAGCCCGTGGATGCGCTTTCACTAATCCTGCATCGCGGCACAGCCATGGCGCGTGGGCGGGCCCTGGCGGAAAAGATGAAACAACTTATTCCTCGCCAACTCTTCGAAGTGCCAATTCAGGCCGCGATCGGAAACAAAGTGATTGCGCGGGAGACCGTCAAGGCGCTAGGCAAAAACGTCATCGCAAAATGTTACGGCGGAGATATAACACGCAAACGCAAACTTCTCGAGAAGCAGAAGGAAGGCAAGAAGCGCATGAAGAAAGTTGGGCGCGTCGAGATTCCTCAGGAAGCGTTTCTCGCAGTGCTCAAGGTGAATGATTAAGGACTTCCAGCCATTCGATACAGACTTAAGGTAAAACCAAATAACCGTGAGCGCCACGCGAAAGAAGCTGAGCTTCTACTTTGTTGTGCCCGAACTCAGCCATCTACGTCGACTACGGCGCGTATTCGTGAACTTCTCGGACAAGAGATCGATTGGGAACGTCTTTTCACTCTCGCTCGCCGCCACGCTCTGCTGCCACTTCTGTACATTAACCTTAACGCTGCTGCCGCTACCGCCGTCCCGGCTGAAAAACTGACCTGGCTCAAACATCAATATCAGGACAACGCAGCCCGCAATCTTTATTTAACCGCTGAGCTTGGCGAGGTAATTACGGCTCTCGAGGGCTCGGGGATTGAAGCAATACCATATAAAGGACCTGCGCTCGCTGCGGTTGCTTATGGTGACGGCGCCTTGCGGCGCTATGTCGATCTCGACGTTATGCTGAGGAGACAAGAAGTTTTGCGCGCCAGGGATGTTCTGATTCGGATGGGCTACCAATGCCATCCGGCCTGGAATGGGCCAGGTGAGAAGTTTCTACTGCGCTCGCAGCACAATATCCCCTTAACCCGCGAGGGCGGCCGCTTGTTGGTCGAACTACATTGGGAAGTGGCTTCCGAGCAATTCGCTCCCGGGCTGGGGGCGGAACAGTTCTGGGATCGCCTTCAGCCTTTGACATTGAATGACAAGAGGTTTCGAACTTTGGCCCCCGAAGACCTCCTGATCGCGCTGTGTGTTCATGGGGCCAAGCACCTCTGGGAGCGACTCGCCTGGATCTGTGACGTCGCAGAGTTGATGAAAGCAAGCGAGCTGAACTGGCAGCGGATACTTGAGAGGGCACAGTTAGCCGGCCACGAACGAATGTTGGGTCTGGGCCTTTATCTTGCAGAGAGTCTTCTGGGTGTGCCTGTGCCGGATCCGGTAGGCAATGTAGTCATTAACGATCGAGCAATAGAAAGTCTTGCGGACGAGGTTATGGCACGACTGTTCAACCAGACCACGCAACATCCAGCAGGAGTAGGCCGAACGTTAATCTTCAACCTGCGCACCCACGGGAACCTTAGCTCGCGAATACGCTATTGCCGTTTTGCTATAACGCCTACCGATGCCGATCTGGGGATAATCCCCTTACCGTATGCGCTGAGATCTGTCTATTACTTGCTGCGACCCTTCAGACTCTTTGCTGCCGGATTACAAGGAAGCGCCCGGTTCGAGTGATGCAGAAAGAAGATGTCATTGACGTTTAACTAACTGCGTGTTAAGTTGCGTTTCTTCAGAGCGCCCCGAGACTAAACGAATATCCAGCTTTGGACCAACGAATCTTTTGATGCATCATCGCTCGAATCTTTTACAAGCCTGCACTGCGCTGTTGCTAACAGTTCCAATTGTTCTCGCCGGGGCACAGAAGGCGCCGCAGCAATCCGCAAAACGAAAATCGGCCGACCCGCCTTTTTCGATAAAGGTATCCACGAAAGGCATGCAGACCCTCTCTATTAAGGCAGCGGGGACGCCGCTTGCCAGGATTGCGCGAGAACTCTCGAAGGGCCTCGGGGCGAAGGTTCTTGTTGGACCTTCACTCAAGGAACAGATTACTAATGTCGAGTTTGAAGACCTCGCACTCGAACCATCCTTAAACCAGTTAGCCCCGGCTGTCTATATCGACTATGAGGTCAACTCGGCTCCCGGAGCTCCGCCGCGCGCTGTTGGCGTCTACCTTTATGGCTACGAGGATCCCCCACCCGGTACTAACGAGGTGGTAAAAGGCAGTTCGGAGGTTTTGTTTATCGAGGGTCACACGGAGGACTTTGGGGCGCCCGCGAAAGAGGACGAGTCACTTCGAGTAGCTTTTGAAAACAACAACTTGACTGTAAGAGCTAAGCAGCAGCCACTATCAGTGGTCCTTCATAAAATTGCCAGCGAGCTTGGCATTCCGTTCGAGATGAAAGAGGATGGGACCGAACTCGTCGATGTGAACATCAACAAGATGCCGTTGGAAGATGCGTTTCTGCTAATTTCTCCAAATGCGCGTCTGTATGTGCGGGCAGATCTACAGCGCCTCGACCGGAGGGCATTTCGAATCACACTGGTGGGCGCGACCGGTGAGAACTTGAAAAGTGACAGTGGCGCCAACAACTGAGCTTTCGAGCAGAATTTTTTGAACACGTTCGCCCTATAACCAGCTTTAGTTATCGCATACAGGAGGTGAGACAGTTGACCAATAACCAAGAGATCATTGATAAGCCGCGACAGGGCGAGGGGATCGCCGCTCAGGAAGCGGCCGAAATGACTGAGGCCGTAACGAAAAAGAAGTTTGTCGAGCCGGAGCTTTCAGTTCCGGTGGATGTCCTCGAAGCAACCACGTTTTTCCAGGCCGTTGATAGTGGATCTACCGGTTAGGTGTTGCCTGCCGCTACTGAGCCACCATCCATGGAGATGGCCTATACCATCGCTGGTCGCTCGCTCCAGATAGAAGCTCTTGACAAAGAGTCTGCTGGTGCGATCCGGGCTCTTTTTAGCGGCTGGTTATTCAGTCCCATACCGTCATTGACAGACTCGCCGGATTCCTCGATACGGATCAGGCACGGTTCTTACCCTTCCCCCATCTCTCCGGAGTTAGAGAGTTTCGACATTGCTAATGGCGCCAGTTGCAGCACTGACGGAGAAACCTTCTATCTTGCCATCTCAGGATCGGTTGTCGTTATCCGCAGTACTCGCCCCGTAGCCGATATTTGGCTCAACAAGCCGTTGAGTCTGGACTCGGAAACGCAAGCGCAGATCATCTCTTACGGAGTATCGGCAGCACTGCGCCGCTGCGGTGTATTTGAGATTCACAGCGGCGGTCTGGTAGCTCCTGACGGAACAACGGCGCTGTGCATTGGTCCATCGGGGAGCGGAAAGTCTACGATTACGTTGCAATTGGTCAGCGCTGGCTGGGGCTATCTATCCGACGACGTAATTCTTTTGAGTGGCTGTGAACGGGGAGTTGAAGCCCGGGGCGTCAGGCGAGTATTCGCCTTAACGCAAACAAGCATTGAAGCGGCACGGCTTGCCAGTCCTGTAATGACTACCGTCGCTTCGAAGGCAAAGTTAGCCCTGGCTCCTCAGGATTATTTTCCAGATCGCCTGGCGTCAAGCTCGATACCTGAAGTACTGCTCTTTCTTAGGATCGTCAAAGCGGACAAGAGCAGTTTTCAGAAAGTTACTGAGTACGAAGCGATGACCCGTCTGTTGAAACTATGCCCCTGGGCCTGCTATGACAAGCCTGTAGCGAAGGACTATGTCGGGGTGATTGCGGCGCTGGTAAAACAAAGCACTGCTTTCGATCTTTTCCTCGGCGCTGATCTTCTTGAGAACCCTGATGTCACTTTGAACCTGCTTAACTCCATTATTGAGAAGACCAATGAAAGCAAAGCAGGCGGCTGCTGATTCCGGCCCACGACTCACGATTGAGTTGACTAATATCTGCAATCTTCACTGCGCGTATTGCTTGCGTGATGACGATGCGCTCTATAACTCTCCCGCCCAATTTTTTCAGCTCGAGCTCCTTGATCGCATTCTCGGTGAAGCGGGTACAGTGATGCATCTTACCGAGGTTAGTTTTACAGGTGGCGAACCGTCATTGCACCCCGAGTTTGCAACGGTCCTGGAGCTCGTTGGCGCGCACAATCTGAGTACGAGTTTTGTAACCAATGGATGGCACTTTGAAAGGATCTGGCCGGTTCTGGTAAGCCATCGCCAGCACCTCACCCATGTTGCGTTCAGCCTTGACGGTGTTACGCAAAAAGATCACGACCGGTGGCGGGGAGGTGGCTCGTTTGTCAGGCTCGTGCGAGCGTTTACGCGCTGCTACGCTAGTGGACTGCCGTTCATCTTCAAAGTTGGGATTCGGCGCGATACTTTCAAACAACTCGAACAGATTGCTATGTTTGCCGCGCGTATGGGCGCCGCCGGCCTCAGTTTTGGACATCTGATGCCGACATCGGAAGCGAGTGTCGAGGATTTGGCGTTGAGTCTCGACGAGCGACGCGAAGCTGAACAGGAAATAACCAGCCTGGCGGCCATTTTCAGGATGAAGATCGGAATTGACGTTGGTTACTTCAACATCGATCCCGCTGCCCCGTGCAAGCCTCTCGCGGGCGTTGGTGGCAACATTGACTATCAGGGACGCTTATCGCTGTGTTGTAACCTCTCGGGCTTTCGTGGGGCCAATGGTGACCGTGACGTCGTTGCCGACCTCAACGAGGAGAGTTTCGCCGCAGGCTATGTCCGGCTTCGCAATCTGGCGGCGGCGCAACTGGAAACGCGTCGCGCGCACCTGGCAACGCTGCCTGCGTACGAAGCGCAAGCAGATCTATATTCAGCCTCCCCCTGTCTTTTTTGCCTGAAGACATTCGGCAAACTACCGTGGCTTGCAGTACCGGCGTTTAAAGAACACGCCCGGCCGCTACCAGTCCTCAATCAGGAAATTAGATCATGACTTCAACATTCATTCCGTGTGAACACGTCGTTTTTACTGATTTTGAAGGTGGCGAAGGGATCCTTGTCGATCTTAATACCAAGCGCTATTACCGGCTGAATGAGACTGCGACTCTAATCTGGCGTTCGCTTGAACAACGAAAGTCAGCGGCAGAAATTGCGTCGGAGATCGAAGCCACTTATGAAGTCACTCAGGAGCATGCCCATCTGTCCATCGGAAGGCTTGTGAAACGTTTAGAGATGAGTAAGCTTGTGAGAACCGACTCCTGAAAGAGTTGTTGACGGTAACTGGCTGGGCCGTTAATATCAGGTTCGCTAGCTCGCCTCGATGTTCTGTGGTCTATCTAAGTGGCGTAACGAATCTCAAATCAAATGCTTGCCGTACCTGGAAACAGGATCACAAATGCGCCGGTTGATGGCCCAACTCACCTAACTGGTCCCAATCGGCAATGCCCATGCGCAACTGTTCATCGCCCGGTCGGTTGCACTTTCGCTTAAGGAGGAATTGAATGCAAAAGGGAATTGGTTTCAGCGTTACCTTGTTTCTGGGGCTGACGTTTTTCTTGTCATCGGCGACAGTACCGGCTCAGGAGAAGGGAATGAGCGACAATGGTCGTGGACGCGACAAGAAGGTAACCGAATCGGCTGTATTATTGCCGGCGGGTTCTTTGCTGATCAGTGAGTTTCGCGTGCGTGGGCCAAATGGCGCAAACGATGAATTCATCGAGATCTATAATAACTCGGGCGCCGACCTGACTGTCGCGGCTGACGACGGTTCCAGTGGCTTCGCAATAGCGGCCTCGAACGGAGTCGCTCGCTGTGTCATTCCTAACGGCACAGTTATTCCCGCCCGTGGGCATTACCTTTGCGTGAACTCGGTTGGTTATTCTCTTGCCTCTTATCCGGCAGGTAACGGCACCACTGCTACCGGAGACGCAACCTATACAACCGATATTCCGGATAACGCCGGAATCGCACTGTTCCAGACTTCGAACCCAGTCAATTTCACATTGGCGAACCGGTTGGACGCCGTAGGCTCTACAAGTGAAGCTAACACGCTTTATAAAGAGGGCACCGGGTATCCTGCATTGACACCGTTCTCGATCGATTATTCATTCTATCGCGATAACTGTGGTAAGAGCGGAAGCATCACCACACCTGGCGCCTGTACGATCTCTACGCCCAAAGACACAGATAACAATGCCGCTGATTTCATCTTTGTTGACACGAACGGAACGTCAGCCGGGGCAGGACAACGACTTGGGGCGCCCGGGCCGGAGAATTTATCAAGCCCAATACAACGTAACGCTCTGGTACCCGCAACGCTGCTCGATCCTTGTGTAGGGTCCCCCAGCCCTCCGAACCGTGTAAGAGATTTCACTTCCGATCCGGCAAATAACTCGACCTTTGGCACTCTCGACATTCGGCGTACCTTTACCAACAATACCGGCGCCTCGATCACCCGATTGCGTTTCCGCGTTATCGATCTGACAACATTCCCCGCGCCCTCCGGTATCGCCGATCTGAGACCGAGAACCTCCACCGCTGTAGTAGTCACTGTGGATCGGGCTCCATGTGGCGTGGGAACTTCCAACGTAACGGTGCAGGGCACAACCCTGGAACAACCGCCGAGCCAACCGAACGGTAGCGGCTTTAATGGGAGCCTTTCCGCCGGCACAATTACGCTGGGTACTCCCCTGGCTAATGGGGACAGCATCGATGTGCGCTTCCTGCTAGGCATTCAACAGACGGGAACTTTCAGGTTCTTTGTGAATATGGAGGTTCTGCCGTAGAGACTCTGTTCAACTGATCCGGTCAACTCAAGGGAGAGGTGCTGTAACCTCTCCCTTGTTGCTTTTACTGAGGGCTTTTTGTTTCGTTTTCGAGAGAGGTCAATTCCATTTTGAAAACTTCGTTAGAGGGAAAACAATAGGTGATGGTGTAATTTGGCGTCTCGGATTCGAGGATGGGTTCCCCGCCGGCTTCTAACCATGCATGACCACTCAATAATCCGTTCGCGTCACTTCGCAAACCAAAAACAATCTTACTTTCAGTTCCACCAAGGGCTAGAAAGCGGTGAAGGATTGCCGCCCGCTTCCAACATACTGGTTGGAGAAACAGGAGTTTTCTGCTTAACAGACTGTCAAGGATGGCGGCCATCTCGAGGGCTGAGAGGCGCTCGAGTCTCTGCGGCGGCGATTTTCGCAGTGGTCGCAACAATTTTAGTGCTTTAGGTAAGGGCAGAACCTTCGCCATTAGCGATAGGGCGCCGACCCAAAAGGTCATTCTCAACAGAATGCTAGCGCGGCCGGGATTACGATAGAGTTGCCGAGAGCCAAGGACGACAAGCTTTGTACTGCTCTTTAATAATGGGAACTTCGAGACGTTCGGCATCGCTAATCAGAGCCAACGGGACGTGGCGTTTACCCTAACATAGTTCAAAGTCAGTGGATACTCTCGCCATTTGTAGGGGTGGCCCTCCGTGTGTGTGGCCACTCTTGACCGCCGAAGAAGTCTTTCAGCGCGAGCTACGGAGGGCCCCACCCCAACGGCCTCCGGGTTTGAATTCAACTAGCTTGCGCTTAGAATAGCGGAGGCAAAAATTTAACATGGTTAGTTCATTAGCGACAGAGCGAAGATCCCGCCCTCTAAAAGAGGTGAAGATCTTCAGCGATGGCTCTAGTCTGGGAAACGGACGGGCGGAGACACGCGCTGCGGCGGTTGCCTTACTGGGTTATCGTGGCATCTGGCGCGCTGTCGGTTCCTATCTCGGCCACGCTACGAATCAACAGGCTGAGATCGTAGCCGCCGCGATCGGCCTCGAAGCCTTGCGCCAGCCGTGTCGCGTCCATCTGTTTAGCGACTCCCGCTACGTGGTGGAAACGATGAAGGGAAACTTTCGGCGCAAAGCCAATCATGAATGGTGGGAGCGTCTCGATAAGGCGGCAAGCCGGCACCAGGTTACCTGGGAGTGGACCCCCGGTCATGCGGGACACGTTATCCAGGAGGCCGCGGATTTTGCCGCGCGGCGAATCGCCTCGACCGGGATTGTCGCCGAAGAGATCCTTCAGGCAGCGGTCGACCAGATTGGTGTGGTCGAATAGTCATAAATCAGTTCTTTACAACGATCGATTAACAATGCCGTTCACCTTCACACGAAAAATCTCCTCCGCATGGGCTCACAGGCTTGGGTTGAAGAGTAAGTCTCTCCTCTTACTCTATCTCATGATCTTTGCAGCCTCTCCGAGTTCAGCGCAGGACCACCTGCGCGGCTGGGAATGGCAGAATCCCCTACCGCAGGGCAACACAGTCAACGCAGTCAACTTTGCTGCTGACAAGTCGCACGGATGGGCCGTAGGCGCTGATGGGGCGATCCTCCGCAGTGAGGACGGCGGGTACTCGTGGCGCGAGCAAATGTCTCCGGCAAAGACCACTCTCTACAGTTTGTATGTGCGCAGCCGGTCGCGTGCGGTGATCTCCGGCGCCCGCGGAGTGATCTTAACAACGCGCAATGGCGGGAAGAACTGGGTGCAAAGAGTCACAGGAACTCGTGATCACCTTTTCGCCGTTACCTTCGCGCCGGATGATCCGCTCTCTGGTTGGTCGGTGGGATCGTTTGGAGCCATCGTGGCTACTACGGACGGGGGCATTTCGTGGAAAGCACAACGGTCTTCAAGTTCCGCCCACCTCTTTGGCGTTGCCTTTACTGATAAGAAAACCGGGATCGCCGTCGGCTCCAAAGGAACAATTCTCGTTACTGACAATGGTGGTGTCGAATGGAAACATCGGGCGAGCGACGTCAAGACTGTGTTAACGGGTGTGGCGTTCGCTTCAGCCAACCGCGCCATGGCGGTCGGCTACCATGGGACGATCCTGGAAAGCATCGATCGAGGCATAAGCTGGCGACCGCTCAATCCTCTCGTCACAACCGATCTTTTCTCTGTCTGCTTTGCAGATGATAAGCATGGTTGGGCCACGGGCGATAGCGGCGTGGTGCTCACAACTGGCGATGGCGGCAATATCTGGTTACCAGTCAATGTTAGGACCAATCCGCGTCTGGTAACAGTTTACTTCGCCGATGAAAGTCTTGGTTGGTCGGCAGGTGCGGATGGATTGGTCCTTAGGACTGAGGACGGTGGGCTTACCTGGCAGCGATTAACGGAAGGGGGGCGAGATGATCTTTCGCAGATCTTCTTCCTTGATAACTCGCGCGGGTGGGCAGTCGGTTCCCGAGGCCGGATTCTTTTTACAAGTTCGGGTGGTCGGAACTGGACGGTCAGGCCATCCGGGACAACCGCTCGCTTGAATGCGGTCAAGTTTCTGAATGACAA
Source organism: Pyrinomonadaceae bacterium (assembly GCA_041751855.1). Lineage (GTDB taxonomy): Bacteria > Acidobacteriota > Blastocatellia > Pyrinomonadales > Pyrinomonadaceae > PSRF01. The sequence continues at coordinate 167,441 of JBGSWR010000027.1, forward strand.
GCTCGGATGGATTGTCGGTGAAAAGGGGACCATCTTGCATTCTGACAACGGCGGCGTGACCTGGAAGGCGGTCAAGACCGAAGTGCCGGAAGATCTCCTGGGGATTGAATTCATCTCGCTCGAGCAGGGATGGATTGTGGGCGCTCGAGGGGCGATTCTGCGAACGGAAGATGGCGGCCAGAGCTGGCACTCGCAACGCAGCAATACTTTTAACTGGCTCGAAGATGTCGCCTTTACCGACGACCTGCGAGGAGTTGCGGTTGGATCGAATGGGACAATATTACGCACGCAGAATGGTGGCGAGACCTGGAAGCGGGTCGATCAGAATTTGAGAGAATGGCTATATGCGGTGACTTTTGCCGACGCTGAGCGCGGCTACATCGTTGGTGCGCGCGGAATCATTTTGCGCACAGATGACGGCGGCGCTACGTGGAAAGATCTTGAAAGTGGGGTCAAAACTGCTCTCTTCGCCGTGTCAGTGCTGGATCGTAACGATGTTCTTGTAACAGGCGAGCAGGGACGAATTCTGCACAGTAATGATGCCGGCCAGACGTGGGCCATTCAACCTTCGATTACCAGCGCCTCGTTGTTCTCGGTCGCTTATCGTGGGGGCTCCAACGTCTGGATTGCCGGACGGGGCGGAGCAATCCTGCGCCGCACTGATCCAATCGCAACCGTCAGGATCCCGACTCCCAGGCTGCCACCCTTACTGCGCGGGGGATCGCAAAGGAATGAATCGCAAGACAATCTGATCGATGACGGCGATATTCCACTGGCCGTTCCTCCAGATAAAAGGCCACCGCGCCCGCAAGGGCCTTAAACACCATCTGGCTTTAGCATCGTCGAGGAACTAAATGCACCTGTTATTACTTGTCCTGACAATTCTGTATCTCACAGTACCTAATTACGACTTCAAGCAGAGTCTCTCACCACAGCCTGAAGCTCTGACAAATGTACTGCCATCTCCTACGCCAACAGGGACGCCATGGCCGCGCCGCACGCTCAATCCTTTACCTATACCTAAACGCCCAACAATTAAGAACACTTGTTTGGTTAACAGCGGCGACTACGGACAGAAGATCAATGAATGTCAAAAAGGCGAGCGAGTTGAGATTATTGTCAAGGGTAACGGGGATCTCTTGACTCCCGCGATTATCGAACAAGACAACATCTTAACGATCAGCGCAAACACAACCATCAGGCCTGCAACCGAGAGGATGCCGATCCGATTAAGAGAAGGCGCTACGATTCGCGGCTCAGGCTGGACTTCGGTGATCCGCGAATCGTCTTATCCAAAACAGTGGGGAGTAATTGGAAGGTACAACGGCAGTCTCGCAAACGAAGCGAAAGACGAACGCCTGACCATCCGCGACCTTAAGATCCAGGGGGTTGACGGAAAGCCCTTCAACTCAGCCCCACAGGCCGTCGAATTAGGAAACTGTGTTGACTGCCTGGTTGAGAACGTATGGCTAAATGAGACCCATTCGATTGGCCTGCAATACGGTGGGGCGGGGTTTACTGGAAATTACGCCTTGCGCTCCGTAGCGCGTCATATTCTTATGACGCGGGTGGCTTCGCAGTCACTCGCCTGCGTGAATTGCGATCGAGTGCTGTTCGAGGATATTTGGGTCATCGATCCGGGCCAGGCAGGAGGGCCAGGAAATACCTCAATTGATTTTGAGCCTAACGGTGAGAAGGATCGAAACACCAATAATATTCTGAGACGGTTCTATATAGACCATCGTGGCAGCGTGCAGTCAACAACCGGAAATGGAGTAGTTGTTCAGGCTTCTGCGACTAAGCTGGCAGGCAATGTTCTGGTTGAAGATGGAACGATCATTGGCGGGCGCGGTGGATGGGAAGAGACAGTTACCAATAAATTATCGAACGCTCTCTATGTTTTCGGCATCTCTAACGTAACGATTCGGAATGTTAAGGTGTCACGCACCGGGCAAACGTGCATTTACCTTGATGGCCCTTCCAATATCACGCTCGAAAATATTCTCTGCGAGGATGTGGGCGGCGGAGGCACGCCGGGGTTTATCGCGTATGTCAACGAGAAGAATCTTTTTCGGGATATCGTATTTCGCTATACAGGAAGCGGTCCGGTAAGCAACGCCTTAATGTTAAAGGGCGATGTGGCGATGCGAGGCGTTGTGGGATGGACAATCGAAAGACAAAAACGTTGAGTATTAAACAAGCGAAGACCACTCTTCTCTCACCACGCAAGACACAACGACGCTGCTGCAGTCACAACATCCGAGACATTTCACTTCTTGAACAGCTTCGCGAACGCCTGACGGGCATCCGTCGGAGGCCCTGACGAAGTTTCGCGCTCAACTACAATTCGAGCCGCGAAAAGTTCGCACGTGTTGCGCGCGTGTTTGTTCACTATCCGCGCGGGGATTGATTTACTACACTCTAAGCGGGCGCTGGGATCGAAATATGTGCACTGGCGACAGGTGTGGAGGTCAGCGTTGCACTTTGGGCAAGAGCTGTCGACATTGATGTTCGGTGGGGCCTTTGTCCCGCACGCTGCGCAGTTCACCGTCTCGTTAAATGCCATCATTCTTGGCGAGCGGGGGCCTTCACGATCCCGGGGTGATTGCGGCTTCGATTGCGGCGCTGGTTTCTGCGACTCGCGATTGCTGTCCATATAGCCGCGCTGACGATATTTGCGGTCGCTCATCTTATTAGCTCCAAATGATTAAGGGACGCGACAACGGCCGGCTTTCGACCAGACTCGAATGTCTGCCCAACAACGCATCAGCGGCTCGTCCCGCTACCTACCAAAAAACTACATTTTGCGGCGGATTGAATAGAGCCGCTGTTCCGTTCGTATCAACAAGCGGTCGCCCACCAGAGCTGGCGATGCCTGCGCCATATCGTCTAGTGCATTCACGTGCAACAACCGGAACTCCTCGCCAGTTGCGATCACGAACGTCTGGCCCTCCTCGCTCAGGCAGTACAACTTGCCGTTGTAGGCCCAGGGCGAGGTCGTGAAAGCCGTTGCCATCGGGTCGATCCGTGTCTTGTAAGTCTGCTCTCCGCTCTTGGCGTCAAAGCGGTTCAGAATGCCGGTCTCAGTCAGTGTGTAAACGGCGCCGTCATAAGCTACGGGCGACGGCAGATAAGTCCCACCGCGCGCTTGCGACCAAACGACATACTCATTCGAGGTCTGATCTTTTCCTAAAGAAATGTCGCCTACGGCGCCCGGACGAATCGCGAATAACGGACGTCCTCGACCACCATTAATATAGAGCAACCCCTCATAAGCGAAGGGCGTTGGAATAGGCGTCGCTGACATTCCCGACATACGCCACACTTCTTTTCCTGCCAGGTCGTAACTAATAACCTCTCCTGGTCCAACTGCGACGATCTCTGTGCGCTGCGCGTGCCGCCAAACAAATGGCGTGGCCCATCCTGATCGTTGCTGTGGCTGTCCTCTCCCACCGAGGTCCCGATTCGTCCTCCAGACCTGCTTGCCTGTTTGTTTGTCGAACGCAGCGATGTATTGCTGTTTCTCATTGTCGCTGACGATAACCAGCCGGTCCCCAGCCAGCGCCGGCGAGCTCCCCGTTCCTAAGTCGAGGTAAATCGGATTCGCTTCAAGTGGCGTGGTCCAGGCGAGCTTGCCTTTCAGGTCAAACGCCCATAAGCCTAGATTCGCCACATAAACGTAAATGTGCCGTCCGTCAGTCACAGGACTCTCGGAAACAAAGCTGTTTTTGCGGTGACGTCCGCCGGGCGGATGCCCCGTGTGAAACTCCTTCTTCCATTCAACCTTGCCGCTTTTCAGGTTCAGACAATAGATGAAGTAATGCAGCTTCACTTCATTTGGTAGCTCGATGTCGCGTTCCGTCACGCGCTTCAGCACCTCTTCCATCGTGAGTCCCTGTTTTTGCAGTTCCGCGACGTATTCGTTGCTGTATTCTGTGCCGATCTGAGGTGCTTTCGACTTGCCCTCCGTGGTTACGGTGGTCACGTACACCCTATCGCCGGTCACGATTGGCGATGACCATCCGCGTCCTGGGATCTCTTGCGACCACTCCACGTTCTCGGTCGTGGACCAGCGTTCAGCCAGGCGCGCATGCGTTCCCACAGGATTGGACTCCGCCCCGCGGAACTGTGGCCAGGCCATATCCTGGGAGGCAGTGTTTTTCTGCTGGCCGGGAACTGGGAATGACCCTAACAACAACAGACACGCCAGGCCGGCCAAGCGCAAAAGAATGTAAAAGTTTGTGTGTGTGTGATTGATTTCTAGCATGGACCAATTATCTCTCGTATGTTTTGCTCAGGTTGAGTTGTCCGTATATACCACGAATTTACTAAGAAAGTCTGTTCATATCTGATTATTTTTTGACCGATTGGTTTGACATACTCAGGTGTCCGCGGACACAGGTGACGCGCGCCAGCCGACACGCTATCCTAACCGAGTGGATCGAGACGAGATCATCCGAGTGCTGAGAGCATTTGAGGCGGCAGGACTCGAGTATGTGCTGATCGGTGCGACCGCAATGGGATTTCACGGAATCGTACGGGCGACGGAGGATCTGGATCTCTTCATCCGCGCCACGCCGGAAAATGTTGAACGCCTTCGCGCCGCGCTACGAGAGGCGTACAATGACGACCCGCACATCAACGAGATCTCCTCGGACGACCTGCTGGGAGAATACCCGGCCATCCGTTATTATCCGCCAACCGGCGATCTCTACTTCGATGTGCTTACGCGCCTCGACCAATCAGCCCGATTCGAAACTGTCGAAGCGGAGATCAAGGAAATCGGAGGTACGCACGTGAGGGTCGCGACACCCTTGGCGCTCTATCGGCTGAAGAAAGGAACTGTTCGCGTACAGGATCAGCTGGACGCGGCGGCGCTACGTGAACGCTTCAACTTGAAGGACGAGGGCTGACATGCCGGTACAGAAGTTCCGCTCGATTGAGGAGATGAATAAGGCACCCGCGCCCGAATCCAGGCAGCCGGACTTTGAGCGTTTCCTGCGGCACTGCGCCCGCTACTGGGCGATCGCCCCAAAACGCTATCCGCGCGGCGTCTTCAAATTCCGCACTATCGAAGAGGCGCAGAAGGCTCGCGACAAACATTTTGGTTGAAGCAGTCGCAGGTCCGCCGCCGCTACCGAAGCTGGCGGCACCGCCCCCATGAGCACAGCCTTCGCAACACGCGCCAGCCAGCGAACGGTCAGCCTCTGACAGCAAACGTGTCAACTCTCCATGGACACCGGCGGCGTTGGCGGCAACGGCGTGGGAATGAACGCGTTGAAACCAGCTCCTTTGTTTCAGGTATTCCAGCGCGCAAAACAAGAATCCCGTCTTGTTCGTTTAAGCTCGCGGCACCCTTTAACGCCGCACGCGAATTTTGCAGTGGAATCGGTGACGAATGAAAAAGGCCGGGTGCGCGCCCTGCCGCCTTTGGAATGTTGAGATGATCGAGTAGCGCCGCCACATCCTCAGCAAGGTTCTCAGAGCTGAAGTCGCGCTTGATGTCGGCCGTGCGTACCGATAATGCAGTGTGCCAACTTTCACTCGTCACCCTTCAGCCAGCACATCATCGAGCTGCTTGTAGCTCATCTCCATACCATCAGTCATGCCAGTAGAGAACGCCTCGTCGCGGTCGGCCTTCGAAGCATACTTGATCGAGGTCTCCATGTTCGTAATCCCGCCGGCTTCCTGGAAGGTGACGGTCACGATCGATGGTTCACCCCCCATGGAATAGCCCAGATCACCCGGATCGTAGATTTGGGTATGCACGATTCTCGCGTGCGGAACGACTTCCAGTACCTCGCCAGTGAATCCGAACTCCTGGCCGTTCTCGTCACTGCGCCAGCGCCAGCGATACTGGCCGCCGACGCGCATATCCATCTCGCAGACAGGCATCGACCAACCGGGTAGGCCCGAGCACCAACGACGCATCAGGTCCGGTTCCATGTAGGCCCGCCACACCAGTTTGACGGGAGCATCGAAGCTCCGTTTGACGAGTACCTCGGTGTCTGACGGCAGGCTTGCTTCGGCGGGTTTCATTTCTTTCGCTCCTGTTTCTCTTGTTGTTTTAACTCCGCAAGCAACGCATCGAGACGCTTGTAGTTGGCTTCCCAGATCTCCTGCACCTGCGCCAGCCACTCGTCGATCTCCTTCATCTTTTCGATCTCCAGCGAATAGTAAATTTCCCTGCCGCGTTGTTCCTGCGTCACCAATTCGCATTCCGTCAGCACACGCAGGTGCTTCGACACGGCTTGTCGCGACGTGTCGAAATGCTCCGCAAGCGCATTCGGCGTCATCGCGTGTAAAGCAAGCAGAGCAATAATTGCTCTTCTTGTCGGGTCGGCGATGGCTTGAAAAACGTCCCTTCTCATTTTGGTTTCATCAATTTATGAAACTGATCGGTTGCGAGTATATGCGCAACTGTTCGGTTTCGCAAGTGCTTTTTGCATTTTATTTTGAGAGGAAAGTCAGGCCGGATTTCTAGGCGTAGGTTGGGCGAGTGTGCATACGAGTCAGAACCGGGAGCGGTAGCGACCTTAGGGACCTGCTGCAGGACGACGGCGGGGTTCTTATACAACGCTAAAATAATGGGGAGCGGTTATTAAGAACCCATTCACGATTTCCATTTTCACGCCCTTCGCCGCACCGCCGCATCGAGGCTCGCAGCTACCGGAGCCGACATTGTGACCATTGCGGAAATACTCGGACACTCCAGCTTTCGCATGACGAAGCGATACACCCACGCAAGCGAAGAAAGGAAGCGCAACGCGTTGGAATCGATGGTGTCAAAAAACGTGGTCACAATATGGTCACAAAATGAAAAAGGCAGGGTAGCCGCCCTGCCGTAAGTTCATTAATTCTTTTGGTGGAGCAGAGGGGGATCGAACCCCTGACCTCCGCATTGCGAACGGGCTTGAACCACCATTGCAGCGATCGTCATCCGACGACATGCAGTGACATTAATTAACAATTCTTCAACAGGTTGCAGCCATCATTGGACCACTTCTTCCTGTCATTTCTTTACATCAAATTTCATCGATTTGCATCGAGTCGAGTGACGAATCGGTGACATTTTTTCGCAGCGTGGCCTTCGCATTACCTTGGTGAGATCATGAATCATTCGCTTTCGCCAACCCCCACATTCTTCAAAATCGTCTCGGCTCCTATTCGGTAGCAATCAATCTTCGACAACGGTTCCCAGTCGAAGCGCGCTGGGTTCTGAATGAGTGTTACTTTGGGCTGTGATGCGCAGTTGAACGCGACGTACAACCAGTAATCATCTCCCAAGCGTTGGGCCGTTTTGTATTCGTTAGCGGTAAGTGCTATCTCACCAACTGCGGCTCGCCCTTTCACCTCGATGAACCTAGTTTCGATTCTCTCTCGCGAGGTGTCAGCAACGCTTCTTCTCGATATCAGGTCAAAGCCACGAGTGTCGCTTTCTACACTTTCGACCTTGCAGCCTCTCGCTTCCTCAAAGGCAATAGCCGCCTGCACCGCAATTCTTTCGATAGCTGCGAATTTCAGATCAGCCTGTTCCTCAAGCTCGCTGGGAGCCCGAGCTACCGTGTAGCCGACTGCTTTATATGCTTTCAAACGTTTCTCATACATCCGATTCAACACCGGTACCGATGTATCGACGTAGTCGTATACTCGAACTACCTGTTTGTTCTCATGTAATCGATGAAGCCGCCCGACGTATTGCTGCAACGTTCCCCGCCACGAGATGGGCATCGCAAGGAACAGCGTGTCCAACAGCGCGTCGTCGAATCCTTCCCCAATGTATCGCCCGGTCGCGATGATGACCCGTTGCTGGTCGGTCGGAATAGCAGTGATTTTCGAAGCAACCTCATCGCGTTGTTTCTTGCCCATTCCGCTCTTCATCACAAAAACGTTTGGCACAAGCCGCTCGAGTTTCTCCAACAAGAGTTGCAAGTGGTCTGTGCGCTCAGTGAGCAACAGCGGAAAGCGTTTGTCTTCGATCGTGCTCACAACATCAGCAACGATAAGGTTGTTCCGCTCATCGTCATTGATCAAAGCTGTGTAGATATCCTGTATGGTGATGTCGGTCCGTTCGGGAGGTACGCTGAAGTTTGTCAACCTGGGTATGACCTCATGTCGAATCGCCGAGGCGGCGGACTGCTTCTTGCTGCTCACATTGAAGCGAATTGGACCGCATTGCATCAGGATGATTGGATGATGGCCGTCTTTACGAATTGGAGTTGCCGTCAGTCCCACTACATACCTTGCCTTAACCTTCTTTAGTACCCGCTCGAATGAAAAAGCGGAGACGTGATGACATTCATCAACGATCACCTGACCGTAATCGGACACTAAATCTCTCACTTCGCCCTTTCGTATCAGGCTCTGCATGACGGCGACATCGAGACGTTTGGTTTGCTTGGTCTTCCCACCTCCAATCTGTCCAATATCCTTGACCCTCAATCCGAGGAACGTAGCAAGACGCTCTCGCCACTGATCCATCAAATGACGCCGGTGGACCAACACGAGCGTGTTCACTTTCCTTAGCGCAATCAGCTGTGCTGCAACGGCTGTTTTGCCGAAGGCGGTCGGAGTACAAAGAACTCCTTCGTCACAAGAAGCCAGTGCCTTCGCTGCATCTGCCTGACCAGCACGACGATCGCCGTGAAAATCGACCTCAAGAGGAACTCCGCAGAAACGATGGTCAATAATGTCAACCTCGATGCTTTGAGTCCTGAACAGGTTGAGCGTTTCTTCGAGCAAGCCACGTGGAAGCGCGACGTACCGAGTCAAGTCCTCAGCACAAGCAATGACCCGCGGTTTACCAAAAGTCGAAAGCCGCATCGCTTGAGTCTTGTAGAACTCCGGGTTCTGAAACGCGGCCAGACGGATCAGGCGATCAATGAATACGTTAGGTAGACCCTTCTTTTCGATGTAGATCTGATTTCCCAGATTGATGGATATCTTTTGCGGTAATGGTTCGGTTATATCGTTCGTAGGGAGTCGGCCAGTGGGTGGGTGGAGCCAGGGATCACTATCGTCATCGTACTCAGATACGCTGTGTTTAATGTTAATGACGTCTCCGATTGGATAATGCTCGCGGAGAATCGCCTGAATCTGATCCTGGTCCAATCGCTTGATTGTGGAAAGGAATGCCCACTGATCATCATATGGCTGAAGTTGATCATTCACGAAAACGCTGTTGCCGTTTTCGCGAGGGCCGTGCTGTAAGGGTAAGGCTATGAGATTTCCGAATCCGCCCTTAGGCATCGTGTCCTGACTTGGAACCAACCGATCATAAGAATCGAGACCCATCGCATAACGTCGCTCCATCGTGCGGGTCAAGACTGCACTTGCGAGCTTTCGCGCGAGTGCCGCCTGGATCGGACTGGCAAAGAATATCCAAACGTGGCCTCCGTTACCCGATCGCGAACGCTCAAGCGCTGCAGGCACGTCAGTTTCGTGACAGGTCTTCAAGAAAGCGCAAGCATCTGCTTCCCAACTTTTCTTGTCGAAGTCTACAGCGACGAACCAACAGGTATCGTCCTGGAGAAGAGGGTAGACTCCAATAGTTTGCTTTCCTAGCAGGTGATCTCTAATTACTTCATCGCTCATTGGGAAGTGCTTGCTGTAGTGAAAAGTTCTTTTCTGATCACGCGCAATCGAGGCTGTCCGGTCCCATTCGCGGATGCCAGCTGGTGAGTAGCCAACCTTTCCGCTTTTTCCTTCCCACCGAATCGGATACACGTCGTCCCTTCCGCGAAACAAGCTTCTGAATAATGAGACCTTAGAATCGGGGTGAGAGCTATTCGTTACAGTCTCGGACAGCTTTGCCTCAATTACCTTGCTCGTTTCTAACGGAACAGCGGGTTTAACGACGGGTATCGGAGAGTCTCCAAGCCGAACTTTGAGCCGCGCATTTTCCGCGCGCAAACGCTCGCACTCCGCCTTCGCCTTGGCAAGTTCACTCTTGAGGGTATCATCAGGCGGCATAACGAACTCGATGGAGAGATCTCATACATCGGTAAGGTCGTTTTAGTTATGCTGCTACGCTTTCACCGATCAGCACTTCGGCAGGAATTCCCAGACCCTCATGTAGACGACGAATCATTGGTAGGGTAAGCGACCGCTTATGATTGAGCACTTCTGCCACTCGTGCCCTGCTCCCGATGAATGGCTCAAGGTCGCGCCGGGAAAGGCCGCGCTGCTCCATCGCAAATAGGATAGCCTCGACCGGATCGGGCGAGTCGATTGGCCAGTGCTTTTCTTCCCACGCGGTCACCAGGGTCACTAGCACATCGAGACGATCGCCTTCCGCGGAGTTTGGCCGGGCATCCATCAGCCGGTCAATTTCCTTCAGTGCTTCCCGGTAGTCGCGATTGTTTTTGATCGGTTTAATTTCCATGCTCATATCTCTTCAACGTTGATTCTGTCATATTGCGCGTGCGTCCCAATAAACCGAACGTACATCACCCGGTACGGATAATTCACCCTGACAACGAGTCGATACTTGTTCCCGCCGATATTGAACACCACGCGGTTGTTGGCCACGATACTGGCAGTGCCAAATGCCGCTTTGATCGCTGCGGGGCTCGCCCAGTCCGCGTTCGACGCTTCTCTAAACCACGCTTTGAGCGACTGCTCAGCATCGGCGTACTCGGGCTTTTCCCAAAACAACCGGAGAGTTTTGCGGGAAATGATCCGCATCGTCGAATGTCATTATGGCACGATCCCATATTGGGAGCAAAATCAGGACGTTGATCTTAAGGCAGCCGTGTTGACGGTTCGCGGCGCGAAGTTCGGTAAGTCACGTTTGTTGCCTCTGCATGCTTCGACCTGCAACGTGCTGGCCGCTTACCTCGCTCGACGACAACGGTTTTGGGCGGCACGACCGCACTCCTCATATCTATTCGTCTCCAGTCGTGGGAATCGGCTCGATGGAGCAGACATCCGCCGCACCTTCTATGCGCTATCCCGCCAGATCGGTCTGCGTGGCTTAGCCGACAGTCATGGACCACGGCTCCACGATCTAAGACATCGATTCGCGGTCAAGACGCTGTTGCACTGGTATCGCGCTGGCGAAGATGCTGAACGTCGTCTGCCTGTCCTTTCCGCTTACCTTGGCCATGTGCATGTCGCCGATACCTACTGGTATCTGAGTGCGTGGCCGGGGAGTTGATGCACGAAGCGATGCGGCGCCTGGAGCGACGGTGGGAGGATCCATCATGACCCTCAATATCGCCTTCGCTCCGCTATTGGAGCGCTTCTTTACACAACGACTGATGCAGCAGCGACAAGTCAGCCCTCATACCATCAGTTCCTATCGCGACACCTTCCGCCTATTCCTGAAGTTCGCGCAGGAACGGTTGCACAAGCCGCCCGCCAAGCTGAAGTTCGAGGAGGTTGCGGCGCCGCTGATTGTGGCCTTTCTCGATCATCTCGAACAGCAACGAGGGTTGAGCGTGCGCAGCCGTAATCTGCGCCTGACCTAGTCCGGAACTCGGAATAGTGCCGCCTATTCCGCATACGGAATAGTCGCCATACGGCAGCCACTCGGATGGCTGACTGCGGAGCGGATGCTTTTACGCTTGCGGCAATCTTCGGCTGGTCTGACGTTCGAATGGCTCTGCGCTACACCCACGCCACCGATGAGGCGAAGCGCCGAGCAGTTGAAAATTTGGTGCGTCCGGTCGCGTCAAGTGACGAATCGGTGACAAATGAAAAAGGCAAGGTCGCTGCCTTGCCTTAAGTCATTGCTTTAATTGGTGGAGCAGAGGGGGATCGAACCCCTGACCTCCGCATTGCGAACGCGGCGCTCTGCCAAACTGAGCTACTGCCCCACGCGGAACTGCATATTAGGAAGCCGGTGTTGTGGTGTCAAGCAAACGTAGTGCTCGTAGAACAGTGCCGCAATTCATAACCGTTCATCTTCTGTAGCCCGGTCGCCGTTCCGACGAATAGAGAAATTAGAGGGAGAAGAAAAGAGCCGAAAGAGACCAAAGCGCCGCCGGGCCAGCGCACTCCAAAGAGTTGACCTCCATTCAAAATTACCTGATATGAATTCGCGCTTTGTTGCTCGTGAGGCCGCGTAAACTCACAGTGAACCGCACGTCGCCCGCGTTCGCTAACTCCTCCGGCACCCGCACCTTAATTTGTGTTAACCAGCTAAAGTTCGGCACCTTTCCCACGTACTCGACCGCAAATGGCAGCGCACCCTCTGTCTGCACCGAAACCAACGAAAGATCTTCACCCTGAAACAGATCGACGTTCGTCACGAATAGTACCAGACGTGTTCTTTTATCTGGTCCAAAGTGGTGCTCCGTAAATACCGAAAAAGGATCTGTTACAAGAGTAACAGCATTGAGCGCGATGGCTTCGTCTGAGGTTGCCTCGGTGAGAATGACAGGTGGTATCGCTGCGTCAACTATAGTGAAGTTTATTGTTTGGGATGGACCCGCGGCCCCTGTGAGGTCTGCCCCACCATAAGTGGTTACGCTCAGAGAGTGAGAACCAACTCCCAAATTCGCTGCCATGTAACTCCCATTCGCATCACCTGCCAAAGCATAAGGTGCGACGTTTTCTGTCCTCACCTGACCATTGAAAACAATCTTTACGCTGCCCACGGACGAGGATGGAATCACATTAATGCTGAGTGAACGTGTCGGTAGAGACGACAGATTTATCGTCACTCCATTTGTAACGTTCAAAAGTGGCGTCCCTTGAGGCGCCGTGACCAGACTAAAGGTTAAGGTAGCGTTTGGCGCCGGGGCGGAAGCAGTGTTCTCAAAAACCGCTCTTAGTTTTGCAGGAGTAGCATGCTGATCTCCGCCATTGCTACCGCCTGTGATAAGCCAATAGATCATGCCGGCGTCTGAGCAATCAAATCCCTGCGCGTTGCCGTTGGTGCCGGACACAACGTGCCGATCCCAGAGATGCTTTAATCTGTGATCGGTTGAATCCCGCAACCAGTAGAACTCGGACTGTGGCTTTTGCAGACCCGGGTTCTGGTCGGTTATCTGAACCAACCTGGCGCCCAACACCGATCCCAATTCTGAAAACACCCACAGGGGTGAGAACCCGGTGTGCGAATGTTCATTTTCGTTCGTGGACGGGGTCTTTGCGTGAGTATTGTTCCATTGCGAGTGCGAGAGAACTGTTACGTACTGACGCCTGCTCGGGTCGGAAGCAGCCAGTGCCATTCCGGTGACCTGCATTGGCCCGGCGGCGACAATCCACAACGGATCCGAAGCGGACGAAGCATTTATCTGCGCAGCTAGGGCGGCCACGGCAGCAGTCGTGTTTGCTTTTGCGTTGATGAAAACCCCTTCGTTAAATCCACCCCATAGACGGGCCGTGCCCAATGAGGAGATCTCCATCTCAGTCTCTCGATTACCTCCAGCGCAAGGTCCACCATGTAAGCCGGTCGACCAGATATGGTCCGAGTGACCGTAGTAAACTAGTTTGGAAGCGTTGCCGCTCGTTGCCAGGAGGGCAATCGATAACGCCGTCGCGGTGATGTCATCGCAGTCGTGTTCATTGCCGTCTGAACTGATTGCGATCCGGCCCTGGATTGTGTTCGTAAGAGTAGTGATCGACTTCGGCGGCGGGCTGGCAATTGGACTTACCTGAGTCACAATCACCAAACAGAAGGTGGCCGCGAAAAACGCCCTAATGAGCGTAGATTCCGCCATCTTCACACCTCGTGCCGGAGCATAGGTGGACTTCATAGGGGTATGGCTATCCTTATTCTTTAGTAAAACTCGCTTTTTGCCGCACGCTGTTGTGTACGGCTTTTGGGTTCGGAGTTGAATTCAAAAGCCGGGCTTGTGAGGCCCTCGCGAAGACGCTGCCATGCTCGCGAAGAGGCTAAAACCTAACCCAAATCAACCGCTGAAGTCAAAGATTTACGTGTTTTTTTTCACAAGAGACTTAACTGTCCGATAAACTTCAGTTTGTCGCTTCCGGATACTCGAACCTGGAGTGGAATGGTTCAACGTTGGGAACAACCGGGGGGAGAATGGGGCAGGGTGTCGCTTGAACGCGAAAATACCTGAGCCCCGAAACGACAAACTGAAGTTCGTCGGACAGGAGATGTTCGATAAACTTCAGTTTGTCGTTTCGGATACTCGAACCTGGAGTGGAACGGTTCAACGTTGGGAACAACCGGGGGGAGAATGGGAGCGGGGTGTCGCTTTCGGATACTCGAACCTGGAGTGGAATGGTTCAACGTTGGGAACAACCGGGAGGGGAGAATGGGGGCCTCGAAACGACAAACTGAAGCTTTGAAACGCGAAAATACCTGAGCCCCGAAACGACAAACTGAAGCTTTGAACGCGAAAATACCTGAACCTCGAAAACGACAAACTGAAGCTTGAACGCGAAAATACCTGAGCCCCGAAACGACAAACTGAAGTTCGTCGGACACTCATGAAATTGAATCCCAATTATGCCTGGTCGCGATCCGATCGCATCGCCCCGGTTGTCGTTTTGCCGGCTCTCCTCGCGCTATTGATTTATACCGCGCGAGTAGCTGACAACCCCCCCGGATTCTATGTAGACGAATCCTCCGTAGCCTTCAACGCCCATACCATCGCTCACAGCGGCCATGATGAGTTTGGCAATTCCTGGCCACTTTTTTTCCGCGCGTTCGGCGACTATAAGAACCCGGTCTACATCTACTCGCTGGCCCTCCTCTTCAAAGTGTTCGGTCCCGGCATATTTGTGGCTCGCATGTTCAGCGCCCTCGCAGGCGTGTTTACAGTCGTGCTGCTGACTCTACTGGCAGTGAGTATCTCGAAGCGTCGCAGTGTGGGCCTGTTCGTCGGCCTCACCGCAGTATTGACGCCGTGGCTGTTCGAGCCCAGCCGCGTGTCCCTGGAGGTGGCCCTGTTCCCACCTGCTACCGCGCTTTTTCTTTGGGTATTGCATCGTGCTGTGAGAAAAGAGCAATGGTCCTGGATTGAGGTGACGACGCTCGCCCTGAGTTTGGGGCTAATTAGCTATACCTATTCCATCGGCCGTCTCCTCGGTCCTCTGTTGGCCCTTGGTCTCGTTCTCTTTATCAGCTCCGCACGCTGGCGACGATTGATCCAAACGTGGCTGCTTTATGGGCTCACGCTGATTCCGATGCTGTTGTTTCACCATCGAAATCCGGCAGCCTTGGTCGGCAGATTCAAACTAGTTAGCTACATCACGAACGAAGCAAGCCCGCCGGAAATCGTTCTCGAATTCCTGAAGCACTTAGCGGGAAGTTTCAACCCGCATCGCCTGCTCGTCACCGGCGATCCCAACCTCTACCAGGTCGTCCACGTTCCGGGAACGCCCGCAATCCTGGCTGCGACCTTCTTTCTCGCCCTGTTTGGGATCTGGTTGGTGTTGCGGCAGCATCGGAACGATCCATGGTGGAGGTTCGTGCTCTACGGACTGGTTGTGTCGGCGGTGCCGGCATCGCTGACTTTAGAGTATTTCCATATGCTACGACTTGCCGCGATGCCTGTGTTTCTTCTACTACTAACCGTACCGGCTTTCGCCTGGCTGTCGCAAAAGCAGCAACAGCGACGGCCGTTTCGAATTATCCTGACCTCGCTAGTCTTACTTACTGTTCTTCAGGGAGCGTACTTCCAGTGGGAATTTCATGCTGCGGCAAAGTCTCCCTGGCGTCGTCACCTGTTCGACGCTGACTATCAGGAGAAAATATTTAAGCTGGCTCTTGCAAGTACTCTGCGGCCAATTTATCTCACTGATGAGATCACCACTCCTTACATTCAGGCTTACTGGTATGCAACGCTGCACGGAATTCCTTTGTCAGAATTCGTAATCCTGGCGCCCGACCAGACGATTCCAGCGGGCGCGCTGGTGATCTCGACCGAAGAGATCCGGCCGGAGATTCCCGTGCTGGCCCGAGTAAAGCCCTACTCCCTCTACGTCACGACGGAGAGTCCCCGCGTGCCGGCGCCTCTGCCTGAAAGCTCGTTTCGGGCGCGCATCGAGGTTCCGAACCCGCCCCAGACTGTTCGAGCGAATCAGCCGGCGACGATTCAGGTCATCATTAAGAACGAAAGCGATGTGAACTGGCCCGCCCGAGAGAGACTGTTTGGACCGTATCAAGTGGGTCTTGGAAATCTCTGGCTGGATGCTGCTGGTCGGACTGTGACGAGAGATGATGGATTTACGGCACTGCGCCAGGATCTAAAGCCAACGGAAGAAAGAGAGTTAGCATTGACGGTCAGAGCACCTCGAGTTGCGGGTGAATATCTTCTGGACATAGACATGGTGCAACAGGGAGTGTCATGGTTTGGGCACAAAGGGTCAAAAACGTTACGAATACCCGTCAAAGTTGAATGAACGCGGTTAGGAGCGATGAAAGCGGCGAAGTGCTTCCTCATAGACTGCGAGTGTCATCTCCGCAGTTCGAGTCCAGGAAAATTTGGCAGAAGTCAGCAACCCTTCGGCCGAGAGCGTTTTTCGAGCGTCTAAATTAGCGGCCAGGCCCAGGATGGCGCGGGTGAGATCCTCGTGGCTTGCTGGGTCAAAGAAGAGTGCCGCCGGACCAACTGTTTCGATCAGGCTCGGGATGGAACTGGCAATGACGGGGGCGCCGCATGCCATTGCTTCAAGCGGTGGAAGTCCGAAGCCTTCGTAAATTGAGGGGTAAACAAAAAGCAAACAGGAGGAATAGAGGGCACACAGCTCTTCGTCCGAAAGGTAGCCGGTCACCACGATTCTTTCTTTGGCTGGCGTTTTATCAATTTCCGCGAATAAGGGATCGCTGAGCCAGCCTTTCTGTCCAACAATTGCCAGTTTCAGGGGCTGCCGACTTTCCTTAAGTACGGCAGTAAAAGCTCGGGCCAGGGTAACCAGATTTTTGCGGGGCTCGATTGTGGCCACAGTCAGCAGGAAATCGCCATCCAGACCAAGGCGACGGCGTACGGGTTCGATTTCGTGAACGGGAGCCGGTTGAAAGCAGGCACGGGGTGCGTCGGGTATCGTAAAGATCTTCTCGGAACTTAGCCTTAGATTTGCACAGATTTCGCGGCGCACCGCCTCAGTCCCCGTAATAATGACGGTGGCCTTGCGCGCCATCAGTGCCATTAAACGACGAGCTCGTCGTACGCGGCGCGCTTCGTGCGTTTCAGGGTGGAGGAAGAGTGACAGGTCATGAATCGATTGCACAGTTGGACAGCGGCCCCACAGGGGGATGTCATAGTTCGTACCGTGAAAAATATTCATGCCACTACACGAGATGTACCGGGGAAGCCCAATCGACCACCAGTGCTGAGAGAGCAACCCAACTGTTACGGGCATTACACTTAGATTCAGCGGATGAGCCGTCGAGCCATTGCTTCCAAGGTCAAAGGGAGGCAGGTTGGAGGGATAGACAAATTCGAAGTCACGATCCGGAGCCAAGCCGGCGAGCGCGTGGCCAAGTTCAGACGTATAGTGCCCGATGCCGGTCTTGACCGCGGTGAGAGGGATACCATCTAACCCAATGCGCATCTATTTAAAGGTCCCGTAGCATGGAATAGGTTTTCAAGAACGCGAAAAAAGCCAATGGGCCTGAGAACTCGGCGCATTAAACAAAGGTTTTACGATCCCATTGACACTATCGCAGGCGAGGGGCTAAACTCTGAATGCCTCGGTTGGCGACCTCTTTGGGCGCCTTCCTGATAAGAGAAGCCTCATAGCCCGATTCTCTCACCCTTTTGAGATATGTTAACGTCAGGAGCAATTGAATGAAACTCGCAACCGTTGCGCTAATCATCGCGCTTACAGCCGTGTGCGCGGTCGGCCAAACTGAACCAACTCTTCGAATAGTTACCGAGAGTCCTAATCTTCCCTCCGAACTATTTTACGGGAATATAAAAGTAAAGCCTGTGCGTCTCCGTCCAGGCACGAATACCGTAATTACAATCAATGATTCAGACTTTTTTGTCCATCAGCATTATGTTGATTTCCTGAGTCGCATGCCCGATCAACAAGGCTTTAACTTCTGGGTAAGTGAGATAGCGGGTTGCGGCGCTAACCCAACCTGCGTCGAATTTCGGCGAATCAATACTTCCGGCGCGTTCTTTCTTTCGATTGAGTTTAGAGGCACGGGATATTTCGTTTACCGCCTAAACAAGGCAAGCTTTGGGGAGTTTCCAAAGTATCAGGCCTTCATGCCAGATACTCGCGAGGTTGCGAAAGACATCGTTGTAGGCCAGGGTAATTGGCAAGATCAACTGGAAATGAATCAGGTTGCGTTCGCTAACGCCTGGGTCACGCGACCTGAGTTCGTTGCCGAGTATGGGACCAAGACCGGCAGTGATTTTGTCGATGCGATTCTTCTGAAAGCTGGGCTGACTCAGAGCGACATTCCCTATCAGACTATCGTCAACGCCCTGAACGCAAGCAACAATTCAGCACAGGGTCGTGCGACCGCTTTGCGTGCGATTATCGATAGCCCGGCATTTGATCAGAAGGAGAAGAATCCGGCTTTCGTGTTGATGCAGTACTTCGGCTATCTACGTCGCGATCCAGACGCCGCGCCCGATAATGATCTCACTGGCTTTGAATTCTGGCTGAACAAGTTGAACCAGTTCGGTGGCGATTTTCATGCTGCCGAGATGGTGAAGGCTTTCATAGTGTCAGGCGAGTACAACGCCAGGTTTTAAAACATAGGTCGGCTTGCTTCTTTCGAGGCTGGGTTCCCATAGCGAGGAACCCAGCCTTTTTGTTTGTGTTTCGTTTACGCGCTCGCAATAGCCCGTAGGCTGATGCTCTAGCAACTTAGAAAGGCACGGGTTAGTGAGGCCGCTTTTAGTAACATCGACACCTCACGCTTCAGCGTCGTGGAGTTTCAATTTCAGCCTAACAAAACGTTCATTTGGACCACACCGACACCACACGCTTCAGCGTCGTGGAGCTTCACTTTCAGCCTAGCGAAATCTTCAAATTGGACCACGCCGGACACCACACGCTTCAGCGTCGTGGAGCTTCAATTTCAGCCTAACAAAACGTTCATTTGGACCACGCCGACACCACACGCTTCAGCGTCGTGGAGCTTCAACTTCAACCTAACACCCTGATGAAAAACCACACCAGACACCACACGCTTCAGCGTCGTGGAGCTTCACTTTCAGCCTAACACCCTGATGAAAAACCACGCCGGACACCACACGCTTCAGCGTCGTGGAGCTTCACTTTCAGCCTAACACCCTGATGAAAAACCACATCGACACCACACGCTTCAGCGTCGTGGAGCTTCAATTTCAGCCTAACAAGCTCACCAAAAAGAAAGCGTCGTGGAGTCTCAACTTCAACCTAACAACCCCACCAAAAACTAAAAACACGCGTTTTAATCTTTCAATGTTTCTCGCTAATGTAATATGATGCGGCCTCCTCACTATGACTCAAGCTCACTTCAAGTCCCTCGAATCTGCCTATCAACTCCATTTCTATCTAGCATTTAAGACGGCTTATCTTCGCCCACTGCTGAGAGGGCAAAGAGAAAGGAATTTGATAGGCACGGTTCTGGATGAGGTCTGTGGCCGTCAGCAGTATCACATACTGCACTCCGACGTTTCCGATAATTACCTGCGGATGCTGTTAAGCCTGAAGCCAGAGCAATCCATCTCCCACGCCGTGAGGTATTTGAAAGGTAACCTGTCAGTGAATTTTGGCAGAACATTTGAGCTGGAGCTCGAGCAGCAGCGAACCAAAACTCTGTGGGCCAAGGGCTACTTTGCGCGGAGCTCAGGGAAAGTCAACCTTGAGGCGGCCCGGAACTATGTTGAGACCCAAACTACCCATCACGGTTATCAGGGTGAATGGACCAGACCCTTGAAATATCGCAATCCTGACTTCAGATCTCCGGCCTTCTCGTTACCCCATTCGATCTGCATGCTCGACTACCATTTGGTGTTAGTGACAAAATTCCGGGCGCCGCTCTTTGATGAAGCTATGGCCCCGGGACTCTTTAATTATGTGCTGGCAATTGGCCGCAAACATGGTTTTGCGGTGGAGCGAATGAGTTTGCTTCCCGATCACATGCACCTGCTAATCCAGGCGATTCCGGGGCTAAGTATTTACGAGTGCGCGTTAGCACTTTTAAACAACAGCCAGCAGTGGATAGAGAAGCATTACTGGGGTGTACTTAAGCAGATGGATGCTTGGGATGTATGGCAGCCTTCGTTTTATGCCGGCACGGTGGGGGACTACACGACAGCGCAGGTGAAATCATTCTTGGGAAGTTGAAGGAACACGCCGGTGTCGCGTGTGTTTTGGTCAGGGGGTTAGGTTGAAGTTGAAGCTCCACGACGCTGAAGCGTGTGGTGTCTACGTGGTGGATCGGGCGTGTTAGGTTGAAGTTGAAGGACCACGACGCTAAAGCGTGTGGTGTCTACGTGGGGGACGGCGTGTTAGGTTGAAGTTGAAGGACCACGACGCTGAAGCGTGTGGTGTCTACGTGGTGGATGGGGCGTGTTAGGTCGAAGTTGAAGGACCACGACGCTGAAGCGTGTGGTGTCTACGTGGTGGGTGGGCGGTCGTGTTAGGTTGAAGTTGAAGGACCACGACGCTGAAGCGTGTGGTGTCTAGTGTGGCTTAGTGGGGCGGTCGTGTTAGGCCGAAGTTGAAGGACCACGACGCTGAAGCGTGTGGTGTCTACGTGGTGGATCGGGCGTGTTAGGTTGAAGTTGAAGCTCCACGACGCTGAAGCGTGTGGTGTCTGGTGTGGCTTAGTGGGGCGGTCGTGTTAGGCCGAAGTTGAGGGTCCACGACGCTAAAGCGTGTGGTGTCTGGTGTGGCTTAGTGGGGCGGTCGTGTTAGGTCGAAGTTGAGGGACCACGACGCTAAAGCGTGTGGTGTCGGGCGTGGCTTAGTGGGGCGGGCGTGTTAGGTCGAAGTTGAAACTCCACGACGCTAAAGCGTGTGGTGTCTGGTGTGGCTTAGTGGGGCGGGCGTGTTAGGTCGAAGTTGAGGGACCACGACGCTGAAGCGTGTGGTGTCGGGCGTGGCTTAGTGGGGCGGTCGTGTTAGGTCGAAGTTGAAACTCCACGACGCTAAAGCGTGTGGTGTCTGGTGTGGTTTTCATCGGGGGCTAGGCCGAAGTTGAAGGACCCCGACGCTAAAGCGTGTGGTGTCGGGCGTGGCGTAGTGGGCGGGAGTGTTAGGCCGAAGTTGAGGGACCACGACGCTAAAGCGTGTGGTGTCGGGCTCCCCCCGTCCCCCCGTCGCCCCGTCTCCCGCTCACGGTCCGAACCGCTCACG
Source organism: Pyrinomonadaceae bacterium (assembly GCA_041751855.1). GTDB lineage: Bacteria > Acidobacteriota > Blastocatellia > Pyrinomonadales > Pyrinomonadaceae > PSRF01. The sequence continues at coordinate 188,669 of JBGSWR010000027.1, forward strand.
GAACTCACCCGCGACAATAAACGCCTTCACCATTTCAGCATCCACAAAGTTGCCGTTGAACTGATTTAGCTTTCCGAGCCAGAAGTTGTAACCACTGTAGTCGTTATCCGGAGCAGAGTTGGGACTGCGGCGCAGATAGCCAAAGTACTGCATCAGGACAAACGCACGATTGAACTCCTGTTGTTCCAGAATAGAGTTTTCCGCTACTCGACGGAGCGCGCGTCCCCGCGCCGCCAGATCCGCGCTAGTGGTTGCACCGGCAAACTCTTCGATCGCTGCCTGGCGATCGGCCGCCGATGGAGTCACTCCCGCATTATCGAATAGATCTATTACGAACTCCTCCGGTGTAGTGGTCGTCGGATGGGCTGTAGTGAACTGGGGCCGCGTCACAAACTCTGCCACAAAGGCATTCTTGTTGTCGTTCAACTGTTGCTCCCAGTCACCCTGACCTACTACCACTCCGCGACCAATGGCCTGTGTCTCGGGTAGAAACTGGGTAAGATTGATCGGCACTGGCGCGTTGCCATCGCCCAGATTCCCGAATGCTGCCTTGTAGATCCGGTACACCAGATATCCTGTCTCCTGGAACTCGATCGATATATAGAACGCCGCTGAGACATTGATCCGCTTCACCTCGACACACGCCGCGTCCGCGCCACACGACGTGATCTCGTTGGTCCAGAAAGCGAGACCACCTGCGTCCGGCTCGCGATTCAGGAAATCGATGTAGTGCTGGCGAACAAAGAACTCCGCCTCATCCACTGGGTTTGGCCCGTGAACTCCCACCTCGTTATCTTTAATTGTAACCAGAGCAATTGATGGGGCGGCGAATGTAGCCCCTGCGGGATTACCCAATACAATGCGGAAATCTTCATCGTCTTCCTTATACGAGTCATTGATAATCGGAATAGATATCGTCTTTTCAAGCTCATTGGGCCCGAACTGAAGCGTGCCAACAGTGATGGCGTAGTCGCAGCGTGATGAGGCCCTGTCAGCAATGACATTGCAGTCGCTGGCGCCGGCATCATCGTCGGTGGTGTAGTCGACGGTCGCTGTGCCAGTCGTTTCGCCCGACCGTGTGATCTTTACCGTGAGGGTTCCCGCATCCTCGACTACGTCATATTTTTCCTGCTCAAATTGAATTGTGGTGGTTGTTGTCCCACTTAGCGTGAAATGTCTGGTTTCATTAGCTAAGACATTTGTCACCACGTAATCCTGAGGTTGAAATAGAAAGCCAGGTTTTGAGGCGACGAGAGTGTAATTGCTTCCCGCTGCGATATCAGGAAACGAGTAGTTCCCTTCACTACCGGTGTGGGCGGTCCTCTTTGTGTTTGAATCAAGGGTCAGCGTGAGCGTAACACCCTCAATGCCCACACCCGTTCCCGATGGCGGGTCGCTAACCCGGCCACTAATGGTAAACGTCTGTGCCTGAATAGAGGCTGATGTAATCAAGATGAATAACGTCACTCCAAACAATGAGACCAATCGCTTACCCACGTTCATTTGTTCCCCCTAATACGTAAGGTTGATTTGATAGAGTCGGGGACTGTGCGTCGTTTTAAAACACATAAGCCAACGGCAGTCTGCACCCGCAGTCTGGCCGCACGTTTTCGAAATTACTTAAGAGCCCCCGGTAATCGCACCCCTAAGGTCCTCAAGTGAGAGAGCGTCCTCAACAAAAGAGTTGAGTCCTAAGACGCTTAAGCGTAGTGAAATGCTACACAAGAAGAGAGTGCGTCCTTGGGGAAGGAAATCCTGTGCCGCGAGGGGAACTACAACAAGCGAACCCTTATGGAGTCAGAACCGGTAGCGGAGAAGGGCTGAAAAATCGCGTGATCATAATCGCAACAGAAAACCCCGCAGCGCCCGGTTGAACTTATGGGATTGTTGATGCATTAATAGATCTTCTGGATTCAGTACTCGACGGCTCGCCCGGGCGCTGCGAAGGGCCGAAAAATCGAGTCTCAGCCACGACGGTTCTTAGTACACTTCGAGACTCCAGAACCGCGATTTTTCAGCCCTTCTCCGCTACCGGTTCTGATTCTCTCCGCTCCCAGTTCTAAATAAGTCGAAGCCCCGACGAGATACCAGATGCTATCTATAGCTTTCCCTTAGACGTGGAATTAACCTCATAGGCCATGTTCCAGATCGATTCGGTCCGGATTGCGTGGTGCCCCACAGGGCTTACGGGCCGAACCTTCCGCGATATTCGCCAGCTAAGATGAACGCCTTCACCATCTCCGCGTTGACAAAGTTTCCGTTGAAGTCGTTTAGCTTATTCAGCCAGAAGTTGTAGCCGTCGAAATTCGTATCGGGGGCTGAGTTCGGACTGCGTCGCAGATAGCCAAAGTACTGCATCAGCACAAACGCGCGGTTGAACTCCTGCTGTTCCAAAAGGGCGTTCTCCGCTACCCTTCGCAACGCCCGGCCACGCGCCGCTGTGTCCCCGCTGGTGCCGGCCCCGCCAAACTCATCGATTGCTGCCTGCCGATCTCCACCCGACGGACTCACTCCCGCATTCGCAAATAGAGCATCGACGAACTGCGTGGGTGTCAGTGTCGCCGCATGCATATCGCTAAATCGCATTCGCGTTACAAACTCGGCCACAAACGCGTTCTTGTTGCCGTCTAACTGCGCCTCCCAGTTACCCTGGCCCACTACCACCCCGCGTGCAATCTCCTGCGTGTCAGGCAGAAACTCAGCTAGATTGACCGGGACAGGGGCGTTTGGCGGCATGTTCCCGTAAGCAGCCTTATAGATCCGGTAGACCAGATATCCCGTCTCCTGAAACTCAATCGAGATATAGAACGCCGCCGAGACATTGATCCGCTTCACCTCGACACAATTCTGATCGCCGCCGCAGGCGGTGATCTCGTTGGTCCAGAAGCCCAAGCCTCCGGCATCAGGCTCGCGATTCAGGAAATCGATATAGTGCTGGCGAACGAAAAACGCCGCCTCGTCCACCGGGTTCACGCCGTGTGCCCCGACGTCGTTATCATTGATGGTAACCGTGGCCGCGCCGGGATTGCCGATAGTCGCTCCCGTCGGATCGGTTAGAGTGACGGTAAAGGTTTCATCGCCTTCTACGTACGAGTCATCGATAATCGGGATAGAGATGGTTTTGGAGGCCTCGCCATCCACGAACCGCAATGTCCCGACCGTAATGCCGTAATCGCAACGCGAGTTGGCAATGTTATTGGTAACGTTGCAGGCGTTCGCGCCGGAGGTGTCGCTGGTTGCATAATCTACCGTGGCCTCACCAGCGGTACCGCCGGTACGCGTCACAGTGAGAACAACACTTACAGAAGCTTCGACGACGTTATATTGTGAGGCGCTGAATTGTAGGATCTGTGTTGGTGTCGGCGTTGGTGTTGGTGTTGGCGTTGGCGTTGGTGTAGGCGTTGGTGTCGGTGTTGGTGTTGGTGTTGGTGTCGGTGTCGGTGTTGGCGTCGGTGTTGAATCAGAGTTCAGAGTTAGCGAGTAAGTGCCGAAATCCTCCGGGCCAAAACTGCCCGCCTCGATTATGTAGGTGCCGGGCAGACCTAAAGTAAGCATCCCGGTGCCGCCGGGAATGCGCGCGTCGGTGATGTCAGGATCATTACCAGGTCCACCGCTGTCATCATCAGTAAGGATCACGTCACCATTTGGTCCCAAGAGAGTCAGGAATGCATCGACGTGGTTTACCCCGAGTTGAGAGGTCATTAAAATCGAAATTTTCTGTCCTGCTGTAGCCGTAAAAGAATAGCGGTCGGTGGCCAATCCGTTACCGGGACTACCATCGTCTTTTGTTCCCGCACCTCGAACGGACGAGAGACAATCCCCCGCGGATAGATCTCCATTAATCGTCTGGCCGAAAGCAATCGGAGTCACGACACAGTCCGCAGTTGTACCCGATTGCGTTATTGGTATGCGGACTCCTCCAAAGACAAACCTCGTGGAGGGTTGCGTGACCGAAGCAACGGCTCCGATCAGAAGAAAGCCCTTTCTTCCAAAGGCATTGCCGTTTGCCGCCACTGTAAAGTTGAGGGTCGTTGTCCCGCTGCTTAAAGCGACTCCCGGCGTCAGCCAGTCACCGCCGGCATCCGACGGAAAGCGCGTGAAGTTATAGTCGCCACAACCAGCTCCCGTGGCCGTGACATTCACCGTGCCCGGTCCACCAGCGGCGCCGAAATGCTGCGTGGGCGCGGTGGCGGTGAGTGTGCAATTGGCAAACGTAGCAGCCACGGAGTAGGTGCCGAGTTCATTCGACTCGTAGGACGTCGCCTCGATGATGTACTTCCCGGTCATCGGTAGGGTGAATTGGCCCGTGGGACTGGGACAATTAGAACCCAAAGAGAATGGAATCCGCGAATTAAAGTTACAGTTACTATCATCATCTTGAGCGATCACCTGTCCGTCAGGCCCAATCAGGTAGAGATATGGATCAAGGTTGCCGGTTGTTACGGTGTACGTGATAGCTAACTGCTGACCTGCATTGGCATCGAAAGTGTAACGATCCGCATAATGCGTGGCGCCTCGTGAAGGCGAACGGCAATCCGAAGTCTGGATTTCTCCATTCACCGGAGTTCCATTTGTGGCGATCGCTGTTTCCGCACAATTGTTTGGTGGCGGAGGATCTGCATCAGTTAGGCAGTTGGCGCCGTATGCCGTGGCAAAACCGATGATCTGCGAGCGCGAGAAGGGACAGAAATTCGCGCCGTCTCCCACAGCCGCCTCCATGATCGTGTTGTCGCAGCCCAGCTCAAGATCCGGAGGAATGAATTCATCCGGTTGATTCGTATGCCCGGCGCTAAAGTTGTGACCAATTTCGTGTGCGGTCAGCACCACCGTGTCGGAAGTTACGCTAGTGCTATTGAAAGGAAACTGTTGTGACAGGCCATATGCGAAGGTCGGAACCCTGCATGTAACACCGGTGAACGCTATGCCAATAGTGCTTCCGGCTAGATCTTGTCCGGTCCAAAGGTGGGCCAGAGTGCGAGTCGCGGCAATTCCTTGTTTGAAGTTAGGAGTCGCACCGGCATCCTCCCAACGATTCCTGAACTGCCTGAGGAGGCCAGAATCACCGCCGGGAACATCACCAGTATATGGATCTGTTGTTTCATCGTCCCACACGTTCTGGAAAACAATATCGAAGGTTAGACCCAACTCAAGTTCGTAAGTTCCTTCTACAAGATTCATGATCTCCTGAATCTTTGCATTCACGTTAGCGGCGCTTCCAAAAGCGGCAAAGTATTTACCGTCGGCTTCGGTTGCCAATCTGATCAACTTCATCGGCGACAGGCGTTCAACAATCTTCTTCTCTCCAACCTTCTTCGGTAACACCGTGCCATCTTCAACCATCGGTGTTACGTCTTCCCGCGCTGCAACCTCTTCAGCTAGAGTGACACCACAAGTCCCAGCTTCCCGTTTGACGTCTGCGCTGTTGTAGAAAACAAACTCGTCAACAGGCGCCTTCTTCGAGACAGCGCGCGCCGGCTGAATGTAATATCGCTCTCGTTCGGTGAGAATCGCGCCTTCTATACTGCCCTCTTTGACTGTCATCCGGACCTGCGCATCCGAATCCTCCGCCACCGTTCCCTTGTACGTAGTGATTGGCCCTCGAGGCAGTTTGACAACACCGTCAGCAGTCACTACCTGCGCTTCATAGTCGGCCGAGCGCATGTCGTGCGGCGCGACCTTCATATTGAATCTGCCCTTGGAAGTATTGATGACGAGGACGCCTGTCTCGCGCACCTGTTGCGCCGCCGCTCCCGGGTCGAGCCGGATCAGATCAAAGTCCTGAAAGGCGGCCGCCAGTTCGGGATCCTGCCGGGGAGTCTCGATCAGTTGCCCGGTTACCTTCGGCGCCTTCTGCTGTACGGGCTTGGAGGGAGTTGAACTCGGCTTAGTGCCGGGAGGTACTCGATCCATGCGGGCTACGGTCAGCGGCAAAGCGACCAGGCAGGCCAGGACGATAAGCAATAGAAGTGCGAACTGTTTTTTCATGGCTTTCTCCCCATTAGACACCGGGGCTCGAGTGGCCCCTGGTGGTTCAATTCCGCACCTGAAGCCAGGGGGGAACATTAGAATCCGGAACATTAAGTTCGATCATTGGGCCCCAAGCGAGATTTCGCTCGTAGCCAGATCCTCTAAGAGACGATGTGGAGCAAGAGGTCACAAAACTAACTCGTCACTGGTCCAGTGCAAGCCGGGGTCGATCTTTAAGTAGGTTTCCTTCGAGTTAACGCCTCTCAGCAACTTATTCATGTTGGCATCGGAGAGAGTCAACAACATGAGGCAAGAACTGCTTCAATGCGGCCTCAGTATAAATTCATTGTGCGATTTCATCAAACGCGGAAACGAAGGGAGGTTTATCAGAAAAGCGGTCTTTGGACTTCGGACTTGGGTCTTTGAAATCCTTACACTCGTTTGGGAATTCGTTCAAGTCCAGCCTACCAGAGACAAGCGCAACCTTGGACCAGCAAATCCCCCACACGGGAGTGTGGGTGACTGGAGTTTTGGACATCTTATTGCTACCGATCGAGTCCCTCTCATTAACACCTAACTTCAGTTAGGTGGCAGGTGCCTCAGCGCTTTCCCGAACCGTTTCAACGGTTTGCTTCGTTGTCACAAAGCGACGACGTCTCGCGTGTCGTAAACCGTTGAAACGGTTCTCCGGTTCTTGGTCGTTACTGGGTCACCTAACTGAAGTTAGGTGTTAATGAGAAAAGTCACACCCAGGCTTTTCGCGACACCCTACAGACTGCGCCAGCGACTGCAACGAAGCGTCTGTTTCGGGCTTTCTCTCTACTAATTTCGCCAGTTAGGTGTTAATGAGAAAAGTCACTCCCAGGCTTTTTGCGACACCCTACAGACTGCGCCAGCGACCGCAACGAAGCGTCTGTTTCGGGCTTTCTCTCTACTAATTTCGCCCAAAGCTATGCCGATTCTTGACCTTGGAATGTCCAAACTCCAGCCCCCACACGTGAGTGTGAGGATTCGTGCAAGTCCGGCCTACAAGCAGAGGAACGCCGTCCAGCAAATCCCCCACACGGGAGTGTGAGGATCGTCAAAGACCCAAGTCCGAAGACCAAAGACCGCTTTTTTGTTCTCACCTATGGACCAAAGCGTTCCCGGAATTCACCGGCAAGTATGAAAGCCTTCACCATTTCGGCATCGAGGAAGTTACCGTTGAACTGAATCAACTTGTTCAGCCAGAAGTTATAACCACCAAAGTTCCCGTCGGGGAACTCGTTGGGATTTCGGCGCAGGTAACCAAAGTACTGCATCAACACGAACGCCCGGTTGAACTCCTGTTGCTCGAGGATCGAGTTCTCTGCCACTCGTCGCAAAGCCCGGCCCCGCGCCGCTAAATCTCCGGACGATCCCGACTCGCCCCCAGGAAACTCAGCAATGGCCGCCTGACGGTCTGCGTCTGAAGGCGTTACTCCAGCGTTCTGGAAAAGTTTCTCTACAAAAGCTGCAGCAGTCATCGACGTGGCGTTCGCCTGGCCAAATTCATGGCGCCTTACAAACTCGTCTGCAAATGCATTTTTGTTGTTATTTAGATGCTGCTGCCAATCACCCTGATTCACGATTACGCCACTTCCGATTGCCTGAGTGTCAGCCAGGAACTGGGTTAGCGTTAACGTGAGCGGTACAGGGGCGTTCTCCATGTTCCCGTACGCCGCTTTATACATTCTATAGACCAGGTAGCCCGTCTGCTGAAACTCGATCGACAGATAGAACGCGGCGGAGACATTGATCTGCTTAACTTCAATGCATTGCACGTCGCTGCCGCACGACCCTATTTCGTTTCTCCAGAAGTTAAGTCCGGCTGAATCCGGTTCACGATTCAGGAAGTCGAGGTAGTGCTGCCGGACGAAGAAGGCTGCATCCGAAAGAGGATTTGCTCCTCCCCCTCCCCCGTCGTTGTCGATGATCCTAATAGTCGCTACCGTCTTTGTTCCCAGACTCGCTCCTGCGGGACTACTTAGAGTAATAGTGAACTCTTCGTCACCCTCGGCGTAAGAGTCATCAACTATCGGTATTGAGATCGTCTTCTCCGACTCGCCGTTGAAGCGCAACGTCCCGATCGACTGGACATAATCGCAGCGAGACGAGGCTTTGCCTTGAAAGAGATTACAGTTACTTAACCCGGCAGTGTCACTCGTGGCATAGCTCACCGCCCCATTCGCGATAGGGCCGTTTGCTGACACGGTTACTGTAATGCTACCTACGTCCTCACTAACGCTATAATTCGCCGTGCTCAACTGCATCAGGGGTGTGATCGTCGAGGCGCCCAGCCACCCAATGTCTCTAAACAACGCGAAGGTCAAATCATGCGGCGCCGTGACGTTGTGGGTCAGGTCGCTGTTGATGTTGGGTTCCATCAGTTGATTTCGGAAAGCGCTGCTATCCCAGTGAGACACTGACGAGCCCCCGGCGAGCGTGCTTGGTGTGTACATAAATGGCCGCCCTGTTGAGTCGGCCCCTGCGAACCTTGACATGTCGAGTAGAACAGTCGCGTTGACCCCGCCAGCCAACTGCGCTTTGATCGCATTCCCATCCGCCGTTGTAATCAATACTGAAGGGATGACGATTGCGGGATCTGTGCCCCCCATGTTAAGAATTCCGGATTCGTTATTTACAACGATCACCGCCACCGCGCCTGCATTCTGGGCGTTCTTGACCTTGTCGACGAAAGGGCAGTCGCCGCGATCTACTAAAGCGATGGCTCCAGAGACTGAATTAGTTAGAGAGGCGCAGGCATTGCTGTTCAAAGCCTGAATAACGTTTCCTGTGACTCCGGCTGAGGTTAACGGTGGTCCAAAGACGGCGGTGCCTACGGAATAGCTTCCAGCGATGGCAGGCGGTCCATTAATCCTGAGGCTTGGAGTGCCACCAGACAGCACAAACGGAACATTACTTTTCACGTTTGGACCATTCCATACCAATCCTCCGGTGTTGATGGCGGAAGCTACGCGTTCGGCATCTGTCATCTGCGGCCATGTTTTGCCGGTGGTGGTGTCGAGGAGGAAGCGATCGTAGATACTGGGAAAACCGTCGGGTTGGACTCCGGTCTCACGGTTTGTGAAGGTCTGGAAACCCAAGCCGTGTGATAGTTCGTGGAGGACAACCGCCACAAAGTTTACGCGGCCGCTTACTTGAGTCGTATCGAGGCCGTAATACCAATTAAGGGATGATAAGCAGTCAGGCGTGCCGAGGTTCACGTTAAAACGCATTCTTATCTCGGCGGTGCTGACATCTGCATCCGAACCCCGCAGAGCGTTTGCCAATGCAGCGCCATACCACGTACCAGGAATAGCGCCAGCGAAATCGCGGGCCCTTGAAGTAGCTCCCGCCGAGGCGAGTGCTCCTGAATTGGCAGCGCAAGTGGAAAATGTCTCCCAGGTTGCAAAAACCTCGATCGGCCGCGTACTTCTCAATGTAGCTCCCCATATATTCGCCGCAAATTCGAATGCTATACGTCGCTGATCACCCACGGTTACGCCATTGTTGCCACCTACGGGCGTTGCGTCCGAGGGATCACTAAAGCCCGGATCGCTGTTCTGAATAACAATGGTAGCTTGCCCGTAGGCTGATGCTGCCGTTAAGCAATACACCGCTAGAATCAGCAGTGCCGTGGTTAAGCTGGTGATATTCTTCATCATCGATTAAGTGTTTTCGGTGGAGCTTGGGTGGCGGGCTTGCTGCTGTTCGAGCCATCTTCAAGCAACTGCGGATCAATCCCAAAGAACGCGGCCCCGGCGCGAGGATTATCGACGCACGACGTGACCGCATTCCCATCCTCGTCTATTCGCGCCACAGTCACATTCTGAAAGCGATCTTGTAGATCCACCGACACTGAGCCGTCCGGGTGGTGTACCTGGACCAGTCCTTCCGTTGACTGGTTCAGTAACTCTTTCAGTCCTTGCGCCATTCTCTCGGCCTCCTGAGGAGTCAGCGGCTTGATCTTTCCGGTTTGGCTATCAACCTGGATGTCCTGCCCGCCGACTTTGACGGTGATGTAGTTTTGGTTCATTGGCTTTGCCGCGCCGATAGTGTTCGCTTCGGTCTTTTGGCGCGAGATCGCCGTTGCTGTGCCGAGACCCAGGAGGACGATGGCAGCGACAACGATGACTGTCAGACGGCGAGACTTTCTGATTGAGTTCGGGGTGCTTTTCGGGTGTTTCTTCACGGGCAACTCCTTGATGAAGTTTGTGATGCCAGTTTTAGTACGAGCTAGCAGATCAGGTACTGTTGAGAACCACGGTCCGCACGTTTTCCGGAAGTTCTTTTGTTAACGATTTGCAGCCGCAGGGAGCAGGCTGCAAGAGAGGTGGTGAGTATAAACCAGATGATTGACAAATGAAAAATGTCAAATATCAAATGGAAAATAGTCGGCGCCGAAAACATTTGACATTTGATATTTGTGATTTGTCATTTTTCATTTGTCATTCTCAGTAGGCCGGTGGACAATCGACAATCACACCGTTTCTCGACGAGTAAAACAGATGAGTAAATCAAATGTTGGAGTAGGCGATCCGGCGCCCGATTTCTCCCTCCCGGATGGAAACGGCGCGACCTGGCGCTTGTCGGACCAACGCGGCAAAGTTGTTGTGCTTCTCTTTTATCCGGGAGATGAGACACCTGTGTGCACTCGACAGATGTGCTCCGTGCGCGATCGTTGGGAAGACTACGCGGCAAGTGGCGCTGAAGTTGTCGGCATTTCCACCGACTCGGTTGAGTCGCACCGGGCGTTTGCCGAACATCATGAGTTGCCGTTGCGACTGCTTTCTGACACCGGGCGCAAGGTTGCTGATCTCTATGGCGCGCGCTCGGTAATCCCCGGCAAAGTCGCACGCTCTGTCTTCATTGTGGATGCAGAAGGTCAGATCCGGTATCGTGATGTTCGCCCTCTCGGCATCTTCCGTCCTAAAGACGACGAGATTATCAAGGCGATAAAGGCGCTAGGGGATTTTTGATTTTTGATTTTTGATTTTGGCAGTTGACAGCGCATCGATGGTCGGCCTTTACTTGAGGTACTAAAATGGGTATCGGCAATCGGCAATTTAGCAATCGGCAATTTAGCAATCGTCAATCAAAAATCAAAAATCTCAAATCAAAAATCTCGGGAGGTGAGCTAATGGGCGAAACGATCAAATGCAAACACTGTGGTGAGAAGCGACCAGCAATCGGATTCGCACCCTTCCCAAACGAACTAGGACAAAGGATTGCAACCGAAATATGCCAACCGTGTTGGGCGGAATGGCTGCAAAAGCAGACTCAGATCATTAACCATTACGGCCTCGATCTGACTGACCCGGACGCGCAGAATTTTCTTTTCGACAATATTAAGGGCTATCTCTTCAACGAAGTGCCCCAAATCGCCCAGATTGATACAACAAAGGAGGGTTCGGTTAAGTGGTAACTGTAACTGGTCCCTCTCCTGGTAAACTCAAGCCGGATTGTGGCCTGCAGCTTGCTTGAGAACACTTCCGGTTGAACTATCTCCCCGGACTTCTGAGTTTCGACCTCTCCTATCCTTCGGAATTACCCCCAAAAACTTGTGTGCGCCCTGGCAGAGAAGCTGTGGCGTGTTTTGAGTCGAACGTATGTTTTTCGAACTTTCTTTGCGGTTCAACAACAGGAGGTATTTTTGAAGATGAGACAACGGCTTGCAGGACTTTTAGCTTTTGGCGGACTCGCATTGGCTCTCGGTGGATGTGCAACGACAGAAAATACTAATGCAAACCTGAACGCCAACATGAACGCGAATGTAAACGCAAACATGGCTGCCAATGCCAATGCAAATGCAAACACGACGACGCGCCAGGCACCCACTCGTGAGGAGTATGAGCGGGATCGAGATCGATATGACCGCGAAGCCAAAGACGCAGGGCGAACAATTGGCTCTGGTGTAAACGATGGCTGGTTATGGGTGAAAACGCGGTTCGAGCTGGCGGCGGCAGATGACCTGAGAGATTCGACGATAAACGTGGATGTCGATAATGCGACGGTAACGTTGACAGGAACTGTGGCCACGGCCGGGCAAAGGTCTCGGGCGGAACAGATCGCGAAATCGATTGAAGGTGTAACTGCGGTCAGGAACAACCTTAAGCTCGCGGCGGATAGCTAGTCTTAATATCCGTGGGTTATATGTCATCCCGCTGGAGCGTGAGAGCTCCAGCGGGGTTCGTGTGTAAGTACAAGACGAATGGTTTTCCGCGACTATTTTCCATTTGATATTTGACATTTTTCATTTGGTTCACTACCGAGTAGTTCACCACGGAGTCACGGAGCACACTGAGAAATAACAAAATGAAAAATGAAAAATGACGAATGACGAATGACGAATGACGAATGTCAGATGTCAGATGTCAGATGGTTTTCCGCGGCGACGACTATTTTCCATTTGGTATTTGACATTTTTCATCAAGTCACCACGGAGTAAGTTCACCACGGAGTAAGTTCACCACGGAGTCACGGAGTACACTGAGGAATCACAAAATGAAAAATGAAAAATGAAAAATGAAAAATGAAAAATGACGAATGACGAATGACGAATGACGAATGACGAATGACGAATGACGAATGACGAATGACGAATGACGAATGACGAATGACAAATGTCAGATGTCAGATGGTTTTCCGCGTCTATTTTCCATTTGATATTTGACATTTTTCATTTGTCATTTGTCATTGCATCCTCCCCAGCCCCGCCGCAGCGTCCCCGCCAGTTTACTGTTCCAACTTTCTGCGCTAAGCTTTCGCCACTTCTTTCAGTTTGTTTCGGTTCACCGGTTTCTTATCTCGGCGAACCACAGCCCGCAAACCAATTTTAATGGGGATTGAACGACTATGCCTGGAGTCCAACTGCGGATTCTCGCCGCAATACTCGCGCTTGTTTCGCTCATTGTTCCAAACCTCGGTAGACCGGCACGCGCTCAGCGAAGCGCCATCAGCACCTATGCGATCACGAACGCCCGGATCGTGACAGGCGCTGGCCCGGTCATCGACCGTGGCACAGTGGTCCTTCGCGACGGCTTGATAGCGGCCGCCGGCGCAAACGTAAGCGCGCCGGCGGACGCTCGTGTAATTGACGGCGACGGCCTCACGGTCTATCCCGGGCTCATCGATGCAAGCTCGAGTCTCGGCATACCGCAACCCACGCCGGCGGCTTCGCCTTCGCCGGGCGTTCCGGCCTTTGCGCAGGCCCGCCAACCGGCATCAGGTTTCAGTGCCCCTAATTCCGGCCAACCCCCCGGATTGCAACCTGAACTGCTCGCCGAGGATCTCATTCGACCAGGCGGCGATGCCATCGAGGGAGCGCGCAGTGCCGGAATAACTACGGTGCTGACGGCGCCGCGCGAGGGCATCTGGGCGGGACAATCTGCCTTGATCAATCTAGCCGGAGATTCGTCACAGCAGATGATCGTGAAATCTCCAGTGGCGATGCATGTCGGATTTACTCCTTTGCGTGGAGTTTATCCCGGTTCTCTATTAGGAGTCTTTGCCTCGCTGCGCCAGATGTTGTTGGATGCCCAGCGGTATCGCGAGGCACTACAGGTTTATGAACGCAACCCGCGCGGTACCCGCCGGCCTGAACAGGACCGCTCACTTGCAGCTTTAATACCTGTTCTGGAAGGCCGGATCCCAGTGGTTATGTACGTGGACCGTGAACGCGAGATTCGGCGAGCCCTTAGTTTGGCCCAGGAGTTTAAGTTGAGGCCAATCATCGCCGGTGGTCTCGAAGCCTGGAAAGTTGCCGACCTGCTTCGAGAACAAAAGGTCCCAGTTTTGTTGTCGCTAAACTTTCCGCGTCGTACGGCGGCGGCTTTGCCCGAAGCAGAGCCTGAACCGATGCGCATTCTCCGCGAACGGGTCGAAGCCCCTCAGGCCGCGGCAAAGTTAGTGGCAGCCAAAGTTCGCTTCGCATTTCAATCAGGCGCTATGACGAATCTCAATGATTTTCGTGTCAATGCCGCCCGAGCTGTTGAGAATGGTCTAACACGAGAAGATGCCTTGCGAGCCATGACGATCTGGCCGGCCGAAATTCTGGGTGTTGCGGCCCAGTTGGGAACAGTCGAAGTGGGTAAGATAGGTAACCTCACTGTGACGCGCGGTGATCTGCTTGATCGCAATGCGAGCGTGGCCCACGTCTTCATCGACGGACTTCCGGTACCGCTTCGTCCGGCGCCGGCTGCGGCTGCCACCGGCATAGCCGGCGGAACCTGGAGGATGAATGCGAACCTCGGCGCCGCTGACGTGGCAATCACCCTGATACTGTCACAGGAAGGCGAACGTCTGCGCGGCTCGATTCAGGGTCCCCTGGGCTCCAGCGACATTGCGAATGGAACAATCACGCCACAGGGCAGCTTCCGTTTTACGGCCCCGGTGACCTTAGAGGGCCAGTCGCATGAAGCAACTTTCGCCGGTCGTATCTCAGAAGGTCAGATGCAAGGCAGTATCAGCATCGTGGGGCGTTCACCGGGTACGTTTACAGGAACCCGCGCCGAGGCGCCCGCGCCGGTTGACGGAACTCCGAGTGTGCTTTCAGGCAACTGGAGCGTCACCGTCAATCTGGGGGGTCAGGATATCCCCGGGACGCTTACCTTGAATCAACAAGGAGGGACTGTCTCGGGAGTGATTCAGACTGATCTCGCAACAGCTCCATTCAGCGGAGGCACAGCAAGCGGCAACAGCTTTCGCGCCAATAGCAGCGCCAATATCCAGGGTCAGGTGGTGGACCTTGTGATTCAGGGACAGACCACCGGAAATGAAATTAGCGGGACAATCGAATCCCCGCTTGGCACGGCGACTTTTAGTGGCCGGCGACAACCGTAGTTTTTACTTAAAGTGAAGGAAACCTTCCATCGGAGTTCAGAGATGACACCAAGATTCTTTGTCAGATGTCTTTTACTTTCGGTCTTCTGCACGGTGCTGGTACCAGTTGCCTTGGGGCAAGCCAGCCGGCCGGCCCAGACGGGTGAGATCCTCATCCGCAATGCCACGGTTCTGACAGTTACGCGCGGCACGTTGCCAAATTCCGATGTTCTTATTCGCAACGGGAAGATTGCCGGGGTCGGCAGAAACCTCAAGGCGGGCACCAACGCGCGCGTGATCGATGCCACCGGCAAGTATGTTCTGCCGGGCATCATTGATTGCCATTCGCATTCGATGCTTGACGCCATCAATGAAGGTAGCCTCGCTGTAACCTCGATGGTCAGGGTCCAGGACGCACTCAATCCTACAGATCCCGATCTCTATCGCGCGCTTGCCGGTGGTACCACGACGCTCAATCTGCTGCACGGTTCTGCGAATCCGATTGGCGGGCTAAATACGGTAGTCAAAATCAGGCATGGGCGGCCAATTGATGAATTCATCTTTCCCGGCGCGCCTCCGGGAATCAAGTTTGCTCTTGGCGAGAACGTCAAAAGATCGAATTCGCCTAACCTGCCGGGCGTGCAGCGGCGCTACCCTAACACGCGGATGGGTGTTGAAGAGGTTCTCAGAGACGCATTTGCCCGCGCGCGTGATTACAAGCTGAGCTGGGACGAGTACCAGAAAGCCGTGGGCCGCGGCGAAAAAAATCTGATCCCGCCGCGGCGCGATATTCAACTCGAGCCTCTGGTCGAGATTCTTGGAGGCAAGCGGCTGGTTCACGCGCATTGCTATCGCTCCGATGAGATTTTGATGCTCATTAGTGTCGCAAACGAGTTTGGTTTCAAGATCAAGACATTCCAGCACGCGCTCGAAGGCTACAAGGTCGCGAAGGAGATTGCTCAACACGGCGCCGGCGCTTCGATTTTTGTGGACAACTGGGGCTATAAGATCGAAGCCTACGATTCCATTCCTTACAATGCCGCGATCATGGCCCGCTCCGGAGTCAATGTTTCCATCAATTCAGACTCGGATGAGCGGGCCCGCAGACTAAACACTGAAGCTGCGAAGGCGATGCGTTATGGAAATGTCTCAGAAGAAGAAGCTCTTAAAATGATCACCTGGAACCCGGCCTGGCAGCTTGGTATTCAGAATCGGGTTGGATCGATTGAAGTTGGCAAGGACGCCGATCTCGCAATCTGGAACGGTCATCCGCTGAGTGTCTATTCGAGAGTTGATACCACCTTTGTGGATGGCGAGATCTTTTTCGACCGGCAACAGGATCTGGCCCGTCGCGAAGAGTTGCAGAAGGAGCGGGCCCAACTCGAACAGGCGGAACCCAATCGTCCTCCTGGCGCAGGCGCCGCGCCCCAGGCGCCGCAAAGGCGCAGGAGACCGGCCGATGAGACCGATATCTGGCGGGAGGAGCTCGAGCAGCCATGACATACACGAACAAACCGGAGACGCAGAAACTGGCAAAGGATTTTGAGGTGCAGCAACGTAAGCGGTGGCGTTCGTCTGCGCTGGTCCTGTTGGTCTTTATGGTCGCGCCGGCTGGCGCGCAGCAGATCGGCTATCCCACCACGCAACAGGGCGTGTTGCCGCCGCAGGGAACTTATGCGATCCGCAATGCCCGCATCGTAACCGTGAGTGGTCCAGTCATTGAGAACGGGACTATCGTGATTCGTGAAGGGAAGATCGCGGCGGTTGGCCAGACGGTGAATATCCCGGCCAGCGCCCAACAGATCGAC
Source organism: Pyrinomonadaceae bacterium (assembly GCA_041751855.1). Taxonomy (GTDB): domain Bacteria; phylum Acidobacteriota; class Blastocatellia; order Pyrinomonadales; family Pyrinomonadaceae; genus PSRF01. The sequence goes on from JBGSWR010000027.1 coordinate 205,285, forward strand.
GCAAAAGGTCTAAGCGTTTATCCGGGAATGATCGATGCATCTACCTCGATGGGTCTCGTCGAAGTTGGCCAGGGCGCTCCAGGCACTGTAGATCTATCGGAGGTTGGCGATCTCAATCCCAACGCGAAAGCAATTACGGCTGTCCACCCACATAGTGCCCATATAGCCACCACGAGGGTTGACGGTGTCACCAACACGGTTACGTTGCCGCTGGGTGGCCTGATCTCTGGTCAGGCGGCTTTGATCAACCTCGTAGGCACGACGCCCCAGGAGATGGCTGTGGTGCCGCATGCTGCGCTGGTAATTAATCTGCCTCGCATTGGCGCCGGTGGTGGTGGCTTTGGTCCGCCGCCCCAACAGATTGTCAATCTGCCGCAGGTACTTTCAGGAATTCAGCGCCAGGTTGATCGAATAAAGGAGATGTTCCGCGATGCGGAGGCGTATGGCCGGGCCCACGAGGCATACGCAAAGGACCCGAAACTGCCACGCCCGGATCGAAACCTTGTGCTTGAGTCGTTGGTCCCTTACGCGCGCGGCGAACGCCCGGTCATCCTGCGAGCTGAGCGCGAAGCGGAGATTCGTTCAGCGCTGCGCTTCGCAGAGGATTTGAAACTCAAACCAATAATTCTCGGTGGCAATGATGCGGCCAAGGTCGTGAGTCTCCTTAAAGAGAAAGATGTACCGGTCATTCTAACTGGAACCTTCAGCCTGCCTATGCGCGAGGACGACCATTACGACATCCTTTACGCAACTGCGGCGAAACTTTATGAGGGCGGCGTGCGTTTCTGTATCTCAAGTGATGACCGCGGAGCCAACGTGCGCAACCTGCCCCAGTATGCCGGCATGGCGGCCGCTCATGGTTTACCGCCCGCGGAGGCCCTCAAAGCCGTGACGCTGTATCCTGCCCAGATCATGAATGTCGGCGATCGCCTCGGCTCGATCGAGGTTGGGAAAATGGCAAACCTCGTGGTCACTGATGGCGACCTGCTGGAAGTTCGCACTCAGGTACGCCGGTTATTTATCGACGGCCGGGATATTCCCCTGACCAGTCGGCATACGGATCTTTACGATGCCTTCAAAAATCGAAGGTAGATGACTTGTATTTGAATGGAGGTGTTTTGCCCTTTGATTAAAAAGGATGCCTTTATCTTCTTGCGTCTTCTGGTCCTGATTGGCGCAGTGCTCTTCTTCGCAATACCTGCTTACTCCCAAACAAAACTGCTACGCTTCCCCGATATCCACGGCGATCGGGTCGTATTTACCTACGGCGGTGATCTGTGGATAGCGCCTGCCACCGGGGGCTCGGCTACTCGCCTAACTGCACATCCTGGAGTTGAAGTGTTTGCAAAGTTTTCACCTGATGGCAGGTGGATCGCCTTTACGGGGCAATACGATGGCGATGAACAAGTCTATGTCGTACCAGCCTCAGGTGGTGAACCCCGACAGCTAACGTTCTACCCGGCCCGCGGGCCGTTGACGCCCCGGTGGGGTTGGGACAATCAGGTGCATGGGTGGAGTCCAGACGGTAAGAACGTGATCTTTCGATCTCAGCGCGATTCCTGGGCATTGCCAATAGCCCGGCTCTACGCGGTTTCAATGGATGGTGGGCCCGCGCAAACATTGGCGATGCCCACAGCCGGCTCGGGCGATTACTCCGCGGACGGCGCCAGAATGGTCTACTCGCCGCAATCTCGTGATTTCAGATCCGAAAAGCGTTATGGCGGCGGTCAGGCAAACACGCTTTACATCTTCGATCTACAGAACTCAGCCACAACTTTGATCAGCGAGGGTCCGCGCGCCTCCCGTGATCCGATGTGGATTGGCGATACGATCTATTACAACTCCGATCGCGACGGGCGCTTCAATCTTTACGCTTACCATGTGCCGAGCGCCAAAACTTCGCAGGTCACTACTGGAAAACTCTGGGATGTACGTTGGCCCAGCTCTGACAGTGCTAATCGGATCGTCTATGAACTAAATGGCGAGTTACAGGTGTTTGATACCCGCAACCGAAAGTCCACGGCGTTGTCGATCAGCGTGCCGGACGATGGTCTGGCCCGCCGTCCCAGCCGGGTCTCAGCGGCAAACAACATCTCCTCGTTCAATCTGAGCCCTAAAGGCGAACGAGCGCTGTTCGCTGCTCGTGGTGACATCTTTACGGCGCCAATCGAAAAAGGACCCACGCGTAACCTTACTAATACTTCCGGCGCCCATGACAAATGGCCGCGCTGGTCCCCTGACGGATCTCAAATCGCCTTCATCTCGGATCTCAGTGGTGAAGAAGAGCTGTATATCGTGCCTCAGGATGGCTCGAAACCGGCTGAACAGATTACCCGTGGGGGTAACGCCATGCGTTATGTGCCCGATTGGGCGCCTGACGGAAAAAGGATTGCCTTCAGTGATAAGGACGGCAAGCTTTACGTCATGACCCTTGCCGATCGCAGAGTGGTGGAGATTGCCGACACGCCGCGAGGGCAGATTCGAGATTACACCTGGTCGCCCCGTAGCAACTTCCTGGCTTTCAGCATGGCTGCCGGTGCAACAGGCTTTTCGTCGGTGTATGTTTGGAGCGCCGCTGACAACCAGGTGCGCCGGGTTACCGACGAGATGTTCAATGCCTTTAATCCCGCATGGGATCCCCAGGGCAACTATCTTTACTTTATTTCTACTCGGGAATTCGCGCCCCAGATCTCTCAGATCGAGTTCAACTTTGCCAGCAATCGCAGTTCATTAATCTATGCCCTCGCTCTCCGGAAGGATGTTAAGCATCCATTCCCGCCCGAAAGCGATGAGGTAACCATTGGAAAGCCCGATGCGGAGAAGCCAAAACCGGCCGAAGGACCATCGCCTCAACCTACACCCGGGGAACAGGGGAAAGAGAAACCGGCCCAGGAGACCAAACCCGAAGCGCAAAAGCCACCCGCAACAATGGTCATCGACTTTGACGGCATCGTCGCACGGGCCGCTCGCGTCCCGGTGCCGCCCGAGAACTATGGCGGTCTCTCGGCCAAGGCCGGGCACCTGCTTTATGGAGTTGGACCAGCATTCTTTTACGGCCGGCAGGGCGATCGTCCTGCGCAACTTCGTATCTACTCGATCAAAGACCGTAAAGAGACCATGCTCGCTGACGATGTGCGTGGTTATGTTCTCTCGGACGACGGGTCAAAAGTGCTGGTCGCCCAGGGGGCTGCGTACAATCTTTATGATGCCACGCCCCAGGGTGAAAGAACGCGAAAGGCTGTAGCAACCTCTGGCTTAATGGTGAATCGCGTCCCAGTCGAGGAGTGGAATCAAATCTTCAACGAGGTATGGCGCCGCTACCGCGATTGGTTCTATGTCTCGAATATGCATGGTTACGATTGGGTCGCCTTGCGGGAACAGTACAAACCGCAATTGAAACACGTTGCTCATCGGTCGGACCTGAACTACGTAATCAGCGAAATGATTTCGGAGTTGACGGTTCAGCATGCCTACATTGAAGGCGGTGATTTCCTGATTCCGCAGCGACCACGATCAGGACTTCCCGGCGCCCGATTTGAGCTCGATCGTCAATCAGGACGCTATCGCATTGCGAAGATCTATGGAGGTCAGAATGAAGAGGATATCTATCGTTCTCCGCTTACCGAAGTGGGTGTGAACGTCAGCGCCGGCGAATACGTTCTGGCAATCGACGGTGAGGAACTGAAGGCTAATGACGATCCCTATCGTCTGCTGCGCAACAAAGCGGACCACACCGTACAACTCACGGTAAACAAGACGCCCTCAATGGAGGGCTCGCGTACAGTCTCTTACCGGCCCATTACCGATGAAAGCAATCTGATCTATCTCGATTGGATAAACGCGAACCGGCGCCGGGTCTCAGAAGCCACCGGCGGGCGGGTGGGATACATTCACATCCCGGACATGGGTGCGGCCGGCATTCGCGAGTTCATCAAATGGTACTATCCGCAAATCCGCAAAGAAGGTTTGGTGGTTGACGTGCGGGCAAATGGTGGTGGCAATGTATCGCGTATGCTAATTGAGCGGCTGCGACGACAACTGCTGGCGCTCAACTATTCTCGCACGGTTGACGAGGCCAATACCTATCCCGATCAGGTTTTCATTGGTCCAATGGTAGCCCTGTTGGACGAAAACTCGGCCTCCGACGGCGACATCTTTCCGGCCATGTTTAAAGAGGCAGGGCTGGGACCATTAATTGGTAAGCGCTCCTGGGGAGGCGTGGTTGGCATCACCAACCGCGGGTCACTGATCGATGGTGGACAGGTGTTCGTTCCCGAATCCGGATTAGCCAGTGCCAAAGGCGAATGGATAATTGAGGGGTACGGGGTGGATCCGGATATTGAAGTCGAGAACGATCCGCGGTCGGTTGTGCAAGGCAAGGATCCACAACTCGAGCGTGCCATTACTGAGGTCATGACACGTCTCAAGCAACCCGTCCGCTTACCGGCAAAACCACCGGGCCCGATTAAGACGATCAAATAAACTGTTGGGAGCGCGCGGCCCTTGGAGTGCGCTGGCCCGGCAGCGCTTTGGTCCCGTCTTTATTTCGACGAGAGGTACTCAAAAGGGGAAGACGGACCCCACCCGGGCAAGGGTTTTGAACAAACTTAGAGAACGACGTCGAGCTACCCCGACGCCTGACGTAATCCTGCTTAACGGTTTCCCTTCTCCTCTCAATATCAGTAACCGTGATTCACTGTCACGGCTCGTTCTTCACCAGGAGCCGCTCGTCCGGGAGCATCGCTTTACTCCCCTTGTGTTGCCAGCAGCGAACCGGACTCTGGAGGCGCCGCGAGCAGGGCTTTCCTTTTTTGGTGCGGGCGCCACATAGATAAACATCACCGGTTAGTGGTGCAGGTGCGTTTGGCAGAAGAGAATTACCAGACTTCTCAGCAAGGGATGCCGCCGCCGAATTCAAAACCGGGGAACTGGCGGCACGCTCAATGATCAGCGGTGGCGGGGCAGAGTGGCCCGCGCGACCGGCGATGAAACCGATGCTGAGGAGAGCAGCAGACACCACCAGCATGTACAGGAAACGCTCCTTGCGCAATTGTTTCGCACATTTGTCGCAAAACCTGCGACTGGTCCATAGATGCCAGTGGAGGCGGACAGTCTTTGTTCCGCATTCCGAGCAGAAGTTGGGCCGATACATTGTGAGGTCTCCGGGTTAAAAGTGTGCCGTGAGGACTGGTAACTGCATCCGGGAGCGGAATTGCGGATCAGGGTTTTGAGGTTCCGCTCGAGCGGCTTACAAATGCAGCTCCAACACGACAATGAGTAGCTAAGCGCGGGCATTATAGGGATATTTCAGACATTCGAAAAGAAGTTAAAGTTACTCTTCAGCTGACATTCTGGGGAATGGTTTAATAGTGTTGCGGGGTTGCTATAGTCCAGTCTTCACACTTTAACCCTGGCACCTGCCGAAAGTGCTGAAGGTTTCTGGTTATTACCGCAAAGTCTCGCGAGAGAGCACTGGCTGCGATACGACTGTCCCGAGTTCCTATTGCTCTCCTGATATCGATCGGTATTGCTTGGAATGCTGCAAATGCTGCGCTGTCAAAGGGGAGAATCTGGTATTGATTAAGGGCGTAAAGTGCCTTCAATAGAAAGCCGTAACCGAGGGTGACGCGCGAGGTATTTTGATTGTCTTTAATTAGCTTGAACGCACCGCGAATAGACTCTTCGGCCGTCACCACACTGATCCAAATGAGGCTATCGTCGGTCTCTAGGATTCGTGCTTCAAGGATTGCTGAGGGCTTTCACGGGTGAAGTACAACGAAAAGGTGTCGCTGTCTAGGAGATTCACTCATCCTCGCTAGCTATTGTCTTCCGCTTCCCCTTCCATGCGGATTTGCTCAATAGCCTGTAGGTATTGAGGCCACATCGGATCATCGGCAAATAGCCCGGAGAGGGGAGCGAGCCTGTGAGCTTTTCGGCTTACGCTTACAGTGTTTGTGGTAGTTGTATCTTCACGCTTTGATTGTTCGTGATAGTCGGTAATCACCGCGACGCCGACGGCGACACCTGCTCTGAAAACGGACTCATACGTAAGTATCTGTGCCATGTTCTTTTTGATCCTTCCGATATTCTACAACTAAGCCTGCTCCCCCTAGAGATACGTGCTTGTAAGATACATCAAACCAATAAGCGCCCTCCATTTCAGCTGTAAATTGCAGGCCTACCATTAACTGAATCTGCGCGGGAAGGTTCGGTGTATACGTTTCGTTCTCGCCGCCAAAGTGAAAGCCCAAGCTAAGTTTCCCGTTGGGTTGAAAGAGGCTAACGGTTAGGCGTTCGTCGATTGTCTCAGCGGTCCGAACGAACAAAGTAAAGACCGGGGTCCTCTTAGTCTCAGGATGTACAAAAATACGATCAAAGACGCCTAATAGGTTTACCTTCTTCTCAAGTGTGAGGCTCGCAAAGTCACAAAACAGAATCGACAAAAGACGAGGCTTTTGTCGTTCTACGGCTACGTCAATATGACTAAGGTCGTCGTCTTTGGTCACTGTCCGCTCAGATTCTACCTTACGCTTTAAAGATTTGGGCGATAACGACCTTCGAGGCTGTCGCGACTTGGTCCGATCTGCCAAGGATGTGCCTCTTTTTGTTAGCTGCCTATAACGTTTTTCGCGAGCGAGCGTGTGAATCTTTTGCTTCAATCTTCTGGGTTATTGGCCATGTTTAATCCGAACCCTCACCATCGAGAGTACCGCAAAATGATTTGGTACGGGCTTCCGCGCCTCCTTCAAACATGCCGCAATAATACGGTGAGCGCTCAGGCAAGATCAACCATAACCACCTGACCGTGAACTTTCGCATTACGTATAAACAACAGAGCCCAGTCCTCTAACAACAACGTCGAAATCACAAGAACAATAATCCTTAGGCGTCGTTAGACGCAGTCGTGCACCCAGCCGAAAGGCAACTGAGAGGAGCGTTTGGGCGTCCCAAAGCCGGCGCAATTGAATCGCCAGTTGCAAAGAATGCGGTCTGGCGGGCATACTGGCAACAATTCCAAAAGATCTAAAACCCTGATGAGATTATCGAAATCGCCGGCACTTATTCTTCTAAAAGCATCTTCGTTCCTGGGCCTCCTCCTCTATTTAATTGCTTCTGGAGTCCTGGTAACTGTTGTCCACGCACAGGATGTTGAAGATGTTGTGCGTACCGATATCTCTGTCGTGAAATTGAACATTGGAGTCGTCGATCGCCGTGGCCGGCCGATCACTACGCTGCGACAGGGCGACTTCGCCATCTTCGAGGATGGGGTTAGACAATCGATCCTCCATTTCGAACCGACTGAATCGCCTTTCAGCCTTGTGCTTTTACTGGACACCTCGGGTTCAACAATCAGTTTCCGGCAACAACTGAAACAGGCTGCATGGCGATTTCTGGATGCGCTGGGACCACAGGATCGAGTCGCAGTTATTCAGTTCAATTCGAGAATCAAGTTACTCTCCAACTTTTCAACAGACCGGCGAAGGACGGCGTATGCAATTGAGCTGGCTGAAGGCGCGGGCGCCACACATTTCTATGAGGCACTCGACTTCTCTTTGAAGGCGCTTCAGAAAGAGGGCCAACGGCGCAAGGCAATTGTGGTCTTGACCGACGGACTGGATACGCAAATGCGAAATGTCGATCGGACAGCCGTAATAAATGCAGAGACTGATGAAGAAGCAATTGCTGCCGTCGATCCGGCGGCGAGTTCCGCGCTCAATGCAGTGCTTAATGCTGCGGACCGTCAGGGAGTTACCGTCTATCCGCTTGCGCTGCCATCAGGAGATCCAAAACGACTGCCTTTGCCCGATCCCATAATTACCGGAATTTACTCGGCAGCCCGTACGCGCCTGCAAACACTTGCCGACCGCACGGGTGGCCGCTTGAGCGAAATTAATCGACTTGACCAGATGGCCCGACTGTATGCAGAGGTGGCAGCGGATCTAAGGACGCTTTACACGGTCACTTATCAAGCTCGGGGCGAAAGACTGAGGGCTGGTAAATGGCATGAGATCCGGGTCGAGGTCTCGCAACCTGAGCTGATCGCGCGCACCCGCCCGGGATACTTTTCACGATAGAAAATGTTTGCTTCTGCGCAATATTTCACTGACAGGTCTTCTAGTTCGATTAAAACGCCTCCCGAAAAAATGCCGAGTGAAGAAGTATTGACACCAGATCCACACTTTATCTAAGATGAGCCGCCCTCGCAGAGATTTGTGCCCGAGACAATGTGCGGTGAGTCATTTGTTTGGAGCAAACATCTGCAACCACCGCCGGCGTAAACGCTTGATCACACCACGGGGACTCCCGGTAATTGCATCCTGAATACGACCATAAGATCCACAATCTGAATCCACTAGCGACAGGAGAAAACTATGCGTAAGGCTTCGTCTTACCCCTTTGCCTCTCGGTTCAAAGGGCTTGGTATCTGTCTGCTTGCCATCCTGACCTTAACTGCCGTGGCGCGCGGCCAAACCCAGATAACTACGGGCACAATTCAAGGGACAGTGGTGGATGCGAACGGCGCATCGGTTCCGGGCGCCAGTGTCGAGGTTAGAAACATTCAAACCAACTTAACGCGTAATCTGAATACTGACGATGAAGGACGGTTTGTGGCCCTGTCTTTGCCCTCGGGCAGGTACACCATCACAATCGCCAAAGATGGTTTTGCGACCCTGGTCGTCGAGAGAGCAGATTTGACGGTAGGCCAGGCGATTAATCTACCACTTACGATGAAGGTCTCAGGCGTGGAGGAGCGAGTCACGATCACAGCAACGCCGACGATCGATACCCTGAAGACCGAATCGAGCACCACGCTGAATGAGACAGCCGTCAGTACCACGCCAATCCTCGGGAGAAAGTTTGAAGACCTGCTCACATTGACGCCGGGCGTTAGCATCGTCCAGGGGCCCGATGGTGATGAGATCTCCTTTGCCGGTCAACGTGGCGTCTTTAATAATGTCAGCCTGGATGGCGGCGACTATAACAATGGTTTCTTCGGGGAACAGCTTGGCGGTCAGCGTGCCGCAATTGATATCACTCTCGAAGCGGTGAAAGAGTTCCAGGTGGTGGCCACGGGCGCCAGCGCCGAGTTCGGCCGCTCAGCCGGCGGCATCATCAATGTCATTACAAAGTCCGGTACCAACCAGGTGCACGGCAGCCTCTTCCATTTTCAACGGCTCGAGAAGCTGACGGCGAATACTTCTGACGGCAAGCCACTTACCGATTTCCATCGCGAGCAGTTCGGTGGGACTGTTGGCGGCCCGATCAAACAGGATAAGGCCTTCTATTTCTTTGCCATCGAGAGCATTCGTGAAAATCTCACGCGGGCTAACCTGAGCGAACCAATCGGGACGCCTTGCCCGATTGCGGCCCCAACAATTCAGGCAAACGAGCCCCTCATAAATGGCAGTGCCGATTGTCAGCGGCTGGCTCTCCTCGATTTCTTCCGCGCGAGCAGAGGCCAGGAGGAAGGTCTTCCGATAAACCATCCAATTCGCAATACTGCATTTCTTGGAAAACTGGATTTCAGCGTCAACAATGCCAACAAACTGGCAATGTCTTACAATTTTGTTCACTCAAAGAATACGAATCAGACCTTTGATGTTGCGACTTATGGCAACTCGGCCAACGGCATCGAAGGCCCCTCGAAGATAAATGTGCTGAACTTCAATTTCATCAGCACCGTTTCACCGACAAAGGTAAACGAGGCACATTTCTCTTACACTCGTGAATTACGGCCGCGCCTGGCTGTTGAATCGAACGTTCCCGCCGACACGGCGATGGGCTTTGTCGATACCTTTCGGTTTGGTAATCCCTTTTTCCTGCAACCTGCGGTCGATGAACTGCTCTGGCGCACGCATCTCAAGGACAATTTCTCGATCGTTACCGGCAACCATACCGTTAAGTTCGGCGGTGACTGGCTGCATACAATGAACGACCAGGTGTTCCGCGGATTCTTCACCGGTCGTTATATCTTCGACAGCGTAACTGGGTTCCTGCGTTATGCGACCCCCGGGGCGATCGGCTCGGGATTTGGACCACGTACAGCCGGTTGCTCGGATGGTAGCTACGTAGATGTGCTTGCGGCTTGTCCTGCCGGCACGGCGAGAACAGGTGGGCCGCTTTTACTTTACCTCCAGGGTGCGGGTCCATCTGGTCCAGCTACTGATGCGGCGGGCGCTTCGAGGATTACTAACGACGATTACAGTCTATTTATTCAGGACAAGTGGCAGGTGCGACCGCATTTTACCCTGAGTTATGGACTGCGTTGGGAAGCGCAGATCTTTCCTGAGCCGGTCATTCCACCTTCGCAAACCGCATACGGGTTTGCGCTGAACGATCCCCGCTTTCCATCTGACGGAACACTGCCGAGCCCCAAGAAGATGTTTCAACCACGAGTAGGTTTTGCGTGGGACATCAGTCAGCAAGGCAAGTCCGTGTTGCGCGCAAGTTATGGGATCTACAACGGCCGGCAGAACATGCTTTCGCAGGTTGGTTCGATCACAACGAATGGTGCTCAACAACAAACCATCTTCCGTGACACGAGTCTGATCGGTCTTTTGCTCGGATTTGGGATTCCGGCGGCGGAAGTGGTTCCGACCTGGCCCGGTCTGGTAACACCGACAGCAAGCACGTGTGGGCCAAACCCATTCCCCTGTTTTAGCGGTGTTCGCGTCTTTAGCCGCGACTATGCCAACCCGCGCATCTACACCACCAACGTGGCATTCGAACAGCAACTTGCTGAGGACATTTCGATGTATTTTGATTTCACGCATTCGAAAGGCGTCCATCTCACGCGCTTTCTTAACATCAATCGAAACGGCTTCTTTGCCGATGCCCTTGGCGAGGTGATGGTAACCAGTGCCGTAGGCAAGTCTCTCTATCGCGGTTTTACAGTAGGAATGCGGAAGCGCTTCAGCAACCGCTATCAGTTTGAATGGAACTACGTTCTGGCAAAAGATATCGACGACGATTCAAACGAGCGCGATCCGTTTACCGATCGGTCGTTCGACGTTAACAACCTCCAGCTAGATTACTCGCTCTCCGATCGCGACATCCGCCACAAGTTCAACTTCTTCATGTTTGCCGAGATGATATGGGGACTTGAAGGTAATTTCCGTATACAGGGCCGCACGGCGCAGCCTCTCACTCCGGGTGTGCGAACAGCGACAAATCGCAATACAGCACGCAAAGACAATCAGTACTTCTCTTTCGACTGGCGGATACAGCGGCCGTTCAGGTTCGGTGAGCGGTTCGCGCTGACGCCAATCATCGAGATGTTTAATACCTTCAACAACGCCAACAATATCAATCCGCTCGTCACGCCGGGTCTGTTTAATTTCGATGGCTTCCTGCGTACGGGCGTTGGGGATCCGCGTCAGGTACAACTGGCTGTTAAGTTTACCTTTTGATCAGCATAGCGGGGGCATGGACGGCCCCGTGCCCCCGTTTGTCTGAATAAGACCGGCAATGACTTCTGCTCGCACAAATGAGATCGAAGAGATAGTTAATCGCGAGACTCGAGCCTGGAATACTCAGAATGTCGATCTTCTAATGACTATCTTTCACCCCGATATGGTTTGGCCGTGGCCGCGCACACCCCAATCGCACGATCCAATGGATTGGGTACTGGATCAGGGGCGTTACGATTACGAACGATGGAAGCACGGCTGGCAGCAGTTGTTCGCAACCCATAACCTGGTCCACAACCGCCGCGAGATCAGGAAAATTGAGATATCAAAAGAGGGAGATGGCGCTTTTGCGGTGGTCGATATCGATACCCTGTGGATCGATGCCAAAGGAAACGCAAACCACTGGAAGGGTCGCGTCTGCAAGGTGTACTCCCTAACGAATGGGGAATGGAAGCTAACAATGCACACCGGAGTCTTGGATTACACCTGAGAGTGAGACGGTTCTGGGATCTCACGTGAGGACGCGCGGGCTGCTTCGATAAACCTCACCAGTTTATTCTCATCAAGCATGCCGTTCGTGCGCACGCCACTGCAAACATCTACACCAAACGGCCCAACTTGCCTGATCGCTTCTGCCAGGTTACCGGCATTCAGGCCTCCAGCCAGAAACACCGGCGTCTTCACCGCTTTCCTGATTTGAGCGCTCAAGGCCCAGTTGTGTACTCGACCCGTCCCTCCCAACTCTTTGATCGCCAACGACTGATTTCCGGAATCAAGAAGTATGGCGTCAACGAAGGGGGCGACAGCAGCAGCTTCAGTGACAGACTCTTCTCCGGTAACGTGCACAACCTGGACCAGTGAGACGCCGGGAAGGGCCCGCCGAAGTTGTAGGTGGGACTCAGGCGAAAGCCGGTCACAGATCTGAATAGTATTTACCCGTGACCTTCGCTGTTGGTCGATGATCTCCCGGGCATCAAGCTTGCTGGTAAGCAGAAACGAGCCAATCGCCGGGGGCAGTGCTCGTACAATCTCAGCGATCATTTCTTCGCTGATCACGCCCGGCCCGCTTGGCATTTCGGAAACCAACCCGAGTGCGGAGGCGCCCCGTTCGATAGCAAGCCATGCTTCGGCAACACTGCCTATGCAGCAGATCTTCACGCGCGGACTGGCAGTGGCGTTCATCTGTTTCCGAAGTGATGGGAGAGTTTGCTGAGTGTGTCGATGTAGATATCGGGACCGGCGTTCGAAAGTTTCCAGCTTGTTGGATAAGCACTGCGGACGCCAATGGTGAAAACGTTGGCGCTCTTTCCCATCTGGATGTCCTCAGGACTGTCGCCGACATAACAGACCTGCTCGCGGGAGCACTTCATGAGATCCATTGCAGTGTGAAGACCCTCCGGATGGGGCTTCTTCTGAACCATCTGCTCGTTGCAGACGACGACTTCAAAGACCTCTGCGAGGGCCAGGTTGCTTATCTCACGACGCACTCTATCGGTACTGCCGCTGCTCACGATGCCAAGTCGATATCCCTTGCCTCTGAGGTCGTCAATGGTCACCCGTCCGTCTTCAACCATGGCGGCGCTCTGCTCGCCGTAGTGCTGGACCCAGAGTTCGTCGGCCAGGTCCCATTGCTCACGAGGCAGCTTCATCGCTTCATAGATCGAATACCAGTTAGGAGAGTAGGTGACCTGATAGGTAGCTTCATCAAAAGGCATCCCCAGCGCCGCAAATGACTTTTGAAAGGCAATTAGGCCCAGGCTCGCCGAGTCGACAAGTGTGCCGTCCCAGTCAAAAAGCAGCGTGTTGATCTCACTGGTACGCCGATGCATGTCGTCTCGATTAGACTGCGCGGAGCAGTTAGTTTTTAAAAGGCAGGAATCAGTCTGCAATCGTTACCGGCAGTGCGCGCGAGGGAACTGAATCAGACAGAGCAATCTCATGCACATCCTCACGATCAACATAGCGGTAGAGAATGTCGCGTTGCTGCGGTGCGAAACCTGCTTCACTGATCAGGAATCTCAGCATGGGTTCATCTGCCCGATTGTGGGCGCCCGCTGCCGAGACCACATTCTCTTCAATCATGATCGATCCCATGTCGTTCGCACCGAAGCGAAGCGCTACCTGACCCAGTTTCAACCCTTGCGTCAACCACGATGACTGGAAGTGGTCGATATTATCCAGAAACAAGCGCGACACCGAAAGCATCTTCAGGTAGTCAACTCCCGTTGGCTCCTCTTTAATCCGGCGTCCCAGAGCAGTGTTTTCACGCTGGAAGGTCCAGGGGATAAAGGCCGTGAAACCGCCGGTCTCGTCCTGTAGATCGCGGATGCGTTGGAGGTGTCTGACGCGATGTTCGATGCGGTCACCGATCCCGAACATCATCGTAGCTGTCGATCTGAGCCCGACACGATGAACTGCTCTCATGACTCCCAGCCATTCGTCAGTTGTACATTTTGTTGCCACCCGCTTGCGCACTTCATCATCCAGGATCTCGGCGCCGCCACCGGGCAAACTGTAGAGACCGGCCTCTTTCAGGCGCAGCATGATTGTTTCATAGTCCAATCCGGAGATGAGGTGAATATTATGAATCTCGGGAGGAGAGAAGCAGTGGAGTTGAAAGCCGGGATACTTTCCGCTCAGGGTACGCAACAGGTTTTCATACCATTCAATACCAAAGTCAGGATGCAGACCGCCCTGCATCAAAACGCCCGTGCCGCCGAGGACAATGGTTTCGTCGATCTTCTCGCAAATCTCCTCGATGGTCCTGACGTAGGTATCGGGGGCTCCGGGCCGGCGATAGAACGCGCAAAAGGTGCAGACCACATTACAAACGTTCGTGTAGTTGATGTTGCGATCAATGATGTAGGTAACGATATTGCCGGGATGCCGGCGTGCGCGGATCTCGTCCGCTGCTGCTCCGATCCGCGCGATATCGTGGGACTCGAGTAGAGCGGTACAATTTTCGGGAGTAAGTCGTTCCCCGGCAAGCGCTCGATCAAGAATGGTTCTAGTGTCGTTCATTTTCCTGATTTGAAGCCATACTAAGCTAAGCTTCAAGGGATTTCAAAGCGACTCAATCAGGAGTTGTGACTTAATTTGTAGGGGTGGCCTTCCGTGGCCGCCCGCATTGAAAAGACTGTTTCGGCGGTTAAGTTCGGCCACGGAGGGCCAAATTAAGTCACTACTCAACCAGACCGTGTTTATGGGCAAGCTCATAGTAAAGATCGAGTCCTGCCTGCATCTCGTGGGTCAGGAAAAAACTGATGTTGTCTTTCAGATAAGAGTCCAATTCATCCCGCGTTAGACCCAGACGTTCTTCGTAGTAGTCGAGTATTTCCGCGCTCCGTTCCAGCCCTTCCTGGCAGGCAGCCAGAAAATTGATCTTCCTGGCATTTTCGGACGCGTCCTCCCGTAGCATCCACATCGCGAATACGAAACCAAATCCCGTGTACTGTCGCCACACGCTAGCAAGGTCAAATACGTTGAGATTCGCTCGAGGAAAAGTCATGCCGGGATCGCCGATAATCAAGGCTGCGTCATTGTCTTTGAGCATCTGTTCGATGTCAGGTGCGGCCGTTCGCCACTCGGGTTCGCGGCCCACGAACTCGAGAAAGATAATCTTCAAGAGGGCTGCCGATGTCCGGGAGGATTCATCGAGAGCTATGCTATGCAGGCTTTGGAGGTCGCTTTTTCTAGTTGCGAGCACGACGCTGCGAACTTCTGCCCGAGAGCCAACGCAAACATCCGGAACAAGGACGAGGTTGGGAATTCTCTTGTATTCGATTACTGGAACCAGGGCTACCTCCACCTCTCCGGCAGCCAACAGATCGGCACATCTGGCTGGAACGGCCTCGACATGCTCGATCTCGTCCTGCCGTGACCCGTGAAGAAAGCTCCACACTAGCGGGGCCGAGTTTAGATAGGTAGACGCTGCGATGCGCGGCCGGTTCGGTTCGGACTGGTTAGCAGTAATGAGTTTTCTCCGCAGTGGAATAAAGAGAAGGAGATGCTAACGTACGAAGGTCTGAAGCGGCAAGATTTCAGATCCTTCCAACTGACCGTTGCATCACTTCCGCTTGCCGGCGAATTTGACACTTTTCTCGAGCAACAATTAGTATGCGCCACTGAGCCCAGCTTAGGAAAAATCAATGCGCATTTATGACGTAAGCGTTCCCCTTTCTTCACAAACACCAACTTACCCCGGCGACCCGGGAATTGAGATTAAACAATGGCTCTCACTCGCCAATGGAGATCCGGCCAATGTCTCTGTGATTTACTTCGGCGCCCATACGGGAACTCATGTCGACGCACCAGTCCACTTTATAGCTGGCGCCGCTCGTGCTGATTCTTTGCCACTCGATATCTTAATTGGACCCGCAACGGTGATTGAGGTGCCCGAAGAACTTGCCGCGATCGATAAGAACTTTATTGCAGAACATCTTCAGAGGATTAACGGCGAGCGTAATAGGATTCTCTTCAAAACCAGCAATTCCCGGTTATTGAAAGAAGGTCAGGCTTTCCAATCGGCTTATGTTTATTTGACTACGGATGCGGCTGAGGAACTTCTCAGCCAGGGAGTGAAGCTGGTTGGCATCGACTACCTTTCAGTCGAGAAATTCAACTCCCAAGGATTTCAGACGCACCTCACGTTACTCGGAAACGGCGTTGTTATTCTCGAGGGAATCGACCTGGGTGAGGTGCCCCCCGGTAAATACGAACTCATCTGTCTGCCACTGAGAATCGCCGGGGGCGCCGGTGATGGTGCGCCCGCGCGCGCAGTGTTGCGTACATGGGAGGAGGATTGATCTCTGAATGAAAAGCACTCGGAACTATCGTGAAGCCGTCTACGATATCGTGCGCCGGATTCCGGCCGGAAAAGTCATGACTTATGGGCAGATTGCTGAGATTCTGGGAGACGGCTACACCGCGAGGACCGTTGGCTTTGCCATGCATGGCGCAGATGATGAGACTCCCTGGCACCGGGTGATCAACGCTCAGGGCGCATGTTCTACCCTGAAGGTGGTGCTTCCGCATGACAAACAACAGCGTCTGTTGGAGGCGGAGGGGATCAAGTTTGACCGCAAAGGGCGCTGCAAGCTTGAAACTTATCTCTGGATACCAGAGGTGGAAACCATAACTACCAGCCTGTTCAAGTCTCGATCGAAGAAAGGAAGAAATGAACACCGACCTGCAACGAAAAGTTCCCTACGCCGTTAGTCCGCCGCGGTATGCGGTTTCTCATCAGATGGTGACGGTTCTGGCGTATGGGACCGCCGTCATTGTCGAGCCAACCAATCCTGAAGCGAGCTATCGTTCATGAAAGAAGCGAAGCTCACGCCAGCCCAACTGAAACGGATTCACCATGCCCTGAGAACGGTCCCATTCGCAAAGCTAATGGGAATCAAGTTAGAAGGAGTAGAGGCCGGAGAGGCGATGTTGTCCCTCAAAGTTCGGCGCGAGTTGAAGCAAAACCATGGTGTTGTCCACGGGGGCGCCATCGCCTCACTGATAGACACCGCCATGGCATTTGCCATCCTTTCGGTACTGCCCGTGGGTGAGCGGGCGACCACCGTCGACCTAACAATCAGTTACCTGAGACCCCTATCCAAAGGCAAAGCCAGGGCAGTCGCACGCGTGGTTCGGGCAGGCCGGAGATTGATTGTTGTCAGCGCTGAGGTATTCGATGACAGCGAAACCCTTGTGTCTACAGCACTTAGCACTTACATCAAGATATAGTGAGCTTTCCCGCTCGGCTCCGGCGGCTCCAGCCAAAATCATCGTAGACAGGTCGGGTTGATCTATGTAAAATGATTTGGCCTTCCGTTGCGCACGAAATCAGTGCACGCCTAGCAAAAGCAACTTGAGTAGACTCCCCGCGCGGTTCTGACTGCATGTACTCACTCTATCATTCACTTCTTGCCCAACATCCACGTCAGTTGACGCCGCTCAGGTGTGGACCGTCGACGATTGCCCAACTTCACCGCTATTTCGAAGACGTTGTTCTTGAAAACAACCTGAGTGCACTAGTTATCGAGAATTTTCCGGCGGCCCCCGAACGGTCAGCCCGCGAAATCACCCGCATAAAGGAACTTGTCAACACCGCTTGCCGGTTCTTTCTAATCGTCAACCCCGGCGATTCTCTCTCCGAAGTGAATTTCAGCAAACAAAAAAACTCGCCGCAACCAGTTCTTCTGGAGCGAAATGGCGAAGACAAGGTGCATGAACGGTTCGCAGTGATTGCCGATGCGCGTTTCTCGGCCCTGCTTGCCTCCGTTCGAGGTGATGAAGAGGACGATGACAGCGGCGATCTGGTGATTTGGACCTTCGAACCAGACGTTGTCTATTCGGCGCTCGAATACCTGATGGCGAGGGTGACTGCTGAACACCCCGTGCACGCCAATGCTTTCGCCAAGGCAGTGCGCACTTCGATGCCGAAGGCTACATCTCTTCAGCTCACACTCGGCGTCACCACAAAGCTTGCTCGCCTCTTGCAGCAACAGGCCGAACGCGAGATCGCAGTTAACCGCATAGCGACCGCAATCAGGAATTCGCTGGACCTGGAAGGGGTTCTGCTCACCGCAGCGAATGAGGTTGGGCGCGCACTCAATGTAAGCTGTTGCATGGTTCGCGTGGAAGGTGAACTTGTTGGCCGAGAGGTGACTAAACACTATTTGAATGCGGATGTAAGCGGGGAAGGCGCCGGCCGCGGCGAGCTACTGGCCAGAGTAGAGGAAATCCGATCGAGTCTGGCAGGATCTGTTTCCACCGTTGTGGTTGACGGAGACAATGATCAGATCGAACCTTTATTCGCCTATGCTGTTGTGCCTTTGATTCATAAGGGTGAAGGGGTAGGCATGCTTGTGGTCCACTCAGACGATCCAACTCGCATCTGGGCGGAAAACGAGCTGTTGCTCTTGCACACGGTCGCCGATCAGCTCACAGTCGCGGCCAACCAGGCCCACTTGTTCGCGCAGATGCAACAGATGGCCCTTACCGATCCGCTCACCGGGTGTTACAACCGCCGGTCCTTTGAGCTGCAACTCGAACGAGACCTGCACCTGGCGACCCGCATGCGGCAGCCTCTCTCATTGATCATGCTCGATCTGGACAACTTCAAAACCATCAACGACGTTGCCGGACACGAAGTCGGCGACGCTGCCTTATGCCTGCTTGCTGACACTTTACGGGCAGAGTTGCGGGCGGTTGATACTGCTGTTCGATTTGGCGGGGACGAGTTTGCTGTAATTCTTCCCCAGGCCGATACAGATGGCGCCATGGTGGTGGCCGAACGGTTGCGCCGGAGCGTCGGGCAGGCAGAGGTGCCGGGTTATGGCTTTATGAGCGCATCTTTTGGACTTGCTACTTTTCCCGTCCATGCTTCGTCCCGCGATACGCTGGTGGTGGCAGCCGATCAGGCCCTCTATATCTCCAAGCGTAACGGTCGAAATCAAGTTAGTACCCCACCCCCTGTGAATCAAGCTCCCTCGGACCCTAAGGAAGAAATGCCGGCCATCGAACCTGAATCCGTCGCCGACGCCGTTAAGTAGCTTCCTCCGACAACTCCAATCCATATTGCACAGTCCGAAGTTCCGGAGGACGTGGGTGGTGTCTAAGAAGGACACCATCACTACGTCTCGCTTCTGGTGTCTTAACGCAAAATCGCGCATCATTACCCTTCGCGACTTTGGGCTAAGACCCGTTTCGTCGCCTGGGCGTGTTCATGGATGACCTGCGAAAATTTGGGCGATATTTCCGGCCTTACAAAGTACACCTCATCACCGGCATTCTCTGTATCCTGGCGAGTGTTGTCTTCAGTCTCACTATCCCGCTGTTTGTCGGACAGGCGGTAGATGAGAACTGGGCTGAGATCTCCTGGTCCTCATTACACATCTCCGCTCTGAAGGTGCTTGTCGCGAGTTTAATCAGCGGGGTCTTTCTGTTTCTTCAGCGCCGCATCCTGATCGGTATGTCGCGCCACATCGAATACGATCTACGGCAGGATTTCTATTCCCATTTAGTCGATCAACCGCAGTCATTCTTTCAGGAGCATCGCATCGGCGACCTCATGGCCCGGGCGACTAACGATCTGGCGGCCGTCCGGCAACTTAGCGGCCCGATGATCATGTACTCGCTCCAGACGGTGTTTGTTGTGCTGCTCGTTTTGCCGCTGATGTTCATGATCAATTTGCGGCTGACTCTGTTGCTGTTTCTGACGATGCCCCTGGTCTCGATAACGGTTAAATATTTCGGACAGCAAGTGCACATACGCTTCGAAAAGATTCAGGAGTTCTTTGCTCAGATTGCAGCGCGTGCCCAGGAAAACTTTACAGGCGTCCGGGTCGTCCGCGCTTATGCTCAGGAGCCCGCGGAAATTGCCGCTTTCGCAAAGCTGAACCGCCAGTACGCAGAACGCAATCTAAGTCTGGTGAGGATTGATGCGTTGATGCGTCCTTTGATGCAGTTTCTGATTGGCATCGGCTTCGTCCTCATTATCTGGGCTGGAGTGCCGCTTGCCGTGCGCGGCGAAATCACGGTAGGCGAATTCACGATGTTCAATCTGTACCTGACTCGTCTGGTTTGGCCGTTGATTGCTCTCGGGTATGTGGTGAATCTTTACCAGCGCGGGACCGCCAGCCTAAAGCGGATCAACGCAATTCTCAAGATCCGACCGACAATAACCGATGAGCCCGATGTCGAGGAGCGGGCGCCCATTCGCGGCGAGATAGAATTTCGCGATCTAACGTTTAAGTACCACCCGCTGGACCAACCCGTACTTCGCAACATCAACCTTTTAATTCCAGCCGGGCAAACAGTCGCGTTTGTCGGCAGGACCGGAAGCGGCAAATCCACGCTTGTGAATCTCCTGCCGCGATTGCTGGAAGCCCCACCGAACACCGTTTTCATCGATGGGCTTTCGGTCCAGGAATATCCGCTTGAGCAACTACGCTCGAGCATTGGCTATGTCCCGCAGGAGACATTTCTCTTCAGCGATTCTCTCGCCGAGAATATTGCTTTCGGTGTGAAGAATGCTGAGGCCCCTGACATACAGTGGGCTGCCGAAGTTGGAGGACTCGGGGAAGATATCGAATCTTTTCCTGACGGTATGAGCACTCTGGTTGGTGAGCGGGGGATCACACTCTCCGGAGGCCAAAAGCAGCGGACGGCGATTGCGCGAGCTGTGTTGCGGCAACCGAGAATCCTGATTCTGGACGATGCTCTTTCTTCGGTGGATACCTATACCGAAGAGAAGATCCTCGAGCGACTTCGTGAGGTACGACAGAAGCGCACCACAATTATTGTTTCTCACCGAATCTCGACCGTCAGGGATGCCGATTTGATTTGCGTCCTTGATGAAGGTCGAATCATCGAGATTGGGGCTCATGCGGAGCTCCTTGCTCGTGGTGGCGAGTATGCGGATCTCTACGAACGGCAACTGCTTGAGGAGGAGTTGGCGGCCACTTAGAAAGCAAAAGCATGTCATCAGCGGTCAAACAGTTTCACGAAGAAGAAGCACTGGGAAAGACCTACGACTTTCAGATTGTCCGTCGTCTTTTGCGATATCTGAAGCCCTATATGCGGATCCTCATTCCCGCGCTCTTTCTGACGTTGACGCTCAATCTACTGGGTGTCTTGCAGCCAAAGTTTACGCAGTACGCAATTGACTGGCACATCCTGCCGGGTATTACCGAGGGCTTGTCGCTGCTTGTGGGCCTGTTTGTAGCAGTGCAGTTTCTGAGGCTGGTCTTCTCATATTTTCAGACCATTTTGCTAAACACTGTCGGTCAGTACGTGATGTTTGATATTCGGCGAGAACTTTACGAGAAGTTGCAGCAACAGGAAGTCGCCTATTACGACCGCAATCCAGTAGGCCGCATCATGACTCGCCTCACGAGCGATGTTGACGCGCTCAATGAACTGTTTACCCAGGGAGTTACCGACGTTCTCGGCGATCTCGTCATGATCGTGGCCATCATCGGAGTGATGTTGTGGATGGATGTCAGCCTGACTCTGGTAACGCTCTTGACTGTGCCGATGCTTTTTGCGGCTACTACCTGGTTCCGCAAAGGCGCCCGCCGTGGCTACGACATGGTGCGGACGCGTATCGCTCGCATCAACGCCTTTTTGCAGGAGCACTTTGCCGGCGCGCAGACGGTACAGATTTTTAACGCGGAAGCAAAGTCGCGGAGCAAGTTCCACACAATCAATGACGATCACCGGCGAGCCAACATCGACACAATCTTCTTCTATGCAGTGTTCTTTCCGTTGGTCGATTTTATCGGCGCCGTCGGCATTGCCCTGGTCATCTGGTACGGGGGATATCGTGTCATGCAGAACACGCCCGAAAATACCGTGCTTTCTTTAGGGGCGCTGGTGGCCTTCATTCAATATTCGGGCTTTCTGTTTCAGCCAATCAGAGATATCTCGGACAAATACAATGTATTTCAAGCGGCAATAGTCGCCTCTCATCGCATCTTTAAGACGCTGGATCTTCCGATCGAGATCAAAAGCCCTGAGAACCCGTTAAAGGAAGGCCGCGCTCGCGGTCGCATTGAATTTCAGAATGTCTGGTTTGCCTATAAGAAGGAGGAGTGGGTCCTCAAGGATGTGTCGTTTACTGTTGAGCCGGGACAATCCGTCGCGCTGGTTGGCCACACTGGTTCAGGCAAAACGACGATCACCAATTTGCTCATGCGGTTCTACGATGTGCAGCGTGGCCGCATCCTTCTTGATGGTGTAGATCTGCGCGAGTGGGACCTCCCTTCGCTCCGCCGAAACTTTGCTGTCGTGTTGCAGGACGTGTTTTTGTTTAGCGGGACCATCGAAAGCAATATTCGTCTTGGCCGGGATGAAATCTCCGAAGATCGAGTTCGCTGGGCCGCCGGCGAAGTTCATGCGGACCCGTTTATTACTCGTCTGAAGGATGGTTATCAAACCGAAGTGCGTGAGAGGGGTGCTGGCCTTTCCGTTGGGCAGAAACAGTTGATCTCGTTTGCCCGCGCACTGGCATTCGACCCCGCGTTACTAATTTTGGACGAAGCAACAAGTTCCATTGACACCGAAACCGAGCAACTGATTCAGCAGGCAATCGAGCGAGTAATGCTTGACCGCACCTCGATTGTCGTAGCGCACCGGCTCTCTACGATTCAGCGCGCCCACAAGATTATTGTGCTCCATCATGGCGAGATCCGGGAGCAGGGAACTCACCAGGAGCTTCTGGGAGAGCGTGGCCTCTACTGGAAGCTTTACAAGCTACAGTATGCGGACAAGTCGCGACGGCAGTCTGCGCCAGTCTTACCCGAAGGGGAGGAACCCGGGGCGCAGACTATTGGAAGTAGTCTACAATTTAACGAGTAACCGATCTCGTTTTGCGCCTCGACATCAGGAGAGTCAATCATGAGATATAAACGGCGCGTCGCCATTGCCGCGGCGCTAATCGCGTTTGCCTGTGCGGTAACACTAAGTGCCGTCGCTCAGCTCAAGCCCGCAACCTCCCTCCGCTTTGAGATCTCGTTTCCCGCGACGAGCAGTAAAGAGGCGTTGGATGGCCGCGTGCTCCTGTTAATTTCTACAGACGAGACAAGAGAACCGCGCTTTCAGATTAGTGAAGAGCTGAATACGCAACAGGTTTTCGGCATCGATGTGGAAGGTTTGCAGCCGAAGCAACTGGCTATCGTCGACCAGGAAGCGTTCGGTTATCCGATTAGGAGTCTGACCGGAATACCGGACGGCGAATACTGGATCCAGGCGCTCCTTCACCGCTATGAAACCTTCAACCGCTCAGATGGGCATACTGTGAAGTTGCCAATGGATCGCGGCGAAGGGCAACAGTGGAACCGCGCGCCAGGCAACCTTTACAGCACGCCGCGCCGGATTGCTATCGCTGCCGGAAAGACTTCTTCAATTCCGATCATCCTCGACAAAATAATCCTTCCGATCGAGCCACCAAAGGACACCAAATACATCAAGCACGTTCGAATACAGAGCAAGTTGCTGTCTGACTTTTGGGGGCGGCCAATGTATCTGGGCGCTAATGTTCTGTTACCTGAAGGATTTGATTCGCATTCTCAGGCTCGTTACCCGCTGGTGATTTTTCATGGCCATTTCCCCTACACGTTTGGCGGCTTTCGTGAAACGCCTCCTGACCCCGATTTAAAACCTGAGTATAGTGAAAGATTCAGCCTCGAGGGCTATAACCGCATCGTGCAGGAGCATGCGTACAAGTTTTACCAGGATTGGACCAGTGCCGAGTTCCCGCGCCTGATCATTATCGAGATTCAACATGCTAATCCGTATTACGATGACTCATACGCCGTGAACTCAGCGAATCTCGGTCCCTACGGCGACGCGATCACTTACGAGTTGGTGCCCTTTGTCGAAAAGAAATTTCGCGGTATTGGTCAGGGGTGGGCGCGGTTCCTGTATGGGGGCTCAACGGGCGGATGGGAGGCCCTGGCGGCGCAGGTTTTTTACCCCGAAGAGTACAACGGGTGTTGGGCAGCTTGTCCGGATCCTATCGATTTCCGCGCCTATACCGTAGTAAACATCTACGAACACGACAACGCCTACT
This sequence comes from Pyrinomonadaceae bacterium, assembly GCA_041751855.1. Lineage (GTDB taxonomy): Bacteria > Acidobacteriota > Blastocatellia > Pyrinomonadales > Pyrinomonadaceae > PSRF01. The sequence continues at coordinate 229,264 of JBGSWR010000027.1, forward strand.
ATGCTGAAAGCCGTTGGAAAAAGACCCCGCGGCCAGGAAAACGAAACTATCTGGGAGAACTTGCTGCGACGCTTGAAGAGATGAATAACATGGAGCACGCGCTCGGCACCAGAAGTCGATCGGGAGGCCAATGGGACATCTGGCAGGCGGTCTACTCGCCCGTAGGAGAGGACGGATATCCAAAGCCGATTTGGGACAAAATAACAGGGAAGATAGATCGTTCAGTAGCCAACTACTGGCGTGAAAACTATGACCTTGGCCACATCTTAAAAAGAGATTGGCAAAAGCTGGGTCCAAAGTTGGCAGGCAAGATCCACATCTACGTAGGTGAGGCCGATAACTATTTTTTGAACAATGCGGTCTATCTCGTAGAAGAGTTTCTCAAGACCTCAAAGAATCCGCACTACGGTGGGGAAGTAGATTATGGACCACGGGCGGAACATTGCTGGAATGGTGATCACGGCAGGCCAAACGCCATCTCACGATTACGCTACCACCAGTTTTACGTGCCAAAGATTCTCGAGAGAATCAAGAAGAGCGCTCCGCCGGGGGCGGACCTCACTAGTTGGCGGTATTAGAAGAGGGGTTCGTCCCAGGCCTGGTGTCGGGTGCTGTGTGTGACTTAATCGGCATCAACGACTCAAAGTTCTTATAGATTTGCAAATACATCTGAGTCTCGCGCGGAATTAGTGTGCGCCAATTCGATCCGCCTCGTTTTAAATATCCCGGCAGCCGTGCGGCATTTGAGTTGTAACCGGCAGCGAGCAGTTCCGTCTGGGTGGCAAGCTTGGCGTTCAGCGCATACTGAACCTCTGAGTTTGCCGCCAGATCATTCCAGGTATCGCGCATGTAGAGGAGCATGGCCTGCATGGCGTTGCTATGCGTGCGCATCGCGACAACAAAATCGGGAATCAAACCCACGCCTGGATGGCGCTGCCTCATGAGGTTATAAGCCCAGGGAATCATCTGGACCATGCCTCCGGCGCCCGCCGAGCTAACAGCATAGCGATAAGTGTCGAGTTCATTCAGCGCGAAAAGCGAATAGACTTCCTGATAGAGGGCGAGCCGGTTTTCGTTTCGAAAGCGGAGATGGTCGACATGCTCCACGACTACCAGGCGTTCGGCAACATCAAGAATTTCCGGGGAGATGTACAGCCCTTTCTCGCGAAGCCGCCTGGCAGCAACGTCAACAGCCCCACGAACATATGTTTGCCCGGACAGAACGAGTTCCGGAGAAAGAAGGGCAGGGTGTGCGGACGCGTAGTAGGCCGTCTCGCGATAAACTCCGCCTCTTTCGATAGGATATTCAACTACCAACGGCGTGAGTGACTGGCCTGCTTCATCAAAAATGGTGACGGCTGTATTTACTCCGTTGGCCCGAAGCACGCGAACTGTCACCGAGGTGCCGAGTGAACTTATCGCCGGGATCTCTGCGCCTCGCGTAAGAAAGATCTGTTTTGGCAGTGTCAGCAGGTGAATGCGAGAAGTTTTCCGATCGAGGGCGGCCAACGTGACGAAATTGATCGAGGGTGACGTCATGCCCGTGGGTTGCGAGCGCGTCCTGAATAGTCGCTTAGCTTCGGTGGTGCGGGCTCGCACAACGGATGGCGAGATATGCCGCAATAGTGACGTCGCATCTCTATCCTCGGCTGCTGCTTTTGCCGGCTCCGCTTCTGGTTCAGTTGCTGGTCCGCTGATCGGTTCTACCTCACTCGAGGCGACCTGCGGTGTTGGTGGAGCCTTTTCCTGCCCTGCCGGGGCCTGTCCGCTCGTCTGTTGAGCAGCGGATTGTTGATTTGTCACATCGCCCCGGCTAACCGCGTTCGTGACGGTACGTGGCCTTGTTGCCGCATTGGGGGTTGATTCCCGATCCTGCGCTAAAGCCGTCGATGCAGCGGAGACACTGATGGTGAACGATACAAGTACGACAAGGAAATCTCTTTTTTTCATTAGTCAGCCCGGCAGTTAGTGTTAAAAAAAAATCTTGCTGAGGGGCAGCAAGTGTGTCTTAGATTCGCCCATCCTTCAGCAGGTTGTCAACTGTTTTCGATTTTAGTAATGGTAGCAAGCAAATGAGGCATGCTATCCAGCCAACGCGCGGGGCAGAAACCACAGGCTTTAGCCTCGTGGAGCGTTCAATTTCAGCCTAACGAAAAACCCGTCTATGACCACAATGACACCACAGGCTTTAGCCTCGTGGAGCGTTCAATTTCAGCCTAAGAAAGAGGCGATGGCACGCCTCCGCGTAGGCAGAAATTGAAGGACCACGAGGCTAAAGCCTGTGGTGTCGTGTGAGGTCGTGGGGAGGTGGCGTTAGGCAGAAATTGAAGGACCACGAGGCTAAAGCCTGTGGTGTCGTGTGAGGTCGTGGGGAGGTGGCGTTAGGCAGAAATTGAAGGACCACGAGGCTAAAGCCTGTGGTGTCGCACCGAGTCGCTCAAGTCCCCAGCCTTCCGTTTGTTGGCTAAGCACCCGCCTTGTATACTTTCTCTTCCAGACATCATTACCTGATCGCGCTCCTCATCACATGAAAGGAATGTTGCCATGTTCTTGTTTCGTTCCCGTCGTTGCGTCACGGCGTTACTCGCATTCGCGGCGCTGCTTTTTACTCCTCAACTCCACTCCGTTGTTGCCCAAAGCCCCAGCTCCGGCGGTACTCAAAAGATGATCAACCCCATCAAGTACCCCCCGACACGAAAAGGCGATCAAGTCGACGACTACCACGGCGTTAAAGTCTCAGACCCTTATCGCTGGCTCGAGGATCTCGACTCGGAAGAGACCCGGCGCTGGGTGGAAGCACAAAACAAGCTCAGCTTCGGCTTCCTGAACGAGATTCCGTCGCGGCCAAATCTGGAAGAGAGACTGACAAAGCTTTGGAACTACGAGAAGTACGGCGTCCCTTTTAAAGAGGGTGGTAACTATTTCTACACGCGTAACAGCGGATTACAGAATCAAAGCGTCCTCTACACGGTCACTTCGCTTGAGGGCCAGCCGCGCGTGCTTCTCGATCCAAACACTTTATCTAATGACGGCACGGTGGCTCTTTCAGGAGCTTCGATCAGCGACGATGGAAAACTCATGGCCTACAGCCTTTCCGCTTCAGGGTCGGATTGGCAGGAATGGAGAGTGCGCGACGTCGCTTCCGGCAAGGATCTGGCTGACCATCTGAAATGGGTAAAGTTCTCGGGCGCCTCGTGGACACCTGACGGCAAAGGCTTCTTCTATAGCCGGTACGATGAACCAAAGGCTGACATGCTAAAGGGCGTCAACTATTACCAAAAACTCTATTATCACCGCATCGGCACTTCGCAGGCAGATGACGCTCTTATCTACGAGCGCCCGGATCAGAAGGAATGGTTCTTCGGCGGCTCAGTCACGGAAGACGGGCGCTACCTGATCGTCAGCGTGTATCAGGGGACGGATGTAAAGAATCGCGTCTACTACAAAGATCTGAAGACGCAGGAGTCTCCCGTTGTAAAACTGCTCGACGAGTTTGACGGGTCGTATAACTTCATCGGCAATAACGGCTCGACCTTCTGGTTTCATACGGACTCGGAAGCCCCGCGCGGAAAGATCATTGCCATCGACATCACTGGTCCGGAACGGAAGAACTGGAAAGTTGTCGTGCCTGAGGCTACAGAGACGCTCCAGGGAGTGAGCTTTGTCAACCACCTGTTTGTAGCCAACTATCTGAAAGATGCCCACACGCAGGTGAGGATCTTCGAAACGAATGGCAGGTTTGTGCGCCAGGTTGAATTCCCGGGATTGGGCACGGCCGTTGGGTTTGGCGGAAAAGCGAAAGACAAGGAGACTTTCTACGCTTTCACCAGCTTTACAGTGCCCACGACGATCTATCGCTACGACATGTTGACCGGGAAGAGTGAGATCTTTCGCGAGCCAAAAGTCGATTTCGATCCGAATGCCTACGAAACGCGACAGGTCTTCTATCCGAGTACGGATGGCGTCAAGATCCCGATGTTCATCACTCACAAGAAGGGTCTGAAGCTTGACGGAACCAATCCCACGTATCTCTATGGTTATGGAGGCTTCAATGTTTCGCTGACGCCCGCTTTCTCAGTTGGCAACCTCGTATGGATGGAGTTGGGTGGCGTCTATGCGCAAGCCAACCTGCGGGGCGGGGGCGAATACGGAGAAGACTGGCATCAGGCCGGCATGAAGCTCAAGAAGCAGAATGTCTTTGACGACTTCATCGCAGCGGCGGAGTGGCTGATTGCTAACAAGTACACGTCGACGCCAAAACTTGCGATTGGCGGTGGTAGCAATGGTGGTTTGTTGGTGGGCGCGGTATTGAATCAACGTCCTGATCTATTTGGCGGTGCGGTGCCGGCAGTTGGCGTGATGGACATGTTACGTTTTCAAAAGTTCACGATTGGTTGGGCCTGGGTGTCGGATTATGGATCTTCGGACAACCCGGAAGAGTTCAAGGCTTTGTACGCCTATTCGCCTTTGCACAACATCAAGCCGGGGGCAGAGTATCCGCCTACACTTGTAACGACTGCGGATCATGATGATCGCGTTTGGCCCGGACACAGTTTTAAGTATGCTGCGGCTTTGCAGGAGGCCCAGGCGGGAGCGGCGCCGATTTTGATTCGGATTGAAACGAAGGCCGGTCACGGTGCGGGCAAACCAACTTCCAAGATCATTGAAGAGATTGCTGACCGTTGGGCGTTTCTGGTGCGAGTTTTGGAGATGGAACCGGTGGGGCTCAGGTAAAACGTGGACTCCAAGAATCCAAGGTTCTAACGTTGTAAAGGTGGATGTTCCTAATTTATTCTCCGCGACCAGCATTCTTCAATTAATGCTTTAGTGGCTCGGGTTTTCCGCGATTCCCCTAAATGGGTCGCGCTGTAGTTCTCTTATGAGGTTGATGATTCTTAAAGCCTTATTGCGGTCCTTTTTTACCCACCACTCCAGATCTTCAAGCGCAGCAGCATCAAACTCCAAGCTTTTCACAGGCTTCATCTAACCAGATTCCTTCCTGTCGTTCCTTGGCTTCTAGCAAGCGCCGTTTCATATTCTCGCTTTTCAGGAGGTAGGCTGTTTCCCTTTCAGATTCTATTTCCCGCTATAGGTCAATTGGAATGATGAACTCCGATGGTTTTGCCGTTCTCGTCGGATATATACTGAATTTCTGCAGCCATTAGAGATCGCCTCGTAAATGTAAGAATATCAACTGAAAATTTATCAGAGTCTAAAGCAAAATAGCAGGTAAAAAAAGAATAACAGTTAAGGAAGGGCAGTTTACTCCCGCTCTTACTTCTGAGGGATCCCGCCCTGCTAAGAGCGGGAGTAAACTGCCCTTCCTTACCTGAAATTTAATCGACCTGAGGGCCTCATTAAATCAAAGCCCCGCAGTCACTTGGCCCGGCGGGCAAAAATTGCGCGTCGCGTCATCTAGTACTAATACCCAATCGTTCCCGCGTCCTTTCGTTGGAGGCGTGAACTCTTCTAGTACTTTGCCGAAGAAAAGCCCCATCAGAATGCTCGAACCGTTCCGAGGGTTATACCAATATCCTCTAATTCTTTGCCCTTTGATCTTACCAATCGAGACGGCAATTTTCTTTCCAGTAGGTATATAAACGAACGCGAAGCTACCGTCTTCGGCCCGAGCCGCCCTAACATGATCGGCCCGTGTGCCGGCATCGTTGATGAGGCTCTGATCAGGGATCAGCTTCATGAAAGGGCGCGACTCAAAGAGCCTCCTCAGGTAACCCATCTGAATAGCGCCAGGATGCGACAACGCCCTCTGCCAAGGTGTTCGCGCCGCTGAAACAGGATCGCGTCCTGGTTCCCACATCTGCCAGATGTTGTGATTCCCATAAGTATGCCCGCAAGCTCCAGCCAGCAAGGACCAGTAAGCGGCCTGTCGTACATCATAATCATCGAACCAGCCTTTTTCTGGTTTCCAATCAATCGGGTGGTCTTCATAGCGTGGCTCGCCGTCGAGGGTGGGTTTAGGTGGAATGAGGCTGTAGTCGCTAACTGTATATCTGTAGTTTGGTGAATCCCGTTCGGTATGTGAGGATTGAAACATATTAAAGTCGAGCCAGGCGTCGTTGTGAAACCAAGTGGAAGATTTTCCCGCTCCCATCGGATGATAGGTCATTAGCTGATTGCCGCTGTTCCCCCTTCTGATTCCCCTAGCCAAAGCGCGGACGATATCCAGATGGGCATCAGTCTCCGGATTGCGATCGCCACCCAGGATCCAGATGATGGCGCTGTCCCTATATCGTCTGCCCAAAAACTCACCGAATTGTTCGGCATTAGCTCGCGTAAAAATCTCGGGCCCGATGCCCCATTTCTTGTTCCACTTGTCGCCCCAGGTCGGAAGCATTCCAACGTATAGTCCAAGTTCCCGGGCTCGATGCACAATATAATCGACGTGCCGAAAGTATGCTTCGAGAGGTTTGGTTGGGTCGTTATTCTCCAGGGGAAGGTGCCCATACGCGTTCGCCACGGTGAGTGCTCCAAATTCAGCCAGAACGACGGCTTGAATAACAGTGAAACCCTTCGTAGCGCGGTCTTGTAAATACTTATCGGCTTCTTCTCGGCGCGCCCGATGAAACAGCTCCCAGGCGGTGTCGGCGAGGTAAAAGAACGGCGAACCGTCTTCTTTAATCAAGAACCGGTTGTTCGGAGAGACTTTCAGACGTTGCACGGATTTCGGATGGCTTTCAACGACTGTAATAAACAGGACAGAAGTGAAGCATATCCAGTTTACTAGAATTCTGGTTGTTGAATGGTGCACTGAAATCCTAATCCGACCACGGGGCGGGTTTGCGGACCCAACGGTGCTTTTTGAGCTCATCAAGCAACTCCGCCGGCAGTGGTCCAGCGTCGCTCGCTGCAATATTGGCTTCCACATGCTCGGGCCTTCTCATTCCGGGAATAATCGTGCTCACCGTTTCATTGCTCAGGATGAAACGCAAGGCGAGCTCCGGTAGCGTTATCTCTGTTTGACCTGCATGAGACTGGTTCCAGTCGCGCAACACTTCCTTGATCTTCTCGACCCGCTCCAAACTCGGGATCAGGTTCTCCGGGACAAAGTAGATATTCCGCCAGTCTCCCTCCGGCCACTTACTATCTTTAGTCAGTCTCCCCGTTAAAGTGCCCTCGTCGAACGGCACTCGAGCAATCACGGCTACATTCATCTCTCGGCAGGCAGGAAATAGTTCATCCTCAGGATTCTGATCGAAGATGTTGTAGATGACCTGAACGGAATCGATAAGGCCGCTTCGCACTGCTTTAATGCCGTTCCAGGGTTCCCACCGATTGATGCTAATCCCAATCGCCCGGAGCAAACCCTGACTCCGCAGGTCGTCAAGACTCGTTGCCCAGCGCACGTCTTCGATCCAATTGTCTTCCCAGACATGCAACTGAAACAGATCGAAGCTCTCGATTCCTGCGGCTTCAAGGCTTTTATGGACAAACTCTTCGATGTGGTCCGGCGGGAAAGTTTCATCAAGCGTGTAATCGGGCTGGGCGGGCCACTGCCGGTTCTTCGGCGGAACCTTGGTGGCCGTGTAGAGCATCTTTCCTTTATTAGCTCGAACCACCTGGCCCAGCAACTTCTCACTGTGACCATCACCATAGACATAAGCCGTATCAAAAAAGTTGCAGCCGCGGTCGACCGCAATTTGTAACGATTGCAGTGACTGTTCATCGTCTGAGTTGGACCAACTGCCCATGCCCCACATGCCGTAGCCAATATCGCTGACTTGCCAGCCTGTACGCCCGAACTTCCGGTAGTTCATCTGCCTGCTCCCATTAGCTGTTGATGGTTTTGCGTCTGAGAGTATAAGCCAAATCGCTGGCAGGATGCCTCTGTTACACAAAAATGCGTCCCGAACCTTCCGGCCCGGGACGCATTTGGATGTCTTACTAGGGTGGTGGTACTTAATTCTTACCTTGCTGCCTCTCCACCGCGATCTATCACGATATTCTGATCGGAACCGCCGAACGCGAGGCTTACCAGCGTAACCTGCTCGCCGACTGTCGCCCCTCGGAACTCGATGTTACGAGCTTTCCTGTCGCGCGGTTCGAGCCGGCCCTTCGCTTTGGCAATGACCTTGCCGCGCTTGAGGATCGACAGCTCGCTCGTTTCCTTGTTGAACTCGACGTCGTATTGCCCTTTCTTGACGACTGTGCCATTCACCTGGATGTCATCAGTGAAGGTCACTCGATCGCGTTTCTTGTCCGCAAAGGCAAAGACGCTTGTCATTGCCACAATCGCTATAACCAATGCCATTCGATTCAAATACCTCATCACAAAACTCCTTAGCTTCTGAAGATCTACCGCTAACAAAAATCGGGCGGTGCAAAAGCGCTTGCTGGGGTTCAAACGCGTAGCTCAGGTTACGAGTCGAGCGGCGCAATGTTCCATTGAATATCTCGCATGAAGTTTCTTCTCGGAAGAGATCCGAAAAACTGAAGACGTACCCACGCATTTATGGACCATGACGCCGCTCCCCTCGTTCGCGCTGCTCCTTACATGAGTCAATACACCGCGCATAGGTTTTATGTGACAGCAATTGTGGCGCATCCCTCGTGGCGCATCCCTCGTGGCGCATCCTGTCAGGTTGCGTTCGGGAGTTACATCAGAATCTCCCATGGAACCTAATACCTTCCATTGCTTTCCTGCTTTAGAAAGACATTTCCATGGACCGTGTCCAAACAAAAGCACAATTCGCGTTTCAGTCGAGAGATCTCTGTCGAACCAACGCAAGCTGACAGCATGCGCCACGCTTTCCTGCTTTAGAAAGACATTCCCATGGACCGTAAGGTGCAAACAAAAGCACAATTCGCGTTTTAGTCGAGAGATCTCTATCGAACCAACGCAAGCTGACAGCATGCGCCACGCTTTCCTGCTTTAGAAAGACATTTCCATGGACCGTGTCCAAACAAAAGCACAATTTGCGTTTCAGTCGAGAGATCTCTATCGAACCAACGCAAGCTGACAGCATGCGCCACTACGAGATGCGCCACTACGAGATGCGCCCCTTTGCAAGGTGCTTGAACTCAACTAGAATGGCCTGCCACTGCGATTCACCTTCACCAATGGAAAGCTTTTTTAAAAACAATCGAGGAGGTTGGAAATGCGTCCTCTTAGTAAATTAAGTCTGTTCGCTCTGTTGCTTGGGCTTTCCGGCGGCCTTCCTGTAATGGCCCAGCAGGGCAAAAAACCTTCGGGACAAATCCGGCCCGTACCCGCAGTGGGTAAAGGTGTTGTCGTGATTCGCGCCGCCAGGTTGATCGATGGCACCGGCAAGGGACCCATCAGCAACGCGGTAGTCGTCGTCACCGATAACACCATCACAGCGGTTGGCCCTGCGGATAGCGTGAATGTGCCGGGGGGCGCAAGAGTCATCGATCTGGGAGACGCGACTCTAATGCCGGGATTCATCGATGCGCATACTCACATCATTGGCCGGGTGCTTGGCGATCCGGATGGAGAAAATGCTGTCGTCAGGGACTACGAGTCTTTTGGGGCCGTATTAGGTGTTGGAAATGCTCGCGATACGCTGCTCGCAGGCTTTACGACCATTCGCAACGTAGGCGTAAGCGGCAGATTTGACGACATGGCGCTCAGGAAAGCGATCAGTGAAGGTTGGATTCGCGGACCCAGAATGCAGACGGCTGGCCATTCGCTCGGAATTACCGGAGGTCATTGCGACACAAACGGGTATCGTCCTGGCCTGTTAGATCGATCAATCGAGGCGGGCATCGCCAATGGACCAGATCAGGTTCGCGCGTCGGTGCGCTATCAGGTTAAATACGGAGCAAATGTGATCAAGACCTGTGCGACTGGTGGTGTCCTATCTGAAGGCGATGGCGTGGGCACGACGCAGTACAGTTACGAAGAACTGAAAGCCATGGTCGACGAAGCTACAAAGTTGGAAGTCAAAGTCGCAGCGCATGCTCATGGTACGGAAGGTATCAAAATAGCGACGCGCGCTGGCGTGGCTTCAATTGAACACGGATCATTTCTCGATGCAGAAGGCGCGCGGCTAATGGCCAAACAGGGTACCTACCTGGTGCCCACTTTGATGGCCGGAGAGGCGGTCGAACGCGCTGCGCGCACGGGTTTCCTGAAAGGGCAGCGGGCCGAAAAAGCTCTGGCGGCTGCTGCGGCAATGCGGCGCGCTATCAAGATCGCGGTCGCTAACAACGTTCCGATTGCCCTGGGTACCGATTCTGGCGTGATTCCGCACGGCACGAATGCGCGTGAGTTTGCTCTGCTTGTGGAATGGGGTGAGATGACTCCGATGCAGGCGATCGTCTCAGGCACAATGAATGGCGCGCGCTTACTTGGTTGGGACGCTAAGATCGGTTCGCTGACGGTCGGCAAATGGGCTGATATTGTCGCGGTTCCGGGTGATCCACTGAAGGACATAAACCAATTGCAGCAGACGACTTTCGTGATGAAGGACGGCGTAGTCTACAAAAGCCCTCAGTAAGCGATTCGACTTTTGTCATTCTGGAGTCCGTACGTCAAGCCAGTCCTGCGTCATGTCGCACCAGAGGGCAAGCCCCCGCCACTCTTTAAACCGAGAGTAATAGCGCGCAATCTTCTTGTCACTCGCCTTCCGTCCATTGTTGCGTACTCTGACAAATGTCGCTCGTGTCCAGGAATCGAGCGCGAGGCCGTCATAGCGCCCGAGAAGCTTCAGCAGGTTTTCTGCCGCATAGTCCCCGACCCCTTTTACAGTTTTGATCTGTTTGATCAATTCCGGTGTTGGCAGGGGGCTCGTAAGCCAGTCTTCGACTGACAGTGAACCGGCAGCTACTCTATCCGCCAGCTCTTTCAAGTAAGGAGCGCGATAACCCGCCCGTACTTCATTGACGAAAAACCGCAACGGCATCAGGGCCATTGCCTCGGGACTAGGAAAGGCGCGGCGCCCGTCCTTTGACTCGCGCCCCAGGCTCTGGACCAATCCGGCGACCATCTTCTTTGTCAGGGACCACGAACAGTTTGTGGTACAGATCATCTTCACAAGGTCTTCGAACACGGTAGGCGAGCGCAATAAGCGACCTGCTCCCTGACGCGCAATCCAGCTAAAACCGGGATCGGTCTTTACCGCCCGGTAGAAAGGACCCAATTCATCGTCAAGCCGCATCATGTGAGCGACATTCTTGAGAATCCGGTCTGTTTGCGCCTTGTTTTGTCGTCCTGACAATCCAATCTTCAGCGCCCGACGCCCCTCGGCAATACTTATGGTCAACGGAAGAGAGTTGCCAGGATCCAGAACGCGGGTTAGCGTCCAATTGTCCTGATCAAAAGCGAATGGCGGAAGTTCACACCAACCATGACTAATTACAGTACGCTTGAAGTTGAAGCTTGCCGGGGTGGCTAAGGTGATTTCCATATTGCGGTGGTGATAATTAGCGGGGACCCGTGCTTGCCTTAACGTATCTTGGCTTCGCGCTGCTGCCCGTGCGGCATTCGTCGGCAAATCCCGCGTAGGAGTCTGCGTTGCGAAGACGCTGGTTCGCCGATAGCCGGCCAATCTCTTGATCCGTGAACCAGCCGCGACCGTTATCGCCGATCACTTCACCTCCAGGGAATCCGACAAAATGAGCCATCTCATGAAGCATAATAAACGAGCAGAATTCCGGGTCATTGATTGCAAAAAATGCCCGACGTCCAAGAAAGATTCTATCGAGAGGAATGTTCCGCGCTGGATCTGTCTGGCCCGTTAAAAAAAAGCCATTACCAAAAGTGAAAGCAACGCGCGGGTCGCCAGTCGGATCCGCTTCGAAGGCGCCCGCTCCCAACGACCCGGGCATCAGAAGAACAGCGGAGTACATTTTAAAAACGCCAAGTATGTTTCCCACCTCTCTCGAACGGGCGGCCGGGGAGAGAGTGTTCAGGCCGAAATGCCGGTCGACACGATCATTAGCTCTGGATTGGCCCAGATCGATAGCACCCGTAGGTGAGGTGGCCAAAAGTAAGCTGGTCTGGGCCGCATGCGTCGCTCGAGCAACAATGCTGAGGTGTTGCAAAACTTTTGCTCTGATCTCTAAATTAACGCTGGGATCAACCGGCAGATTCGAAAACAAGAGTTGATTAATCCGCTGGATGGTCTGTTTGCCCGGCTCAATGACTCCGTCGGCGCCCTTGATCTTAAAATGATGAAACTGAAAATCCCAAATGGCCTTGTTGGTCTTATTGCCACACTTTCCATCCACAACCAACGGGATCTTGGGACCGCCCTGCGATCCCTTAATCTTGTTCAAAGCCGTCTGAATAGTGCGCACGTCCCTGTCGAGGTTCTTCGCTTTAAATCCTTGACCGACTGGCAGGTCGATACTGATGAGCTGATCTGTGTTGGGCAGCGACGAAAGCTCGGACCGGCGACAAAGGCCGTCAAGGTGCATCACCAATGGCAGTGCCATAATTGTTGGTTCCTCCTCCGGGTGAAGCACTTTACCGTTCATTCTATGCGGAAGCAACCCTCAATCCGGCTAGCTTCTCGGCAGTGCTAACGCGCGTTGTGGTCCAATACGAAGGCCCGAACTTTACTATGGTTCTGTTTGCCAGAATGTATAATTCTCCCTCGATGAATCTTGCAACCTTAAAGACTCCGTCACTGCTGCTTGATGTCGAGCGTGTGCGCCGCAACGCGCAGCGGATGTCCGAACGTGTTTCCGGCCTGGGAGCCCGACTGCGACCTCATGTCAAAACACACAAATGTATTGAGGTGGCACGTCTTCAGACCGCGGGACACACGGGCGCAATCACTGTGTCAACGTTGGCTGAAGCTCGCGCGTTCGCAAAACACGGTTTTAGGGACATCACCTATGCCGTGCCCATCGAGCCGGGGAAGTTTCAGCGTGCTATTGAGCTTGCTGGAACCTGTGAGCGGCTGTCGCTCATTACCGACGACCCGGTTATTCCGCCCTTGCTCAATGAGGCGGCAGCTCAGGCTGATGTCATCCTGGATCTCTTTCTAAAGGTTGATTGCGGTTACCATCGCTGTGGAGTTGAGCCCGAGGCGGAAGAAGCAGAAGCGATTCCACGGTTGATAATGGACGCCACCAATCTCCGCTTTGCGGGCGTTCTTACTCACGCCGGCCATTCCTACCATTGCCGTAATCTTGTCGAGAGATTGGCTGTGGCCAGACAAGAGCGTGAAGTGATGGTGGAGTTGGCTGAACGACTCCGGCAAGGCGGGATATCCGTTCCAGTTGTTAGCATTGGGTCAACACCCACCATCACCGCGTGTGATAGTCTAAACGGGGTTGATGAAGTCCGGCCTGGAAACTACATATTTTTTGATGCGTTCCAGGCTGAAATCGGGAGTTGCGACCTGAGTGACTGTGCGCTGACCGTACTGGCGGCCGTAGTGCACCGCGACCCAAAAAGAGAAAAGGCTGTCATTGACGTGGGCGCAATTGCGCTCTCTAAAGACCGAGGCGCAGTAGGATTCGACCCAGATTGTGGTTATGGCCGGATTCTCGATCTCGATGGGAATGATCTGAGTTTAAGGCTCGTGTCTTTGTCCCAGGAGCATGGTGAGGTACAGGGCAAGGATGTCGAGAAGTTAGGTGTTGGGAGCCGGGTTAGAGTACTGGCAAACCACTCCTGTTTAACCGCAGCGCAGCACCGTTATTACAATGTTTTGGAGAAGGGTGAGATTGTTGATCGTTGGGAAATTCATCAGGGTTGGTAGGCAAATCGGAGGGTACAGAGCTCAACATTTAGGAGGGCCCCTGTTGATTGTATGCTTCAAGTTCGGTCAACATGAATCTTGACACCTTTATGTCTGAGGAATAGACTATCGGGACTTGAAAACAGTGTGTGGAAGGCTGTTCTTGGCTGACCCGAACACTAGGGTTGGTACGAGAGAGGAGTCCATTACTAGGCTCCCAACAGTTAGTCGGTGACGTACGCACCGCTTCCGAAAAATAGCCGGAGCTTTCCGGCGAATCGTTCGTCGCCCCACTGGGCACTGCAGGGCAGCCCGTGGGGCGATGTCGTTTTATGTTCGATAAACTTCAGTTTGTCGTTTTGGGTTATCCGGAAGGTAGGTTGGATCAGGAGCCTTTCCCAGTGTTTTTTGAGTCCGGTGTTTGTCGAAACCTGGCGTGAGGAGATGAGTTCCCGTAGATGAGTTCCCGTTGACATCCGAATCCCACGAAAGCGACAAACTGAAGTTCGTCGGACAAAGTTCGATAAACTTCAGTTTGTCGTTTTTTGCGTTATCTGGAAGGTAGGTTGGATCAGGAGCCTTCCCAGTGTTTTTTGAGTCCAGTGTTTTGTGAGTCCGGTGTTTGTTGAAACCTGGCGTGAGGAGATGAGTTCCCGTTGACTTCCCGATCCCACGAAAGCGACAAACTGAAGTTCGTCGGACAAAGTTCGATAAACTTCAGTTTGTCGTTTTTTGCGTTATCCGGAAGGTAGGTTGGATCAGGAGCCTTCTCAGTGTTTTTTGAGTCCAGTGTTTTTTGAGTTCGGTGTTTGTTGAAACCTGGCGTGAGGAGATGAGTTCCCGTTGACACCCGATCCCACGAAAGCGACAAACTGAAGTTCGTCGGACAATGTTCGATAAACTTCAGTTTGTCGTTTTGCGTTATCCGGAAGGTAGATTGGATCAGGAACCTTTCCCGGTGTTTTGTGAGTTCGGTGTTTGTCGAAACCTGGCGTGAGGAGATGAGTTCCCGTTGACACCCGATCCAACGAAAGCGACAAACTGAAGTTCGTCGGACAATGTTCGATAAACTTCAGTTTGTCGTGCCGGGTTATCCGGAAGGTGGGTTGGATCAGGAACCTTTCCAGTGTTTTTCGAGTCCGGTGTTTGTCGAAACCTGGCGTGAGGAGATGAGTTCCCGTTGACACCCGATCCAACGAAAGCGACAAACTGAAGTTCGTCGGACAATGGAAGACAATGAGAAATGATTCTGAACAGCTACTCCAATACAAGCACGATGGCTTTCTTGTCATCGAAGACTTCGCCGATGAAACTGCCTGCGATCGGCTACGAGCGCGGGCCAAAGAGCTTGTGCACGACTTCGACCCTCAGGGACTCATTTCAATCTTCTCTACTCACGAACAGAGCCGCGTGCTCGACCAATACTTCCTGGAGTCCGGAGACAAGATTCGCTTTTTCTTCGAAGAAGATGCGTTCTACCCTGATGGCAGGCTGAAACAAGCAAACGAACTTTCGATTAACAAGATCGGTCACGCTTTGCACGATCTGGATCCCGAGTTTGATAAGTTTTCACGTTCCCCTCAAGTCGAAGCACTGGCAGACGAGCTGGCGATCGAGAAGCCCCTCTTGCTGCAGTCGATGTACATCTTCAAGCAACCGAATATTGGTGGTGAAGTAACCTGTCACCAGGACAGTACGTTCCTCTATAACGAGCCGATGGAGATTGCGGGTCTTTGGTTTGCTCTTGAGGATGCGACGATTGAGAACGGCTGTCTCTGGGTGATTCCCGGTGGTCACAAAAACGGTTTGAAGTCGCGTTGGGTGCGTGATGGCAACGGAGACATGCGTTTTGATATTTTCGATAAAGAGCCATGGCCTGAGGACAGATTGTTACCCCTTGAAGTAAAGAAGGGAACTCTAATCCTTCTCGATGGACTTGTGCCGCACAAGAGCCTTGCCAACCATTCTCTCAAGTCCCGGCACGCCTACACGTTGCACCTGATCAGCGGTCACTCAAAATTCCCTGAGGACAATTGGCTAAGACGCTCGCCAGAGATGCCTCTCCGCGGCTTCATGTAACTTCCGGCTTATTCGACTGTTAGATCCAAACCACTAAGAAATGATCCACGAACTTACAGAAGGTATCACTTGTACTTGAGGTTGGTTTCAATAACTACGTGCTGGGGCGCAACAGACCACGGAAGATTCCTTGCACGCGCACCTGATCTCCAGGCACTGTGAAAGGCTTGAGTTGGGAGTTGGCAGGATGTAGTTCCACGTTGCTGCCGCGGCGATAAATCCGCTTGAGAGTAGCTCGGTTCTCGTCAGCGAGGAGCGCCACGACAATTTCGCCGTCGTGCGCTTCCGTGCGGGCCTCGATGAGGGCGAGGTCGCCATGGCAGATGTGCTCGTCGATCATTGAGTCCCCTTCGACACGCAGCGCGTAAACGCGATCCGGAGGAACGCTTCCCAATAAAAACCGTGGCACGGCAATCGTGTCTTGATTCTCAACGACCTCGAGTGGCGCGCCGGCGGCAATCTTACCGATCAGCTTCACTTCGCACAGCGCGTCGGAGTTATCGACTACGGTGAGGGCAAAGGAGCCTTCTTCGTGTTCTCGTGTAATCAAGCCCCGTCGTTCAAGGGCGGCGATGTGTTTTGCGATTGTCGCTCGAGACTTGACGCCAAAATGTCTGGCTATCTGCGTGTAGGAGGGTATGTGGCCGTGACGCTTAACAAAGCTCGTGATGTAATCGAGAATCTCTTTCTGTCGTTGCGTGCGGGGAAGCATAGCCTTATTCAGTTCTCGAATAACAATCTCACGGTTGATGAGAGATAAAAGCCAACGTTGGCAGGTGACGACGCATTCTATGGCGCGCAAACAGAAGCGTCAAGGCTTTGTTGCGCGCCAGGAAATTTTTGCTGAAACTCTTTTCTTAACGAATCGAATAACGAGCGAGTGTGCGCGGAAAGATTCGAACGCCCGGAGGCATATCCGTAAGCGTTAGTGGTGGTCCCATGAGAACATCTTGCGCCTTCTTTCCATAAACGGCTTCATTGAGATCGTTGTCTGGAGAGATCACTGCGCCTTTGAGAGCAGCGCCAATAAAAACGCCTTTACTCCGCGAGTACGAGAGGATGCCGGCATTTAATCGCGGATTTGTTGAGGCAGCAGCCTCGCGCCCAACTGGACCACCCGCAATTGCGACTTCACCGCCAATCTCAAACTTGTCCTTGAGTAACCCATTGAGTCCATCTTCATTCATGATCAGCAGTACATAATCGGTCTTTTGCGCGCCGATCTGCGCGCCAAAGCTCCCACCGCCTAGATTAAAGAAGGCGGGCGCGCTCCAACCGCCTCGCAGCCGTTTAACAATCACCCCTTGTCCTCCCCGGCCGCCGACGATGAATGCAGCCTTAAGCACGCCAGGAAAAACCGCGATGGCTTCTGCGTTGTCGAGCAACTCCTTCGGAAT
Source organism: Pyrinomonadaceae bacterium (assembly GCA_041751855.1). GTDB lineage: Bacteria > Acidobacteriota > Blastocatellia > Pyrinomonadales > Pyrinomonadaceae > PSRF01. Next base: position 246,413 of record JBGSWR010000027.1, read on the forward strand.
CGCCCGCTCCCGAACGTTCATGATCTGAGTAAAAACCTTGGCCGCTGCGCTTGAATGTCGGGCGGCGTCCTGCGTTCTCGACCCTTGGGCTAGAGTCGTATTCGCAAACGACGCAAACAAAAGCACCACAACACTCGCGGAAATGGCAGCGCGAAAAAACAAAGACTTCATTCATAACCTCCCCGACCTTAATAATTCATTCATTGCATCAGTGCCAAAATCGCTCGTTTTGGTTGTCTGGCAGTTCACTCCACAGCGAAGATTAGAAGACAATGCTGTAACTCAGACCCGGATCGCGACCTTTCACCATCACCAGCGACAACACGTGACGTTTATATGTGAAGTTGAAGAGCGGATGCACATGCACTCCGTTGTACGTAATCATCGCCGAGAAATTACGATTCAGAAAGACATTGACGCCCCCCACTGGCCGCAGCCGATCCTCATAAGTCCCATAAGCAGCGCCCACGTAGGGAGCAATGGGAAGGCTCGTTTCCCGCCGCAGGTTCTTGCTGACAATGGCAAAGAATGCCTGACCCGAAGGAGTACCGATGCGATCAGTGCTTGTGCCAACCATAATTGCCGGCCGTGTCTCCGTCTCAGTAATGATCAGGAAGTTGGCCAACGGTGCAAACTCTCCGGCGCGCGGGTTGTATTCGATCCCCGCAGTGAGGCGTTGATGAAATCTGTAGGTTAAAGTCGTGCGCACGGCGGCGCGCGGGATCTGGTTTGCCAGAAGGCGGACGCTCAGCGTCCAGGGATGTCGGTTTTGATATCCAACCCCGCTCACGGCGCGGCCCTCGCCGGGTCAAAGCGGTCAACTGGGCACCATCGAAGACTCGACGGGCGAGGACTTGATGGCTAACTGTCGATGGTCATCCTGAAACGCGCTCGCCAGCAGTCCGTTGATTGTCTTTCGTAGCTCCTCGCGATTGACGACGTTGTGCGTCTTCATCAAAATCTTGCCATCCCGATCCAGAATCACCGTTCCGGGAAGCGCGGGACCAAGGCCAAAACGTTCGAGATCTTCCACCGTCGCGCCAAGCCACACAGGAAAATTCACTCCGGTCTCTTTAATGAACTGGAGGACCTTGCCACGGTCTGGTTCCTTATCCGCCGCAGCACCGATGACCTGCACCCCGAGCGCTGCAAATTCATTCTGAATAGCCGCCAGATCCGGCATCTCCTGGCGGCAGGGTTTGCACCAGGTGGCCCAGAAGTTCAGCACTACAATTCTTCCTCGATAAGCACTAAGACGCTGTTCTACACCGAGAAGATCTTTGAGCACGAGTTCGGTTTCGCCGGCAGCCGCACCTTTTTGGGGTTCCGCAGTTGCGGCGAGCACCTTGAACTCGTCGACCGTAATGTATTCCTTGTCTTCCTGGGTGCGAACAAGTCCGGCAATCTGGACCCGGTTACCGATCTGCTCGAGCCATGACGACTGCTTGATGCGTCCCTCCTGGAGCAGATAGAGTTTAAAGTCGTCGCCTGAAGGTACGGCAACTGCCGATGGAATTCCTTTTTCGGCACACTCCCGGGCGCACTCGATCTCGTGCGGATCACCAAACGGGGTTGTCTTCCGATCGGCCTCAAACCAGCAGAGCGAGCAGACGACCTGACCTTCGATCGTTACTCTTTGAGAGTTGTCCTGAGCTCTAATGGCCGAACCAAACGCCAGGACAACTAAACAAAGAGATAGAGTGAGCCTAAGAGTACATTTCATCAGTTTTCTCGATGTAGAATTTAGAAAGCCAATGCTGAATTAGCTAATGCCTGTGGTCTGTCGAATACTTCTCGATGATTAGCTCACGTATCTGTTCGGGTTTCAGACCCTTTTCCTTCTGCAAGCGATAGGCTAATAGTGCCTCATCAACACAGACCGCACATTGTGAAGCATGATCGTCAACGAAGCAGGTGTGCAGACTGCGGTGGCCGAACGATTGATCGCAATGGCAATAACACGGAAGTTGCGCCAGCGTCTCTGGGATCTCTTTTGCCACCTGATAGGCTTCGCGAGTCTTCGCGATGAATTGTGATGGAGCAAGCGTCGGGGGAAGATGCGCGGCTTTAGGCGACTGCTCAAACGCGGGAACTCGTCCCGGCGTATCTGAATGAGGGTGCGAATGCACGTCTTGGGAGGCGACGGGAGTTGGCGGCTTGGGGGGCTGCCTGTCCGATCGGCCGATAACAAGTGCTGCCGCCGAAACGCCGAGCACCAGAATGAGCACGAGAAGTACTTTGGTCTTCATTAATTCATCCCCCTCAGTTCATTGATACGAAAAGCAAGCTACCAGCTTCGGTGGCTGGCAGGCAAGTTCAGTGTGTCATGCCGCCATGCGAGGCCCCATGTCCGCCCATCGTCATCTTACCCGGACGAAAACGAATAAAGAGACGATAAGAAGCCGGGTTCTGTCCGTAGATCGGATTGAGCGTCGCCGGCTTTGAGTAAAAAGTGACGTCTCCGCCAATTGCCATCGATACTTTTTCCTTGTTCCAGACATCACGCGCGAAACCGAAGGTATAGGCTCCAATTCTAAACGACGCATGGTGATCTGTAATACCGAGCAGTTGACGATCGGCCGCCCGTAGGAGCTGGTTCTTGTCAACCAACTCGAGACGTGTATAAACATAATTTCGATCCATAAAATTCAGCGTCGATTCGGCGATATAGCCATTGAGATTGAATATCTCGCCGTTATGGCTCTCATGATTGCGTCCCCAGATCAGGCTTGTTGCCCAGTTGCCTTGCGACAAAGGTCGATTATACGTGATTGAAGCCGTCGTTCTGCGCACATCACCGGGCGAGAGTGCTTCTGGCTCTCTCAGAAAGCCATGGCTAATCTGCATTGACCAGTTATCGTTGGGAGCGAAAGTGAGACGCGCCGATCTCGAGCTCCAGGGATGAGCCTCGAAGCTATACCGATTTTCATCGGGCTCGCGACCGTTGAATACAGATCCCTCGATTTTGAACCAGCGATAAGTGAAGCCCGTCGTTAATACTCCGAAGCTTATGTGTGACGAGTCATGCAAGTGATGCGACAGTGGCGCGGAAGGATTTTCCGAAGCCGAAAAGCGATGCATGAATGCCGTTGGTCCCAAAGCAGGCTCACCCGGATAACCGAAATAGGTAAACCAGGTCGCCTGCTCGCCGAGAGGCACCGTGTAGGAAGCCGACAGTTCCATGAAGAAATCATGAGGATGCTGACGATCGATCAGTGGCTGTCCTTCGAAGGTTTCACCAGTTTGAAAGAGTAACGGCGAACCTCCACGCGCGAATGTAAAAGGCTCCAGACTGATCATTCCTCGCAGTTCCAGAGTACCATTGCCCAGACGACTGATCGCCATCGGCATCAACCAGTTTGCCGATTCGAATTTTGTTACTCCGCGCGGCCCACCCTGCGCGTTCACGCCCACGAAGGCGTTGTAATGAAGTGCCAGTAACCATTCACCGGCTGATTTATGTTGCATGTACATCGGGCTGGAGGCCGGCTGCCATGATGTCCCGGATCCCATCCTTCCCATTGGGCTAATGTTAGCGCTTTTGCCAATGCGAATACCCATCTGATCCCCAGACATCACCATAAGCTCATCGTCTGTCGACGTGTTTTCCTGCTCAGGTCTGTGCACGTGGGGCATTGGCGAGGGTGAGGGAGCAGGCACAGGATCGTCCATCTCGGATGGTGTTGGCGATGCCGTGGGGGACGGACTTGGTTTAGTCACCGGCTTTGGGGGCATCGGGTGACCCTCATGCTGAGCCCAGGCTGCCGGCGCAATGGTGAGCACGAAAAACGACAGAGGCAGCAGTCCTCTAATTAGTTTGCGCATAGTTCTTCCCTTAAAAGAGTCAAAGCGTGGCACACTCGTCAGCCCTGTAAGCGCTCCGTAATACAAGACCGCGACTTCTTGTTTTCTTGGCAAAGTTTCATTTTGGGCTTTCGCTGCGCCGTGGCCCCCGAGTCACAAACCGTCGACCAAACGTCGACCACGAAGACACGGAGGCCCCCGGAGCAAGAACTACCAAAGACAAAAAGCGAAAGGCTTTACACCTCAAGATTTGAATCTGGTAAGGTGCTGACGAGTCGAAAGACTCGCCTATCCTTCCTTCTGCTTGTCCTTCTTCTTCATCTTGATGTTGCAGGAATCACCGCCGCAACATCCTTTGTGCTCGCCCGAATGCTTCTGGCAGCACGACTTATCCTTTGCCGCATGCCCATCGCCTTTGCAGCAGCAGGAAGCCATGGCACAACATTCCGCTTTCTTCTCTTGTTCGTTAGGGGTGGGGTTTTGTGCGAAGCTCACTGCGGAGAGAGCCAGGCCCAATCCAAGCGCCAGACTCAGTGCGATTCCTTTAATGCCTTTCATTTGCGTTCTCCTGTCTAGAAAGATCCATTGACTTGAATACCAGTGGACACACTGATACCCGTTCACTTCCAACGTTTGTGAACAGGCAGATCTCTAGATCAGAAACACACAGCAGTTGAGGTAGGTGTGATTAAGACTTGGTATCCGGGGAGGAGGTACAGGTGGAGGAGTTTGCTTGAGAGAGGTCAACCAGCGAAGCGTCGATGGAGCGCTGGTGAGGGCGACGCTCGACTGATCGTTCCGGAAACTCGAAACGACCGCAGTCGCATTTACCGCCAACGGACACCCCTCCATCGTGCCTGAAGGAGCGTTCCCGAAAACGACCGGGCTTCCAGCAGTGAATAACAGAGCTTGAGATGCGCCGATTCTGATTTTCTCGGGTGTAGTTGCCGTTACTGCTGCGGCTGATGCCGGGCTGTGCGAGATACTTACGTTCTTTGATGGTCCGGCGGTGCGCGCTACGGACTTCTTCTCGGGGGTCCTGGCGCAACAATGGTGTGACTGACCGGTGGCACAGGATCCGCCCTCTTGAACTATCTGCGAGCGCGCAAGCCTTGATTCAGTGGCGGATAGCTCATGTGTCGCTGGTTCCTGCGCCTTGGTGCTATGTGAGACCAGGATTCCTGCGGTCTCCTGAACGGCAGCAAGAATCTTCCCCTCACAGCCCAAAAGACAGCCACCGCCTGCGACCCATAGGGCAAGCAGCGGGCTAAGAAGATAACGAGCAAATCTAGTGGAGAGAAACGAGCGCATCACCGCCAAAAGTCTACCCTCACCCTTAACACATTGTCGAGCGCCAATCCTGGCTAGAGAAAACAGCGGTGGCCGAGGGCAGTATTATTGGTAACGGTGATAAACTACGGCAATGGCAGTCGGATCATTTGCACTAGGTTCAAACTCCCTGGGTGGATCAATATCAGCCCGCTTCAACGTTGAACAGCGAATCGGTGATCATTCCATAGTGGTTGTTTCAGATCTCGTCGGCCGAGCAGTTATGGAGCGTTTTCAGAAGAATCCAGAACATCTTCGAAAGCTTGATCGAAGAATGTTTGAGGAGCTTGTAGCAGAGTTGTTTAAGGGCTTCGGTTTTTATGTTGAACTGACTAAACGCACTCGAGACGGCGGAAGAGACATAATCGCGATTAAGAGCGTGCCAGCAATGGTGAGATTCTTGATTGAGTGTAAGCGTCCTGACGAAGGCAATAAGGTCACTGTTCGCGCGGTCAGGGAATTACTGGGAGTAAAAACACATGAAAGAGCAACAAAAGCCCTCTTAGTTACAACAGCATACTTCACCAAAGATGCAAGGCTTCTTCTGGACGAACACAAATGGGAACTTGAGGGTAAAGAATACGAAGGGCTCTTAGAGTGGATTAGTCTATACTTGCAGCAAAGTTGACCCAGACTGGTGGACTGCGAGCTCTTGCTATTCCAGAACTTCTTTTTTACGAATTGATTGCTGGAAAGCGATATCTAATCGGAAAGTCCATCTACTGTCGAAGAATAGCTTCTTGAGCAATTCACCACCCGAGAACATACGCGAAGAAAAGTGGCGCAACGATTGAAGCATCCGACTCGATGATGAACTTCGGCGTTTCCACAGCCAGTTTCCCCCAGGTAATCTTCTCGTTTGGCACAGCGCCAGAGTACGAACCGTATGACGTCGTCGAGTCGCTGATCTGGCAAAAGTAACCCCATACCGGCACATCCGCGGCGCGCAAGTCTTGTTGCAACATCGGCACCACGCAAATAGGAAAGTCTCCGGCAATCCCACCGCCGATCTGAAAGAAGCCCACCGAGTGCTTTTTGGATGTCTCTGCATACCAGTGAGCCAGCGCCATCATGTATTCAATGCCAGATTTGACTGTATGAACGCTCTTGAGGTGACCAGTAATGCAGTGCCCTGTGTACATGTTCCCCATCGTCGAATCTTCCCAGCCAGGCACCCAGACTGGCAGATCCTTCTCCGCCGCCGCCACGACCCAGGAATCCTTGGGGTCGATCTGGTAAAACTTTTCCAGCGAGCCGGCGCGCAGCACGCGATACATAAACTCATGAGGAAAAAATCGTTCGCCGGCGCGATCAGCTCTTGTCCATTCCTCGAGCAGGGCGCCTTCAAGTCTTCTCATCGCTTCCTCTTCAGGAATGCACGTGTCAGTCACTCGATTCAGGTGACGATCCAGGAGCGCCTTTTCGTCTTCGGCAGTCAGATCGCGGTAATGCGGCACGCGTTCATAAAAATCGTGAGCCACCAGATTGAAGAGATCCTCTTCGAGGTTTGCGCCGGTGCAGGTAATAGCGTGTACCTTGTCTTGCCGGATCATCTCTGCCAGCGAGAGGCCAATCTCTGCTGTACTCATTGCGCCCGCAAGCGTCACCATCATCCTGCCGCCATGATCGAGATGGCGGCTATAACCCTCAGCGGCGTCCACAAGTGTCGCCGCATTGAAATGACGAAAATGGTGTCTGAGAAACTCGCGAACGTGCCCTGAACTCACTGTCGATACTCCTCCCTCTCTTAGAAAATCCCATACTGGGCCAGGATGACATTGCATTATATGAACTTACTCACGAAATCAAAGAGGAGTTGATGAGGTCCGGGCTATTGGGTGGGGTGATGGTGATGGTGAGGGCGACCAGACGCTATCGCGAGACCCTCCTGATTACTGGTAAGAGAAAGGGTCGAGAGGGCCCGGCCGTGTGACAAAACGGAGGCTCTCCTCAAAATATTGTGTTTTTATGGCGTTCCACCACTCGGTCAAACCCGATGTTGACCAGCAGTCATCTCAGAAGTCCCCAAACCCGAGGGCCCCTAAAGTTGACTTTGGCTCTTACAACTTCAATTGAAGTCGAGGCTTACTACGATGGCACTGGATAAAAGCAGAATTCGAACACAAGATGAAGCGGATGAACCCGCCCCGATCGATCAGGTCGAAGAGCGGGTGGAAGCGAAGATGAAACGGATCGAGGGGCAGGCAAAAGAGGGTGTTGCGCATGGATTGCAGGATCCGGAACTTGAAAAGGAAGCGCAACGCCTGAAAAAAGAGGCGGATGAGGAGCTAAACGATTTCAATGCCAAGCGCAAGTGAGGTCAAGCCTGCGCTCAAGCGGACTCTTTCTCCTTCAGGGCATCTTCAATAGCCTGCCTTAACTGGCGAGGTGTGCTGGTGGCACTGAAGCCAACGAATCTCTTCAAAATCCGCCCGTCGCGACCGATTACTAAACTCTGCGGGATGGCATCCCTGCCCTGCATCAGCGTAAGCGCTACTTCGGGCGTGGCCCAGCCAATCCGGTAATTCACGTTGTGCTGGCGAACGAACTCACTAACCAGATCTGCTGACCGTTCGGGATTCTCGGTCGAGAGACCCACTACCTCGAGACCTTGAGAACGAAACTCCTTATACAATTGAACAAGCTCGGGAATCTCGATACGGCAGGGGCCACACCACGTAGCCCAAAGGTTTATCACAAGCACCTTACCGGAGTAGTTTGAGAGCTTGATGGGATCTCCTTTTAATGCCGTCATTTCAGCATCAAGTACGTGCGGCGGTAGAGCTGTCAGCGCCGCGGGCGCAGCAGGCTTAACCCGTACTGAAGTGGCTGGAGCTTTGGGATTGGTAGTTTCAGTTCTTGATAATTCGTCTGTTGAGTTGCAGCTTGAAGATCCCACAAGGGCGATCAACCCCAAAACAAGAACCGTCAGCGAAAGACGGCCCGGTGTAAGAAAGTTTGACTGTTGCTCTTTAATATTTGTCATTCCCTGTGGTCGATCATTCGAGTCTGCGCAATTAATCAGCAGGGCCAATCCGGAACGATTCCAGGATTATTGGTGCTTCTCCCTTTTCACCAACGTCATCGACCCCGGAGAGATCAGAAGCGAGTGAAGTTGCCAGCAAAATTAGCACGATACCGCCATTGCTTCCTTCTATTCCTGAAGGAATGAAGATCGCCCTGCCCCAGTATGGGAGATCCCCTTTTCCTGTCTTCAGGAAAACTCCCTCGAAGCGAAACTCGTAGCCGCGCAAGGAGTTGACTTGCGTCTCTCCCTCTGAAACCTTCTGATACCCGGGTAAGCCCCTCGAGATTTGGGAGCTCAAACTACTGGCTCGCTCAGGAAAGACTGAGAGGTCTGAATCGAACGTCCCGTTGCTTGTGTACCAACTGACCGTTGCACTCTCAAGAAGGTACACGCCGGTTTCATCATCGAGAGTCTTCTCAACCTTGGCGAAATTAGCGGCGCCAGGGACCCCTGCCTTGGGGTCAAGTCGCCAGGAATTCGGATAGTAAAAAGAGAAGTCGCTGTAGTACTCCGCTAACTTCCCATCAAGACTCTGTTTCGAGTTGGCAAACTGTAATGCGTCAGCGGGCGGGACAAAAGGCTCCACTTCTGGGATCGACTCTTCCACAACCGGCGATGGTTCAGCCGTTTTAACATTGTCGTTGGTCACGGCCGGAGTGGTGCTCTCGGCAATCTCCCTCTGACCACGGCGCTCATCAAGAACTGGTTTGATGAATAGAAAGAATGCACCCACAGCGCCACCGAGACCGAGCAATAGCACAAGCACCAGCCCACCGATGATCAAGCCTAGTTTTGAGCCTTTCTTTGGCGGTGCGGCGGCCGGGGGAGCGACTGCTGGAGGCGCGAGCGCCTCGGGTGGAGCCTGGAGATCTGACGAAGTGGTCGGTCCGGTTGGAGATGTTTTCCGAGGAAAGGTCGCTGTGGGCGCGTATGACGAAGCCGCCATAGTCGCATTTAGATCGGGCAACTCACGACTCGTGGCGCCATGATCCTGAGGAACCTCAGCCGTGTTCACACCTAACTCTGCTGAAGTCGCTCTGATGGTAACGTTTGGATCAAACGCGGGAGCGCCGATCAAAAGCCCACCATCGACTGTGCAGAACTTCTGATTCTCGTCAGGGAAAGTGCGATTGCATTTAGGGCAACGCTTCATACAGTGACCTCTCCTTAGGACTCATCTCATGCGATCAACGCTAACGCAGGCGCGAAAGTTTTTGCTCAATTTCTCGATTTTCCGGATCGAGCTCGAGAGCCCGCCGGTAAGCACGGGCCGCATCGTCATTCTGCTTAGCCCTTAGATAACCATCACCCACCCCCTGAAAGCCATAGGCTCCGGCTAACTGTTTGCGGGCACCCGGAGACGCAAGCTCGAGGGCCTTCTCATAAATCTTTTCCGCGTCGGCATACCGTTCCCCTGCCAGGTATGCACTGCCCAGGACATTGTAAGGCTCAAAGGCGCGTGGGTTAACTTCGATAGCGGTTTTGAGGAAGTTCTCAGCTTCCGGATAGCGCTTCATCACCACCAGCATGCGGCCCATGAGAAAAAGGGACGTTGGATTGCGGGGATCAAAGAGGAGCGCCTGCTTTAATACCGGTTCCGAGTTCTGCCACTGTTGTTCAGCCTGTAGTGATTCCGCAATCAGATTCAACGCCGCCGGATCTTTCGCCAATTGGATCGCGCGCTCATAAAGCTGCGCCGCTTCATCACGGCGTCCAAGTCGTCCCACCACATTGCCAAGGTGGGCGTATGCAACCGCGAACTCGGGATCCAGATCAACTGCCCGGCGATAAGCATGCTCGGTGTCCTTATTAATCTGTCCCCTACTCTGCATTGCCACGCCAAGCCGGTCCCAAGCAACAGCATTACCAGGTTGAATCTGCACGGCGCGGCGAGCAAAAGTTTCGGCTTCTACGAGGCGACGGGCATCGGCGGCACCGCTCCGAGGTTGCACCAGCACAACACTTAAAGCCACCAACGCGTCGACGGCCTGCGGCTCCCATTGCACGGCGTCGCGGTAGGCGCGCTCTGCATCCTCCCATCGATGTTGGTCAGTATAGATGTTTCCGAGGCCGTAAGCGGCGCGAGCATCACGCGCTCGGATCTGTAAAACGCCTTGATATGCTTGCTCGGCCTCACTGAATCGGCGGCCATCACGAAAGTGATTGCCTTGCTCAAGCAACTCTTCCACGCGGTTGTCCACCGGAGGCGGCGTTGCTGTGCGGGTAGTACGCGTAGTTCTCGTTGACCTTGGGGTAGTCGTCGCCGGAGGCTTGGTGGCTGGTGGTTTGGTGGCCGGCTTCTTGGTCTCGGGGTTCTTCGGTCGAAAAATCCCAGAGCCAATATCACCGGGGCCAACATCCTGCGCAAAGACAGTAGATTCAATCGGTAACAGAATCAGACCAAGGGTTGCCGAGGCAAGAAGGGCGCGCGCAATCACAAATGCTTTCATCGGGGTCCTCCCTATTTAACTACTTGGCACAATAAACCTGGATTATTGTTCGAACATGGGCCTTTCCTCGGCCCGTTGCAAGAAAAGTCGTTGGTGAATTGTAGATCAGTTGCATGAGATTATCTAACGCAATAGATCTTCCATTCATTCGTCCGCCTATCAGAAAGTCAATCCGCACCACTATTTAGCTGAGAGGAGAGAAATGAATAACTCGATGAGTTTCTACTGCGCAGACCTAACAAGACGGAAGCCAAGCAAGGTGTTGCGGGTCGAAGCGGGTACAAATTCACGCATGCAAGCAGAGACGGGAGTGTCTCTCTTGTTCGGATCGGTCGCATAGCCACCGCCCCTGATCGCTATCCAGCCCTTCATATGACTCGGTACGGTTGCAGGGTTACCCGGATAAACAGTGACTTCTGACGATGTCCATTCCCAGACATTGCCTATCAGATCAGCCACTTGCCAAAGATTATTTCCTTCCGGTTTTGAACCGACCGGGGCGGGCAGGGCCTCGAGCAACACCGCATGAGAGCCATTCCATTCCATTCCCCATGGGTATAAATCTTGCCGACCTCCATTGCGCGCGGTGAACTCCCACTCTGGCTCAGTCGGCAAACGATAGGTTACGCCGTCACGTTTTGAACGCCAGGCCGCAAAGGCGTTCGCATCCTCGATCGACACATTTACAACCGGCCAGTTCTCCTGGCCAAAATGTGGCCGGACCCCGGCCCAGTGATCTGGTGGGTTGTAATTGGCCTCCTTCACAAACTCTGCGTATTCAGCATTAGTAATCTCGTGCTTATCTATAAAGAAGGACGCGACCCTCACTTCGTGCGCCGGCTTCTCAGGGGCGGGTCCATCATCGCGTCCCATCTGAAAAGCTGCCCCTGCGATCTCGACTAATTCCGGCGTAAATGAAGCAATCGGCTCTGGCGTTGGCTTACGTGGAGGGTCAACCGATGGTACCGTTGATTTATACACGAAGTAGGCCCCGACACTGCCACCTACTATGACGACAAAAGCCACGATGGCAATGCCTATAAATAGAAGAGGCGAGCGACCAGGTCTAACCCCCTGATCCACCAGAACTGCGTGGCTTTGTTGGAATCCAGATTGGGCGCCAGGAAAACTGTTCTGACCGGCCTGAGTATGGACTGCCTGCTGCACGTGCGTACCGCTGACATCAACAGTCCCAGTTTGCGGTGACATGCTGGTCGCGAGCCGGGCCAGACGGTCCTCGAGCTCTTTTGCCTGTCGCGAAACGCGTTCGATTTGTTCGCGCTGCTGGCGCTCCGCCTCCTCTCGTTCCTCTCTTTCGCGCCGGAGCCGCTCCTCTTCGTCCTTCCGCTTCCGGGCCGCTTCCTCCTCGAATTGCCGGCGCGCTTCCGCTTCACGCTCCAACTCTTCCCGTGCTATCCGCTCGCGTTCCTCCTGGTCACGACGATAAGCCTCGGTTTTAGCTACAGTCTGCCCGGCAAGAACTGCGGTGCCGCCTTGCTCGAATGCGGTTTCAGAAAAGTCGGCCTGATCGATATAGCCAGTCTCATCTGCAACAAAGGCCGGTGCGGAACTGCTCGCTTCCGAACTGATGGTCTGATTGGGATCGACTGCCCTGTCCTGAACAGGCCTTCGCGTGGTCACTCCCGATGAATTTACGGCTTCCCGGATCTCTCTCAGGAAGTCTTCAACCGTCGCCGTGCGCGCTTCGATCTCCTTCTCCAACGCGTGACGCACCACCGCCTCAATTTGTGGCGGCACCTGCACTCCTACCGACTGGAAACTCGGAGGCGGGAGCGTCAAATGCTTCTTCATTATTGAGGGAATTGACGAACCCTTGAAAGGAACGTCGCCGGAAAGCATCTGGTAGAGAATTATCCCGAGGCTGTAAATATCAGCGCGGGAATCAGGCTCCTCGTCCGACCATTGCTCGGGCGCCATGTAGAAAGGCGAACCCATTAACCCACTGGTCTTCGCTTGCACAAATGAACCCAGCAGTTCACCCGACTTGATCTTAGCCAGACCGAAGTCCAGGATCTTTACGCCTTCAGAGATCGGCACCTTCTCCTGAATCATTATGTTCAGCGGTTTCAGATCGCGATGAACGATACCCTGACGATGGGCCGCTGCCACACCTCCCCCAATGGCAGTCATGAACTCCAAAGCGCGCACGGGAGGCATTGCTCCTTCCTCACCAAGGATGTCCTGGAGCGACTTGCCCTTGACAAACTCCATCACGAGGAATGGCATGGTGCTTCGCACAACACCAAAGTCAGTAACAGCGATGATGTTCTGATGACGAATTGCGGCGGCCGCCAGCGCTTCTTGTCTGAAACGGGTGACCAGCATCGGATCGTTGCCGACGAGGTCGGGTAAGATCACTTTTATAGCGTGAGATGTTTTAAGAAAGATGTGGCGCGCCTGAAAGACAACGCCCATTCCACCTTGCCCCAACCGTCGCTCCAATTGATAACGAGCATCGAGAATCGTCTCCCCGAGCAGAGATGGCGTTGTGGCATCGCCATCCTGAGGACAATGGTTGATCTCGTCAGGGAAACAGCGCTTACAGGCTGGGCATTCTTTCATTGTAAGGCTCTTTAAGGTGTCCCACGACTGTCTGTGCAACGGCCCGATCAAGTCACACAATTCCTCCCGAACCGGGCGGGAGTGTCGGCTACTCGCACCTGAAAGAATCTGGTGCGACCTGTCGGGGACATAGGACAAGACGCTAAAGCGCGACACTCACAGCACTTGCATAAACGCGCTCAGAAGGATTCTAACTAACTGCAAGGCTGCCAAGCAACCACGAATGCGATCGAGGTTGTGCAGACTAAGCGCACGCGGTTTGTAACAAGTCAGAGCAAGACTCAGTGGATACGGAGGAACTACCGCACGACCACGTTAACCAGACGTCGCGGCACCACAATCACTTTTACTATCTCACGCCCTTCGGTGAAGGCCCGCACCTTTTCATCCGCCAGTGCCGCCTCACGCAACGTTTCCTCGTCGACATCGGGCGCTACGATCAACCGCGAACGCAGTTTGCCGTTTACTTGAAGCGGAATCTCGAGCTCTTCCTTTCGCGCTAACTCGGCATTGAAGCTCGGCCATTCCCCCGTCTTCGCCAGTCCTCCTTCGTGACCGAGAGCCTCCCACATCTCTTCGGCAACGTGCGGTGCAAGCGGAGTCAACATCAATACCAAAGATTCCAGCGCCTCGCGGACCGCAAACACCTCGCCCGGTTGGGCGCTTTCAGGCACAACGTCTACGCTCGCGAGCTCATTAAAGAGCTCCATTAAGGCCGCCACGCTCGTGTTGAGATGTAACTCCTCGAAATCATTCGTTACCCGAGCGATTGTTTGATGGGTCTTGCGCCGCAATTGTCGCAGGGGCGCAGTCAACTCTTCGCCATCGATGGGAACAGCTTTCTCATTCAACAGCCGAGGTTGCCACCTCCAGACCATCGTGTAGACCTTACGGAGAAATCTCACTGCACCTTCTATTCCCGATTCAGACCAACGCAGTTCGTTTTCAACCGGCGCGGCAAACAGGATAAAGAGTCGCGTCGCGTCGGCTCCATAGGAGGCAATCATCTCGTCCGGGTCTACACCATTCCCGAGGCTTTTGGACATTGCCTTCCACTCTTCGGTGCCCTCGACGCGGTTGGTAACCATGCCTTGAGTAAGAAGCCTCTTTACCGGTTCGTTGAAGGAGACAAGACCGAGGTCACGCATGAACTTGGTCCAGAAGCGCGTGTAGATCAAATGCATCACCGCGTGCGAATCGCCGCCGATGTACTGATCCACAGGCGTCCATTGAGATACGATCTCCGTGGCGAACGGCGCCTCGTCGTTTCGCGGATCACAATATCTAAAGAAGTACCAGGAGGAATCGACAAACGTATCCATTGTGTCAGTGTCCCGAGTCGCTGGACCAGCACACTTTGGGCAGGCGGTATGTACAAATTCTGAAACACTTGCCAGCGGCGATTCTCCTGTGCCGGTAAACTCGGCCGTCTCGGGAAGCATTACGGGTAACTGTTCGTAGGGTACAGGAACCGCGCCGCAATCTTTGCAATAGACGATCGGGATTGGCGCTCCCCAGAAACGCTGCCGCGAGATGCCCCAATCTCGTAAGCGATAGGTGACCGCCGGGCCGCCAAAGCCTTCCTCTTCGGCCCGCTTTGACATTTCGCGCAAGGCTACCGCGGAAAGCTTTCCGCCCCATTCGCCGCTATTAATCAGCACCCCGTAATCAGCGAACGCCTGATGCATCTCTCCCGACTGGTCTGTGCCGTGCGTCGAGAGCGGCTCGGCGGGCTCCTGACTGTGCGACACTGGCGCAATCACCTGTCTTACCGGGAGCGAATACTTCTGAGCAAATTCAAAATCACGCTGATCGTGCGCCGGCACACTCATCACCGCGCCTGTGCCATAATCCATCAGGACATAATTGGCTACCCAGATCGGTATACTCTCGCCGCTGAACGGATTGATAGCCAGTAATCCAGTATTCATACCCTCCTTATGTTCCTCGGCGCCGGGTTCAACCTGACGGGCCCTTTCAGTCTTGACCCTGGCGGCGAATTTCTGGATATCATTCATTAACGGGGAGTCTTTGAGGAGTTCGTTAATCACCGGGTGTTCCACAGCAAGAACAAGGGCCGTGGCGCCATAGATCGTATCGATGCGCGTGGTAAACACCCGAATTCTTTCGTCGCTGCCTTTAACAGCAAAATCGATATAGGCGCCTTCGCTTCGACCTACCCAATCGCGTTGTCGCTTGAGGACCTTTTCCGGCCAGCCGGCTTCGATTTCCTGCATATCCGCAACTAACTGGTCTGCATAATCCGTGATCCGCGCAAACCATTGTTCGAGATCGCGTTTTTCAACAGGCGTGTTGCAGCGCCAGCAAACACCGCCCGAAGACTGTTCATTGGAAAGCACGGTCGACTCTTTGGGACACCAGTTCACGGGAGACACGCGCTTATATGCAAGACCGCGCTCCAGCATCTTCAGGAAGAACCACTGGTCCCACTTGTAATAGTCAGGGCGGTGGGCAGCGATCTCACGTGACCAGTCATAGCTCAAACCCAGGCGCTTGAGTTGCCCGCGCATATGCACAATGTTCTCTTCGGTCCAAGCGCGCGGATTCACCCCGCGCTTTATGGCGGCCTGCTCAGCCGGTTGGCCAAAGCTGTCCCAACCAATCGGATGCAGCACCCTGTACCCTCGCAGACGTTTGTACCAGGCAAGCGCGTCGCCAATCGAATAGTTCCGCACATGGCCCATGTGCAGATAACCCGAGGGATACGGAAGCATCTCGAGTGCGTAGAAAGAGGGCCGCGGATCGCCTTCGCTGACTGCAAAAGCGTCTGTGCGATTCCAAAGCGCTTGCCACTTCTCCTCTATCGCCTCGGGAAAATATTTCTCGTCCATGTGTCTGTTCCTGTCAGGTAAATTGCGCAACGTGATAGCGCCCGCATACGCCCGGGAGCTGCAAGATTTGCGGGCTTGAATCTGTTGATGAAGTCAGGGATGTCGCCGCTTCGCCGGTACGCGTTTAGCGCGCGCGCTGCAAAAGCGGCACCGATAGGAGGAGTTTGGTAAGCGGTTGAGCTGCGATCATGTTTGCCAGGCACTACACTGAATTCTTTGAAGTCGAGCCGTCATATTAACCCAGCCCTTTCTTGTTGTCGACCCCATGGTTGGGTCAGGTTCGGGTAAGAGTCAATTACCCACAAACGATCGCAGCATAGCAACATTGCGCACGTCATCGCCGGGTTCGTCACAAGGCGTCTCGAGAATGAAGGCAGCGTGCGCGAGCTTCGGATGGCGCGCTACTCGCCGCAGGGCCTCACGTCCTATATGTCCTTCGCCGATGTGCCAATGCCGGTCCACGCGCGATGAGTACTCGGCGCGCGAATCGTTGAAATGGATCGCTCGCACGTTTCGTGTCCCAACTGACCATTGAAGCATCTGCACTGTCGCTTCCAACCCATCTTCTTCACGAATGTCATAGCCGGCGGTGAATGCGTGAGCGGTGTCAAAGCAAACTCCTATAGAAAGCCCGCTACAGGCGTCCATTATCGCTCGCAAGTGCTCAAACCGATGCCCGATGCACTCTCCTTGACCGGCAGTGTTCTCGAGCAGAATTCGCAGTGAGCTCAGATCAAAACCGGCGGCCGATGATTTCAGGCTTTCCGCGCAAGTGGAGATCCCGTCAGCTTCGCACGCGCCTCGGGCGCTCCCCGGATGGACGACCAGATAATCAACCCCTAGAAGCAACGCGCGCTCGAGCTCTTCTCTGAACGAAGCGCGGGACTTTTCAAGGATGACCGGATCAGCCGCAGCCAGATTGATGAGATAGTTTGCGTGAATTACAACCGGAGTGATGCGCGTCTGACGCCTTGTCGCTTTGAACTGCGCAATATCCTGAGCTGTTAACGGCTTGGCCATCCAGCCTCGCGGATTGCGTGAAAAGAGTTGGACTGTCTGGCAATCCAGTTGTTTTGATCGCAACAGCGCATTGTGGAGACCGCCGCTAATCGGCGCATGAAGCCCGATTTTTGGAATTCTTCTTCGTCTCGCGGTTCCCTTGATTGACTTCAAGCGCCGTCTACCTTTGCTCGACTGCTGCCATAACGCGCAGGATATTCCCACCCAGTATCTTTTCGATGTCAGCAGCCGAATAGCCGCGCCTGACCAACTCGAGAGTCAGATTCGGGAGGTCCGCGATGGTTTGCAGATCCGATAGTGTGGCTGAGACTCCATCAAAGTCTGAGCCAACACCGACATGATCCACGCCGACGAGAGCGACAATGTGATCAATATGGTCCACCAGTCGTGTTACTCCGACCGCGGGCAGCCGCCTGGCATACTCTTCGCGACGCACCCGCTCGCGCGCCATTTTCTTCAGGGCCGCGTTGCCCTTCTCGGCCTCAGACGCACTTTGGACCAGCGGAGCGATCTCGGCGTCAACCTGTTTTTTCTTCTCGCTCCAACCCGGCTCGATGAACTCCGGGTAGAAAAGCACCGAAACGACGCCACCCGTCTTAGCGAGCGCGCGAATCATCTCGTCATCGAGATTACGCGGCACGTTGGCAATGGCGCGGCAGGCTGAATGCGTCGCAATGATCGGCTTACTTGTGGTTGCAATGATGTCCCAGAACGTTTGATCTGAAACATGGCTTACGTCGACCATCATACCGAGGCGATTCATCTCGCGAACAACGCTCTTGCCAAGTTCATTGAGACCGCGGGTGCGACCCACTTCGTCTCCTGAAGAACCTGCCCAACTGGTGCTCACACTCCAGGCGGGTGACATGTAACGGACACCGGCCTGATAGTAACGTTCGACGTTTTCAATTCGCTCGTCGATTGCGTAACCCCCTTCCAACCCGAGCAACGCGGAAAGTTTGCCTGCGGCTGCATTGCGCCGAATCTCGGCCGCCGTCGTTGCCAGTGCCCAGGTTTCCGGGTTCCTTTCGACAAGGCGCTGCACGGCTGCAATCAGTGCGTCAGCACGCCTGATAGCCCCGGCGCCGCCACCACCAAACAACTGCGGCTCTACCCAGATTGAGAAGAATTGGGCGTCAAGACCACCTGCGCGCGCCCGGGGCGAATCGAAATGGCCATCGTCCAATTGGCGGGCCAGATCTATCTCCTCATCAACCAACCGCTGCGTGGTATCGGCGTGCATATCGATGGCAATCGCCGCATGATGAATCGCCAGCGGATCGAGCGGGGATCCATCTGCCCCGGGTGGACCTTCAGAACTATTCGAGGTTTTTTGGTTCATATGACAAGCGGTAGCGAATACTGATAAAAACGCCAACACCAACAACAATCGAAGGATGATATTACTAACTGGGGGAAACAGGCTTCGATTAACATTCTTTGCTAATAGAAAAAGCATTTGATGGTACGTCTCACAGTCGGAACGAAGCAAGCGTCCTTGCAAAGCGAAGTTAGTTTACGGTATTGTTCTTTGTCCTAATAACCTCGCAATGTTTTAACTAGTAGGACGCAAACCCGGCAGATTGCGTTTCACGTGAAATCGCTCTGCTATCTTCGGGCAAAGGTTCCTCGCCTCCTTACCCTGAACAGATTTTCCTGCATGAGGAGTAAAAAATTAATGTTCACAAAAGATGGCAAAGGGAAAGATGTGGCAACGTTACGAATCTGTGATGTCGTTTGGCACGATGGCGAATTTATTAAATGGGGCGACGCACGCGTTCATGTAATGTCTCACGTCCTTCACTATGGCTCGAGCGTGTTTGAGGGCATTAGATGCTACTCAACAAAGCGAGGGCCCGCTATCTTCCGGCTGCATGAGCACATGCAAAGGCTGTTGCATTCCGCAAAGATCTACAGGATGGACCACCGCTGGACAGTGGACCAGTTGAAGGAAGCCGCGATTGAACTCGTCAAACGCAGCGGTCTCGAACAATGCTATATCAGACCGATTCTCTTCCGCAGCCTGGATGAAGCGCGACCCGCATTTGGCGTTAATCCCTTCCCTAACCCACTCGCCTGCTACATGGGAGCCTGGGACTGGGGCAAGTATCTGGGTGACGAAGCAATCGAACAAGGTGTGGACGTCTGTGTCTCGACCTGGAATCGCCTCGGGGCGAACTCGATGCCGGCAATGGCCAAGAGCGGCGCGAACTATATGAATTCGCAATTGATCAAGATGGAAGCGTTGCTCAACGGTTTCGCGGAAGGGATCGCGCTTGACGATCGTGGCTACGTTTCGGAAGGCTCAGGTGAGAATATCTTCATGGTAACGGGAGGGGTCCTTCTCACCCCACCGCTTTCATCGTCTATTCTGCCGGGTATTACCCGCGACAGTGTTATTCAGATCTGCCATGAGCTGGGACTTACCGTGAAGGAGAGAACTTTTCAGCGCGCTGCCCTCTACGTTGCCGATGAACTGTTCTTCTCTGGTACCGCCGCCGAGATCACGCCAATTCGCTCGGTCGATCGCATTCCGGTTGGCGATGGCAAACGCGGTGAAATAACTGAAAAGATTCAGAAGGTCTTCTTCGAGATCACCAAGGGTCAACGCGAACCGCCAGCGAAATGGCTGACCTATGTCAAGGAGGAGCCTTCAAAGCCAGCTAACAATGGCCATAAGGCAAACGAGCTTCTTGATACGCACTCGTCTCCCAAAGATGAGCAAGTAGATGAGTATCAGTCAGTTGCTAACGACTAAAAAACCAATCAACTACGCGGCGGGCAGACCTTTAATCTGCCCGTTTTGCCGTTAAGAGCACGGTAAACCTCTCAATTAATTGGCATTGACGGTCTTCATCCCGTCGGGCTATTATCTCGTACGGCACTTGAGGTAATAGGCTCAAGGCCACGCCCTAAAATCTCAGCGCTTAAATCGAAGCGCAAAACTCCAACCAAATCCGACTTCCTCTCCTTAAGTCTCCGGACAAATTCGAAAGGTATCCCAAGATGCCGGTAAAAATTGACGATCTGCTACGAGTTGCGACCAGTCATGGGGCCTCGGACCTCCATCTTAAGGTAGGCTCGTTCCCGGTAATGCGCATCGGAGGCGAACTCCATCCGGTGGTTGATGCGCCGCGTCTAAAGCAGGAAGACACACTGGATATGGCCTTTGCAATCATGTCCAACCGGCAGAAGCAAAGGTTCAAGGAAGCTTCGGAAGTGGACATCGGATATGGAGTATCCGGTCTCGGGCGATTTCGGGCCAATATTTTCCAGCAGCGAGGAACTGTCAGCATTGTGCTTCGGGTAATTCCCGACCAGACAAAGACTACCTCTGAGTTGGGCTTGCCGCCGGTAATCGACAAGATTGCGGAAGAACGTCGCGGGCTGATTCTTGTTACGGGCGCGACCGGGTCCGGAAAATCGACAACGCTGGCTGCCATGATCGACCGGGTAAACGCCACTCGCAGCGGTCACATCGTAACCATCGAGGATCCCATCGAATTTCTTCATCGCGACAAACAATCATTTGTCACGCAGCGCGAAGTTGACGTTGACACTCGCTCATTCGCAGAAGCCCTTAGGGGAGCTCTCCGGCAGGATCCGGATGTGATCCTGGTGGGCGAAATGCGCGACTATGAGACTATCGAAACGGCTTTGACTGCGGCAGAAACCGGACACCTGGTCCTATCGACCCTGCACACGCTGGATGCCACGGAGACCATTACACGAATTGTCTCTTCCTTTCCTGCGCACCAACAGAAGTCGATACGAATCCAGCTTGCGGGACTGCTCAAGGCCGTGATCTCGATGCGACTGGTGCGCGCCGCAAAAGGCGCGGGGCGTGTGCCCGCTGTTGAAGTACTGGTCACCACCGCTCTAATTCGTGACTACATCATCAACGAGGAAAAGACCTCGATGATTCGTGAGGCGATCGCGGCGGGAACATCCCAATACGGCATGCAGACCTTCGATCAATCACTCTTCCATCTCGTTCAATCGGGACTCATTTCGCTGGAAGAGGCACTGCACAACGCCACCAATCCTGATGAGTTCAGAATGCGCACGTCTGGAATCATGTCGGCCGAGCAAGCGATGAATAATTTGAGTACACCCCCGGTCAGTAGTCCTCAGCCCAAACGAACCGAGAAAGAACTTCATCCGGAGTTTGTCAAGCACTAAGGCTGGCTGGCGGCTGGGTCTTTTGGCCTTGGGCCTTTGGTCTTTGGCCTTTGACCCTTGGCCTTCGGCCTTTGGCCTTGAGCCTTCGGTCTTAGGTTTTTGCTTTTAGGTTAGACTAGAATTCCAAAGGCCAAAGACCCAAGACCAAAGACCCAAGGCCAAAGGCCAAAGGCCCAAGACCAAAGACCCAAGGCCAAAGGCCAAAGGCCAAAGGCCCAAGACCAAAGACCAAAGACCAAAGACCAAAGACCAAAGACCAAAGACCGAAAGACCCAAGACCCATCATTCATACTCCGTTAATCCTCAGCCTTCTCATTACTCGGACACCCGATCGCCAGTCTTCATTAATGTCAAAGCGATAGACTTCGATAGCGGGCGTGATCATTCGCCCCAGGATCTGAAGCGCTGGATGGACCCTCAAAGTCGGCGCCACCAAATAGACAAGCGGAGCCTCATCACTGATTGCCCTGCGTCCGAACAATCGCGCCCGAGCAATGTGTCCGCGCCGTCGATGCGCTTCGACTCGCTGCCAGTAGTCCGCGCCCTGTAAAACGTGTTCGCGGTCCTCAGTAACTTTTAATTCTATAACTACGAGCCGGCCATCCTGCCTGAGTGCCAATAGATCGATAGGGCGAGCGCCAAAAACTCCCCGACGGGTGGTCCTGAACTGGGCATGGAGCGGAGCAATGATCAATCCCGGATCGAGCTTTGTGATGTCGCGACGAAGTATCGACTCCAGCCATGCCTCCGCAGCAGTCCGGTAGAGTGAGTGGCGCCGGTCATTCGAGGTTGCCGTCCGATAAGTTCGCAGATCGCTCAGAAGAGTTTGCCACTCTCGTTGGGTATCGTCGTCAAGCAGCCTACGGTGCGCTCCATCGATGCCGAACCAAACCCCTTCCCTGCCCATTACCTGACGCACGCGCGCGAAAGGAAGACCAAAGAACCTGAGCGTTTCACCATTGCGGGCTCTCAGTATGTCGATGGCTTCCGGGGCCAGGGCCTGTAGTGCCTGAGACAGCTCGGTGGTCGGCGTTTCACCCACTGGCGGAAAGCGCGGCAGTCGCCTCTTCCAGAATTCGGGCAACTCGGGGCACGCGACGGCGGTGAGTTGTGACCACGCGTCATCGATCTCATAGAGTAGGATGCAGCTCCTTAAGCCATCATTCAGCAACGCTAATCGCTGTCTGGCTGTTTTGACGGAACTGCTTTCAACGATTAACCAGAGTTGCTGAACGTAAGGAGTCCCGGCACGTTGGCTGGTGCGTCTGAACCATAACAACGCAGACGCAAGAAATGCATCGACCTCGCCTGGAATGCTCGAAGTCACAGAGGCAGTCGCAGCAACTCTTTGATGCCTGAGACGCAGCAGAATACGCGCAAAGCGGCCGGGTTGCCCTCGACGCATCCCGGGACTTAGTGCCGCTCGTTCAATTCTGGCGCCCGCAACGAGTGAAGCCGCAAGCTGGGCCAGTTGGTCTGCTCGAACCTGACGCGCGGCCCGCACCACCGCGGCGATTGCGCCCGCTGAGGCTCGCGGCACCATTTCAATTGTGAGTTGCTCGGCGCCCATGCGACGCACAGCCTGAAGCAAGAGCTTCTCACCCGTCCACTGCCACGCGGCTATTCTCCACGAACGCACTCCTTTATCCGTCCAACATGAGAGGACCAGGCGTCCGTGAGAAGTATTTAGTTCAAATTCGGTACGACGCAGTGACTGCGCTTTTCGGTCAGCGATAAACAACCATTCGACATGGGCGGCGAACACGTCATTGATGTGACGGCGAGCGACTTCGATCAGGGCAGCATTCGTGAGGCGTTGCATATTGTGAGGCCGAACGCAGAAACGCTAATTCGTGCTTACTTCTACCGTGTGTTACCATTTTGGGTCAACTCATCAAACGTCAGTTGCTGCTTTTTTCTCTATGAAAAGTGTTTATCTTACCGGGGCAGTCCGTACCCCAATAGGCAGATTTGGCGGCACTCTTAATTCCTGGACCGCAGCCGATTTGGGGACAGCGGTTGCCCGGGAATCGATTCGACGGGCCGGTATAACCCCGGACAAAATTCAACAGTCGATCTGGGGTTGTGCAAGACAAGCAGGTGGTGGACCAAACGTCGCACGCCAGATTACCTATCGAGCGGGAGCGCCCGAGAAAGTGCCCGCCTTCACCGTCAATCAGGCCTGCGGTTCAGGACTGAAAGCAATCATTCTCGCCGCCCAGGAGATTATGCTTGGCCGTGCCCAGATAGTCCTCGCCGGCGGAACTGAGAGCATGTCGCGAGTCCCCTATTTCGCCGAAGGGGCGCGATGGGGTCTGCGCATGGGAAACATGGAACTAGTCGATGGTATGTACCGCGACGGCTTCAACGATCCGCTCTCGGGACTGGTCATGGGCGAAACGGCGGAGAATCTGGCAAAGAGTTATGACATCTCCCGCGCTGAACAGGACCAGTACGCGCTGCGCTCGCAGCAACGTGCGCAGGCTGCGATCGAATCCGGACGTTTTAAGGATGAGATCTTCGCACTCACGGTTAAGGGCGGGAAAGAAGGATCGACCGAATTCACCCAGGACGAGCATTACCGCGCTGGCACAACTATTGAAGGCCTGAGAAAGCTGCCAGCAGTATTTTCAACCGATGGAACAGTAACTGCCGGAAACTCTTCGGGTATTACTGATGGCGCCGCCGCAGTCATCGTAATGAGCGAAGAAGCTTTAAGAGATAGCGGCGCCGAACCATTGGCTCGCCTCGTCGATTTCGAGATAATCGGTGTGGCGCCTGAGATCATGGGGATTGGACCAGTCCCTGCGGTACGCGCTCTTCTCGAACGGCAACAGCTTACCCTTTCCCAGATTGATCTAGTCGAACTCAACGAGGCATTCGCAGCTCAGGTAATTGCCTGCGATCGCGATCTGGGATTTGATGCAGAACGGCTGAACGTTAACGGAGGGGCTATCGCTCTGGGCCATCCGATTGGGTGCACTGGGGTTCGCATCACCACTACGCTTTTGCATGAGATGAAAAAGCGCGCCGCTAAACGGGGGGTTGCCACACTGTGTGTCAGCGGCGGGATGGGAATCGCGCTGCTGGTTGAACGGGTATGAGCTGTCCCGTCAATCTTCGTCGTTCAGCAACAGTTATCCTCGCAACTGTCTGCTGCCTGCTCCTCTTGCCGGCTTGCCGAAGCATGAGATTCGCAAACGACGCCAGCTCTTCTGAAATTGTCACCAGTTTAATCCCTCCGTTTTCAACCAGGGAGCCCGAACGTTATCGGGCTGTGCGAACTATTACTTCTGGATCCACACAAACTACAGTCGTTCTGATCGCTCGGGAAGGCAACAAGCGCCGGCAGGAGTACGAAGTATCCGGCAAGAAGATCGTCTACCTCGAGGTACCTGCCGGTCGATTCCTCTTGTCGCCAACCGACAAGCTCTACGCCGATTTAGAAGCAGGACCAGTTAGTCCCGGGCTGATTGATCTCTCTGCGCAGCTTGCGCCCGTCCCAGTCAGTCAGCCGCTCGCTGAAAGCCGGTATCAGCGACTTGGCAATGAGATGGTCGCGCAACGCTCTGCAATCAAGTATCGAGTCATCGCGGGTGGGAATAATGAAGCTGCGGATTCTAATGAGACCTTTATTTGGGTCGACGAAACATTGGGAATACCGATTAGGTCGGAGATGCGACGGAGCGGAGACAACACGATCGAGAGGCTCATTGAACTGAGCGAAATAAGTCTCAATGTCGACGAAAACCTGTTTGAACTACCTAAGGACTACAGGCTAGTCAATAAGGACGTTATTCTTGGTTCGTAAGGCGCCCGGCATCGTGGCCGGAGGTCTAGCGGAAGCTCTGAGCCAACCTCGCCTCTGCGACCGGCATCGGAACGCCGCGGGCTTACAATGTTTAATTTCCCGATACAGCCAGTAAGTGCGCCGGCCCGGCCGGAGAAGTTAAGTAGAGAAAGGCTTTCATCGTGACTAACAGAATCTTTCGGATATTCGGAGCAATTGTTTTATCGGTCTCTTTTTCGGCCGGTGCGAGCTTAACTGCGCAGACCGCCCAGACGAACTTATTGGGTTCCTTGCCTCCTTCCGATGCGGTCGCGCTGGTGGACGTCAAGCGCGTTATGAACGAAGCCATTCCAAAGGTTCTGGCAAGCAATCCGACAAAGCTGAACGAGGTAAATGCCCAGCTTGAACGGTTCAAGACCCGAACTGGTCTCGATCCTCATTCTTTTAATAGACTCGCAGTTGGCATGCGCTATACCTATCCGCGAGCAGGCATAACTAAGGTAGAGTCGGTTGGACTGGCGGAAGGCACGTTCAATCCTGCGGCTCTCGCTGCCGCAGGACGCATCGCTGCTGACGGGAAATATCGGGAAGAGAATTATAAGGGGAAGACGATCTATCTATTCAGCCTCGAAGACCACATAAGGCTCTTCGGAGTGCTCGACTTAAGGTTCAGCGAGCTTGCAGTGTCGCCGTTGACTAACACCACGCTGGCGCTTGGTAATCTCGAAAGTGTGCGGGCTGTGATTGACCTGGGTAACACGCCCCAGAATGCCAACGCTGAATTGATATCACTTGCGCTCCGGCAGCCAAATGCGATTGTCAGTTTCGGCGGAAACGTTTCGCCAGCCCTTATCGAGAATCTGAGGATTGGAAACGACGCAATTGCAAAGGATGTCGCCTCAGTCAAGCAGGTATACGGCTCGGTAGGGATGTCTGCCACGGATCTCGATCTGTTTGCTGCGGCCCGCACTACCAATGCAGCAGCAGCGCGCAACCTAAGCGAAACGCTTGAAGGATTAAGGCAGTTGGGGGCCCTCTTTATTCATCGCTTACCGGCAGCCAAGGCACTGTTGGCGAAGAGTGCTTTGACGAATCTGAAGGTTACTACTTCGGGGAATGAGCTTCAGCTAAGTACTGGAGTGGCCCAGGCAGATCTCGCACCGCTCGTTACCGGCCGGGAATAGTGAGCGCTATTCCGTTGGGAAGGGGAATCTTGGCATCGCCGACGGCGGCTCATCCTCTTCCATCTGCGCCAACACTTCGTTGTAGATCCTGATCCGGCCGTCCTGCCGCAACCGCTCAAGCGCCGCCGTGATGTAGTCCTCAAACAGTTGATTCTGCCGCTCAGAAGTCAATGAACGCGTTAGCTGCTCACGCTCTTTGGCATACTCCGCCAGGTCGGCTTCTGTGCGCTCGGTGGCGCCCACAATCACCCAACTCTCGCCCACCTTGACGGGTGTCTTCGTGACCTCGCCACTCTTCATCAAGTAGATCGATTCGTCGAGTATTGGGCTGGTCCCTGCAGAGCCGAGCGGGGAACCCAGCTTATAAGCTTCTTCGGACTCAACTTTGAAGCCTTCCCTTTCACCTACCGTCTTTAGCTCGGCAATACTATTGATGGACGAAGCCATCTCTCTGGCTTTCTGTTCCAACTGCTCCGTCGCGCGCTGCCTTTTTACCGCCTCAGCTACCTGGTTCCTCACCTCTTCAAACTCAGGAATCCGAGGGTCTCTCTTTTCAACAAGCATCGGAATCGCAAAGCCATTCTTCACTCCTGTGTGGTTGCCCACGTCATTGGGTTCAATTAAAGGAGCGATGGCCTGCTCAAATTGCTGATTACTGCCGATATTCGGAACGTCATCACCGGGCTTGACGAAGGGAGTCTCCCTGACCATGTCGCCGGCACTCATATTGGCCTCGGCTGCCAGTTCCTGGGCGACTTTTTGCGGATCCTTTGTCTCTTTAAGACGGTTCTGAGCGCGCTCGGCGAGGCTAGCCGCCACCGAATACGCCCGGCGGTTGCGCAGTGAAACCAACAACTCCTGTCTTGCCTGCTCGAACGACTTAGGCACAGACTCGCCGCGGCGTAAGATGTACCAGTTACCAGCGTGACGAATCGGATCTGTTACCTCGCCGGGCTGCATATCGAGCGCCCGCTCGTACAGCTCATGAGGCTTGTTGAGATTTCTTCTGACAGGAGCGGAAAGAAATCCTCCGTTCTTTGCCGTTGCCGGATCTTCAGAGTTCCCTCGAGCCAGATCGGCGAACGCCTCCTCACTGGCTATTCCCGACGAGCCACGCGCCTTGACGACGAGATCTCTTGCCTTCTGCTCGACAATAGGGTCCAGATCATTTCGCGCGACCCGCAATAGAATCTGCTGGACCCTCACACCTAACTGTTTAAAATCAGGGGCCAACCCTTCGTACTCTTTCCTCAGGTCTTCCTCGGGGATTTGTAGCTTTTCACCCGCGCGCGACTGGTCGATAAAGACGTAGCGGATCTTCTTCTGCGGTTCGTGAATTCGGTAAGATTCTTTATTCTGTTCGTAATACGAGCGCAAGTCTTCATCTGAGGGTTGTATCCTCTGGGCTAACTGCTCTGCCCCCAAAGTTACATAAGTGAGATCGAAAGCTGTGTTACTGCGCTTGTAATTCTCCTGGACCTCCTCATCGGTAACTCTCACACTCGCGGTAACAAACGCTTTCAATTTTTCCATGGCGATTCCATCGCGAACGTTGCGCTCGAACTTTTCAATGTCGCCGTACTGAGAGACCACTGCCTCCTTATAACGATCGATCCCGATAAACTGTCCACTGGCGTCGGTGTATTGCCTGCGGATCCGCTCGGCCACTTCAGCATCGCTGGCTGAAAGCTGTAGCCGCGCCGCTTCCTGGGCGATGACACGTTCGCGAATAAGTTGTTCCAGCAAGCGTTTATTGCCACCGAGCTGGGCCAGACTTATTTGCCCTCCCAACCACCGCCGGTACTCCTCCTGCCGCAAAGCCACATCGGCAACCGTGATCTCGTCGCGACCGACCTTTGCCACCACTTCGGTGTTCCTGGTAGGTTCGACGTAGCGTGCCGACCGGCTCGGCGCATAGAAAAAGACAAGACTGACAGCCAGCAAAAATGCAAATCCGATCACAATCAGGCTGCGTGTACGTTTGAGACGACCCAGGTGCTTAAGCATTAGATATTACCTTTCTAGCGAATCGCGGATTGTAAAGGACATGCTCTGCGGGTCGCAACCGCGCAAAGTGATTGAGAACATTAGACGTCTCAGGTTTCCGGTCAAAATCAGATCTTATTCTATCTGGTAAATAAGAACGAAACCAAAAGTGACGTGAAAACAGTGCTGCTGATTCTCGGAAACCCTGAAATTTCATTCTTTTGCGGGCGGCGCTTCTTGAACAGCATTCCCGCCTGTGTTAGATTCCAGACTGGCGGCACGCGTCGTCTTCTGCTGGGGGGAAACGCCGGGTCTCGACCTGCCAGCGTGCGGCTGCCGGACTTCACACCTTTTGTATTTGCGGACAATTCCGCTAACTGGACAAACCCGACGCCAGGCGCTCCCGTCTCGCAAGTTACTGTTGCACTTCACCAAAATTCATGGCCACAAGAACCCGTCGTTTTGTTTTTGATTGGTGGGTAGTTCAAAAGCGTTTTGTCTACCTGGCAATAGTCCTCCTGGTTATCGGCGCAATGGCTGGCGGCGCGACGTTTTATGTGTTGATCTACGGCAACCCGCTGAAGAATGCCGGAACCGGAGTGAAAGCGCCGGCCGGAGCGCGTTTTATCTCTTTCGAAGGTGATGTCAGGGTGATCCGCTCAGCAACTAGAGAGACCATCGCTGCCGGCAGTGACACGGAGTTGTATCCCGGAGATACGGTCCAGACTCAGGCAAGTGGTCGCGCCCGAATTAGCATGGCTGATGGCTCAACTCTACTGGTTCGGCCAAACAGCACGATAATCGTACGGGACAATGCCAGTGGCGAAGATGGCAAGAAGACCAACGTTCACGTGGTGGTCGACAGTGGTCAGATGTTTGTCCGCACTGAGCACCAGCCTGAGGGGACCAATAATGTCGTAGAAACGCCAAAGACAAAAAGCAAGCTAGGGGAACAAACTGGCGCAAGCTTTGGTGTCAATCCGGAAGGGACCGAAGAGATTCGCGTTAACACAGGCAACATCGAAACGACTAATCGGGCCGGTGAAAAGACTTCATTGCAAGGGGGAGAGTACGTTTCAGTAAATCCCTCGGGAACGATCTCGCGGCCCCAGAAGTTGCTCGAGGTGCCACTGCCCTCTGAACCACGTGACCTGGAAAGAGTGGTAGTCAGCAACAGTGGCTCTGCGAGTGTTCGTCTAAAGTGGCTCCGACCTCAGTCAGGCACCGCGGCCTTTTATAGAGTTGAGGTAGCAACTTCCCCCTTCTTTGTAACTGACGGCAAGGTAATAGATCGCGATCAACTTGCCGCTACAGAGTTCAATGCCAGCGACCTTCGGCCAGGAACATATTTTTGGCGGGTTCGAGCTATAGCCTCAACGGGCCAGACCAGTGACTGGAGCGAACCAAAAAAGTTTCTCGTAGCCCCCCGGGGAACAGGCTCAAAGGTTCCGGTGTCCAGCCTCGTAGCAGAGTTGGTGTGGGGTAATGTATACATAATTCGCGGCCGTTCAGATCCAGGCACGACAATCCAGATCGAAGGCCGAGAAACGCTCGTCCCCACCGAGGGGATTTTCCAAATACAGATCACGGCGCCTGCTGGAGTCAGTGAAATACTGGTCACAGCGCAGGATTCTATGGGTAATACCAGCCACTACAAGGTTGTACTTTCAGGACGCGCAAATCGCGGTTGAGGTTCGGCACGCTCCATGTCCCGTCACGTCATACTATTGACCGATGCCCACGAAGCTCCTGCCTATGAGCTGATCGAGGCCTTGCGCGCCGCGGGAGTGAAAACCCTGATCGAAGGGTTGCGGGAAGTTGAAGTGGAAGTGGCTTTGGCTCGCCAGAGAGATGACACCGGTCCGGTCGAGCCTCCAGGACCTCCACCGCTCGCCGTTCTGTATGAAGTGGTTCCGGGCGCCGATATGGTCGAACTTCACACGGCGATTGAACACGCAAAAGCATTCTGGCCCGGGGCTCCGCTAATTGCCTGCCGCCGGCAGATGAATGGCTTCCAGAACTTGAATCTGCGGAGCCTGGACGGAGCAACCCTCAAGAGAATTGGTTTTCGAGCAATTGCTGATAAGGCAGCGCAACTGCCCGCCATCCTTCGCGAGATTGAAGGCCTCGGAGCAACTGGCGAACTTAAACTTCCCGAAGCCTTACAGAAGCCCGTTGAGGCAAGTGCGCAGATGCTGCCGACAGCACTCAAAACCAAGGGACTTCGTGCCGCCTTTGATCTGGTTTCATCGCTCCATTTCATTGGCGACCAGAACAGCGCAGCCAATACAGCCCTTGCCGGACTGGAAGCTCTGGTCTATGCCGACCGTTGGGTAATCTACCTCATCACGGAATCAAACACGCTTGAGGCGTGGGGCCTCGAGGCTATCGCGGTCCGCAAACTAGGCAATCAGCAAAGAGTAGCTGTGGAAGAGGATTGGCGGCGACTCGTAAGCGGACTACCGGAGCTTGTTCCGGGAGCCGAAACAAAAGCCGCCAGGCTTGCAGCTACTGAAACCAGCCTCGTGAAGAAGAAGGAGAGGGCGCAACATGTAATTGCTATTCCACTTGTTTGCGGTGAACGCGTGCTTGGCGTGCTCGAAGGAGTTCGGGAAGCCAGGCACCGTCGGCCTTTTAAAAAGTCTGAAGTAGCCATCCTTGACGCTTTATCCCTCCCGATTGCCTCGGCACTCGCCAATGCAGTACGAATTGCCGAGGCTGAACGTCTCTCACAAACTGACGATCTCACCAAACTTCACAACGCGCGCTACCTGCGCCAGTTCCTCCTCAATGAAATCCGGCGAGCCCGTCGTTATGGCACCAGCGTAGCAGCGGTTTTCCTGGACCTGGATGACTTCAAAAGGATCAATGACGCCCACGGTCACCTCGCGGGCTCTCATGTTCTGATGGAGATGGCCGCCGTGATCTTATCTTCGGTTCGCGACACGGATGCCGTTGCACGGTATGGGGGTGATGAGTTTGTCATCGTTCTGCCGGACACCGGTATTGAACTCGCCGGGATCGTCGCGGAACGCATTCGTGAAAAGATCGAGAATTTTCAGTTTACCGGTGGCCGGCGTCTGAAACTGACTCTGACCGCCAGTTTTGGTGTTGCCGCTTTTCCACAACACGCCTCCTCGCCACAACAGCTAATCGCCTGTGCCGACTCAGCGATGTACGAAGCAAAAGCCGCTCGAAAGAACTGTATTCGATATGCGGTTGGACCAGTCCAGAGTCCCCGGCTCGAAGCCAGAGCCCGACTGAAAAGTCGTGCGGCTGACCCCGAAGACAATAAAGCCTTCTCTTGATAGCGCAAATTTTTGAAATTCGGTGTATCTTAGCGGGTTTAGACGTGTTGGTCGCTGCTAAGGAGGCTGAAAAAGTAGGCAGGTAGGGGTAACAAAGCCTGGCCGGATCCCCCCAACTGTGTACTGCTCATGACCGCCCACCTAGAAGTGATGTTCTCATTCCACATACCGGAAGTGATTAAATTCGATGGCCTTCAAATCTATCTTCAGCCTGTTCTCCAGTGATCTGGCAATAGATCTCGGGACGGCAAATACCCTTGTTTACGCCA
This sequence comes from Pyrinomonadaceae bacterium, assembly GCA_041751855.1. GTDB lineage: Bacteria > Acidobacteriota > Blastocatellia > Pyrinomonadales > Pyrinomonadaceae > PSRF01. Next base: position 278,198 of record JBGSWR010000027.1, read on the forward strand.
AAGGACGCGGGATCGTCGTCTCTGAACCCTCGATCGTTGCGATCAATAAAGTTACTAACCAAGTCGAAGCCGTGGGCCGTGACGCCAAGGACATGTTAGGCCGAACACCCGGCAATATCGTCGCCATCCGGCCGATGAAAGATGGTGTGATCGCCAACTTCGAAGTAACGGAAAAGATGCTGCAACACTTTATCCGAAAGGCCCACAACGGAAAGACGTGGGTCAGCCCGCGGGTAGTTATAGGGATTCCCTCAGAAATTACTCAGGTGGAACGCCGCGCGGTAGAAGACTCCGCTTACCGCGCCAAAGCTTCGGAAGTCTACCTTGTCGAGGAAGCAATGGCCGCGGCGATCGGAGCGGGGCTGCCGATCACCGAACCCCACGGCAACATGGTCGTGGATATTGGGGGCGGCACCACGGATATTGCGGTCATAAGCTTAAGCGGCATCGTCTACTCGAGGGCTGTCAGGGTGGCAGGCAACGAGATGGACGAGGCGATCATTCAATACATCAAGCGGAAGTACAATTTGTTGATCGGCGAAAGGACTGCCGAAGCAATCAAGATCGAGCTTGGCTCGGCCTACCCCCTCGACGAACCGCTCTCGTATGAGGTTCGGGGACGGAACTTGATTGAAGGCATCCCCAAAACGATTACGATCTCCGACGAAGAGGTGCGCGAAGCCCTCGCAGACTCCGTATCGACAATCATTAACGCAGTGCGCGTGGCTCTGGAAAGGACGCCGCCGGAGCTCTCGGCCGATATTGTCGAGCGCGGAATCGTTCTAACCGGAGGCGGAGCACTGCTGAAGAATCTAGACAAGCGACTGTCGATTGAAACCGGGTTGCCGGTTTCGATTGCGGATGACCCGCTCGCGTCTGTCGTGCTCGGAACTGGTAAAATGCTTTCCGACTTTGACCTGCTGAAGCGGGTAAAATGGGAAAACACGATGACGAGCGGAATGTAGCGCGGTTAGCAGGACAAGGAATCAGCTGAAGCTATGGCGACGATGCGCACCCAAAAGGAGATTAGGCAGCGGGCCCCGATCTGGCTCTTGGCGCTGCTGTTTGTGAATCTCCTCGTCATGGCAGTGGATGCTCGCGATAGCGACTCCAAACAGCGAATGGTTCGCAGTTGGGCTCAGGCGATCGTGGCTCCAGTCCAAAATGTAACGTCGAGAGCGGGAGGCGCGACGGCCGGGGTAATCAGACAGATAGTCAACTTCAGCAGCACCGCTGAGGAGAACGAACACCTGAAAGGGCGGGTTGCCAGCCTGGAAGTTGAACTGCGAACGACGCGGGAACATTCGGTTGAGAATCAGCGGCTCAGGGGCCTTCTAGGAATAAAAGAACAGACCGGCTATGAAAGTGTTCCTGCGCGTGTAATTGCGCGCGACGCTTCGATCTGGTTCAACACCATCACAATTGGCCGCGGAAGCAGTAGCGGCGTCACCCTGAACATGCCCGTAGTAACGGCCACTGGAATTGTGGGAAGGGTCATTGCAACGAGCCCGTGGACAGCCCAGGTGATGTTGATCACCGATGAAAAATCAGCGGCCGGCGCGATTGTGGGGCAACTCCAGGACTCGGGAGCGCTTGGCTCGGTCAGAGGTCTGGGGAATTCCGGTCTCATCGAGATGCGTTATGTTTCGGGCCTTCATGAGGTCGAGATTGGGGACTATGTGTTGACCACGGGACAAGATGGAATCTATCCGCCGGGACTCCACGTTGGTGAAGTAGTTGAAGTGAAGTCCGGCTCTGCTACGATGCCGCATGAGATTAAGATCAAGCCCAGCGCGCGGCTTGATCAATTGGAAGAGGTGGCCGTGCTACTTTACAACCCACCGGAACGACCAACCCCCGAACAGGCTCTGCCTAATGTTGACAGGCCCAGGAAGTGAAAGAAACTGGTTTATTCCAGCAAAGCGGTGCTCCATTCCGACGGTCTAGAGCCACCCGCTGCGCGGACCACCAATTGTGTAACGATTTAAATCCTGTTTTCCACATTCAAGCGTTCGATTCTTTTTGGTAATGCCCCAGCTTAAGGTTGCCGCGGCTCTCATCTGTGCCATACTGTTGCAGCTCTCGCTGCGTGCTCTCTGGCCACCCCTCTCCTATATAGACTTCCCATTGGTGGTGGTGGTGTATATTGCGCTACAGCGCGACGCCTGGCGAGCGTTGATTGTAGGTACAGTCGCAGGACTTGCTGTTGATGCGGGCAGCGGAGGACTGATCGGCGCCGGCGGCTTTTCAAAGACTCTCACTGCCTATGTCATCTACACGCTGGCGACCCGGGTCAATCTCGAGAACGCCCTCTTGAGGATTCCGGTGTTGGCGGCAGCGACTCTGCTGGATTCCGCGATCTACATATTCTGGCACCGTTCACTTGGGTACCCACCGTTGGTGCCTATAGTGCAAACAATGTCCTACCGTCTAATAGCCACGACTGTAGCGGGGACCCTGGCTCTTTACCTGCTCGACTCGCTGGTCAACGAAAGAGCCAGCCAGCGGCGACAGTTTGCCTCGCGGCGGCGGGTTGCGCGTCGCAGCACCGGTACGATTCGAAGAAGGTGAATTTTGATCAGTGGTCAGTTGTCGGTGGTCAGTTGTCAGTGGTTGAATCTCCAAGCAAACCGGCAACTCACGATTTTTGTTGGTCAGTGGTCAGTAGTTCGTTGTCCGTGGTTGAATATCCAAGCAAACCGCAAATTGACAGCCTCGATTCGACAGCCTCGATTCGATTAGCAATGAATACTGTAAATAATTATACTAATGACGAGTTGGCTGACACTGAAACAAATTGATAACGACTGACAACGGACTACTGACAACTGACTACGGACTACTGATTACTGACAAGAGATGAAATTCGAGGACACATCACAGAACTTGCGGGGCCGCTTGCGGGCGGTTCAGGCACTAATGCTGCTCCTACTCGCGGTGCTTGGAATCAGACTTTATGTTCTCCAGGTAGTACGCGGCGAGCATTACGGTGAAATCGCCAAGAACCAACGTATTAGACTCCTGCCAATACCAGCTCCCCGTGGTGTGATCTTCGATCGCAAAGGGCATCCGATTGTTGACTCGCGTCCTATCTATAATGTCATTCTCTCCCGCGAAGACACCCGGGGGAAGGATCTCAGAACCCTGGTGCGACCTTTGTCCGAAGGCCTCGGGATCGATGCCGACATCTTGCGAGATCGATTTGAACAAGTCAGGTCAATGCCTGCATTTGAATCGCTCGCGGTTAAGCAGGATGCGACGCCTGCGGATATAGCCTGGGTCGAAGCCCGACAGCTCGAATTTCCTGAATTGCGAATCGAACAACAGCCGCAAAGACGCTACCCACCAAACGGCGTGCTGGCCCACGTCCTTGGATACGTCGGCGAGATTGGGCCAGAGCACTTAAAGCAGACGAGCTTCCGCGAAAAGGGATTTAAGCCCGGTGACTTCATCGGTCTTAGCGGCCTGGAGCAGATCTATGACGAGTACTTGCGTGGGCGCGATGGCTACAGAAAAGTTGTCGTTGACAGTCGCGGACGCATTCAGGACGAGATCGAAATTGTTCCCCCTCAACCCGGTCAGGATCTTGTGACTACCATCGATCTCGAACTTCAGTTGGCCGCGGAAGAACAACTCAGAAATTCAGTAACACAACGTGGGGTGATCATCGGCCTGGATCCGAATAACGGAGAAGTGTTGGTAATGGCCTCTTATCCAACCTTTGATCCAAATCTTTTTTCCCAACGAATCACCACGAGGGCAGGCCGCGCTGAGTATGTTCAGTTGCTCAATAATCCCGAGACCCCGCTGATCAATCGGGCGGTCCAAAGCCGGTATATGCCCGGCTCAACATGGAAGATTCCGATGGCTGTTGCCGGCTTGACGCAAGGCGCGATAACCATCGCCCAGTCAAATATTGTGTGTGGCGGGGGAATCACGATTGGAAATAAGTTCACGCGCTGCATGGGCAATCATGGCTCGCCCGATATCAAAACAGCCATAATTAGATCGTGTGATGGTTACTTCTATCGTCTGGGCTTGAAGATGGGCATCGAAGGAATCGAGCAGATGGTCGATGAGTTCGATCTCAACAAACGCTCCGGAATCGATCTGCCCAACGAAGTTGTGAGCTGGACCCCATCGCGAGAGTTTAAACGCCGCATGCAACCGAAGAATCCTGAATGGAAGGATATTGACACCGTCTATGCCTCCTTTGGACAGGTCTACGATGTGATAACCCCGATCGCTCTGTTACGAACGATCGCCGGGATCAGCGTCGGCGGAAAACTGTACGTGCCGCATGTTCTAAGAGAGATCAAAAAGATCGGTGAGCCAGGCACGCCCGAGTTTCGGCCCGGTCGATCCTTTGAACGACCAGACCCGAAGCTCGTTCCCATTCCACCGGATCAGCATCGGGTGGTCGCCGAAGGGATGTGGGGCGTCGTCAACAGCGGTGGCACGGCCGGCCGAATCCGCATGGAAAACTTCGACATCGCCGGCAAGACGGGCACTGCCCAGGTAGTCGCGCTGGGTAAGGACATTGGTAAGAACAAGGACCACTCGTGGTTCGTTTCGTATGCACCCGCAAGCAAGCCTGAAATTGCCCTGGTGGCGCTCATAGAGAACTCGGGCTTTGGGAGCACACACGCCGCCCCGGCAGCCCGTGGCATTTACGATGTTTATTACCGCAGGACCCATCCGGAAGAGACCCGGGACGATCCAGTCGCGCAAACGCGCAGGCCCAAAAACACAGAACAAAAACCGGAAACAGAACTAGCTCATCGCCAATAAGGACCGCTTAGGTTTAATCGGAAGTGCGAAGATGGCAGCCATACTAGAACGAAAAAGACTCCGTGATTTCGATTGGGTGCTTGCCCTGCTTGCCGTGGGTATCGTCTTTTTTGGCACCATTCAGATTCGTCACGCGCTGCCGAATGAAGGGTACTGGATAAAGCAATTGGTTGGTCTGGCCATCGCCATCGTAGCGATGCTCGCCGTAGCCTTTACCGACTACCGGCGTCTGATTAACTTAGCCCCTGCCTTCTATATCTTCGGGTTGCTTTTGCTGGTGATTGTATTGATTCCCGGAATCGGCATCCGTGTCAATGGTCAACAAGCCTGGATAAAAGTACCGGGCATCGGACAATTTCAACCTTCAGAATTTGTGAAAGTTACAACCGCGATGATGCTGGCCAGGTATTTTGGTAAGCACCGCGTGCAAACTCTAACTTTCAAAGAAATGATCGCTGGCGCCGTGGTTCTCGCATTGCCCATCGGGTTGATCTTGCTGCAACCGGATGTTGGTTCAGTCATTACCTACTTCCCCATTCTCCTGGTTGTACTTTTTCTGTCAGCCATGAAAATGAGGCTAGTGATCGGCGGGCTGATACTGAGTATTCTAATGCTGCCGTTCGCATATTGGGTGGGAATAAAGAGTGGTTTTGTTAAGGCGTACCAGCAGGAACGAATCAACGTAATTTTAGCTCCCGAGAACGCCGATCGCCGGGGGATCGGATATCACACCTGGCAATCAATTTTGACGGTTGGAGAAGGCGGGATTTTGGGCTCGAATACTGATTCGGGCTACACCCAGAGTAGTTTGAGGTTCCTTCCCGAACCACATACTGACTTCATCTTCGCGGTAACTGCGGGCAACGCCGGATTTGTCGGCTGCATTCTGGTATTGCTGGCCTATGCGGTTCTGCTTTCACGATTGATTTCGGGCGCCAAGCGCGCTCCTGATCGCATGGGCATGCTCGTGATTATGGCAATCGTTGGGGGGCTGACTTTTCAAATCTTTATCAATATTGGAATGTCGCTCGGGATCTTGCCGGTTATCGGCGTGCCTTTGCCGTTGATGAGTGCCGGGCTCGCTTCACTTACCGCGACCTTCATTGCAATCGGTTTCGCGATCAGCGTCCAGCTTCGCCGGTTTGTAAACTAATCGCTGTGATCTTCAGTCGGCTAACGAATTAGCCGAGTCAGCGGCCCAGCACTGAGGCTCTCGTGTAAATCGCAAAGAGCCGACGCAGAACACTGAAGAAGCACCAAGCCGGCAAGCATCTTTTTTGATTTTTCGCAGAGACCCTCAGCGTAAAGGTGTGTCGTCTGCTCGCGACAGATCTCTCAAAAATGGAGTAAACATTCATGAATCCACAACCAGCGCAACTGCTTGAGGCCATAAGGAAGTTGGAAGCTCGCGTCGCAGCACTCGAAGCTGCCCTTTCCGTCTCAGCTAATTCGGTAACTCTGAAAGTTGGAGCCTCATCGATAAAGGTCGATAAGACGAGCATCACCATAAACTCCAGCACAGTCACTCTGTCTGCAACGTCGCGCATTGATATCAAATCATCCGGCAATGTGACGATCAAGGGTTCTAAGATCTTGCAGAATTAATCTTCAAAGGAGTTCAGGATGAGCAAACCGGTACAGATCGTAGCGGTCGCCCTGCTATTTTACTTTGTTCTCCCTGCAAGAAGGCCCTCGAGATCAACTCCGAGTTTCGTAATGCCACAGCGGTTCGCGAGATCGTTAAGCGATTGAGCAGACAACTCAGTGGTAAGTAAACAAATTCCCGGATGAAGCGCTGCCCGCAATGTGAAAGTATCTACACCGACAACAGGCTGAAATTCTGTCTTCAGGACGGCGCGACGCTTGACCTGGTTGAGAGTAATTTGCCGCCCACGGAAGTCATGGATAGCGCCCGGCAGTCTACAATCACTGTGGCTGGACCTCCACCAGCGCCTCCTCGATTCCAGCACGATGCACCTCGAGAACAGCGAGATCGGCGCACCCTTGCCCTGACATTAGTTCTTGGCAGCATCTTCCTGCTGGCCGGGGTTCTCGCATTATGGATTTGGCTCGGCGAATCTGGAACCGGTACAGAAGGGCAGCTCGAATCTAACACCAATCGAAAGCTCGGGGAGATGACCGCACTTTCGAACGAGAACATTAACGCTGGTTCGTCGTCGTCGGCATCGCCAACCGCGGAACAAACCGTGTCCCCGCCCAGCCTCGGGACCATAACCGGCCGCATGTCATATCCGAGCGATGGCATTCCAAGTTCGATGGTCGCCTGCGCTGAGAGCATTGAAGGAGGAACGACAAAGTGCACAAAGCCTCGTTCCGGCTGGACCTCTCGTGTCTCTTACACGCTGCAACTCTCGCCAGGTCGCTACTATGTTTACGCCAGGTTATCCGCGAGCGATGCGGATGCGGGCGCCTTTGCCGGGGAGCGGGCCTACTATACCGACTACATGAAGTGTGGAATGGAAGCCCATTGCAAGTCCCACCGGCGGATTATGATCGAGATTAAAGCCGGAGAAACTCTGTCGGGCATAACTGTCGGTGATTGGTGGGCCAACCTGTAATAGTTCTTGCTATTTAGATAGGTTCCGAGGGCGCCTCCCAACTCAAGACTGCTCTAGACGCGAGAACTACACCGGTGATACAGTCCCCGGCGCAGTCAAGCTTCTTTAATAGTTTTTTCCTTCGCCCATCAGAGCCGTTGCTGCGCCACGGACCTGGAAGGCCTCGCATCTTTCCAGAGCTAACCTCCACCATCAACCACCTCGCAGGAAGGGAAGTTACACAATGCCACCACAACACCTGATCAATGTGGACCTCGCAAAGATCAAAGTACCGGCCACAAACGGACAGAAAGCGACGACCCGAGTTCTAGCCTGGGGCGATGAAGTCGAAGTCGTCAAAATCAACCCGAATGACGTTGAAGTTAAGGTCACCATCTTCAAGCCCCTTGAGGATGGCAGTGTTAAACCGGAAAAGGTGTCCGGCTTCATCACACCGTCAAAGGCCAGCAAAATAAAGCCTGCTGACGTTGTGGTTCTCAAAAAAGACAGCAAGATTCTGAAGATCGACTTTGTTGACGTGCAACAAGGTGACGGGTCTGTGATTGAAACCCCAAAAGGCAAGGTGCTGTTGATCGACGGCGGCGACAACCAACTCTTCGCGCGCTATCTCGCCAATCGTTATCGCGGAACCAGCGCCACTAAGCCAAAGAAGATCGACTGCGTTGTAGTGACTCATGGAGACGCCGATCACTTCCAGGGCCTTGCCGAGATCCACGACTCCGAGACTGACCAACATCTGAACTCAAGCAAATGGAAACGCCTCTTTATTCATCCCCAGCGCATCTTTCACAATGGGCTCGTCAAACGACCTAAGAAGAAAGCTAACGGTCAGAATCGGAAAGAGACCGAAATGCTGGGTCAAACGAAGACCGTAAAAGACCCCGACACGGGCAAGGACATCACGATCATTACCGGCCTGGAGAAGGATCTGCTAGCTGTGGATGACGGCGAACTCAATCTCCCATTCCAGAAATGGAAGAAGGCGCTTAAAGAGTATAAGAAGCGGGGTTCGATCAAGTTTCGGCGCCTCGAAAAGGATGACGATGCAGCTTTTGATTTTCTCCAAGCCGAAAGCATCAGTGTTCAAGTCTTTGGTCCAATCATCACGAAGGTGGGAGCCGTAAAGGGGCTGAAATTCCTGGGCAAACCGCCAGGCGGCCCGCGAATTGGGCAAGAGTCACTCAACCTCGAGGGTGTCGGTTTCAAGGGCTCCTCGGCATCTCACACGATCAATGGTCATTCAATAATCTTTCGGCTCAACTATGGTGGATTCAACTTTCTCTTCAGCGGCGATCTCAATGACGAGGCCGGACGCACACTCGCTAAAGCTCATAGCCAGGGAAAACTGAACTTACAGTCCGAAGTGTTCAAGGTCCCCCATCATGGCTCAGCCGACTTTTCCGGCGCATTTATCCAGTCGGTCTCACCAGTAGTGTCAGTGGTTTCCTCCGGCGACGAGAGTGCGCGCAAGGAATATATCCATCCCCGGGCCACCCTGGTAGGCGCTCTCGGGAAATACTCGCGCGTCGAAGAACCATTGATCTTCGTTACTGAACTGGTCGCCTTCTTTAATATGGAAGGTTTTGTGCGACCCGAGTTTCACAAGCTTGGGAACGACGGCGCCGCCCTAATCGACAACGGTGTCGCGATCACGAACTCGAAGGCAAAATCGAGGTTCTTCGCGTTCAGCCGTGCCGCCTTTGGCATTGTTATGGCGCGCACGGATGGAGAGCGTCTGCTGGTCTACACAAACAGCGGGCAGGCTGCAATGAAAGAAGCTTACGCATACCGCATAAACGAATTCGGTAAGCCGGAACCCACCTCGATAAGACAGGCGTGAGCTATCTCCGCGAGCGACGACGCGGTCTGGGTTTTGGGGGAGAGGGTGAAGGTTCCGGTGTGGCTTCCAGAACGGCCTCAGGCTGAATGGTTTCCTGATAGATATATTGCCGGTCTCGCAGCAGCAGGATCACTGCGGGCTTGATTGCGTTACGCTCTTCATTGATGCCAATCAAGCCGGTGACGCCGGCAAAGTTCTCGGTGCGCGCAAGGGCATCGCGCAGGGCCGGACCTGTATCTGTACCGGCCCGTTGAATGGCGTCAACCAGGACCTGCATTGCATCATAAGCAAGCGCCGCGTGCGCGTCCGGCGTGAGATTACCGTAACGATTTCTATACTCCCGGACAAACTTCTCAATCGCTGGGGAGGGATCTTCTACTGAGTAGTGATTGGTGATGTACGAGCCGTTGAGTGAGTCTCCGCCAAGCTCCCATAGTTCGGGCGCATCCCATCCATCACCACCAAGCAGAGGTTGAACAATGCCGAGCGCGCGCGCCTGCTTTGCGATTCCCGCAACGTCACCATAGTACCCGGGGATGTAGATCACATCGGGTTGGGCCAGTCGAATGGCGTTCAACTGCCCACGGAAATCACGGTCTCCCTGGTTGTACGACTGCTCGCTGACAATCTCGCCACCAAGCTGAATAAAGCTCGCCTCAAAGTATTCACGTAGGTCTCGACTGTAGGGTGAATTGAAGTCGAGGAGGACAGCCGCTTTTTGTGCGCCAAGCGTCCGCGCGGCAAACCGGGCCATCACCCGTCCCTGAAAGGGATCGGTAAAACAAGCGCGGAAAATGAAGGTGCCGACCTCGGTGACGGCGGTATTAGTAGCAGATGGTGAGATCATCGGAATACTGCTAGCTTGGGCTTTGGGCGCTGCCGCAAGGCTGTTTCCAGATGCTCCGCCGGCGATCAGCGCTACGACCTTGTCCTCATTGATCAGTTTGGCGGCAATCGTCGCAGCCAATTCCGGACTGCCCTTATCATCTTCGATAACGAGATCGATGCGACGTCGATTGATTCCGCCTGCCTGATTGATCTCGTCGGCTGCCATTACGGCGCCATTTCGACTGGATTGACCGAAGTTAAAAGTAGGGCCCGAAAGGTCGCCAAAGTAACCAATCTTGATTGTCCGACGCTCTTCCTTAGCAGGATCGGACTGCCCGGGAGTACAGGACAGTTCGGCAATCACCAGAGCGCACAATGCGACAACGAGTGCGGCGGTTCTTAGTTGCTGATTTTGGAACACGACAGCCACCTTATTTCAGACCTACTCGCCAAGATAGGCTTCCTTGATTCTAGGATCGGCGGCGAGTTCATGCGAAGCCCCATCCATGATAATTCTTCCGGTCTCCATCACATACGCACGGTCAGAATGGCCGAGAGCCGCGTGGGCATTCTGCTCGACGAGAAGAATGGTAGTTCCCTTGCTTCTGATTTCGTCGATTGCTTCAAAGATGGTGTGGACTACCAAGGGCGCAAGGCCTAAAGAAGGCTCGTCAAGAAGCAGTAGACGCGGTTGGGACATCAACGCGCGGCCCATCGCCAGCATCTGCTGTTCGCCGCCCGAAAGCGTGCCCGCCTTCTGCGCTTCTCGTTCTTTCAAGCGAGGAAACATTCTGAAAGCGCGCTCCATACCCTCACTGACTACGCGCTTGTCTTTGATCAGGTAACCGCCCATTTGAAGGTTCTCACGGACCGATAGGTTGGCAAAGACTCCGCGGCCCTCGGGTGACATAGAAATCCCGCGCGCGACCAGTCGATGCGTGGGTTTCCCGCCAATCTCTTCGCCCTCGAAAACGATTCGTCCCTGGCGTGGTTGAAGCAGACCCGTAATGGTACGAAGCGTGGTAGTTTTGCCGGCTCCGTTCGCGCCGATAAGAGTCACTACTTCGCCCTGATTGACCTGCATTGAGACGCCGGTCAAAGCTTCGATGGCGCCATAATTCACCGAAATGTTCTCTATGGTAAGCATGTGCGAAGATCTTTAGCTAACCTAGTCACCCAAATAGGCTTCAATTACTTTTGGATCGTTCTTGATCTCTTCCGGTAACCCAAGCGCAATAGATTTCCCATAATCGACCACCTGAATACGCTCACAAACACCCATTACAACTTTCATGTTGTGTTCAACCAAAAGAATAGTAAGACTAAAGCGATCTCTGATCTGTTGGATTAAGCGCATTAAATCTTCCTGTTCCGCTGGATTCATGCCCGCAGCCGGCTCGTCCAATAACAGTAAGTCAGGCCGTGTTGCCAATGCGCGCACAATTTCGAGCCGGCGCTGCTTACCATACGGTAAACTCGTCCCACCTTCGTCTCTCACTCGCGCCAAGTCAAAAATCTCGAGCAACTCCATGGCAAATTCGCGATGCTCGCGCTCGTCTCGTTCGAACCGGGGCAATCTCAATACGGCATCGAGCAGGTTCTGCTGAGCATGTCGGTGGCAGGCCGTCATCACATTTTCCAGCACGGTCATGCTGGGAAACAGACGGATATTCTGGAAGGTGCGAGACACGCCGCGACGCGAGATCTCGTAGGGTTTGAGACCGTCAATGCGATGTCCCTGAAAATAAATTTCGCCGGAGGTGGGACGATAGACCCCGGTGAGCAAGTTGAAGATTGTGGTCTTTCCGGCTCCATTTGGGCCAATCAGCCCATAAATCTCGCCCTTTCCGACACTCATGTCGAGCGCATTAACCGCACAAAGGCCCCCAAACCGAATGGTGCAATTGACCGTGCGGAGGGGATGGGCGCCATCATCTATGATTTGATGTGATCTACGCAGAGCACGAGCTGCCTCAGTGATAATGGACTCTTCCTTAGTAGCTTCAGCATCTTGTTTGGGAGCACCGCTCATTGGTTTCGAACCTCTTTGTCACGATCTATAGCTGATGGTGGTATCTGCTCGGCGATCGGTACCCCGCTACTTTCTCCCACGGGTTTATCTCCCACTGGTCGGCGCTGCGCCCGCCTGAGCCAGGAAATGCCAAACTCCTTAACCCCCATAACTCCCTGTGGTCGCGTCAGCATGATCAAGATCACTAGCGCGGAATAAATAACCAGACGATAGCTGTAAAGATTCCCCGGTAGTTTGCGGAGAAGTTCAGGCAGAAATGTGATCACTATCGCGCCCAGTACCGAGCCGGTTATTGAGCCCATCCCGCCAAGCACAATCATGATAATGATTTCGATCGATCTGATGAATTGAAAGTCATTCGTATGTAGAAACTGCCGGAAGTGACCAAATAGAACACCCGCCACGCCCGCGAACGCTGAGCTAATGACAAAGGCGATCACTTTATAACGAGTGGTATTGATGCCCATGGCTTCGGCCGCAAGCTCGTCTTCACGGATCGCGACCAACGCGCGCCCGATATCCGAATTGACAATGTTATAGATGATCACGACCGTGAGAACGGCCAACGCAGCGATCCACATGAAGTCAGCATAGGCCGGAATAATCAGCCTGCCCGGCCAGGGGGAAACGGCGCCGCGAAAACCCGTCGCACCGCCAACGCTATCGATGTTCAAAATAACGATGCGAATAATCTCAGCAAATCCAAGCGTTACGATAGCCAGATAGTCGCCGCGCAACCGCAAACTCGGAATGCCAACGATGAGTCCCGCAATCGCCGCACTCAGCGCCCCGCAGATTATTACACCCATGAAGACCAGGGACTGCGCGGCCGTTTGGCCAATTATTCCCGCCAGCCAAAGTTCAAGACTCTCCGTGCAATACACCGTTAGGAAAACGGACGAGTACGCACCAACTGCCATGAACCCGGCGTGTCCGATGGAAAATTGTCCGGTAAAGCCAGTGATAAGATTCAGAGAAACGGCGAGAATAACGCTGATGCCGGTAAGGGCCAGAATCTCGGCATAGTAATACGGAATCCCAAAACCAAATAGTCCGTCTCTGCTCGTTAGGGCGTCGCCGATATAGAGCAATAAGAGCGCGATGAATATGCCGAGGAGCCTCTTAGCGTAGGTTGGCATAAAGTGGATTTTCGATTTGCGATTGCCGATTACTTTTACAGGTCATCGGAAATTCTTTCAATCGGAATTTGGCAATCGGAAATCTCAAATGCGCTCAGACTTTCTCCTGAACGGTGGATCCTAGTAAGCCCGAGGGCCGGAGCAATAAAACCAGTATCAAAATCGCAAATGCAACAGCATCCCGATAGGTAGATGCAATGCCAATACTTTGCCCGTAGCCAACGACAAAAGTCTCCGCGGCCCCGATCAGTAACCCCCCAAGCACCGCACCCGGAATATTGCCGATACCGCCAAGCACCGCGGCTACGAATGCTTTCAGTCCCGTCAGAATCCCCATTAACGGATCAATGTTGGGATTGTACTGAGCGGTGAGTATGCCGGCGGCCGCTGCCAGCGCGGAACCGATCGCAAAGGTCAAGGCTATAATTGCATCGGTGTTGATACCCATCAGTTTTGCTGAATTGAGATTGAAGGAGACGGCCCGCATCGCCGTTCCGACCTTCGTTCGGTAGACAACCCACTGCAAGAGCAGCATTAGGCCTAACGACACCGCGAATATAACTATTTGTGCCTTTGAGATAGCGGCGTTGCCGAAAAGTTGGAAAGGCGGCTCACTCTGAGATCCTAAAAAATCCGGAAAAGCGCGCGGCGCAGCCCCAATCTGTGCCACAAAAAGGTTCTCGATTAGCAATGACACGCCAATTGCCATGATCAGCGTCGTCATGCGCGAATACTTTCGCACCGGCCGGTAAGCAAAACGCTCAATCGACATACCAACAAGTGCGGCAATAATCATTGAACCCAACATCACTATTGCCAACCCTCCTGCCGTGGGGTTTGCAGCCAGCGCGAATTGGTGAGCCAAAAAGTATCCCGCGAATGCCCCGACCATATAAACGTCACCATGAGCAAAATTAATCAGCCGAAGGATGCCGTACACCATTGTGTATCCCAAGGCAATTAACGCATATATGGCCCCTATATTGAGTCCATTGATCAGTTGCTGGACAAAGGTATCCATCTGAAATTCCTTCTGGGCTTTTGGTTTGAGCCTGGTTAGTGTGAATCCGGCCGCCGTTGCTTACCGCTGGAGTTCAGTCACCTGTTGGCGAACCTGCTGGTGGCGCCATCCCTTCCGGATAGATGGTCGTTTCATAAACGAAGCGGCTGCTCGCAAGTCTCAGCACAACCGCCGGTTTGACAGCGTTGCGTTCCGTGTTGATCGTAATCAGCCCGGTCACTCCGGCAAAATCTTTGGTCTGGGCGATAGCGTCACGCAGCTTTTGTCGATCAGTCGTTCCTGCACGCCGGATGGCATCAGCGAGCACTTTCATGGCGTCATATCCAAGGGCGGCCAGGGCGTCAGGAACGACGTTGTAGCGTGCTCGATAGTCTGCCACAAATTTCTGAATTGAAGGTGATGGATCGTCAACTGAATAATGGTTAGAAATATAGGAGCCATTAAGTGCGTCTCCCCCAAGTTCCCAGAGTTGCGGAGCATCCCAACCATCTCCGCCAAGAAGTGGTGCTTTGATACCCAATTGTCTCGTTTGATTTGCGATTACGCCAACCTGGCCGTAATAGCCCGGCACGTAAATGACGTCGGGATTTGCTGAACGAATTGCAGTTAACTGTCCACTAAAGTCGCGGTCTCCCTGAGTATAGGACTTCTCCTCGACCACCGCTCCTCCCAGAGCCGTGAAACTCTTCTTAAAAAACTGCTGTAATCCACGACTGTAATCGGAATTGAAATCGTAAAGGATTGCTGCCCTTTTGGCCTTCAGATTATTAGCCGCGAATTTTGCCATCACTTCTCCCTGGAAGGGATCGATAAAGCAAACGCGGAAAATGTAATCTCCCACCTGCGTTACCGCCGGGTTGGTAGAGGAAGGAGTAATCATCGGCACACGGCTCTCCTGAGCCTTTGGGGCGGCAGCCAGCGTGTTTGAGGAAGCCACTTCACCTAGTAATGCATGGACACGATCCTGGTTGATCAATTTGGTCACAACCGTTGCAGCCTTGTTCGGTTCCCCCTGATCGTCTTCAGTGATGATTTCAATCTGGCGTCCGTTGATGCCACCGGACTTATTGATCTCATCGGCCGCCATGTCTACACCATTCTTGGTTGATTGACCAAAACTGGAAGTGGCCCCCGTGAGATCGCCGTAGTAGCCCACTCGGACTGGGCCAGAATCGCCGTCGGTTCCATCGACGCCCCGGCGCTCGCACCCGAAGGAAATAACTAGCGTCACAACCAACCAAAGAGAAATTAGGATTCGTTTCATATGGTCCTCACAAAGCGCTGATGAAATTAGCAAATAGCAGAGCTTTCAGCCAGCGACCAAAGCCCTGGCCGGAAGTCCGGCGTCATTTATTTTGCAAGCGCGGTTTCCACGGAATTCATCCGTGCGCAGTGACTCTTCACATTGATCACTATTTACGCTGAAGGCAGTGTGCTTGAAAGTCAGTTTGGCAATCCTTATCGGGTTCCGGTGATCGATACGGCAAGCCTGCGGCAAATGTTTACACCATTTAGGCCGCTTTTGCTAGAATGGGGGCCACCTATTGGGTATCTGTTTTCTCTGAGACTCCACGCGAATCTTCTTTTGGCGTGGATCGGTTCATCTCAAACCATCTGAGTGAGGTTGCCTAATTGATAAAACAATCGTCTGCCTTCCTGCTCATTCTCGGACTTTGCCTGGCTTTGCTTCTTCCTTGCGCCTCGGTCTTAGCGCAGGAATCTTCTCCCAGCCCGGGTGACGTGAAGCCGCCGGAGACGCTCGAGAGCCCCTTGCCAATCTCGCAGCCTGAGGCTGATCGAAGAGCGCCTACGGGATTCGAGGCGCAAGCCGATCGCGCAATGGCGATCGTGAATGGTTGGATTGGCGCATTCTTCTTTTACGATGTGCTCTTCTGGGATCCTGACCGAACCCTGCCTTTGGTGGTTCTCTGGTTAGTTCTGGGAGCGATCTACTTCACTCTTAAGATGGGGTTTATCAATCTGCGGGCATTCAAGCACGCTATTGACGTAACTCGCGGCAAATATACGAAGCAAACTGAAAAAGGTGAGGTCTCACACTTCCAGGCACTAACGACGGCGCTGTCCGCCACCGTCGGACTGGGAAACATCGCCGGGGTGGCAATCGCCGTGAGCCTCGGTGGTCCAGGTGCGACCTTCTGGATGATCCTTGCCGGCTTCCTGGGCATGTCGACCAAATTTACCGAGTGTACGCTGGGCCAAATGTATCGCAAGGTGCGACCCGATGGTCACATCATGGGTGGCGCTATGTACTACTTGTCGGAAGGGTTCGCCGAAAAGAACTGGCCGCGCCTGGGTATGTTTCTCGCTTTTGTGTTTTCGATCCTTTGCATCGGCGGTTCGCTGGGTGGTGGCAATAGCTTTCAAGTGAGCCAATCAATGAACGCGATGCAAGAGACCATTCCGTTCCTGGGAACATACCCTTGGGTATATGGACTAATAATGACCTTCCTTGTCGGTATCGTCATCATTGGAGGACTGCGCCGGATCGCCCATGTCACCGAGAAGATTGTTCCGTTCATGTGCGGCGTATACGTGCTCGGGGCTCTCGTGATCATTCTCGATAATGCCGCCGATATTCCCGCAGCTTTGAGTTCAATATTTTCGCAGGCATTTGCGCCCGATGCAGTCTATGGAGGTTTCGTCGGCGCACTCGTAGTAGGGTTCCAGCGCGCCGCCTTTTCAAATGAGGCCGGAGCCGGGTCGGCCGCGATCGCCCACTCAGCAGCAAAAACAGAAGAGCCTGTTCGTGAGGGAATCGTCGCCCTCCTGGAACCTTTCATCGACACGGTAGTGATCTGTACGATGACCGCGCTTGTCATAGTGGTCACCGGCGCCTACAACAATCCTGCTTATCAAACTTTGATTGACGGGCGGGCCGGCGCCGCACTCACCTCCCGAGCAATGGGCGAGCATCTGGTGTGGTTTCCTTACATCCTCTCGCTTGCCGTGTTCCTCTTCGCTTATTCGACGATGATCTCCTGGTCTTACTACGGTGAACGGTGCTGGGCCTGGATGTTTGGCGATGCAACCTCCCAGATTTACCGGATCATCTTCCTGGTCTTCGTATTCCTTGGCTCAATAATCACGTCAAGCAATATTCTGGATTTTGGCGATCTGATGATTCTGGGCATGGCCTTTCCCAATATCCTGGGACTGTATGTCCTCCGCAATAAGGTAAAGGCTGGGCTGAACGAGTACTGGCGCAAAAAGGAGGCCGGAGAGTTTCCGGTTTATAAGTAATAGAGATTTACTCTCTGGCATGAAAGAAGAAAGTTCATTTGCGCCGCCCAGCGGCGACATGGGCCCCGCAGAGTTTCGGCGACTGGGCCACGAACTTATCGACTGGATCTCCGACTACTTTGAACAGATCGAGGAACTACCTGTGCTGGCTCAGGTGGAACCAGGCGACCTAAAAGCTCGGCTCCCCGCAGCGCCTCCCTTAAAAGGCGAGGCGATGGACCAGATCGTCGCCGATCTTGGTCGTTTGATCGTGCCCGCATTAACGCATTGGAATCATCCCTCATTCTTTGCTTACTTCGCGACCTCAACCTCCGCACCGGGAATCTTTGGTGAACTTCTGGCGGCCGCCTTTGATGTCAAGTCGATGCTGTGGCGCACGTCACCTGCGTCAACTGAACTTGAAGAGGTTACTCTCGATTGGCTGCGTCAGATGATGGGTCTCGACCCAGGGCTCACCGGAATTATTTACGACACCGCCTCGGTTTCCAGCATGCACGCCGTCGCTGCCGCACGCGAGGGAGTGGAAATGCGAATTCGTGAAGAGGGGATGAGCGGACGTCCCGATCTTCCCCTGTTGCGGGTGTACGCCTCCGAGCAGGCCCACTCATCAATTGAGAAGGGCATCATCACACTGGGCCTGGGTCAACGGTCCCTCAGAAAAATCAAGACGGATAACGAGTATCGCATGGATGCCACGGCCCTCGCTGACGCTATCAGAGAAGACAAGGCCAACAGCATTCTTCCCTTCTGTGTCGTCGCCACTGTTGGAACCACGTCAACCTCGAGCATCGATCCCGTTCCTGCGATTGTCAAAATCTGCGAAGAACATAAGTTATGGTTGCACGTTGACGCTGCATATGCCGGCTCGGCCGCAGTGGTCCCTGAACTGCGCTACATTCTCACCGGCTGTGACCGCGCCGACTCATTCGTGGTGAATCCTCATAAATGGTTATTCACGCCCTTTGATCTTTCTGTGCTCTATTGCCGGCATATGGACCTCTTGCGACGGGCCTTTGCCCTGGTTCCCGAATATCTCCGAACCCCGGAACAAGAGAAAGTGCGAAACGGTTCGGACTACGGCATCCAACTCGGACGCCGTTTCCGAGCGTTGAAGCTCTGGATGATCATCCGCTACTTTGGGCACGAGGGTCTGGCATCCCGAATACGTGAACATTGTCGTCTGGCGAGGCTGTTTGCTTCCTGGGTCGACGAGTCACCAGATTGGGAATTGCTCGCGCCAACGCCTCTTTCACTTGTCTGCTTTCGTGCTTGCCCGCAGATACCGGGTGAAAGCGAGGAGACTCGTGACGCCAGACTGGAGATACTTAATGAAGCGATTATGCATGGCGTAAATGCCACCGGCCGCGCGCTTTTGTCTCATACGAAATTGAAAGATACATTTACGCTGCGCCTGTCCATTGCCAACATTCGCACTGCTGAAAAACATATAAGCAACGTTTGGGAATTATTGAATCAAGAATTGGCACGTCTCAGGTAGATCATGCTTACACATATTGTTATTTGGAAGTACCACACAGATGTAGAGCCCGAGGTGCGCGAAGAGCATGTCGCCTGCTTGCGTGGCCTTGCTAAAGTCATTCCCGAAGTCAATTCTCTCACGGTCGGTTTTGACATGCTTCACCTGCCGCGCTCGTACGATACCGGCCTTGTGGCTACCTTTCGCGATCGGGCAGGGCTCGAAGCCTACACAGTTCACCCGGAGCATGTGAAGGTGGCCGAATTCGGGCGCGCCATTAGTCAACACGTGGTCTCGGTAGATTTTATGGACTGATGTCACGTCACGTTACCCCGCGATACTAAAACTCAAATGAAGCGCTGGCAGAAAGTCTTGCTGCTCTTACTTGCAGCCCTCGTGCTCTCGCAGATTCCGTTTGCCTACCGTCGCTACAAGTTGGGACGACTCGCTGCCGCAATTCAACATCTGAACACAACTCGCAATCCGAATCCCGAAGCAGGCGACTTTGTGGAATATAAAGGAGCCATGCACGTTCATTCATTTCTCGGCGGTCACAGTAACGGAGACTTTGCGGCAATCATCGAGGGTGCCCTGGCCAACCAACTCAATTTTGTTGTGATGACCGAACACCCATCCGCACACTTCAGCACCTCCGATATGACTCTTAAGGGTCTCCATGCAGGCATCCTCTTCCTCAACGGCAATGAAGTGAGCACGACCAACGGCGATCGGCTCCTGCTTGTCCCGGGTAATGATGCAGCGCATGAGAGTGGCCGCCTTTCGGTCGCCGAGATTCTGACTCGTGAAAAGCCGCGGGGAGTCCTTGCTCTTGTCGCTTACCCTGAGGAGTTCAAGAGTTGGGACCAGAATCAATACGACGGCGTCGAGGTTTATAACGTTTACACAAACGCTCGTCGGATGAACCCATTAGTGATGTTCTTCGATGGGGTCTGGTCATATCGTAGGTACCCGGACCTCCTGTTCGCGACCTTCTACGAGCGGCCGGTCGCAAGCTTGAGGCTCTGGGACGAGGCAATCGCGCGTGAGAACAGGAAGCTCGTCGCCGTAGCCGGAAACGATGCGCACGCCAACATCGGAATAAGTTTACGCGACTCTACGGGGAAGACTTTGCTGGGGGTACAACTCGATCCTTACGATCGAAGTTTTCGTCTCGTTCGCGTCCATGTGCTCGTCCCCAGAGCCGAGCCGTTAAGTAGTGAATCGTTGTTGCAGGCTCTTGCCGCAGGTCACGCTTTTATTGGATTCGATCTCTTCTGTGACTCGACTGGTTTTAGTTTTACCGCTACGTCGCCGGTCGAACAAAAGATTCAGGGTGACGAGATCAGCCTCGAGGCCGGGGAGATCAGTTTGCGCGTGCAAACTCCGGTCCCTGGACGCATCGTGCTTCTTAAGGATGGTGACATTTTTCGTGAAGAGAACGGGTCGCAGGCAGAGGAGTTTGTCGTAGGAGAACGTGGGGCTTATCGAGTCGAGGTTTATCTTTCGCAATTGCCCTCCCCGGTGAAAGATCAGCCCTGGATCATCTCAAATCCTATTTATGTCCGTTAGGTCCCTCATGTCCGACGAACTTCAGTTTGTCGCTTTCGTTGAATCGGAATTCGACCAAAAACTCAGGTCCTGTCGACAGGCTTTCACCAAAGACTGGACTCAACAAAGACTAATGAACGTTCATGATCCAGACCCACCTTCCGGAGTTACAAAACGACAAACTAAAGTTCGTCGGACATTGTCCCACGAACATTGTCCGACGAACTTCAGTTTGTCGCTTTCGTTGAATCGGAATTCAAACAAAAACTCAGGTCCTGACGACAGGCTTTCACCAAAGACTGGACTCAACAAAGACTAATGAACGCTCATGATCCAAACCCACCTTCCGGAGTTACAAAACGACAAACTGAAGTTCGTCGGACATTATCCAACAAACGCCAACAACTCCTTTCGGCAATAATTCCAGCGCCACTCAGGCCATTCGCTAACCATCCCTGCCTTCACTGGATTATTAAGAACATACAAAAGAGTCTTGCTTAGCTTACCGGGTCGAACCACATGATCGAAGCTCTCATGTTCCCAAAACTGTCCCCCGCGGCCTAAAACCTGATTACACTCTCTCGCGCTCCTGCCCTTAATAGACTGCATGATCCGCGCTAACGCTGGGTGTTTGAGGATAAGATTCGGATCTTCGACAGCATTGCTACATTGAATCAGATCCTTTTCAGACAGCAGTGGCTGAAACACTGTGTGGACGTGATTCGACATGAGGGTATAGGCGTGCAGTATCAGCGCTTCGCCATCCAGGCGATGAAGATTTTCAGCGATGTTTTCTGCGACCGCGTCGTTGCTAATCCACAACGGACCCTGCTTCGCCTTATGTAGAATGTCTTCGAACTTAAGAAACCATTCCACAGAGAATTCGTGGGAACGCCGCAACTGCTCCTGGACGACATCGGAATTGAGATCTTCTCCACGTTCTCGTAGCTGCTTTAGCTGTCGCTCCAACCCAACCTTTTTCTGCTTGTAAAGACGAATGACAGAATTGGGGATTGAGCCGACCAGCCTGAACGTAACGAATAAGTTGGCATTCAGCGGCTGAATGTGAGGCCGATGACGCCGAGAGAAAGGTTTGTAATCAAGATGGCCCATAGCAAGTGAGGATTGCTTTGTTTTCGAGTTGTCATTATTGACCGGGAAACGCCAATTTGTCGACAGTTAACTAGCAAGTAAGGAGTTTTTTCTCAACCCTTGTCCGACGAACTTCAGTTTGTCGCTTTCATTGAATCGGAATTCAAACAAAAACTCAGGTCCTGTCGACAGGCTTTCACCAAAGATTCGACTCAACAAAGACTAATGAACGTTCGTGATCCAAACCCACCTTCCGGAGTTACAAAACAGAAGCTCAGGTCCTGACTACAGGCTTTCACCAAAGACTGGACTCAACAAAGACTAATGAACGTCCATGATCCAGACCCACCTTCCGGAGTTACAAGACGACAAACTAAAGTTCGTCGGACATTGCTGAATCGGAATTCAAACAAAAACTCGGGTCCTGACGACAGGCTTTCACCAAAGATTCGACTCAACAAAGACTAATGAACGTTCGTGATCCAAATCCACCTTCCGGAGTTACAAAACAGAAGCTCAGGTCCTGGCGACAGGCTTTCGCCAAAGATTGGACTCAACAAAGACTAATGAACGTTCATGATCCAAACCCACCTTCCGGAGTTACAAGACGACAAACTGAAGTTCGTCGGACATTGCTGGATCGGAATTCAATAGGGTTAATCGGCGAGGCTCGGAAGGGGCAGACCCTTTCTGAAGGCAGCGGCCAGATTCCGCTGCAATTGGTCGGAGCGTTGGCGATGATCGCGCACCCAGCCCACGACGATATTTCTCATTCTTTGCTCCGCTTTTGGCCCTTTCTCAACGTTCGTAACCGGCGCGACTTGTTGTCCGGCGACGATTTGGGCACGCTTTCGGATACGAATACCTTTGATCTTCTGCATGGTGATTAGCCTCCTGACTCTTAACGCGTGGTTTTTCGTCGAAAGTAATCACCGATCCCTTACAAAATGTTTTGGCGAAGGGTGAGGTTAAAGGCAACCACAGGGAATATTCGTGTTCTACCGGGAAAACCACAGTCAATGCGCGGGCCTATTCAGGATCAATACCATGAAGTCATTTACCGGAGGGCCAAAGTGAAAGCCCGAGCGCAACGGCGAGAAAGTAACTCCGGTCAGGCCAATGCTCTTCGCTAACTCACCAAACCGGTTATCGAACTCTCCTTTTGATATTGCAGCGTAAGGAAGCGACAGCCCAAACTTATTTAAGACATGGTTCAGACAATATATCTGCTCCGCGGCCCCATCGAGGATAGGGATTCGATCGTCAAGACCCATAAAATCCTTCAGTGTGATCAACCTGTAGCTGAACCCCACGCGCTCAGCACACGCTGCAACGTGTCCGAAATGAATCGAAGTCTCTTCGTGATTCAGATAGTGTTGGCGAATCGGATATCTATCGACCGCACCATACTCTGATAGAATCAACGTGCCGCCCGGCGCCAGATGTTCCCAGGCGCGCTCCAGGAAACGAAAGACCCCCGAGTTGATTAAAAAAGTTTCGGGCGCATCAGCAATTGAAAGCTGATAGCGGTGAATATCGGCCGCCCCATCCCCCTCAACGTTGTCCTGTACGCGCCGAACAGACGCAGTCGGAAAATCCGCAATAACTTCATTGGCAATGACGAGATCGAACTTGTAACCGGGTAGACTTAATTCCGTAGCATCCTGTTGAAAGTGGGTGATTTGATTTGGAAGGCTCGCGAGAAGCCTTCTCTGGTTTTCAGCGAGGACCGGTGATAAATCAAGGATATGGTAATTAACATCCGCCAAACCTGAAGCTTGCTCGATAAAAGACCGCGCAAAAGATCCGGTACCACCTCCAATCTCCAGGACTTCAAGCCGGCGTGATCTACTAAGTGCAGCAATGACCTCAAGCTTGAGAGTTGAAAGACAAAACCGAGAGCCATAATTGAGGCCGCCCAGTACCTCACTTGGAAAGCGGAAAGCATGGTTGACCGTAGACTCGATCCAGTCGAATTCCCACGAAGTGTCTTCGATTCCATGTTGATGGAAGTTAGACAGAGAGTCTTTGTCTGGATCCCACCTGAGAGAATGGGAAAGACTGCGAGGTACCGAATTGAACGCCTGATTCTGGTCTCCCAAATTCTTAAGCTCTGGAGCGAACTTGATTAATTGTCGTTCAGGGCTAGTGAGGAAGTTGAGGGCGTCGTTCAACACCACTCCTTGTAGATTCATTACAGTCAAGATCTCGTTAAGAGTCCGTGAACCGTCTGCCAGAATAAACAACTCAGCCACGTCGGGCGGGAGTGTCTCTTCAACGATGAGAGGAAGTTCTCCTTGTTTTGGCGAGCAGACGAAATACTCCATCGATGTGCGCACGAGAATAGTCAGGCCGGATTCTGAACGATACGCGAGAGCTGGATTCTGACTCGGACGCACCACATAGTGGTCCATGAAGGGTTCGATGGGGTCAGCATCCAGCGGGATGAGGAATCTCTGCTCCTGAAGAATCTTTACCTGGAACCCAAGCGCCTCCAGACGATTCAGCTCGTCCTCGGTTAGCAGAATGTTTGCTGTACTAAGGCCCAGGAGTAGTGGACGGAGTTGTTCGGTTAAGAGCCAAACCTCACCGCTAAGGCGATGGACCATGCCATAGCGCACGCTGTGAGGAGCCAGGTGGTCTTCGATGAAGTGAACGTAGGGGTTCAGCCTTAATGGGACCACGTGCTCGTTATGGCGCTGGGCAATTACGGGTAGAGCCTGTTGACTACCGCTTCGTAATAGTGGGCGCTCTTGTCTTTCCTTACTGACGGAACAAGTAGCATAGAGAACCGGCCAAGCTTATCGTGCTGGATAATGTAGGTGTTCTGTCTAAGAGAATGAGTTCGCTCGCCTTGAAAAAGAAGTGAAAAGCCCTCACGCCCCGGTAGTGGTTCGGGTTTTGCAGAAGCACGTAGATCAAAAACTTCTACAAGTTTTGTTTTGATCTTCATGCCGCCATTACTAATAAGGAAGTAGGTATTGAGATTGGCAGCGAATGCCTCTTTTCCAAGTTGCATATCGCTTGGGTTCATGAGCATGTCGGCGCCCTTGGCCTTGGGGGACAAACTCAACGGAACACTTGCGGCTAAGGCGACGATTGTGCCCTTCTTTAAAAAGTCTCTTCGTGTAGTGCTCATCGGAGGCCTCCTGGGGATGGTCTGTAAACTTTCCAAGGGCGTGCAGTCTAGTCGTTCCCGGGGAAAGTTTCAATGAAAAACTCCAATGGCGAGGTGCAACAAGGTTTCTTGCAAAAAGAACAATCTTTCTTCTTGTATTATTTTTTGGTTACGTATATATTCCCCGCACCTCCACTAGGGGAAAGCAGCCATGGAGTTCGGGCGGCATCACCGACAACGTCGACGGCAACATCGTCGGTAACAGTGGTGTTGGAGTCATCGACATCAACACGGTGCTCAACACTACGCTCGCTTCTAACGGTGATACTACGCCTACTCACTTGTTGGTGCTTGGCTCGATAGCTATCGATGAGGGCAACGCTTCGTTGCTGCCCAATGACGACTTCGACACCGATGGCGATGCAACTACCGCGGAACCGCTGCCGGTAGACCAGCGAGGCGTAGGCTTCCCGCGAGTCGTTAACGCGCTGCTGGATATTGGCGCCATCGAAGCTAACTACCTAATTACTGCTACTGGTGGAACGCCGCAAAGTGCGCCGGTGGGCACTGCCTTCGCCGCCCAGCTCGAGGCGACACTCACCGAATCAGGTAATCCTGTAGCCGGAGTCACGGTAACCTTTACAGCCCCGGGCGCTGGGGCCAGCGGAACCTTCCCAAATGGCAATACAGATGTCACTGATGTTGATGGCAAAGCGAGCGTGGATTTCACCGCCAACAATACTGCCGGTGGCTACAACGTTACGGCCAATGTCACGCCCGCGTTGCCGGTCGCTGCTACATTTGCGCTCACTAATACCGCAGGCGCAGCAACGACACTTTCAGTGAGTGGTCATCCCTCACCGGTGACGGCAGGTTCTAACAACAACTTCACGGTTACGGCTCTTGATCAATTTGGCAATGTCGATACCGGCTACACGGGAACAGTCAACTTTACCAGCAGCGATGCGCAGGCTGTCTTGCCAGTTGGCTACACCTTCCTGCCGGGAGATCTGGGCACGAAGTCCTTCTCGGCGACGCTAAAGACGGCTGGGTTGCGGAGCATCACGGCTACGGATGCGGGCAACGCGACCATTACCGGCACGCAGTCGAACATTCAGGTCAATGCTGCCCAGCCCAGCACGATCACCGCGACTGGTGGAACGCCGCAGACCACGACAATCAATACGGCCTTTGCCAATCCGTTACAGGTAACGGTACAGGACGCTTTTGGTAATCCAATTTCGGGCGTTGACGTAACCTTTAATGCGCCGGCGGCTGGGGCGAGCGCGACATTCCCGAATGGGAACACCGATACCACGAATCCCGGGCAGGCTGAGGTGGACGTGGCCGCGAATGGTATTGCCGGGTCTTACTCCGTGACAGCCAACCTCAATCCGGCATTGGCAACGCCAGCCACCTTCTTGCTAGAAAATCTGGAACCGACCTGCGTCACGCCGCCGCCAAATATGATTCATTGGTGGCCGGGTGACGGTACTGCCGAGGACGTTGTTGGGACGCTCGACGGTACTCTGTTGAATGGGGCAACGTTTGGCGCAGGGAAGGTCCTGCAGGCGTTACAAATTAATGACGGGACGCAAGCCGCCCGTTTGCCGGTGGGCACTTTACGAGAACCTTATACGGCTTTAACGATAGACGCCTGGCTCAACCCGGCGGTCCACGGCCAATCCACTTCAACCGGTTATGGCCTGACGGTGTTGTCGAACACAGATACGGACGGGATCGCGCTGCGGGTCCTCAACGGCTTCCTGCAGGTGGATCTGCGGCGAAACATCGGGAACTTCTACTTCATTCACACATTTAACACGGCGCCCGCGGCCCCGCTGCCGTTGAACCAATGGTCGCATGTGGCGGTAACGTGGGATGGCGCTACTTTGAGAGGCTACGTGAATGGCACCGAGGTAGGGAGCGTCCCAGTGGCGGGAGGGTTTATCCGTACTGGCAGCAACGCAGGAACTTGCCCGATGATCGGGAACGAGCCTTTGGGGTGTGCGGTGCAGAGTGGCGGCTGGGGCTTCAATGGTCTAATTGACGAACTGGAGTTCTTCGACCGGGCGTTAAGTCAGGCGGAAATTCAGGCGATCTTCGATGCGGACAGTGATGGCAAGTGCAAGCCTACTCCCTCACCCTCCCCCTCGCCATCACCGTCACCGTCTCCTTCACCGTCACCGTCACCATCTCCTTCACCATCACCTTCGCCCTCGCCGTCAACGTGCGTGGTGCCGCCGGCCAACATGCTGCATTGGTGGCCGGGTGACGGTAATGCCGAGGATGTTGTCGGGACACTTGATGGCACGCTGTTGAACGGGGCAACATTTAACACGGGTAAAGTGTTGCAGGCGTTCCAGTTCAATGGCTTGACCCAGGCGGTGAGTCTGCCCGTGGGCACTCTGCGGCAGCCGTATACCGCTCTGACGATAGATGCCTGGCTTAACCCGGCCGCCCACGGCCAGTCCACTACAACCGGTTACGGCCTGACCGTCCTATCGAACACGGATACAGACGGAATCGCGTTGCGGGTCCTCAACGGCTTCCTGCAGGTGGATCTGCGAAGGAACTTAGGCAACTTCTATTTCATTCATACGTTCAACACGGCGCCAGCGACGCCGCTGCCATTGAACCAATGGTCGCACGTGGCGGTGACTTGGGATGGCGCTACTTTGAGAGGCTACGTGAACGGGGTCGAGGTAGGGAGCGTGCCGGTAGCGGGCGGGTTTATCCGTACCGGGAGCAACGCTAACACCTGCCCGATGATCGGGAACGAGCCTGTGAACTGTGCGGTACAAGGTGGAGGCTGGGGCTTCAATGGGCTGATTGATGAGTTGGAGTTCTTCGATCGCGCTTTAACCCAGCCCGAAATCCAGGCGATTGTTGATGCCAACGGCGATGGCAAGTGCAAGCCGGGGGCGACACCCACCCCCACACCGTCACCGACTCCGGATGATGGGATTACCCGACCGGCAACCACCCCGACGGCTAACGACAATGACTACACGCGGATCAATGATGCGGTGCAGGCCGCGGCATCAGGCGAGACGATCACGCTGGAAGGCACGTTCAACTGGACGGAACCGAATGCGGCGGCGAGTTGGGCATTGGGCAGTGACGGGATTGCCAGTACCGCTGATGACTACAGCATCCTTGTGCCGGCGAACCTGAATAACGTGACATTTACGGCGGCCAGTTTGGGTGATGCGACGATCCAGGGGCCGGGAGATCTGGCTGCGATTAATTTGGAAGGGGTGTTGGTCTTCGATGGCGGCGACAATCAGAACTGGACCATCTCGAACATACGGTTCCTGGATTTCGATCTAACAATCGGGATGTTCAATGGGGCCGGGGGCAGTGATGCCTTCAACAATACGCAGATCATTAATAACTACATCCGGATAGCGCGGGACCTTAATGCGACCGTAGCGCCGACCGATGTCAATCAGAATATCGGGATCCACTATTCGTTCGGAACCAACCAGGTGATTTCGGGTAACACGATCGACATCTACGGGGATGGCGTCAGTGATGGCACCAACTTCGCTTCAGACGTGGCGATGCAGAGCAACACGAGCGGCGGAGCGGTGTATGACGGGTTACAGATCACGAACAACATCGTCCGGGTGTTGAATGCGTCATCGGCATTGGGCGATCCCCAGGTCGTATTGGGAATCTGGGAGAACGGGCATGCGCACACGAGCAATATCGAGGTGAGCGGTAACCAGTTTATTAACCTGGCTGCCGGGAACAGTCCGGCGTCGAACGTGCAGCGTGGGTTCCGGGTTACGTCGCATTCATCGGCGACAACCTGGGTGACCTACGAGAACAACCTGGTGATGGGCGCCAACATCGGCTTCCAATGGCTGGCGGGCTCGAACTTCGCGACGCATCAGGCGGTGCATATGACGAGCAACACGATCGTCAACAACGGCGCCGGGGCTGTGGTACAGAGTCAGGGCCGTGCCAACTTCCGGTTCAACCGGATAGTGGGGAACATGGAACAGGGAGTTATTAACGTAGACGGGGTAGTTACCGCGGAGAACAACTGGTGGGGCTGCAATGCCGGACCGGGTAATGCGGGTTGTGGTGTAGTCGTAGGGACAGTGGACTTCAATCCCTGGCTCATCCTCGGGATTAGCGCCTCACCTGACACGATACCGCAGGGTGGGAACTCAACGGTGACGGCCGATATGACTCACAATTCGGACGCCATTGATACGTCCGGATTGGGATTCTTGCCGCAGATCCCGGTGACTTTCAGTGCGCTGGAAGGGACGATGGCGCCGCCGGCCGGGACGATCAATTTGGGCCAGGCCACCTCGACGTTTACCTCGACGACGGCGAATAACGGAACTGCTTCAGCTACGGTGGACAATCAAACCGTGAACACGAATATCACGGTCGTACCGTCGCCGTGTGTAGCGCCACCAGCAAACATGCTGCACTGGTGGCCGGGCGATGGTAATGCCGAGGACGTAGTGGGAACGCTCGACGGCACTCTGTTGAATGGGGCAACGTTCGGCGCCGGTAAGGTGCTGCAGGCGTTCCAGTTCAATGGCTTGACGCAAGCCGCCAGCTTGCCAGTGGGCACTCTTCGAGGGAATTATACGGCCTTAACCATAGACGGCTGGCTAAACCCGGCAGCACATGGCCAATCATCAACCAGCGGCTACGGGCTGACAGTGCTGTCGAACACGGACACGGACGGCATCGCGCTCCGCATCCTCAACGGCTTCCTCCAAGTAGATCTGCGAAGGAACATTGGGGACTTCTATTTCATCCATACCTTCAACACGGGCCTGGCCACACCATTGCCGTTGAACCAATGGTCGCATGTGGCAGTTACGTGGGACGGTGCAACTCTGCGAGGTTATGTGAATGGAGTAGAAATCGGCAGCACTCCATTAGCTGGTGGATTTATTCGCACGGGCAGCAACGGAGGAACCTGCCCGATGATCGGGAACGAACCCTTTAACTGCGCGGTGCAGAGCAGTGGCTGGGGCTTTAACGGACTGATAGACGAACTGGAGTTCTTCAATCGAGCATTAAGTCAGGCAGAAATCCAGGCCATCTTCAATGCCGACAGCAACGGCAAGTGCAAGCCGTAGTATTGTCCGACGAACTTCAGTTTGTCGCTTTCGTTGGATCGGAACTCGGGTCCTGAGGGTTCCGATAGACTGGGCTCGACAAAGACCGGACTCGCTAAAGACAGGGTGAAGGTGCGTGATCCCACCCCACGTTCCGGGGTGACAAAACGACAAACTGAAGTTTATCGAACATTTTGTCCGACGAACTTCAGTTTGTAGCTTTCGTTGGATCGGAATTTAAGAGGAACTCGGGCCCTGAGGGTTCCGACAAAGACTGGACTCAACAAAGACAGGGCTCGATAAAGACTGGACTCGACAAAGACTGGGTGAAGGTTCGTGATCCAACCCCGCCTTCCGGGGGTGACAAAACGACAAACTGAAGTTTATCGAACATTTGTCCGACGAACTTCAGTTTGTCGCTTTCGTTGGATCGGAATTTAAGAGGAACTCGGGTCCTGAGGGTTCCGCTAAAGACTGGACTCAACAAAGACCGGACTCGCTAAAGATTGGAAGGTTCGTGATCCAACCCGAAGTTCCGGGGTGACAAAACGACAAACTGAAGTTTATCGAACATTTGTCCGACGAGCCTGAACCTTTCATACAGACACCTACCTTGCGCTACCTATCCTGTGTCTGCTAAACCTAAACAGAATTGAGGCGATAAATAGGCCCCGAGCGTTGTCCGTATTGGACCAGCGCGATACTTGCAAGTTGTTGCGTGGAAAAAGCTTGTGTGGAGCCGGCTATCGGATTTGAACCGATGACCTTCTAATTACGAATCAGACGCTCTACCAACTGAGCTAAGCCGGCTCTTGACGCGAAATACGGGTCTCCCCGTGTGAGGTTGCACTATACGAACGCGCTGTTTCGAGTGTCAAGCTTGCGCGCAACTCGTGTGACTCTGTGGACTTATTAGGTTCGACGGAAGGCGATCTACAAACTCTACACGAACAAGTCAGTTGAATCGCACCTTGTTGTTTTATGCGTTTCGCGTGAGTATTCACCTTAATGATTTTGGAAGAAATGACTAAGACGGAATCAACAGTGGCTGTGATCGGTGGCGGACTTGCCGGAGTTGAAGCTGCCTGGCAGGCGGCTCGCTACGGCGCGCAAGTGCGCCTCTATGAAATGCGCCCGGTTAAGCAGACGCCGGCGCATCGCACCGATAAACTCGCCGAAATTGTTTGCTCAAACTCACTAAAGTCGGACGAACCCGGCACCGCTTCCTACCTGCTCAAGGAAGAACTGCGCCGTGGCCAATCGCTCGTGATGGAAGCTGCGGCTGCAACTCGAGTCCCGGCGGGTGCGGCGCTCGCCGTTGACCGTCACAAATTTGCCGAGTACATCACTGCACGGATTGACGAGCACCCGAATATTTCGCTTGTCCGCGAGGAGGTTACCAGCCTACCCGAAAACGAGATCGTGATCGTCGCTACCGGTCCGCTTTCATCAGAGGCGCTGACGACTGAGATCATGAGACTGACCGGCAGCGACCAACTCTATTTCTACGATGCCATTGCTCCAATCGTCACGGCAGATTCCGTCGATCAATCGATTGCTTTCAAGGCCGCTCGTTATGGCAAAGGTGGCGACGACTACCTGAATTGCCCGTTCAATGAAGAACAGTACGCGCACTTTTATCAAACCCTGATTGAAGCTCAAAGTGTTCCTCTACAAAGGTTCGAAGAAACGCGTTGGTTTGAAGCCTGCTTGCCAATCGAAGAGCTGGCGCGTCGCGGTGTAGACACGCTCAGGTTCGGCCCGATGAAACCCGTTGGGTTGATTGATCCACGTACGGGACATCAGCCTTACGCTGCGGTACAGTTGCGGCAGGAAAATTTAATGGCCGACGCGTACAGCCTTGTCGGGTTTCAAAATCATCTACGTTACGGCGAACAAGCTCGAGTAATTCGAACGATACCGGGGCTGGAGAATGCCGAGTTCCTGCAATTCGGCCAGATTCACCGCAACACTTACATCTGCTCGCCGCGCGTGTTGGCAGTGACAATGCAGATGCGCGACCATCCATCGATCTTTTTCGCCGGGCAGATAACGGGGGTCGAAGGCTATGTTGAATCGGTAGCGATGGGTTGGTTGGCTGGCATTAACGCGGCGCGACTCACAACCGGTCGCGACGGGGTGGTTGCCCCAGTCGGAACAGCGACCGGCGCTCTGGTGCGGTATATCGTTAATGCCGATCCAAAGAAGTTTCAACCGGTGAATATCACCTTTGCGCTTCTACCGCCCCTGGCCGAACTGGATCGCCGCCGCGTTCGGGGAAAGCGTGACCGCCACCAGTTACAGGTTGAATTGGCACTGAAAGAATGGGACGCCTGGCTTCAAGATATTCAAGAGCCCGAACGGGTCGAGGCCGTAACGCCGTGACCCCGTTGTTACTGCTGCTCGCCTTATTTGTCTTGGTCGCTAATGTCGACCCTTCCAGCATGACTGCTGCGCAGTCCGGCCGGCGGAAAGAGCCTGTCGCAAAACCTCAGCGAACGCCACCTCCTGGCCCAATAGCCGAACCTGGAGGCTCCGCGGGCCAGTCGGCTCAAAGTAAGTCAGATGCCACATCTAAAGAGACTTCAGATGAGGTCGACTCTTCGGATGTAGTGCGGATCAGCGCGAATCTTGTGCCGATTCCCGCTTCGGTGGTCGACGCCAAAGGTTACGCGATCACAGGGCTCAAGTTGGAAGACTTCGAACTTCGCGTTGACGGACATGTCAGGCAGATCAGCGATTTCACCCGCGCCGAATCACCCGTACGTCTAGCCATGCTGTTTGATAACAGTGGCAGCCTCGATGCAGCGCGCGAGTTTGAAAAACAGGCTGCGATGCATTTCTTCCGTCGAGTGATGCGCCCTGTGGACGAGGCAGCAATATATTCAGTAGCAACCGAGAGCTACCTGGCACAACCACTCACGAATGACATTCGAAAGCTCGAATACACGATCGAGAGTTTTGGCCGGCCCAAGGGCGCGACTTCATTGTTCGATGCCATCGTTGCCGCCGCCGCCTACTTGCGACCGCACGCGGGCCGCAGAGTGATCGTTATTGTTTCGGACGGTATCGAAACCACGAGTCGCGTGGATTTCGAAACGACTATGCAGCGGGTGCTCGCCGATGACTGTCAGATCTTTGTGGTCCAGACGGGTCTGTACGAGGGCGCGAACGTTCGGGCGTTGGCCGCAGAGCGCAGGATGGAACAACTGACGTCGCAAACCGGTGGCGCCGTCTATATTCCCAGGACGACCCGCGATCTGGAATTTGCATTTGCCCAGATCGCCGCAGACCTGTCTCAGCAATACATCTTGAGTTATTACGCCGCCGCAGACCTAAACGATGGCCGGTTTCATGCTATAGACTTACGCGTCAAGGCGCGCTCGGATGTTCGCGTACGAGCTCGCAGAGGCTACTATTCACCAAAGGCGGCAACGTCGGCGGCAAACGATTAGCGTCAGAGGTATTCCACGCGGCGGAATCAATGGAGCAACTGCTGGATCAGTTTCTCGAACACCTGCGTTACGAACGCAACGTGAGCGCCCATACGCTTCGTAACTATAAGAGCGATCTCGAGCAGTTTCTCGCTTACCTGTCACCAGTCAATAAGGAAAGTGCGTCCCGGCAATATCCTGAGATCGGGCAGATCGATCACCTAACCATTCGCGAATGGCTGTCCACACTTCATTCAGAACACAAGAAAAAGAGTTCAGTCGCGCGTAAACTTGCGGCCCTCCGAACTTTCTTCCAGTTTCTGCTGCGTGAGGGAATTGTGGAATTGAATCCGGCCAAACTTGTTTCCACCCCTCGTCTCGAGAAAAAGTTGCCAAAGCATCTGTCGATCGAAGATGCCATCAGATTTATCGAAACTCCGGATATCGAAACCGACCTCGGCATGCGGGACCGCGCAATCCTGGAACTGTTGTACGCCACCGGCGTGCGCGTTTCGGAACTGACGACCCTCAGCACCGGAGATATAGACCTCAAACAGCGGCTGATCAGGGTTACCGGCAAACGCCGCAAAGAGCGAATCGTGCCTTTTGGAGAGCCGGCGTTGAAAGCATTAGAAGCCTATCTGTTGGTGCGCGACCGGTTCCTGGCCCAGGCGCCGATCTCGAAGCGAGATTCTGAAGCGGTGTTTCTTAATTATCAGGGAACGCGAATCACAACGCGCTCGGTTGGCCGGATGGTCGAGAAGTACATCAGGATCTGTGCCGGCATGCACGACATCAGCCCCCACGCGTTGCGGCATTCATTCGCTACCCACCTGTTGGATAGCGGCGCCGATTTGCGGGACATTCAGGAACTACTGGGTCATGCTCGTCTTTCGACGACTCAGATCTACACGCATGTGTCGATGGAGAAGTTGATTGAGGTTTACGACAAGGCGCACCCGAAGGCGTAAGCAGTCAGTGGTCAGTAGTCCGTGGTCAGTGGTCCGTGGTCCGTGACTGACTACTGACCACTGACCATTGCACACTTTCAAAGTGTCGAATGGTTATCTGAGCCGTTGGCTTGTTCGATAGCGGCCTGGCAGGCTGCGTCATAGCGGGCCGTCGGCACGGCATTGAGCCGACGTTCGTCGATGAACTCGCCACAGGCTGCACAGATGCCGTATGAACCTTCTTTCATTCTCAGCAGGGCCTGGTCGATATCCGCTACCATTTGCGAAGCCCGCTCACCTAAACGCAGCGCAAGCTCCTTGCTTACGTCCATGAGAGAAAGATCGACACTGTCCTTAACTCCATCATCTGTGAGTTCAAGGGCAGCCGACTGGTCTTCGCGTATGTACTCCGTGTGACGGCGGAGGTCCGCAATGAGAAGGCTTCGATAATGTTCGAGTTTGGTCGGATCCATCTGTGCCTTTTGAATTTCAGATTGTGCATTGGCGTCAATAGCCAGTGCCATATTTGATCGGGTGTCGCGGATTATACCCTACCGCAGGCACAAACGGTAATTCACCAAATGTGCTGACCGAACTACCAGAGAGTCAATTTAGGCTAGAACCGGTACTTGAAGCCGGCGTGAATACCGCGCGGTGGACCAGGCAGCAGACCCCGGGCGCGATCCGCAATATAGAGCCGATCAAAAAGATTCTTCGCGGTTATAAAGAAAGTGGTCTTGAGTTTCTCGACATTATAGTTTGCGGTGGCATTCCAGATTGTGTAGCTCGGAATCACTCCGGTCTGTCCATTCGTGGTAATTGGATCTATCCGGTTGAGGTCTTCGCTGAACTGTGAGCCTACGAAAACCCCTTCAAGAAAGATGTCCAATCCCCTTGAGTGCGCATAGCCAACGTTGGCGTTCAGCAGATGCTCTGGCGCGTAAGGAAGGCGATTGCCGGTTACGCTCGTGGTGCTGAATCCGGGCACACTGCTGAATCGAGTGCTGCGAAATTCTGCCACCGGCAAATAAGTGTAGGCGCTGCGCAGGTAGATATTGAAGCGACGTTTCAGAAGGGTCGCCGTGTCAAGGCCGGCGGACAGTTCAATTCCCTGATGCAAGGTCTGCCCTCCGTTGGTGACGAGTGACCCGATCCCACCCGCGAGGCTTGCGGGAACGATCTGGTTCTCGTAATCCAACCGGAAGAACGTAGCTTCGATCCGCAGGGAAGGGTGCGGCCGTCCGCGCATTCCAACTTCGTAGTTCCAACTCAACTCGGAATCGAGATCGACACTGCCGCCCGTCGTATTGTTGATGATGTCTTCGGTGCGGGGCGGCGCAAAACCGCGATGTACCCCGGCGAAAAAGGTCACTCGTTCCTTTACCGTGTAGGCAACGCCAATCCCGGGCACTGCCTGAGTGACAGTGGTTTTTCCGGTAACATTTACCAACCGGTTTGTGCGTTGATAATTGATGTGCTCGATTCGCAGACCGGGCGTGATACTCAGATTGCCAAATAGAAAACGGTTTTGGATGAATCCGGAGTAGGCGCGATTCAATCGCTCATTGCTTTCCACCAGAACTCCATCGCGCGAGTCAGGCCGGTCACCGTTTTTCTGGAGGCGCGACTGATTCTCGAAATGTACTCGAAAGCCGAGATCGGTTTCATTCCTGGCGCCGAAGAGTTTATTGGTAATGCTCAACCTTGGTTCCACTCCGGCTAAATAATAGCGTCGCAGACGTCCCTGGTTTCCGCAGGTCGTATTCAGGTTGGCCATGCCTGCGCACTGCGGGTCGGAAGCATCGTTGGGACGTTCGTTTGAATTTGACGACTGGCGCCACCAGTGCCGGCGAAAGAAGGAGGTATAAAAATTGGTCGTCAGAACCACATCGGGGTTAATTACATACGCGTGGGTAAGAGAGGCGCCAAAGCGATCCCCATAGAAGAAGTCATTCCTGAAAGGGTTCTGGCGTGGATTGGCGCGAAACTCGTCCTCGCGCAAGCCTGAATAGCCAACGTTTGAATCCTCACCATAGTAGTTAAACTTGAAAGTGATGGCCTGTTGAGCTGTCAGCGACGTGAGGGATTTAAAGTTGAAGTCGTTGATCCCGGAGCGAACGTTCTCGCGCGATCCCCTGCCTTGTTTGCGCGTGAATCCCAGCAGCAAACCGGTGTTGCCAAAGGTGTCGCCGAAGGTCAGATTACCGTTGAAGTAATCGCGACTGCCTCCAGTGAGTGTGAGTGAGCCCTCCGCATTCTGGGGCGGCGGCGGGGTTAAGTAATTGACAACGCCGCCAACTGTTTGGGGACCGTAGATGATCTGCCCGGAGCCTTTCAGGACCTCGATGCTTTCGAAGCGTTCAATCGGAGGATGGTAGTAAGATGCATTGTCGCCATATGGAGCAAAGGTAAGGGGGATGCCATCTTCAAGCAAAAGCACCTTGGTTGATCGGGTAGGATTCAGACCGCGGATGCCGATGTTTGGTCGTAAGCCAAAGCCTTCCTCGTCGCGCACGTTGATGCCGCTAACCTTTCGCAGGACCTCGGTTGAGTTGAACGCGCGACTGTTCTCGAGGGTATGGGGATCGATGATGTTAATCGAGCCGGGGATTCTTTCCACGATTTCGGGTAGCGCAGCAAGTTGATTACTGGTGATCACGACCGACTCAGCGATCGGCCCGGGCTGGAGCGTCACGTTGATGGCGCCGTTGGTGGCGCTTGTGATTGTCACCACTTTTGAAAAGGGAGCGAATCCTTTTTCAGAGGCGGTAAGCCGGTATTCGGCCTCAGGTATGCCGGCAAAATAGAATCCGCCGTTTTGGTCTGTGGTAGTTGTGCGTTCATAGGTAGTGCGAGTTTGGCGCAGAGTAACGACGGCGCCCCTGATAGCGGCTGAACTCTGATCGATGACCTGGCCCGAGACTGACGAGATGGTTTGGGACTGGGCGGTAAAGGCTAACAGGAGCAGTAACGCGAGCGCGGCTCCGACTTTTGGTCCAGCTCCAAAGTGGTTGGCTTCCATGATTCCCCCTGTAAATAACAAGCTAAAAGACTGAGAAGAAATTGAAAGTGATTTTCAATTTCAGGGCAGGGCGTAACAATAAACCCGGGCGAGGCTGGTTGTCAAGGATGTTTTATTTGGATTTGGAAATGGCGACGCAACACCGAAGGTGTTCGCCAATCCCAGCCCAGGGTAGCACCCTGGGGAATCACGCGCCCCACCTGTTTGGTGACACAACACCGGAGAGGTTCCAACACCGAAGGTTGTTGGCCAATCCGAGCCCAGGGTAACACCCTGGGCAATCACGCCCCACCGGTTTGGTGACACACCACCGGAGAGGTTCCAACACCGAAGGTGTTCGCCAATCCGAGCCCAGGGTAACACCCTGGGAATCACGCCCACTCCCTGAAGGAACGCAACACCGAAGGTGTTCGCCAAAAAAAGTCCCGTAAAACATTTCTTCGGGACGGTAGCTCGTGATACATTCCCTGGCAAATTCAATGAATGGAGGCCAGACTCACCATGGCTCAATCTCTCTCACGGCTCTGGACACATCTTATATTCTCTACTAAAGGGCGCTTTCCTTTTCTCTCCGACAAAGCATTGCGGCTGAGGATGCATGCCTATCTGGCAACCATGTTGCGTTCGCTTGATTGCCAAACTTCCATCGTTGGCGGCGTTGAGGATCATGTCCACGCGCTCTTTGCGCTTTCACGAACCCATTCGCTCGCGGCAGTGGTAAAAGAGATCAAGCGCACATCATCGGCTTGGATCAAAGACGCCTCTCGGGCTCAATCAAAATTCCATTGGCAGAATGGATACGGCGCGTTCTCAGTTAGTCGCTCACACCTTGATGAGGTACGGCGTTACATTGAGGACCAGGAGGAACATCACCGAAAAGTTTCTTTTCAAGATGAGTATCGAGCGTTTCTGAGGAAGTACGAACTGGAGTGGGACGAACGATATCTCTGGGATTGAATTGGCGAACACCTTCGGTGTTGCGTTGATTCAAGGAGTGGCGTGATTCCCCAGGGTGGTACCCTGGGCTGGGATTAGCGAACACCTTCGGTATTGGAACCTCTCCGGTGTTGTGTCACCAAACCGGTGGGGCGCGTGATTCCCCAGGATGGTACCCAGGGCTTGGATTGGCGAACACCTTCGGTGTTACTCACCTTCGCCCGTTACTCCGAGTCGTCCTTCTTACCGCAGATCAGCGAGGCGGCCAGCAGGGGAATTGTGAGCTCGTGATGGCCAGTGATAGCGTAACCGTGACCGGCGCCATCCGCAGTGGGACGCCGAACGACGTTCGTCAAAGGCCGATAGGATTGAATGAAATCAAAATTTGCAGTCGTAATGTCTGTTAATGGATGACCAAGATTGCGCACCAACGTCACTGCCTTCAGAAAAACCTCAGGAAGAACTACTGCGGACCCGATGTTGAGGTAAACGCCACCACCATTCATCCGTCGGACTAACTCTCCCAGTAAACGAAAGTCGGTATGCGTTGCGGCGCCCAGCGCGGCGCCATCTGCACCGGGATGAAAGTGAGCGATGTCGCCACCAATGGTCACGTGAGCCGTGACCGGGATTCTTCTTTCGTAAGCTGCGCAAAGAAGTGAATAGGCGGAATGTTTTGGCTGAAGCTCTTGAAGTGCTGCTCCTGTCGCTTCGCCCAATCCGATGCCGTCACGGGCAGCGTTCCCTGCCGCCTTGTTCAGGAGCTTGCCGGTTTCATCGGCCGCGCCAAATGCGCCTGCTCCTAACGTTGCGTCAACGTCTTCCGAAGTTGAACCCACCATTGCGATCTCCGCATCGTGAACCAACACGGACCCGTTTGCCGCAATAGCATTCACAAAACCGCGGTCCATCAAGTCGATGATTAGCGGCGCCAATCCTGTCTTGATTACATGGCCGCCTATCCCCCAGATGATTGGCCGGCGCAGCTCCCGAGCGCGAAGGATCTGCTGAGCCAATGCCCGCAAGCTTTGCACTGCCAGGATGTTGGGCAGCCCCTCGAGGAATTCGTTCAGCGTGGCGTTTTCAGATACTGGCCGCGCGAAATCAGCAAGCGCGACTTTGCTTGGCCGTGAGGCGAGTTGGTAGGTGCTGACCTCGTCCAGCGACAAAGGCCTTAGGTCATCATCGTAGCGTGACATCTCTCGCTCTGCGGTGTCTTAATTTGTAGGGGTGGCCCTCCGTGGCCGCCCGAGTGAAAGACTATTTCGGCGGTTAAGGGCGGCCACGGAGG
>JBGSWR010000028.1:0-4667 GCA_041751855.1 Pyrinomonadaceae bacterium
TTAATGAAAGAACAAGCCAGACCAGATAATAAGCACCTCACTTCAACTAGTGCCCTGCGCGGCTAGTGCTGTAACACATGATTCCCACGTTCATCCGCATTGATGGTTAATTTCTATGTATCTATTAGCCGCACAGGACACTAGGCAGTAGGCAAAGGAAGAATCATGAAGAGTATTTTATTAGGTATATGCATGAGCGCGGCGATGCTCTTGCTTGCTGGTCTGTGTCAGCCAGCATTCGCGCAGATCGACGCCACACTGTCTGAGCGCCTTACCGCTGCGATCAGGTATCACGAACCTACGTGGAGAGTTGCACAGCCCTTTAGGGGTAGCCTCTCTCCCCAACCTTTCGTTCAAGGGACTTTGGAAGGAGAAGGCTACGTGATTCGCGTCGCTTTGTCCGCGCACGCTTCCGCCACCGAGGCTGCCAAAATCCTCAACCGTAACCGCTCATTGGCTCATACGGCCGTGCCACCGTCGCCTCTGAGGACGGCACGGCGCGACTACCAGAAGGCAAACGTCATCATCAGTATCATCGCCGACGCGAAGCAAGGTGCGAACGGCCTGGCTGCGCCTGCGGTCAACATACCTAGCCCCGCATCCATCGTCCACAGGGGCGCGCG
The DNA here is from genome assembly GCA_041751855.1 of Pyrinomonadaceae bacterium. Taxonomy (GTDB): domain Bacteria; phylum Acidobacteriota; class Blastocatellia; order Pyrinomonadales; family Pyrinomonadaceae; genus PSRF01. The sequence continues at coordinate 624 of JBGSWR010000028.1, forward strand.
AATCATTGACGGTTTAATCTCAGCCGACGTGAGATTGGATGCCTGCATTAACGAACTTTACCCTGACCCGCGTCCGGCTCCCGCGTCGCGTCGCGAAGCGTTCCTTCGTGACGTTGAGGCCGGATGCCTGCCCAGAGTTGAGGAAGCGCTAATCGCCGGAGCCGATGCTAATGCGCCCGACGCCAAAGGGACAACGCCGCTCACGCAAGCGGTTGCTGCTGGCCACCGCAAGGTAACGCAGGCGCTGCTCCGCGCGGGGGCCAAACCCGACGCGATAGTCGGCGCGACCGGGACACCCATCTTCCGTGTCTTCTCTCGTCCATCTTCCTACTACGTCGAGGACTTGGCCCGTATCCTCGCCAATCAACTTGCTATTCTTGACGACCTTCTAGCCGCCGGAACCAATATAGAAACGCGCAACGAATACGGGCGGACATTGCTGCTCGAGGTTGCCCGCATGAATTACGATGACGGCTCGCCAAACGTCCTCCTGAAAGGGTTGATCGAAAGAGGCGCAGATGTCTCGGCCCGTGATCGTGACGGGCGCACGGCAGTCATCCTCGCGGTTATCGTTTTGCATCCAAAGGTAAATCTTATGACCCTCCCCACCCTGCTAGCTGCCGGGGTAGATGTAAACGCGCTGGATGCGGGCGGGAAGACAGCTATGAATTATGCGCGGGAGAGGGCCGACAGATTCCACTTGGAGGAGTGGCAAAGAATCCTGCGACTCCTCGCCGACGCCGCAGCGATGTAGAGCAAGGCCGCGCAGACGGGTGTAATTAATAAGCTGGTCGGAATAAGGTAGAGAGAGATTTCATAAAGGGCAGACCGCATCTAACAAAGCCCTGCAGTTGACGGCGCGATAGCTGAGTGTTGATCGAGCGCCGCGGCTGAAGGCCATCGTTAGGCATCTTTCGCTGTCGAAGCCTCGAAATCCCTGATGCTATACTTCGTTCATGGAATTTGAGTGGGATGAGGAGAAGGCGCCGGTTAATCTGGCGAAGCATGGGGTCTCTTTTGAGGAGGCCAAAACTGTCTTCGATGATCCGCTTTTACGTTGATTTCTACGATCCCGCCGCTATGTGATTTGAACCTATGCAGATGGTCCGGAACAAATTGATGACGGCCTTTAAATCTCGAACGAACTGGGAGCTTCTTATGAAAAGTAGCCTAATCTTTGCTTCAGCAACATGCTTAGCTGGCATAGTATTTGGTGTTCTTGTCGCGAATGCTCCTCTTGCATCAGCATCACTCGGGGGAACAGCCATGAAGGTTCAATATCTCGAAATCGTAACCAAAGACGTCGACGCGGTCATAGCCGCGTACTCCTCAGCACTCAATGTGGAGTTCGGTGAGCCAGACGCTGGACTCGGTGGGGCGCGCACTGCTTCATTAGCAGGCGGTGGACTCGTGGGAGTTCGTGCACCTCTACGTGAGACGGAAGATCCGGTGGTGCGGCCTTACTGGCTTGTGCCCGACATTCAAGCGGCCCTTGCCGCGGCAGTTCAAGCAGGCGGCCAGATCGCCCATCCACCTATGGAGATCCCAGGGCATGGTACGTTCGCCATCTACCATCAAGGCGGCAATGATCATGGTCTCTGGCAGATTCCAGCTCGGGGGAGAAACGATTGACCCAGACGAGTATATGGACGCGTCGGACGAACAGTTTCTGAAGGCGGCAGGCCGTTCGGTCAACAGTAATTGGAAAGCTCGTGAGGGAGAATGATCGAGTAATCAGCGAGCTGGCGGAAGAGAGTTCCTCATCTGCGCGTAACGTTTAGGTCAACAACGATTGCATACGGATGGGATAGCTTTTCTCTCAAGTTTCTTTTTTCCTGTTCAGGTCGAATGGCTGAATCAGATCTTTGTTTGCTACTGGCGTGACCCCGGCGCCTATCTCCGCTTTGCTCAAAAGAGCGCGTTCGCCCGCTGGCTTGCCGAAGATGACCTCTTGACTAGTGACGTCGGCGTCTGGGTCGAAGCCTTTCACATCCCGATGACTCGTTTCGAAACCCTGTTCTCCTCTGAGAATCCGGCCGGAGCTGCCAGGCTAACCGACAAGCCCATGACTGGTCCAATCGACGAGCATGGCTATGCTTCTCAAGTCAGGTTCTGCTTAATGGAATGAAAAGAAATCGAATCTCATACCTCATAGTCGCGATCTCCGTGGTTATCCTTGGCCTCTCCTCACGAGTTTATTCGCGGCTGCTCCCAGAGTTCCTCGCCAGCTATGCAGGTGACACTCTCTGGGCGCTGATGGTCTTCCTGGGAATAGGGATTTTGTTCCCGAGATGGTCAACTATGCGCGTTGCCGTAACTGCATGGCTGTTTGCCTTCTCAATCGAATTGAGTCAGCTATACCATTCTCCGTGGCTAGACCAAATCCGACAGACGAGGGTTGGTGGCCTTATTCTCGGCTTTGGGTTTTTGTGGACAGACCTACTTTGCTACGGAGTTGGAGTTGCGACAGGGTGCATTCTGGAGATACTACTGCAGCGGCAAATGATGCGACGGCAAAAGACTGGATCGGTTATCTAATGAGTGAAGGAGAATCAGACGTGTTCAAGTCCGCGTGGTCTAAGAAAGGCATGCACCGAGCGCGCGAAGTGAGTTTCATATAATGTCTGCGGGTCGTGGGCTACTATCGGTCCTTCGTCCCCGAAGAGATTTATCAAGGGTGTCTCGCGGCTGAAGCGTGGCGTGGGCGGCTTCTAGCGTGAGTAAATCCTTAGTCTGAAAGCGAGGCGGTATTTTGGCAGTAGATGGGAAACGTGAGGTGTTGCGCCACGTGGTCGCGACGGTGGCCTACCGCGGCTACATAGCCGTTTCGGGTGCGCCGGAGGGCTTCGCCGAGTTTCGCCTTAATGAAGGCGTGCGCGCTCCGGGAGAAATCTTGGCACACATCAGCGATCTGCTTGAAGGGTCGCTCTATTTGCTCAAGGGCGAAATGGTTTATCTAACGTCTCCCCCCTTGCCGTGGGGCGAGGAGGTACCGCGATTCTTCTCTGCGGCGGAGCGGTTGGATGAGTATCTGGGGTCGGGTGCGCCACTGGCCTGCCCGGTTGAGAAACTCATCCAGGGCCGCTCGGCGATGCCCTGACACACGTCGGGCAGATCGTGATGCTGCGGCGCGTGGCTGGGAGCCCGGTTCGCGCGGAGAGTTATTTCACTGCCGAAATAATCCCCGGCATGGTAAGAGCAGAATCCTTCAGCAAGGTTGATTAAGCGCATGGGCCGACGTTTCGTAATTCGGGTCGCCGCCCAACAACGGCATGCCACCAACGCCCCATCACGCAGCCTCTCATGGAAGTTGTGTGGCGAAGGGTGACAAAGATAGGCGCACTATGTTGCCCGAAAAGGCCACAGCCTCGCTGAAAGATCATTTGGAACGTGTAAAGAAAATCCACGCGAGGGATTTGGCTGGTGGTTACGGCCGCGTTACGCTTCCATTTGCAGGATAGAAAATACGCGCATGCTTCAAGAGAATGGGGATGGCAGTACGGCTTTCCGCAGACGAAACGATGGGTGAATGGGAAGACAGGCGAGCAGGGCCGTCATCATGTGGATCCATCAATAGTCCAGAAGGCGATTAAGAGTACCGTTAAGCAGGCAGGCATCACGAAACCCGCGACATCGCACACTTTACGGAATTCCTTCGCGACTCACCTGTTGGAAGACGGCTACGAGCTAGGTCACAGCGACGTAAAGACACCGAGGATATATACTCACGTTCTCAACCGGGGCGGTCGCGGCGTGAAGAGTCCAATGGACTCTTTGTGAACGGAGTCGGATCGGGGAATGATATGCGGAAACCAGATAAAATTCCCGCTCAGCCGGCCATAAGTCAATGACGGAAGCGAATTTAGGGGAAATACAGTTTGGAGTTTTATTCCGACCAGAAGCGTCTGTAGAATCTTATTCGGAAACCAGATATACATAGTTGAACTAAACCGCTACGCGGTAGGCTGATGAAGCTTACTGTGACCTCATAGACTTCTTCTTGTGCAGCACACTATACGCCTTTCGATTGGTCCATGAGACTTC
>JBGSWR010000029.1:0-11168 GCA_041751855.1 Pyrinomonadaceae bacterium
CCGCCCACCTCACTAAAGTGAGGTGTTAATGAGAAGAGAACTTAGCCAACTAGTTTCCTGCGCGCCGAGATTCATCCAAATTTAACTATCAATGCGAATGAACGTGGGAATCATGTGTTACAGCACTAGCCGCACAGGGCACCAGTGCGTTCAAAAGGAGTAGGTCGCTTCTGAATCATATATGTTTGGCATGGTAGTGTCCTCCTTTAAGGTTATTGTTAATGTTACCTCACTAATGGTTCTCAACACGATAGCAAATTCCAAGGTCCAGGTTTCTAACCCTGGCCTGCCGGCGCTTTCATATTTTCAAAGCTGCGCCTTCGCTGACAGTTAAAGGCCGAGACAAAGGTTTACTAAAGCGCCGCCGGGCCGGCGCATTCCAAAGAGCGGACTTTAATGACAACTTTTCCCTTCGGGTGGCCTTCGCCCACATATCTGATCGCCTCTGGAGTTTTACTCAGCGGGAATTGCCGGTCAACAACTGAGCGAATCTTTCCTGCTTCGGCGAGTTCTGCCAACTGCAACAGACTCGCACGATCGTTCTTCGATATAAACGGGATTAGCCGCTCACTGACGAAAGGAGATAGCGCAGCCGCCTTCAACATTCGTGTTGCCGGCGCAAGCCATCTGCCCGGCGGTCCACCCACCGCCACGATGGTCCCCTTGTCAGCAACGACGCGCCTCAGATCTCCGAAGGTGTGGTTGCCGCCGATATCGAACACCACGTCGTAACGTTCGCTGCCCCGCGTGAAGTCCTCGATGCGATGATCGATTACTTTGTCAGCGCCGAGCGATTGGACAAGCGCTACGCTATCCGTGCGGGTCACGGCAGTTACATGCGCGCCAAGCCACTTCGCGATCTGCACCGCGAAGGTTCCCACACCACCTCCCGCGCCGTTGATCAGGACGGTCTGGCCTGCTTGAAGTTGCGCCCTTTCACGCAGACCTTGAATAACAGTCATGCCTGCTACGTGGATTGCCGCCGCCTCTTCGTAGCTGAATGAGGAAGGCTTAGGTGCAAGCCGATGCTCCTTTGTCGCTGTGAACTCGGCAAAGCTGCCTTCACCTCCTCCGAAGACTTCATCTCCAACCTGGACACGCGTGACGTTCTTCCCAACTGCCACCACTCGGCCAGCGAGATCCACGCCTCGAACTGGGTTTCGCGGCTTGCTGAGTCCTTCGCCGATGCGTATCAGATAGGGCATCCCTCTCGTAGTGTGCCAGTCCAATGCATTGACTGAGGCTGCGTGGACCTCGACGAGGACTCCGTCATCATCGATGCGAGGGGTCTCGATGTCTCTCAGTGCGAGCACATCGGGTGAGCCGTACCCATCCTGCACGATGGCTTTCACGGCATGGTCCTACCGGCCGCATTGACTCCTTTGATCGTCAGCCACAAGGCGAGCGAGAACTCCCCGATAAAAGCAGGCAGCAGGATCCCCGGGAGCAGTGCTGCATTGAGCGACGGCGCTACGATCGCAGTCAAGCTGTTCAGGAAGTAGCTCGCGCCCGCAGCGATCATAAGGACACCAATGATCCGTGGTACGAGCGACGAGCGCAGGATCAGTAAGCCGATCAGGATACAGAAACCCGAGAAGAGCAGAAGACTAAAATTCCAGCCCGTGAGAAAAGAACGGACGGCTAGGTATCCCAGCGCCTGACGCTCTCCCTCATCGAGCGCACTTAGGGGGGCGCTCTCTCCGGTCATCGTTAGGGGAACATACAGGAAACTCAGGAGAAGAGCTTCGATTACAACCGGACCAATGCCAAAGACGAGCGCGAGGAGTGCCAGCGTCGAGTGCACTGGCTTGAACAATCTATAGAGAATTACGCCGAAGGCAGCGCCCGGAAACAGGTAGAGGGCGTGAACCGCAATTCCCCAACGCCATAGCGACTCGCCGGCGGCGATCGCATGCGCTGTCGCAACAGCGTCACCGGGAACGAAGAGCTGTTCACGCACGAACAGCGCGGCAAAGACTCCACCAGCGATCACAAGCAAGTAACATACTCCAGCAATGCGTGCTTGTTTCGCGGGCGACATGTGGTCCAAGCTGCTCATATGGTGCTTCAGTGCAATACCATACGCACCTTTAGCCTTATTAGTTTCGTGGTTTCATTAGGGGAGGCACAGCGGTCCACCCAAAGCGATTACAGGGATGACGAGGGAGCTGATGAGTAGCGCTTATTAGAACCTTTCTCCAACGTCTCCGCTCTATTCAGGGTAAAGCTGAAGTCACCATCGCCAACCAGGAAATCCCTTTCGCGATTTAGGAAGAAGAGAATGTTGTCGTCTGCTTTCAGGAAATAAAGCGTCTCCTGTCGTTTGGCTGAATAGAGTTGATACACTACTGCATCCGCATTCGTTCTTGAGCCTTTAACTATTCTCCATGTCCCTTCGCCTAAACGGTCCCGGTATAGAGTACCGTTCAGTTTGTAACCTGTCGGTGCAAGTGTCCGCGGGTTTTGGTAGAGCGTCAGATCCCATTTGAGTTTCCGGCAATCAGCACTCACAGGTCTATTCAGTTGTCTCGAGATGGCAGCACAAGGGGTTCGCCCCACAAAAGATCCGAAGACCGATGAAGCGGTGGTTACGGGTGAGCGTGGACGGGTGGAAGATATGGATTCACCGCGGGAGACAAATGGCAAAACACTTGGCTCCCCGCGAGGGTCGGTCAAATTAAGGGTATAACTCCAACCCGCGTTTCCTACCATGAGCCTTCCGTCTCTATCGAGCAGATGGAGAAGACTATGGTTTATCTTGAGGAAAGCCACTGACTCTGAGGGTTTGTCTGGATCGAGTTGATAAATAACTGCATTCGGATTTGATCTAGTTCCCTCTATCTTCGTCCACTTCCCCTTACGGTCAATCGTCGTCCCTCCTTGAAGCAAACGCTCAGTTCCCTGTTCAGCTAAGCCATATACAAATCTAAGCTCGTACGTCCCTGGCGCCATTGTGATTGGTTCCCGGTAAAGCGTGAGGCTCCATTTAATGAGTTCACAATCGGGGGTCTCAGGGAGCTTGAGCTGACGATTTGAGGAAGCGTCGCAAGGGCTGGTCGCTACAAAAGTCTCAACGATGAATGGAGGAGCAGTCTTGGGAGGAGAAATTGATAAGCCAATAAGCAAAGATAGGATGGAAACAACAATACTCATCATGCCCTTCTAACCCTTCCGTGAGTTTTCCGATGATATACCCGAGACGATCCGGGGTAAAGACCGAGGCGCAATCGTTACAGGACCCAAGGTTCTGGTCCAACTTCGCGGTCACAATCTCGTTCGTAAAACCTGAGTTCGAGCGCGAACCAAGCGGATGGACCGGCAATAAAACTTTGCGGTGGACACTCAGCGGCGAGACCGCGAACGCACTCTTCGGAGGCCATCTTATCAAGATTCTCACGAGCCCGGGCTTTTGCGATCCTGCTAGTCAGACGCACCTTATTACCAGTTTCGATTAACGTGAGACGACAAACTGAGAGAATCTCTGATCAAGTAGTTTGGCAATGCTCTGCTTCATCTCGGTGTTCTCCGTGGCTCCGCGGTGCCACTTTTTGGTTCACCGGTCGTGGAAAACTCTCGTCCGGTGAGAGCTTAGGTTCAAACGCACTGTCCGCCACACTTCAGTTTGTCGTTTTCCGCGCTCTTAACTCTAAGGAAAACACCCGGTCGTGGAAAACTTTCTCCCGGTGAGAGCTTAGGTTCAAACGCACTGTCCGACACACTTCAGTTTGTCGTTTTCCGCGCTCTTAACTCTAAGGAAAACACCCGGTCGTGGAAAACTTTCGCCCGGTGAGAGCTTAGGTTCAAACGCACCTCTCGAGTAAAGCAGAAACGACAAACTGAAGTTTATCGGACAATGTTCGACCATCCTTTGAAAACCTCAGCTGCGACAAACTCCAAAGTCGTCAACGCTCGCTCGGGTTCGGCGAATCCCTCTACCCATTTCAGCGAGGCCTTCGTGTTGTACTTCTCGCCGAAAGCCTGAGTGACAGCATCTCGAATCCGCGCACTGCGAACCTGTTTGGCTCGAACCGGGATCCCGAGACTCCCTACCTGGACTGTACCGCTTGGTTCCTTTTTGAAAGCGCGGAACCAACCTGTCGGCTTATCGCTCCAGGACCGCACAAAGACCCGGTCGTCAACGACCACTACCCAGACACCTGTGTAGCGGTGGTCGGTACCAGCACGTACGCCAATGATCTTCGCCTTCCGCAATGTCTCGACGACGTCATCAGCAAACGTGGCGTCTTTAACCTTTCTCTTCACGCCGGGATGATAGGATCTTTAAAGGTATCGCTTCAATTTGTTTCAGTCGTTTAGGCGACCAGTAAGCAATTGTGGATAGGTTTTTAAAACAAGCCCCCGTCAAAGATGTATAAGCCAAGATTCCTGTTCAAATCCGGTCTCATTCGGGCAAATTCCTACGCCCGTAATAGACCTTATTCGCTATTTTCCATTCGTCATCAACTTTCAACAGCACAAAATAGTCTGTGAACACGGTCGCTCCATGGACAAGTGTTGCCCTGGCCATTGCCGAATTACCTGACACATCTATGAGGTCAATTGTTCGCACCCGCGTACTTTCGTCAGCCGCGGGCTTCCCTCTAAAGAGGGCACAGTATTCATCAAGGGTCCAGGATATAAACTTCCCTTCGCGGATTCCTTCTATGTGAGCGGTGGGAAGAAAGGCCTTGCGCATGTGGGACGCGTCGCCAGTAGCGTGTCCTTTAAAATAATGGTTGATGGCGGCTTGAATGCCCTTCTCCGCAGTGACCTGTTTTTCTTGCGTTGCGGTTAGCGATCCCGCGTGCACGGTGACGAGGATGATTAGAAATAAGGCCTGGAAAAACTTTCTCTTCATTAATGCTCTCCTTTCTAATCTCCTTGAAGTGCGCCGGCCTGCCGGCGCTTTGTAAGACTCAGGTAATCTTCAAGTCTTCAGCAAACTAACCATCGCAACCTGGTTCGCTACTGAGTCAAATCCCACACCCGAACACCACCCTTCCAGTCACAAGACAACACGCTTCGCTGATCGTGGGTGAACACAGCAGCAACTACGCCGAACGGGTGTCCCTCGAGCACGTGTAAACAGTCGCCCGTCTGCGCATCCCAAATCCGCACCGTACCGTCATGCGCGGCAGACAGAAGTTGGCTGTCATCCGCGCTCCACCGCACCGACCTTATGGTGTCTGCGTGACCATCGAAAACACGCACGCACGAGCCGGTTTGCACATCCCAGAGCCTGATGTCTTTCGAACAGGACACCGCGTGCCGTTGATCGTTCCCCCAGGCCACGTCTTGAACGTGATAGCTGTGTCCCTCCAGTACACCGGAGCAACTGCCCGTTCGCAGGTCCCACACCCGCACGGTGCTATCACGAGATCCCGACAGGCCCCGCTCACCCATATCATCGAAGGCCGCACAATAGATACCGTCCTTGTGCCCTTTCAACTTGTGCAGACTTTGTCCTGATTGCAGATCTATCAGGAGCAGCGTGTTGTTCGAAGCGGCAAGTGCCTGTTCCTGATCTTCTTTCCAGGCGACGCACCGAGCGGCAGGTTGATCGTATTCACGCACGCACACGCCGGCATCGATGTCCCACAACCGCATCCTGCCGTCGAGCGAAAGAAAGAAGCGCTGATCACTGCTCCATGCTAGAGCCCACACTGGTCCAGTGTGATCGTAGGAATGGGTGAGACGGCCGCTGGTTGTATCCCAGAGCGTGACCGGATTGCCTTGCGAGCCGACGAGCGCACGCGAGCAGTCAGGGGCGAAGACGCACGTGTAAATCTCTGCCGTTGTGATGTCGAGTTGTACAGTTCGCATGGTTTGATGGGTTGATCACTCAGCACCAGGTGTTGTTTGATCGTTGACGTCATGCCTTAACGCCCAATCCGCTTCGTATTCAAACCCGCCATCGCGCCAAGGCTCAGTAGGCGTGTATTGCTTTTGAGCGATCTTGTGAATGTGAGCAGTAAAGACAGCCCCGATTAAAGGTAGCAGCCAAACTAAGGCCATCTGCGCCATCTTCTGCGCTCTGGTATTGTAGTTTGCGCGAGCCACAGAGATCGAAGCCCGCACATTGAGTAGCAACAAGACCAGGCAAATTGTCAGGATTGCATAACGCATTCATGCTCCTGCGACGATTAAAGGGTCATGTGCTAGAGATTAACTGTTACTTTGCGACTCGATACTCAGCGATGACTTCTATTTTGCCTACTATGTTCTCGTTGAACTCAGCCAATGCGTCGGCCGGAATCCAGTATTCCTGATGTTCTCTTCCTCCGACTGTTTGTACCTCATAGCGGCTGAGAAAAGTGGATCTCGCAGCAAAACGTGTCACGTAACCACACTTGTCAGGATTGTGCTTCGCATTCCAGTCGCGGGCAATCTGTCTGGCATAGTGTTCGTTAAGCACAGGATAGAATATCGGCTGCTCTGGCAAACGAGGTGGAAAGGCAAAAAACCGCTCTCAAGAATCATATTGAGCTCCTCTCGCCCGACAGGCCTATAGAGAGTGATTGTCTCGTCCATGGTCAGATTACATCATGCGCGACATTATCACGGGAGTCTACCCGCTGGAGAATTGCTTAGGGGGACGACGCCGCGGTCCGGAGCGGCGGAATGAGCTTTCAATGTAACACCCGATCTGAGTTCCGCCGCTCCGAACCGCGCCGAAGGTTCATAGGAGCACTGGAAGCTATAAACATGTCGCCCCTTAAAAAGGGGTGGCGGCGATCGGCGGCGGCGGTCGCTATAAAGATTCGACCCCTCCGGGGTTACTCCTACGGAGTGCGAGGATTTGAATCATGTCCTCAGAGATTGTCTGCTTTAAAAATGAGACTGAAACCTAATGTGGGTGGGGGTGCTGCTTGTAGTGCTGCCGCAGCAGGTCTTTACCATAATCATTCCCGTTCGGCGTCCGCACCACCGAGTGGATGTGTTCGCGGGTGGGCTTGCCGCGTTCCAGATGCCGCAGAGCCACCGGATTCTGATGATCGAACTCGATCAAGATTACAGGGCTGTGGATGCGGTAGTAAAAGACGCTATCAGGACTCGTACCGCCAATCCAACCGAACCATGTCTCGTCCAGATGCCGGCGCACTTCATCCATCTTTACTTTCGCATGACCGTCGCGCATGTTCCGCACGTACTCGCCGATCAGATCTAGCAACTGATCTTTCTGCCTGGCCGTCAATTCCGCAGCGGGAATGCCAACATAGTCGAGGACCACGTTGTCCTTGAACGCTTCAGCCAGAGTGTTATTGCGGATCTTGGAGACCTCGATGATCGCTTTCCGTCGTTGCGACTCATCCATGGCGTTGATAAGTGTCAGACCACGGTTTTGCTCGTCCTGCATGACGGTCGTGCCTTTGTACTTACCGGAGGTGGCCGTTACCGGTTCGGAGCCCATAAAAGTCGGCGTCATCACCACTTGGTCGCCCATCACGAAGTAGTTGATGATCAAGTGGTGGCCGTCGAGCTGCCATCCCCAGGGTTCCTCGTCAGAAGGCGTACCCATTACAGTGATCCAGTAAAGCCACTCACCGTATTCCTCAAAGTTGTTGTTATTGAGTTCAGCCAGCGTGTGGTTGAGTCGCATGATGTCACGCGACTGCTGCAATCCCTTGGCGCTGAGTGAAGCGCGCAGCAGGCCGAAGGCTGCCTCGCGCTGTGCTTCAGTCATTTCTTTGAAGCCCGTGCCCTGACGGATGTAGAAGTGCTGGTTCATCCACTTGCGCCACTCCGCGTCATCAACCGAAAACATCGTCTTTTCGCGCTGCTCCGACGTTAAAGTGGCAAGGAGAGTCTCGGCGGCTTTGCAGACGGGGGCAGTGGATACTCCGGTCGAGCGGCTGGGGAAGAGACCTTTGACAACGTTGCCGTCTGTCGTTACGCCTTTAAACGGCTGGGCCAATCCGCGCTCTTCCGCCTCTCTTGACATTCGCCGGAAGCGCTCGCTGCGATCACCCGACGGTTGCTGCGAGAGGGACTTGTTGCCAAATACCAGGACACCAACTACAAGAAGAAAACAGATCAAAGGGGTGAATTGCGTCTTGGTGAGTCGTGAATGTTGATTTGGCATTTTCGTAAATAATCCGGCAAAGTTGAGTTGCCACGATACCCCAAACCGGCACTTATCCAGCCGAACCGCTCGCTGAAACCGTAATTGTCCAGGGGCAAAGACCTGACCGCCATCCGAGAGCACACCAAACACCCGCTCGAGTTCTTCCCGAGTATCGAACTCTACGAAGATGGAGCTGGCCTGTTAAAAGGAGACGTTGCAAACGTGCTGCTTGCCGCGATCATCCACAAGGTACGCCTCCACCGCAACCTGTTTAATCAAAACTACCCTGAGCTTCGGTGGCTGTCACCGGTTTCACATCACAACTCTTCTGAGTGAATCAAACAGATATTTTTGGCAATTTTGACTGGCTACCGGTTGAAAAGTCCTATCGCCATCCGGATTACCCGGAATAGACGGTATCCTCCGGCACATCAGTAGGGCTTTCGAAATCCAGTTGATAACCATCTGGATCCCGCACCGAGGTAACCCACAGACCATTTCCAACAAACGGGCGATTCGCAGCTACTCCGCGCGCGAGGAGGTCGTGGTAAATGCCTATCGCGTCCGCACACATAAAGCAGACTGAGACGCCTTGGCCCAGAGGACCTTCGGGCGCGCCTGCCGGGCCTCCGTCACGCCAATACTCCTGAAGCATCACAGCGGCATTACCGAGCTGAAGCCAACACCACTGGATGCGCCCACTCGCTTTTTCCGGACGCCACTCGTGGGTAATCGCGCACCCGAGGCCTTCGACGTAGAAGCGGAGAGAAGCCTCGATGTCGGTCACCATAAAAAAGGGGACGGCCTGTTTCACGTTCGACGTCGCGGTAACATCAGTGGCCATCAAGAAGTCCTCTATTCAAACAAGTATGCGGCCTAACGTTAATCCTCAGCGGCTTGCCCACGCAAACCAAAGAAGCCGATCACCGGCGAGTCCACTACGGGCGACAGACTGTGGCAACTCCCTTCCGCTTCGCCATCTTGCTATCGTCTGCTGCAAAGCTTTTCGATTGGCATGTTCACCGTCGTTTTATTTGCACACTCTATTGGCCCACTTAATTTTGAGAAGGCCATCGCTCCAGCCTTTAGACGGCAATAGATTCTGTACAAACCCCTTCGCGGCGAAGGCCTCGGCGGTTGCCCTTCCGATCCCACTGCTCGCGCCAAAGCAATGCAACTCTATCGGTCATGCCTGACATCGGACTCCTCCTTTGCACTTGCCGCCTAACTATCTAAGTTAGGCTCAGGTGTTGAAGATTGCTTTAGCCAAATAGCTCCAGGCACTGCTCACAGCAAACTTACACGCCGCGACATAGATAACAACGATAACGGCGTAGCCCGCGGCAAGCCAATGATCAAAGGCTCGGCCCAGCAGGGAACGGATGAGCAGAAACACGGCACCCAGAGTGAAGATGGGGCCGAAAATTCCCACCCATCCACCCTCGCCGAAGATCGGGAAAAGAAATGGAATGCGCACTGTCGCGCCAGCCAGAATGCTCAAACTCGCCAGCAGCATCATCGAACGGTGGATCTTCGGCCGCTTGCGGGTCAGCACGCCCGCCGTGACAAATGAGGTGAAGAGTGTAACCTCCGCCAGCATGACCATCAGGAATTCCCGATATGCCATGCCCCAAAAAGGAATTTCCGGGATCGGACGGACGGATTGGACCGCGACCATAAACCCGCTGATGGAGACGACGAGGGCCACCGCAACGGCGCCCCACCCGAGTTTCATGTGGAGTCGCAGCTTTCGCGCCGGAACCAGCAACGATTGGACCAGGAAGAGAACCATCCAAGCCGTCATCGACGCGCCGTGAATGAGAACCAGTGTCACCAACTGAGGCGAGATTCCCCGCCCTCCCATACCTTCGCCTCGCAGGTAGTACGGGTAAAAGCCGGTGAACATAATTAGGAGCATAATGATTGCAGCCACGCTGTAGAAATAGCGAGCCGACTTGGCCGGACGTGTCCGTGCGGGTTTAAAAGAACGCAGTTTATCTAACTGGGGGGTGGTTGATTGACTCATTGTCTGGGGATTTCCTGTGCTATTTTCGCATAAGAACGGAAGCCAGTGTCGGGCAACCTACTCAGGCCGGCCCACTTAACAATCCTTGATTCCGGTGTTCGATTTTATCCGGTTCCGCATAAAATCGGAATCGCACGGATTTGAAGTAATGGTGTTTTCAACTTCCGCCTAACAAAACCAACCCCCCAACACCCCACCAGACACCACAGGCTTCAGCTCGTGGTCCTTCAACTTCAGCCCAACAAAACCAACCCCAACACCACGCAAGACACCACAGGCTTCAGCCTCATGGTCCTTCAACTTCCGCCTAACAAAACCAACCCCCGAACACCACACAAGACACCACAGGCTTCAGCCTCGTGGTCCTTCAACTTCCGCCTAACAGAACCAACCCAAGAAACCATACCGGGGATCGAGCGGTGGGCATTGTTAGGTCGAAGGTGAAGCTCCACGAGGCTGAAGCCTGTGGTGTCTGGGGTGATGCTTGGGTCGCTTTGGGTTAGGTCGAAGTTGAAGCTCCACGAGGCTGAAGCCTGTGGTGTCTTGCGTGGTGTTTGGGTCGGTTTGTGTTAGGTCGAAGTTGATGCTCCACGAGGCTGAAAGCCTGTGGTGTCTTGCGTGGTGTTTGGGTCGGTTTGTGTTAGGTCGAAGTTGAAGCTCCACGAGGCTGAAGCCTGTGGTGTCTTGCGTGATCGAGCGGTCTGGGTTTGGTTAGGCGGAAGTTGAAGGACCACGAGGCTGAAGCCTGTGGTGTCTGGGGTGATGCTTGGGTCGCTTTGTGTTAGGCGGAAGGTGATACTCCACGAGGCTGAAGCCCGTGGTGTCTTATGCTTGTCGCGCGGTGGTTAGTTAGGTCGAAGTTGATGCTCCACGAGGCTGAAAGCCTGTGGTGTCTGGAGTGATGTTTGGGTCGCTTTGGGTTAGGCCGAGGTTGAAGCTCCACGCATTATGAAAGGGCGCCCCTAATGGCGTAAGTTGCAGTTGTTCAAATCAAACAACTTTCACCAAAAGGAGAGCCCTATGGACAACGATAAGTATGTAGCAATGGATGTGCACAAGGCAAGCGTGGTCTATGCT
>JBGSWR010000030.1:0-7269 GCA_041751855.1 Pyrinomonadaceae bacterium
GCTGAAATTGAAAGACCACGACGCTAAAGCGTGTGGTGTCGTGCGTGGTGACACGGAAGGGAAAGTGGAGGAGATCTGGGTTAGGCTGAAATTGAAGGACCACGACGCTAAAGCGTGTGGTGTCGTGTGTGGTGACACGGAGGGAAAGTGGAGGAGGATCTGGGTTAGGCTGAAATTGAAGGACCACGACGCTAAAGCGTGTGGTCTCTTGCGTGGTGACACGGAGAGAACAGAGAGGGGAAGGCGGTGTGTCTAGGCTGAAATTGAAAGACCACGACGCTAAAGCGTGTGGTGTCTTGTGCAGCGACACGGAAAGAACGATTTTACACGCGCTCTCGATATGAATGGTGCGGCAGGCAAGTCACGAACTCCGGCTCCGGCCCCGCGAGATCGTTTTCAGGAAGTTTCTGGTTATGATCGTGAAGACATTCTTATCCGAGTTTCATCTCAAATAAAGGAAGCTCAGCCATTTTTATTAGGGTTCCTAGTAAAACCGGACAGCCAGGATATTGAGCGTCATCTTATGCTTGAACTATTTGGCCAAATTGGGCCTTCTGTTATATTCGGAAGCACGAAGCTTCAACAGACTTGTTAGGAAACCAGATAATCAAGAGTTGGGCGTCTTCGCTTATCGCATGTTTTAATGAGCTTGATAGAGGTATCTATGAAGAGAACTCTTGCAGTTGTTTGTTTCGTCTTGCTGCTCTCACCCGCTGCGTTTGCAACTGCAGGAGCCACGTTCCCCTTTTCACAACTGAAGCTCATCCTTGAACAGAAACCCGCACTAGCAACCCATTTGTTTTCGACACTGGAATTCGCTGAGTGGGGCATGGCCTCTCGGGTCGGAAGCATTGTTAATGAAAAGCTCGGAGGGGCACGTCTCGGCCCGTATCGCATCCGAACGAAGCCGAAGGGTGCAGAAGGCGATTACGTATTCGAGGTAGTGGTGTACACGAAGAAGATCTTTTTAGATCAGGATCGTAAGAAGGTGGCGCTCGCAGAAGCGTCTTCGATAGTAGAGGAGTTCGATTATCTGGAAGTCAGGTTGGTTGAAGGTGAGCCGCCTGCGAAGTGAGGTAAAAAGTTCCGCTAACGATTGAGCTGGAAGATGGTCACAAAGAAAGGTCGAATATCAACGTTGAGTATAACGAAAAGATTTTTACAAACCCACCGTCTATTGAAGCGGGACATAAAGCGTGGATGAAAGGTAAGTAGTTG
Organism: Pyrinomonadaceae bacterium; assembly: GCA_041751855.1. GTDB lineage: Bacteria > Acidobacteriota > Blastocatellia > Pyrinomonadales > Pyrinomonadaceae > PSRF01. Next base: position 1,219 of record JBGSWR010000030.1, read on the forward strand.
CAACAATGTGGCGAAGCCTAACATCGGTTGCACAGGACGGCTCGCTCCGCTCGCCGCCTGTGAACCGAGTCGTTGGCCGTCTTATGGTTGCGATGAAAATTGCAATTGCACTGCTTTTGCATATTGTCTCGATCGCTTCTATTACGTCCGGTCAAGAGCGGGACAGAGAAACGATTGCTAAGACTGGCTCGATGCTGCCTGGGATTCCGATCAATTCCAGACTTGTGGTTGATGAATCGTTCTATTCAAGTCGACTTCCGCGCAGATTTGATATCGTCGTGGTCCGACGCCAATACCAAGCGACTCCAGAGACTTATGCTTCGTCGATGCAGATCGTCGCGCGTATCGTCGGCTTACCAGGAGAGGTCATTTCGATTCGTAGCGGCCGTCTGTATGTGAATGGCCGCAGGCAAAAGGAACCTTTCGCGACAAAACCCTGTCCTGACCACGATGGTGAAGGATTCCGATGTCGCGAGATGTCGCCGGTTCGGATTCCCGCCAACCAATACTTTCTGTTGGCTGACAACCGTCCCGAGAGCGAAGGCAGTCGACTTTGGTCGCCGAAGACGATTCCGCGGAGCAACTTGGTGGGAAAGGTTGTGAAAATCATTCTCCCGACGGCGACGGCCAACGTATTAAGAATTAGTGTGGCGCGGAGAGTGAACGCAACGCACGCTACACGGGAGTAGCCGCCACACATTTCTGTGTTGAACTACGCCGGGTGTGGGAGGAACGACTCAGATGTGAAAAAAGTGTTGGTGTTCCTCCCGGACAGCGCGTAACAACGGCATGCACCCGACGGCAATTAGCGCTGATTTCATCTCGAGACTTGAATCTATCGGCGTTGAATGCGGAGGGTAATTCCTGGCATCAGATGCTCCCACTCCTCTCTACAACTTTAAGGAGATCGAACAAATGAAACATATCCTCACAATGATGCTGTTAGTAATGGCTCTTCCGTTGGTTGCAGCTGCTCAGGTTAAAGAGTCTTGCTCAAACTTTCAGGCGCTCATTAAAGCAACCTACAACTTCAAACCTTCAAAGCTCTCGGATAGTGAGCGTGATGCCAAAGTCGCAGCTATGGACAAGGTGTGGAATATGGCGCAAGCCAATCCTCAAGAATTGATCCCATGCCTCCGCACCGCCCTCGAGGGTCCCGATGCCGATCGGTGGTTTCGCTTTGATGGAAGTAATTTGCTCGTGTCGCTAGACCCCTCGCCTGAGTCGAAAACTATCCAAATTCGTAATTACACACTTGTTGATCTAGACAACGTACATCTCCAAATATGGGTCGAGACGCTCGCGCGACTTGGCACTGAAGGATTCGATGTTTCCACGGCGGGAGACCGCTGGTTGAAGTATCCTCACGCCAGGTATTTTCTTCCTCGGCACGGTGCTTATGAGGTCAAGACTTTTCAGGGTGCTCTTTTCATCTACGAGAGTATGGAAGAGGCTCAAGCTACACCAGCACTTTTGAAAATTATCGGGCAAGCCGATCATCCGGGTCGAGAACATGCCCTCTGGATTCTTATGAGCCAAGCTACGTCTGAATCCCTGCGCGCCTTGAAGCAACTAGATGCTTCAGCTTTCTCCGCGAGGGCCAGAGATAATTTGCGAGCATTACTGAATAGTCCTGAGCTGATTAAGCCTCGAGCAAAACCTAAAACGAGTCGCGAAACTTTCCTCAAAGCCTTTCAAGGCATAGCGAATGGTAATTGGAGCCTGTTCTTTGAGCTTGTGTCTGAGGTTCCAGATGGCGAGAAAGATGTAGTGGCAGTGCTAAAGCCTGAAGACATACCACTCGTTCGGAAAGTGAGGCGCTTGGTTATGGCCAATGCTAATCCCCACGCCATTGAGTTTTACAAGAGCTTCACAGATATTCTAATGACAATGATATGGAAGCCAGAATTGTTGAAAGGAGATTCCAGGCAAGCCGGAATCTAAAAACAGCGGCCCTCAGCGTGCCTCTCATCAACGTTGTAAACTGCGATGTGGCTTGCGTGCCATCGTCGGGCAGCGGGGGATCCGAGCATTAGGCTGTACTAGCATTGGCTCTAGCAATGTGGTGAGACCAGTAGAAAAATGATTACAAGTGCTTTCAAGTCTAACGTTAGACGACTTGTCGCAGTTCTATTTTCGACCTGTCACCGCCAATGTTTACTGGAGATCATCTCGCTGGAGTTTCAGAAAGTGGTGGGTTGCGGGTTACTTAACGTTGGATTGCTTCATCAAGTAGCGAAAAGACGTGCTCAGCGTTAGGTTGAGTCGCTGAAAGAGAAATGAATTACATCGGATTTTGGAGAAGGCTCGTTGCTTTTCTGATAGACATTATCCCTATCGTTGTTGCGCTCGCTCTGTTCGCCTATCTCTTTCTAGGATTCGATGTTGTAATGCGTCGCTACTTCAATAACATTCATGATCTTGAAGCCAAAGGCGAGTTTTTATTCCAAAGGAATCTCATCCGAAACGCTAGTCTTATTGTCTGGATCATTTACTGCATAATTATGGAGTCTTCGGGTATCCACGCGACGATCGGGAAACGGGCGGTTGGTGCTATGGTGGTATCTGAGGGAGGTTTGCCGCTTACTTTTAGGCAGGCGCTACTTCGGAATATTTCGAAAATACTGTCTGTTCTCCCGCTATTTATCGGGTGTTTGTGGGCAGCATTCAGTAAGAAGCATCAGACCTGGCACGATAAGATCGCGAACACATACGTAGTTCATAGGTCCCCAATGAGTAAACTCTAACAATGGCGCCGATTGAGATTCAGCCAACAATAGCGTTCGCTCACTCGCGTGAATGTGACTTTGCGGACCAACGGGTTGCTGTAGGCGACAGCCACGACCCTTCCCGCGCTGTCCCGCCGGAAACGCAAGAGCGCCCCTTGCATTCTCTTTCGTCTTGATCTCGAACTGGTCTACTGAAGGCGTTATCATCGTGTTCTTATGACGGACACATTGCTGTCCCGGTCCGGACTGCGATGTCAGTCGTTCTTCAATGATGCAAGCGCGTAGATCCCTTGCCTGAGGCGGACCGCATATCCTTCGTCTACCAGTTGATGGTTTCCGGAGCCCGCTTCAACGCGGCTCAAACCGGAAGCACGCGCGGTCTCGCCAAGTACAGACATCCCGGCGCCCGCCAGATATGCCCGAGCGATCTCTCGCAGTGCGGTCTTGCGGGCCGTCCGTTTTCTCAGCTCTTCCGGAAAGCGGTCTTCGGCCAGCATCCAGATATAGGAAAACGTCGGTTGATAGATGACGTCCTGAGGGATCACTTTCATCTGGCGTTGTAACTCATCGAGGGCGCGTGTGAATGCCGCACGTTCGGTGACTCGGCTTTCCGCACGGAGATCCGCGGTGGCCAGTTCGTGTTCGCGCCGGAGCACTTTCAGAACACGCTGGGCTGCGTCTGACAAAACTTCGGGCTCGTCCTTGCGCCGTGGCATCCAGATGGCGGCAAAATGGCTTATTAGAGCCGGCGCGACAAACATCGAGCGTCCCCCCGCGAGTTTCGCGTAATAAACGCGGCCGCGGCGCATGACTTCGTCCTTGAGGTACCAGGTGAGGCGCGTCTCTTCGTCCTTTTGTACGTTGCGAGGCAAACTAACATCGCGGCGACCGCACACCGCAATGTACAACGATGGACCGGCGCGACGAGTATCTGTCAGCGTATTTGCAAAGCCCACATCTTCGATGAAACGTTCCGCGTCAACAGCGCTTTCAACGCGAACGTCTTCGTCGCGCCGCCACATCCGGTCGCGATGGAGTTCGATCTGTTCAGGGAGAGGCGAAGTGGTCACGGTGCCCCACTCCGATCAATACGGGCGAACCACTTCAAGTTTAGGAATCATCTGAAAGTGACGCGTGTTCTTGGTATGGACGGTCAAGCCCTTCTCGAGGGCCGTGGCTGCAATCAGCGCGTCCGGAATCATCAGCCCGTGGCTGAGAGTGAATGTCTCAATCAAAGAATACGCCGTGTCCGATAATTTGGTCGACTGGGAGAATCCGAACAGGTTCAAGAAAACGTTTGGTTTGGCTGAGTTCTATTTTGTTTCGGCAGCCGACGATTAACTCCATTGCGGAGATGGTGCTGATCTGAACGCGAAAAGCTCGATTCTGGTCGTTGAGAAAGCCCTCGCCTCAAGATGGCCGCGAGCAGCGTCGATCAGAACGTCTGAATCGATTAGCGCTGCTGCGTGAGGCGTTGTTGCCACTTGTCGCGCTCCTTTCGCAGCCAGGCAGCGCTGTCAGTCATCTCATCGCGATCAGCCCACATCCCAAAGAACGGCAGGTTCTCAAATTCATTTCCATTGCCGGCGCTTGCGTGCTCGTGCACAACCGGCTCGACATGAACAATAACTTCAGTGCCCTCGGGCAGATCGATTGGCTCGTCCAGGACGATGCTTCCTCTGTGAATTTTGCCGCGTTCTGTCATCGTGGTACTAACATTTCTTGAGCGATGGGATTGTACCAAATTAGCGAGTAAAAGAGGCCACGAAATAACGCCGCCTGTTGTTAACAAGCGGCCATGGATGATTCTTGCGGACAGAACCGACATTAAAACCACAAGCGCGAAGTTCTCTACCTTTTGTTGAGCCACTGCTGTCCGCAAACTTTCGTTATCGAGTGGTTTGCTGTTAATCGCTGTGACATGGTTTTAAGACTCCTTGCTAGCTTATTGAAAAACTGCATGCGATTTGCAGATCTACATAGCGGACAAATTCATGCCAAAAGCGAACTTCCACGCATCGCCTTCCTTAACATAGATCGACACGCCCCAAATAGCAGTTCCTCCGATCTCCTGACCGCCACAAGTGCCGTCGGCCGTGCCCTTGCGCGTGAGCATCTCGACGGTCGGAGAAAGAGCCGTGGCGAAGCCATCGCTGACGCTGACGCTCTTGACCTGGCAACCGGCCTCGGTCCAGTCCTTCATTGCATCGTCCCTGGTTGCAAGGTAGGTGCCGAATATGTTCACAAAGGAAACGTCCTTTGCCATCAGATCATCAAGCTTTTTGGCGTCGTGTTCCTTCCATGCTTCCCATAACGCGAGTTCGACCTTGACGAGAGCGTCGGTGTTGGCATCCGGCGCGGCCTTGGCCGGAGCAGCGGTGTTAGAAGCCGAATTTGAATTAGCCGCAGTCTTGTCATCCTTGTTCGGCTCTTCCTTCTTGGCTGCCGGTGCAGCCGGCGGAGGCAGAGCTTTCGGATCGACGATCAAATTCTCGCCGTGGAAGACCGCCTGCCATTTTTCGCCGCTGCGGACCCAGATACTGGACGAACGGACTGGGCTCGGCACCTTCATCGGCTTGCCATCGGGGCCGTCGCACGTGCCGTCCCAAGTGGCCTTATAGGTGAGGGCATACGTGTCGGCGTCGATCATCGACATCCCGGGCTCAGTCAGGTCCATTGACTTGATGTCGCACTTGACCCCGGCGATCATCTTGACGGTTGCGGCCTTATCCATTCGCTGGCCGCCGCCGGTGAGAATGACAAACTTATCGCTCAGCATTCCCTCAAAGAACTTTGAATCGCCCTTCACATAAGCCTCATTGGCCTGTTTGTCGAGGGCCATCAACGCGTCGGCGGTCGGTGCGGCCGCAACCGGTTTGGTCGTATCTGTGTTTGCACTATTTGCTCCGGTGTTAGCACCCGGGGCTCCGCAGGCCGCGAAAAGCGTCGACCCAGCAAACAATAAGATAAACAGAGTGATCGTTTTCATAACAATTCTCCCAAGGCACTATTCGAATTCAAAAAACAAAAGCTCGTGGGGTTATGAACAAAAACCTTCCGAGCGTGCGTTAGTCATCCTAATGGTGCATCGTCTTAACACTACGACAAGGTATCGTCAAGCTAATGTTTGAAATGCAAACACACCATCTTCCCCATCTCTGTTCTCTCCGTGGTGACACGCAAGGGAAAGTGGAGGAGGATCTGGGTTAGGCTGAAATTGAAAGACCACGACGCTAAAGCGTGTGGTGTCGTGCGTGGTGACACGGAAGGGAAAGTGGAGGAGATCTGGGTTAGGCTGAAATTGAAGGACCACGACGCTAAA
>JBGSWR010000031.1:0-28532 GCA_041751855.1 Pyrinomonadaceae bacterium
TGGTGGTTTCTTTTGCTGAGAGACACCATGGTCCTCCCTGGAAGGAATACTGCCCCTGTTAGCTGGTTAAAGAAAAGCGAAAGTGTAAGCGAGCAACGTGAGTCTTTATCTATCCGCCCGCAGGCGGATTTAGTTCAACAACCGATTGCAGACCGACGCCGCGATTGCGTTGATTTCATGTTCATCCCCTCCGGTTCAGGTGGTCGCGCTCGCGCGGCGCGGCTGAATCGGGGCGTTATACGTCCTCGCGAATGGCCGAACGAATGTCCCACGAAGAATATGTTGCGATGCAACGGCGTCGCGTTGTTGAGCTGGCTCGCAACATTCTCGCGGGCGGCATCGACGTGTTGGATGGTTCGTCTAAAATCGCTTCGCTGCGTGGCGAACTCGATATTGACCTCGACGACGACGATCTGATGGCTTTTGTGGCGGTCGAATCTGAGACTGATGCTCTTCCTGTCGGTGCTGAGGCTCTCAATTGGTCTCCTGAAGCCCTTGCACGCAAACAACCCGAATTGGAACGCGCACGATCTTGGGCAATCGACGTTGTTCGTGAGCCATGTCAAAATCTTGTGGCTCGTTTCGGGGACGTATAACAAGTCATGGACGTGAGGGCGAAACAGCGACTTTCTTTGGCGTTGTCTTTTTAACTCGGAGTTGCGTGGGGGCGGTTTCGCCCCACGTCAACTCAGACGTTAGGCGCCTAATGTCACGGTGATCAGCCACTTGAATCGGCTTTTCATCCGCAAAGAAGGGATATACACCCGTGAGGCGACGAAAGATTATTATTATTATTTCGATGGCCGCGATCTTAGTCGCAATTAACCGACTCAGCCTTGCTTCGCATGCAATGCCACAGGCGACACATCCCATCCGACAGATCGATCACATCATGATCAGGGCAGATGCCCCCGCAAATCTTTACGCATTCTTCACAGAAACGCTGCAACTGCCGGTCGCCTGGCCCCTGGCGACCCGCGGAGGCGTGACGAGCGGAGGAGTCGGGTTCGGCAACGTAAACGTTGAAGCGATTCAATTCCCAGGGCAGAAGTCATCAGGCGCGCAGCTAGTCGGGTTTGGATTCGAGCCCGCCCCGCTGGCTGAGTGCCTGACGGAATTAGACCGACGAGGTATTAAGTATGGTGAAGTACGTCCCTTCGTCTCAACGAGCCCAGACGGCTCGAAGAAGACCCTATTCACGAATGTTACATTGTTGCAATTTTCCGACTCTGATAGACCGGCGGATGCCGGGATACACATCTTCCTGAGCGAATACAGCCCCACTTATGTTGATGTGGGGCAACGTCATGAGCGCCTGCGCAAGGAGTTATTGAGGAAGGGTGGCGGGCCGCTAGGCGTGAAGGCAATAAGAGAGGTGATCATAGGAGTGACGGATTTGAAGGCGGCTACGATGCTTTGGGGCAGGTTACTGGAGCCAGGGCGGCCGTCCGCGCCAGGGCTGTGGGAAGTAGGCAACGGTCCCAGAATACGTCTCGTTCGGGCTGGGGAGAATAAACTCCAGGGGCTAGTCATAAGCATTGTCTCGTTGCGGCGGGCAGAAGCTTTTCTTCGGGAGAAGGGCCTGCTCGGCTCTGTATCCAGAAAAGAGGTAACGATTGACCCGTCGAAGATTCAGGGGCTTAATATTCGCCTGATCGAGCAGACATAGGTCGGTGCCTAACAAGGCGCTCGACCGGAGCCGCCGAAGCGAAGTTTGTAAGCCTCGTTCAGTGGTGCGCGGCGGCCCGGTCAGCTTGGTCGCTAGGTCGCTGTTGAATTGTATGGAGTAACGACCTATGTCTTCTGAACCTATCAAATTAAGAAGCCGCACGGCTTCCCTCGCGTTATTAATCTCCTTGCTGTGTGGGGGTGTCATTGTGTTTGCTCAAGCGAAAACGAGTCCCTTCTACTCCAGCTAAAGCAGCGGCATAAAGTCGGCAGATTTTACCTCGAATACACCCAAAATGAGTTTTCTGGTCGGATAGAGGTTGACGGGGATGTTACAGGAAAGGAGCAGATAAGCTTGGATGTGAAAATTATAGAGAGCAGCAAGAAATAGCATCCGGCCTTCTGTCTTTGCCCGCGACCTAACAACACAAGAGTTCGCCGCGGCGGGTGATGCCGGCGTTAGTCCATAAAAGGGGGGGACCAGCTTGAATCACAGCGTGCGTATCATTCGACTGTTGACGGCATCTGTATGCATTGTTGTCGCAGCAGCATGTAGTACCGGGAAGGAAGGCGCCACCTCGACGGGGGAGGCCGCCCTTCCATCTCTGCCCTACTTTGGACAACCGGTTCCTGGCCTCACCCCCGAGCTCTTCGCGCCGGGGATCGTCAACACCGATGCCATCGAGTTCAACGGGGTGTTTTCTCCCGACGGGCGCGAGTTCTTCTTCGGGCGCCACGTCGCTGGTGTGGACACCATGTTCCATTCGGTCTACGCCGATGGCCGCTGGAGTGACCCGGTGCGGCTCCCGGCATTTCCCGGCGACGTGAGCGGTGACATGGCGGTTTCGCCCAATGGCCTGGAGTTGTATTTCCTTGGCCAGCACGCGAACGAGTACGCTCCCGAGAATCCGACGTGGGACATCTGGGTGAGCCATCGGGTGGAGGGGGAGTGGACTCTCGCCCGCGTGGTGCCCCCACCCATTAGCACAGAGGCGGTGGAGGTGTATCCCGTCGTGGTCGGGGACGGCAGTCTGTACTTCTCCTCGGACCGTCCCGGTGGTCTGGGGCCCAGCGATCTATATCGCGCACAGCGGCTTCCGGACGGTAGCTTTGCCGAGCCGGTGAACGTCGGGCCGCCGATCAACAGCGACTTCGGGACGGGTGACACGTTCGTGGCGCCGGACGAGAGTTACATGATCTTTTCATCCCGGCGTCCGCCGAGCCCCGGGAGGGGTGACCTCTTCGTTTCGTTCCGCCTAGACGACGGTAGGTGGGGAGAGCCGATCCATCTCGGCGACGTAATCAACACCGAGGAGCACGAGTTCTGTCCGATGGTCACTCCAGACGGAAGGTACCTCTTCTTCTCCCGGCTATACGGAGGTTCCTGGGAGAAAGCGACCGGCGGCGATGTTTTTTGGATCGACGCGAGATTCCTCGGCCAGTTCAGGCCTTGAGCAGCTTTCTTCTCATAGATCCTGACGGCCAGTTCCGGCAGCATGTGGTGTATGCACACGCGCCCGTCGTGGCAGGATTTGATCTCGAGCTGCTCGCTGCGCCCATTAGCGGCCTAACGAGGGCGTGAACCTGCCAGTAGCCTTCGGCAATAGTAATAGAGGTCGAGTCAGATGATGGAAGACATATCCAGACATGGACTCCTCAATTGAGATCGGGAAGCTTCCGGAACCGATTGCGGAAGAGGAGTCCGTGGTCCGCTCGTGGCATACAGAAGTCTCGGCGAAACTGGGAGAATGGCACACGGGCAAAGCGCTCCGATGCCTCCTTGTTCGACAGGTTCCGCCAGAAGTGGCGGAACTCCGCCTCCGTTTCGATCCAATCAGAGATACAGGTCACCCCTATCATCTGCTTCAGCAGCGTGCCGTGCATAATATACCCGTCGTAGAGCTTACCGAACCTGTAGGAAGTCATGGACCGTTCCGATTTCCGCTGGTGCGCCAGGTGCTCGAAGGGAGATCCCACGACGTCGAAGCCTATGGGTGCCCGGTAGGAGCGCATCGTCCGGTCCAGGATGCCATCAAACGGGTAGATCTCCTCGCCCGCGTCCGCATCCCAGAATGGCGCATGGAGGGCAACGAAAAACATCTTGTCGGCCCATGGCTCGCGAAAGACGATGTTGCCCATCCGCACGAGCTGTTCGTCTGTGCCATGACGATACTCGACGAACTTTGCCGTGGAGTGGGCGACTCCGGTGAAGACGAGGCCCGCGTGGCCGGGCTTCAGCAGGTTCTTCTCCAGCTCGCTCGCCATGATTTCATCGTATTGGCTCTGTTTCCCGAGTTCCCGTTCGACATCTTCGTGATTCTCACTGTAGTTTACGACCTCCCAGTCGATGCAGGGATGGAGGCCTATGAAGCGGAACACTCCACGGTCTTCTGCGAAGACCCGATTCGACTCCCACGCGGTGCGGAACAGATCGAGGTACTCCTCATACGGCCACGACGGGTCCTGCTCCCGGAGGAAGTCGATGACCTCGCCGCGATCATAAGTGGTGGCCATGATCAATTCGTTCGCTGCGTCTGTCTTCGTGCGGCAGAGGGACTCCAGGGCGAGATGTCGCACCCGCGTACGACTGTGTAGCGCTGGGATCAGATCGGAGACCAGCCTAACGTCATCACGTATGCGGTGGTATTCACCTAAGAAGACCCAGTCGGCACGTTCGAATTTGGAGATGACATAATCGACGGGCGATTGTCCGTTCGCCTGCCACCACGACAGGAGTGGCGACTAGTTCGGTGATTGGCCCGCGTGCACGGGCTGGCAAGCGCTGATCAAAAACACCGCTACCAGCAGAATCACCATTCCTTTTCTCATGTATCGCCTCCACGTGGGAAATGCTTTCTGCCTATCTTGCCCGGATGAACTATACAACTCACCGCAGATGCTCGAAAATCGTGCTCAACAATACCTCGGCAGGGTCATGATTATGCTCCCAATACATTATCCCACCGAGATGATGCGACTTGACGAACCCAGCTTTTTCCTTCAGCGATTCCGGGTCATCGTACGTAATGAAAGTGGCTGAGTCGGCGTTCCAAAGGTACGGTGCTTTGGCAGCATCGTCCCACAGCCGCTTGAAGCCTTGCTTGTTGACAAAGCTACTGGTCAATGCGGAGTATGAATGTTCACCCGCGTAATTTTGATAAGGCTGATAGAGGCCGTTGTCTTCGAGCTTCACTCCTGTAAAAGATCGTCCGTAGAACGCGACGCCAACGACAAGCTTTCGTGAGGGAATTCCGGCCCCCAGATGCTGTTTTACTGAAGCCTCGGTATATTCATTTGAACCGCCGGCACTTAGAGATCGGTATAAGCCTGTATGGTGTCCCGTCGTCTTTGCCGAGCTCGTATAAAAGTCGTAGGCCATAATATTTATCCAATCGAGATAGGCGTGTAGCTTTTCCATTTCGGTGTATTTGAAATAGTCACCGGCGGCCGAAGCAATTGTGAGCGTGTACCGGTCAGAGCCCTTACGTCTACGCTCGTCGCTGAGCGCGTCGATCTGCTGCCGAACAGTCTTCAGCAGATAGGTGAAGTTTTCTTTGTCCTCAGGGCGATACTTGATGCCTGGGCCAGGCTGTCCAGGGTATTCCCAGTCAAGATCAATACCGTCCAGCGCATACCGCTTAATCAGACCAACCGCACTCTTAGCAAACCTGTCTCGTGAGGCGTCGGACAAAGCGGCGTCAGAAAAATTGTCTGCGCCCCAGCCGCCTACCGATAAAATGATCTTGAGCGATGGGTTCTTTGCCTTCAGTGCCTGAAGTTGGCTCAGGCGGGCAGGTGCTTCTGGATTTTTTAACACAATCTCACCGTCTTCACTTACCAGCGCGAATGCATAGTTGATGTGGGTGAGCTTCTCGGCACCAATGTCGTGGATGTTCGCGGGACCGAAGACGTAACCAATGATCTTAAACTGCGGCGGTTGGGTGGAGCAGACGTTCGGACGGGTGGTGTTGTATGTGGCAAACAACACGACAAAGATTAGGACCACGCCGAACAATCTTGGCGGAAAGCAGAAATACCTAAGGCGCAAAAACGGAGTCATCCCGATGTTCATTTGAAAGGAGATATTTGACGAGTCAAGGTGCAGCCTTCTCCCGAGGATGTGGGAATAAATTGGTAGGCGCGCGGGGATTTGAACCCAGACCCCTTACCGTCTCAGGTTAATTCTCGGGAACTGATGAGACGAACCTGAGACCTTTTCTCAACCACCTCCTGAGGTTCGCCTTTACACTGTAGCCCGAAGGGCTGAGATAAATAAAGCCTGTCATCGGACGGCCAGTAAAGGAACCTCTGATCTCACGAGTACCTGGAAATCAACGACGGGCTGACGCAGGTTAGGAACAATTAGCCAACACCTTTGGTGTTCAGAAGGCCGCGCAGTGAGTCGGGTCCCCAGGGCGTTGCCCTGGGCTGGCATTCGCGAACACCTTCGGTGTTGTGCACCTTTTGAACTTAATCAGAGGTTCCTTGAGTCCATGGCGCGCACAGGAGGCTGAGAAAGCTCATTCTACGACACTAAGTGCCTCGCGTATCTCATGATTGGTTGGACGCTCGCGGTAGTTCGATTCAATCCTAGACCAGGCGACCTTTCCCTCCTTATCAATGACGTAAACGGCCGGATGTGGAATTCCAAAGACCTTCTGCCCTTCGTAAGCCGGATCTCGCAAGCCGTACGCACCAATGACTTTGTGATCCGGATCGGAAAGAATCGGGAAGTTAACAGCCCCTTTCCGGTCTGCGGCAATCTTGGCGGCAAAGTCTTTGCTGACATCCGGAGGATCAACGCTGATGGCATAAAGCTTTACTTCCTCGTCCCTCTTCAAGAGAGATCTTAATTCGGCCAACTGCCGAGCGCAGTACGGTCACCAATAGCCGCGGTAGAAGACTAACACCACAGGGTTTTTCCCCCGCGCCTCTGAGAGCCTTACCTGGTTGCCATTCTGATCCTGCAGGGTAAAATCAGGCGCCAGATCTCCCTTACCAACAGGCGCGTTACCAGCCGGCACCTGAGAAGGAGACTGCTGATTCACTTTACTATCTCCAGATGCGCATGCCAGGGCCAGTAACATGATCGCTAGCGTAATTACTTTTCCTGAGACAACTGCGCCTGTCGTGTGGTGAGCTAACCTCGGGAAGTTATTCTGTCTATGCATATATCATTTGGATTGGAGCAGTTTGGAGCAACGGAGACACGTGGTTTTACTGGTAAGTTATTGAGAGTACTGGTAGGCGCGTGGGGATTTGAACCCCAGACCCCTACCGTGTCAACGCCGTCCCAGCTCAACTCTCATAACACGTAATCATTCTTACGGCTCTAAACATTGATGAAGGCGGTTAGAGAAGTCATCTCAACACTCATAGATTGATCAGAATGTAAACGTAGTCTGCCAAAAGTCTGCCAAGCCCCTTATGTAATATCGTGGTGCTCTGCCATTATACACCCGTTACAGCCTACTTCAGTTTAGGACCGGCATTTTGGTAGTGGGGTAACAGTGTTGCTCCTAGCCCTTTCCGTCTTGAATGCGTGTTCGCTCTCGTATCTCATCCAAAGCAGCGATGCGCTCCTTGACCTTTCCCTTCAAGCGTTCAATGATGTCAAGGTGCGTCAAGTCATTTAGATCGAGTCCGGTTGCAGTCTCAAGCCCGTTGAATACGTCTTCGTCGCGGTAGATTGCTTCCAAGTTTGTTCGGCTGGCAGCAAGCCAACTTGATACCGCCCTGTCACGCTCTATGAGCTCATCAAGTGAGCCTACCTTAGTCTCTAAATCTCTCAATAACTCGTCTGATTTGGTTAACTGTCTTTCGGTGCGTTGGTGGTAATTGTTTGTGTTTTGTTTTCTTGAATAGTCTGGCATTTTGATAATCCTTTCACGCTGTCGGCAATTCTTGAAGCGTCCAAACGCCTTTCGTTATACCCGCTTCCATTGCCGGGCTACAGCGGGTCGAACTGTGGCCCCACTACCGGCATTTTCCCACTAGCCCGTTGTTGGGGCTCCTCCGCATTTCGCAAGGAATAAAGTATCAGTGCAGTGACCTCAAATACTGCACCCAAAGGGCGTTTTTGGTTTTCTCCCCGGTTTGTTCCGCGATCACGTGCGTAAATTCCACCCAAAACACTAAGCAGAGTAAATAGGGGCGGACAGTCGGACCCTGCGATCATAAGAAAGATCCAAAGGAACAGAACAAATGAGATTTTTACTTGGCGTAGTCGTTGGCTACAGCATGCGAGGCAGAAACAAACTACTAATCACAGTCCTTGCGACCGTAGCGTTCATTGTCTATATAGTCTTGCCGGCAGTCGCACTCTTGGCGCTCCGTTTAGACGTACAACAGGAGCGCCAGTCGAGACCAGCTCAAACCAGGGTACCGGCGCTCAAAGGATTGAGTTATGAAAACGCCGAAACCAAACTTCACGCCTCTAACTTAAACATTCAACTACTGGCGACACGCTACGATCTACCACTTGAGCCTGGATTGATTGTCGATCAAACTCCACAACCTGGAGAGGAAGTTGATTACGGTTACCCTGTTGGCGTTACCATTACTAAAGCGAATTCCCATGTTCATGGCCCGTAACGGCTAGATTTGAACTACAGTTGCCGCTCCGAGACAGCCATTTCTTTTTTGCTCGTTAACGAAGCTGAACTCGTTCGATATCTTCAAAGTCGTCGAAGATTTTCCAACTGGTATTCGACGATATCGATCTCACGATGGTTGGTGGTATTGCCGCGATACACTCAGAAATTTATCTAACGGAGACTGCCGAGGTCTATTTTGGGAGTGGGGGCCATGAGGGCCGTGTACATTGCGCTAAGGCAGGCAAGCGTCCGACCCTCGTCTGGCTGTCTCTTGCCAAACACTCCCTCCCCTGCTACGGCGTCTCATCGTCCTCTCTAAATCCACAAGCCGATAAGGAGATGCTAATCAGAATGCGCGATCCGCTCTTGACTAAACACGACATTGCGTCAGAAGGTCATTGCCCAACAAGATCATTATCTGCCTTATAGCCACTCACGATCGCATATTGTGCAACGCGCGCGAGTGGCGTTAGATCTTCAGCAAACCCTCGAACCTAGCCTTCATTAATTTCTTTCTCTCGTTGATGAATTCTTCGAAATTCTCCAGGGCCAAGTCGACGTCTGGAATATAATGCTTATTCATGTAGTCGCACCGAGCCTCCTGAGGAACATTCTTTTCAAACCAACTCTTGAAATCGATGTCCCTTTTTTCAATATTTTCGAGACCCTCGAGTAGCTGAAGATTAGCGAGGAAATCAAATTCATCCAGGTAGAAATCCAATCTGTCCTCGGATATTCCTCCCTTTAGCAGCTTGCGGCGTTTGAAGAGAGTCTTGGGGTGAATGTGATCCAGATGAAATCTGTTTCGAAAATCAAGCGTTGGATAGAGGGCGGCAAGCGTTGAGAATGTGTACGCACTACCGTATTGATAATCGAAAAGGTTATGGATCTCGTCGTCATTGAACGTCAAGGACTTCGGCTTGCCCCTGAATTCCCCGACGATTTCCTCCAAGGGAAACTCGTCGTGACTCCGTTCAATGACTTGACGCAATGGACGAAGCACATTATCGGGAGAGCCGCTGAACGCTCGTTTTAACAACGATGCGATAAGCCATTTCTGAATTTTGTTCCGGTCATCCTTAAAATGGGAGGAGTTAACAACGTTATGCGGTGTGTCTCTCTTCAGAATGTAATAGGCAATAGGGATTACGGCGTTCGTCGATACCAACGTATCGCGATTATACCCGAGCGCTGAGACTAAATTCACAGAGAGCCTTATGGACTCTGTAATCTGTTCCCACCTTCGCTCGATATTGAGCATATTCGCCTTGTTGAAGTTGTCGACTTTGAAGGCTATATCGGGAAAGTCACAAAGCACGAGGCAGGTCTTCAAGACGAAGTCTTTGTTGAAGTTGAAGCCCTCGCCAACTTTGTTAATTTCATCCACGAAGCCAGTAATCTCTTCCCTTGCATCTTTCTCTTTCCAGCTTGCGGAAGCTATCGAGAGCAATAAATCGGAATGGCTCAACGGCGTGCCTGCACTATTCACGCGAACAAAGATGTTCAGGACCTTGTCAAGTTCCTCGCCTTTTTCCAGAAAGTAGTTGATGACTCTTTCTTCATGAATAACCGAATAAAGCTTGAAGAGGGTCTGGTTAGCAAATTCTGCTCTTTCTGGCGACAAACTCATTAGGCCTTGCTGGATTAAGTATTTATTGACTTCAAATTGTTTCTTGAACTGAAGCACGTCGCCGACCCGGAACCAGAAGTGATTCTCATCTACTTTGTCCTTCAACTCTTTCTCACTCATAAAATAGAAGTCGTACTCGAGGTCAAGCCCATCATCCTCCTCGTCTGAGTATTTCTTAATGAGATTTAGGTACAGTCTTTTGGGCGGGAATGCAGCATCATTGTCCCATCGCTTCATGGGTTCTTTTTCGGCATAACTGCCGCGCAAGCCAATGTACAGCGAGGTAAGGCGCTGCTGTCCGTCTAGAATGGCCGTTATGTCTTCGTCGCCATGAACATCTGCCTTGGGGTTATGTTTTCGGTCGCGCTCATGATAATCGCGGATGAATTCATAAAACTGATAATCCTGACTCTTTCGCTTATCGACGTGCCAGAATAGGAAAGAGCCGACCGGATAGTCTCTCATCAGCGAGTCAAATAAACGTTCGATTTGATGGCTGTTCCAGACCAACTCTCGCTGAATCGCCGGAAGCATGTACTTCTTGTTATGAACAGCATCGATAGCCTCTTTGACCGTAATGGGTGTTTGAAAAGCCATAGTTATTTACGCAGATCGTCCAGAAATTCCGATGGAGTATTTCCGCTAGTTACCAGTAAATAATCGCGCGCGCGGGTGCATGCAACGTAGAGCAAATGGCGCTCAGTATCATAGACTTCCTTGAGATCAGCGTCGTCAGTCACAGTCTCGATTCGAGCCTGCAATGGTATTACCTCATCGTCGCAAGCCATTACCACAACGGCTCGAAACTCAAGCCCTTTGGCAAGATGCATCGTGCCGATCGAAACATAACCGCTCGTTGTTTGAAGTTGGTCATCGAGAACCTTAAATGCGAAGCCGGCTTTCTCAACTGCCGCACGAGCTCGATCCAACTCAGCCGCCGACCGCACAAAGACTGCGACTTCGTGAGCTTTCACATCTTCGTTCTTCAGCTCTGAAAGCCATTCAGCGACAGTCTTAATTTCGTCTTCCGGGGTGTCCAATACTCGAATATCAGGTTGTGGTCCGTTGAAGATTGAAATCGCTTCTCGTGATTCGGTGACGCCATCCACATCAGACACTTCCGGTCCCAGCAATCGATCTGATTGCGTTCTGATCTGGTGGGACGTTCGATAGTTAATGCGCAGAGTCTGTGACCTTTCACGAATATCGACACCCAATGACTTCCAGGAAAATGCCTGCTGGAAAATTCGTTGGCCCATGTCCCCGGAAAGGAATAGGCTATTGGGCCGGCCGCCGCCTAATGCGGCGAGAAACCTCAGTTGAGATGGATTGATATCCTGTGCCTCATCCACGACGGCAAACTCGAAGGGCGTCTTCGTACTTGCGGCAAGATGAGAGGCCAAGCGCGTAAACATTTCGGCCTCGGTGATCAGTTCACGACTCTTTAGACTAGACCGAACCTGCTCGAAGATAGACCAAAGCACGGAACGCTGTTTTTCAGGTAATCTGGTTTTCCGTCCCAGTCGCGCCACATCCCGATACTCTTCCCAATTATCCAACTGCCATGCATCCACAACCTGCTCCCACTCGGTCTGTAAAAAGCGAATGCTGAAGTTGTGGCCTTCTACTTTGCCGGCTGTCTCTTCGAGCAGCTCGCGTATGACCTCGCCGGAAGCGAGCTGTGGTTTTCCAAAGTTTAGTTGATAAAGTCGCCGGCCGATGGAATTCATCGAGTAAACTTCTATTTGCTCTGCGAGACGTGGTTCATTACTAATGAGCCTGAGAAGTTTGGATTGGAGGGCATTTGCGAGTGTGTCTGAAAATGTTGTGAGCAGGATCCTCGCGTCCGCATTAGAGCGAGCAAGATACACGGCGCGGTGCAGAGCAACAATGGTTTTTCCTGTCCCTGCCGAGCCTGAAACACGCACCGGTCCGCTGTAATCTTTCTCAACCAATTCCCGCTGCGCTGGATGGAGAAAGATGCCCCATTTCTCCCACGGGTAATCGAGCGCCCGCTCCAACTCCTCGACGTTGCTCATTACACGGAACCGGCGTTGGGCATCGGGATGCGCGAAGGGATCGGCTCCTGCTGCGGCTGGTTGCGGCATCGGCGGTTTCGTACCAGTGGCTAAATTCAACAGCGCTTCGGCTGCCTCGCCCGGTAGATGGTCGGCCAGGTCTAGAATGGAGTCTTCGTTGGCCTGGCGTACATCCTTCAACCAATCGGTTGGCACCCCATAACCAAGTAGATCGTCATCGGAGATATGCGCGAACAAGGGCGGCTTCGTAGGCGCAGGCTCTACAACCTCCACGTACTTGGGTATCACGATTTCCTTCACAGTTTCGCGTATCTCGATCAACTGTGCTGCTCCAGTCTTTGGATGAACTTCGAGTTTCCGACGTTCCGCCCATTGGTAAGCAGGATCGTGATGAGCCACGTAGCATAAGACGACGCTCGCACCGGTCTTATGCACTATGAGGCGGATGTCTCTGCTAACCCGAGCGGACCAGAAGTTTTTGTCCTTTGCGTTGTCTACCCTCTCAAATTGCATGCTGGGGTGCGCAGGATTCATCTGAAGCTCAAAGGCGGTGGTCTTCGCAGCCCTCTGTTCCTCATTTGTCAGTCTGCCCAGACTGCTGGTGAACGTGTCGGCGATAAGAAATTCCATAAGGTCCACCTCCCATTAATCAGAACCAGTCTTTGTTCCAATCCTCACGCGAACCCTGATTCCAATTCTCATCGGGCAGTTTCTCAAGGAATGCGAGTGCTGCATCAAGACAACCGCGTCGAATCGCCCAACTTAGCTGCTCCGATAGTCGCTCATGTTTCGACTGGTTAGATTCAGAGGAAGCGGCGAGTATCAGCGGAACCGGCGGCCGGTCGGATTCACCACTCCGAGATTCGTATAGAAGTTCGGTAAACTTCGCCCATTGCAAACCTGCGGGACTAGATCGACCTTCTTTCTCGATCTTACCCAGAAACTCTTTTCTGCGGGCTTCATCCGACTTTGACGACTTCACACCCAGTGACTTGTAGCCCCCGCATGCCACATAGAAAAATGATTGCACATCAATCAAATCCCGCGGCTTCAAATAGGCGAGCTTTTGCCCGTAGATGTCTGCCATGCGTAACAGGGATCTATAGGTCAGCCAATTTGGTTCGGTCCGGTAATTTAGCTCGAAACCTAGCGAGTCGGCTGCCTTTTTAGTGACTTCAGGTTTGAGGAACATGTGCCGACTGGGTTGGGCAAGGAAAGGAATAATTGTAGCCACTGTCCACTTCGCCACTGGGCCGCGTTCAGCGGGCAAAGAACAAACCGCCTCGAAGTAAGGAGCAACGACAGCTTCCGAGATCTCTTCGGTGTCCAATATATCTGCCAGGGTTACGAACAACGCACGAGCGGCGCCATCATCGCGCAACGCATCGCGGAAAGCGGCAGCTTCCGTCATATGCAGCATGTTAACCTTGCCGACGCATCTGTCTACCTCTTGCACAAGACTTGCTAAATCGTTTTCCAGTAACTCTCGGAAGCGACCCCCGCCAAGATTTGCGGCGTAATATTCATGAGCAGCCACCTTGTAGAACCGCTCACCTTTCTTTTTACTGTTACCGATGAAGCCTAAGTCGTAAAAGCCTTGCGGAAAGTAGCCGAGAAATGTGTCGACCGCCTGCTTAAAGGTGATCCTGGCTTTCGGCAGCAGCAGCTTGCCGTCCTTTTCGACAAGGGGCGGGAGGTTGTCGAGAATGTCGTCTTCCTGATCTGGAGCGCGTTGGAGAGAGGAAGTGACCATGGTCTTGGCTTTACGGTCAGGCAAATCACGCCACACAACGTAAGCGCGATTTCCATCAACTTTGACCACCTTACCGGGACCCCATTCGGGTCTGGTTGCTTGAACCACGAGAGTTCCAACGCGCAATTCCATTATTGTTCAATCTCCACAGCAACACCGATTTGATTTGCGATTGGTGTATACAGATCAACGTCAAGCTCGCGTGCATCAATGGAGACGATCAAAGCGTACCTCGCAACTTTGTTGTAGCGTTGAAGAGCTGGGCGTGTCCTCCACCATCCGAGCGCTGGGTAGACGGCGAGGACGCCACGACTTGCAAGATCTGCGGCTCTCCCGCGCCAGACGTCCGAGTGGAGCGAGCCCTTGTGGCGATTCTGCGTGCCGACAATCCAATTTGGATCATCCGTCTTGCTTCGAGTTCCCTCCTCTTCATCACGGGCTGCGGCATTAACGCGCGCTCGGAAATCATCTTCGGATTCAACTGCCCGCTTAACATCAAATCGCAAGCCATGAGATTCATATCGATAGCGTGATTTCACACCACGCGCCGATGGATTGGGTTCGATAAAGTACGAAAGGGTCACGCGCATTTCCACAGTCTCGTCGCCAAGAGCTTCCAATTCATCTAAAGGCCACGGCAATCGATGCAAATGCATCTCCCTCGTCTTCGGTTGGTCACCTTCTTCGCGCGTGAATGGATGAATGCTCTCCTGAACGATCATCGCCAATGAATTTGACGCACTTCTCATCGCTCGATCCAAATCCGGAACTCCAAAACCGCAATGTCGAACCAGACGTACGTAGTCGGCCTTCGACGGCTGTTGATGTGCCGGAAGAAATGCATCTCGCATTGCGTTTGTCCAGTCGGCAGAATGGACAATAAGAGCACGTATGCACTCTGGCCACAGTTCGGGATACTCGGTCATGAGCTGCGCCGCCATTCGAGCGCCCAGTGCTGTGGCGGCGCTTGTTGCATTTACCGTCGTAAAGAGTCGCTCATTTGGTAAGCGGTTCGTCGTAAGGAGACTTAAGCTCTGGGTCCATACGGCGCTTAACGCGTCCTTTGCCGCGTTCCCTCCCTCAAGAACAACATCTGGCTTCAAGGGCCAATGTGGCTGCCAAGTGAATGACGTCGTGCTGAACGGACTTAACCCGCCCTTCTCAGCCACAGCTCGAAACGCGTCCATATCGGGCTCACTTATTTCGGTGAGATCGGTGCAGGCGCCGATAGTCAGTGCGTTCCACGCTTGGCCGGGATCGTGGATGCCGTCCGTGCCATTACTTGCTGGATAATCCATCCACGCATTCGAATCGTCTATATTTCCGCCCGATACTAGTATCAAGCGCGGTGTCGCGTTGTCTGCGTCCGCATCTGACGCCAGGCTGTCTACTGCAGCAGACCAGGCGGAGGGCCGACCACGGTCTCTGTTATCGCGCGCCGTTACAGCCATTTCGAATACGCGCCGGCGATTGGGAGCCGTGATCTCGGGCCGGGCTATAGCTTCGGTTGTTAGGTAACCATGGTGACGAGAATCACCAGCATTATCCCCTTGGCCGCGCAGAAGCTTCACTGATTCCAAACGATGTCCAATGTAAATGAGAGAATTCGACACGAGCTCGGGCATTAAATCGCCTACTAACGCCAAACCTGCCATTTGAGTTCCGTGACCCTGAGCGTCCTCCGTCCCCCACGCCGGTTGGATAGTATGAAGGTCGTTGTCAGCGAGCGCGGGCGCCAGCAACGGATGCCCGTTGTTAATCCCAGTGTCTAATACGCAGACGTGAGGAACGTCCCCATCAGCACCAACAAACTGGGACCGAGCGAGTAGGTCGTTTAACCATTCAGGTTGTTCGTCCGGGGGCAGCGCATCGAAGAAATCCGCCGTCTCTTTTGCGCGCCTTAGCTCGGCAACGCTATTGAGCACCATCATCGATTCAGTAAGTTGCGCACGAGAACCTCGCATCAATAGGACCGTACGCTCAGGGAATTCAAGCTCCTCGGGCGCCACTTGAAGATCATGCATTTCAGCGAGGCGGCGAAAACTTTCCACCGTCGCCCGTCTGTCGCCACGGATTGGTAGCCATACTTCCCACCAAAAGGTCTCATCAGCTGCCTCAGGAAAAACTTGTGGCGCGTCAGTCCACAACTCCTGAAGAGAAGCGGCCCGAATTTCACGAATCGTGTTAATCAACGATTTGTGGTCCAGCGCGCGTCCATTCTTGTCCGTCTTTCCCGCCAGATAGTCACGAAGCAAGTTCTCAAAAAGCGACAGCTTTCCATCAGGCACAAACACGGTCGCTTTGGTGACCCCTCCTTCATGTCGAACATTGAATAGCTCGATACCCGAGCGTTCTCGTGCGAGACTTTCAAACGCTAATTCAATATCTGGAAAACTCTCGAACTCAATTTGCAGACCAATTCCAGCTTCCAAACCGGCGTCAAGTTGAGCTTGGCGGGCAGTGTCCATTGTGCGTTCCAAGGCTTTTAGCTGGCGCAGCAAGGCACTTCCATGATTACGACGGTTACGAGCCGGAACCTCTGTCCCACCGCCACCCTGCTGCGGTGAGCGAAAAGGTTCGGTTTCGGTAAAGCCATCGAGAACAAAGTGAGGAAGATTCCGTTCCTGATCTGGCATGCGAGGTTACCTTTTTGTTATTTGGATTTCTTCACTCGACCCGACGCATCGTGGCGCTCGACCAATGATTGACGGATCTCATCTTCCGTAATGATTTCGCGATGGTGGATTAGAGCATCTTTGAGGACTTCATCAGAGACACGCGCAACTTCCGCGTAGCTTAGACCCAGAGCATCACCAGCTAGAAGCTTCCAAGAAATACCCTTCTCAGCAAGTCGGTTCAATCGAGTTTTCATGAGCGAGGCAATCTGACTTTCATCTGGAAGTGAGTAATAAAGCACATCGTCAAACCGTCGGTACAAAGCAGGGTCGAGGATCTCGGGGTGATTTGTGGCCGCCACAATAAGACTGTGCGAACCGTCATGTTCGATCATTTGAAGGAAGCTGTTTAGAACGCGTCGAATCTCGCCCACATCGTTTGCTAGTCCCCGCTGCGAACCGATCGCATCGAATTCGTCAAAGAAGTACACACCGCGCGTTTGATCAGTGGCTTCGAATATCTGGCGAAGTTTAGACGCCGTTTCCCCCATGAATTTTGTAATTAGACCATCGAGCCGTACCTGCAAGAGCGGAATCCCAAGCTCTCCGGCGAGCACCGATGCCGTCAAAGTTTTACCTGTTCCAGGGGGACCGACAAGCAGAAGCTTCCGGCGAGGATTTAAGCCGTGAGCAAGTATTCTTGTTGAGTGACGCTGTTCACGAATTACTCTGTCAAGTTGTTTGGTTAGCTCCTGACCTAAAACAACGTCCCCGAGTCGCGACTTCGGATATGAAACGGAAAGGAGATTGGCAAGTTCGCCGCGAGGTCGACTGATTGGGATTGCCTGCTGTCTCTTAGCGCCATCGATCAACGCACGCAATTCCTCAGCGAGTTGACCATGACCACGTTTCGCTTCGTGAGCGGCGACCTGCATGGCCACCGAGCGAAACCGCTGTTCGTCGCCTTCCAAGTGCGCTTTGAGTAACGCCTTGAGCTGGTCAGCACTCGCCATAGGGTGTCCTCCTTCGCTGGAAGAGTATCATCAAACGCGAAATACCTTCATTACGTCATCGCCGAGGTGGAGGGCCTTCACAGCGATCCGGCCCGACTGTAGTTTGTTGAAACATCGCGACGCATTGTGTTTACAGCCTAGGGCAGTCGTCGCATTGATGATGTTAAGATTGTCCCCGCAAGAAAGTCATCAGCGGCGTCTTTTTTCACACGCATAACTCAAATGCAATCTCGGGATTGTCCTTCGTCCCTCGATCCGAAAAGGCGGTTATTGCACCGTCGGCTGAAACCTTGATGGCAAGTCCAAGGCGCGAAAGAGCCTTCGCTGCGGCGCGTCGGCCGCCACCGTCGCTGCCGCCAGAAACAGTAACAATCGCACCGGCAGCAATGATCACCCCCAGATTGTCGAGGACAACAGCGCCATCTAGAGCTCCGATTTCCTCCCGTATTGGGCGCGGAATATCTTGGAATGACTTGCCGAGGAGATGCCGCAGGAGAAGTGACTTTTCTGTGCGGCTCTCGGATAGTAAGTCATCGCCGCCCACATAAGCTGAAACATTCGCAGCCCTGTTTCCATTCGCAACTGCAATGCAACCGCCCGTACGAGCGAAGGAAATGTCGAGACAGCTTGCATATACGGCTCGCATAACCTTTTTCTCGTTCTTTGAACCCCCCATTCGGTCAATCACTGCATCGTGGGGGAAGTGACACCATTTGCCTCGCCGAAATGCGAACTGCAACTGCTCTCTCTTGAATAGGAGTATCTCGCCGTGTCGGTTGAGTACTAAAGCAACCCGCGATCGAGTAGCCCACTCCGCGAGGGGCCTATACCGATTAGGGCTATACGAATCCATGTTGCGTACCCGACCTCCAATCCGTCGTGTAAGTGATAGGTGCTCAACAACATGGCCAGATGGCGAAAGCACGAGAAGAGTGTCAATTCCATTACTTAGCACTTTCGCATAATCATGTTGAATAAGTTCTGATAAGTGAGTACTAGAAATATGAGAGGCCACCGGCGAGGGGTCTATACCGATTGAAACCGAAATACGGGCACCTTCATAAGTCTGCGATGCCCATTTCTGCATAAAAGCGATGATCCCAGGCAACAAAGCATCATCCATTGATCTATGTTGCGCCGACCACGCAACAACATCCTGCGGACACATTTCGACAAGATAATCGAAGAAGGGTTCTCCAACAGCCACTAGCTTCTGGCCTAGAGCACGCACGAACTGATTGATTATTTCGATATCGACAGGCTCAAACGGGGTCTTCCTCTTTATGCGAAAACAACCTCGCCATTCTTTGTCGGGCCGGATTAAAACGACGCCGGTTCCTTCTTCCGTCACCATACGTGCTGTCGGTTCGCAAGGGATCGATGACGTTTCCAAATCAGCACCGGCGAACATTGGCGCCAGATTACTTCTCAAGATTTCGTAATACTCCGTCGGTGTCAGCGGGCTATGGGGCATGATTGAACACTTTCTCCTATATAACGATCCAGCGCCGACCCGTAGCCACGTCTTCCGCTAGGTTTTCCAATATCCATCTACAATGCCCGTACTCGCGCGAAGGCGGCCGGTATACCCAATAGTCAAAAGCGTTGTGACCGGTTCGGCGCATCCTGAGGATGGCTGGGCGTGGCAGTCTGGCATCGCCAATTTCGATAGTTAGATTATGGTGATGTTTCACTACCTTGCGCTGTTCTGGATCAGACGCCACTTTCTTGTTTTCTAGCCGAAACGTTGGCCTAACGTCCGCGCTGACACGCACACCAAAAAACTGTTCCCATACTTCGGAAGGCGGCTGTACTTGCGACTCGCGACCGCCTCCCTGCTCATTCGTCAAATCCATGATAAGTTCGCGTGCTTGCATCGATTACTCCTCCGCCAAAGTCAAATTCTCAACAATGGCTTTCGATTTCTGTGGCAGACCCTCCTAGGAATTGGATGAGTACCATCGGTCAGCCTCCTTTGGATATTGACTTCCGCGAAATCTCCAGTCGCTAGCACTTGTAGAATTGCACAGTTGCGATCAAGTCGTTCTAAAAACTTTCATCACCTCATCCCCGAGGTGGTTGATGACTTTTACGGCAATGCGGCCCGAGACGGGCTTATCGAAGGGACGCGAGGTGTCGCTGTTGAGAGTGGCCCAGGCTTCCTCGTTGATCTCTGCTCTCAACGTGGTCTTCAGCGACTTGTATGGGTCATTTGCGCCAAGAAAGTATGCGTGACGCACGAAGAAGCTCTCTTCGTTGTAATCAGTGTCGATGAACCAACAAGCAATGCCTTCCGCACCGTCGCTGCGGACTTCTCCTGTGTTGGGATGAAAGACATCTACGCCGTTGACTTTAACCTGAAGCTGTCCATCTGCAGCGTCAAGGACGTCGATGTCCGGCTCGCCGAAAATGACGAAGAGGTTACCCTTTCCCGTATTCTTCAACTCATCTGACATGTGCAAGTCGGCGTTCATGCGCGCTTTCAACACTGGGATGCGGCCAAGCTTGCTGAACTCAGTTGAGTGCGCGTCATAATTGAAAGCGCAGGTGACGAGTACATCAAAGCCAGCATCGCCCGCCTCGCGGGCAGCGGACACAAGATCGGGGCGAGCGACAGTTCCAAACTCCGGCCCGATGAAGATGGCAGCGCGTTTCTCCGCACCGAGTTCTGAACCTTCTTCGCGATAGCGGCCCTCAGCGCAAATCAGATAACCAGGCCAGGGGGTTAGCGAGGTGAAGGTGATCTTATCTTCCTTATGTGACTGTTGCACTCCAGCCATCTTCAAGCTTTCCAGAATCTTCTGCACGAAGTCGCGCTCATCACCAGTGCCCGGTTTGACGGCGCTATCAATAAGCTCATCGTTGTCGTCCACGCTCAACACGCGATGCGGCGAGAGACTTTCGACGGTGAATGGCCCCGCAACACGGACCTTCTTATTATCTTGATAAGGTCTATCGTACAGATAAACAGGCTCAGCCTTAGTGCCCAATGAGATATCGATCTCCTTCTGACGAGCAATGCGCAGCTTCCACCACTCGGAGTGCAATCTCTTCGTACGCGCAGGCCATTTCTCCTCTGCGTGACGCGGGATTTCCCATTCTTCCCAACTTTGCTCAAGCGCCTTGTTGAGTTGTTCGCGTAACGGTTCTAAGGCTGTTTGAAAGTTTTGCCAAATCACATCGATCTCGATATTGTTTGCGATGGACCCAGAAGTGATGTTGATAGCTCGCTCATAAATAAACCCAAGACGGATATCGCCGTGGACTGTCTGCGTCGACGGCGCAGTTCCTGTGATTTTGCTTTCCTTAAGCTGGCCTTCACGAGAATCAGCGAGTAGGTAGTACGCGTAGCGGGCTCCCATTATGCGGGCACGAGCTAAAGCCAGGGCCACTCGCGAAGTGTCGATCGTTATCCAACGGCGACCCCATTGCTCGGCCACGACCGCCGTTGTACCGGATCCGCAGGTTGGATCGAGCACCAAATCGCCGGGGTCGCTCGCCATAAGTAACAAACGCTCAATTACGCGCTCATTTGTTTGAACTACGTAAACCTGGTTTGGCGCACCCCCAAATCCGTCCCACCAATTCGAGATCTCTCTGATTGAGGGCGTGGGTGAATGGCGGACGAAGCGAACATCTGTTTGGAGCGGGTAAAGCCGGTCGGCCATTGCGAGACGGGCCATTCCTGGCGTGTCTCCGTCGTCTTCAACCACAGTATGCTTCCAGCATTGGCCAGGCTTGATAGGGAACCGTCTACCGCGAAACTCGAAATCTAGCGACTGTTTCCGCCGGTCCCCGCCGCTTTTCAGGGGATTAAGTCCAAACAGTCTGGCGTCTGGGTAACACTGCTTAAAGGCATCGAAATCATCGACGTATTTTTGTCCGTCTAAGGATTCTAGATCACTGACCTTTAGCCGCTGACCCGATGCTAGTTCGACGTACGGAAAGTCTTCGAACATCTCCGAATCCTCCCGGACTTCGAAGACAGGTCGTATCTTAATCTGTCCTGATTTCTTTGGACTCTTTCCATACCAAAGAATGAAGTCGTTAACTGGGTCTAAAGCGCCCCCCTTTTGACTTCCCTTCTTCTTCACCAGGATCTCCGTGACAAAGTTGTTATCCCCAAAGACCTCGTCCAGCACCGCCCGTACGCGATGGACATTTTCGTCCCCGATCTGCACGAAGATCGAGCCAGAATCTGTCAGTAAGTCGCGCGCCGCGGTAAGCCGATCGCGCAGGTAGGTTAGATACGAATGAATCCCATCGCGCCACGTATCTCGAAACGCTTTAACCTGTTCTGGCTCGCGCGTGATGTGTTCAGCCTTATCACCAACTGTGCGGCTGGTGGTTGACCACTGGAAGTTGGAATTGAACTTGATGCCGTATGGTGGGTCGATGTAGATGCACTGCACTTTCCCACGTAGCCCTTCGCGCTCAGCCAGCGATGCCATCACTTGCAGACTATCTCCGAGGACGATACGGTTCGCCCAGTGTGCATCGTGCTGATAAAACTCGGTCTTCGCATCATCACTGGGCAAACCATTGAAATCGGCAAAAAGATCGAATTGCGATTCAACTTTCTTTTTGGAGCTTTCCTTCGCTTTGGCCTGACGCAGAAGATCATCAATCAGCACTTTAGGATGAACCTTCTCCTGGATGTAAATTGGCGGCGCTTGGATTACAAGTTCTGACCAATCCTGCTCATCTCTACCACGCCACACCAGTTGTGGATCAAGATCGCGATTGCGCCGTGCCTTCTCTTCCTCCAGTGCTGCTGCGCCGCGCGAAAGCACGACGTGAACGGGGCGCTGTTCTTCGTTCTGCAAAACAGATTGATATTCGGCCGTAGGAATATTCTTGCGCGAAGCTTCGTCGTGCATGAGGGTCTCGACGGATTTCCGTAACAGTTGTTTCTTTGGGGTATTGCTCTTGGCCATAGTATGTCTTAACTAGTCAAAGCCGACGAGTTCTTATCGGGAGATGCTTCTTTTCACTCAGTGCAAAAGCTCTTGCTTCGCGGTCGCGGCTTCGATCATCCGATTAAATTCTGTTTCAACCTTCGCCTCAAAGTCGCTTTCAATCTGATATGCCTCGGTGAATTCGGCAAATGTCCAACGGCCGTACTCACCATCATTGTTTACGCCGGGCACCCAATAGGTTTCTATTGCTGACTTCTTCTCTTTGGCATCCTCTTGCCGGTAGCCCTTGATTTCTACAACTAAGTGCAGCAGGTTTTCATCACCATGACCATCATCGACCAGCACAATAAAATCAGGACGGTACATTCGTAGCTCCGCGAGGTAACGGTACGGCACTTCAAAGCCCAGACTATGATTCTTGATGTAGGCTTTTACCCGCGGATGCGATTCGGCTACGCGGCAGAATTCAGCCTCCCAATCGCTGTCCAGGATCACCCAATTGACGTGGCAACGCCGCGCGTCGGTCTCCCAGCGATCCCTCTTCGAGGTGTTGAACTTGACATGGATTGTCGAACCAGTCGGATTGTAAGAATCTAGTATTGCCTTGATCGGATGTTTACCTACCGACTCGTTAACAATTCCAGCGGTAATTCGTTCACAGGCAATGTCTGCAATTACCTTGTACTTTAGCTGTGCCGGGAAGGTATTCCCTTTGCAGACCAAGCATGTATCGAGCCACTGTCGGGCAATACGTTTGAGGGCTCCAAAAAGATAAAGCTTCGGATCTTGGCCGGCGTCGCGCCACTTTGTCAGCACCAGATGCGAGGTTAACTCGTAAAGGACCTGAGAGGGACGAACATCACCAGTGTGAACAAGATTGAGATCAACCTGTTGCCCGATAATGCCGGCGTTCTTCGTTTCGGTAGCACCGACTAAATCGGGCGTAAGTTCGAGAACTGAGTCGGCGGTGAATCTTGCTTTGACTTCTTCTCTCGGCAGTTCAACGCGGTAGCCCTGAACTCGAGGGAACCTAATTTCAAGATGATCGCGCTCTGGTCGCATTGCTTTGACCTGAATCGTTTCCCTAGGGGGCTGTGGAGGTGCAACGACGGGCTTAGCTGTGAAATCGAAAGGAATCCCGAGGACATCAGCGTATTCCACATTGAAGAGTCCCTTGTCCGGTCCCTCTTCATTGAGTTCATACGATTGCCGGCGCAGCGCACGTCCAATTACCTGCTCACAAAGCAACTGAGTGCCGAAGGCGCGCACGCCCAACACGTGCGTAACGGTGTTAGCGTCCCAGCCTTCCGTTAGCATTGAGACGGAAACAACGCAGCGAATGGAATCGCCTAATCGCCCTAACTTTCCGACGGTGTTCATGACCTCGCGCAACAAATCCTGATCCGTGATGTTCTCAGCATCGCGACGATCGCCGCTGCGCTCGACTCTCTCGCGCCGAAAGCGATCGAGTTCGACCGAAGCCACCGCGCGAAACTTATCATCGAGCGCATCGCCTGATTCAAGTTGCTCGCTGTCAATCAACAGAGTGCGTGGTCGACCCATCGGGTTTCCGTGTTCATCGAAGTTTCGAAATAGCTCCAGCCGGCCGTTGATAATCTTTGACGAACCGTCTTCATCTATCTGATCGAAGCCCGAGATGTAATCGTAAACAAGTTTTGACGTCGAAGTATTGTTGCAGACAACGATGAAACAAGGCGGGACGCGAATGCCTTCTTTCTGCCACAGCTCATAGGTCTTTTCGTAGTGTCCGTAGAGAGCTTCTAACGCTGTTTGAAGTTGCGGTGGGAGGCTCAAAGGATCGAGTGTCGCAGACTTGCCTCGACCCTTTTTAGGCATTTTCGATCTTATGTGTTCCCAGAGATTCCGATACATTGGCATCTCACCTCCGGGAATATTATCGGCGACCGGCACGCGCGGTAGTTTTACGATTC
The DNA here is from genome assembly GCA_041751855.1 of Pyrinomonadaceae bacterium. Taxonomy (GTDB): domain Bacteria; phylum Acidobacteriota; class Blastocatellia; order Pyrinomonadales; family Pyrinomonadaceae; genus PSRF01. Next base: position 24,186 of record JBGSWR010000031.1, read on the forward strand.
CGCATTCAATGGCATCCATGAGGGAGAAATCACTCATCGTCCATGGGAACAGAGTGCCCTCTGCATATCCTGACCCGCGCAGAAAGAATGGTGTCGCCGACAAATCCATCACGCGAGCCACTCCAAGCTTGCGTTTGACGATTTCGAGGCCGTTAATCCAAAGACGAGCGGCTTCGTTATTCTTCTTCGCCTCTTCTTTGGCTTCCTTCTTTTCCTCGCCCTTAAGCTGCTCGAATTCGACGAGTGCGTCCGGCTTCTCTCGATAGCAATGATGAGCTTCGTCATTCAGCACCAGGATGTTTTTCATGCCCATCAACTCGGGCATAACGCGCTGGAGCATTTGGCCTTCCGTCTCCAGTGTGTTTAGCGGCTCACCGCTGCCTTGGAGTAGTGAGCGCCCGCCCTTTGAAAGTTCAATGCGTTCGCGGAGTTTGAAAGAGTGATAGTTGGTGATGACAATCTTGGCGCGCTTCAAGTCATCCAGCATATCGGTCGGAACAAGCTCGGCGCCAAGGTAGGAGTTGTCAGGATCATTCGGCTGCAAGACACGCAGGCGATCCTTTATCGTGATTCCAGGGGTGACAACTAGAAACCCGCGCGTAAACTTCTTGCTGGTCTCGCGCCGAACTGCATTGACGGTTTGCCAGGCGATTAGCATCGCCATCACGGTAGTTTTGCCGGCGCCTGTTGCCAGCTTCAACGCAAGGCGATTGAGTTCCGGATTAGCATCGTTGTTAGCGTTGGCTAAATGCTCCAGAAACTTCTTTCCAGGCCTTAGCGTTGGTGCTACTTCACTCAGCCATATGGCAGTTTCAATCGCTTCAATCTGACAGAAGAAAGGACGGATGTCGTTGAACTTGTAATGCCGCCAATGCTGAAGCAACCGAGAGGTTTCAGGTGTTACTTGCCAATCACTCGGATTTGGCAAGTCTCGCCACTGATCCACATACCCGCGCAGCTCATTGATGATCGGGGTAGGGTCATACTGCTGGGCCTGTGTTGAGAGACCTTTGCCTTCGTCAAAGACGATGTCTTGTTGCTCGGCCGCCTTCTTACGCTTTTTCGGCTTGGGAATTGGGGTGATGAACTCCGCGAGTCGGCGATTCTCGACAATCAGCTGAGTCGGCTGCCCTTCTTTGTCCAGTTCCCAATGACGCGCAGGATACGCGTAAGGTGAATTGAGGATCGGATGTTCGAAAAACGGATTACTCATTTAATGATGGTTCTTTTACCGCCGGTCCTTAAGCGCATATCGTTCATCAATTTTATAGCAGTCTATAGTCACGAGCCGGATTGTGCGAAGGCCATTGTCTTGAAGCGCACTGGAAGTGCGGGCCGTAGGCGGAAGTCACATTCTGCACTACCTCATGCCAGATTTCTAGTAAGGGCGAGGAAACACTGCATTGGTCGATGAAGGCCCGGGAAGCTCAAGATCCGTTCGCAGCTCCGTCACACACTCATTTACTGCAACTGTGAAATGAGACGACTCCTCGCAGCCAGCTACTAATACTCTCCAGCGATCAGAAATTAAGCGGAAGCCAAGGCAATAGACACTTTCGAACAATCGAGAGGTCGCGGGAGATCCGTCTTCCAAGAGACAAAAACCAGAATCAATCAATCGAGTTCTCACCTGAGAACTCAGCATCGAGGGCCAATGTCAGTCCATATTCCCAGTACCAACGAATGCCGGATCATCAACTTTCCGCAGAGACGGCGAATTGCTATCAACGGGTTTTGTCGAGTTACTAAATATCGACCATGCCGGGTTTGCCGGAAGCCCGACTGGTGCGGTTACACCACCGACGAACAAACCTCCATTTGTATGCGGATCAGCAACGGGTCCAAAGGCACATCGCGCAATGGAGGCAATATCTTCCACCACAACCGTCTCTTCCTGGTTGCCAGCCCGCGAATAGCCAGAAAGCAAGCGCCACCTCCAATTGAAATCGCTCCGATTGAGATTCGTAACGCTGTCTACGAACAATTGATTCGTAGGTCGCCTGCTCTCAAGTACTACTCCCAACTGATAGATGGACTTGGTGGCCTCCTATCAAGAGGACTGCGTGAATTAGATACCCAGAACTACGGAGCGCTTCCACGCACGCAGAAGGAACGCGCCAATCTGGCCCATACACTGAACAAGTTTCTCAAAGTCAGGTTTCCTGAGTACGCCGCTCGACGTACTCACGCTGCCATAATCGGAGTTCCAGGGTTTTGGCAAGACGAACTTGGCAACCTTCAATTATGGAATCGTGATTACAACATGCCATTGCTCGTCATCCCATACCGCGACGACAAAGGGCGAATCCAAGCATGCCAACTCCGTCTTCATCGAACCGATCTTCGCACCGCCGAAAAGAAGTATCGATGGCTGGCCTGCCCGTTTTCATTCCGAGGCGCGAGTTCGGGGACGCGAATCCACTTCGCTTTCAAGCCGTCTGATTTGCCGCCGGGAAAAACGGTCATCATTACTGAAGGCGCTCTCAAAGCTGACATTCTGGTAAGTCTCAGACCGAAAGGGCGCGTTATTGCCACCAGCGGAGTTAGCTGTTCCCATACAGAAATCATCGAGGCCGCCCGTTCATACAACGCCCGAATCGCCTTTGACGCTGACTATAAAACGAATCCAGTTGTGGCACGGCAACTGGCCCGACTCATAGCAGCCAGGGAACAGGACATCGCCGCCCACCACCTCAAGACCACTACGAGAATTGTGACTTGGCAAAGGTACAAAGGGATAGATGACGCCGTTCTCGCAAACGCCCCACTCGAGACGATGACGATTCTTCAGTGGATTTCGACGCTTGAAGGAAGACCGCTCCAGGAAGTCCGGGGAGTCTGGGAAGAAATGGGTTACAGGCCTTCGACAGCCAGCTAGAAACCAGTTCGAAGTTAACAACAGCATCGCCCAGGACGACGCAGTCAGCATTCTGCGCTCAAACTTTCTTCGCGGATTCTAAAGTCTGCTTTAGGAAACCGTTGGCTAGAGGCTGTCTCATCCATAACGCTGGGTTTCATGAAATTCGTCAGCCTCACGTATGGTCTCCAGAAGGCGGCTTTGATATTTCTGCTCAATGCTACTTTTCCAATAATCCGAAAGGCCAAAGTAGGCAATCGGCGGTTCGGCTCTGACCTGCGCAAATTGTTTCAGGTAAATACTGAATTCGAGCTGATACTTTCGGCGCGGGTCGGCATATACGATAAACGTATCGGACTCGCTGGTGTACGATTTCACGTTTCGCTCAAGATCAATGTTGAACCCGAGGGCTAAGATGCGATCTTCCGCCCAAGCCATGTCATCGACACTACGAAAGTCAAACCGGATTCCTTCATCGATGAGCACGGGGGACTTCTTGGCGTCAATCTTGTAGACAATTTCAGACCTCCTTCGCTCTCTCGCTATGCTCGCAGCTTCCTCGGCTTGCTTCTCGCGAAATCTATCGCCCCAGTGATCCCGGGCTAGGTTCATTGCCGCGCCAAACACTATGCACTGATTGTTTTCGTTACCCCATCCGATGAGGTAACGACGAAGCCCCTCTGGAACTTTAAATCCACTCTCATAGAGTACCAATGCGCCGTCCTTGCACAATGGGCAATAGGCGCGATTCGAAGAATGAAAAAGCTCGCTCGGAATCGGTTCAGCGAGCTTAATGATTTCTCGTGCGGCGATATTTCGCCAACGACCTGTGTCTGATAGGGACTCACAGTCAACATAGCCCCATGAGATCTTCTGGGCTTCCTCTGTCACTAAGGAAATGATGCTTCTGCGGGCCCGATATAGCTGATCTTCCAGACTGCTGATTACTTCTTCGCGATTCATCATCGTAACTAAATCAAAATACGAGATCCGTTCGACTCGCGATCAATCCCTAGTATCTCGGCGATCTCTTCAGCGCGAAATCTGGGGTCCGTTAACATCCACGACGTATCTTGATTCTCCTATGTTTGTCACTCAGTGACGTGTTGTAAGAACACCGGTTGGTGCCGGCCCAAAGTCAGAAGCACTTTCTGTGCCACCACAACGGACGACAAATCACGCACACAAAGCTGGGAAATTCGGGCATTGACGATTTGGAGGGAACCTAGTGTCCTGACTCTAAAGTTCTAAACATAAATGCTGCCCTCGCCGCAGAGCGGCGAAATGTTTATAGACAAGTGGCCCAAGATCTCCTTCGCTCCGGAGGAGCGAAATGTGGCTTTCGGAAACCAGACGTTTCGCTCCTAACGGAGCGAGGATCACATTTTTTGACGGTCGTGGTCTATAAACATCTCGCCCCTAATGGGGCGAAGACACAACCTCCAAGATCAGACTGATTTGTTACGCGAACTTTAGAGTCAGGACACTAG
>JBGSWR010000032.1:0-47383 GCA_041751855.1 Pyrinomonadaceae bacterium
TTGTGTGATTCGTGGATCGCTCTTGCCCAACGCACCAAAACAAGATCCACGAAATCACACGAAATCACACGAAGAATTCCGCCGTCTCTCAGGGAAGGGATCAGCTTCAACAAATTTCGTGTTTTTGTTTGTGTGATTTCGGTAGCGCCAGGTAAGCCTGGCTGTTCTAGTGAACTGAAAGGAGTTCACCTTGTCAATTGTCCGTTCAACAAGTAGCTGGTGCAAGCGTGAGTGGGAGCAATCTTGCTGGCGATGCCTTGCACGAGCGAACACGCGAGCCGTAGCGGAAGCGAACCCGGTTCGGCCTCGTTAACACATAGTGAAATGAAAGCGGCCAGTCTGCCGAATAAGATGAAGCCTGCCACCAGCGATGAAGAAACGGAAAGGAAGCAGTCGCTGGGCATTTCCGGGGTGAGAGGGGACAGCGCGCGTGGAAAGAACAGTCGAGGGGAAGCTGGGAGACCCGACAGAGCGGTGCTCGGAAGAAGGAGTACAAGCGGCGCGTGGGAATGCATAACTGCGTGCGGTGCTCTGGTCGGGAGTCGGACAGGCTCGTAGTAGCGAGGAAGCGTGTAACGAACGCGGAGCAAAGGGGCCTGAGCGTGAACACGTGGCAGTCAGAGGAAGGGGGAACCGATTGGTGGAAGCACCTATGAAGGGGATGCGGGAGCAAAAGCTGCCGGCATCACTCTCTCAACTGAGACAGCGACTGGGCCAAAAGGCGAAACAGGAACCTCGTTTCAAGTTCTACAGTTTGTATGGCTTGGTGATGAGGCGAGACACGATGGAGGCGGCTTGGGCAGCGGTGCGCGCCAATCGCGGAGCGCCGGGCATCGATGGCATTAGCATCGAGATGGTCGAGCAATCCACGGTGGGAGTAAGAGGTTTTCTGGATGAGATTCAGGAAGCTCTGCGCAACCACAGCTACAAGTCGGGGATGGTCAGGCGAGTGTACATACCGAAAGCGAATGGGAAGAAGCGACCGTTGGGTATCCCGACGGTGCGCGACCGGGTGGTGCAGACAGCAGTCCTGCTCATCGTGGAGCCAATCTTTGAGGCGGATTTCGAGGATTGCAGTTACGGATTCCGTCCCGAAAGGTCGGCGCACCAAGCGCTGGCAAAGATACGCGAGCACCTGGGTGCCGGGTATCGGGAGGTGTACGACGCGGACCTGCGAAGCTACTTCGACACGATTCCACACGACAAGCTACTAGCCTGTGTGCGCATGAGAATCACAGACAGCAGTCTGCTGAAACTCATTCGGCAGTGGCTGGAAGCGGTGGTGGTAGAAGACGACGAAGATGGGAGGCCGACCTATCGACGAAGCAAAAAGGGCACGCCACAGGGAGGAGTGATATCGCCATTACTGGCCAATCTCTATCTCCACTGGTTTGACCGGCTGTTTCACCGGCAGGACGGACCGGCCTACTGGGCCAAGGCCCAGCTAGTGCGCTATGCCGATGATTTTGTGGTATTAGCGCGCTATCAGGGAGAACGGCTCCGGAGCTTCATCGAGGAGACCTTGGAAGGATGGTTGGAGCTTGAGATCAATCGCGAGAAAACGCGGATAGTTAAGCTCCGGGAAGCAGGAGCCAGTCTAAACTTTCTGGGATACACGTTCCGGTATGACCGCGACCGATTCGGCCGAGGCCACTCTTACTTGAACGTGGTTCCATCGAAACAGGCGGTTGAGCGGGAACGGGCGAAGTTGCACGAGTTAACTAATCATCGGCGCTGCTTCATACCCCTACCGGTATTGATCGACCAACTGAATCGACACCTCAGAGGGTGGCAGGCTTACTTCAGCTACGGCTATCCGAGCGAGGCTCGAAAGCAGATACGTAAAGCCTTGCACGACCGCCTCAAACAACATGTGAACCGACGCAGTCAGCGACGCTTCCGGAAGCCAACGGATGTGAGCTATTACGCTTACTTCCAACGCCTCGGCTTGCAGTATCCGTAACCGTCGCACAACTGCCTGATAAACCTGCGGCGAGAGTTTACGCGAGAGCCGGATGCGGGAAATCCGCACGTCCGGTTCGAGGAGGGGGGAGTGGGCCGCATCATGTCGCCTTCTCTCCTACTCTACTGTGATTTAGTGGATCGTCTATTTCTCGTTCGTGTGAGTTTGGTGTGATTTAGTGGATCATTTCCTAACGGCAAAAAACAGGATCCACGAAGACACACGAAAATACACGAACAGACGTCGTCGTAGATTTCTCGTTCGTGTGAGTTGGTGTGATTTAGTGGATCCTTTCCTACTCGGTTCTTTAATACTCTATAATGCCAGGCATGGAAGGTCCGCAAAGAGATCTGATTAAAGAATATCTGATCTATATTCAGGTCGAGAAAGGATTGGCCCAACATACGATCGACGGGTACCGGCGCGACCTTGCCCGGCTTGAAAGCTGGGGAGCAAAGAACGGCAAGCCTGTTCAGGAATTATCCCGACAAGAACTTAGAAAGTGGATTGGACAACTTTCACGCGAAGGTCTCGCGCCCTCTTCAGTAGCCCGGGCAGTCAGCGCTGTAAGAGGATTCTTTCGCTTCCTGATGCTTGATGGCCATATCAAACATCATCCGGCTGAGGATCTCTCCACTCCGCAAAAGTTCGCTTACCTGCCAAAGTTCCTGACTCAGGACGAGATCGATCTTCTATTTACTGCCCCCAACATTGCCACGAAAGAAGGCGTCCGCGACAGAGCACTGATGGAGTTGATGTACGCAGCCGGCCTGCGTGTTTCGGAACTCGTCTCGTTAAGACAGGAGGACGTCGACATCCTTGCCGGACTCGTGGTTTGTCACGGCAAAGGAAGCAAAGAAAGACGCGTTCCGATTGGTAAAAGCGCGATCCATTGGTTGCAACAATACCTTGTGGTAAAGGCAGCTTATGGCCAGGCCAGTTCGCCGTTCTTATTTCTCCATCGTGGTCGGCCATTGAGCCGCCACAACGCGTGGTCGATGATCAAGCGCTATGCTGCCAAAGCCGGAGTAAAGGACATTTCGCCGCACACGCTGCGACACAGCTTTGCCACTCATCTTTTGCAGAACGGCGCCGACTCCCGCTCGGTGCAGGCACTGCTGGGCCACAGCGATATTTCAACCACGCAGATCTATACGCACATTACGGATCGCCACCTCCGTTCGGCTTACGAGCGCCATCATCCACGAGCCAGAGTCGTGTCAAGAGACGATCAGAAGAACGATTGACCAGCATCGAGCGCTGCATGTTTCTGTTCAAGGATCCTCCTGCCGAACTCATTCGCGAGTTTGTTTTATCCCAGGAAAGTGCGTCTTATACCTACTCCGAGATCGGAGCTACCCGAGAGCAACCGCCTGAGGGCTACACTGTAGATCACCATCGAATCAAGCTTGGCTCAGGAGAGGAGACGTTTGATCGAGCGGTAGCAGCTCTCAAACTGTGGCGTCAATTCGATCTTGGCTGGGTGCGAACTGCTCCTCCGGGCGTGCCGATTGAGGTAGGCGCGACAGTAGCGATTGTCACCCGCCACTTTGGTTTCCTGTCATTGAATGCAGCCAGAATCGTCTACCTGATCGATGAGGACGGCCCACCAAAAAGATTTGGTTTCGCCTATGGAACTCTTACCGAGCATGTAGAGTGCGGTGAAGAGCGTTTTATGATTGAACTGGTGGAGGATGGTTCGGTCTGGTACGACATTCTGGCTTTTTCACGCCCGCACCACTTCCTTGTGAGGCTGGGATTTCCACTTGCCCGGCGGCTCCAGAAACGGTTCGCGAAAGATTCCCTCAGCGTCATGGCAACGGTTGCCACCGGTCGAGGGGGCATTGCCGAATTGCCGGGTGAGGAGTAGAGTAGCCCGGAATTAAGCGATCTCCGGGTTCCTTTCAAGTACTTGCCTCGCCATACATCTCTTCAGGGGCCAGCACGCAACGCTCTTATTCAGAACACAGGGAAGGTACCGAAAATAACTTTTACAGAACATGAGAGAGATCGACTTCATGCGCCGCAGGAAACCTTCTCTGAAACCTCGGGGACGCCTGGCCTTTCGGAAGCGTGTGCTAATCGTCAACTGCTACTTTGATGACTCGCGGCAGCCGATTCACAGAACCAACAAGATACCCCAAGCTGTTGGTCCAATTTATCTTGCGGGAGCCTTCTCTCGCGAGCTCTGTGATGTGCGCTGTTACTCCGAACTGGCGAGCGGACCATTAGAAGACGAGCGATTACTGAGCTGGCCGGATATGTTGGTGCTGACCGGTCTCACCAACAGTTTCGATCGAATGTTGCACCTCACTGCATATGCGCGAACTAAAAATCCCTCTGTGGTGGTCGTTGCCGGTGGCCCACCCGTGCGCGCTCTGCCATTGCGAGCGAAGAAATTCTTTGACTACGCCTGTCTCGGAGATATCGAAGAAATGGGCGATGTCATTGCCGCAGTTTTCGGGCCGGAGTATGTGGCTACAGAGATGGTCCCGCGCTACGACTTGGCCTACTGGCTTGGAAGGATTGGCTACGTCGAGACCACGCGCTACTGTAACTTTCGTTGCTCTTTTTGTGCGCTAACCGCAGAAGCTCATCCATATCAGACATACGATCTGAACTATATCCGACAGCAGATCGTCGCGTCAGGGAAACGTAACCGGATGTTTTTCCTTGACAATAACTTCTTCGGGAGCGATAGAGCCCACTTCCGGAGCCGTATAGAGCTAATTAATGACATGAGGCGGCAGGGATATTTCAACCAGTGGGGCGCGCTGGTGACCAATGACTTCTTTCGTCGCATGGAAAATATCACACTCATTCGCAATGCCGGATGTGAGTTGCTTTTCAGTGGCCTCGAATCCTTTGATAACACCTGGCTACGAAACTTTAACAAGCTACAGAACGTCGCCGCGCCGCAGGTCGATATGGTTAGCACGTGCCTTAACGCCGGAGTGGTCTTTGCCTATGGGTTGATGCTTGATGTTACGGCCCGGAGCGTTGCGGATCTACGGCGAGAGCTGAACTTCATAACCGGCACGCCACAGATTACTTTGCCGTCATTCATAACTCTTTCGATTCCGCTGCTGGGTACCCCGTACTTCTTTGAATGTGTGAGGAGAGGTTCGATTCTCCCTGAGACCAAACTTCGGGACATGGACGGAACTACCGTGCTGCAGCAGCCGGCTGACTCTTTGCCGGAAGTCGTTAAGTTCGTGGATGATCTACAGAGCTTTAGGGGCTTCCACCGGCAGGTCTTAAAGCATTCCATTGGTTTTACGCGCCTTTACCACTCAAAGCTGACGAAGATGCAGATGGCTTTTGCGGTGGGCAGCGGATTATTGATTTCGGCTCAGACATTAACCACATCGCTTTCCGGGCTCGGCTGGCTAAAACGACGGCGCCTGCCGCGCACCTACGTAAGCACTACAGAACCACTCGATCACATGTACACTCCGGCATTTCGAGTAGAGTCGCGTTTCGAAAGCTATTTCAGGCCGACAATGGTCACTGACAAGAGTGGTCAACTGCATGAGGATATGCAGACCTCGGGCTTGCTGGATAAGCACACGCCACTTGTTATTGCGGCGCGAGCTTGATTGATTTCGTTGATCTCATTGAGAGTCAAATGCCTCCGTACAAAATAATTACCTTTGATGGCGGTGGGGTCAGAGGTTCATTAATGGCTGCGCTGGTCAGGCGTTTGGTAGACAAGTTCCCAAACGTCCTATCTCAGGTGGACCTCTTTGCCGGCACTTCAACGGGCTCCGTGGTTGCCCTTACTCTTGCATCAGGACGTACGGCAGACGACCTGGTAGACTTTTACTCGATTGAAAACCTCAAGTTTGCGTTTTCCCCGTCGCGTATAAATCTCTTCCGGCCGAAATACAGTAATGCGCATTTCAAGAAACTCCTCGAATCCCATTTCCCAGGTAATCCTCGACTGGTCGACTTGAAGCATCGCTTGCTGGCGCCCTCGTTCAAGCTTGATGACCAAAAACGAGGGGATTGGCGGCCGGTCTTCTTTCACAACTTTCCGGACTCGCATCATTTGGATGACCCGGTTGTCGATGTTGCGTTGCGCAGTGCGGCAGCGCCCTCAATATTTCCTTCGCATCAGGGGTTTATTGACGGGGGCATGATGGCCAACAACCCCAGTACTGCCGCGATCGCTTACACGCTGGGCCACGCACAGCCCCGGCCCCGGCTCGAAGATGTGCGTCTGCTCTCAATCGGGACGGGACTGACTCCTACAATCGTTACGGAGAATACAGCAGGGTGGGGCGTCGTTCAGTGGTTACTCAATCCGTTTCGCAAGCCTTCTGAACCTCTTTTGAACATTCTGTTCGATGGCGTTGTGGAAGCCGATGACATGATGAGCAAGCACCTGCTCAGAGAGCGCTACTGGCGACTGAATCCACCTTTGGTGCGCCAGACGGCCCTGGACGACTGGAAGGCCATCCCTGAATTAATTGAAACCGCGAACAGTTTTGACCTGCGGTCCACGTTCGAATGGATTGAGAGCAATTGGAACTAGCGAAACGTGCTAAGTGTTTACTCCGGAACGCTGTCGTTCCTGCTCAATAAGCACACGGCGCAGGATCTTTCCGGCTGGACTTTTTGGAATTTCAGTGACGAACTCAATTCTCCGAATGCGCTTATGAGGGGCTACGCGGCTGGCGACAAACCTCATAATCTCATCCGCTGCGGCGTCACTCCTCAAGACCACGAACGCTTTCGGGATCTCGCCTGCTTCTTCGTCCACTAGGGGAATTACCGCGGCATCGGCGATGGCCGGATGTGAAAGCAACACGGTTTCGAGTTCCGCGGGTGCGACCTGGCGCCCCTTATACTTGATCAGTTCCTTAAGACGGTCGACGACAAACAGACTCCCGTCAATGTCGGTGTACCCGATGTCCCCAGTACGCAGCCAGCCATCAGCGTCGATCATCTCAGCGGTGGCCTGTGCATTACCGAGATAGCCCTTCATTACCTGGGGGCCACGCACCATGATCTCGCCTTGTTGCTGTGGGCTCAGTTCCATTCTCGAATTATGGTCCACAATCTTGCATTCAGTGTTAGGCAAACAATAGCCGACTGAACCCGGCTTGTGGCCTAGACGATCCGGCAGACTCGCATGTGAGAGCGGGCTCACTTCCGTCAAGCCGTAACCGTATCTAATTTCGCAGCCCAGGCGTTCGGTACAGGCTCGGGCCACATTGTCTGCAAGTGAAGCGCCACCAGAATGGATCAGACTCAGCGCCGAAAGATTGTATTGGTCCACTATTGCGGCGCGCGAGAGCGCTAGTACGATTGGGGGCACAAGTGGGGCAACGGTCACGCGGTAGCGTTCCAGCACCTCAAGAAATTGTTCGAGCTCAAAGCGTGGCAAGGTGACGATCGTAGCGCCCTGACTCAACCCAAGATTTGCGACAACATGCAGACCGTAAAGGTGATACATCGGAACGACACACACCAGAGTGTCATCTTCGCTGAATGGGTAGGTTGCCTGCATTTGGGCCAACATCGCTACCAGATTATGGTGTGTCAGCATCACCCCTTTCGGCAATCCGGTCGTTCCACTCGAGTACGGAAGCGCGACCACGTCTTCCTGCGGATTTATGTCGACTTTGGGAAGCTTCCCATTCCTTGAAACTAAGGACGCCAGGGAGAGCGCCCCCGGCGCCTCACCCGCGACGAAGAGTTGTTTGATACCGGTGGTTCGCACCAACTCACGCGCTCCGTTGAGTAGTTCAGGGACAGTTAACAGATAGCTGGCGCCCGAATCGAGGAGTTGGGTCCTAATCTCGTCGTCGGTGAAGAGGGGTGGGATCATCGTCGTGATCGCTCCCAGAGTCGCTGCGGCATGAAAGGCGATCATAAACTCCGGCAGGTTTGGAGAGAGAATAGCCAAGACCTCACCTTTTCGAAGTCCCTGGCCTGCTAGAGCAGCCGCCAGGCCGCTAACCTGTTCCTGGAAATCGCGGTAGGTGACGGATCTCCCCGTTGGCCCTTCGATAAACGCCGCTTTCTGATCGAGCTTGGCGGCATTTCTCAGAACGAAATCTGTCAGAGTCGTTTTCGGAATAGTCACAGCGGTGTGAGGACTGCTGAAGATCATGGTTTTCTCCGTGGTTTCTTGAGATCAGTTGTCAGTAGGGAGAACGAGACCATTGCCAAATGCTTCGTCACGTTCCCTTATGGCCTGTTTGAATCCGACTTCGGCTGCTCGTTGCTGAAAAGCGTGTCCCTCCTTAGTATGGCGCGATATGCCGTCAAAAATGGTACCCAGCAATTGTGCTGAATGGAGGCCTTGACCGAGCAGCGTTTGATTGATTAGAAGCTTCATCATTACCAGTTGGCTCACCGGCAGCCGGGCCACGCGCTGGACCAGGCTTTCAAACCTCTCATCTAATTGTTCCTCGGGCGGGGACTCGGTTGCCAATCCCCATTCAACTGCCTGCTTGCCTGTTAGACAGTCGCCTGTAAATAGCAACCGCTTTGCTCTCTCAACCCCAATCCGGAAAGCCCAGAGAGCAGTGGTTGGAGTGCCCCACACGCGCGACGGCGGATACCCTATGCGAGCTTTTTCTTCGATCACCAGAAGATCCGAACATAGCGCCATGTCCGTGCCGCCGCCAATGCAGAAACCGTGAACCTTACACAGAACGGGTTTATCACTATGAAACAGGCTCATAAAGCCACGCACGTTGCGACTCATCATGGCGTAATCAAGCACAGGATCCCAGGTCCCATCGGGATCATGATTTGCGCGCTGGACTTCCAGGTCGAGTGGGGAGCCCTCTGGCCAGCGCGATGGTTCAGCGGGTATTTCTGATCTTTGTTCAGCAGCGATCACCAGATCATAGCCGCCACAGAAGCCCTTGCCGTTACCGCTTAAGGCAATCACATGAACGCGCGGATCGAGATTGGCGCGTTCGACAGCAGCCGCAATCTCGACGGGCATATCAAGAGTGATGCTATTGCCGCGATCGGGTCGGTTGAGCGTTAGTCGCGCCACGCGATCGTCGACGTCGTAGGTGATAGTGTTGAAAGTCTCCATGGCGCCCTTGTCGTTAGTGACAACAATTGAGTCAGGCCGCTGCACTCCCAAAACCGGGGGCCAGCATACGGGTCATTGCCTGTGGATTCTTGATCTGCTGTTTCGTCATCCAGGCGTCAGCTTCTGCGACTAACTGCCGGCCACGTTCTCCGCCAACGACCTCGCCCAGTCGTCGTCGCGCCGCAGCAGCGTAAAGGTGCATGTCGGCCTGCTCAAACTCCTCGACGGCCTTGTTCAGCAGAGTTGTGGCCCTGGCATTGTCATTGCGAAAGCCGGCAACTCCCGCACGCAGCAGGTCGGCGAGCGGGTTGGCCCAAAGCATGCGTTCTTTCGCGATCTTCTGAGCCATCTTATCTACCACTTTCAGCCTCTTTTCACTGTCGACCGCATCCCGAGCAGATCCAAGGGCCGCCCTTCCTAAAAGATGAGTAGCCTCAATCCTGAGCACCTGGTTGTGCAGAAGCATCGATTCCCGCAGCAGTTTCCACTGACCCTGAATGTGCTTCCAGGCAACTTCCGCATCGCCGGTGTAAAGTTCGATCTGGGCGAAAGCCAGCATCGCGCTGTAATGCTGAAGATGAAACCCTTCATGAGGCCACGCTTTTAAAGCCTCCATCACTTCGGCCCGGCCGCGGTCCGGATCGTCAGCGGCAAGCCAGATAAGGTTCAGGCGGGTACGTAGATCCGTAGCGGCAAATACATTGCCCTGATCGAGGGCAGTAGCCAGCAGAATGGGAACCCGACGAGCGACCTCCCCAACTTCACCCATGTACAGAAGGGAACTCAGCATAAAGCGACGGGCCATCGCCAATTCCCAGGCAACGCCGGTGCATTGATCGCGCAAGATCTCGGACGCTCGCTCGCACAGTTCCGCCGCCTTCTTCCATTTACCGAGCAGGTAGGCCGCGATGCCGTTGGCCCACACAGACAGCGCGATGGCGTGCGGGTATCCAACCTTCAGAGCCAAGGCCTCAGCTTGTTGGGTGAGTTGCATGCCTCTCTCTTCTGAACGCCCGCCGGGTGAAACGCTTTGAGCAATTTCAAATGCCATGGCTTTTGCAATCCTGAATGGATCTCCCGCTCGCAGGGCCAGCAGCAGGTGGCGGCAGTGAAAATCTGCACCGCGCACCAGATCAACTGCGCCAAGGCCGGCTGCGATGGCCCAACAAAGGTCGATACGAAAGAGATCGGCACTCGGAATTTGACTGACGTCGCGCTCGACAAAGTTGAGACCACGAAACCTGATTTGCATCCGCTTCAGAACGAGAGAGAGCAGTGCTCGGCGCGGACCACCCGGAAAACTGAAACCAGCAGCGGCAAGGACAGCCTTGATAAGCTCGAGACCTTCTTTGATATGGCCGCCCATCAGCAACTGCTCAGCAGCACGGCGCTGAAAATCGAGACTGCGGGCTGTGGATGTGTTGCGTGCAAGATCTAGATAAGCTTGCGCGGCTTCGGCAGGACGCCCGGCATTTACGAGTGCTTCGGAAAGTTCTCGTTTCAGATCGATCAGTTCGGCGCCGCCGCCAGGCGCCAGCTCGAGGGCCCGGCGATAAAGAGCAGCGGCGCGATCAAACGCCAGCGCAGTAGCCGCCTTTCTGGCTGCGATGGCGGCATGCGTTGATGCGCGCACACGCTCGCCTGCCCCGAGGTAGTGCTCAAAAAGCGCTTCGGGATCGTCGATAGCGCGGTCTTCGATAGCGCGGGCGAGACGCCGGTGAATCTGTTTGACACGGGCTTGATCGAGCTGGACCGCGAGTGTTTCCCGAATGCGATCGTGGTAGAGCTCAACCGTGTGATCCGAGCCACCGCTTCGCAGGAACTGGCTCGCCCGCAGCGTCCCCACCAGCGGAAGTTCATCACCTGAGAGCCCTGCTGCTTGAAAGGCTACCTCTGGATTGATGGGGCGGCCTGCGACGGCCAGGGTGTCGACAAACTGACGCGCGCCCTTTGGTAACTGCTTAAGCCGGGCGTCCAACATCACATTTAGAGTAATTCCGGTTGTCGCGCTGTGGTCGCTCGTCAGCGCATAGCGAGCAAGCTGCTCTATCAAAAAAGGGTTGCCGCGGGCTTCGCGAACAATGGACTCCACGAAGGACGCGGTGGCAGGATCGTCTGACTCAAGCAGTTCCCTAACGAGATAACGCGCGTCCTCGGTCGTGAGGGGCGCCACGGTAAGTTGCCGGCAAACATCTGTTCCAGTTTTCTCGAGCAGGGTCTTGAGAAAAGTTCGATTCTCGAGGTCTTCGGTGCGAAAACTTGCCAACAAAAGGAGGGGAGGCGCGTCGGGAGGGCGCAGCAATTCTTCCAGCAGAATTATGCTGTCTGCGTCGGACCATTGGAGATCATCAATGTAAACAACCAGAGGCTGGCGGTCAGAGATACGACCAAACAACTCGCGAAGAGCTGCAAATGCACGCCTTCGCAATTCGAAAGGATCCGGAATCTCCTGTTCACGCTGCGGAGCACTCGACACACACTCGACCTGTAGCATCACCGGAAAGAGTCGCGCCAGCGCCAGTGCATCTCGAGGCATCACCGCTTCGGCCTTGCCTTCCGGCAGATGCATGAGGTATTTGGTCAGGCTGTCAACAATTCCGTCGATGGCTTTGTAGGGTACTGATTCACGTTCATAAACCCGGCCTTCCAGGATTACCGGATCGGTTTTGTCGGTTCGAAGGTTGTGAAGAAAGTGACGCACCAGGGCCGTCTTGCCCATCCCGGACCGGCCGTGGATATAGGTAGTTACACAAGTCCCGCGGCAGGTGGCGGCAAATGCTTCACGAAGTTCCTCTAGATCTCTCTGATGACCAACAAATGGCGCCGAGTGCTCAGGGGGTAGGGTCGAAGCTATTGCGGCACTCTTCAGCGATGTTTTGCCTGGTCCAAGCTTGCGTAGAATTTCTTGTCCTGATGGACGCTGCTCGGGATTGCGGCGGAGTAGTATCTGGCAGAGAAGGTTCAATGGTTCCGGAACATCTGGCGCCAGGTCGGCCGGTGCAGGCGGATCCAGGTTCTGCTTGTTCATCATCACCTGAAAAAACTTGCCTGAGAAAGGAAGCTTGCCCGTCAGGGCCTGGAAAAGTATGACCCCAACGCTATACCAGTCGCTGGCGCGCGAAATGGGTAACTGGGCCCCTTGTTCAGGGGACATGTAATCAGGAGTGCCCGCGAGAGTGATGCTCTCATGGAGACCCTGGCCTTCGACTTCGGCTACCAGACCGAAATCGAGGATGACGACGCGCCCTTCCTTGGTGACCAGGACGTTGGAAGGTTTAATATCGCGGTGTAGTTTTCCCATTTCATGCAAACCCTGGAGTCCTTCTACAAGTTGTCTGAGGGCATCATTCAGACGATCGAGATCAAGTTTGGACTCTGAAAGGGACAGGTCGACCGATTCGCCGCCTGAGGTTTCCGGGGAGTTGAGATGAGCGTTTTCAAGATGTTGCGTTTCTGCCTCATGGTCAGCCGCGGCCGACGGACTATCGGTAGATGATTTCAGCAGGGTGGGCGTTTTCGATGTGACACTCTGTTTCGCGCGATACCCGGGTCGAACATATTCAAGAAAATTCAGACCGTGGACCAGTTCCATCGTAAAAAACCAGTACTGGCCGTCCGACATGAATTCATACAGGCTGACGAGGTTGGGGTGGGCGACATCAGCGAGAGAACGGAACTCGTTTTTGAAACGCGAGATGTGAGAAGCCTCAGTGCGGGTGAGGGCTTTCAGTGCTACGACCTTGTCAGTTTCACGGTCGTGTGCTTCATAAACCACACCCATCCCTCCCGAGCCGAGACGGCGGCGAATTCTAAAGCGTTCAGTGCCAAGAAAATCGGTGGTTGTTTGGCCCATGCGCTCGCGGAAGGAATGTCATCAAGTCTTTGTAAAGGGATTGTAAGGTGTTACGAGTAAACCAGCAATATAGATGGCGATACGCGAGCAACTTACGCAGACATTCTGCCTCATGATGATGGGCAAGGCGACCGGCGTTCGTAGAACCGTAGAGTCGCTTTAGCGGCGGCGATTACCTTCTCACGAAGCAATGGCGGCTCGAGCACCTCTAACTGAGGTCCGAAACTGAGAGCATACTCGCAGGCCATCTCTTCAATATCGAAACGTAGCGACACGTGCACCCAGCCTTCCGCATCCGTTTGTCTTACCTGTTCGATTCGGCAAAAGCGCCCGGCATAGGGCATACGTACAAGGATGTCTGGGCGTACACGCACCTGTGCCTGATAGCGTGGCAGATGCTCCCGAAACTGCGTAGCCGATTGCTCCCAGAATCCGGCCAGATCGAAACCCGGAGGACGCTGAAAGACATCGTCAGTAAGTTCAGCCTCCTGGATGCGCGAGACGCGATAACTGCGGACATGGCCATCGACGGCGCCAACCAGATACCAGACGCTGCCCTTGGCAACCAGTCCCAACGGCTCGATCAGCCTGTCTACGGAACCGCATTCACCACGTTGATACTGCATCAGCACCTGTCGCTCTTGCCAGATTGCATCCTGAAGAACGTGAAGAAGCGGCACGGCCTCCCTGGTAGCATGCCATCCCGTCACATCGATGTGGATGCGCTGACGGGCGTACTCGGCGCCCCGGCGATAGATTGACGGCAGGGCTGCCAACAACTTCAACAGTGCGCCTTCCGCAGCCTTATCGAGATTCAGGTCGGCCAGAACGGGGGTCGGTCGGCTAACGAAGAGAGATTGAGCTTCTGCTTCGTTCAGGCCGGTTAGATTGGTCCGGTATTCACCGAGAAGTGACCAGCCTCCACCTGAGCCACGTTCAGCTACCACAGGAATGCCGGCTCCGCTCAGAGCCTCCATGTCGCGGTGAATTGTTCTTTCAGAAACTTCAAGTTGCCTTGCCAGTGTTCGAGCAGTCATCTGCCCGTGTGATTGCAGTAACAATACGATCGAGAACAGGCGGTCGGCACGCATAGTCACGTCCCTCGGGGTTTTGTTGGAATTTTAAGCGGGGAAGATTTTAGCTGAGAAATATGCCAGAAGGTGACATGAATGTGGGAGTAAGGTGATTGGGGATTGGGGGATTGGGGAATTTTCGAGTTGCGATTTTTGACTTTTGATTGTGCTGTTGCGATTTGCGATTGTTGAAACGCGTTAGACAGCCAATCGCAAATCAAAAATCAAAAATCAAAAATCAAAAATCACCAATCGCCAATCGTCAATCGCCAATCGTCAATCGCCAATCGCCAATCGCCAATCGTCAATGGTCAATCGCCAATCGCAAATCAAAAATCAAAAATCACCAATCGCAAATCCCATGGCCCCACTAACCGCAAAAGTCGCTCTCGTTGCCGGTTCCACGCGCGGCGCCGGTCGCGGAATCGCCTGCATGCTGGGTGAAGCTGGAGCGACCGTTTATTGTACCGGACGCAGCACACGAGAAAGTCCCTGCATCACGGGTTATTTTGCGGGACGGCCTGAAACCATTGATGAAACCGCAGAGATGGTTACTAGCCGGGGTGGCGTAGGAATTCCCGTTCGCGTTGATCATCTTGATGAAGCGCAGGTCAAAGCGCTCGTTCGCAGAATTCGTCGCGACCACGATCGCCTCGATATTCTCGTTAATGATATTTCTGAAGGCGATGTTCATGAGTGGAAACCGTTTTGGAAGCTCTCACTCGCCCGTTCCTTTGCCATGTTTCAAAACGGCGTCTATTCACACATCATTACGAGTCGTCATGCCGTACCCCTGATGATTAAGCATGGCTGCGGGCTAATCGTGGAGATCGGCGATGGTGATACGTTAGATTACCGTGGGAATCTCTTCTACGATCTTGTTAAGGTCACCGTAAGCCGGATTGCGTATGGCATGGCGGAGGAGCTGTACAAACATGGCGTCGCTGTAGTAGCAATCACGCCCGGTTTCATGCGCACCGAATCAATGCTCGACCACTTTGGCGTTAGTGAGTCGAACTGGCGTGATGGCGCGAAGAAGGATCGAACCTTCCTGGCTTCCGAGACGCCGTTCTTTGTGGGCCGCGCAGTTGCAGCCCTCGCCGCGGATCCCGAAGTCCTCAAAAAGTCTGGGGGGCTATATAGTTCATGGGGACTGTCGCGTGAATATGGCTTTACGGATATCGATGGTAGTCAGCCGAATCTCGCGGAGCATTTCGACTTCGAGAACTATTTTCAAGCCAGGTTGAAGACTGGATTTCGCTGGAAGATACTGCAACGCACAACCCCTTCGTCGAAATAACGCTGGTTGCATGGCCCTTTGATGTTGAGTAAGGCAGAAATTGAAGCTCGACGAGGCTCAAGCCTGTGGTGTCTGGTGTGGCCCTGGGGGAGGGTCGTTAGGCAGAAATTGAAACTCCACGAGGCTAAAGCCTGTGGTGTCTGGGGTGGTGTTGGGGGAGGGTTTCGTTAGGCGGAAATTGAAACTCCACGAGGCTAAAGCCTGTGGTGTCTGGGGTGGTGTTGGGGGAGGGTTTCTGTTAAGCAGAAATTGAAGCTCCACGAGGCTAAAGCCTGTGGTGTCTGGGGTGGTGTTGGGGAGGGTTTCGTTAGGCGGAAATTGAAACTCCACGAGGCTCAAGCCTGTGGTGTCTTGCGTGGTTCTG
Source organism: Pyrinomonadaceae bacterium (assembly GCA_041751855.1). Taxonomy (GTDB): domain Bacteria; phylum Acidobacteriota; class Blastocatellia; order Pyrinomonadales; family Pyrinomonadaceae; genus PSRF01. The sequence goes on from JBGSWR010000032.1 coordinate 15,617, forward strand.
AGAAGTTTAGGTTAGGCGGAAGCTTGACCCCGGCGAGATTGTCGATTTTCATCAAGGTCGTCAGGCAGTTTGTGAGTTTCTTGCTCAACGGCCTCCTCCAACCGTACGAACTCAGCCGGATCGAGCACGAGCTTCGCGGCTGGACACACCTCCCTTTCTTCCAGTTCCTGATGTTCCGCCAGAAGGATTCCGACTGCGGTCAGGCTTTTTGCCATGGCGTCGGTAAGCCCACCGTTCTCACCGTTCTCTACGTTGTCCAGCAACTCCCGCATGAGACTTGCTGATTTCTTCAATTCTTCAGTCAGCATGCTGTGTTGATGTTTTAGTTTTTCAATCGTCTCTCTCAGAGCAGTTATTTCCAGCCCGGCCTCGGTGAAGCGATTGTTTGGCGCATTAAGAATCGCCGGGAAGAGGCAGACATTCTCGGCGCGAATGTGCACAGCCAGTTGGGCGCAGAAGAGATCCAGTAGCTCGAACGACCAGCGAAAATCCGATCTTCTTACAAGACCCATTAGTTCAAGCAAGAGCTTGTTTAGCGATTCGTGATCATTTATCAGTACTCTCATAATGGCTACCTAAGCCGAACTCTCTTTGAGCAATGCGCGTTCCCAACGCAAGCAGCCTCAAATCCGTCTATTCAAAAGAATCCTTGTATCGGGGTGGGGAAGATTTCGCAGGGTTAGAGGAGGGAGATGCTTACTCTGTAGTCGACAGGCGCTGCTCAAGACAACATCCCGCTTTCCACCAGCGCGGCCGCTCCTCCCATATCTCACGGACGGGTTTGTGTTTGATGTTCCCGACGGGTTCCATAGCCGGGCATACCGTCACATCACCATTCGACTGAATCTGGAGCGTAGTAAGTGCTGAGCAGCTTAGTTTCCTCTCATGAGCTGCATGTGACTGGGTTGCTACCCGTAAACCACCAGGATCTCTGAAGTAAGGAACCATAGCGGCCAGTTGCGCGGAGCTGTTTGCAATTGGTAGACCCCGGTTCTTTAGTTCCTGCAAGGTAGTGATTACTGCGGCAACCTTTTCAACATCGGTGGGCCAGTTCGGACTCTGCTCGAACCAGTGCGGGTCATCGGGGGTGTTGTAGTTTTGCTCAATTGGTTGGTAAAAGACCTCCAGGCCCTCCTTTTCGGCAAAGGTAGCAATAGCGCAAACCTCTGCCAGATTCTGGCGCATGATTACTGTCTTCAGGCGAATGGCCATCTTTAAGTTGCAATCTCTGCGCATGCGGCTCAGCGTGCGGATAGTTCTTTCGGTCTTCTCAAAGAAGTTGTCTCTTCCACGAATCAGGCTATGCGTAGCGCCTAGTCCGTCAAAAGAGACAGTCACGCGCGCCGGTTTCGCCAGTGCCACTGTTTCGATCTTGTTCTGATCCTCCCAGTAGCCGTGGGTAAGCAACTCAGTGAAGAGGCCAATGGCGCTGGAGTACTTCACCAGGTTGATGGTGTGACTTTGCAGCAGAGCCTCGCCGCCGGTGAATACAACCTGAACGGGGCCAAGCCATTTCCTGAAATCCCGCAGAACCGTCCGCCATTGTCCTTCTGTTGGAGAGTCTTCCTTGCCGCGGTTCTTCCAGATGTCGCAATGAAGGCAGCGAGCATTGCATCTCTCGCTCATCAGAAGAGCAATCGAGGTTGGCCGGCAAGTCGAGGCGAAACGTCCTCCCGCCAAAGTGCGAAGCCGGTAGTTAGTCCCTTCGTAAATGTTCTTGCGAATACCGTTCAGGAAAAACATGAGGAGTTCGTCAGGTCTTTGTGACCCGGTTGCCTTCAAATTTCATTTCATTGGCCGCATCAAAGGGCAGCCCCTGGAGGGTTGGAGCAAGCAGCGAGCCAGGTTTGGAAAGGTAAAGATTCGCAGGCGGGAGGAGGGCTTTGCTGGGGAATATGGCCCAGTCTCCAGAGACCGGCTGGAAATTTCCACACTTGGGCCCGGTGAGTTTTGGATAGTTGGTGCGGCTACGACTATAATGAGTCCTTCATAAAGCCGGTAAGTATCAATTCGTTCCAGTTTGCAGCAGCCAAAGAAAGAGAGCTTGGGATCCCGCTGAAGGGCACGAAACAAAAGATACTCGTTGTAGATGACGACCGAGCGACTCGCTGGACTCTGAGTGAAGCGCTACGGAGTTGGAGTTTCTTACCTGTTGAAGCGGGTACAGTGGCCGATGCGCTAAGCCAATTCGAGGCTGAACTTCCCGCCGCAGTCCTACTGGACATAGATCTCCCCGACGGCTCCGGTCTCGATGTTTTGCGCAACATTAAGCAGGATCGACCCGACGCTGTGGTGATCATGATCACCGGCAATGTTCTGATTGACAACACGATATCGGCCCTTCGGGGTGGCGCGTACGATTTCATTGGGAAGCCGATCAATCTCGAAGAGCTGCGGGTAACCATTCGCAATGGGATTGAGGCGCATCAACTCCGTCGCGAGGTGGACCAGGTCCGAAAAGAGCGAGCGCGGCAGTTCGCGTTTGAGCAGATTATCGGGGAGTCGCCGACGATGAAGAAGATGTTGGGACTAGCTACGAAAGTCGCGGAAAGCGAAGTGTCGTCGGTCCTTCTTCAGGGCGAGTCCGGAACCGGAAAAGATCTCGTGGCAAAGGCCATTCACTACGGTTCCCAACGAGCCGATGGACCTTTCGTCGCCATTAACTGCGCAGCGCTGCCGGCAACTCTTATTGAATCGGAACTGTTTGGTTATGAGAAGGGCGCTTTCACCGATGCTAAGGCGCGGAAGGAGGGCCTATTCGAGCAGGCCGAGGGAGGAACGCTTCTGCTGGATGAGATTGGGGAGCTCGAACTATCGTTGCAGGCCAAGCTCTTGCGGGTTCTGGAAGAAGGGGCCTTTAGACGTGTCGGTGGATTAAAGGACATACCGCTTGATGTTCGCGTCATTGCCGCGTCAAACCGCGATCTCAAGACGGAGAGTGAGGCCGGTCGCTTTCGCCTTGACCTCTATTATCGACTTTCGATCATTCAGATCGATATTCCTCCACTGCGTGATCGGGACGACGATGTGCTCTTACTCGCCGAGTACTATATCAACACCATAGGATCGCGTTTGCGCTTGCGACAGAAGATTACCGGCTTATCGCCGGAGGTGGTCCTAATATTTCGCCAGTACCCCTGGCCGGGCAACGTCCGTGAGCTTCGTAACGTAATCGAGCGTGCACTGATACTGGAAGACAGCGAGATTATTACTACAGAGTATTTACCAGGGGGCCTTGTGAATGACTTACCGCCTCCCGGTCCTGGGCAGTCAACCGGTACTGGTGGTCTGCCGCAGTTCGCGTTACCTCAAGAGGGCATCTCACTGGACGATGTCGAAATGTCTTTTGTTCGTCAGGCAATCGAGCGTAGCGAGGGCAATCAGACTCGTGCCGCTGAACTCCTGGGAATTTCGCGTGACCAGTTGCGCTACCGTCTGAAGAAACTCGAAAGCTCTGACAGAGTTATCTCCGAAACCCTCTAAATTATCTCCATGACGTACGAGCTTGATCGAACCAGCGATGATTCTCAGCAACCTCTGCTGACCACCGAGGAAGCGCTTCGGCGTTCACTCAAAGATCTTGCCGATATCAAGTTTGCCCTGGACGAGTCGGCAATTGTTGCGATTACCGACCAGCGCGGCATTATCAACTACGTCAACGATAAGTTTTGCGAAATCTCGAAATTCTCACGGGAGGAACTGCTCGGCCAGGATCATCGCATCATCAACTCTGCCTATCATCCGAAACAGTTTATTAGAAATCTTTGGGCCACTATTGCGAGTGGGAAGGTCTGGCGGGGCGAAATTAGGAACCGAGCCAAGGATGAAAGCTTTTATTGGGTAGATACAACAATCGTGCCGTTTCTCGACGCCGAGGGCAAGCCGTACCAGTATATCGCCATCCGCTACGACATCACGGAGCGGAAGGAATTCGAAGATCGGATCAGCCAGCAGGCGGCTTTGCTGGACCAGGCTCAGGACGCAATTCTGGTAAGAGATCTGGACCTTAAAATCCTCTTTTGGAACAAGGGGGCGCAACGTATCTATGGCTGGACGACAGAAGAGGTGGTTGGCACCACGGGCGAGGAGCGGCTGCTAAAAGAGGGACACGGGGTCTTTGAGGTGGCGAAGCAGGCAGTGATCGAGAAGGGTGAATGGAGTGGTGAATTGCAGCAGCTTCGTCGCGATGGCTCAAACATAATCGTTGAAAGCCGCTGGACCCTGGTGCGCGACGAACAGGACCAACCAAAAGCAATTCTCGTTATCAATACTGACATAACTGAACGAAAGCGCATGGAGACCCAGTTCTTAAGGGCCCAGCGAATGGAATCCATCGGTACTCTTGCGGGTGGCATAGCTCACGATCTCAATAATGTCCTCTCGCCGATTCTGATGGCTGTCGAAATGCTGCAATTGAAAATAAAGGACGAGAGTGGCCGGCAGTTGCTCGAGATACTAAGGACTAATGCTGAACGTGGCGGCGACATGATCAGGCAGGTACTCTCCTTTGCGCGCGGTGTTGAAGGAGAGCGAGTGGCCTTGCAGCCGAAACACCTGGTCAAGGATATCGTCAAGATTATGCGTGAAACGCTGCCTAAATCCATCAATGTGACGTTTAAGCTTGCCGAGGATCTCTGGATTATTTCTGCCGATGCTACCCAGGTGCATCAGGTACTGATGAACCTGTGCGTAAATGCCCGTGATGCGATGCCGAACGGCGGTTTGATTAGCATTGTAGTGGAGAATGTCAACGTAGACGAAAACTACGCCCGGATGCATCTCGAGGCGAAGCCCGGTCGCTTCGTAATGATCACCGTCGCCGACAGCGGGACCGGAATGTCTCCTGACTTGTTGAATCGCATCTTTGAGCCTTTCTTTACGACTAAGGAGATGACTAAGGGAACGGGGTTGGGTCTTTCGACAGCGCTCACAATCGTGAAAAGCCACGGTGGTTTTGCAAATGTGTACAGCGAGGAGGGGAAAGGGAGTCAGTTTGCGATCTATTTTCCTGCTCTCGATACTGGTGCTGATGCCGACAGGGGCTTGCCGGAGACCGATCTACCTGTTGGCCACAACGAACTCATTCTGATTGTGGATGATGAAGATGCGATTCGTCAGATCACGCGTGGCACGCTCGAGACATTTGGCTACCGGGTACTGACGGCGAGCGATGGTACAGAGGCGGTCGCTGTCTATGCTGAGCACCGAAACGAGATAGCTGTAGTCTTAACCGACATGCTGATGCCTTTCATGGATGGTCCAGCTACCATTCGGGCGCTGCGAAAAATGAACCCGGAAGTCACGATTATCGCGGCGAGCGGGTTAAGTACTCAAACCAAGGCCGGCGTGGCGCAGTTAGACGGGGTAAAGGCCTTCTTGAATAAACCGTATACGGCCGAGAAGCTGTTGCGGGCGCTGGCGGAGGTCCTGGATCGGCAAAACTGAGTTTGGGTACTGGAGTTTGGACATCTTATTGCTACCGCTCGAGTCCCTCTCGTAAACACCTAACTTCAGTGAGGTGGCAGGCTCCCTCAGAGCTTTCCCCGAACCGTTTCAACGGTTTGCTTCAGCGACAACGTCCTCGCGGGTCGTAAACCGTTGAAACGGTTCTCCGGTTCTTGGTCGTTTCTTACGTGCTACTCTAAATAGTATTCTCTCTAATCTGCGTAATCGGCGTAATCTGCGGATGACCCTTCTGCATCTCTTTCGCAACTCTCAGAAAAGCTCGGGCAGCATGCGAAAGACTACCGCCTTTGCGATAGATCAGATGCAGGCGCCGCTCGAGGCGCATCTCCCGCACGGTGAGCGCCACTACGAGTTTGCGGCGAATCTCTGCCTGAGCGGTTAAGCGCGGCACCAGGGCCACTCCCATCCCATCCTCCACAAATCTCTTGATCGCCTCGAGCGTTGGCATCTCGAGCGAAATATTCAGCGGCGTTTTATATTTCTCAAATGTGCGTACAACACGCTCGCGGTAAGGAGAAGGAACATTGTGAGCGATAAACGACTCTGCTCCCAATTCGCGTACTGAGACGATACCTTTTTGAGCCAGGGGATGATCCGGCGCCACGATGAGAGCCAGTTCATCCACCACAACCGGCATGGAAACTATTCCCGAATCGTTCGGCTTGTAAGAGACCACACCGATTTCGATATCGCGCCCCAGAATCTCAGATGGGATGCGACTCGCCAGACTGCGCTTGACCTCTACTTTGATGTGCGAATGCCGCGCGCGAAAGATCGGAATGACCGGCAACAGATAGTTAACCGTGTACTCGTTAGCGCTGAGTGTCAGCTTACCGCGTTGCAGATCGCGCAACTCCCTCACCGCCACCTGAGCACTGCGCCGAAGATTTATCATCTCCTGCGCAAACTCATAAAGAACTCGTCCCGCAGCCGTCAAGGTGCCGTCCTTGGACGACCGGTCAAACAGCGGCTCCCCCACTTCGTCCTCGAGCCGCCGAATAGCCTGACTGACCGCCGGTTGGGTCCGGTGGAGCGATTCCGCGGCCCGGGAAAAGCTCTGCTCCTGAGCGACGGCAATTAACACTTCGAGCTGATTTATGTCCATTACTTCAACAAAACTGGGGCTAAAGGTTATGGCTACTACAAGTGGCGCTTATCCTATCACACGTACTTATGTTTCTATAAAGATTATAACTTTGACTTTCGGGGAACTGCCCTCTAGCATCCTGCGGGAACAGGAGGCGTCTGCATGGCTGCGGAAAAGATAGCTGTTTTCGACACAACTCTCCGGGACGGTGAACAGTCGCCCGGGTGTTCGATGAATCTCCACGAGAAACTACGCCTGGCCCACAAATTGGAGGCTATGGGTGTCGACATCATCGAAGCTGGATTTCCGATTGCCTCTGATGGCGACTTTGCGGCTGTCAAAGCAGTCGCCGCGGAATGCCGCGAGGCGACCGTGGCCGCCTTGTGTCGGACTGCCGAAGCGGATGTAGTCCGCGCTGCCGAAGCCCTGCGCGGCGCGGCACATCCGCGTATTCACACCTTTGTCGCTACCTCGGATATTCATCTCGAACACAAGCTGCGCAAGACCAGATCTGAAGTGCTTGAGATGACCCGCCAGGCTGTGCGGCTGGCCCGAAACTTCGTGGCAGAGGTTGAGTTTTCAGCAGAGGATGCGACTCGCAGCGACCCGGATTACCTTTGTGAGGTCTTTTCGGTGGCCGTCGAGGAGGGCGCGTCGGTGCTGAATGTTCCGGACACGGTTGGTTATACGATGCCGACCGAGTACGCAAAATTGATCCGACTGGTCCGAGAACGAGTAGCCGGAGACGAAGTGCAGATCAGCGTTCATTGCCACAATGACCTGGGTCTGGCAGTTGCTAATTCGCTGGCAGCAGTCGCCGCCGGCGCCCGCCAGGTTGAATGTACAGTCAACGGTATTGGTGAACGGGCAGGCAACGCTTCGCTTGAAGAGATTGTCATGGCAATGCATGTGCGCAGTGACCAACTGCCTTTTGAAACTGGAATTAATACAGCCGAACTCTATCCGGCAAGCCAGTTGCTCTCTGAGATCGTTGGTTTTGACGTACAGCCCAACAAGGCGATCGTGGGACGTAACGCTTTTGCTCACGAAGCCGGTATCCATCAACACGGAGTGATCAATAACCCCCTGTGCTACGAAATCATGACGCCGGAGTCTGTGGGCGTGCCAAACAATAGACTGGTGCTCGGGAAGCACTCCGGAAGGCACGCGCTCGCTCTAAGATTTGCTGAACTTGGCTATTCGTTGGACCAGGTAGAAGTAGACGACGCCTACAGGCGATTTACCAGACTGGCAGATCGTAAGAAACGTATTTACGACCAGGATCTTATCTCCCTGCTTTCGGCAAGCACTAAACTGCGCAACCAGAGCCTGGCCCGAGAGGCCGAGCCTGCCGAACGTTTTGCTGCGGCCTCAAACTATACTTAATTAAGCCTCCGAAGATTAAATCCCATTAACAGGTACTTTGAAACATGGAATTAAGAATTACCGTCCTTCCCGGCGACGGGATCGGACCCGAGGTTACTTCTGAAGCCGTACGCGTGCTGCGGACTACTGCCGCGATCCACGGTCACAATTTCAACCTTGAAGAAAAACCGTTTGGTGGTGAAGCAATTCGGCGGACCGGATCGCCGCTGCCACCCGAAACTCTTAATGCCTGTCTCGCCAGCGACGCAGTGCTACTCGGCGCGGTTGGCTCACCAGAGTTTGATTCACTACCGTCCAACGATCGACCTGAAGGTGGATTGCTGTTGCTGCGACGTGCACTGGGGGGCTTTGCAAACCTGCGCCCCGCGTTCTCGTATCCTGCAATCGCCGCTTCATCGCCGTTGAAAGGAGAGGTGATTCAGGGCGCCGACGTTCTCATAGTGCGGGAGCTCCTCGGCGGCCTGTATTTTGGCGAACCGCGTGGGTTCTGGCGCGGTAATGGCAACCCGAGTGCGCTAAACACCATGCGCTACTCTGTCTCGGAGATCAAAAGAGTGGCGCGGGTGGCATTTGAAGCAGCGCTTACCCGCCGGTACAAGGTCACGTCGGTTGATAAAGCCAATGTGCTGGAAGCATCGCAACTCTGGCGACAGACGGTAACCGAAGTGGCCGCGGACTACCCACAGGTTACGCTGGAACATCAATACGTCGATTCCTGTGCCATGCTATTGATCACCAACCCGCGGCGGTTTGATGTGATCTTGACCGAGAATCTCTTTGGCGACATTCTTTCCGACGAAGCCGCGGTGATTACCGGGTCTCTGGGGATGTTGCCGTCTGCGAGCATTGGGGGGCAGGTAGGGTTGTACGAACCAGTTCATGGGTCAGCTCCTGACATCGCCGGCCAATTCCGTGCAAATCCGTTTGGCGCAATCGCTTCCGCGGCAATGTTGCTTCGATATTCCGCAGGCCTCGAGCAGGAGGCCACTGAAATCGAAGAGGCGATCAGGGCCGTGCTCGATGCCGGTTACCGCACGCCCGATCTTAAAGGTGGGCCAGGAAGCTATGTAGCAACCACGACCGAGATCGGTCAGCTTGTTTCTGAGGCTATGGTCGAGATAGCTGACTTGCGTCACGCCTACCACGCCGTTTAAGGAGGCTGACTAGCGCTGGAAAATGCCTCGTACACTTTTTGAGAAACTCTGGGACGCGCACGTGGTCCATGCCCGTGCGAATCAGCCTGCGCTCCTCTATATCGACCTGCATCTCGTGCACGAGGTCACGTCGCCGCAAGCCTTTGACGGGTTGCGCAACGCCGGTCGTCGTGTGCGCCGGCCAGATCTGACTATCGCTACTGCCGACCATAACGTACCAACCACAGATCGCAGGCTGCCAATCGCCGATGCTATTGCGGCAAAACAGATAGCTACCTTGCGGCACAACTGCGAGGAATTTGGCATTCGCCTTTTCGACATCGATTCGGATGAACAGGGCATTGTGCACGTCATTGGACCAGAGCTTGGTCTGACCTTGCCGGGAATGACAGTGGTCTGTGGCGACAGTCACACGAGCACACACGGCGCGTTTGGGGCTCTTGCTTTCGGCATCGGTACCAGTGAAGTTGAACATGTTCTGGCGACGCAATGCTTGCCTCAGTCGCGGCCGCGCACGATGCTTGTGAAAGTGGACGGAAACTTGCCTGATGGAGTCAGTGCGAAAGATCTGGCGTTAGGCATAATCGGCCGGATCGGGACCGATGGCGCCACTGGATATGTCATCGAATACGCCGGTGACGCCGTGCGCAATCTCTCCATTGAAGGCCGGATGACGCTCTGCAACATGAGCATCGAGGCCGGCGCCCGAGCAGGAATGATCGCTCCCGATGACAAAACGTTTGCATATCTTAAGGGAAGAAGATTCGCGCCTGCTGGAGCCGCCTGGGACGAGGCTATCGCTTACTGGAAAACGCTCGTCACAGATGAAGACGCGCCATTCGATACCGTCGTCGAGATTGATGCTGCTCAGCTCGAGCCTTACGTGACCTGGGGCACGAGTCCTGGAATGGTCGTCTCCGTAAGTGGTGAGGTCCCCGACCCCGGCAAAGCTGAGAGCGAGGCTGATCGGCGGGATGCTGAGCGCGCATTGGAGTACATGGGCGTGGCGCCGCGCACAAGAGTCGAGGAGATCATGATCGATCGGGTTTTCATCGGCTCCTGTACGAATGCCAGGCTGGAAGACTTGCGGGCGGCAGCTCGCGTGCTGCGAGGTTACAAGATAAAAGACTCGGTACGAGCTATGGTGGTTCCCGGCTCCCAGAGTGTTAAGCGAGCTGCGGAAGCTGAAGGGATCGATCTGGTGTTCCGCGAAGCAGGATTCGAATGGCGTGAGGCGGGTTGTTCAATGTGTCTCGGGATGAATCCCGACATCCTCGCTCCGGGTGAAAGGTGTGCTTCTACCAGCAACCGAAACTTCGAGGGACGTCAGGGGCGTGGCGGTCGCACTCATCTGGTTAGCCCGATGATGGCGGCGGCTGCGGCGGTGACGGGACATTTTACCGACGTAAGAAGGTGGCAGTTTCGAGGCTGAGAGATCAATGGAAGCCTTTCGCATTCATAAGGGGTTGGTGGCGGTATTGGATCATGCCAACGTCGATACCGACCAGATTATTCCCAAGCAGTTCTTGAAACGGATAGAACGCACGGGCTTTGGCGAGTTCCTCTTCTATGACTGGCGCTACCTCCCCGATGGCGGCGTGAACGAAGCGTTTCCTTTGAATGCGCCGCGGTATCAGGGAGCATCAATCCTTGTGACGGGCAAGAATTTCGGGTGTGGCTCGTCGCGCGAACACGCTCCATGGGCGCTGGCCGATTATGGGTTTCGGGCAATCATCTCGCCGTCCTTTGCCGACATCTTTGCAAACAATTGTCGCAAAAACGGTCTGTTACCGGTTGTGCTCTCGGCGACTGAAGTGGCAGAGATTAAGCGCCGGGCGGATCGCGAAGAAGACTATTCTCTGACGGTTGATCTCGAGAACAAAGTAGTCGGTGACACACAGGGTTTTAGAGCAGCGTTCGAGATTAATGACTTCCAGCGTCACTGTTTGTTGGAGGGGCTCGATGACATTGGCCTCACGCTTCAACACGAGGGAGAGATCACGGCTTACGAGTCTCGCCGTCCCGCCTGGCTGTCGTAGACAGCACTATTCTACAGATTTTTCAGACACGAACGGGATGATCCTTGGCGTATGAGTACGCCGTGTACGCCGAGATGACGTGACAGACCCAGCCTAGCAAGCCGCCAGACCCGATCCAAAAACCCGGTGTGATGATCAGCCAGAGCACTCCAGCGAGAATTCGACCGTTGTAGAGTTGCCCGACTCCCGGAATCAGAAAGCTTAGAATACCCGCCAGAAAAGGATCGCGCATTAACCCAACCTCCATCGATTCTCTATACGACACTTCGTCGAGGATTGTTCGGCAAATTGGTGAATCCGAAAGTTCAAGACCAGAGGCCGGAGAGCATGTTATCCTCGCGCCGGTAATCCGAAATGACAGAGTCAATGCAGAATCCGCTACGCGCCGGACTGCGTTTCGAACGCACCGCCGAGCCCTGCGTCATAGTGATCTTTGGCGCTACCGGTGATCTCACGAAACGAAAACTGATTCCAGCACTCTTTCGGCTCTCGCAACAACAACTTATACCAGCAGAGTTTGCCATCGTAGCCACCGCCCGCCAGCAGCTTAGCGATCAAGAATTTCGCGCTCGGATGCGCGAGGCTCTGGCCCAGTTTGCCGACGAACCCGTAGACGAGTCGGAGTGGCAGAGCTTTGCCAGCGGCATCTTTTACGTTCAGGGTGATTTTGGAGACCCGGCGACTTACTCTCGACTAAAGGAAACTCTCGAAGTAATCGATGGGAAACGAGATACCCAGGGCAATCGCGTCTATTATCTCGCGACTGCCCCCGAGTACTTTGGTCCGATAGCGCGGCATCTGGGTGACGCCCAATTATCAGGTTCAAAGGGCTGGGTCCGCCTGATCGTCGAAAAGCCGTTTGGCAGCGATCTCGAGAGTGCGCGTAAACTCAACATTGAACTGTCCTCGGTGTTTAGTGAAGAGCAGATCTTTCGCATCGACCACTATCTCGGAAAGGAAACGGTGCAAAACCTTCTGGTCTTTCGCTTTGCGAATAATATCTTCGAACCGCTGTGGAACCGGCAATACATTGACCACGTCCAGGTTACAAATGCGGAAACGATTGGAGTCGAAGGTCGCGGCGCTTTCTACGACAAGGTTGGCGTTGTTCGCGACATGCTTCAAAACCACGTCTTTCAGGTGCTTTCGCTGATTGCGATGGAACCGCCGGTAACGCTCAGTGCAAAGGACGTCAGGGATGAAAAGGCAAAAGCCATGCGGGCAGTGCGCCCAATACCAAAGGACCGCGTTCATGAATTCGCCGTCAGAGGACAGTACGGCCCGGGCTACGTGCTTGGCGAGGCTGTTGTCGGTTATCGGGAAGAGCCGGGGGTAGGCCCTGAATCTTCGACCGAGACATTCGCAGCCGTAAAGCTGCTTTTCGATAACTGGCGCTGGGCCGACGTTCCTTTCTATCTCCGTTCCGGCAAGCGGCTGCAAAAACGCGTAACGGAGATCGCCATTCAATACAAGGAGCCGCCGCACCGGCTGTTTACCGATACAGAATCACCCCTTGAGCCCAATGTGCTGGTTATTCGCATTCAGCCAAACGAAGGGATCACCCTTAGGTTTGGCGCCAAGCTCCCCGGGCAGTCAATGCGCATCAGATGGGTTAACATGGACTTTCGTTATGGTTCTTCTTTTGGTGTAAAACCGCCCGAGGCTTACGAACGGCTGCTTCTCGATTGTATGTTGAATGATTCGACTCTTTTTGCTCGCTGGGACATGGTCGAGCGCGGTTGGGAAATAGTGACTCCGATCCTCGAAGCCTGGTCCGAACCGGCGCCTGAATTTCCAAACTATGAAGCCGGGACCTGGGGTCCCGAGGCCGCGTTTGGTTTGATTGAGCGTGATGGGCGGAGTTGGCGAAAGCTTTGACGCCGCAAAATGTTACCGAATGCCAAACAGTTAGAGATCTCGAATGCCCTGGACGTGGCAGCCGTCGAGCGGGTGTTGGCTGATCTCTGGCAGAACAATGCTGGCGAGATCACATACGAAGCTGGCGCCATGCTGCGGGCGCGGGCTTTAAACTTCATGGTATTCCTGCCAGCCGAGGCTGAACTGGCGCCCACGCATGAGGTCATTGCTGAACTTACTGCATCTCATCCCTGTCGGGCCCTGGTTATGGTGGGAGAAATAGAGGAGCCTGATCGTGACATTGAGATCTTCGTCTCCGCTTTCTGCGAAGCGAGCGCACCCACGCGGGACATTCAACTATGTTGCGAGGAAGTTGTGCTGCTCGCCCGAGGCCGTTATGTCGTGGAGTTGGCAAGTGCGGCTGCGCCACTGCTTGTTACCGACTTACCGGTGTTTCTCTGGTGGCGCGACAGACTGTTGGTGGGAGACAAACTATTTTCGCTGCTTATTAGTGCCAGTGATCGCTTAATAGTAGACTCGAGCGAATCTGATGATCGCGGCGTGGAGTTTTCGGCAATGGTCCATCTGTTCAAACAGACAGCGCTCAGCGATCTCAATTGGACCCGCTTAAATGCGTGGCGAATATCTCTGGCCAACTTTTACGATGTTGCCGAGCATCGTCCTGCCCTGGATGCAGTCTCGCGAGTCAAGCTTGACTACACGGCTCAGGAGCGGCACCCTGAAGGTCTCTCTCCCCAGGCTCTGCTGATCGGCGGATGGTTGGCAAGCCGGCTTGACTGGACACTAGCGGAGACAGAACCGATAAAAGAACAAGATGGAACGCGAGCCTTAATCTTTCAAAAGGGCGAGCGGCAGATTACCCTGGAGTTGACCCGAGTTGCGAATTCAGGAATCAACCCCGGACGACTGGTTCGTGTAGAATTTGAGGCCACCGGCGAGAACCAGGCCCAGTTCGAAGTTAGACGCAGCGATGATGGCTCGCATCTGCAAACCAGGGTGCGAGTCGGAGCAGTAACGCATCCCGGGCGCGTACTTCCGCTGCGGAATCAGAGCATGGCCCAACTACTCAGCAGAGAGTTGGAGATACTCATTAGGGACTGGGTGTATGAAGACGCTGTGCGTATGGTGGTGCAGATGATGCGAGTGGGCGCGAGTTAGTGCAGTGTCTCTCAATTCACTCCACATTAGTTCTTTTCGTGCAGCTTTCTTGTGGATTTCGTGGATCGTCTTTTCTCAAACCCAAAGACTCGATCCCCTAGGCTTATTTTCTCTGAGGTGTAATATGCGACGTTTTAGCCTGCCCCTCGCGTGTATACTCGGCTTTCTCGTTCTGCTGCCTGCCTCTGCGTTGACTGCCACCGCAAAGGATACATGGGTCAGCGTACGCACCAAAAACTTTCACCTGGTTGGCAATGCAAGCGAGAGAGACATTAAGAAGGTGGGGACTCGTCTCGAGCAGTTTCGGGATGTGTTTGCGCGTCTTTTCCCAGGACTAAGATTAGCCTCACCGGTCCCTACCACAGTCGTGGTGTTTAAAAGCGACCAATCCTATAAACCCTTTAAGCCTGTTGTCGACGGGAAGATCAGCGAGGTGGCCGGCTACTTTCAGGCCGGCAACGAAGTTAACTACATTACGTTGACGACCGCAAATCGAGCTGAGAATCCCTACGGGATCATCTTTCATGAATACGTCCATTTGCTCATCAAGAACACGATGGGTCGGGCGAGGGTTCCACCGTGGTTTAATGAAGGCCTTGCTGAGTATTACAGCACGTTTGATATCGAGGGAGATCGCAAGGTTTTCCTCGGCCGGCCGCACTTCAATCATCTCGAATTGCTGAAGAAGTCCAGATTGCTTCCCTTAAAGTCCTTATTCTCAGTAGATTATGATTCGCTCATTCGCAACCACGCGACCAGAGGACAGTTCTACGCGCAATCGTGGGCACTGGTTCATTATCTTATTCATGGCGAAGAGGGCGATCGAGTTTCCAAGCTCCAGCAGTTTGTTAATCTGCTGCTGGGGAAAACAGAGATTGAGGAAGCATATCAAAAGGTTTTTAATAATGATTTTGAAGCATTGGATAAGGAACTGCGGTCCTATATTCAGAACAAGTCGTTTCGAATTAACATCGCGACGTTCGGCAAGAAGCTTGAGTTAGATTCTGAGTTCGAAACCAGCAGATTGAGCGAGGGCCAAGCTGAGGCGTACCTTGGCGATCTGCTCTATAACATCAACCGGACCGACGATGCGGCCATCAGACTAGAGCAGGCTTTGGCGCTGGACCCTAACATCTCAATGGCCCACGCTTCCCTGGGTATGGTCCGGTTGAAGCAAAAGAACTTCGTGGCCGCTAAGCAGCACCTGCAGAAAGCGCTCGAGTTGGATTCCGGCAATTACCTCGCCCACTACTACTATTCGTATCTCTTAAGCCGCGAATACATGACCGAAGGCGATCTGGTTTCAGAATTTCCCGAAGGACCAGCCGAGGCCATGCGCAAGAACCTGCGCCGGTCCATAGAGCTTAACCCGGATTTTCCCGAGCCTTACCGGTTGCTCGCCTTTATTAACCTCGTGCGCGGTGAGCAGCTTGATGAATCAGTCGAATTAATTAAGAAGGCAATCGCTGTATCGCCTGCCAACGAAGCTTACCTATTCGTTCTTGCCCAACTGCATCTTCGCAAGCATGACTTCGATGCGGCGCGCGAAATCATCGAGCCCCTGGCAGCCAGTTCGGCCGACCCTTCAATCCGGGAGACGGCGCAGGAGCTGAAACAATCGATGGCCTCGATACAGGTACAGCTTGAAGCGGTGAGAGAAGCAAGGGAGAGGGCGGCCAGAGCACGTGGCGAGCCCTCCGGCTCACCAGATTTGACGGCTGTGGAGATGACGGAAACTCGACCTCCTGATCCGTCCGCGCAGCTTGAAGCGGCACTTAAGCGACCTGCTGAGGGTCAAGCCCGGCTTCAGGGGCTGCTGACACGGATTGACTGCGGCGCTCAGGGCATTTTCTTTACTGTAAAGGTTGGAGAGAGATTGGTGCGTCTTCGAGCGGAGAACTTTGAGGAAGTCTTTATAAGAACCTTTGCGGAAAGTGTGCGTGGAGAGATTACCTGCGGCATGCGCAAACCGCAGGATCCCGTGGTAATAGTTTATTTGCCGCTAAAGGATCAGAAAGCCAGATCTGATGGAGCAATAGTATCGATTGAATTTGTGCCCGGGGATTTCAGGTTGAGTCAGGTACGAAAGCTTTAGCCAGGCCAGCCCTTCGTCGCTGGCTTCCGGCTTCAAATTCGGGAGATTGATTGGCTGGGAGGCAGGGATTCGAACCCCGATAGGCGGATCCAGAGTCCGCAGTCCTACCGTTAGACGACCTCCCAAGGGAAAAGTGAATTTACGTGCTGAAAATCCCGTTGTCAAGAGTGTCTAACTCAAAAGTAGTGTTCCACGAGGAAGGCTATAAAGGAAAGTCAGAAGGCCTATTGTTGAACTTTCGTCTTGGAGTCTATATTGGAGTCAATGGTTTGCAGGAGGCCGGAATGACAGCCTCACTAAAGTTGCCGGCGAGTCGGGCGGGCGGCCATACCCTCACATGATCAAGCGGTTACGAGATGAGCATGACAAGGGCATGAGCAGATGGAAAGTTGGGGTTTGAAGATGAGATATTTGATCATTGTGCTGGCTCTGCTCGCGGTGATACCAATGAATCCCCAGAACGTCTCCGCTTGTTTTTGTGGTTCGCCTGGCGTGACCGAATCGATTATGAAGGCGAAGGCTATCTTCTCAGCAAAAGTAATTCAGATCACTGCCGCACAGGTCAAGCTAGAAATTGCGGACGTCTGGAAGGGGAACGTCTCGGGGACAGTCCTCCTCAATCATGGTAGTTCCTGCGACCCCGATTTCAAGCTGGGTAAGATGTACCTCATCTACGCGCGCACGTATAGAGACATGGTATCAAGCCAGGAGCGGTGGTTTAGTAGTGCATGCTATGGATCAAAGATCCTAACGGGGGCGGAAAGAGATCTGATAGAGCTACGGAGTTTGAAATTGCGAAGAAACCGCTTGTTCATTCGATATGATGCAGGCAAAATGGACGAGATTTCGGAAACCTTCATGGGGAATCTAAATTGCGGTAGACCGATAACTCATAACACCGGATCCTTTCGGAGCATGGATGGCTGAACAACAGGCGCAGGGCAACAATAGCAATCGTGAGCAATCGTTACGGGATGAGATCTGTGCTTACGAAACGAAGATCAACCAGATTGCCGAAATTGTGGCGCGTGTGCGCCACGAGATTAACAATCCGCTGACAGGCGTGCTCGGTCAGGCCCAGCTCCTGTTGCGTGAGGAACTGAATGAACGAGCCCGCAAGCGAGTGGAGACGATTGAGGATCTGGCGCTGCGGTTAAGAGATATAGTGGCCCAGTTGCGCACCGTGCAGCGCCCAGCGCCTCGAGCGACAAATACAGACGATTCCGAACCAACGGCGTAACCGTTCACGCAGTTAGTCGAGGCGTATCCCAGCTTTTGGAATGCGTTAGAACTACGAACGAAGTACCAGTTCGTCTTCTTCGACCAAATAGGGCGATTCGACTTCCCGGGGTTCGTTATCGTCCGCGAGGATTGCCTGCACTATCGGCAGGCTCAGCGAGTGTTTCGCTGTCTTCAGAGGTACCGATTTACCGGCCGCATAGACCGGATGGCGCCCGTGCTCTTCATACCATTCGCCCAGATTGGCGGTCTTGTGCATGTTCTCGATTATCTGTCGCCAACCTACGCCGGTGTTGTAAGCACAGAAGGATATCTCGCCTTCCTGAGTGCCATAAGGAATCACGCACATCTCCGTGCGCCGGAAATCATAGTTGAACAGATCCTGGAACCACATTCCCTCGACACAGAGCACGCGCCAGACGTCCCCTGGCTCACTGTTCGTCTGCGCCTTCATGCGATCGTTGCGATCAGAATTTGAATTCGTTGAGGAAGGACGGAAGAGATTGATAATCTGTGAGATTGGAAATCCTTCCGGCGCCTTCTCGGCGTTAAAGCTCCTCAGGATGGCCATTGCAAGCTGAGCATATGAGAGTTTTTTGCCCCGCGCCGTATCGGTAATGACTGCGACGTCCTTCATGAACTGCTCATAATCGAAAAACTCGAACAACGACTTGAACTCACCCGTGGTCCGGTTTACCACCATCAGCGTGAAGATCCCACAATTAGGGTGACAGTTACACGAGGACCATCCCCACGGAGCATCTGCTCCCTGAAGCATGTCCATCACGCTGGTGAAAGCCGAGTAGGATGAAAGCGGGAACCAGTCACGAAGCGGCTGCACGCGCCCATCAAGCTGGTCCTTGAGATCATGGGTCATCCCTGCCAGCGTATAGCGCTGCTGAATGCGAACCTCATCGCTGACATCTTCATCGCGCCCCGTGAACGAGACGGGCTGAAAAGCGATTGTCTGTACCTTGTCGATGTTCTTGGCCGCGAACTCGACAATCTGTCCAATACCATCGTTGTTTATGGAATTAACTATAGTGGTAACGAGAGTCACCTTGATTCCGACGCTCGCCAGGTTTTCAATCGCGCGGAGCTTGACGTCAAAAAGATTGCCGACGCCGCGGTGTTTGTTCTTCTCCTCGCTGACTCCATCAAACTGAAGATAGACACCATGCTGGCCCGCAGCCTTGGCAGCTTTACAAAACTCGATGTCCTCGGCAAAACGAATTCCGTTGGTGGCAGCCAAAATGCGATAGAACCCAACCTTCTTCGCGTAGGCGACTGCGTCGAGGTAATAAGGCGAGAGTGTCGGTTCGCCGCCTGAGAACAGAATGATGATCTGTCTTTTGGGCTTAAACGAGACTGCGCGATCCAGAATCGCCTTCGTATCCTCAAACGTGGGCTCATGAACATAGCCGACCTGATTCGCATCCATGAAGCATGGATTGCACATCATGTTGCAACGATTGGTCAGGTCGACTGTGAGAACTGCGCCACGGCCAAACTTGATATTCGATGTTCCATGACGATGTACTGCGGCATCTTCAGCGGCGCGAAAATCCCTGCCAAAGAAGAGCGATTCGATGCGCTCCAAAAAAGCCGGATCCGTGGCCATGACATCTTCAAACTGTCCATGCTTTGGACAGTTCTTTCTCATGATCACTTTGCCGTCTTCTTCGAGGATCTGGGCCTTGATCTCACCCGGATGCTCGTGCATCAGCGTTTCAAGCGAAACCTGCCCACTGATCACTGCATTGCGCACCTCTTTCACGCAAGTAGGACAGAGGCTGTCGGTCTCACGCGGAAAGCCGAGTGGCGGGGCTGTTCTTTCGTAGGATTTTAGCAGTGGTCCCGGAGCCCATTTCGGGCGGATGGACTCGCCTTCGGGAAGCAGTGTGTTTACCGATTGAAAGGCCTTCCAGGCAACATCGGAAAGATTAGAAAGGAGCTTCGAGCCCCTCACACCGGCCAGTTTTGATTTTCCCGCTTCTCCCCTGCGAAATTGATCACTGAACAAGGATATCAAGTCTCCTCATGGCGCTAACTGCGCCGCAAATTCAACAAAAACTATCTTTCTGCGCACCGCGCGCACACCTCGACCGCGGACTCTTTGCAGCGGGATCATAATAGTTTGACTGTTTCGGTATGGCAAGGCAAAAGGGCTCGTTCCGATTAGATAATAAGCCCCGACCGGCAATTCGTGCCAATTACCTCGCATGATACTATCAAGTTCTGTCAGTGTTAGTCTTCGGCTAAAAGCTTGGGTATTCATCCAACAGCAGTGGTGAGCACGAGCGCGGTTCTCGGAACTGGCGTCGCTGTCGGACCTTATGCGGTGGTCGAGGATCAGGTCCAGATCGGCGATGAGTCGGAGATTGGGGCTCATGCAGTGCTCAAACGCTTTACGACAATTGGCGCGCGAAATCGCGTCTTTGAACATGCGATTCTGGGCGGCGAACCCCAGGACATCAAGTTCACAGGCGAGCCAAGCTATCTCCTCGTGGGCGATGAGAATCTAATCCGCGAGTTTGTTACCCTTCACCGCGCTAACGGTGCAGGCGAAACCACACGTGTTGGTTCGCGCAACTTCTTCATGGTGGGTGTCCACGTCGCGCACAATTGTTCGATCGGCGACGATAACATCTTTGCTAACGGAGCAGCTCTCGCTGGCCATGTGATTGTAGAGGACCACGTCTTTCTCTCGAACAACGTTGGAGTCCATCAGTTTGTGCGCCTGGGCCGCTACGCAATGATTGGCGGTAAATCCAAGATTGTTCAGGATGTATTGCCTTTCTTTACCACTGATGGTAATCCGCCGCGCGTGCGTGGCCTGAACACGGTGGGATTGCGACGGGCCGGCTTCTCGAACGAAACGCGAAGGGCGCTGCGCGATGCTTATCGTTTACTATTCCGCGCGCAACTTCCGTTGGCCCATGCGCTGGCTGAAATGGAAAACATGCGAGATCCGAATGTGGACCATCTTGTGAAGTTTATTCATGAGTCAGAGAGGGGATTTACCAGGGCGGGGCGACGAAGGCCGGAACGTCTTGAGCAACGGCAGGTATAATTCCCGAAACAAATCTCGAAGTTTCGGAGTCTAAATCACAGCGAGCCAAAGGGGGTTGACAGGGAAGGAGATTGAAAATGAAACCCACTTCTTTCAAATCTCTGATGGTTCTCGTGTTGTTGGTCACGAGTATTCCTTCAGCGTTGGCAAGAGACATCCACAACCAGACCTTCGCCGAAACCCACTTCACGTGCCGACTTTCTTCCCCGGTTCTCATTACATGGTTCCCCAAGGAGGTGATCTGCCCGGTCTGCCAAACGAAAAATATCTTCATGCAGTGGGGCAGTTACGGAAGTTACATCTATCACTACCCTTCCAAATATCAACTCGTATTCTGGCCTTTTACCGACAGTCCCGGTTGGTACAGTTGCAAGAAGTGCCGATTCACAAGTTTTATGGACGATTTCGAGAACGTCCCCAGGGAGAAGCTTAATGACGTGCAGAACGTTCTGAAAGAGATCTCGCTTCCGCCTCAGAAGGAACGCTCAGACAAGGAAAGCCTCGAGCGCCCTCCCTATCTTGAGATCCCGACTGCGGCAAGAATAGTGGCTGCGGAGAAGATCTATCGCGTGCTTGGGGAGAAAAATGAGAACTTCTGGAGCCACCTTTATCGGATTGAAGCTTATCATTTCGCGGTCGAAAAGAATGAGAGGAAAGCAAATGAAGCTCGCCGCAAGGCACTGGGCTATACGGAGACCTTGTTGAAGGACAAGAATAATCAGGGACGGCGGAAGGAGTTGCTCTACATCGCGGGAGCTATGAGGCACTTTCTCAGCGATGATAAGGGCGCACTAAAGGATTTTAGTGAAGCCCTGAAACTCACTTATGTGGATCCAAAGGTGGAGGCTGAACAAAGCAAAGGATACGATGAGTACCTTTCCAGCTTGCTGAAGGAATACGTCGAAATGTTGCAGAAAGGGAAGGGCCCCCGGTTCGAGAAGGACGAGCCTCACGATCACTAAGATATGGACCAGACTATAACGGCAGCAGACCTTGCCGCGCACGTTGGTGGCCGACTTTCAGGTGACGGGGCGGTCCAGATCAAAGGAGTTGCTGATCTCGCTGCCGCCGGCGATCGAGAGGTCGCCTATGTGGACGACGAGAAATTCTTTGCGGAAGCGCTCGCCGGTCACGCAGCCTGTCTGATTGTCCCTGAAAGTTTTCCATTACAAGCAGAACTGGCTCGAGCGCTGATTGTCGTGCCGCGGCCAAAGCTTGCCTTTGCGCAGATTGCCGCACTGCTGCACCCTGCAAGGCGACGAGCGCCTGAAATTCACGCAACTGCGGTCATCGCGCCCACTGCCGATGTTGACCTGTCTGTTTATATAGGTCCTTATGCTTGCGTGGGCGAGAACAGTCGAGTGGGCGCCGGCACGCGCATCGAAGCGGGCGCCATCATCGGCGACAATGTAGCAGTAGGTCATGACTGCGTATTGCATCCAAATGTTCAACTCTACGATGGGATAACAATCGGCGATCGCGTGGTCCTCCATGCCGGTGTATGCATTGGCGCGGACGGATTTGGTTATGTTCGCGACGACATGGGTTATCACAAGTTCCCGCAGATCGGAACCGTCCTAATCGAGGATGATGTCGAGCTTGGCGCTTACACTTGCGTCGATCGGGCTGCGTTGGGCCAGACCCGAATTGGACGCGGAACTAAACTCGACAATCTTGTGCACGTGGGTCATAACTGCGACATAGGCGAGCGGGTGGTAATTGCGGCGCAAACGGGAATTAGTGGGAGTGTAACGATTGAAGACGATGCTGTAATTGGTGGTCAGGTGGGGTTTGGGGATCACGTGCGAGTGTTGAGTGGCGCCGTAATTGGTTCGAAGGCGGGTGTCTTGCCTGGGAAGATCGTGCGGCCCGGTGTTTGGTGGGGGATTCCTATTCAACCGCTCGCTGACTACAAACGTTTGAATGCTCACCTTGGGCGCTTGCCGCAGTTACGTGAAGAGATCAAGGAATTGCGAAAGCGTTTGGAGGAGTTGGAGCGCCGGCCGAAGGGGTAGCGGGCTCGTGGGTTTCGTAATGCCAATTTCCGTTGGTGAAGTGTCGATCCGCATACCGTCGGCCGTTAGCCGATAGAGTTTCAGTGTCGACCTGAACACAGCTCATCAAACACCACCAACGGGAGGGTGGGGTTCGTTCGGTTCAGCCTACAAAGGAGCCTCTCGCAGCCCAACAGAAAAGACCACCAACGGGAGTTGGTGGATTGTTCGACCCGGCCTACCAAGGGAGCAGTACCCGCTTGAGTCTCTTGGACCATGGTGCTCGCATTCGTGGCATGGCTGTTTTTTGAGTTAGGTCGAACAATCCACCAACTGCCGTTGGTGGTCTTTGCTCGAAAGAAGAAGAGAACAGGGGGGCCGCCTTCTTAGGTTAGGTCGAACAATCCACCCAACTGCCGTTGGTGGTCTTTTTGTCGCTCTGGTACTGACCTGTTTAGTTGCGCCATTCTTTTACTGCACTAAGAATTCGCGCGGCCGCGCGTTGCGAGGCGCCGCCATCACCCAACTGCGCCGTAATCTCCTGAAGCTCCCTACGAACTGCATCGTTCCTTTGTTTGTCAAGCAGCTTCATCAACTCGCGCGCGAGCTCTGGTCCATTTAAATCGTTCTGCATCAACTCGGTCACAACTCGTCTGCCGGCAATCAAATTCACGAGCCCATAATGCTCGGCGGTAATCAGCCGGCCTAGGATGTGCCAGTTGATAGCCGACTCCTTATAAACAATCACCATTGGCGTTGACAGGAGCGCGGCTTCGAGCGTAGCGGTGCCACTGGCGACAGCAGCAACATCAGAGGCAGCGAGCGCCTCGCGAGTCTCATGATGAACGAGGCGAAGATCCACTGACCCCAGATCGCGATCCGTTACTATGCGCTCCGCCTCAGCCGTAGAACGATTGGGCGCGACTACCAGTACAAATTGAACGTCACCGCGTTGGCTGGCGACTACTTCTGCCGACATAAGCATCGGTGGCAGAATCCGTTCCAGCTCTTGAAGCCGGCTACCGGGCAAGAGGGCGATTATTGGCCGTTTGGGATCGAGGTTATGCAGCCGGCAAAACTCTTCCTTGCCGTAACGGGATCGCACTTCTCCGGCAAGGGGATGACCAACAAATTCTACCTGGGCCACACCGCGTTCCGCATACCATTCAGGCTCAAAAGGAAGAATCGCCAGCAACAAGTCTACGTCGCGCTTGATCGCACGGGCGCGATGGGAACGCCAGGCCCACAACTGAGGACTAATGTAATAGATCGTCTTCAAGCCGCGCCGGTGAAGGGCACGCGCTAGTCGCAGGTTGAAATCAGGCCAGTCGACGAAAATGACTGCGTGAGGTTTTCGTTCGAGTGCGGCGTGCTTTAACGCTTTGAACGCTTGCCAGAATTTTGGCAGCGCCCGGCCGATTTCCAGTAGCCCCAAAATCGAGAGATCGTCCGAGTGAACGATCGACTCGACTGAGTTCGCTCGCATTTGTGGGCCAGTAGCCCCAAAGAAAGAGAGATCACCTTCAGACTTCCGCGCTCGGATCGCTTCCACCAATGCGGCAGCGTGAGCATCACCCGAGGGCTCGCCGGCCACGATCATGAGGCGAATGGCTTCTGTCACGGGGGAAATAATAACTGATTCCTTAACCGGGGGCGCTGGCGGCTATTCCCGTTGGGGCCTTCACGTATACATCCTCTGTGGCGGCGCGCAGCAGTTCGCCCACACTCCACGCCTGGGCCACACAACCCCTGGCGTGGTGCGGCGGGTCTCCATCGAAGATCTCGGAGATCTGGCCCAGACAAGCTTCATTCAGATGTTCCTGAAACTTTTCAAGCCAGTCGGCCGCGAACTTTCTCCCTGTAGTATGGCCAAACGTCTTGATGAAGGCGGTAATGAAGGGCCCCATAAGCCAGGGCCAGACAGTGCCCTGATGATAGGCGCTATCCCGTTCAGTTGAATTCCCTTCGTAGTGTCCGCGGTACCGGGGATCGGCAGGTGAAAGCGTTCTTAGACCTCGGGGCGTCAGAAGCTCTCGCTCGACCACCCTGATAATGCTCTTTGCCCGGGGCTTTGAGACCATGGAATTACTCAGACTTAAGGCAATGATCTGGTTTGGTCTAATTGAGGCATCACGGCGGTCCCCCTCCACCACGTCGAATAAGCAGCCGGCAGCGTCATTCCAGAACAGTTCGTTAAAGCTCTTGCGGGCGTGGTCCGCGCGTTGGCTGAACTCTTTTCGCGAGCCGGCGTCTTTAAACTTCTTCGCCAAATCTTCCATCACGCGCAGGGCGTTATACCAGAGCGCCTGGATCTCCACCGGCTTACCATGACGGGGAGTGACGACCCAGTCGCCGGCTCTGGCGTCCATCCAGGTCAATTGCACTCCCGGCTCTCCTGAGGTCAGTAGCCCATCAGTATCGGCGTGGATGTTGTGACGAGTGCCACGTTGATGCCAGCCAATGATCTCCTTCAGGACGTCATAGAGCTCCAGACGAACGAAGTCATAGTCGGCGGTGTAATGCAAGAACGAGCGCACAGCTTCGAAGTACCAGAGTGTCGCATCGACGGTGTTGTATTCAGGCGTTTCGCCTGTATCGGGAAAGCGGTTAGGCAGCATCCCTTGGTCCACATGGCGAGCAAACTCCTTAAGAATGCTTTTGGCAACATCCCTCCGCCCAGCCGCCAATGTCAGGCCAGGCAGCGCAATCATTGTGTCCCGTCCCCAATCAGTGAACCAGGGATAGCCGGCGATCACGGTGCTTTCCTTTCCTCGGGCCACAAGGTACTGGTCCGCGGCAGAGACGAGGGCCTGGATGAAGTCAGTGGTGAGTCCGGCCGCTACCTTCGTTCGCCGTTCCCTCTCCCGGTAAAAATAGCCTTCAACGTTGCGAATATCGTAACGAGCGGTCGAGACAATAATCCGCCCACGCCTGTGTTGGACCAGGTCAAAGGTTATGGCAAATGGATTAAAAAGATCTTCCGTGTAATCGAGACCACGTTCGCGTTCAATCGAATATTCAAAGTTGTGATACCAGTAACCGGTCGCGAAGATCGAGGCGCTGTCGTGCGAGAAATATAGAGCCGGAAGATCCGGATAAGGCTGGACCGAGGTTATACCGTCGTCGGTTTTGACTTCAGGGTTTAGTGCGCCATTCTCGCGGGTCGTGCCGTGATAGTCTCGAAAGGCTACTAAGGGACGCAGCTCGAGTTGCACCTTATCACCAGGAGGGACTTCAAGGAGTTCGTAATTAACGATCGTCGTATTCTGTCCCTGGACCATGAAGACAGACTTTTCCAGCCGCAGACCCGCGACTTCAAAAGTGAATACGGGGAAGGGGTCGAGGCGAAACCCCGTTTGGTATGCAAAGCCCCGTGGGTGGATGGCGCCCGTATATTGATTTGTCGACAGGTCATAGCGCCGTCCGTCGATAATGAGTGTCTCTTCGAACTTCGCAAGCATAACAATGCGGCCAACTGGAGGTTGAGTGGCGGCAGTGAGCAGGCCGTGATAGCGGCGCGTGTTCATCCCGGTAATGGTTGAGAAAGCGGACCCACCCAGCCCGTTCGTTTCGAGCCATTCGTGTTTCGACGCGCCGATTGGATCGTCGAAGGCGTTACTCCCGAAGCTAATCATTTCTGCCGCCTTTCATCTGTAGGTCGGTGGTCCGCCGTTCTTAATTCAGTGGTGCCGCATTGTGGGCAGGTATGTACCTCTTTGACCAGGCCGCCGAGCACCGGATCGATTCCCTCGAGAGCGTCAAGGGCGTCGGTTTCGTCGATCTTCTCTGCATGGTGGTTCATCTCGGCGCTGCAGTTCTGGCAAATCATCTTGTTTGAACCCGTCATAACGACCAACCCTCTGAATGCAGTCAGCTTGCAAGTTCCGAGGTCAAATGGATACATTTTCGCGACCGTAGCGCAAGACAGTGGACATCCAGATCAGCTCTTTAAGAAACTTGTCAATGCGTTTTATATAGGCCTTGTCGATTAGTGTGCCGTCGGTTTCGAAGAGTTTATTGGCGGCGGAAAAGTTTCCGTCCCAGAAGATCGTTACCAGGCCCAATTCCCTCATAACGGGCAGCAGATTTTCAATGACACGCGTGCCACCAAAGTTTCCGGCCGATACGCCACAGATGCCGACTGCTTTGTGAACATACTCCTTCAGGTTTGTATCGAGAGCATGCTTAAGCAAGCCCGGATAGCCATGGTTATATTCTGGCACGACCAGAATGAGTCCATCGGCGCGCGCTACAGTAGCGGAGAAGCGCGGGTCCTTGAGCGCTTCACCCGCGTCGTTGGTCGGGAAGTTCAGGTCGAGGAGATCGATTAACTCGCTCTCGACGCCTTCACGTTTCTGTACTTCGCCAAAAACAAACCGGGCCACATTCTCGCTTGCCCTGCCCTTGCGCGAGGTGCCCAGAATAACTGGAATGAAGAGTGCTTTATCGTTCATGGGGTCAACCAATCCTGTTGAGACTGTGAAAACTAGTGAACATCTGGCTTGTGCGTCATCAATTTTGCCCTAAGGTGGCGGGAAACGAAACCCAGTAACGATATCCATGTCATCTCCATTTCTCCAAGGTTTCTTGACGATACAGAAGCAAGGAGTAGAATCTCGTAAACATTCCCACCTCAGGATCGAACAGTTTGCCGAATGTCCTGATCATGACGTCTTGAGGTTATCTCGGTGTCAACGTAAACAGTCTTTCTGCTTTGTGACTCTGCCAACCACCTGATGACCGGGTTTCTTCAACATACTCTATTACCGGCAGAAGAGGCTGCAAGAGTTACAGACTGCCCACGTTCAAAGGGAGGCCGGAGGAAAACCGAACGAGTGCCACTCCTGCCGTACCCGGCGGCCGCGTCTCCAGCGCGGTCGCTGCTACGCTCTCTCCCAATTCATGGTTTGAGACTAATTGGGATTCGGGAGCTTGCGATGAAGGCTACAAGGGTCGGTTGGATAATACTGCTGCCAGCGGGGACTCTTTTGATAACAGTCCTGCTTTCCAGCCTGGTGTCCTCGGCCGGGCGTATTCAGTTCGCTTTCGAATTGCCCACTGGAAGTCAGCAGGTGAGTCAGCCTCTCGAGTTAGGTACTGTGGTGGAGAAGAAGATTTCAAGGGGCCAGGTCCATTCATTCACAATCGAAGCAAAAGCCAATCAATACCTTCACGTCCTGGTTTACCAGCGCGGCATCGACGTGCTGGTTACTCTCTTTGGACCAGACGGAACAAGGATCATGGAAGAGGACCGGACGGACGCTTTTGGTCCAGAGATGTTAGGAGGCATTTTGCCCCCGCCCGGGCAGTATCGAATCGAGCTCCGGCCGGTAGAAGAGAATGCAAATGAAGGTCGTTATGAGATCAGCATCAGAGAGTTAAGGGAAGCTCGCGAAGACGACCGCGCTTTCTTAACAGCAATGGCGGAAGCTTTTGATGCAGTAGATAACGGCAATGAGGTGGCAAAGAAAGGAGATCCAGCATCTCTGAACAGCGCGGTCAAGCTCTACAACAAAGCATTGCCTATCTTGCGTCGTCTGGGTGACAGGTATTGGGAGGCATCAACGCTTAACGATCTGGGAATGGCACTACATCTTCTTGGCGAAAAACAGAAGGCGATAGACATTTTCAAGCAGTCGCTGCCAATATTTCAGTCTCTCGGCGTGCGCAGCACTCAGGCCGCAGTCCTCGACAATCTCGCAATTGCGCACAACTCTATCGACGCCATTCCAAGTGAAAGAAAGCTGGCGCTGGATTATTACAACCAGGAGCTCGTAATTCTCAGAGAGATTGGGGATCGCCGCAGTGAAGTTAACACCTTGAACAACATTGGACTCATTCATAACTTCCTCGGCAAACATCAGACGAGTTTGGAGTTCTTCAGTCAGGCTCTGCCACTCTCGAAGTCCCTTAGCGATCGCACCGGCGAGGCCAACAGTCTATACAACACCGGGCGTGCTTACGATGTTCTGAGCGAAAGACAAAAGGCTTTGGAGTATTACGAAGAGGCGTTGCCGATTTTTCGGGGGCTGGGGAATCGTATGGGTGAATCCCGGACGCTCCATAACATGGGAAGCACCTACCACGCGCTGGGACAAATGCAAAAGGCGCTGGAGTTTTATAACCAGTCGCTCGCCATAGACCGGGCCACAGAGGACAAGCTTGGTGAGGGGACCACCCTAAACGACATCGGCGGCGTTTACTCCGATCTGGGTGACAAGCAGAAAGCGTTGGAATTCTACAATCAGGCGCTATTGCGGCGACGGGCCAATGGTGATCGCAGTGGCGAGGCCGGGTCACTCAACAACATTGGCGCCGTCTACGATACATTGGGCCAAAGGCAGCAGGCTTTCGAGTTTTACAATCAAGCTCTGAACATCTGCCGCACTTACGGTGATCGCGATGGTGAAGCCACAACACTCAACAACATCGGATACCTGTACAGCGATCTGGGCGAGAAGGAGAAAGCGCTCGAGTTCTATCAGCAGGCCCTGGAGATCCATCGCTCGATCGGCAATCGCTCGGGTGAAGCCACTGCTCTAAACAACCTGGGCCGCGCCTATGATGAACTGGGTGAAAGACGTAAGGCTGCGGAGCTATTTATGCAAGCGCGCCTGCTGCATCGCGATGTTGGAGATCGTGGTGGAGAAGCCGTCACCCTTAATAATATGGGAGGGATTTTCGAGGATCTGGGCGAAAAGGAGAAGGCGCTGGATTTTCTGAATCAGGCTCTCTCTCTTTACGAAACTATCGGAGACGATCACGGCATAGCGAACACTCTCACCGGCATTGGCGCCATCTATTCCGATCTGGGCCAGAGGGAGAAGGCCCTCGCTTCCTACAACAAGGCAATGGTGCTGTGGCGAGTGGTAGGGGACCGCGGCGGTGAGGCCATTACGCTCGGAAATCTGGCCGCTGAGTCGAAAGAATCAGGCAAACCATCGCTGGCAATCTTTTATGGCAAGCAGACCATCAACATCTATCAAATACTCAGAAGTAACATTCAAAGCTTAAATAAAGAGCATCAAAAAACGTATCTGGGCAAAGTCGAACCCTCATATCGTTTTGTGGCAGACCTGCTTATCTCAGAAGGCCGGCTGGCAGAGGCGCAGCAGACGCTCAATCTATTCAAAGACCAACAGTTCTTTGATTTCAATCGCGATACGCAAAAGGTGGCATCACCTTTGACATTGACTCCACGCGAGTCAACGTTCTTGGCACTCTATGAGCAGTCAGTCAATCATCTCGGAAAGGTTGCGCAGCAGGTCCGGGATTTAGAGCTCATGGTTGGCCGGCGTGAAGCGAACACCAAAGAAGCATCACAACTTCATGAACTTGAACAGCAAGTTAAGAGTGCAGCCGGCGGTTTTCAGAGTCTTCTGAAAAGGATCGAAACCGAGTTTCAGCGACCCGACTCTGATAAGGATAAGATCCAGGAGCTCGCCGATACTCGTGAACTTCAGACTGCTTTGCGCGAACTGAAAGCGCAAACAAAACACGTTCCTGTCGCCGTTTACACGCTGATTGGGGAAGACAATTTGCGTCTTCTCGTTGTGACACCGGACAAGATCTTTTCGGCATCGCAGCCGATCAAAGCTGAAACGCTCAATGAGAATGCGCTGGCACTGTGGGCCCTCCTGCAATCCGATAAGTACGACCCGGTTCCTCTCGCGCAAGAACTCTACAAAGCGATTTTCAAGCCCATTGAGGCACAACTGCCGAAAGACACCAGCACAATACTGTGGTCTCTCGATGGCAGCCTGCGGTATGTCCCGATGGCGGCCTTGCATGATGGAAAGCAGTACCTGATCGAGCGCTACAGCCACGTAGTATTCACTCGCGCGGACCGTGAACGATTGCTGCGCGACGTTAGTCCGTCGTGGACCGGGCTGGGTTTGGGCAGTTCCCAGGCGCATGTAGTCGATCTCCTGGGCGATAAAATTGCTTTCAATGCTCTGCCTGGTGTCACCGAAGAACTGGGCATCCTGTTCCGGCAAACAGGACGAACAACAGGGCTGCTTGAGGGAGAGGTGTTGCCCGATGCCAGGTTCACTAAAGCCACGATGTTAAATGCTTTGAAGGTAAGACGGCCGCTGGTCCATATATCGAGCCACTTCAACTTTCGTCCCGGCGATGAAGCCCGGTCGTTTTTACTGCTTGGTGATGGTACCGCGCTGACACTCGAAGAGATGAAACAGTACCTGGAGCTCTTTGCCGGGGTTGAGTTGCTGACACTTTCGGCCTGCAACACGGCGGCGCAACAGTCGGGAGCAAATGGACGTGAGATTGACGGCTTTGCTGAGTTGGCCCAGCGGCTTGGCGCCGGTTCAGTGATGGCTACTCTTTGGCCAGTGGCAGACAACAGCACGCCCTGGCTGATGCGCGAGTTCTACGAGACACGGCAAAACGGCAACGGCCTCACGAAGGCTGAGGCTGTGAGATCGGCTCAACTTGCATTGCTTAACGGTACGGCCCGGACAAAGCCTCTGCCTGAGGGTGAGAAAGGGGCTTCCTCGTCCGTGCAGATTGTGGTGACCCAAAATGGTGGTAAACGTGACAGTTTGGGAACACGAGCCAAAGTTGTTTATGTGTCTGAGAGGAACGCACCGGCCTTCAAACAAGATGACAAGAGGCCTTTTGCGCATCCCTACTACTGGGCGCCATTTATTTTGATCGGCAATTGGAAGTGAGTCACTTTGTTGGAATCTCTGCATGTCGGGGTCGAGTGGGAATGGAGGACGACATTTGCGAAGCCCACAAAGAGTATCGTTAAGGTGAGGGTCGGATACTAGTGTCAGAAATACAGAACCGCGAGCCTAGAAGCTGTGAAAACTGCGGGCACATTACGGTGGTCCAACGAATGCGAGCTAACGACTATGTTTCACAGCTTCGAACCGACCGGGTCCTGGCATCGCTATTCGAGTGAGGTGCAAACCATATCTTGTGATTTGAGTCTCCAAGGCGTTGTCTTTCTTATCCACTTCGCTGAATCACGAATTGAGTGGCGATGCAGCGGCCCCGTCGCTCCGAAGCTGTGAAAAAATATCGGCGCCAATCCAAAGACCACCAACGGCAGAGACTGTGTCAAAAATCATTTCGGCGAACTCTGACTTGCCAAGTAAGGGGAGAAGCGCGCTTGGTGGTGTTCGGGACCATCGTGGAAGCTCAGCGTCTATGGTCGCAAATATCTCCGTATGT
>JBGSWR010000033.1:0-20388 GCA_041751855.1 Pyrinomonadaceae bacterium
ATCGCGACTCTCTCCTTCTACATAACCCATCCAGTCAGCTCCTCTCTTGTGCTGACTGTTTATACCACTAGCTGCTCTTGCTTTTATTTCTTTTTTCGCTTCATCCTTTCGCTAACAGCAACTACTTTTGACACAGTCTCTGCCGTTGGTGGTCTTTGCTTAAATCTCCGCGACATGTTTTTCCGCTGAGGGTCACTACATTGCGGGAACAGATTTACTGGATCCCAGGTAAGCTCCGAAGTCGAAGGGCTTCTCAAAATGTGCTTCTCGGCAAGCGGCCCTTATCTCCGCGCCCACAAGGCTGAGAACAGCACAACTGAATGCCGCAAGGTTACACGTGGGCGCGGGGAAAGGACGAATTATGAAGAAGTTCAGCTCGCCATTCTTGCTGGCGGTGATGATATGTTCGCTCGTTACAACTCCTTTGCTTTCCTCGCACGCCACCGCCGTCGGACCGGACGAAACTGCAACGGCGCTGCCGTCTGTCCTCATTCCTGAACCAGCGCAGAGCGTTCCACCTGCTGTCCAACAGATCATCAATGGCCTGTTTCAGGTCTTCAACAATGTCGTTATTCCTTTCGCCGACAAGGTCAATCAGTGGAAGAACGACGCTCAGGCAGCAGCCCAAAAGACTGTCGCGGATTTCACGGGTTGTCCCAGCCCGGCCGCTCAGAACCTTTACAACGATCTGCGCACCAAACGTACGAATCTGGACCAAACCATAGCAATGGCCACGCAACAGGACCAGGCAGCTCAACAGGCGCGCACAAACTGTCGCAATCAAGTGCCAACCAATTACAGGCCGGCTTGCGATGCTGCCTATAATGGTCTCCCATTTGCCGGCATCCGGGTTTCAGCTCAAGCCGCACGGAACAGTGTAAACGCGGCGATGACGGCTTTGAGAAACCTCCGCTGCATCTCCGGCTGTAACCAAACTGCCAGCCTCCTTTTCCCCACCGTTACTGTGCAACCAACAACCCTCAACGTGCGAACGCCCAGCGCACAGGTTTGCACTCAGTGGCGACCAGGTACTCTCGGCTTCGACACCAATACCTCTGGAACGACCTTGAGTGCCACCGTGACAGCCCAACTGCCGGCGTGCACCCGAACGGAAACTGTCTCTGCCTGCAACTGGGATTTGCGTGTGCTGCTGCCAGTGTTGCAGAGAGTACGACTCGTTCCGCCGGAAGTTACTCCCGCCAATATCCAGATCACCGTCCCGAATCGAACCATCCGCGTCGTATCGGGACTGACCCAGTCGTGCAGCCAACCTTACAGGGTCTGCAAGACCATCAGCACTAACGCTAACTTCCAGGTGGATCTAACAAACAACCCGCTGACTAACCTGCAAAACGTTATGAACGGAATCAGCTCGCAGTGCACGGAATGGCTCACGGTCGGGTGTTCGAACCCCCCGTTTGGCCTGACGGCTACATACCAAAATGTTCAAGTGCCAGATCTCACGCGCGCTCAGATCAGTTGGTCGGGAGGCAGACTCCAGCCGGGATCGGTCACAGTAGACCTGACCCAGGCCCAATTCAGCGTGGCCTGCCGGGCAGAGTCACTCAACCTTCCGGGCGTGCCGCAGCTCAACATCGGAACGCAAAGAGTCAATTTCCCCTTCCTGTGCTTACAACCGCAGATGAGAACCCTTGTCGCCAACCCATAAGGTGGAGCTAACTCTGTTTCTCAGCGGGCGCGGAGACACATGTCTCCGCGCCCTTTTTTGCGCTGCTTTGTTCGTTGATTTGTTGGATCCCGTCTGACGTACGGAAAGCAGATCCACGAAATCACGAACGTCACCCGAACTCTGTAGAGCCGTTCCTTAAGTTCACCACAGAGCGGCGCACACAAAGACCGAGAAGCAGTGAGGGTAACTATTGTCCATGTGATTTCGTGGATCCGTCTGACGTACGGAAAGCAGAGCCACGAAAGCACACGAACCTGACACAAAAAACATTGTAAATCGTGGCTTCCCAATAGAGGCTGGCATACAAATCGATGTATAGTTAGCGAACCGTTCTTGTACCCAATTTTTAAAATAAGGAGAAACTGATGAGATCCCTTCTGGCTCTGTTCTCTATTCTTGTCTGGGCCACGGCGATCTACGCCCAGGAGAGACCGCAGGCTTTCGTTGGAGCGCAAATCGTTACTATTTCCGGACCGGTAATCTCTAACGGAGTGCTCGTGGTTCACAACGGAAAGATCGTCGCCGTGGGCCCATCCGGCTCGACCCAGATCCCTGCCAACGCCGAACGTCACGAGGTATCAGGAAAAGTCATCATGCCTGGCCTCGTCGATACACACAGCCACATCGGCGGGGGTTCCGGGGGTGACAGCACGGCCGCTTTACATCCCGAAGTCCGAATCATGGATGCGATCAATGCCCGCGACACCGGCTTTAAACGTGCCCTCGCCGGCGGCATCACAACCGTAAACATAATGCCAGGCTCTGGTCTGCTGCTGAGTGGTCAAACCATCTATCTCAAGCTGCGCAACGGCCACACCATTGACGACCTGTTAATAAAGGACAGACAGGGGAATATCGCTGGTGGGATCAAGATGGCGAATGGCACAAACTCGATTCGCCCCACTGGCCCTCTACCGGGAACGAGGGCCAAGTCCGCATCACTGGTGCGTGAGCAGTTTGTCAAAGCTATGGATTACCGCGACAAGATTCGACGCGCCAATGGCGATAAGGAAAAAATGCCGGCGCGGGACCTGGCAATGGAAGCGCTGGTTGAAGTCCTCGATGGCAAGCGCGTGGTCCACTATCACACCCATCGCCACGATGACATCCTGACCGTCCTGCGGACAGCAAAGGAGTTCGGTTTCCGAGTCGTGCTTCAACATGCGAGCGAAGCATGGAAGGTGCCCAACGAGATAGCTAGCGCCGGCGTGCCCTCTTCAATCATCGTAATCGACAGCCCCGGCGGCAAGCTCGAAGCCGTCGACATGGCTCTAAACACGGGCGCCGTGCTTGAGAAGGCCGGAGCCCTGGTCGGGTTTCATACTGACGATTACATAACCGATTCGCGGTTATTTCTCCGCTCAGCCGGCCTCGCCGTTCGGGCCGGTATGAGCCGCGAAAAGGCGCTGTATGGTCTAACTATGGCAGGCGCGATGATGCTCGACTTGCAGGACCGTGTTGGCTCGCTCGACACCGGCAAGGAAGCTGACTTCATCATTCTCTCCGGCGATCCGCTGAGTGTTTATACCAAGGTGCTCGAGACTTATGTCGAAGGTAAAAAGGTATTCGATCGCTCTAATCCACAGGATCGCCTTTATGCCGTCGGTGGTTACGGTGCCGGACGCGATCAGTCAATCCACCTGGACGGTGAGGAGGAACGCCAATGACTTGCAAAACGATTCAAGCGATCTCGTTGACACTGTTCGTGCTGTTTCTAAGCGCCGGGACTAGTCTGGCCCAAATAGCAGTGCGCGGCCAGACCGTGCATACCATGGCCGGACCAGCGATTAAAGACGGGGTAGTTCTGATCAAGGATGGAAAGATCGAGCGGGTTGGCCCTGCTTCTCAGATACAGATACCCCAGGGTTATAAGACCATCACTGCGACGGTGGTGACACCCGGTCTG
The DNA here is from genome assembly GCA_041751855.1 of Pyrinomonadaceae bacterium. Lineage (GTDB taxonomy): Bacteria > Acidobacteriota > Blastocatellia > Pyrinomonadales > Pyrinomonadaceae > PSRF01. The sequence continues at coordinate 3,597 of JBGSWR010000033.1, forward strand.
ATCGATGGACGGTCAGTGGTCGGTCTGGCCGGTTACTTGAACCAGCCCCACGATCAGGACCAAATTGAAAGATCAGCTTCCGTGCAGCCAGAGCTTCGGGGTATCGACGCCTACAATGCGCGTGAGGAACTGGTCGAGCATCTCCGCTCGTACGGGATCACTACTCTGCATACGGGGCATGCTCCGGGGGCACTCATCTCGGGCCAAACAATCATAGTAAAGACGCGCGGCGACAATGTTGAGCAAGCGGTGGTAGTTCCATCGGCGATGATCGCCGTGACCCTTGGAAATACTGGCCTGGCGCAAGGTCGAGCCCCGGGCACTCGCGCCAAAGCGGTGGCGATGCTTCGCGCGGAACTGATCAAAGCCAGGGATTATGCAACCAAGAGAGACTCGGCGCCCGAAGACAAGAAACCGGCGCGCGATCTCCGGCTCGAGACCCTGGCCCAAGTGATTAAGAAACAGACGCCGCTGTTGGTAAATACGCATCGGGCCCACGACATTTTGTCAGCTTTAAGAATAGCCAAAGAGTTCGACATCAGGATCGTACTCGAAGGAGCCAGTGAAGCTTATCTGGTAGCGGACCAGATCAAGGCTGCCGGCGTTCCGGTGATTGTGCATCCGTCAATGCAACGGGCAGGTGGTGAGGCTGAGAACCTCAGCATGGAGACGGCTGCGAGTTTGCGGAAGGCGGGTATTCAGTTGGCTCTTCAGAGCGGCTACGAGAGCTACGTGCCCAAGACCAGAGTCGTGCTGTTCGAAGCTGCAATCGCCGCTGCGAACGGATTGACTTTCGAACAGGCCCTGGGTCTTATTACGATCGATGCAGCCCGGCTGCTTGGAATAGCGAATCGCGTCGGTTCTCTCGAAACTGGGAAGGACGGTGATGTGGTTCTGTTTGGTGGTGATCCTTTTGAATACAGCTCGCATGTTCTGGGAGTGATCATTGACGGACAGATCGTGAGCGAAACGAGAAGATAGGTCTTTGGTCTTAAAGATTCTTGGGCCTTTGGTCTTTGGTCTTTGGTCTTAGGTTAGATTCGTATTGGTGTGATTTTTGTTCGTGTAATTTCGTGTGATTTCGTGGATCGCTTTTCAGGTAATTTCGTGGATCGCTTTTCAGCCGGACAAAAAGACCCCATCCACGAAACCACACGAACATTACACGAATAAGAATCACTATTAGTGTCTCCCATGCGCGGCGGCCCATGTCTCAGTGGAATGATGCGAAGCCTTGTTCGTGTAGTTTCGCGGATTGTTTCACGCGTCGGTTTGCCCGGCATCGCTTGACAGGCTAGAATATGCCACCCTTGGAAGGGGAGTAGGTCGCCCAACTTAAATGGGTCCGGTGAAGCCGTCAACACGGTGTCCAATCAGGACGCCCGGCTCACAGGGATGAGCCGCTCGACGCTCAATGACCAAGACCTTTCGCGGCTCTCGCGGCGCGCGGAAGGTTTTTCTTTGTGAGGTTGTACTCGCGCGCATGTATTAAGGTAGCTAGTGTGACGTTCGCTTTCCTTGTCCTGTTGCGCCCGAGGAGGGGCTCAGTTTAAACCATATGTCCGTCGACACTGTTTCCGTACAACCTGTTGCTCACGAAAAAGAAGAGAAAGTTTGGCATACACGAACGGTCGAGGAGGCACTTGAAGGATGGCAATCGAGCCTTGCCGGCTTGTCAGATGAAGAGGCTGCTCAGCGCCTCCTCAAATATGGTCCCAATGAACTCACCGCAACCTCTTCTATCTCACCCTGGAGTATCCTGCTCGATCAGTTCAAGAACGTTCTAATAGTTATTTTGCTCATCGCGACTGCCCTTTCGTTCTTCCTCGGGCATGGCGTCGAAGCAATTGCCATCACTGTGATCGTCCTCTTCGCCGTCCTGCTCGGGTTCATCCAGGAGTACCGCGCGGAACGAGCCATCGAGTCTTTGCGGCAAATGGCAGCGCCCACAGCCACCGTAATTCGCGCAACCATCGAGAGCGAGGTTCCCGCGCGCGAACTCGTCCCAGGTGATGTTGTGCTCCTTGTCGCCGGCGACAACGTGCCCGCCGATCTGCGTCTTATTGAATCCATCAATTTGCAGGTCGTAGAGGCGCCACTGACCGGCGAGTCCGTTCCCGTCGAAAAGATCAACGACGCGTTGCCGGATCCCGACCTCGCCGTCGGGGATCGTAAGAACATGGCTTATGCCGGGACATCAGTCACCTATGGGCGGGCGCGTGCACTGGTGATTTCCACCGGCATGCATACGGAGTTTGGAAAGATTGCGCGCATGCTCGAATCGGTCGAGACCGGCCGCACTCCGCTTCAGGTCAACCTCGACAAGGTCGGGCACAGACTGGCCCAGGCAGCCTTCGTGGTCGTAGCAGTCATCGTTGGCCTTGGCCTGTTTAGAGGCCAGCCCTTCATCGAGATGTTTATCTTTGGCGTCGCTCTCGCCGTAGCGGTTGTACCTGAGGCCTTGCCCGCTGTCGTGACGATCTCGCTCGCTCTCGGGGTCAAACGCATGGTTAAGCGCCATGCGCTGGTGCGGCGACTGCCGGCCGTTGAGACGCTCGGCAGCACCTCGATCATCTGCTCGGACAAGACAGGGACCCTAACCAGAGACGAGATGACGGTTCGCAAGATCTTTCTGGCGGGCGAGATGTTGGAAGTATCAGGCTCAGGCTACGAACCGCAGGGTACCTTCTCGATCGATGGCTCGCCTGTAGAGATCTCGGAACCTCTATCGTTATTGCTGCATGCCGCAGCCTTGTCATCCGACGCGCGCCTTACGCGAGACGTCACCGAGGGTCGCTGGCAGATCAAAGGCGATCCGACAGAAGCAGCACTCGTGGTGGCGGCCGCGAAGGCTGGCGTGGTCAAAGCCGAAGTCGATCTAGAGTTTCCGCGCGTGGGCGAAGTTCCCTTTACCTCTGAGAGCAAGCGAATGACCACGCTGCACAGGACGCCAGAAGGCACGATCGCTTATGCCAAAGGAGCTCCGGAGATCATTCTTGATTCCTGCACAAGCTCTCTGACTCAACAGGGCGTGGCTGCATTCAAGGGCGCAGCCAGGGCGGAGATCCTCCATGCAGCTCAGGAGATGGCGAGCGAAGCTTTGCGAGTACTCGCCGTTGCTTATAAACCTGAAGCGACGATTAAGGACGCAGAGCAGGAAATGGTCTTTCTGGGACTTGTGGGAATGATCGATCCGCCGCGGGATGAAGCGCGGGATGCAGTGAAGAGATGTGAAGAGGCCGGCATTACTGTGGTGATGATTACCGGTGACCATCCTCTGACTGCCCGAGCGGTTGCGAGCGAGTTAGGTTTACTCAATGGCGGTCGGGTTTTCACTGGCGCAGAGCTTGAAGTGACTAACGACGAAGAGTTTAAAGACGAGGTGAAAGACATCAGAGTCTACGCCCGTGTTTCTCCGGCGCATAAGCTGCGCGTCGTCACCGCGTTACAAGCTAACGGTGACATTGTCGCCATGACAGGTGACGGCGTGAACGATGCGCCGGCCCTCAAGAAGGCGGACATCGGCATCGCCATGGGCCTCACTGGTACGGACGTAACCAAAGAAGCGTCCGCCATGACTCTGACGGATGACAACTTCGCTTCCATTGTCGCTGCCGTAGAAGAGGGGCGTGGAATCTTCAGTAATATCAAGAAGTATTTGATGTATCTGCTTTCATCCAACATCGGCGAAATCGGATTGATGGCCGGCGCATCTCTGGCGGGATTGCCGCTCCCTCTGACTGCTGTTCAGATTCTCTATGTAAATCTTGCGACCGATGGTTTGCCGGCACTTGCGCTTGCGGTTGATCCAACTGAAGACGATCTGATGAAGCGTCCGCCGCGGAACCCACGGACGGGCATCTTCACACGACCAGTCGTGGGACTGATGCTGGTGGGCGGAATCTGGTCCACGATCATCAATCTCGGCCTATTTATCTGGGCGTTGAACTCCGGCCGGGAGCTTAAGGAAGCGATCACAATGACGTTTGTATCGCTGGTTCTGATTCAGTTCTTCAAAGCCTACAACTTCCGCTCGGATCGGCATTCAGTCCTGAATCATCCATTTGCAAACAAGTGGTTAAATCTGGCTATTGTTTGGGAACTTATACTGCTCGGCTTCATTATCTATGTTCCCTTCCTCCAGAATACGTTTGGAACTTTCAGTCTGACGTTGGAAGATTGGGTGATCATTGTCGCAGCCGCCTTCACAGTTTCACCCGTTCTGGAGTTCGCGAAGTGGATGATCCGCCGCGGCTGGTTCGGCAATTTGAGTTAGTGGCGTTTTGGCGCATCCACCCTGTCAGCTTGCATACTGGAGCCTGGCCCGGCAGCGCTTTCGCTCACCTCGCCGTGGCGAGAGTTCACTTCGACAGCGCCCAGCGAGGTTTGCGTCCTGCGCCCTATCGAAAGTCAGATATCACGGAACCCAATCCTCAGCATTCGCACGTGAGGATCATACCGAAAAGAAGGTTGCTTTTCGGCGGCGTGCTATGCGATAAAATCTGGTGTCTCCCCAGTTGCTTAAGTTCGTTTCGCTGCATCCGTGATCAATCAGCTTGAGCCCGGTTCACTGAGCTGCCCAAAGGCCATCTCAACGGTCGCGAGCACCGATAGAACCGCCCACAAGCGATTCGGATCACGGTAATGAGCACCTGGGAAAATGAGCGGTTTCAAACCTTCAACAACGCCAGCTGACACCGCCAGTTATCTTATTAAGACCTCACACGGTCTGACTGTCCCCGCCTTTCCGGTCCTCTTTTATTGGGAGATTGAAATGGAACCGGATATGCCGGACGCATTCCAGGACGTACTGCCGGCCGTTTGCATCGACATGATCTTTCCAATCGATAAATGGATTGGCACAGATGGGTATGAGGGCATCCGCACGGAGCCGTTTGTCAGCCCAATTCTACATACAGCAAGGAAAGTGGTGTTCAGCCGAAACTGCCGACTCTTCGGCATTCGGTTCGATCCCGTTTATGTCAGCGCGATGTACGATGGTTCGCCCAAGGAGCTGGATCAAGGGGCTAACGATTTTGCCTCTTTCGTCATCAAACCGCTCGCAAACAATATATTACGGGCTGTTTATGGGAACCACGACTTTAAATCCCGCGTCCGAAATGTAAACGAGATCATCCGCGAACGCTGCGAACTTCATACAGACACAGGCCGATCCATTTGTACTTTCGCCCTGGAGTACATTCGCTCTAATCCGCATTCGAGGGTAAAGGATCTTGCCAGGTTGACCGGGTATAGCGCACGCTGGATCGAGCGACTATTCAATGAAAACCTGGCCTGCACCCCGCAGGAGATCATCCGAATGACTCGATTCAATAGGTTCCTAACCCTACTCAAAACGGACAACTCTTCCAGTTTGACCACGCTTGCGCTCGAGTGCGGATACTATGATCAGTCTCACCTCATCCGCGACTTCCGCAGCTTCAGCCCCAATAAACCAAGCGAGTTCCAGCGTAATCTCCCGGTTTTCAGCAAGGTGATGAATCACATCTAGTAGAGACGTCCGACGAACTTCAGTTTGTCGTTCGAATTACCCTGGAATTGAACTTGAATGAGTCAATGTTACTCCAGCGTTCCTGAGCTACCAAAACGACAAACTGAAGTTCGTCGGACAATGTTCGCATTTATACAATTCACTGCCTGCCAACTTTGCTACGATGCCTTGCATTCAAGCTCGATTGTACTGCCCGGTTGACATGAACGCGTTGAATGGCGGATTCCTATGCTGAGCTTTATCAAGATCGTTCATTTTCTTAAACCGGCAGCCTCATTTGTCTTGAGCCTGCCTATTATACTTGCAAGCCTCGCAAGCGATGTTTACTCGCAAACTAAAGCCACTGAGCGATTGGAATCCGTTGATTCGACCGAGGTCAGCTATTCCAATGGTGATGTTACGCTTGCCGCAACTCTTTTTCTTCCAGAGGGATTGGGCCCATTTCCTGCCGCCGTTGTTATCCATGGTTCCGGCAAAAGCGACCGTACTAATCCATGGCCATCAGCCTACGTTCAAGCGTTGGTAAGGCGCGGTATCGCGGTTCTCTACTCGGATAAACGCGGCTGTGGCAAATCTGAAGGAAACTGGCTTATGGCCACGTTCCTGGACCTGGCCGATGACGCAATCGCAGGCGTTAAATTCCTTCGCAAATCTCCTCGTATCAATCAGGCGCAAATAGGCGTCATCGGGTTCAGCCAGGGCGGCCACGTTGTGCCGGCGGTTGCGTCTCGGACAACTGACATAGCTTTCGCAATTACCATCTCGGCTTCAACGGTTCCCATGATGGAACAGATCATGGACGAGGTCGAAATGAGCGCTGAGCGAGTGGGGCTGACCGAACGCCAAATTGCAGTCATCAATGATGTGAATCGCAAAGCGCTCGATTACTTCTTAACCGGAAAAGGTGAGAAGGAGTATTTCGCAGCACTATCGAGCGCCAAGAAAGGGGAATTGAAGGGAACGCCCCAGATTGAACGGTTTCCCACCGAACGGGATCATCCCGCCCGGACTTTCATTAACACCATCGGTAATTTTGACCCCATGATCTACTGGAAACGGACGAGCGTACCAATTCTGTTTGTCTACGGCGGGACCGATACACAGATAAGAATACAAAAGAGTATCGATCGGATTGAGAGCACTCTCGGTGAGAACGGTAACGACTATGTGGTTCTGCTTTTTCGACGAAACGGGCACGCACTTTTTCGAGAAGATCTGTTGGATTTTATCGGGCGCTGGATTTCACTCAAAGGAGCTAATTAGTGCCAGATCCCTTCTTCTCTCGATTTGACTATGTTGGTCCGAAACTTAACAAGCGAGCAGATGGAAAAGACTCGTTCCTCCGGCCATCCTGAGCAGGCCACGGTTAGCGAATACGATATAAGATTCGCGGCTGTGTGCAATCTTGCGGCTGGATTGGCGCGCGAACTCGAAAATTTGCGGCCAGAACCTCACAGCAAACACCCGAAAACGATAGATCTCCGAAGGGAGGTTCAGAAATTTGAGAGTGATCTTATCCGCGCAGCGTTGATCAGCTCGGGTGGCAACCAAAGAAAGGCAGCGAGAATGTTGCGCGTGAAGTTCTCGACGTTTAATACCAAAGTTAAGCGTCTCAACATAAATACGAATCCGTTAATGGAGTGAAGAAGGCTAAATATCTCGAAAAGGGGCGTGTGGCTGGACGAACTGCTCGCCGAAGCGTTACGACAATAACAGTTTTGAAATGTCTCGCTATGACGACCAGGTTCAAGAGAAACTTATTCCTATCGGGACTCTGCACGCTGCTCGGCTTGCTCCAAATATCTGCGGGCGCGTTCTCCAACATCAAGCCGAAGCGACCGCTCGATCATCCGGCCATCATCCGCGAATTCGTCACGGCTTATAACTCCGGCAAGATCGAAGACTTGCAACGATTCGTCAGTAAATTTTACGACGCTAAATTCATTCGCTCCACCTATGGAACTAATGCCAACGCCGCAGCCCGACTGCTTGATCTTTACCGGTTATACGGACCCGTTCGTTTTCATTCCGTTCAGAAAGATTTCGCGCTGCCGATCTATTGGATGGAGGGCATTGAAACAAAGGGATGGCTCGGCATGCAATGGCGAGAAGACGGAAATGGTCTGTCCGCGCATACGATTTGGCGAACCCGCCCACCGTCAGTCAGAACATCCCCCGCTTTGCACGGCGACGCCCTGAAACGCGCACTATCGAAATATCTCCTGAAGATCGAATCCAAAGGCAATTTCTCAGGTGTTGTGCTCGTCGCAAGAAATGGAAAGGTTTTATTCGAAGGAGCTTACGGTTACTCCGAAGCGAATGACCGTCGAAATCAGACTAACACGCGCTTCAACATCGGTTCCATTACGAAAATGTTTGTCGGTACCGCAGTGTTGCGCCTCGTTGAGAAGCGCTGGATCAAGTTACAAGATCCGATTGGAAAACATATTAAGGAGTATCCTCGGCCGGCTGCTGAAACAGTTACGGTGCGACACTTATTGACCCACTCGTCGGGAATCGAATTCGATGATCTGCCTGGGTTCATCAAGGCTCGGCGAGAAGCCGAAACGGTTGAAAATATCCTAAGAGTACAACTCGCGTATGCGGAGGAGGCCGGCATTGCTCGGGCCGACTTCGAGCCCACTGATGAATTCAATTACTCAAACGACAATTTCGAGCTGCTTGGCATTATCCTTGAACGGGTCACCGGCAAGCCGTGGGAGGATGTCGTTCGTAAATCGGTTCTCATACCGTTGGGACTGAATCAAACAACCTTCGCTATGCATCCTGATAAAGGAGATGCGGCAATCGGATATACGGCTCTTACCGGCGATTCGGAAACCTATTCTCCTGATGATCGCCGGGACGCTCGTCCCCTTCTTCTGAAGAGAGCGTCACCTGCGGGACAAATGTACTCGACCGTTCGCGATCTCCACTCATTCCTTAGAGGATTGCTGGACAATCGCCTCCTGTCGGTTGAGATGACCCGAGAGATGTTCAGGGAACAGATCGGCGCAGGGGAACTTAAACCTCTCAGGCTGAAAAACGGTTACGGATTCGCTGTCCAGATTTCGAGCGGATATGGAATTACGACGAAAGGTCACGGCGGTGTTGTCCCCGGTTACAGCGCACAGCTCCAATGGTATCCCGCTCTCGGATATGAGGTTGTCGTTCTTTCGAACTATGGCGATACCGCAGCACATATCGTCGCTCAACGTATCGAAGATCTTGTGACCGATCTATAGCGGTCGGAACGCGGAGGAAACATTCGATGTACTTATGTCACGTTTTGGCTTTTTCTCTTTTTCTTTTTTCCCATCACGCTGTGCCGACAGAGTCGAAGTGACGAAACCAGCCGTCCGGGGCAAGTGTTTGCCCCAGCCCTGGGCCTGATGGAAAGCAGTGCGCGTGCCTCCGATCTGGTAGCGCGTGCAATCTCCGCGAGTGGCGGCTCGGAAACGGCTACTGTCGCTTACTGCCGTCAGTCTGGACTTCGAAGTTGAGGTGGCCGCCACGTTTCAGGGTGTCAACGGTAACGAGCAGAAATGATAGTGCAACGATTGCCCGAGTATCGTGTCGAACAATTTACTTAACCGGAATTTCTTTCTCCTCTGGCAAGGTCAGCTCATAAGCAATCTTGGGAGCCAAGCTTTTCTTATAGCGGCTATGTACTGGACTATGCAGGCTACTGGTTCTGCCAGCCTCATGGGGATTCTAATGATGGCTTCGGCACTTCCGACCGTGTTACTCGGTCCGGTCGGAGGAACCTTTGCTGATTGGTATTCGCGGCGGATGATTATCATCTCTGCTGATCTATTAAGCGGGATTTGCGTCCTGGCGCTGGCCATCCTGTTCTTTTTGAACATGCCAACGGATGTGACGGTTATCGGCGTTTTTTTGGCAGTGATTCTCCTCGGTATCGTAAAGGCTTTTTTCCAACCCGCGATCACAGCCGCAATTCCCGACCTAGTTCCTGCGAACAAGGTGGCAGCGGCTAATTCTATGACTAACTTTTCGGTCCAGGCGTCTACCTTATTGGGACAGGGACTGGGAGGCATTCTCTATCGGTTGGTCGGAGCAGGAACGCTCTTTATCGTTGACGGGATAAGCTACTTGATGTCCGCCGTGAGCGAGTCGTTCATTGACATTCCTGTTGGCAAACGCCAAAAACAACGGAATTTCTCGCAGACACTCAAGGATTTTGGAGGGGACACTGTGGCCGGATTGAAATATGTTCTACAACGGACGGGAATGCGTAACCTTCTATTTATATCCTCGGTATTTAATTTTCTCTTGATGCCGATTTTTGTTTTGCTTCCATTTTATGTGGATCTAACAATCGCGAAGGGAGTCGAGTGGTACGGTTTTCTCCTTGCAGCAATAAGTTTCGGCGCAGTCTTGGGCTATATAATTGCAGGCAGCCTTGACGTTAGGGGCAAAGAACGCAGTCGCTTGATCATTACGGCTCTATTTGGGGTTTCTGTGGCCCTGGCAGCCACGTCTATTATCGATAACGGCTGTTTGGCATTACTTGTGTTTTTGATAGTTGGGATCCTTAGCGGCTTGATAAATATCTATGTCGTGACCATCTTTCAGATCAATACCCCAACGGGATTACGAGGAAGGGTTATGTCACTGGTGATAACTCTATCGGGAGGAATAGCACCGCTTGGGATGATGATCGGTGGATTGGCGGGCGATCTGACAAACAAGAACATTCCGTTGATATATGGCTTCTGCGGTGGACTTGCTGCAGTCTTTACTCTGATCGCGGCTCTAAATAGCGAATTTCGAACCTTCCTTGCCAAAGAGCCGAAATAGAATTGATTCCCAAGCTTTCGTCGGTGTAAGCATCTGACAACAGTTTGCGAGGATCCGACAGCGTTAACACTGATCGTTGGCAGAATTAGAAATTTGACGAACTACAATCTCAGAGACCTACAAATTTGGGAGAATCTCTTCGCAGCCACCCCGGAGGAGATTTGGAAGACGCCACCACCATCGAAAGCTATGGAAGCGTGTCTTGACTTCTTTCTTCAGAATAGAGTGAGAAGCGTTTTAGATGTTGGTTGTGGAGTAGGGCGCTGGGCGATCTATCTTGCAAAAAACGGTCTACAAGTAAAAGGAACGGATTTCTCGGCAAACGCCGTACGTATCGCAAGAAAGTGGGCATTGGAAGAGGGGCTGTCCTTAGAAATTTCTTGTCGGGCCTTGACGGAATCTGCTTTCCCCGATGAAAGATTTGAAGCCATCGTGGCGGCCCTTATTCTCGATAATGTTTCACGAGAAGAAATGCTGATCGGTATCGATCTTATTCGTGAATGTTTGGTTGATGAAGGTTATCTATTTGCCCTTTTCAATCCCATAGACACGAGAGGGGAGATCAACGCTCAGATCAAATGCGAAAACCCGACCGCTGGAATAACGCAGATGAATTATACAAACAGCGAGATTATCTCAGCGTTCCTCGGCTTTGAGGTTTTAAGGCAGGAAACATATGAGGCCCAAATGAGAGGGCTCTTTCTCAGGAAGTCAGGAAATTCGTTGGCTACCTGACATTCATCATACGTGCCTTATCAAAGAGTTGAACCTGGCAGCGGGCATCTAATAGACTGCATTCTATGCGCAATGCGAGAATGTTGCTCGACCACCTAATCGGTTATCCATTAATCGTTAGATCTTGCATAATCCTCCTCGCACTTACGTTGGTCCTAAACTCAACAAATGGCCGAACTGATTCGGCAGGCCCTCTAGCTTCCGGCTCACCAATTAACCTCCCGAACAACGAACGGGTGCAGCCGTTCAAGTTGGGACAGGTGCAGTTGCTGGACGGCCCTTTCAAGGCTGCAATGGAACGCAACGCAAAGTATCTGCTCGCGCTCGAGCCTGATCGGCTGCTTCACAACACGCGGAAGTACGCAGGCTTAGGGCCTAAAGGCGAGCTTTACGGCGGATGGGAAGCGCGGGGCATTGCCGGTCATACTCTCGGTCATTACCTGACCGCACTCTCCTTACACTACGCCGCAACCGGCGACGCACGGTTTCGCGCCCGCATCGCCTACATCATCAACGAAATGAGAGAGTGCCAGGAGGCCTATGGTGATGGTTACGTCGGCGCTTTGCCGCCTCTCGAGTTGCAAACTCTTCGCGACTTGAAAAACGGAAAGGTCGAGGTCCAGGGCGGCTTTAATTTCAGGGGTGGCGCCTGGGTGCCATGGTACACACAGCACAAGGTGCTTGCAGGACTAAAAGACGCGTGGACGATTGCCGGGATCGAGGAAGCCAGGGAGGTAACAACTAAGTTGGCCGACTGGGTGGAGACGGTGACGCGCAATCTTACTGCGACACAGCTACAACAGATGCTGCAAGTCGAATTCGGCGGCATGAGTGAGACGCTGGCCAATATCTATGCGCTCACAGGTAACAGGAAGTATCTGGAGACCTCACGTCGCTTCTACCACGAAGCGATCCTGCGGCCACTGCTTGAAGGCCGCGACGAGCTACCTGGGAAACATGCCAACACGCAGATTCCCAAGATCATCGGAGAAGCCCGCCGGTACGAAGTTTCGGGTGACAAAGATGGTCGAAAGATCGCTGAGTACTTCTGGGAACGCGTAGTGAATCACCATTCCTATGTTATTGGCGGCAATAGCGAACACGAACACTTTGGTCCTCCCGACCGCTTAGCGCAACGCCTCGGACAAGCGACGGCTGAATCGTGTAACACCTACAACATGCTCAGGCTTACTCGTCACCTTTTCAGTTGGCAGCCAGAGGCACAACACTTCGATTATTACGAACGTGCGCTTTATAACCAGATTTTGGCGTCTCAAGATCCTAACCGTGGCATGTTCGCGTACTTCATTTCGCTTAAGCCCGGTCACTTCAAGACTTTTAGCACACCGTTCAATTCGTTCTGGTGTTGCGTCGGCTCCGGCATAGAGAACCATACTAAATATACTGATTCGATCTACTTTCACGATGAGGACAGCCTTTACGTTAACCTGTTCATCCCCTCGCGGCTGACCTGGGATGAGAAAGGCTTAGAAGTCATACAGCAGACAGACTACCCGCGCACTGATCGGATCGAGCTCCGCTTCTCCACAAAGAAACTAACGCCGCTAGCACTGAAGGTGCGCTCGCCGCAATGGACCACGGGCCTCGACTTTCGCTTGAATGGAAAGCCGCTTCGCGTTTCATCAACGCCAAACGGCTACGCGGAGATTCGCCGTACATGGAATGAGGGCGATGTTCTTCAAGTAAGGATTCCGATGACTGTACGGACGGAAGCGCTGCCGGATGATGCAAACAAGGTGGCATTCCTCTACGGTCCATTGGTGCTGGCAGGCGATCTGGGACGAGTGCCTACAAGCCGAACCGTACCGTATGCTCGCGACCAAGGTGATAATTTCCATCATCCGTCGATCAGCGTCCCCTATCTCGTTACCGATAGCCAAGAGCTGGCAGCCGAAGTAAAGCGTGATTCTGAAGATCTCGTCTTTCGCATCACATCGATTGCCCGGCCGCAAGCGGTGACCCTGCGTCCTTTCAACGAACTCTTCTATGAGTTCTATAACGTTTACTGGGACGTGCTCACGCCGGCGCAGTACGAAGAGTTGAAGGAGACACTCAAAGAGGAGGTGCTGCGTAAGGCTGAGCTTGCGGCTCGAACCGTTGACGAATACCGTCCCGGCGAACAGCAGTCTGAAGGGGACCATGAACAGAAAGGTGAGAAGACGTTTTCCGGTGATGCATTGTATCGCAAGTTCCGTCATGCTGTAGATGGCGGATGGTTCTCATTCAGAGCAAGAGTGACACCCGATCAGCCTGTCGAACTCATTTGCACCTACTGGGGCGGAGAGAGTACCGGCAATCGGACTTTCGACATTCTGATAGACGGAAAACGAATCGCGACAGAGACGCTGCATCACGACAAGCCTGGGGAATTCTTTGAGAAGACGTATGCGATTCCCGAAGACTTGACGCTCGGCAAGAAGACAGTGGAAGTACGCTTTCAGGCCCATCCGGGGAAGATTGCTGGAGGCCTCTTCGGCGCGAGAATAGTTAAGGGTCGCTCGTGACTCTCATTGCACCGGTGAAGAAGCAGAGACTCCCGGAGATCGACCGCGCATAAACCAAATCGAGGAGTGGTGTCCTAATTGAGTCTCAAGTCGGATGTTTTGCCATTCGTGTAATTTAGTGTGATTTAGTGGATCATTTCTACCAACCGAAAGCCAGAATCCACGAAATCACACGAAAATCACACGCACGGAGGCCAAACGGATCGTCATCGCGAGTACCTGGCAAAGCGTGAGATGAACTCGGATCGCGTCAGGCCTCCGGCGTCGGCCAACTTCGTGATCGATCCCTCATCGAGAAAATCTCGTGCTCCGAGTCTGACCATATAGTCGCGCGCTACCCGGTAACTCTCAGTCTCTACCTCAACAAAACGTTGCCGGCCGCGGCCTGTTTCAGGATCCATTACCTGACTGAAAGGAATGGGCTGAAACTCGCCACCTTGAATAGTGATAATTGAATTCGAGCCGCCGCGAAGAAGATAGTTAAACGCAGCGTACCCGAGGTCGCGAGCATACTCGGCATCGTATGGGATAGGAGAAGCGCAGCGTAGTTCGTAGCCTATGCTCTTATCTACCACCGTCACTTTTATGTTTCGTCGTTCCAGACGGAGCTGCACTTCATTCTTGACCTTGCGGCCCAGATCGATCTCCGCCACGCGTATATTACCTTGAGCATCCCGATCGACATCCTGCAACTCGGCGACCTCGTCAGCATCAAAATGTTCAACCAGAGCTTCTGACAACAGTATTACGCCATAGTCTCTTCCCGTGGCCCGCCGCTTAATCATCGTTCCTTCCACAATATCTGCGATAGCCGAAAGGGAGATCTTCTCGCCAAACTCTTCGGGGATGATGGTACACGTCGCACTCGCGGCCTTCCCGATTCCCAAAGTTAAGTGGCCCGTCGGCCGTCCCATGGTGACCGCCAGATACCAACGCCCGGTAGTGCGCGCATCCTCCATAAGTCTCTTAACCAGGTCAACTCCGACATGGCGGGCCGTCTCATAGCCGAGCGTTGGCACGGAGCCGGGCAGCAAAAGATCGTTGTCTATGCTCTTGGGCACCTGCACAACTTTGATGGCTCCCTGCGTTTCACGCTCAATTGCTGCTGAACTGCGCACCAAGTCGTCGCCTCCAATGGTGACCAGTGCTTCAATTCCGAGTTTCTTGAGCGCTGCAAGCGTGTTCTCCAGCGATTGCGGGTGACTTGTAACATCCGTGCGCGACGTCCCCAGCATGACGCCGCCCTGGAGATGTATGCGGGTTACTTCATCTATCGCCAGTTCGTGTTGCTCGTCCGTATATCGCTGGGCCAGCCATTCGAAGCCGTCGTGAAAGCCAATCGCTACGCGACCACTCTTTATGGCTTCGATGGCAATCGCCGAGATCACTCCGTTGGTGCCGGGGGCTGGACCACCGCCAACCAGAATGCCTACTCTCTTAGGCCCCATGGGGATTCCAGTCATTGATATTGAATGCCCTTTTATAACTACGCGCTCAATTCCGGCACATGTCCGCTAAAGTAACCGAACCGATCGCGAAATTCGCCAGGCGTCATATTGCCTGCAACAGCCATCTTTTCAACCCAGGAGGGATCTTCAAAGTCTTTAGCCTCGAGCCGGATCATGTATTCACGAGCAACACGATAGCCCTCACTCTCGACGTTGACCATTCTGACGCGCGTCTTGCCTGTTCCCGGCTCACGAATCGCGTCAAACGGCATTGGGACCATGCGCCCGCCCTGGACACTGATCATGGCTTCAGTGCCGCCCTGTAAGAGAAATCTAATCGCGCTATAACCCAGGTCGCGGCAATAGGCGGCGTCGAATGGGATGGGATCGGCGCAGCGCAACTCGTAACCGATATTCTTGTTGACGATAGTTACGCGAATTCCGCGGTGAACCAGCCGGCCTTGCACTTCGACCTTAACCTTTCGAGCTAGATCAACTTCGGCGAACCGTATATTGCCGTGATCATCTCTTTCAACATCCTGCAGTTCCTGCAGTTCCTGTGTATCCAACTTTTCGATCAGACCTTCAGCCAGGATTGCTACACCAAAGTGGCGGCCCATTGCCCTTCGTTTGATAATGGCCGTTTCAACAATGTCGCAGATGTCGGAGAACGCTATCGTCTGGCGGCTGAACTCTTCGCCGATTATAGTCAGTGTGGCGCCTGCCGCTTTGCCAATCCCCAGGGCGAGATGGCCGGCTTTCCTGCCCATCGCAACAACCACATACCAACGTTTCGTTGATTGTGAATCTTCCATTAAATTCTGAACCAGTTCGACACCGTAGTGACGAGCAGTCTGGTAACCAAAGGTGGGAATGTGGCCAGGCAGCGGCAGGTCGTTGTCTATGGTCTTGGGGACGTGGACCACGTGTATCTGATGTCCGGAACGTTCAGCCACGAAGCTGGATGAAAGAGCGGTGTCGTCGCCGCCTATGGTGACAAGATGAGTGACGCCAAGAGCACGGAAGGCCTCAACTACTGTCCGTATGGCCTGTTCAGAAGTTGTGGGATTATGCCGGGCCGTGCCAAGCATTGAGCCGCCGTCAAGATGAATACGTGAGACATCTTCGATTCGTAACGGCAGCACTTTCGAGGTGTCGCCACGCATCAGCCACTTGAAGCCATCGGTGATTCCGATAACATCGAAGCCCTCGTTAACTGCCTCGATGACGGCGGCGGAAATAACCGCATTGATTCCTGGCGCGGGCCCTCCACCCACTAATATGGCTAAGACTTTTTTTGCTGGCATGCGTCGCTCAAGATGATTGAGGCAATCTTACAAAATCACTCCGGAAGAATTCCACCGGGGTATTGTCAAGCTAACCAGCAAAACGCGCAAGCACGGCGGAATTCTTTGTTTGATTTCGTGTGATTTCGTGGATCTTGTTTTGGTGTTGGGCAATAGCGATCCACGAAATCACACAAACAGAAGCACGAAATTTGTTGAAGCTGATCCCTTCGCTGAGACGGCGGAATTCTTGATTTCGTGTGATTTCGTGTGATTTCGTGTGATTTCGTGTGATTTCGTGGATCTTGTTTTGGTGCGTTGGGCAAGAGCGATCCACGAAATCACACAAACAGAAGCACGAAATTTGTTGAAGCTGATCCCTTCCCTGAGAGACGGCGGAATTCTTTGTGTGATTTCGTGTGATTTCGTGGATCTTGTTTTGGTGCGTTGGGCAAGAGCGATCCA
>JBGSWR010000034.1:0-199417 GCA_041751855.1 Pyrinomonadaceae bacterium
ATCGCCGGCGCGATGCGCGCGTCCGGAACAACCGACGTCGGCCGCGGCGAGTCGGGTTGAGCGAGAGAGCCCATGTTGGTTTGCGGGTAAGCGTGTGCGAGCCGGTCGGCGATGGCGGTGATCTGGGCCTGCGCTTGCTCAATGGCAACGCCGTCCCGAAGTCGACCCGTAATGCTTAGCCCGCGATCGCCGCGCGCGCCGACTTTTGACTCTTCCGTCAGCGGCAACCAGAGTTCCGGCGGTGCGCCGAGCCGCAGCCCGCGAAAACTCTCCGCCGTTACGCCGATGATAGTGTAAGCGCGGTTATTCAATGTAAGCGGCCGGCCGACGATGCTCGGGTCAGCGGCGAAGCCTCGTTGCCAGAGCGCATGGCTGATGACGACGACCGGATTTGCGCTCGCCTGCGCATCGTCTTCCAACCGCAGGGTGCGCCCGACGCGCGCGCGCACGCCAAGCACGTCGAAGAAATTGCTTGTCACATAAGCGCCCCTGAGTCGTTCAGCTCCATCGCCGCCCGCGAGATTCAGCACTGCGCTCTCGTACGCCGCGAGGTCGGCGAACGCGTCCGCTTGCTGGCGAAAGTCGAGATAGTCCGGGTAGGACGAAGTGCCGTAGCGTCCGCTGCTATAGTCGCTCGTGTAGATGCCGACTAACCGGTCGGGCCGCTCCACGCCGGCGAGCGGGCGCAGCAATAAACCGTCGACGAAACTGAAGATCGCCGCGTTCGCGCCAATGCCGAGGGCGAGGGTAACGACGGCGATGGCCGTAGAGCCTGGCCGCTTCAACAAGTTTCGTATTCCATAGCGAATGTCTTTGAAAAGTGTTTCCATGGATCTCCCCTTAATCCCGGCACCGTTTAGATAGGGCACTTGTGCCCCACCGCGCGCGAGGCGGACCAGTCCGCTTTCTAAACGATGCGGAGCGTATGCCAGCTGCTGTCACCACCGGCTATTGGTCCGATAAGACCTATAGGTCCTATAGGTCCCATCACTCGTATCTCAGCGCCACCAGTGGATCTACCTTCGTTGCGCGCCGGGCCGGGATGTAACAAGCTAGGAGTGTGATCAAGAACAAGCCTGCTGCTACCAGTCCAAAGGTCGTCGCGTCAGTGGCGGTTACTCCAAACAGAAGACTCGCGATTAGTCGCGTCAATCCAAACGACGCAACCAGGCCCGCAGCAACTCCGATCAACCCCAGGCTGATTCCCTGCCTTACGATCAGTCGCAGCACGTCGCTCCGTTGAGCGCCCAACGCCATGCGCACTCCGATCTCATGCGTTCGAAGTTGGACGGAATAGGATATGACGCCGTAAATTCCGACGGCCGCCATTACCAGCGCCACCAATGAGAAGACGACAAGCAGAGTTGCGTTGAACCGCGATCGCGCGATGGACTTGGCCATCAGGCTATTCATCGTGCTCACTTCACCCACCGGTTGTTCCGGGTCGAGATTGCGAATCACGTTGCGAGCAGCGGGCGCGATACTTGTAGGTTCGCTTTGCGTCCGTATTGCGAGTGTCATTGAGGAGTAAGTCAGTTCAGGATGCGGCCAGTAGGCCATCGGTTCGACTTCCGTATCGAGTCCCATGTGCTTGTTGTCGCCAACCACGCCGATAATCTCCGTCGGTACGTTTTCATCTTTCATGTTGATCGTGACCCGCTTGCCGATGGGGTCCTGGCCCGGCAGATTCACCCGCACAAACGTCTCGTTAACGACGACGACGTGACGCATTTCCGTCGCCTCTTGTTCAGTAAAAAGGCGGCCGCGTTTGAGCGGGATCTTCATCGCCCGAAAATAATTTGCGTCCGTTACGCAGACCCCGGTACCCAATTCCTGACCGGGCGGCAACTTTGGCTGGCCTTCAATTTCGATACGCGTACCTGAATGCGGGCCGGCGAAGGGAAGAAAACTGATTGCACCGGCGACCTCGACGCCGGGCACCGCTTGCAACTGCTCGATCGCTCGCTTGAAGAAATCAATAACCTTGGGATCGGTGTCGTATTTCCGGCCCGGCAAGCTAACCTGCATCGTCAATAAGTTGGCTGGTTCAAACCCCGGCTCGACCGATTGCAGTCGATTCAGGCTTTTCATTAGCAGGCCGGCGCCAACGAGCAGCACCAGAGCCAACGCCACCTGGGTCACAACGAAAAGGTTTCTCAACCGGTGGCTCCGTGCACCGCCGCCAATATTTTTTCCACCCTCCTTGAGCGACTCGTTAAGGTCGAAACGCGCAGCCTCAAGCGCGGGAACCAGCCCAAAAATGATTCCGGTCAGCAACGTAAGGCCAAAAGTAAAACCCAGTACCGGCAGGTTGACTCCTACATTGCGGAGATCCATGAGCCCGGACGGGCTCAGGGCGGCGAGCGCCTTCGTTCCCCACCACGCCAGCAGCAAGCCAAAGGCGCCGCCGAGAACGGACAGCAACAAACTCTCTGTCAGTAGTTGACGAGCGATCCGCCAACGACCAGCGCCGAGCCCGGCTCTTAACGCAATCTCTTTTCTGCGTGAGGCGGCTCGGGCCAAAAGCAGGTTCGCTACGTTGGCGCACGCAATCAGCAAGACAAAACCAACCGCTCCCAGGAGAATCAACAGCGGCCTGCGAATCTCGCCGGTAAACTGTGTTCGCAGGGGTACGACAGTCACACCCCAGTTGGTATTAAAATCCGGGTATTGCTGCTCGAGTCTGGCGCCAATCATGTTCATCTCATTCTGGGCCTGGGCCAGAGTTACGCCGGGCTTTAATCTGCCCACAGCGCGAGCAAATCGCCCCTTCCGTTCGCGTAGTTCGTTTGAAACTTGCCACGCCGACCAGATTTCCGGGGCCTTCTTAATCATCGAACCCTTTTGGACATGCCAGCCAACATCCGCAGGTAAGACACCAATGATTGTATTCGGCTCGTTGTTGAGGGTGATGCTGCGACCGACGATGTTGGGGTCGCCGCCGAAGCGGCGCTGCCAAAGATCGTAACCGATTACTATGACCTTAGGCTGACCGGGTTTTCCCTCATCTGGCGCGAAGGTTCGGCCTTTAATGGCATTCACACCCAGCACCGAAAACAGATTTGTCGTGGCTATCTGTGCGGCCACTTCTTCGGGCTCACCATCCCCGGTGAGGTTACGGTTGAGATCGAAGAACGCAGCCATATCGGCGAAGACCGTGTTTTGATCTTTCCAATCGTAGAAGTTGCCAAGGTTGATCACGTTTTGAGCGTTGGCCGGCCTATTTTCCCAAACGACCGCCAGCCTCTCGGCGTCCGTATAGGGCAGCGAGCGTAGCAAGACTGCGTTGACTACAGTAAAGATCGCAGTGTTGGCTCCGATGCCGAGGGTTAAAGCAATGACTGCAACCAGCGTCACTGCCGGATTCTTGAGCAGCATTCGCGCGCCGTAGCGCAGGTCTTGCCATATGGTTTGCATGAGTGTTTCTCCGATAACTTAAATAGGACCTATAAGTCCTATAGGCCTGTACTCCCGTCGCCTACTCATAACGAAGCGACACCACCGGATCGACTTTCGTCGCTCGCCGGCCGGGTATGTAGCAAGCCACCAGTGCCACAGCAGTGAGCAGCAGCGTGATGCTTGCAAAAGTTCCTGGATCGGTTGGTTCAATTCCGAAAAGCATGGTGGCCATCAACCGGGTCAAACCAAACGCGCCGACCAAACCCAAAGCAACACCAATCAGGGTCAACATCATTCCCTGCCCGATCACCATTTTGAACACGTCGCGCGGTTGTGCGCCGATGGCCATGCGAATGCCGATTTCGTGGGTACGCTGCGTTACCGTGTAAGACATCACGCCATAGATGCCGACAATTGCCAGCACCAGTGCAATCCCGGCGAAGATGCTCAGCAAGGTCAGATTCAAGCGTTCCGTCGCTACGGACTCAGAGCGAATCTCGTCCATGGTGCGAATGCCATAGATCGGCTGATCCGGGTCGATCGCCTTCACCTGCTCTCGTGCGGCCGCGATAAGCTGTTTGGGATCACCGGCAGCTCTGATAATAAGGGCCATGTTGTTGATCGGTAGTTGGGCAAACGGGAAGTAGCCCTGGACGCGGTTTGAGTCCTGGCTGGGACCTTCCATCTTGACCCTGCCCACAACTCCCACCACAGTGAGTACGGCCGAATTCTCGTCAGTGCCCAGCTTGATTCTTTTGCCGACTGCGTCTTCGTTGGGCCAATGCCGCCGCGCAAACTCTTCGTCAATCACAATCGCATTCGCTCCAGCCACCAACCTGCTGCCCTCGTCGAGTTTGCTCAAATCGCGTCCAGCCAGAAACGATCTGTTGTCCTGATCGTTAAAATAACGACCACGCAGCAGTGGGATTTTCATGGCGCGAAAGTAATCCGGCGTGACGGTACAGGCTTCCATCAAAGGCGTCTGGTCGGGTGGTGGAAGCGGTCTGCCGTCAACTACGAATGAGGCTTGCCAGCCATTATTGCCAAGCGGCAACCCGGAAGCGGCGGCGGTAGCTTCCACACCAGGCAAGGTTCGGATGTTGTCGACTAGACGCTTGAAGAAGTCGCTGCGCTGTTCCTCGGTTGCATACTTCTTCTGCGGGAGAGTGATATTAAAGCTGGTCAAATGGTCATAAGAAAAACCCGGGTCAACTGCTTGCAGACGATAGAAACTGCGAACCATTAAACCGGCGCCAATCAGGAGGACCAGCGCAGTGGCAACTTCCACAACGACAAGAGAACCGCGCAACCAATGTCGTCCCGATGTGCCTCGTCCGGTCTCTTTTAGCGTCTCATGAACATCCACTTCGCCGGCCTGCAGCGCAGGCATCAGACCAAAAAGAATTCCTGTCAGAAGCGACACGCCCATAGTGAACGCCAGGACTTGCCAATCGAGATTGATTTCTCGCCAGCGCGGAATAGCGTCTGGGCTGACATAAAGAATCAACTCCAGCCCCCAACGCGCCACCAGCAGTCCCAGTGTGCCGCCGATCAAAGCGAGCAGAACGCTTTCAGTAAGTAACTGCCGGGCGATGCGCCAGCGTCCGGCCCCCATCGCCGCGCGAATCGCCATCTCCTTCTGTCGCGCTTTAGCCCGGGCCAACAGCAAGTTTGCGATGTTGGCGCAGGCAATCAGCAGCACAAACGCCACCGCGGCAAACAGCACCCATAGAGTACGGCGCGCATCGCTGACAAAGACTTCGAGCAAAGGTTGGATCTTCACCCGGTTTCCCATGTTTGAGTCCGGGTACTCCTTCTCGAGACTGACCGCGATGTTATCCATGTCGGCCTGTGCCGCAGCGAGAGTTATCCCCGGCTTCAAGCGTGCTATGCCGTAAAGTCCGGGATGATTACCGCGACTTTGCCAACTCGTTTGATCTGAAAGTTGCCCAACCGGAACCCACATCTCGACCCGACTGGGATACTTGAAGGTTTCCGGCATGACACCGATTACCGTGTAGCTCTTATTATTCAGTGTAAGCGGCTGGTTAAGGATGCTCTCCTGGCCTCCAAACCGTCGTTGCCATAGACCATGACTTAGGAGAACAACAGGAGTGCCGCCGGGTTGGTCTTCTTCATTCGTGAAGAGGCGACCGAGTGAGGCATTTACTCGCAAGGCAGAGAACAGATCTGCGGAAGCCTGGGCCGTGACTATGCGCTCGGCTTCGCCGACCCCCGTGAGGTTGTAGCTCGCCCGGTTATAGACCCCAATCTTTTCGAAGACGTTATTCTGCTCGCGCCAATCCTTAAAGTTCGGATATGAGATCGACATGTTGTCGAGCACCTGACTGCGTTCATGCACAAACATCAGGCGATCCGATTCCTCGAAAGGCAACGGACGCAAGAGGACCGCGTTCACGACGCTGAAGATTGCTGTGTTCGCACCGATGCCCAGGGCGAGAGCGAGAATCACGACAAAAGTAATTCCCGGACTTTTGAGCAACATGCGCGCGCCGTAGCGCAAGTCCTGCCACAGGTTCAGCATCGTTTAGTCCTCCTCTCCGTTTCACTTCGTGGATCGCCCTTCTAAAATCACAAAACCGGATCCACAAAGACACACGAACCGAACTAGGCGACAATCCAACCATCTTCCAATTGCACGATGCGATTGCCATAAGCGGCGTTTACGTCAGAGTGCGTAACCTGGACGATCGTCGTGCCTTCATCGTTGAGACGCTTGAACATCTCCATGATCTCTTTGCCCTGACTCGAATGAAGGTTGCCCGTAGGTTCGTCGGCCAGGATCACGCGCGGGTTTGCCACCATCGCGCGGGCAATCCCCACCAGTTGTTGTTGTCCACCCGAGAGCTGAGATGGATACAGATCTTTTTTGCCGACCATTTGAAAGCGATCCAGCGTATCGCAGACGATCGATTGCCTGTCTTTCCGGCTAACGTCGCGATAAGAGAGTGGCAACTCGAGGTTCTCGAACACAGTTTGATCGTCGAGCAGGTGATAGCTTTGATAGACAAAGCCAATGTTCCGATTACGTAATGCCGAGCGTTTCTTGTTGTCCAACGCCTGAACGCCCACTTCGTCAAAGTAGTATTCACCGGTCCACGATTGATCGTGCATCCCCAGAATGTGCAGCAGGGTGGATTTGCCGGCGCCGGAAGGACCCATGATTGAAACAAACTCGCCCGGTTTGACGTCGAGATTGATTCGCCGCAGGACATATGTCTTCGTCACGCCAAGCGAGAAGCATTTTTCGACGTTGCGCAAGCTGATCATGAGATCGCTCCGAAACCACTCTCTTTCAGTTCGCGCTCAGCCTGAAGCCGGTGGGCGCCGGTCTCTTCCTCTACAATCACGCCATCGAACAGGTGCACAATTCGATCGGCGTGTTGGGCATAGCGTGGGTCGTGGGTCACCATACAGATCGTGGCCCCGCCTCGATGGAGTTCGCGCATCAGTTCCATCACCGCTTCGCCATTGGTCGAATCCAGATTTCCCGTCGGTTCGTCAGCCAGGAGGATACTTGGCTGCCCGGCTACCGCCCGCGCCACAGCCACGCGCTGTTGTTGACCACCCGAAAGTTGGCTGGGAAGATGCTTGGCCCGATGAGCCATGCCGACCCGCTCGAGCGCATCCGTGACGCGCTTCCTGCGATCAGAGGAATTCATCCCGCGATAGGTAAGAGGCAGTTCTACGTTCTCGTAAACAGACAGATCGCCGATCAGATTGAAACTCTGAAAGATGAATCCCACTTCGCGATTGCGGATGCGAGCGCGCTGTGACAGCGAGAGGTTCTCCACAGCCGACTCGTTGAGCACATATTCGCCGTCGGTCGGCGTATCCAGCAGACCCAGAATTGAAAGCAACGTGGACTTGCCGCAACCGGATGGCCCGGCGATCGAAACGTATTCGCCCCGCTTGATATCCAGGTGAATACCCGAAAGTGCGTGGGTCTCGACTTCATCGGTGTAGAAAACCTTCTTGACGTCAGAAAGGTGAATGAGAGGATCGGTGTCACTCATCTAATATCTCCTTCGTGATGTTGATCTACGAATACAAAAACGCGAGAGCTTTGAAAGCAGAACTAACTTAATGAACACCGCGACTGTCGTTTGTGTGACAATTCTGATCAACGCACACGAATGCGGGTGTAGCTATCGAGCGCAGTCGTATCCGAAAGGATCACCCGATCGCCCTCATTGAGCCCACTCACGATCTCGATAGTGCTTACAGAATTGCGGCCCAGCGTCACCGGAATGCGGATCGCTTCCTGGCCATCCGGCGTGAGCCGAAACAGTCCGACGGTCTGCTGTCCCTGCCCAAACGCAGGGCGTCCCATGTACAGCACGTTCTCTAGTAGTTCGAGTTGGATTGTTCCATCGACACTGAGGTCGGGACGCGCGCTGGGTGGCAGAGGTCCAGTCAGAATCGCATCAACGGTAAACGTGCCCTCCCGAGCGGCCGGATCGATGCGCGACACCTGCCCCTCAATGATTCCGTTGCGTGTATCTACTGCTACGCGCTGTCCGACGCGTACATCTTTGATCTGAGTCTCGGCAATGCGCAGTTCAGCCTTTAGCGAAGCAGGATCCGCGACACGTGCGATATTCAGGCCCGGAGTCACTTGCTGGCCGACTTGAATTGAAATCTGTTGCAGCACTCCGCTGTCCCCCGCCCTCACATGCAGGGCCGCCACCTCTTGTCGTCTCAGGTTGGCGAGGGCGCGCAACTGTTGTAGTTGGGCAGTTCTGGCATTGAGTTGAGCGCGGGTTGCTCGGGCGCTGATCGCGAGCCGTTCTTCTTCGACCTTTACGCGGTTCTCGAGATCGGCCACGTTCACGCGCGAGACCTTCATCAGGAGATCCGGGACAAGTCCTTGCCTGGCGAGCACTTCATCGGTATCGAGCCGGAGTTTCGCCTGACTGTATTCAGACTTGATGGTCGCGAGGACAGAGCGCTGCGTCATGGTTTCGCTTTCGAGCCTGACCTTCAGATTTTCTTCGTCAGCTTCCGCCGCCTTTAGTTGAAACTCCGCGTCAATCGCCTGTTGCTGTAACTGCGGATTCGACAGTTCGACGATCACGGTGCCGGGACTCACTTCGACTCCGACCTCGGCGAGGATTCGCTCGACTCGTCCTTCCGCGGGTGCAGGTATCCAGCGCGTCAGTTGAGGAACAAGCGTGCCGATACCGCGCACCTCGCGCACCATGCTGCCGCGCTTTACTGTATCTATAACCGCAGTTGATTTATCGAGTGTCGGTGCTGCTGGTTGAAGCTTAGTAAGGCCGTAGGTGATACCGGCGATGGCAACCAGGCCAATGGAGATAAAGATCGCATTGCGAATGCGTTTCTTCAGTCTGAAATTTCCGGTGCGTTTAATATCCATCAGGGGAACTATGTTAGACCTATATAGTTTTGAGGCAGTCTTCACCTCACTTGCTGAACCGTTTCAAGCGTTGTCTATGTCAAGAGATGTGCCAGTTCTGGCTTGATTCGCCTTGAAGTATTCGATCAAGCCCATGTCCCTGTTGAATGGCGAGATCAGTTTTGTGCTTTTTACCCGAATGAGGAGGTATTGCGGACTTTTAAGCCAACCAGAAGGTAATGTCGTTGCGCGGTTGAAGCAGTGGGAAGCTGAAGGCGATTGCACGTAGACTGTGCTTACCGGTGATCAGGTCGGCTTGTCGCGTTTCACTTTCGGGATTGCAGAATCCCATTTTTGAGAAACATTCGAGATTATGAATTACACACGCGGGACACGGGGGGACGGGGAGACGCGGAGATACTAAGAGATACCCAGCCTTCCGAGTGTTGGCATCGTAAACAGAGCAAATGAGAACCGGAAGCGGAGAAGTGTTGAAAAATCGCCCACCACAATCTCGGCTTGCAAGAAGACCTCAGAGCGATTTTTCAGCACTTCGTAGCGACCGGTTTAACTTCGCAATACTAAGCACCGTCGACCAAACAACGCAGTCACCTTCAGGAACAAGGAAGCATCGATCGTTTTGTTGCAGTCTCCGTTCCATCGGGCTCAACCGGTCGCTGCGAAGGCCTGAAAAATCGGCTCTCAGTTTGCTGCAACTTAAGAGTGTGGACGCGATTTTTCAGCCCTCTCCGCTTCCGGTTCGGATTTGTTCCGGTTCGGATTCATCCCCCGAATTGGAGAACAACTACCCTCGAGAAGCACTCTCCAACCCGATCCCATAGACATACTGTTGACTTCGAATAATGATCAAGCCATCAGAAATAGCAGGGGTGGCCATCAGCGCTGTACCCATCGGATTAGTAGCCAGCAACTCGTACTTTGGACCAGCCGCGACAACAAAGACATCGCCATCCTCGCTCGGAAGGTAGATCTTTCCATCTGCTGCTACTGGTGAAGCAGAGAACGAACTGGGAATTCTTTGCTGGTAAATGAGCTCGCCTGTTTTGGCGTTGTAAGCAGAGAAGACACCATTATCGGCACACACGTACAGGTAGTCACCATAGATGATTGGGGTGGGCGTATAAGGGCTCCCCTTTTCCGTTCGCCATGCAACAAACTCATTCTTCTCCTGGCCAGGCTTCAAAGATACATCACCCTGAGCACCAGGCTTGAAGGCGTACATTGGTCGGCCGGCAGGATAGCCGCCGGTAATGAAGATCAGGCCGTGCGCAACGAGTGGCGCCTGCATCTTGACCTCAGTATTGTCATCCGAGAACCGCCACAGTTCACGACCCGTTAGCGGATCGTAGCCCCTTATGTACCGGCCCCCGTTGCTGATCAGTTCCGTTCGTTTCTTGTCCTCGTAGATGGTAGGCGTACTCCAGGAAGTTATCTCCCCACGCTCCACGCGCCAGACCTGCTTACCATCAACAAGATTGTAAGCGGCTATGAACGATTGCTTGTGCCCATCACCCTGAACTATTACCAGGTTCTTGTAGATGATGGGGGAACTCGCATGCCCCCACTCCGACGTCGGATCACGGAACAATCCGGGATTGAGGATGCCGAGGTCGCGGCGCCAAAGCAGCTTGCCGTTGAAGTCATAAGCAAAAAGTCCTTCCGAGCCCATCAATGCGACTACATGCTTGCCGTCGGTCACCGGAGTGGAATTCGCTTGAGTTGCTTTGGTGTGTCGCTTGGCTCGGGGCACTCCTTCATGGGCAGTCTTCTCCCAGATGATCTTGCCGGTTCGTTTATCCAAACAATAAAGACGCCAGGAATGTTTCACGTCATCACGGGCGAGACCTATTCCTCGGTCTTTGGCGCCGAATGTTGGCTTCGGATCGTCGCTGATAGCTGTTGTAACGAAGATACGATCCTTCCAGACAATCGGGCTGGAATGCGAGAGTCCCGGGATTGGAGTTTTCCAAACTACATTCGTCTCCCTGGCCGCATCCCAGGTGTTTGGCAATCGATTTCCCTCAGCCACTCCCGAAGCGTTGGGGCCACGGAACGAGGGCCAATTCTGCGCCTGCGCGGTGATGAGTAAACAAAGAGAGAGCGTTAGTAAAAGCAACGGTTTCATGTAGGAATCCTCTGAATGAGTATTAGCCGGGGAGCGCAACCTTTCGACGTACTACGTCTACATTTGTTCTTATGTTCGGTGTTTGTCAACTGAATTCCTGGCAGCAGCCTAACTTGATCCCGTTATGCCAGATAAGGCATAATCACGCACGTGGACGAGCCTCCAAAGGTCAAAAGTATCGCTTGGATCGGCTCGTCAAGGAAAGACCTTAGGGATTTTCCGGCTCATGTGAAAGACGTAATAGGCTTTGCGCTATATCAGGCACAATTGGGTCGCAAGTCTCCATCAGCGAAGCCGTTTCGCGGATTTGGCGGTGCCGGGGTTTTGGAAATAGTTGAAGATAACCAGACTGACACATACTGCGCTGTCTACACTGTGAAGTATTCAGACATGGTATACGTGCTACACGCCTTTCAGAAAAAATCGAAGAAAGGTATCGCCACACCAAAGCCAGATATGGACCTGATCAAGAGACGCTTAAGGATTGCGCAAGAAGATTACAAGATGCGTCAAGCTGGCGGAGAACGTAAGAAATGATGGCAAAGCCCAAAGCAAGAAAGTCTGGAAAATCAAGGTCGGGTGGTGAAAAGGTCGAGCCGAGCAGCGGCAATGTCTTTGGCGATCTCGGCTTCCAGGATGCGGAAGAGCGTCTTTTGAAAGCAGAGCTGGCAACCAAGATTGCGCTATTGATTGAAAAGAAGGGTTGGACCCAAGCTCAGACTGCTGAACGGACGGCGTTGGACCAGCCGAAGGTATCGCGTCTCCTGCGCGGTCAACTCTCCGGCTTTTCAGCCGACCGTCTATTCGCCGTGTTAAATCGCCTGGGTCACAGTGTCGAAGTGCGTATTTCGGCAAAGGAAGTCGCACCGGGAAAATCACATACGCGGGTGGTGATGGGTTAGGTTTAGTTTGATCAGATTCGACCCGTCGGAGCAAATGAGAACCGGAAGCGGAGAAGTGCCGAAAAATCGCCCACCACAATCTCAGCTTGCAACAAGACCTCAGAGCTGCCCTCAGCGCGTTGACAACACTTTGCAGTCAGCCTAGTCTAACGTCGCTGTCTCGCAATTTAGATTTTTAAGGCCCTAAAGCTCCTTCGTCCGCGCGTTCTATGGCCTCTGAAGACGAATATGGCCTCTGAAGACGAACCACTGGACTCGGGCATCCCCGACACCCCCGAACCCGCTCCCACTACTATCGACCCTACTCGACTGCCCTTCCGCGGCCTGATCGGAACTATTCTCAACGGGCGTTATGAGATAGATCAGGAATTAAAACGCGGTGGTATGGGTGTCGTCTACCTGGCCCAGGACCGCCAACTGCACTCACGGCCCGTGGTAGTCAAAGTACTACTTGACGAGGCCTTCCGCAGCGACTATGTGGTCCAGAAGTTTCGCCAGGAAGTAGAAGCCCTTAGTCGTATCGATCATCCCGGCATCGTCGGCGTCATCGATGCCGGAGAACTCCCCGATGGAAAGCCCTTCATCGTGATGCAGTACGTGGCGGGCTTTACTCTCCGATCCTTCATGAATCCGGAAGGCATGGACCTCAATCGCGTCGCCGATCTCATAAAGCAGATCGGGCGAGCTCTCTCAGCCGCCCACGACCGCGGCATCTTTCACCGCGACCTCAAACCCGACAACATTATGATTCAGGACCTCGGCGAGGGCGAAGAACAGGTCAAGATTATCGACTTTGGCGTGGCGAAGGTTAAAGATTCAGTAATCGCCAAGAGTACCGCGCTCAACCTCTCGCCCGGCACCGTAGCCTACATGGCGCCCGAACAATTAAGTAATCGTCCCATTACCGCTGCTACCGATATCTTTGCCCTCGGAACCATCGCGTACGAAATGATCACCGGACGCAAGCCCTTCAACCCGGAGACAGGTTATGAACTGCTCCAGATGCAACAGTCAGGAGTGCGGATCAAGCCCGCGGATCTAAGACCGAGCCTGCCCGCTGCCGCTCAGGAGATCGTGCTAAAAGCTCTCTCTTACAATCCTAAGGACCGTTACGAACGGCCCCGGCAGTTTGGCGATGCGTTGTCTCAGACATTGTTGAATGCCCCGGTTCAGTCTGACGAGCCCCGGTTCACCGAGGCTGCGTTGCCGATGACGCAGCTTTCTTCCGAAGTAACTCCACTCGCGCAAGCGTCTTCGGTCGCCCACGCTAATCCGACCATCCATGTACCTTTTCAACAGGCCCCGCCGGCATCTTCATCTGGTGCTCGCCTGCAACCAACGGCAAAGTTCAGCAACCGACTGATTCTTCCGCTGGTCGGGGCCGGTCTATTTCTCACTGTCCTTGTAGCATTGGCGGGCTTTTACTTCTTTCGTCCAGATGCCAACACGAACACTAGCGAAACGGAAGCGCCAGCGCGGTTCCTTAATTATGGTCTCACCGTGCAGAAGATGCGTGACCGCAAGCCCTATCAGGAACCATTCGAATCTTCAGGCCAGGAGATCTTTGAGAATGGTTGGAAGTTCCGCATGGGTGTCAATAGCCCGCAAACCGGTTTCCTCTATCTGCTTAACGAAGGACCAGCCGCGGGAGGCGAGATCACTTTGAATCTGCTCTTTCCCATCCCTTCGAGTAACAATGGCTCTGCTGAAATAAGCCTCAACCAGAAGATCGAAACAGGGTGGATGGTGTTTGACGAGAATCAGGGAACGGAAAAGTTCTGGGTGGTGTGGTCCGAGGATCCAGTGGCAGAGATTGAAGATGTAAAAGGCGTTATGAATCCAGTTGATAAGGGCGCCATCTCCGAACCGGAAAAGCTAAAGGCCGTGCAGCGGTTTCTGGATCAACATGCCGGCACGAAGCCGGAAGTGGAAAAAGACAAGACAAAGAAACAGACCAACCTGAAGGGAAAGGGCCAGGTGCTAGTCCATCTAATGGAACTGGAGCATCGCTAACCAGAGCGTTATGAGAAACAAAATCCTTTGGACCATAGTTGTAGGCATCGCTATGTGCGCCCCGGCAGCCCTCCAGGAGCGCTCAAGACAGATCGTGCCGGAAGAGTTTGCTAATGCCCGTCCTGCGAGCCCGGAGACGAAAACAAGTAATCCGGTTAAGCGTCCCCCTCCTCGACGCAATCCCACTGCTGGTGTTAAGCCTCCACCGCGTTATCGCCGCAAATCGCCCGTTCCCAAAGCCGTCCCACAACCCGGAGTCCAACTGGTGGACATCGGTGTGACTATCTGGCGGTTGCGACCTTCGCTTCCGCGGGATGAAGGGGCGCGGATACTCGTGATGGAATCGGCGGAAACCACTCACCTAACACCTGAACGGGTCGAGCACGACACGATTCTGCGGGTCGGAGATCGAGTGCGCCTTACAGTGGAATCTCCGCGCGCCGGATATCTCTACATCATTGATCGCGAATTGAATGCTGACGGATCTTTGGGCGAACCTTATCTCATCTTTCCAACTACCCGCACGCGTGGCGGCGACAATCGCGTCACACCGGGAAAGCTGATCGACATTCCCGGACAAGAGGACACGCCGAGTTTCTTTACTCTCATTCCTACGCCTGAACGAAACGATCAGGTCGGCGAGATGCTTACGATCATCGTTACACCGGCGCCACTTCAGGGGTTAACAATCGGAGCGCGGCCGATGAGGATTTCGGCCTCTGACGTTGGGCGATGGGAAAGAGCTTACGCGGGCGGCGAAGTCGAAGTCTTCGAGATGGAGGGCGGCGCGGGTTTGACCTGGACCACAGCCGAAAAGGCTGCCAGCGCCGTGGGCTCGGCGCGTCTGCTCACGCAGGAAGAGCCGGCCCCGCAAACCATCTTTCGCGTGTCTGCTAAGACCGCCGGATCAATTCTGGTGACTGTACCGCTTCGCTATCGGAGATGATTTTCATGCTTGCCCCCCTCGCGAAAGCGCTCTTCCTCATTATCTTCCTAAGTTACGTGGCCACGGCACAGTTCGCGTCTTCAACTGAACCCGTTCTGCGGATTGAGAATGGCGCCCATACCGCTCCAATCAAGAAGATCAGCGTCGATGCTGCGAATCGGTACTTCGTCACCGGTTCTGATGACAAGACGGTGCGAGTCTGGGAGTTAGCGACCGGACGCCTGCTGCGTATTCTGCGTCCGCCAATTGGCAGTAACCATGAAGGTAAGGTTTTTGCCGTCGCCATTTCACCCGATGGCGAAACGATCGTGGCCGGGGGCTGGGGCGCCATTCGCAATAATCCTATCTTCATATTCGATCGCTCGAGCGGCCGCCTTAGACACGTGATACCCGGATTGGAAGGTGTTATTTCACACCTTGCATTTTCAAGGGATGGCCGGCTCCTCGTCGCCGCGTTAGGAGCGAGTGCTGGAATTAGAATCTACAATACAACAAATTTTGCGCTTACCGGTGTGGACAGCAGCTACGGTGGTGATGTCTATGGCGCGGACTTTGACGGTTCGGTAAAACTGGTCACGGCCGCCTTTGATGGCTTTATTCGCCTCTATCAAATCGATGGCGCCGGTTCACTTAGACCAATCACGCGAACTAACCAGATTGGGGGTCGAATGCCTCACACAGTGAGATTCTCTCCCGATGGATCGAGAGTCGCAGTGGGCGTTTATGACGTAACCAAAACCGTGGTCCTTTCCGGTCAGAATCTGGCTCCGCTTTACGGAGTTAACGTTCCGTCCCTCTCGTCCTTTGCGGTCGAGTGGTCCATTGATGGCCGGAAGTTGCTGACGGGAACCTTTCACAGCGGTCAATTTGTAATCCGTTCGTGGGATCGGGCGGGCCAGGGGAACCACCAGGACACCATCGCTGCCAGCGACACGATCTCTGACATCCAGGCGCTTAATGACGGCCGGTTTCTCTACTGCACGGGAGATGCGCTCATTGGTTTGCTCGATTCCTCAGGACGGAGCAACATCCTCGCAGCGCCAGCCATTGCTCATTACCGGGAATCTCGCGACTCGCTGTTGATATCTGCCGATGGTTCCACGGTCCAGTTTCCTTTTGAACCGCAGGGCAGATCTCCCGGCCGTTTCTCTCTTGGCGATCGCCGGCTCGACACAACTGCTGCACCAGCTAACTTACTGCCACCGCTAACACGCGCCAATAGTTTTGTTATTACCGATTGGACCAACACGTTCGTTCCCAAAATCAACGGCGCCCCATTGCAACTCGAGCAAAACGAGATCTCATTCAGCCTTGCGGTGATGCCTAATCAGCAGGGCTTTGTCCTCGGCACGGCCTTTAGCATTCGCGTTTACGACAATCGTGGCGCGTTTCGCGGGTACCTTCCCGCCCCCGGGGTGGTTTGGGCCGTAAATATATCTGCCGATGGCAGGTATATCGTGGGCGCCTTCGGTGACGGCACGATTCGCTGGTATCGCATGACCGATGGGAAAGAGGTGTTGGCGTTCTTTCCTCACAATGATCGAAAGCGTTGGCTATTGTGGACGCCGTCGGGTTATTACGATGCGTCGCCCGGCGCCGAGGACCTTATCGGCTGGCATGTGAACAATGGACCAAATGCTGCCGCCGACTTCTTTCCGGTGGGCCAATTCCGGGATGTATATTACCGGCCAGATGTCATCTCGCTGGTGTTGCCGACCGGTGACGAACAGCTCGCGCTCAAGGAAGCCAATGAACGTGGTGGCCGCAAACAGCAACAGGCCGCGGTCGCCTCAATGCTGCCGCCGGTGGTTGAAATACTTTCGCCCACTGATGGCAGCACAGTATCAACCACTGAGCTAACTGTACGTTATGCGTTACGAACACCATCGAACGAACCGGTAACCAGGGTGCGGGCGCTTGTCGAAGGTCGTCCTGCCGGGATGCGCCAACTGGTCCAGGAAGCCGCTTCGCCCTCCGGAGAGCGGCAGATTACCGTTTCGGTGCCTCCCCGCGACACCGAGATCTCGATCATTGCCGAAAACCGTTTTGCTCCCAGCGTACCATCGACAATACGGCTCCGGTGGCGTGGCGCTGCCGAATCAGACTCGTTTGTAATTCAGCCGCGACTTTACGTACTCGCGGTAGGAGTTAGCCAATACTCCAACCCCGAATACAGTCTCGAGTTTGCGGCTAAGGATGCCGCAGATTTTGCCGCAGCGATGGCGAGTCAGAAGGGCCTGCTGTACCGCGATGTCGTTGTCAAGGTATTGACCAATGCACAGGCGACTAAGGATGAGATCCTCGATGGCCTCGACTGGATCAGAAAAGAGACCACCAGCAAAGACGTAGCGATGGTCTTCTTCGCGGGCCATGGCATCAACGATCAGAATGGCGCCTACTACTTCCTGCCCTACAACACGGACCTCCAGAGATTGTTGCGCACAGGTGTGCCGTTCACGGACATTAAAACTACGGTCCAATCGCTAGCCGGCAAGACGCTCTTCTTCATCGATACCTGCCATTCAGGAAATGTGCTGGGCGACACCAAGCGTCGCAGCCTCGCTACCGACCTAAATGGAGTCGTCAATGAGTTGGCCAGTGCAGCAAACGGCGCAGTGGTGTTCGCCGCCTCGACGGGAAATCAGTACTCTCTGGAAAACAAGGCGTGGAACAACGGCGCATTCACTAAAGCGCTGGTAGAAGGAATCGGCGGAAAAGCGGATTACACGGGCAAAGGAAAGATTACAATCAACATGTTAGACCTGTATCTATCTGAGCGCGTCAAGGAGTTGACGAGCGGGAGGCAGACTCCTACGACCGCGAAGCCTCAGACCATTGCTGACTTTCCCATCGCCGTGAA
This sequence comes from Pyrinomonadaceae bacterium, assembly GCA_041751855.1. GTDB lineage: Bacteria > Acidobacteriota > Blastocatellia > Pyrinomonadales > Pyrinomonadaceae > PSRF01. Next base: position 17,647 of record JBGSWR010000034.1, read on the forward strand.
GAAGTAAGACAGATGGTTTGGGACCAATCTGTTTTTGACGGAGTCCATCCGTGAACCCATCGCGCATTCCCCCTGGTCCAAAAGGACGGCTTCTATTCGGCCATTTTCCTGACTACGCCCATGACCCGCTGGGTTTTCTCACGCGCTCAGCACGAAGCTATGGGGACGTAGTCTCTTTACGAGTACCTGGCACCCGCCTTTACCTGATCAATAATCCGGAATACATCGAGCAAGTCCTGTCAGAGACCAACGTCACTTTCATAAATCACAAAGGGATCCGAACCACGCCGGCGCTCAGACTCTTCCGTCGTGCCCTATTGACCACCGAAGGCACCGATTGGCAAAACCAGCGCCGGCTGGCATATCCGGCATTTCGCCACGAACGGATCGCGGACTACGCAGCCGTCATGGTTGCGTGTACGGAACAGATGCTGGACTCGTGGCGGGACGGAGAGGAAAGGGATCTGCATGAGGACCTTATTAGACTCAATCTCGCGATTGTGGCTCGGACGCTCTTCAATTCAGATCTTTCCGGTGGGATCGGTGAAATAGCCACGGTATTCGACGTGCTCAAGGAGGGTTTCGTCACAAGAAACTGGATGCGCAGCCTTGGAGCTGTTCTGCCCTTGCCGAATTCACGCAAATTCGAGCAGGCAGCGCGCCGCCTGGACCGCATGGTGGACTCGATCATTCTTAAGCGAAAGAATGGCGGGGCTGATAGCGGCGACTTACTCTCGATCCTGATGAGCGCTCATGACGAAGATGGCCACTCAATTACGACGGAACAATTACGGCGGGAAGTTTTGACGTTTCTCTTTACAGGTCACAAGGCCATCGGCGTAGCAATGTCCTGGACCTGGTACCTGTTGGCCAGTTATCCCGATGTTCAGAAGCGGCTACTTAGCGAGTTGAGAAACACTTTAGGAGATCGCAGGCCCAGTGTTAATGATGTTCCGCAGTTGGTGTACACGATGATGATCGTGAAGGAAGCGCTTCGCTTATATCCACCGGGTTGGGCTGTTGGTCGCGAAGCTGTGCGCGAGTGTAAAGTGGGCGGTTACCATGTTCCGGCTGGCACCCAATTGGTGTTAAGCCAATGGGTAACGCATCGGGATCCGCGTTTCTTCGAGCGACCGGAAGAGTTCTGGCCCGAACGCTGGGGCAGAGACCTGGCAAAGCAGATTCCAAAGTATGCCTATTTTCCTTTTGGAGGTGGAGCGCGCTCGTGTCTGGGCCGAGCGTTTGCTGAGATGAATGCGGTGCTGGTGCTGGCTACGATGGCGCAGCGGTTTGAAATGAGTCTTGTCTCTAACCATCCGGTTGAACTCGTGCCCTCGTTCGCATTGATCCCGAAGGAGGGCATCTGGGTAGTCCCACTGGCTCGCTGACTTCATGCAACTAGCCCATGGGCTATGCCTCACCCTTGCGGAATGCCTCTGGCTTTCCGACCAGCCATCCAACTAACCCGAGGCTATGCCTCCCCCTTGCGGAATGCCTCCGGCTTTCCGACCACCCATCCAACTAACCCAAGGCTATGCCTCACCCTAATCCCCGGCTTTCCGCTTCCTATTTCACCGGTCGTGAAGCGCCACCCCTCCAGTAAATCTTATCCATATCAACCAGCAGAGGCTCATCCTCCAAGGGATTTCGGGCCCAGCACCGGGCACTGGACCAACGATACTCTTGAGCCTGCTCGACCAATCCGGCTCGAACCGGATTCTGGTGAAGGTAGTTTACCTTCTGGATAAATACGTCTTCATGAGCAAGGCGCTTCATGTTTGAGTGGTGGTCCCAAAGTGAATAGCGGTAGCCGCGGCCTCGATCTGCGTGAGCGAGTTTGGCCAACGAGGTTAAGTAACCCTGATCTTTGAGGTAATCGATAACGCGGCGGGCTATGATGCCATTAACATACTGCACAATCTTGGAGGGCTTGAGTTCGGATCCAAGAACAGCATGCAAATGGTCAGGCATCACAACATAGGCAAACAGTAGTAAGTCAGCACTACGCCGGGCTTCATCCAGCGCTTTACACACCAACTCTCTTAAGGCTGGTTGGCGAAATACTGGTAATCGGTCTTTGGCGACGGAGGTCAAATAATAAGCAGGAGTGTCATTCGAGATGCGGAACATGAGGTCGCATCCTTTCTTAGTGAGGTGTGAAGATCGGCAGCGAGGATAACCCGAGGCATAGCCTTGGGTTAGTTGGGTGGCTGGCCGGAAAGCCGGAGGCATTCCGCAAGGGGGAGGCATAGCCTTGGGTTAGTTGGGTGGCTGGCCGGAAAGCCGGAGGCATTCCGCAAGGGGGAGGCAAGGCCTTGGGTTAGTTGGGTGGCTGGTCGGAAAGCCAGAGGCATTCCGCAAGGGGGAGGCCTAGCCTTGGGTTAGTTTGGGTGGCTGGTCGAAAAGCCAGAGGCATTCCGCAAGGGGGAGGCATAGCCCTCGGGCTAGTTGGGTGGCTGGTCGAAAAGCCGGAGGCATTCCGCAAGGGGGAGGCTTAGCGCAAAGCTGAGCCTTTAGGGTCCATAATAATGAGGCTTAGGTTAATTCGATTGCGTGAATGCCTTACTCATAGCCAATCGCTTCCACGACGCGGAGTCTCACGGCGCGGCGGGCGGGCCACCAGGCGGCGAGCAGCGCTACCATTAGCACAGCCGGCATTGCTACAAAGACCATTGCAAAGGGAAACTCCAGTGGCAAGGTAAAGCCCGCGATGATTGTTGCCGCCGTGCGCACCAGGAAATACGCATTCAACACGCCTGAAAGGATCCCCGCAGCAATCCCAACCATCGTCATGGCCACAGCTTCCAGCAAAACCATCTTGCGCACCTGCTTACGCAGTCCCCCAATCGCCCTGATCACACCAATCTCTCGACGGCGTTCAGAAACTGAGATTACCAGCGTGTTGATCAGCCCCAACGCCGCTACCAGGATCGCCACAATCATCTGCAGATAGGTAAGCGTAAAGAACTGATCGATCAGCCGCGTGACCCACTCCTTGTATTCCTGGTGAGTATAAATGAAGGCCTGTTGCTCGCCCGCTATGGCCGCTTGCACCTGACTCTTGATCGCCTCCGGCTCCACATTCTCATTCAGCGTCAGCAAAATGTAATCAAGCATGTTGTCGCGCCAGAACTCTTTGTAAACCTCGCGGTCCATAAAGATTGTGCCCTTTTCAGAATGATAATATTCAAGCACGCCGAGCACTGGTCTGACTAAAGTCCCCACAGGAGTCTCCAGCCGCAACGAATCTCCTAAACCCACTCCCCAACGAGTCGAAAAGTTTCGCGAGATGACGAAACCCTCGCCGCGCGCTGTGAGCGAGCGAGCAGTACTCGTGTCGCCTTCGTCAAGTACGTCCGGCGCGCGCGTCAGCCACGCATCCATGTCGTGGGCCAGCAGCGCCACCTCATCGCCTCCGTAAGGGATCGCCGTCACCCGCAGATTCTCGGCGCGCTTCACACCCGGAACGGCAGCCACGCGTCCCGCTATTTCCTCAGTGAAGTGATAGGTGCGTGAGCGTACCTGCTCCGAAGTGGTAACAAGAAGATCGGTATTTACCGCTCGGTCCAGCGAGCGATTCAGCGCCCGCTTCTGGCTCTGAATGAACGCGCCGTTCGCAAAGACGAAGGAGAGCCCAATCATCAGAGCGCCAACAGTAGCAGCCGTACGACGCGGCGCGCGCGCCATCGTGTCGACGCCAATTACGCCTTCGATACCAAACAGCCTGCCCATCACCGGCCTCAGGACTCGCGCGGAGATCGCAATCATGGCAGGCAACAAGAGGATCAGGCCTAGCTGAATTGCCACCGCGTAAAGGCACTGAATCATCAATCCTACTCGAGGCGTCGAGAAGCGGGTCAACGCAACGCCAGAGATCACGAGCATCAATCCGATCATGAAACGCACGCGCCCTGACCCTGTTTCACGCTGTTGAGTTTCGATGTTGTGCAATGCAAGTACCGGATTGAGCCTTGAGGCGGCACGAGCCGGAAGCCACGCTGCAAGCAGCGAAGAGAAGATTCCGACGCCAAGGGCTGTGGCCGCATAATCCCAACGAAACTGCGGCGGCTGCGGCGTCGAAACATAACCATAGATTGCTGCCGCGATGGAACTCATCACTTTAGTCGCGGCTTTTGCCAGATAGAAACCGACGACTATGCCAATAACCGAACCCAACAGACCCATGACTACCGCTTCACCCAGAAACATCTGTTGCACCTGCGAGCGTCCCACCCCAAGCGAGCGCAGTATTCCAATCTCCTTCCACCGTTGATTCACGCTGATGCCGAAAGAGTTGAAGATGATAAAAACCCCAATGGTCAGCGCCAGAAAACTGACAATTGTGAGGCCCAGGTTCATTGACGCTGTGGCATTTTCGATTCCCTCGCCTCGTCTTGATGGGCGCTCGACGTGCAGGCCGGGCGGCAAACGTTCTCGAAGGTTCTGTTGGATGGAGTCGAGCGAACTGTTCGGGTCCGTTTTGATGTCTACCCGATCGAAGGTAGCGCCGCGCCCAAAAGCTGTTTGAGCAGCGAACACATCGACGATGGCTACGTTGCCACCAAAGACCGCTCCGGCTCCAGTCGGTTTGAAGAAACCGCGCACCGTGAAATCCTGACGGCCTTTCTGCGTGAAGACAGGTAAGAGATCGTTATGCTTCAGTCCATACTGTTCCGCAAAGGCCCGCGATAGCGCGATTGAATCAGTTTTGGTCAGAAACGCGAGGGGGTTACTGATCTCGAGCGTGGCTTCATCGAACATATCCTCATGAAGTTTCTGATCGCTGGCCGTGTCTAATCCCATGATCAGCAGGTTTGGTTGGTCCGGAAGCGAGGTGCGGGCCACTACTTCAATAACAGGTTCGGCAATCACCACGCCGGGTATCGCGCGAATGGTCTTTAGCGTCTCCTGCGGAAAGCCTGCTTCTCCGGCTGTAACCTGTAAGGTGGCGCTGCCCGCGAGTTTCTCAATCGTTACCTGAAACGAACTGACAAGCGTGATATTGGCAGTCTGAACAGCAAAGAAAACCGCGACGCCCAGGACAATCCCCAGCATCGTCAGTGCGAGCCTCAGCTTGTGCTGCTGCCACTGCCGGGAAGTAATCAATGCCAACGCACGAAACATAAGGGTTCAGTTTCTTTCAAGAAACTCGTCCTTGACGATCTGACCATCGCGAAGAATTAACAGGCGCTCGCAATGAGCGGCTGCGAGCTCGTTGTGCGTCACCAGAAAGATTGTCATGTTGAGGCGGCGGTGAAGGTCGTCGAGGAGATGCAGAATTTCCTCACCGGTGGCCGAGTCGAGGTTGCCGGTTGGCTCGTCGGCCAGTAAGAGAGGAGGCTCAAATATAAGGGCGCGGGCCAGAGCCACCCTCTGTCGCTCACCGCCCGAGAGTTCATCGGGCCGATGGCTGTTGCGTTCCTTCAAGCCAACCCGCTCGAGCATCGCTCGCGCCCGTTCTTCGGCCACGTGAGAACGCTGGCCTTGAAGACGAAGTGGGAAAGATACGTTCTCGAGGGCAGAGAGCGTTGGGAGCAGGTTGAAGGTTTGAAAGACCATCCCGATCTTCTCGCGCCGCAATCTGGTGCATTCGTCATCACTCAGTTTGGACAGATCGAAACCGTCAAAGGTGATGCTACCGGTGGTTGGAACATCCAGGCCGCATATGAGGTTAAGAAGAGTTGATTTACCTGAGCCGGACGGCCCCATCACGGCTACGCGCTCGCCGAGGTTGATCTCGAGATCGATACACTTAAGGGCATGAACCCCACCATCGACGCCAAATAACTTTGAGACCTGCTTCAGGCTGACAATCGCATCACGGGGGGCCATTCACTCTTCTCCTGGGAGGCTTCGGCGATGCACACGGACTATTTGATCCGCGAATTCACACGAACCAACCGAAGAAATGACCATGCATAGTTCGTGTCTCTTCGTTGTGGTTTCGTGGATCAAAAAGCGGATCCCAAAAGCTCGACAACGACTCTTTGGATGGATTATAACACTGGTCCATAACAAGCTCGGCACGGCAGTCGTCTTCACTCCGGAGGACTGACATGTTTTTAGACAAGACCTGGAAAACGACAAGCGCGGTTCGGCGAGGCGGCATAAAGCCCAGCGAACTGATCTTGATAGTCTTTTGTACGATCGCCTTCTCAAGCGCCTGCGCCGAGTCGAGGAAAACTGTAGCCGAGACCGAAACTCCGGAACAGGTCCTCCAAGATCTAAAGAAGATGCAGGTTAGCCTCGTCGCGGCCGTACAGCGCAAAGATACCGATGCTCTGGCCCAACTGTGGGCGGACGAGTACATCGGGACGGCGCCGAACGGGAGAGTTGTAACGCGAAACGATTTAATGAGCGCCGTCAAAGGAGGCGCGATCAATCTTGAAGCTCTCGACATTGATGATCTGCGCATCCGTCTCTTTGGAGACGTCGCTGTCTTGACCGGTCACGCCCAGGTTAAGGCCACTGTCAATGGCGAAGACTACAGCGGTTCTTATCGCGGTACTGGCGTTTATGTGAAGCGCGATGGCCGATGGCAAGCCGTCGGCGTGCAGGTGGCGCCCGATAAGTGGACCAAGCAGACCGCCACTACTGAAGCCGTGGAGGAATAGTCGCGATGAAGTGGGTCTCTCGCAGGGTACTCTGGCTGCTGTTGTTCAGCGCTTGTATTTGGATAGGTTGCGGAAAAGGCGCGACGGACGAAGCCGGAAAAGCTACCTCCGCAGCAAAAAAGCGCCAGGAAGGCGAGCGAATTATTTCAGAATATCTCAAGCGCGATTCCTCGCCGTATCGCAAAAGCTTCATCCGTTTTTCGATCAAACTACCTAATCAGACCGAGGAAGTTTATGATCTCGAAGTCTGGCGCCGGCAGACCTCCGAACAGACCGATACACTCACTCAAGTTAGCCGTAACAATGAAGGCGGACTTGCCTCGTTGACCATCGAGCGTAATGGCCAGGACACAGTTAATGTGAGCTATGTGCCTGCGAACGATCAGTTTCGAGAAACAGGCACCAACCGGACCTTCTTTGGTGGTCTGACAATGGGTGAGCTACTTGGTGAGTGGCAAAAGTATGACTCCGATCTGGTTGCTGAGAAAGAGGTCGATGGTAGTCGGGCTTATGAGGTTGAAAGCAAATTGAAGCCCAGCGCCGAATCGGCCATCACGCGGTTCACGACTTTGTTTCGCAGCGACAATTACCTGCCCATCGAGTCGCATCTCTTCAATTCGCGGGACGAAGAGATTCGCACCTATTACGTCAGAGATCACCGGACAATCGAGGGCCGGCCAGTGGTTTGGACCACCGAAATCGAGAATCACGCGAATAACGGAAAAATAAGGATCGAAATGACGAATGTTAGTTTTCCCGCGAAACTTGATGACGCTGCCTTCACGCGGGAAAAAGTTAAAGCGTTGACTAAGCCTTGAAGCATCACTACGGAGATGTGGAGACACCTACAGTTGTTCTGGCAATAATAAAAGGCTGAGATTCCAGCTCCCGCCGGTAGAAGGCGCGCGGACGCTGAACGTTCCGCTTGCTGACGTCACTTGCCTCATCACCTTCCACAAAGACCAACTGCCTTCCCTTTTGACTGGCCTGGAGCATTCGTTGCTCTTGCATCTCAGGAACTCGCTTCATTACATAGCCGAACCACTCAGTCACGTGAATGTTGCCATCCTGTGGTTCGCTATCAGCCGCGCCTTTCTTGAGACCTTCTTCAATCAACGCGTAAGTCAACAGTCCATGTTTTAGATCTGATGGTTCCATGGCGGCCTGATAACTCTGCGCAGCGGTCAGGATAAAAATCCCTTTCTCGTAAGCTAACTGGGCCAGACCTTTACTGTTCATCGGACCACGCCGCTTCTCTTCCGCCTCGAGCGCCTGCCCTGAGTTACACGCATCAATGACGAAAAGGAGTCGCCCGGCATCGATGCCGCTGAAAGCCTGCTCCAGCTCACGATCGGAGATGCTATGACCGAGGAGAGTCTTCAATCCGACGCCGTCCATTTTAGTTCTGGGCCCACGATATCCGAGGTCGTGCGGGATCAGATAGAACTGATTTTGTTGCGCGGTACCATGACCGGCAAAGTAGACCACGAGACCATCTTCGGGCTGAACGCGGCCTGCAAGCTTTCTCAAAGCCGTAAGAATATTCGCTTTTGTAGCTTCGGTGTCATGTAGGGCTATGATCTCAGTGCGCTGATATTTCTTGATGCGGCCCTCCTGGCGTTGTAGTTCCGCGGCAAAATCTGTTGCATCTGCCACCGCATAGAGCAGATCAAACTCCGGGTTGACGTACTTGTTGACAGCTATGGCAAGCACATAAAGGGTGCCCGGGCGCTTGAGATTATCGCCGCCTGTAACTGTCAACGTCGCATCGGCGCTCTTCACATTATCTCGATTGAAAGCATAGGCCGTAAGAATGTTTGGGCCCGCTACAATCGGGATTTCTGTTTCCAGAGATGCGCGTGGCTGATTCTTTAGGACGTCTCCCCGCCAGGACTCTACCAACGCCCCATTACGAAAGAGCCGGACATCCTGAGCGCCCGCCGGCGCTGAATCGATCTCGATCCTAAGTCTTAGGGTGCGCGAATTGTGTGACGTGGTAGGGGGCTGGCCATCCGCCTGACCCAATCTTAACCGTGGTTGACGGCGATCTTTTTGCGCGATGTTTTGTGGCGCAACTGGCCTCCTGCCAGCGTAGAGATCAGCCAGCAGACCGGGGTGGTAGTACTCATTAAAAAACAGTTCGACGGGAGCAACGTCAAAGAGGTCAGCGGAAAAGCGCCAGAGGATCTGGTTCCATGCTGCCGGAGAGCCATCAAAGAGACCGTCGGGAGTAACAACCAGCCAATCCTGGCGATTAAGCGAGATCAGGCTGGCCAATTCCTTTCCGGAAGCAACATCCCAGAGCTTCATCGTGGTATCGCTGCTGCCACTGATCAGCAATTTCCCATCGTGGCTGAACGTAACTGAATTAACTTTGTCAGCGTGACCGGCCAGTAGGTGCAACCGTCGTTCGCTGGCAACATCCCAGATATGAACCGCCCCATCCTCGCTTCCACTTGCCAGCTTCAGTCCATCTGGACTGAATGCCACTGAGTTAACCCAGCCGACATGGCCGACGAAGTATTTTTCGGGGGTCCCACGGGCTACATCCCAGAGAGTGATCTGCATGTCCTGGCTACCGCTGACCAACTTTCTGCTGTCCGGGCTGAAAGCGATCGCGAGAACTCCGCCCACGTGAGATTTGAGTGTGCTTAGCTCCTTACCCGTGGCGATGGACCAAAGCTTGATAGTCTTGTCCTGAGCTGAGCTGGCCAACATCCTTCCGTCGGGGGCGAATGCCAGGTCTCGAATCCCATTGCTGTGTCCGGTTAGCGTGAACAAGACTCGACTGGTAGAGACGTCCCAGACCTTTACCTCACTGTTGCGTCCACCGGCGGCAATCAACCGCCCATCATCACTCATGGCCACTCGATCGGGAACAAAACGTGGGCTGGTACTGTCAGCGAATTTGAGCAGCGGTTCGGGCTGGGACACATCCCAAAGACCAACCGAGTTACCACCGCTTCCGGAAACGAGTTTGCGACCGTCTTTGCTGAGGGCGATTGAATAGGCTGCGTAGCCGCGTCCAACTAACGACCGCAGCAATTGACCGGTTACTGGATCCCAGAGCTTGAGCGTATCCGAACGACCAACCCCGCCAAAGATTCCGTGGGCCAGAACCCTCCCGTCACTACTCAGCCCAAGAGCGTGAACGGCTCCCACGTGACCCCGGAGGACCTGCAACTCGCGTCCTGTTAGAGCTTCCCAAAGAGTAACAGTGTGATCTGAATTGCCGCTCGCGAGGGTCTTACCATCCGGGCCGAAGGTGACTGTGTTATTCCCCTGCTGTGGCCCTTCCCACTTTTGGACCACCTGACCACTGTTAATATTCCATACGGTAATCTCCATCATGTCGCTGCCGGAGAGTAGTTCTCCGTCGCTGCTGAAGGAGAGGCTGGACGCTCTGCCCGGCAGAGTACGGATGGCCTTACCAGTGCTCAGCTCCCAAAGAGTCACACTGTTGCCGCCGGTAGCGAGATACTTTCCGTCGTAGCTAAAGACCGCCGGCGTTTCCGGACTCAGCTTAGGGCTAGTCTTAATAGCTTTCAGTTCATTTCCTGTCTTTACATCCCAGAGTTTAACCGTATCACCGCCCGTAGCCAGCGTCGCGCCGTCACGGGTGAACGCCACCTTGATACCCATACCTTTGTGTTCATCCGGTCCCGCTGTAAAAGTGCGCAATTCCCTACCGGTAGCAAAGTCCCATAGCTTTGCCTGCTGATCGCCGCTCCCACTTGCCAGAAGCTTTCCATCAGGGCTGAAGGCTACTGAATGAACATGCATTACATGACCGGTTAGGGTTCTGGTCACGCGGCCAGTAGCAACGTCCCAGATCTTGATGGTGTTGTCCGCGCTGGCGCTCGCGAGAAATTTATCGTTCGGACTGAAGGCGAGAGAGTTAATAGAGCCGTCATGACCTTTAAAAGCACCCAGTTGAGTTGCCGTGGCAGGATCCCAGAGCTTGATTGTCTGATCCACACTTCCGCTCGCCAGGAGCTTGCGGTCGCTCGTAAAGGCAACGGCCAGGACACTCGCGCCATGCCCGGTTTGGATCAACAGTTCAGGTTTCTGGGAAAAAGCGGGAAACGATGTCAACAGGATGAGAAACAATCCGGAGATAACCAGACTACTGGGCACTTTCATTTTTGGACCCTCAACGGTCTGATGGCATTCTTCGAGGCGGTCGGATAATAACTCCGCGGGGATAGCGTGTAAACATTCCTCGCCCACTTCGTCCAAACATTGACAGCCCCTCCCCACAGGCCTAGTCTTCCCCGCATGAAATCTCTTAAAGCACTGTCCGCCGGCTTCCTGGTTCTTTGCCTGGTCCTGCTCAGCCTGGGCGCTCCCCAAAGCAATCAAGGATCTCAACGCCAAATTAACGTTTGGCTCGAGTACGACTTTGATGCGCGCGCGCCGATGGGCAGTCCGAAGAACCCCGCCATAGTCTTAACCAGCGAAATGGCCTTACTTGTCGGCGATCTTCCCGGTTCACGACGCCAGGGGAATGTAGTCTTCGTTCCTGCGGCTGAATTTAAACGAGCTGCAAATGTTCCTCTGGCTGGGGCGCTGCTGGCGCCTGTGGTAAATCAGTTATCCAACATCAAATCCTTCGACGGATTCTCAGCCGTAGATGGCACTTCGCTGCTCAAGAAAGCACCGTCCCTCCTCTTCGAACCGCAGAATGCCATTGGCCGCCGGCTCACTGGCTCGAATCCAGAACAACACGGACGACTACTGCGAAATGGCGACATCGTCTTTGGCTCGCACCTGGTCAACATCATGACCTGGGGCCGCTTCAATCACGTTGGGATAGTCACGGACGCGTCCCGAGGCGTCATCATCGAATCCACCGCCAACGTCCCTTCAGATCGACCGGGAGTGCGCAGCATTGATTGGAAATCGTTCGCGTCAGGCTATATGCATGTTGCGGTTGGTCGCGTACGCGGCGCTTCACCTGAACAGTTGGCGCGCGTGATCAGGTGGGTCGAAGAAAGAAAGGGGAAGCCGTATCGGTGGCCCATCATCATGGGGCTTGATACGACGGACGAGAGTCGCTTCTACTGTAGCCAACTCATCTGGCTAGCCTTCAAGCAGGAACTCAACATCGATCTTGATTACGACAAGGGAGTGCTGATCTTTCCCGACGACATCTACAACAGCACTCAGTATGTAGATCATGTTGTGCCATAACCTGAGGGGTCCCCGGTTGAGACTATGTCTTAGGTCACCACTAGAACTCCGCAGGATAAACAGGTTAGCAAGCAGCGGCTCCTCTCATTCACCCCTACCTTTAGGTTGGTGCCGGGCTGCGCTATACACTCCGCCGAACCATTTTAATGGTTGCGTGAATCAGAGGGAGGAGCCGCATTTCCCCAACCTAAAAGGTTGGGGTGAATGAGACGCGTGCTGCGAGCCTCTCTCCCGGCCGAATCTGAACGCTCCCCAAGCTGAAGCATTCGGGTATCTATACGGGGGAGACGGCTTCTGTTAGGCCGAAACTAAACAACCCCAGGCTGAAGCAGTGGGGTATTCTCTTATTTTTGACACACTCTCTTCAGCTTAGGGAGTTTCAGCTTTGACCTAACAGCGGCTCTTTCGTAACCCCGATACCCGAATGCTCCAGGTCCTGCCTACAAAGGAACACGGCCTTGCGGAAATACGGGCTCTAAGGCTCCGTGTCTGCTCTGAAAGATTCCACTGGTTAAAGATTTTTCACCACGCAGGCACGGAGGGCAACACACGGAGGACATGGTACGAGAGATAACACTTCTCTGAGCCGATAACTTGCGGGCGTCGTTACCGCAATGGGTTGTTTATCTCCGTATCCATTTCGACTGGCACGGCGCGTTTGAACTTGAAAACAAACTTCTTGTATTCACCGCAAACATATACGCGGCCAGTTACCGGCCACGTCTCCTTTGAGTTAAGGAAATCCTCCAGCACCCCAAGTACTGCTTGGGGCGTGCTCACAAAAACTCGCAGCGGTGGCGTGAGGGTCAAGCGCTCCCGGTTCGGCAACTTGAACTTGTGGTCGTAGTCCTCAATCGTAACCGGGTTGTTGTTAACACGAAAGTTTTCAAAGACAAGGCGTTTGACTTCACCCTGATGAGTTACCGGCGAGAGCACCACCGGCACATCAAAAGTTACTCCCGACGGTGTAGCCGAAACCAGTGTGGCTCTTCCCATGGTCACCAGAAGATCATCAACACGCTCAGCCTTCTCTTTTTCTGAGAGCTTGACGTCCTTCAGTTCAATCTGCCTCTGCTGCACCTTATAACCGCAAACCTCTTTCGGCAGCGGCGCATCCTGCGCGAGCGCAGTGCTTGCTATTATGAGCATCAGCCCAATTACGAACACTTTGGAGTGCGGGGGCCGGCCGCCGCTTTCCTTTTGATGGTTGTAGCCTTCGTTATAATTCATAGCTTATCCAATTCTAAAGCCCCGCCTGGCCGGCGCATTGTCTCCCAAAAAATCAACCTATATCCTGCGAGCGCAAGGCTATCACTGTGCCCATCGTCATCGCAAAGAACATGAACAGCAGGACAACGGGATTCAGCCATCTATTGCCCCAGGCGTGCATAAAGTCAACATAACCGCTGAGATCATCAGGTAGCTCAACCACCTTCACCTTCGGTGGAACCGGATCCAGTGTCGGTTTCTGCGGCTTCTTTGGCTCCGCACCTTGCCTCCCTCCCATATTCCACGTCTGCAAACGCTTCTGATAGTCGTTCATCTCTTCCTCAAAGTCATCAAACTTCGCCTCTGAGTTTCTCTTATATTCTTCGACCTCTTTCTGCTTACTTTCGATCAGCTCCTCGTTCTGATGCTTGATGTGCTTGTAAAGTCCGCGTCCTTCCGCGAAATCAGACGGCATAGCATCCTCATCCTTGCCGCGCAGCACGCCGAGTTCAGAAGACAAGCGCTTCATCTCGTCGAAAGACCACGTGGCCGGCATCACTGCGCCAACATACCTGCCCATGCCTTTAGGCACTCCCACTAAACCGCAAAAAAGGATCTGGGGAATTAACAATAGCGGTACAAAGCTGGTTGCCATCTCAGAGGTCTTTACGCTTGCCGAAACGAACAGCCCAACTGAGATGCCGACGACGCCGGTGAGAATCATCACCAGAAGTTGCGGAAGTCCATAGTAGTCACCGGGCATCTCTATAATCCCGGCAACATGAAAGAACCGCAAGGATCCAAAGAGAAGCATGCATTGCAACCCAACGATCAATGAGAGGATGAAGAGTTTCGACCCGACGTACGGGAGCAGACCCAGATTGACCATGCGTTCGCGATTGTAGACCGCACGTTCGCGAATGATCTCACGCGCAGCGATTGAAATTCCAAACCACACTGCCACGAGAGCTATCACGAAATAGGGAAAATCGCGGGGCGCGTCCCTGTCGACGACCAGCCAGGTCAGAAAGGCCACGATCGGAGCCTGACCAAAAAGAATCAGGAGATTGAACTTGTCATGGACCAGAACCTCGAAATACCGTTGGGCCAAAGTCCGCCACTGGCGTACGGCGTCCGTCACGGTGGCGTGCCGCCGAGCGGGGGCCGTCGGCTGCGCCTGCTGTTTAAGGGCTCCCAGAGGCTCCGCGATATTGCGCTGGTACTGCGAGGTCTGAATGAAACGCTGTTTCCATTCTTCCGCGACCTCTTCGGCAACAGCCTCTTTCTGGAATTTGAGTTGCCGCTTTTGCTCGGCGGAGGCGCCGGGCGTTAAAGGCTGTAATCTCGCAGTGCGCGCTTCGATAGGCGCCTCAAGTTTATCGTATAGATCCTTGAAGCTCTCGGCGCCCACATGGGCCAGCGCTTCCTGCGGCGCGCCGTAAAAGACTAGTTTGCCCCGCATCAAAACGACAATCTTGTCGAAGAGTTTAACGTTCTCCATTGCGTGCGTGGTGAGGATTACCGTCCGCCCGGACTCAGCTATCTGCCGAAAGAGTTTCATTATCTTCTCTTCCGTGGCGGGATCGAGACCTGACGTCGGCTCATCGAGAAAGATAATCGAAGGCTTGGTGATAAGTTCGACGGCGATTGAGACGCGCTTGCGTTGTCCTCCTGAAAGCTGGCCGACAGGAACATCGCGGCGTTCGGACAGTCCAGTTACATCCATTACTTCGTTTACGATTTGGTCCATTTCCTGTGATGACACATCCCGTGACAGTCTCAGTCGCGCTACATAATGAAGCGTCCGATAGACGGTCAACTCGCGGTGAATAATGTCATCCTGGGGAACGTAACCAATCGATTGCTTGAGCGCATCCAGATGCTGATACAGATCCTGACTATTGATCAGCACCTGCCCCTCGGTTGCCGGGCGCATGCCGTTCAATGAATCCATCAAGGTGGACTTGCCGGCGCCAGAGGGACCAAGAAGTCCGACGAACTCGTTAGGCTGGATTGTAAGATCGACATCATCCAGGAGCTTAATGGTTCCGCCACCCGAGCGGTTCGTTACTATCTTCGTGATGTCGATCGCGTCGATCCGGGTTTTTGAGCGCGTGTCCATCACTGCTACACCGCGCGCGGGATCGATCATTAGTAGGAAAGGGCCGATCTGTACCGTGTCATTGGCACGCACCGGAATCTTTCCCGAGATGCGTGCGCCATTCACCCAGATTCCATTGGTCGAGCCGGTGTCTTCGATGAAGATGTTGCCCTGAATTTCGGTAACGCGAGCGTGGTAGTTAGAGATTTGCAGCCCGTCCAGCCGAATATCGTTATCGGCGCCGCGCCCGATGGTCAGCGGCACAGCGCCTTTGAAAGGATATTGGGCCAGGACAGGCTGGCGAGGGCCGCCTGCGGCACCCGGCGTGGCAAGTGGGGATGACGCCCCCGGCGAGACTACGATCGTTTCTGGTCGGGGAACCTGAGCCTGAGGCTGCGGGCGCGCCGGATCGCGGAATCGCAGAATTGGGCCACCCATCCCGAGTTGAATGCGATCGCCGTCAGATAACGGCGTCGGCTTATTGATTCGCTGTTCGTTATGCAGCGTGCCGTTGAAGCTGTTTTGGTCAATAAGTTCGAAGCGGTCCCCGCGCCTCGCGATCACGGCGTGCTGGCGCGACACAATCGCGGCTGCGGCAGTAATCCTCAAATCCACATCGAGATCGCGACCAATGCGAATGAAATCTCCATCGAGTTGCAGGCGTCTTAGATCTCCAGTGGTTTCCCCCGCAAGTTCGAGGAATGCTGTGTAGTTTTGAGGCGTTCGTGGAGGAGAAGGGATTGCTTGCCCCGGGAAAACGGGCGGAGGCGGCTGGCGTGGTTCGGCTCCCACCGTCTTCCTGACCGGCCCTCCCGCCATCGTCGGAACGGCGTCAACAGGTTGGGCGCCAGCCTCAATTCGGCGAATGCTTAGCACAGGACCGTTCGGGCCAAGTTGCACTCGCGACCCGGCTTTGACTTCGGCTGGCGTAGTCAACTGGCGCCCATCTAAAAATGTTCCGTAGCGCGAATTCAAGTCAACAAGAAGACAGCGCGAAGTTTCGAGACGAAGCTCCGCATGTTTCCGAGAGACCATCGGCCACTCGTCGCTGCCAAACACGATTTCGCATTCATTGGTGTCCCTGCCAATCTTTACTGTTCTGGAGTCGAATGTGCGGTCAGCCTGCGGTTGGCCGTTGCGCTCTTCTGCAACAACGATTCTCATATTTCACCTAGTAATAGAGAACGAGAATTTCTAGAATGGTCTCTGTCCCAAAGACGATCAAACATACCTGATGTCTCAAGAACTAACGGAGGTAGATTACTCGCCGGTAACTTTACAACCACTGTCAAATTAAGGGAACCCAATAACAACTGTTGGGGCGGTCCTCCGTGGCCGCCCCTCTTTTCATTATGGCTGTTGAGGCGAATGACGGGCGGCCACGGAGTCCAGCAGCTCGCAGCTCGCTGGCAGATATTAAAGGAAGCCCAGGGAATTCTTGGGAGGGCCGCCCTCCCTTTTTCTTGGAGCGAGGACGCCAACAGGGCGGCCACATGGAGGTCCGCCCCTACTAATCTTGGTCCCTTTGGTCTATTATCTCCTCGCGATCGCAAAGCCCATCTCTGATTCGTTCGGTCGCTTGTATTACAACTCCCTACGCGTTAGGTGCTGGATGTCAAGTCTTACCTACCGGTGGCTTATTTCGGCGGCTGTCACCTGCGCCCTCGTCTGCGCCATAGCGAATGGACAATCGGGACGGCGCTCAAAAGGGACAATTCCGCCCGGGACCTCAACACCAACACCGCCGGCGGATGCCGTAGCCAGGGAGAATCCGGCGCCGCAACTCCACCTCCTCATTGCGCGAGAATCAACCTCCAGACGCCTGCCAAGCGAAGAGGCTATCTATAACAGCTTTCTTGAACGATTGCAGAAGCTCGACACGGTAGCGGTTGAAGCATTAGGGGAGATCAAACAGAGCGAGGCCACAAAACGAGCCAAATCTGAGGCCGATAAGTTTGTCGTTCTGCTGCAATTCAAGATCGATAGTTTTCAAAGCGGTACGATTCTGTTGGACTCTCCGCATCTCGAGGTCAAGTACTTCGTATTTGCCCCGGCAACAGGCAAACGACGCTCTCACGGCAAGCTCTACTACCAATCACTCAGCGGTCCAAAACTGCGACGCGACAACTGGCCCAAGGGACCACCCATAAAAATCACCACCGAAGCGGCAGGTATTGAGGCGGCCGAGTTAGTGCACGAATGGATCCTTCTGGAGGTAAACGCAAGAAAGAGAGCTCAAAGATAAAGCTCCTTCAGGGCCCCATCCATACGCGACAACCCTTCCTCGAGTATCTGTGTATCCATTCCAATCCCCAGCCGAAAATGGGCGGGCAGCTCGAAGAAACGCCCGGGCACTACAGACGTTTCATACCTCTCTCGCAACAGATCGCAGAGCCGATCGGCGGTGCCTTGCCGGAGGCGCGGGCAGACGATGGACCCAAACTCGGATCGCACGGTTTCCAACTCCGCGTGCGAGTCAAGAAACTGGTTCACTAGTGTGCGGTTCTTCTCGAGGAGAGTTTGCGCAGATGAACGTAATTTGGCGAGTTGCTGTAAGGCCACTACGCTCAGCCGCTCGGCCGGATGGGCCGCAACTGAACCAAAGAGATCGTTGAGTCGCCAGATCTTTCGGGCCAACTCCGGCTCAGCAATTATCCACCCACAACGCAGACCACTGAGACCATAGGCTTTTGTCAGACTGGTGGTCGCGACAAACTGCGGACCGAGGTGGAATGACGTTTGCGGAGCATGCTCGAACACCGTGTCGAGATAGACTTCGTCGACGAGTACCCGCAACTTGACCCGGCGCGCCAGTTCGCCAATCTGTTTGAGTGTCTCAGTACCGGTAAGAACTCCGGTGGGATTATGAAGATTCGTTATTACGATTAGACGAGTACGTGTACTTATCGCTTTTTCGATCTCTTCCGGAATCAGCCTGAAGCCTGTCTCGAAACGGCGCTCGAAGCGCTTCACGGAAGCGCCTAGATAATGGGCCACAGCCAGCAGGGGTTCGTATGTGGGCTGCTCGATAAGAACCTCGTCACCGGGATTGATTATGGCAGCCATCGCCAGGTGATTCGCCAGCGAGGTTCCCGTAGCCGTCACAACAGAATCGACTCCAACTTTAGACTTCGCTGCCAGAAGCTCCAGTAAGGGTTGATATCCATACCGACTGTCGCCAGTTATCTCGAGATCTCGCAGGTCAACATCCAACTGATCTAGCATCGCGTTCCTGACATTGCTCGTGGCCAGATTAAATCGCGCCTGAGAACGAGTCTTGGCCCAATGCATGTATTCGGATTCCATTTGACGCGACTGACTCATCGGTTCTTAGCCCTTTTCCAAAAATAGTACGCAGGTATTCCCGCCAGAACGATTACCAGTCCCAGCAAGGTGTTCTCGGGATACCGGTAGATTGTATTGATCACTACCAACCAGCAAGCCGCGATGATGAGGATTGTTGTTATTGGGTGGCCCGGAATACGTGTAACGAAACGTGAAGCCGTGGGCTCGTATGTTCTTTTGCCGGATTGACGCCGAAAGAGAAACACGCACACCGCGGTTAGACCGAAGAAGATAAAGTCCACTGACACTACATAATTCAGGATCTGTCCGTACGTGCCCGTCATCGCAATAGCGATTGCCAAAGCGCCCTGAAGCGCAATCGCACCGACCGGAACCAGAGTACGCGAATGCAGGCGGCCCACACTTTTGAAGAACAGGCGATCTTCCGCCATGGCGAAGTAGACTCGCGGCGCAGTCAGCATGCCCTGGCTCAGAAAACCAAGCGTAGATATCGCAATACCGGCAGCTATCAGCCGCGCTCCCCTGTCCCCCAGCGCCAAACGCATCACGTCGGAAGCCGGTGTGGTGGTCGCAGCCAAACCAGTTGGACCGAGGACGCGGACACAAACGTAGTTGACTGCGAGATAGAGCGCGACTACACCGGCAACTCCGATGATGAGTCCCAACGGCAGATTTTTGCGTGGTTCGCGTATCTCTCCGGCGACAAAGCTTGCAGTCTGCCAGCCACCATAGGCAAACAAGACGGGCACCATTGCGGCGCCGATTGCTGTCACAAGATCAAACGATAATGGACCATCGGTAACCGGGCTGCTCGCGCTTGCTTGCGGTGAGGCCAACAGGACGCCACAGGCTATTAGCCCGAGGATGGCAAGAATTTTGAGTACCATCAAGAAATTTTGGACCGCCGTACCCGCTTTCACGCCGAGGCAGTTGATGATGGTCAACGCGGTGAGGGCCAGTACGGCTACAGCGGAGCCCGTTAGCGGAAGATTTGTGAGCTCGAGGAAGTAATAGCCGAACGTCATCGCCACCGCAGCCATCCCGCCCGTTTGAATTACCAGCAAGAGAGACCAGCCATAGAGGAAAGCAACAGCAGGATGAAATCCATCGCGAAGATAGGCATATTGCCCGCCCGCCTCAGGCCGCAGTGCCGCCAACTCCGCCCAGATAAAAGCAGCGGCAAGCGCAATTAGCCCGCCCAGGGCCCAAACGCCAAGAATCAGAGCGGGGCTCTTTAGGTGTTGAGCGACTACGTATGGATTGATGAAGATACCCGAGCCGACGATTCCGCCCATAACGATCATCGTGGCATCGAAGAGACCCAAACGGCGAGCAAGTTGCGGGCGCAAAGAGCGTTCGGGGAGTGGCATCGCCAGAGCTTATCCCACAAGACAGGGAATTTGTAGGGGCGGCCGTCCCTGGCCGCCCTCCTCTCGTTTTGCTTCCCCAAATGAAAAACAGTGAGGGGGCGGCCAGGGACGGCCGCCCCTACAACTCAGCGAGACTCGACAATACTCGACGCCGCATTGCACAATCCAAAGCAGTTTGCTCTTACCTAGGCTGGGAGGCGCGCGAAACCTTTTTGAACAACACCAACATTGCCCTTTGGTCCTGGCTTTTCCCAATAACTTACATAATTCATATAGCTGAAGAGTATTTCGGTGGTGAAGGTTACTCGGCCTACCTCTTGAGAGTCAGTGGCGTTCACTTCTCGCCGGTGCGGTTCCTGGTAATTCAATCGGTAGCTGTGGTGTTGATGATTGTGGGGATCAAGCTGGCGCGCCGTTTCAACTTCCCGATCCTGATGATTGTCATCATGGGCGCAACGGTTCTCTTTAACGCCACAACCCACGTTCTTAGCGCGATCAGAGAGGGAGGTTACGGTCCAGGGCTGGCTACGTCCGTGTTGATCTGGGCCCCGCTGGGTGTTGCATCACTTGTAAACTTCAGGAACTCGATGAGCGGACGTCGCTATTGGATGGGCATAGCCATTGGCTTGGGGATCAATTTGATTGTCGCCGTAGTAACGATGCGGGGAGGGCGATGGTGAGTGGCTAATTGGGAAAGGGGGAATAGGACAAATAGGACCTATTCGTCCTATCCGTCCTATTCACCATTCGCTCAGAAACTTCCAGTAGCGCCCTTAAATCCACTGAGCGCCTGCTTTACACCCCAGCTAATCACTCGCATGTTGTCGTAGCAATAACCGAGAATGTAATTGCACGTTGAAAGGCAATGCTTTGTGCAATCCACCTTCATCTCATCAAGTTGCTTCACGTCGAACTTGTGATCTCCGACTACACCCCAGTCATGGGTGGCTGAATACATTGGAAAACATGGCGCCAGCGAGCCATCCGTACGGATGATCAGCGAGTTTTGGCCCGCACGGCACTGCCAGGGTGGCACCTTACCACGCATCAGAAGCTTCATGTCTTCCATATGCTGAATGGGGTTCACCATCTTGTAACCCTCATTAATGCGCTTGTCGTTGAGATAATCGAGCAGCGCATCCACCTTGGGCCAGTCTTCAGGAGTGAGATAGGTGCTGTTCTCATTAAGGTGCTTGAAATGAGACTGCTCAGTCATCGGAGTCTCATTGATGTGATAGTCGGTCGCGATTCCGTTTGCCCGGGCAATCTCAGTCAACTCCTTGACGTCATCGATGTTCGTGCGACAGATATTGATATTAAACATCACCGTGTAGCCATAGTGGTGCTGCCGCTTAACCAGATAATCGAAGTACGAGCGAATGGGTTCGAACGCCTTGGGCAATTCTTTCCGCTCCTTCACCGAATCAACCGCGAGATTAACTGTAGCCAAACCGGCATCACCAAGACGGTCAATAACGTCCGGTTTCATTAGTCGGCCGTTTGTAGGCAGGTAAACGAAGATGTCCTTTTTTGCGCTGTAGTAAACGATCTTATGAATGAACTTTGGTCGCAGTAATGGCTCACCACCCATCAACGCGAGCACGCGTGAGCCGATTGAATGCAGCCAGTCGATTGAACGCTTGCCTACGTCTTCCGTCATTCCCTTAACTTTATTGTTGTAAGACCAGCAGTAGTGACAATCCAGATTGCACTTCCACTCGGTAAACAGATAAGGAATGATTGGGCGAAGTTCTCCCGAGTGCCAACGCGATTTGAAATACGGCGCGCCCCACGTCTTCCAGGTCCGGATCGCATTGAGCTTCTGGTATTCACGTTTCGTCATTTCCGGCGGATTGGGATGCTGTGGGTAAACCGGCTCCGGCAACACCTCCTCAGGCCTGGCGTCCAGCGCCTGCCGCGAAGACGGTTTGTACAGAATCTGATGAAGCTTTTGATCGATGCGAAATGGCGGGGCATTCGTCCCGGGCGGAAGATTATGTTGACTCTCGGCCATTCTGTTCTACTCCTTGGTGTAAGAAAGATTGCAAGGAAGCCGTGCAATCGGAACACGTTCTATCAAGGTGACTCATCAAGTCGAGTTCCTGTGGTTGCCCCAAATATTGGCCGATTCATGCTTGAATTGCAAGCATCATTTTCGCGATTCGCCTGCGTTCGTTGATAGGGTCCGCTGATAAGCAGGGAAACGATCCACTAAAACTCTTGACACAGATAGGGAACATCGAAGGTGTTGGCTAAGTTCTTACACTGCGCAACCTATATATCTTGTGCCTTTTGACAGATACTTTTGAATCACGCTAACCTTGCCACCTTTTGCAACTCGCAAACTCCGAAAATACTGAGGGATAACTTTGTCTGCGGAACCAGTCATCACAGCCGGCCTGAGACCCGAATTGCTCTTCGAAAGCGGCGTTCGCGCGTCAAGCCAGACGTTGCTAATCGGTGCTCTGATTATTCTCGTCTTAAGCGGCTTTGGACTGCGGTCTATGGGGCTGAGCGCGGAAGGGCTAAGCGACGACGAACTTAATAAGCTCCATGCCGTCGCGGATTACCGGGCGAACGGATTGACGGCCGCAAACAGCGAGCATCCAATGCTGATGAAGGCCCTCCAGACCGTGAGCATTCTGGCAGTAGAAGGCTGGAACAGGAACATCGCTGGCCTGCAGATTTCAACAGAAACGGCGTTGCGGTTGCCTGGGGTCATCCTCGGCTCTTTGACGACGATTCTAATCTTCCTCATTGTGACTGAGCTGTTCGGCAATCAGGTTGCGTTGCTTGCCGCAGCCCTCTGGGCATTCGATCCGAGCGCCATCGGCTTTAACCGCATCGCCAAAGAAGATACTTTTCTGCTCTTTTTCTTCCTGCTGGCAAACGTTTTCTGGTTGCGCGGACAGCGAGTTGCCGAAAGCAAAACCGGCCGCCGTCCCGAACCTTACTATTGGGCCACAGCGGCCGCCTATGGCGCCATGATGGCGTCGAAATACGTACCACAATTGATCGCAGTGAGTATTACCTACTACTGGATGTTCCAGGCAGTTCCCGAAACACGCTGGCGCTTGGGTAAAAAGCGGATCCTCAAGTTCCTCTTCATCGTTGGCCTGGTCTTCCTAATATTGAGTCCTACCATCCTGCTTCCCGATACCTGGCGCCAGATGGGAAACTTCGCCAGCCAAAAACAAGTAACCCATGATGGATACGAGTTCATGGGCACGCTTTACACCCATCGCCTGACTGATTGGTTGCAGGGCACTCCCTGGTATTTCTACCTGGTATTTATTGCAGTCAAGCTCCCGCTGTTGACACTGGCCGGCTTTCTGATTGGCCTGCCACTGCTGTTTCGCCGCAAGGTGGGCGACGGACGCTACTTCATCCTGATGTGGATGTTCGTATGGCTGATGACGTTTATTTTTGCGGGCGGTAAGTTCACGCGGTATTTCACCACCGCGCTACCTGCGGTTCTGATCACTGCAGCGCTTGGCGTGTATTTGACAGGTCGGTGGCTAGGTGGGCGGCTTGCTTCGTTTGGGGGAAGTCAGAGTCTGAGGTACTACGCGCCACCAGTGTTGGCACTGCTCGTAGTCATCGGTTCAATTACGGCTGGCATATTGGCATCTCCCCACTTTCGACTCTATACAAATTCAATCGGTGGCGGTGGGGCCAGGGCCGGTTTCTATTTTCCCCATGATGAATTTTACGATGGGGCTTTGCGTGATGTGATGTTCGAGATTGCCCGCAGGGCCAGTCCCGATTCTCAGGTAATCAGCGAAACGCCCCGGCTCGCCACGCATTACGCGGAAGTAGCAGGGCGATGGGATCTGACATTCGTGTCGCTTTCAGATCCTGAGACTCTTGAACAACTTCGATCGGGTGACTTTGTAATTATTGCGCGCGGCAGACGTTATTTCAGCAATGACGCACTTATTTCAGCCTTAAACCAATCGAGCGCGCCTGCATTCACTGTCAATCAGGGCAGCGTTCCCGCGGCGAAGGTTTTTATTCTGGACGAAGCTTCCCTCGAAGCAATTCGCTGACCTCCCTCAGCGCCGAAGCTCGACTTCAATGGGCGTCCGATCGTGGAAGTCATGGCCCTCGGGCCAGTTGGAGATATTCACCCCCCCGATTCGCTTGGCCGTCGGCTCGACAGCGAAGCGAATCTCTAGCGGTAGTCCGCGCATCGCCTGTAACCTCACAAAGAACCTGTTAATACGCCACTCCTGAACCTCCGGTTTACCGCCGGTTGGCATAGATATCAGGCGCCAACCGCAGTTGACTCCATTTACATACAGGGAAACTCGGGATGAGATCTCCTGGGGTCTGGCATCTATTGGAGGCACGGGCTTGAGGTGAGCGCGAACGATCAATTCACTTATCCGTCGCCTGTCTTCACGCGGCGGGACAACGTATTCAATGAAGCCAACGCCGCTGCCCCAAATGTAGCCCGCGCCGTCTCCTAACTTTTCAAATCGAGCCTGCCGGGCCATGCGGGGCTTGAATTGATAAAGAATTGTCTTGTCTTCTCTGAGAAAAGCCTTTGGCATAGTTACCGGGTCGCCTTCAGGGCGTACAAAAGCAAATTGTCTTGGGACTAAATGTCTGTCCGGTACAGTTATGTGCTCCGGTGGACTTGCGGCCTCGTGCAACTTGAACAGCTCAGCCGCTCTCTTCGTTTCAGCAAGTATGTCGTCGTCACGTCCCGATGTGTAGGTCACGCCGTAGCCCCGATTGATGTCCGGGGTCAAGATCCAGAACATAACGCCGGCAGCGCCAGCGTGCAGATTGGCTTCAAAGAGTGCGCGATACCATTCAGCCTGTGAGTACCCTTTGTACCCATCCTTGTTAATGCCGAATTCGCCGAGCACAAGCGGTTTTTTTAGAGAGTAAGCGGCGGCAACCCGGTTCTCGACAAACTCGCGTAAAGCGGCCGGCGAGTCGACAAAACTGTCAAGATCATCCTTCGGGTAGTTATGCACATCGATGAAATCGATGTTTGGCAGACTGTGGTCCTTAAGCCATTCCCGTCGCTCTGCCGCCGAACGATAGCCCCACGTGCCGGGGGTTATCAGATGGTTCGGATCCAGGGATCTCAAATACGCGCTCATGTCGGCAATCCAGGCCCGGCGTTCACTCCACCTCCCGGTAACAGCCTGCGCTTCATTCATCAACTCCCAACCGAAAATCGCCGGGTCGTCACGATAGAGGTAACCGGTTACGGTGTTCCTGCGCGTCACTAGCTTCTCAATGTGTTGTCGAAATAGCCGCCGCGTCTCCGGATTACTGTAAAAGAGCATTGCCCGGTGCGGGTTGATTCCGTAAGGCATCGTTTCATCTGCGGCATCTTCGATCCCCGCCCAACGCAGATACTGTGTGATTCCTCCCGTGTCGCGCCACCAATTAACCAGACAGAGTTGCACCCGGAGATCGTTACGCGCCGCCTCAGCTATCACATGGTCGAGATGTATCAGGGCCTCTTCGTTCCACTCATCCGGCGTCCAGCGGAACGGATGATGCCGGGGCCAGTCCGCCGAGTCCTGGCCAACCGGTCCTATGTCTTTGGGACCACCTTCACCGTAGGCCCAAACGCGCACCACTCGCATACCAGCTTCAGCGGCTTGCCGAAGCGTTTCCGGCATCTTTTCCCGGTCTTCATCGCGATACATGACCGCCACGTTGGCGCCCACAAAGCGGAAGGGTTTCCCCCCAATTAGAAAACGCATGCCGTGAGTCCGGACGTAGTCTCGGGGAGGCATTGTTCCCGCTGAGTTGAGCCGGGGTGAAACGAAGAAAAATGCCGTGCCCACCATGATTACAAGCACGGCCATCAGGAGGATGTTTCTTATCATCGGTGATCGGGTGGATTACTAACGCAGGCTCGTCAACCGGACAAATCCCATGATTGCGCAGAACGCGCCAAGCAATACAAACAAATTAAAGAAGGTGAGCAGTGTAAAAACGAGGCTGTTGTCTCTCGTCAAGAGAGAGAAACCGAGAACGATAAATTGGAGGTGAAACAGGAGCAAACAAACGGCCGCCAAAGAAAACCATCTGATTGCCGGACCGAAAGCCCGGGCCCGCGCGAAACCGAGAACTGCGGCTACCAGCCAGGCTACGGCGCCAAGAACGAGCATCACCAACACCGCAGGCAAGAAGTAAGTAGGCTCGTGAAAAGTCGTCTCAGTTTGGACGAAGAAGAGAAATAAGATCGAGAACATCTTGCGAGCTCCAGTCTATGTTCGGTCGGTCCACAAACCAAACGCCGTTTAGGCACGGACGAACCGTTATCTCGTGCGCAAAACGGCGTCAGATAATTAGAGGCAAGAAGTTAGGTTTCGCCAAATGGCAAAACAGCCATGTGGTGGCGCTCCCAGCGAAGCTATTTGCTTCTGAGAGACATCGGGCACCCACCTTTATTGCGTGATATGAATCTCCTCTTCCTTATTGACGTGACCAAGGAAAAAGATCAGGGCACAGATAAAGAAGACAACCCCTGAACCGATTGCCCACCACATGTGACCTGAGCCCGCATCAGCACCTGGAGTCGTTACAAATTGGTAGAACTTGTAAATTCCAAACCCTAAGGCGGCCAGGCCCAGAACCACGGCCACTATGTCTTTAAGGCCTTTCATATTGAACCTCCGGCCAACAATTGTTCATGAAGGTTAGGAAAAAGCCAAATTAACTTTCGTAATGCCCGTATGTTAACGCCTCACCTTGATCTAAGGCAAGGCAAAATTCGGAGCGAAAACGCTAAGTGACATGTCTACCGGGGCTTGAGAATCTCTCGCTCGTGCCCGGCGCGCCGGGTCACCCGCTCACGATCCAGAAACTCAAGCAAGGGAATCGCATACTTTCGCGAAACACCGGCCAGATCCTTGAAGCTTGTTATGTCAATTCTTCTCGCCGGCTCGTGTCTATCACCGTACTCATAGAGCGCTGCTTTCAGCCTCTCCAATGCCGACCGGTGAAACAAAAGGTCGCCCTGAACCCGGATAAGATTGCCGCCATCAATCAAGAGCTGGAGAATCTTTCGACTGTGGCTTCTATTCGCTGCGGAGACCCCCGCGTTTGCGAAGACGTCTTCAATGGCAGCAGGTTCCAGGCCGGCATCGGTATAGAGATGGTCCAGCCGCGCATGCAGTTCCGCATCGGCGCCTTCTAATTGAAGAGTATGTTTACTGGCCCGGACAACATCTCGTTCGGATACAACCGCTCCTTCCGTCTCCAACCCCGACAGGACACTGCGAAATACCTCCGCCGGCAGTCGCGTAAAGTGACGCTCACGCAGAGTCTCGCGTGCCAGCCCTCTCGAAAGGGGTTCGCGTTCGTGATAGGCGGTGACCTCTTTCAGCGTCTTCTGCGTCAAGTCGCCAAAAACCTCAGGGGTCAGAAACACGCCTTCGCAGTCAACGATCAGAGCCTGGGCCAATGCCTCGGAGGCTACGTGGTCCAATAGAGCATCATCCCAACCTGTGCGGGCGGCAATGTCCGGCAGTCGCAATCCGTGTTCTCCCGACAACGCAACAAACGTCGCAAATCTAATCAACGGATCTGTATCGATAAGCGCGTGCAAGCGTTCGCGCACCTGAATAAGCTCACGCGAGCGATGTTTGCCGGCAAACGGGTCGAGCACCTGGCCGCCCGCAACCGTTTGTGAAGGCGAATAGGAACGAATAATGAAACGTTCGTGGGAGAGGGCGACCACAGGCGCTTCCAGCCGGAGTTGGCCCAGCCCGGATTCTCCCGGCGCCAATTCGCCCTTTTCATTTAATATGCGCAGCCGGCCCAAAACCTCCGCGGCATGAATGTGCAACCGGACTCT
This sequence comes from Pyrinomonadaceae bacterium, assembly GCA_041751855.1. Lineage (GTDB taxonomy): Bacteria > Acidobacteriota > Blastocatellia > Pyrinomonadales > Pyrinomonadaceae > PSRF01. The sequence goes on from JBGSWR010000034.1 coordinate 45,274, forward strand.
GGCGCGTGAACGAAGCGCGCGCGGAGCGTCGGGCAGGACTTCAAGCATCACGTCGATGATCTGCACTGGTTTCAGCCGGCCGGGGGCCGCAAGGACCATGCCTCGTTCAATATCAGATGCTTCTACTCCTGCGAGATTGACTGCGGTGCGCTGTCCGGAGACCGCCCGCTTGACTGCGGCGCCGTGAACCTGTAGCCCTCGCGCACGCACGCGCCGGCCGGACGGCAACAACTCCAAGTCATCCCCTTCCCGGATCTCCCCAGAAACCAGAGTCCCCGTTACTACGCCACCGAATCCCTTGACCGTGAAAGCCCGATCTACCGGCAATCTCGGGATTGTCGCGGCAGGCCGGGGAGGCACTGCCTTTGCCAACTCGCGAAGCACGGTTTTAAGTTCTTCGAGGCCGGCACCCGACCGGGCGCTTACCGTAACCAACGGAGCTTGCTCGAGGAATGAATTCGCCACCAACTCTTCGGCCTCTTGCTTTACAAGGGTGATCAGTTCGTCCTCCACCAGGTCAGTTTTAGTGATCACAACCAAGCCGAGTTGTACTCCCAGCAACCGGCAGATATCAAAATGTTCGCGTGTTTGCGGCATTACGCCTTCATCGGCGGCTATCACCAGTGCTACCGCGTCGATACCGTGGGCGCCCGCAAGCATGTTTTTGACAAACCGTTCATGACCCGGAACGTCAACAAAGCCAATTCTGACATCGCCGAGTTCAAGATCGGCGAAACCCAGATCGATTGTGATACCGCGACGTTTCTCTTCAGGCAGGCGATCGGGATCTTTGCCGGTGAGGGAGTGCACCAGGGCACTCTTGCCGTGATCGATATGGCCAGCTGTACCGACTATGACAGATTTCATAGTTAGGGATTCACTCTTGCGCGAGCCAATTGTAAGCAAGTGAGTTCAACTTGCGCCAGCGACCGCAGGCTGCGGTATTGAGTAGCGAGATCACACCAGAACCTCATCTCGGTCGAAATGTGTTTTATGAAAAGTTCAGTTGACAGGGTGCCCCATAGTCGGTGAAGCTTGCGCGCAACTGGCACGACGCCAGCAGAGACTAAAATTTGCTCAGGATCTAATGAGGGGCGCATGAAATGTTGTTAGGTATCGATTACGGCACCACCCGCACTGTGGTGGCCGCAGCCGACCGCGGTAACTATCCCGTCGTAAGTTTCCAGGATGAACATGATAGCCCACAGGATTGGTTTCCTTCCTTGATCGCTTTTGAGTCCGATGGCTCCAAGAGAGCTTACGGATTCGAGGCCCAGATCCGAAGACATGAGTCGCGCTGGTCCGTGATTCACTCTTTCAAACGGCAACTCGCAACTCTCGGACCTGAATCTCCGGTTGATGTCGGCACAGATTCATTGAGCGCCCTGCAAGTACTTACCGAACTACTGAGCCAACTGCATCAGGATCTTTTTGACCGTTCAAACTTGCGCCTGGGCCCTCATGAACCCTTGGAAGTCATGGTCTCGGTTCCGGCAAACGCGAACAGTAATCAGCGCTTCCTTACACTCGAGGCTTTCCGGCTTGCTGGATTTCGGGTGCGAGGCAGCTTAAACGAGCCCTCCGCAGCCGGGGTGGAATACGCTCATCGGTATCGCACGGCTTCCCGCGCTTCTACCAACCGTGAACACGTGGCGGTCTATGATCTCGGGGGCGGCACCTTCGATGCCTCGGTCATTAAGATGTTGGACCACCAACATGAAGTCCTCGCCAGTGAAGGCATTGGGTGGCTTGGTGGAGATGACTTCGACCACATTCTGCTGGAGTTGGCCCTCGAACGAGCGCATATTGTCAACCTGGCGCCGGAAGCTCGGCTTAGCTTGCTCGAAGAATGCCGAGAAAAGAAGGAGGGTCTGCATCCCAATACTCGCAAGGTTGTTATCGATCTGGGGCGAGCACTGCCGGGTGAGCGTGAAGTGATCGTCAGCACAAACGATTTCTACGAACGTTGCCGGCCGCTCGTCGAGAGAACGATCGAGGCCACCGAACTGGCTCTGGCTGGCGCCTCGGATCTGAATCTTCGCTCCCTGACGGCTGTTTACATGGTTGGAGGCTCGAGCGACTTGCCGATCGTGTCCCGCACCTTGCGCGACCATTACGGCAAACAGGTGCGCCGCTCTCCCTATCCACACGCGGCTACAGCTATGGGGGCAGCCATTGCTGCTGACGACGAGGCCGGCTATCAGATCAGGGAACAGTTTACGCGCCACTTCGGTGTCTGGCGCGAGGCAGATGGCGGCAGCGCGGTAACTCTCGATGTGATCTTTCGCAAGGAGACAGCACTCCCGGTAGTCGGCGAGAAACTTCGTCGCGTGCGCCGCTACCATCCCGCTCACAATCTGGGCCACTTCCGATTTGTTGAATGCAGCAAAGTTGATGAAAGAGGCCAGCCCAAAGGCGACATTACCCTGTGGGACGAACTCCACTTTCCCTTCGCACCCGAGCTCGAGCAGGAAACTCTATTAGCGAACATCCCGGTGCGGCGAACCTCCCTGCGTGACGAACTGATCGAAGAGATCTATTCCTGCGATGCGCATGGAATCATCGAAGTTAAGATTACCAATCACGCCACCCGACATCAGCGCATCTCCTTGCTTCACCCGGGTGGCATTCAACAGCCCTCGCCCGCAAGAATTTTAGAGCCTGCAAGTTAATTGCTATAGTTGAGCTGCTAAGCGCAGATCCACAAGTCACGCGGCCCTCACAATTGAGACATTGCGTAGCTTCGCGCTGCCTCTCAGTGGAGTTGTTATGAGCAAAAATCTGACCGCTCTCGAAAAGACTTCAGACCAGGTATCTGGCGAAGAATCCGGGTTGCGCCTGCTCTTCGTTGCTTCCGAATGTGCTCCCTTTGCCAAGACTGGCGGCTTGGGCGATGTGGTTGCCGCCCTTCCAAAAGCGCTGCGCCGTCTGGGCCACGACGTGCGTATCGTTCTGCCTCTTTACAACTCGATTGATCGCGCCAGGTATGCCATTAAACCGGAAAGTCCTGCATGCGTTCACATGGGCCGCGGCGAAGAGCAATGGATCGGCGTGTTTTCAACCTTGCTCGAGGATGAGGTACCAGTCTGGTTCGTTGATTACGAGCGCTTCTTTGGCCGGCCAGGGATCTACGATTACGCCGGCAGGGAATATCCGGACAATGCCTTTCGCTACGCTCTCCTCTCGAAAGCGGCAATGCAGATCTGCAAGGACCGGGGCTTCATTCCCGACGTGGTGCATGCACATGATTGGCCCACCGCCCTGGTGGCAGTCTTTCTCAAGACCTGGGATCGCATCCTGTCTCCTCTATCGTCAACAGCCAGTGTGTTGACTATTCATAACGTCGGGTACCAGGGAATCTTTCATCTTAGTGCGTTTCCATATATTGGAGTGGGCGAAGAGTACTTTAACTCCGCTGTGTTCGAGAGCCATGGGCAGATCAATCTACTGAAGGCAGGAATATATTTTGCCGATGCGCTTACCACCGTCTCGCCGACTCATGCCCGCGAACTGCTCGAACCAGCGGGCGGCATGGGAATGGCGCCATTTCTCAATAATCGCGCAGCCGATCTTTTTGGCATTCTAAATGGCGTCGATTACGAGCATTGGAATCCAGCTACCGATAAACTGATTCCCGCGACTTACACCCCAGAGGATCTCAGCGGCAAGGCCACCTGCAAAGCCACATTACAGCAACGTTTTGGTCTCGAAGTGCGGCCAGAAGTTCCCATCCTTGGCATTGTCTCCCGCTTCGCTGAACAAAAAGGTCTTGACCTGTTGCGTGAGTCATTGCCGAATGTGTTGCGCGACATGGTGGTCCAGTTGGTAGTCCTGGGCACCGGCGACTCGGAAACGGAGAACTTCTTTCAATGGCTAGCGAGTGTTTATCCGGGACGCGTGGGAAGCTACATAGGATTCTCAAACGAGTTGAGTCATCTGATTGAAGCGGGGAGTGACTTCTTCCTCATGCCTTCGTTGTACGAACCCTGCGGCCTGAATCAGAGTTATTCAATGAAGTATGCAACTCTGCCAATTGTGCGCGCAACGGGTGGTCTGGACGATACGGTCCTGAACTATAATGAGGTGACCGGCGCAGGCACCGGGTTCAAGTTTCGGGACGCTACCGGGTCCGCGCTTTACGACACCATTGGCTGGGCGGTCTCAACCTGGTATGACCGGCCTCACCACATCACGCAACTCCGACAACAGGCAATGGCGCAGGATTTTTCCTGGAGTGATTCTGCCCAGGAGTACGTAAGAGTTTACGAGCACGCGCTTAGAAACAGACGTGGACCAAATTTCCGGCCGATTCCCTAGTGAGATCTCAGGCATCAACCAAACACTTTGAGGAGTGCTTTCTTGAACTTCTCCATCTCCTGAGGAGTGCCGACTGTAATCCGCGTGTGATCAGGCCAGACAGGCCAGTCCCTCCCAATATAGATCTTCTCTTTACGCATCGCTTCCATGAGTTGGCGTGCAGGCCCGCGGGCATCGAGCATAAAACAGTTGCTCTCCGATGGCTTGAACGGGAAGTTATTCTTTTTAAGAAACGCGAAGAGGTCCTCGCGAGTTTCGCGGGTGATCTGACGCCGGTCCGCCACCAGAGACTTGACCTTCAGGCTTTCGGTGGCGGCGACCATTGCAGTAACCGGAAGCGCGCCCGCGCCATAACTGTCGATCCGCCTCAGCAGATCAGGACGCCCGATTGCACAACCAGCCCGCAATCCTGCCATGCCATAAAGTTTAGAGAACGTACGCAGGATGACCAGATCCTTGCCGGCAGCAACAAGGTCGCTTGCCGGTGGGACATCGGTGTAGTGAATGTAAGCTTCATCGAGTAGAACGATTGAGCCCTTCGGCTTGTGCTCGATGGCATATTCGATGTCGGCACGCGACGTCAGTGTACCCGTGGGATTGTTTGGACTACAGATGTAGATCAAGCCGGCGTTTGGATCGGCTTTGACCATCGCCCGGACATCGTGAGCGAGGTCATTAGTGAGTGGGACTCGTACGACTTTGGCGCCGATAAACTCCGCTGCGCGCCCTCCGGCCTCGTAGCCCGGGTCGGCAGTTACAAAGCTACGGGAGGGTGAGGTGAAAGCAATGACCGCCCAATGCAGCGGCGCGCTCGAGCCGGCAAAGGCTTTAACGTACGCAGGCTTGAGACCTTCCTGCGCCGCAAGCGTTTCAACGAAGACATCCGTCTCTTCGTAGAGATAGCGACCGCCTTCCTTTTTGATCTTGCTAATCGCTTCCAGCGCCTCGGCGCAGGGACCGAGGGGATTCTCATTGGCATTGATCTTCACGGCATCCGGCGGAAGGCGGCCGATGCGGGACAGTTGGGCATGGGCCAATGTCCCTTCGTTGTAAAAAGGCATGGTCGCACCCGCAGTGGCAAGCGCCAGTAGCCGGCCGAATGAGCGCCTCGATAATTGCGGGGAGACAAATGAGGAAGCTGAGAAGTTAAAAGAAGTATCGCGCTTCACCATCAGATCTTTCCTTTCAGAAAACTCGCCCCCGGGGCTGCTCAGTCGGTAGTTGGTGTCCCTTGCGATCCGAGATGCTTGTTCAACCAGGCGTGAACCTCCTGATAGAAGAACTTGCTGTTCTCGCCCTTGAGAATCCAGTGGTTCTCATCGGGCCACACAATCAGACGGCTCGGAATTTGAAGGCGCTGAAGCACACTCCAGTTTTCAAGCGTCTGGTTTAGGGGCACGCGAAAATCATTCTCGCCGATCGAGAGGAGGATAGGCGTTTTGAAATTCTTTGCAAAGCGAATCGGGTTCTGCTCGCGCCATACGGGCCCCTGCTCCCAGACAGGCCCACCCGCGCCCAACTCCCGATGGTAGATGACATCGCTTGTTCCCCACTGCGATTCCATATTGATTAATCCCGCATGACTGATAAGACATTTGTAGCGAGTCGTTGTCGCCTGTAGCCAGTTGGCAAGATGCCCGCCGTAGCTCGCGCCGCCGGCCGCCTGCCGAGCTTCGTCAACGAACGGGTACAGGCGTATGGCTTCATCCGCGGCTTCATTGATCTCGTTTGTTGGCCCAATAAAGGGGTCTCCCTGGATACTCTGTGCGAACTTTTCCCCAAAACCAGTCGAGCCGGAATAGTTCGTTAGCAGAACGATGTAGCCCGGACGCGCCAGCAGGTGATAGTTCCAGCGCAGCCCCCAGTTGTCGCGCCACATCGTATGAGGGCCACCATGCATCAGTACCAGCAGAGGATATTTCTTCTGCTCATCAAAGTTTGGCGGCAGCGCGACCATGTTGTGAATGCGCTTGCCGGCTTTGCTTGTAAACCAAAAGTGTCGCACTGGTTGCCAGTCAATCTGAGCGACGCGGTTGGCATTGAGAGTAGTCAGTGGCCGATGTGTTTTTGCGTTGGGGTCGATGCGCACTACTTCAGGCGGATTCATCGCGCTTTCCCAGTTGGCGATAATAAGTGTTGTCGAAGCCTTCTGAGGGATCGTTAATGAAGTGTAAACCCCGCTCGTCATGTCGAGCGCAAGACGGACTTCCCCTCCCTGGGCCGGCACCGTGTAGAGTTTCTCGTTTCCGGCGTCTTCAGCGGTGAGATAGATGGACTTGCTGTCCGGAGTAAGAGCAAAGCTGCCAACGGACCGGTCAAAGTTTGCAGTGATAACCGTGGGCTCGCTCAGATTGGGCCAGGAGAACATGGCAAGCCGATCGAGGTTATAGACCATCACGCTGCTCTCAGCCCTCACTGTTGCATAAAGAGCTTTGCCGTCGGCGCTAAAAGCAGGACGGCCGAAGCTCTCTTTACCTGAAGTCAGCAACACGGGCTCACCTCCGGTTGCCGGCAGCCGGAAAAGTCCATAACTAAACGTGGAATACGCCGCGGTATTGCGTCCGGTGGTTGCACTGAAGACGAGCGATTGTCCATCGGGAGTCCACACGGCATCGAGCTCTTCCGCGGTGAGGGTGACACGCCCGGAAAAACCCGGCTCGCCCACCAGTTTGGTTCCAGCGAGCAGGTCTTTCGCCTTTGCCCCGGGATCGAGTGTCTGCAAGAAGAGATGCGGCTGGGTATCTTCCAGCCACTTGTCCCAATTGCGTATAGGAAAGCTTTCGTAGACGCGCGCTTTGTACTTCTGGGCTTTCCGCTCAGCCGCAATCTTTTTGTTGGCATCATCATCAGCAGCGCCCGAATAGACTGTGCTGGTAAAAACCAGAGCCTTTCCGTCAGGCCTCCAGACCGGCGAGCGCGCACCGGTCGACAGAGAGGTCACGCGTACAGCTTCGCCCCCGCTCGCCAGGTCAATCACATAAATCTGACTTACTTCGTCGCCCTCGCGACGCGCAGAAAAGGCGAGCCGTTGATTATCAGGGCTCCAGGCGACGCCGCTCTCTCCGCTCTTACTGAACGTCAGACGTCTTGGCCCAGCACTGGCGTCTGAGGGCACAATCCAAAGATCAGATACTTGATCCTTCTCATCGTAAGCAGGCTCGACTAGCGAGAACACTACCCACTTACCATCGGGGCTGGGCGAGGGCGCGCCAACACGCTTCATCAACCACATTGCCTCATGTGTCAGCGGAGTTTTTGCCGCTGGAGCTTGCGCATAGCCGAAAAGTTTGAAAACTGAGAAGGCGAGAGAAACAATCGCGATGGCAACAATGACTCTTTGAAATCGGATGCGCCTAAACGACTCGCTGACGAGCATACTCTGTTCTCCTATTTAACGAATTGACGGACCTCAGCAGGGCGAACGTGATCAGAACCGTTACACGTGCTCCTGATCCACCTGAGTGGAAGCCAAAGTCCAAAGGGAACTATTTAACTTTACCGAATCCGGCCTGGACACGCGGCTGCTCATGTCAGCGCGCGCAGTTGCCGGAAACACGATTGGAGTCGAGCCAAAGCTTAACGGGTCGGTTTTCGAGGGTCAAACGGGATCCGCGATCAATTGCGGCGATCCCCCAGGAAACGTAATAGAAAGAAGAACAAGTTGATGAAATCCAAATAGAGCGAGAGCGCTCCGACAACCGCGTATGTCCCCACGCGGCCATCCGGCAATGCTACTGCCATGTTCTTCAGGCGCTGAGCATCGTAGGCAGTAAGCCCGGTAAAGATAAGGACGCCGACTACAGAGATTACAAACTGTAAGGCGTCGTTCTGCCAGAAGAAGCCAACAACCATAGCCAGGATGAGCCCGATCAGCCCCATAAAAAGGAACTGCCCCCAACCAGCCAGGTTTCGTTTCGTTATCGAACCAAAGACAGCCATGGCGCCAAACATTCCTCCAGCGATGACAAAAGTCGAGGTAATCGAGGCCCCGGTGTACGCTAGCAGAATCACCGAAGCCGTCACCCCAACCAACGCCGAGTACAACATGAAGAGGCCGGCTGCGGTGACTGGCGCCAGATGGTCCACGCGCGCCGAAAGAAAAAAGACCAAACCGAGTTGAGCAATAATCAGTCCCCAGAAAACTATGCGGTTCAGAATGAAGGCTTCGATGAGAGCGGGTGACGATGACACGGTAAAAGCTGTTCCGGCAGTGATCATCAGGCCCAGAAACATCCAGCCGTAGACTCTCGCAAGAAAGGCGCCAACACGTTCATCGCGCAGTTCCGGGACCGCAAAGATGGGTTCTTGTTGCGTGGGCTGTTGCCACGAAGGTTGATTCCAACTCATAATTTGCTCCTGAGAAGATCGGCTTAAGTTGAGCGGGCCTATTATACCTGAACAGAGATTGGGTGCTATTGCAGGCCAATCGAAAGAAAGAATAATGAAACCACTTGTCATTAGCATTGTTGTCACACTTTTGTTTGCAGGGCATTCTCTTGCTGTGAAAGCTCAGAATAATGAGCGATCCGATCTCGAAAAGATCGAGCAAAGCCTACAAGCCGACGTGCCGCGGGTACTCTGCCTAAGTAAGGGCCTGACGACGGGAGGACAGCCGACCGATAAGGCTTTCAGCAAGCTCGCCGCTAACGGCTTCCGCTCTGTCTTGAATCTTCGTACTGCTTCGGAAGGGATCGATCTGGAAGAGCAGCGCGCGGCGGTCGAAGAGGCGGGAATGAGATATCTCCCTATACCCGTGGCGGGAAGTGCACCTCAGGCCGCCCAAGTTGAAGAGTTCATCCGTATTGTCAAGGAGGAGAGCAATCACCCGATGTTTATCCATTGTGGCACTGCAAACCGCGTGGGCGCTCTTATGATGATCTACAGGGTAATCGAGCACGGGTGGACCGAAGAGAAGGCTCTGGAGGAAGCCGTGCGGATTGGTTTGCGCAGTGAAGAGCTGAAGAAGTTCGCGCGTGATTACATAGCGCAACGAGGCTTAGGCCGCAACCAATCGAGCCGAACGAAGATGCGCAGGTAGTGTTATCAAGTTCCGTGAGCAATTTCCCTTTTTAACTATCATTATTTACGAAGCTCGGGAGGCCATTGGATTCGATTTCTGGTCGCCAGTCTCGACAAATTCCAAAGAGCATTGAGTGATCCCTCCCTGGCTAATTTTGCGCAGACAGCATCAGTGAAGAAATCCAGGACGCCGGCAAAAATGTGGGGAGGCCTTTCCCGCCACCTGGTTTATGAGGGTACGGTCCAGTTAGGATTAGGTGTGCTATAGTGCCGAAAAATTAACATTACTCACAAAAGAGGATCATGTTTAATGCCAGCTTCGATAGAACTTGAGCGGCGTCTACGCTGGGCCGACTCTGACGCTGCCGGACGCCTGCACTTTCCGCGGATTTTTGAACTTGTGGAGGAAGCTGAAAGTGAGTTGGTGCGCACCCTGGGTTGGCCCATGAACCGGCTCATGGGATACGATTTTCCGCGCGTGCACGTGGAGTGTACATTTCTTCGCGTGCTCGAACTGGACGCGCCTTTCCGTCTCAGGCTCACGGTTGGCAACCTGGGTCGCACGTCATTTCGTTACGATTTTCAGGTATTCAATGCTGATGAAGAGATGGCTCTTCATGGTACGATGACCGTCGTGACATTGCAGCACGGCAAATCGGTCGAGATCCCACCGTCATTGCGTGCTGCACTGAGTGGTGAGAAGTAGATTCATTCTCTTGTACCTTGCAGCACCTCGAGATCGTTGAAGTACTGGTACTTTGCCGAGAGAACCTCTCCTGGCAACCCTTTCTCAAAGTCAGATGGCGTCTTGTCAACCTGCTCGTAAAGTGGAGGCGGAATATATGCAAACTCAGACATTGGCCCATAAATATCATCGACGCCATCTTTAAAGACATCACCCATCAATAGGCTGATGATGTTTACCCGCTGCTGAGGGTGCTTCTCCAAAAACTTCGAAAAACTAAATCCCTCGTTATAGAAAGCGTAGACAAGTTTCCGCATTAACTCGATGCCCTGATCCAATTTTGCCTGGTACTGACCCAGTCTGGGGGCCGAGAAGTCGTCATTGTTGAAGGCATCATGAATACTATCCGCCGCTAACTCAGCCATCTTCAACGCCAGCAGCACCCCGGATGAGTAGATGGGGTCGAGAAAACCATAAGCGTCTCCGATCAAAATAAAGCCATCACCCGCGAAGTTACGTGATCGATAAGAGTAGTCGATAATCGAATAGATTTTATCGACGCGCTCGGCGCTGGCCACTCGCCGCCGGCACGATTCAACCTTCTCGATCTCTTCATGGTAGATCCTGGCGAGATCCTGACCGCGACCCTTAACGAGGTACTCGGGATCCGCGACAACACCGACACTCGTGATGTCATTCTCTAAAGGGATATACCAGAACCATCCGTTGCTTCCGGAAGGCGTTCGCAGCACGAGCGTGGCCCCACCATTGAGATCTGGCTCGCGGTGGGCACCCTTAAAATAAGAATAGAGTACCGCTTTCTTCAGTTGCGGATCGCGGACACGCCACCCGAACTTGTTTGAAAGCATCGCCGTCTGGCCCGTCGCATCCACTACGACCGGAGCATGGAACTGTCGAAATGAACCATCTTTCATGCGCGTTTCCACGCCGTAAGCGCGACCATCCTCGAAAAGGACCTGCTTGATGGCGGTCTCTTGATACACGGTCGCTCCCTGATCGGCGGCATGCTCGATCAACATCAGATCGAATTCCGACCGCGTCACCTGCCAGGTAACCGCCGACTCGTGATGATTGGCCTCAAAGAAATAGAAAGGACGCGATTCTTTGCCGGCAGGATTTGCGAACTGCACGCTGTATTTCCGGACGAACGGGCTCTGCTTGAGTTTCTCGAGCAGGCCCATGCGCTGAAAGGTGAAGTAGGTGTCGGTCATCAGCGATTCCCCGATATGATGACGGGGAAACCGCTCCTTCTCAAAAAGGACGACACTGCGACCCTCACGGGCCAGGATGCTGGCGACCGAGCTACCCGCCGGGCCGCCACCAATGACGATTACATCGTAGTTAGTGGTCATTTCCATCTGTTCTATACGTAACGTACGGTTTTGAGTTCGGGTTCAAAGAATTCGGAGAGAAAATGATCGACCTGTAGGAGTCCACTCCGGGTGAGCTCAATCGTGCCATTGCGGCGTTCTACCAACTTGTCGTCGTTCAGTTGTTCGTACACAGGCTGAAACTCGTTCCACACATCGACGCCGAACTTGCCACGGAAGTACTCGCGGTCAATGGCGCCGGTCTTCAGTTGCAGAATCATCTCGCGTATGAGTTTCTGTTTTGGAGTCAAAGTTAAGGCGCGCAAGAGCGGGAGTTGGTTCGTCTCGAGCAACGCTACGTACTCCTCAAAGCTATGGACGTTCTGAGAGTGAACTCCGCCAAAGTGCGAGAAGGACGAAACACCCAGACCAATCATGTCGCCGCCGTGCCAGAGAGCATCGGTATAGATAAACCGGCAGGGCTTATCGTTAGTCGCAAGCGTGTAAGCACTGGCAATGCGATAGCCATGTGCCTGAAACTCGTCAAAAGCATAGTCGAGCCAACGTTGCTTTGTGGGCCAATCGGCAATGGGTGACGGCGCTCCCTGCTTGATGATCTCCTGAGAAATGACGGTATTGTAGGGCAGTTCCATTTGATAGATCGTCACCGAGTCGGGTTGCAATTCGATGGCGCGGCGAATTACGTCCCGCCACTTCTCCTCCGTCTCTCCGACCATTCCTGCGATCAAGTCGATATTGATCTGGGGGAAGTCCACCTGACGAGCCAGATCATAAACCTCGTAAACCTCGGCAGAAAGATGGGCGCGACCATTTCCTGCGAGAATCTCGTCGTCAAAGTGTTCGACGCCCAGGCTCAGGCGTGTTACCCCGATCTCCTTGAGTGTTTCGAGCTTGGCTCTTCTGAGAGTCCCTGGTTCACATTCAAAGGTCACCTCTTCGGCGTTGCTCCAACTTACGTGAGCGTTGAGCCCTTCGACTAGATATTGAAGTTGTCTTTCGCTGATGTAAGAGGGCGTGCCCCCTCCAAAATACGCAAAACGAAGCTGCCGCCCCTGTAACGCATGCATCCGGCTGTAGATTTCCATCTCGCGGATCAGCGTGTTGAGGTAGACCTCGATTTCATTCGCATTCTTGTCCGTGTAAACTTTGAAGTAACAGAACTTACAGCGCTTGCGGCAAAAGGGGATATGAAGGTAAAGCCCAAGCGGGTCTGCCGTCCGGGGCGGCTGCCCGAGTGCCTCAAGCGCTTCGGGCACGTATTCCGGTTTCCACTGTGAGAAAGGTGGATAGTTAGAGACAAAATAGTTGCCGACCTGAGTATTTTGCGATGTATCAATAGTCATAAAACTTACGTAAAAATAGCCTTCCCAGAATCGAATTCCGTCAATTCACTCGAAATTTCGGAGGGATTTCGGGATTCTTGATCAGATCTGAACCGTTGATTACTGCACTGAAATTACCATCAATAGTACTGATGAGCAATTAAGGCTTGGAAGACGTGGTGCAAGGGGTTAGTTGCCCGATCGGCTTTCATTAAGTGACATATTCTAGTCACCGGTTCAAGTTGATCCTTCATCCTTTAGTGCGAGTTGGTTGGAAAAGGCTTAGATGGGAAGCTGGACAAGTATTCAGTCTCTGTTCGTGGGTCAACAAAATACAGAACCGCGGTTCGCCTAACTGGCTGTCAGCTCCATTTGTGCATTAGCGAAGTTTTTGGATCTTGATGATGGTGATTTACAATGCGGGCCAAAACTTAACCGGAATGCAGCTAACAAACTCCCATGAGCAAATTACTATCTCCAACTGTTATCGCTACATTTATCGCCGTCCTGCATTTTGCGGGCTTACCTGACGCTTACGCGTGGGAACCTCGAGCTGATGAGCGACTGGGGACTGACTTCAGCGCAATCGTTGGAATCAAGCTCGAACCAAAGTCGGGGCCAAACCTTGAAAGAAACCTCTGGAACAACACTGTTCGTCTGCACGCCGTGCAGCAAGACAACGAGGTTGACAACCTTCTTCAAGTGGCTATCGGATTCTACCGAGAGAAGAGATTTGACGAAGCGCTAGCGAACTGCACTAAAGCTTCAAAAGTCGATCCAAACGATCATCGCCCGCACGTGCTGACTGCCTATGTGCACATGGCGCAGATGAAGATGAAAAGCGCGTCCGAGGCCCTGGCGACGGCTATCCGGTTAAGGCCAGAAGCGAAAGAACTTTATCTACTAAAGGCAAGTATTGATTCAAGACGCAACGCGCACGAGGAGGCGTTAGCAACAAGCCGAAAAGCGGTCGAGATCGATCCGAACTATGCAGAGGCGTACGCGATGATCGGCGAGATATTGCAATGGGATGAAAAACGTCGCGCAGAAGCAATATCGGCACTCGAGATGGCCATCAAGATCAACCCGCGTGTGCTCCCTGCTTACGAACATCTCGGGCAGATCCTTGAACGGACAAAGGATGACAAGCGAGCAGAGGAGGTGTTTAGACAAGGACTTGCCACAGATCCGCAACGAATGAATTGTCGCTTTGCTCTTGGACGGCTCCTGGTTAAACATGGCCGCCTGGTTGAGGCACGCGAACTCTGGGCCGGCAGAACGTCGGATAGGGACGATACCTTTCCGAGGTTCATTGAGTTGCTTGAACGCGCTGAGAATCTAAAACGAGCAACCGAGGCATTGGGCCAAAACCCTAACGACCCGGATAAGCTAATAGACATGGGACTCGCGGTGATGGAGGGCGACTCGTGGGTGATAGATGATCGCCAGAAGCGTGCGATCGTTTATTTCAGGAAGGCTCTGGAAATTAAGCCAAACTATCCGCGTGCCCAATATGCCATCTGCAAAGCATACATCCAGTTTGCCGAGGATAAGACGATCGACAGGGAACTTGCCAAGTTAAGGAAAATTGATCCCGTGCTTGCCCGGGAAATGGAAGAATACCGAAAGAAGTATGTCGGTGGGATTATTTCGACAGGGACTGTGAATGTTAATCAGTGATGATTTGGATCGAATAATTCAATTTAAGGCTGGACTTGAGCCATGCGATTCTCGGAACACAAAACGCGGAAGCATTGAGACTACCAGTGCCAAAGAGACAACAATTATGGCTACACGTTCCATCTTTATTTCCTCCTTCAAGCTTTATCTCCGGTGACGATCAGCATCTGGGCAGGGAACTTCATCCGCTCGTTCGGAAAGAACTCCGCCAATGCTTCCTTTACCTCACTGGCAACTATCAGTTGTTGTTCAGCGGGCAAGGATGCCAGCTTCTCACGTAACGTCCCCGAAGTATTTGAACGCATTTCCCAAAATTCATCACGCGAAATAGGTGCGGCCATAGAGAACGTCAGGATCCGCTCGCGAACCCGAACCGCGCCCGCCTCTTCAAGAACGCGGGCAAGTTTTCCGGGCTCAGCAAAGCGAAATGCACCCGGCGCCTCAGGATCGGCAGGGGGCATCTTGATATATCTTGCTAACACGTCAGTGACTGTATACGCGAAGGGGTTAACTCTACTTTCACTCCATACGGCAAACGATAACGAGCTTTCCGGTTTGATGACGCGCAGCATCTCGCGTACACCTGCGACCGGATCGGGAAAGAACATTACTCCCAGCCGGCAGACCGCTGCGTCGAAAGAGTTCATCTCGAATGGCAATGAGTCTGCTAAACAGTGCTGGAAAGAGATGTTCTTGATTCCTCTTTTCAGGGCCTCGCTCTGGGCTGCGGCTACCATCTCCGGAGCGGCGTCGGTGCAAGTTACTGATCCAGTGGCACCCACAGCGTGGGCTATGGTCAATGACGGCTCTCCTGGTCCGGCAGCTACGTCCAGAACTTTGTCGCCTTCGGTAATCCGCGCGTCTTTAATCAGCGCCCCCGTTACGGGCGCAAACATCGAGCGAATCGTGGCGTTATGCTCTCGCCAAGAGGCAGCAGATTCCCGCCACTCGCGCACGACATCACTCGATTGCACTTCGCTCATTTGTTTGGTCTCTGACTTTAACACAATCGCTTCATCACCGCCGTTTGGGGTTTCACACAAAACTTAACTTAATATCGACCTAACAATAGGATAAGACTGGCTCGACCAATCCAACAATTGACGGACTGTGAACTAAGAGGGGCCCCTTTTGGGTTCCGTAGTGGTCAAGACACCACCGGACAAGGGGTAAGTGGTTCGGATTGTAAGGGCTCTTTTGTTAAACTCGCAGAAATGCAGGACGCAGTACCGAGTTCGGCTCGCCGGGGCGCACGATCGAGATGGATCACAACCACCAAAGCACTCATCGAAGCGCCGGCTCTAATCAGTTGGGGCGCCGCTGTAGCTACGTCCATTCTCCTCATAGTTTCATTCCCGCCCTTTAATTTGTGGCCGCTCGTCTGGATTGCGCTCGTACCACTGCTGCTAGCTATCGGTCGCAGGCCCGCTCCCGGTAGCTCATTTCTTCTCGGCTGGTTTGCCGGCACAGTTTTCTTCTATGGATCGTGTCACTGGCTGACTTATTCAATGATCCACTACGGGGGAATTGCTTCTGGCCTCGCGTATCTCTTGTTGATCCCGGGGGCGCTGATTGTTGGCCTCTTCCCGGCAACGTTCTTTTTCGCCATCGCTCACTTTATAAGGACTTGGGGCGTCAAGGCTCTCTTGGTCGCGCCCCTCCTCTGGCCCGCACTCGAGTGGTTCAGACTTGCCGTCACAGGACAGTTGTGGAATGCGATCGGGTACTCGTTGGCCTTTCAGGAACCCTTAATCCAATCGGCGCGTTGGGGTGGCGTCTACATGGTAGGCTCCATCATTGTCACGGTTAATGCTTCGGTTGCTTTTGTGCTCCTGGACAGAACCAGAAGATCGATGCTGCCGGCGGCGGCCGCAATGATAATTGCCGTAGCCCTAACCCTCTCGCCTCTGCTCGTCTCAGAATCCGTACCAGGGCCGTCAGGCCATGGCCCCATCACTCAGGTTGTAGCATTGCAACCCAATGTCCCGATGGACCTCGTTAAGGCCCCGGAGGAGATGGCAGATTTAGTACAACGTCATATTACATTAAGCAAAACCGGACTGAGTAAGGTCGAACATGTCGAGGGACCACGCCTGGTTATCTGGCCCGAGTCTCCGATGAACTTTGCCTACGCCACTGATCCAAAGTTTCGCGACCTCCTTGCTCGCTTCACGATCGCGAACAACACTTCGGTCCTTTTCAATTCACTCGAGCCGGCGGGAAGGGATGGCGTTTTCAATTCAGCCCTCCTGGTAAATGAACAGGGCCGGCGGATTGCGCAGTATGATAAGATCCGCCTGCTGCCGTTTGGCGAATATGTGCCGATCCCGCGCTGGTTGCCGGGAGCAAGTCTGGTTTCGGCAATCGTCGGAGATTTTACTCCCGGTGTTAACTACACCGTGATGCCGGTCGGCAATGCAAAAGTTGGAGTGTTTATTTGTGTTGAGTCCGCTTATCCTTCCATCGCCCGCAAGCTCTCGAGTAACGGGGCCGATGTATTGATAAACGTTTCGAACGATGGTTATCTTGGACCAACCGCAGTGATGGAACAACATTTAGCCAACGCGGTTTTCCGCGCTGTCGAGAACAAACGCTCCGTGTTGCGGGTCACAAATACTGGGATCACGGCTTTGATCACACCTTCCGGCAAGGTTACCGATGCCACCGAAGGCTTCCGTCCTGCGGTCCGGAATTGGACCATTGCCCGCGGCAATCGGGCCAATACCGTTTACACCCGCTACGGCGACTTTTTTCCCGCTTTTTGTACAACCCTGGTTCTTTTGGGATTGGCAGCCTCTTTTAGAGGAATAGAGGATAAGAGATGATTGAGACGTTATCACTACAGGATTTGAGAACGGCCTACGAAGATCTGCGCCTGCGCGTCGAACAACTCGGGAGGTTTCTTTGATGTTGCTGCTGCTCGTGAAGAACTGAAGCGGATTGAGGACCAGGCTTCGGCACCGGATTTCTGGGCCGATCAGGAGGCAGCGCAGCAACTGCTTCAGGCAAGGCGCAGGCTGGAACAGAAACTCGAAAGACAAGATCGCTTTCAGTCCGAGATCGAAGATGCCGGCGTGCTTTTTGAGTTTGCTGAGGAAGACGAAGAGTCGTTGAAGGAATTGCGCTCGCTGATCGAGCGGCTCGATCGCGAACTTGGTCTTGCCGAAACAGAGATGCTGCTTGCCGGAGAAAACGATCAGCTTAATGCCATCTGCACTATTCATCCCGGCGCCGGCGGTACTGAATCGCAGGACTGGGCCGAAATGCTGCTGCGTATGTACCTGAAGTGGGCCGAACAACGCGGCTTCAAGGCTGAGATCATCGACTATCAGCCGGGTGAAGAAGCCGGTCTCAAGGGCGTTACTTTCCGCGTGGAAGGCGACTATGCTTACGGGCTGCTGGCAGCAGAAGCCGGAGTCCATCGGTTGGTCCGGATTTCACCGTTCGACCAGGCCGCCCGTCGCCATACTTCTTTCGCTTCCCTCTTCGTTTATCCCGAGATTGACGAGAAGATTGAAGTAGAAGTAAACGAACGCGATCTCCGCGTTGACACCTACCGCGCGACCGGCGCCGGCGGTCAACATATCAACACAACAGATTCGGCGGTGCGCATTACTCACATTCCTACCGGCATCGTCGTGCAATGCCAGAACCAACGCTCGCAACATCAAAACCGTGCGGTGGCTATGCAGGTTCTGCGCTCGCGACTTTACGAACTGGAACTGGAAAAAAGACGGGCTGAGACCGCAGAACTTGAGGCAAATAAAGCAGACATCTCATTCGGCTCGCAGATCAGAAGCTATGTCCTCGCGCCCTATCGGCTAGTTAAAGACACACGCACGAAGTTGGAGCGTGGAAACGTAGACGCAGTTCTTGCAGGAGACATTGACGACTTTATCAAGGCCTATCTGCTGGCCAGGAAAGCAGCCTGAATGGATCAGCGTCAGGCCCGGAACCATCCACCGCAGGAGACCCGACGAATTCGTGGAGTTATATGTCAACTACACACATTGAAGATAAGGTCAGAATAATCACGCCACGCGGCGGTAGGCGAAACGAGATTGTGGCCGTTCTGCTTTTTGCCCTCGGGCTTTTGCTTACGCTCTGTCTTGTGTCTGCGCCCTTTAACCCGAATGACCCTTCCTGGAACTCTGCAGGCAATGCCGAGGCCGGTAACTGGGCAGGAGCAATCGGGGCAAACGTGGCCGCAGCATTGTTGCAAGCGATCGGGCTCGCGGCTTTCCTCGTTCCCGCGTTGCTCTTCGGCGCGGCCTGGCGCCGCTTTCAGACAAGCAGCATCCGGGCGCCTTTCTATAGGTTGTTTGGACTGCTTATTCTTGTTCTGGCATCGGCTGCACTAGTTTCCATAGCCCAGATTGGACCGCTGTTCGATGCCTCAGTTCAGGCCGGCGGTCTCATCGGCACACTTATCTCGCGAGCGCTTACCAGCGGGCTAAATACCATCGGGGCAACGGTTCTTCTGATCGCGCTTGGGGCAACCGGACTATTGCTGGCAACTGATTTCTCATTTGTAGGACTTCACGAAACCTTCAGGGGCACCACTCAGAAACGATTTGCCTTTGCTCGCGCTATTCCGGAAAGATTTCAGGCCTGGCGCGAAGCCAGACGTGAAAAGAGACGTCTTCGCAAGGAGCAACTACTAGCTTTGAAAGCCGAGAAGGAGGCTGTGATAGGTGCCCAGCGACAGACTCGGGAGCTGACCCCAGCCGAGCGAGTAGCCGAATTCATGAGAGGGACCGAAACAGCGGCGCTGATCAACACAGCGGCTCGCGCTGAAGTCTTCCAGGAACTAACCGGTGAAGCCGCGGTTGCAATAAACGAGAGCGCCGTGGCCCCGGCCCCCTCCACTGTCCAAAACGCAACAGTAGTTGAAAGTCGTTCTGGACGCCGCTCAATCTTCCCGGCGCCTGCAGCCGCCGAAGGCTCCTCGAAGGAGGAAGCAGAAGTTGAGCAGATGGTTCGCGGCGCGTCTGTATTACGCACGAAGATAGAAAGTCCGGCTACGGGGAAACTCCCATTCGATGCCGAGAGAAATCGGCACATCAGCTACAGCGACTACTCACTTCCACCGCTCGAATTTCTGAACGAAGCCCCACCTCATAGCGAACAGGCAGACGCCGAACTGCTCAGTCTGGCAACCCGGCTTGCCGAAAAGTGTAAGGAATTCAATGTTACCGGCCAGATCAAACATATCTGTCCCGGACCGGTAGTAACGACTTACGAGTTCAAGCCAGATCCCGGCGTGAAGTACTCACGCGTCGTTTCGCTGGTTGACGATCTCTGCCTGGCGCTAAAAGCAGAGTCCATCAGAATCGATCGCATGCCAGGTAAGCCGCACGTCGGTATCGAAGTGCCAAATCCGCGGCGCGAAACAATATTTCTTCGCGAAGTGATTGAGTCCCGTCCCTTCCGAGAGTCTCCCTCGAAATTGACGATTGCTCTTGGCAAGACGATTGATGGTCTCAACTATGTTGCGGATCTGGCGAAGATGCCACACCTGCTGATTGCCGGAACCACCGGAGCGGGAAAGTCGGTTGGCGTGAATGCCTTGATCGTGTCGATTCTCTATCGCGCGCGTCCGGACGAAGTGAAGTTCATTTTGATCGATCCGAAACGTCTGGAACTCGGTCTCTATGAGGATATTCCGCATCTGACTACACCCATCATTACGGATCCGAAGCTCGCTTCTCGTTCATTGAAATGGGCCGTAACCGAGATGGAGAGGCGCTACCGGGACCTGGCCGGTTGGGGAGTGCGCAATATCGACGGCTATAACGCCGAAATAATGCGCCGGAATCTTGTCGCCGATTACGACGAATCCGGCGAGCCATGGAAACCCTTGCCGTTCATTGTCATTATTATTGACGAACTGGCTGACCTGATGATGACGTCGGGGAGGGAAGTTGAGGAGTCGATCACCCGGCTGGCACAAATGGCCCGGGCCGTCGGCATTCATCTTGTCCTTGCAACCCAGCGGCCTTCTGTTGATGTCATTACCGGCTTGATCAAAGCTAACTTCCCTTCCCGCATCTCATTCCGAGTCTCATCCAAGGTCGACTCGCGCACAATCATCGACAGCAATGGCGCTGAACATCTGCTCGGCCGTGGTGACATGCTTTTTCTTCCGCCAGGTACGTCTCGGCTGGTGCGAGTGCATGGCGCCTACATTGATGAGATTGAGATTGGCCGCATCGTCAAGCACATCAAGGATCAGGGACCCCCGATCTATAACGAACAGATTGTGCAGAGTGAAGAGGAAGCTCTGGGACTTGAAACAAGTGGCGAACACGACGAACTGTTCGAGGAGGCTCTGCGCATTTGCGTCGAGATGAAGCGCGCGTCCACTTCAGTGCTGCAAAGGCGGCTGCGTATAGGGTACGGACGAGCAGCGGCGATCCTTGATCTGATGGAGCGGGAAGGGTTGATCGGGCAGGCGGATGGCTCGAGGCCGCGACCTGTACTTGGGCGTGCGTACGAGATGGTGGCGCAGTGGGATGAAGCGGCCGTTGTCGAATAACGATTTCCACCTCTGACTGTGGAAAAGCCTGTGGAGAATTGCCCGTAGCGTAGTACAACCTTTTGAATTGGCGTCACTTGGAGCAGAATGCACATCCGAGCGGCACGACTCTAAAGACTTCATAACCATCTAGTTAACTATTTTTGCAAGGCTCGGCGTTCCTTTTCTGAATCACTTCACCGCGGATGATTACAATTCGATGATTTCCAGTGCCTCATCGCCTGGCCTCACGCTTCGCGCGCTTTTTTTTTCAAGTATCTTATTGCTATCGTTCTACGGTTGCGCGAAGCAAAGACGCCATCTCAGTGTGACGACGACGAATAGTTTCTCTTCATCTGTACATCAGCGTATAGACCTGAACAGAGCCACGGCTAAGGAACTCGCGCAGTTGCCGGGTATCGGAGCGGTGCTGGCAGAAAGAATCGTCGCCCATCGAGAGCTTTATGGAGATTTTCGGCGCGCGGAGCACTTAATGATGGTGCGCGGCATCAGCGACCGTAGATTTCGCAAGATTCGAGATCTGATCAAGGTGGACTGACCACAATCAACTCGATATGACCCCTACTGAATTAAGACAGTTACGACAATCGGCGCGCGAAATATTTGACTGCGGCTTGCGTGCCGCTGATGCACGCGAGGCGGTGCGACGGACCGTCAATCTCCGGGACTCTCACCTCACAGTCTGCGACACACGTTACGACTTCTCACATAAGAACATCTATGTCATTGCTATCGGCAAAGCCGCTGAGGCAATGGCACTCGGGTTAACCGATGTTTTAGGGGACCGGATTGCCGCCGGCGTAATCTCCGGCCCAATGCCCAACATTCAAGTGACACTGGATTCTCGCTGGCAACTCTTCGGCGGGGGACATCCACTCCCCAACCAGGACAGCCTTCGCGCCGCCGAAGCCTCGTTTGCCCTGCTTAAAACAGCCAATCAAGAACGCGCTCTCGTCATATTTCTAATCTCTGGTGGCGGGTCCGCGATGCTTGAATATCCAGTAAACGATCAGATCACGCTCGCAGATTTGCAGGAAGCGAACCGTGTCCTGGTCAGTTCTGGGGCCAACATTAGCGAGATCAATTCCGTGCGCCGAGCGTTTTCAGCAATCAAAGGGGGTAGGCTTGCAGCTCACGCGGCACTTGCAGACAAGCTTACCCTGATCGTCTCGGATACTAACGAGGGCGATGAGACAAGCGTAGCCTCAGGACCTACTCTCGTGGCAGGTCAAGCCTCACCCGAAGCGGCTGAAGTCGTGGCTCGATACAATCTTGCCGAATCTCTGCCGCCTCAAATCGTCAGCGTAATTAATGAGCACCAGCTATTGCCGCAGCCAACCCAACTTATACATCCGATTTACGTCTTATTGAGCAATGGTGACGCCCTCGAAGCATTGGCCAAAGCAGCTCGTCGCTTGGGATTTGCCGCACAGGTTAACCATGAGATTAATGAGCAACCGATCGAGGAGGGGTGCCGTCTTCTCTTGTCCCAATTCAATCGAATAAAGGAGGAGAGACCTGATAGTAAAGTTTGCCTGATCTCAGGAGGCGAATTCTCGTGTCCTGTGCGCGGCGATGGCAACGGAGGTCGCAATCTTGAAACTGTCCTGCGCTGCGCTCTGGAAATTGACCAATCACAGCTCACAGGAGATGTCGTAGTCCTCAGCGCCGGTACAGATGGTATCGACGGAAATAGCACCGTAGCCGGAGCTATTGCAGATCAAAGCACTATACCTCGTGCCCGCAACCAGGGTTTAGACCCACAAGCTTTTCTGGAAAAGAGCGACTCATTCCACTTCTTCTCCCAACTGGGTGACACCATTACAACCGGACAAACAGGTACAAATGTTAGGGATCTTCGAATAATACTGGGATTTCGTTGATCTGAACTTAGTTTCGTTGTCTTGACTCTGACCGGCCAGTATATAAAATGATTTAATTCACCGATAAGATTCACGCATAATCTTCGGCACGAAGATAGGAGGCCCCGATTGTCAACTCACCTAGATCCTTCCAGAGAGCATCCCACCACCAAGGTTGTATCATCGCGACTGTCGCTTGAAGATCTGGTCGAATTGCTCCAGGAGCAACGAACTCCCCCATCCCTCGAGCAACTAAATAACTGGCTCGAGAATACCGACATTGCTCCCGAAGAGATGTTGCCCTATATCGCTTTCAAAGAGGGCAACTACTGGCGACACCGTGTCTGTCGGAATGATGTAGTCGAGATGCTGGTGCTGTGTTGGCGACCGGGCCAGCGCACTCCCATTCACGATCACAATGGATCGCATGGCGCGGTAATGGTTTACGACGGCGTTCTCTGGGAAACAACCTTTGTTTTTGATGAAGTGAAGGGCCTCTGTTACAAGTCGGCGCGTGAGTACGGCACAGGGGAAGTCACCGGCGCCGCCGTTCCCGATATCCACCAGCTAGGTAATCCCGACGTTAGCGGCCTGAACCTTATTACTATTCACATCTATGCACCCCCGCTCGGAGTGCTAAAGACTTATAAGGTTGGCAGCCCCGACATCGACCTCTATACTCCTGACGATTCGGAAAGCTAAAAATCAAGATCCCTGGTCCCAAGCCCCCGTTTTAGAAATTGCTGAGCAACCCAATCTCGATTCTGGCATTTGCCGCGCTGCTCGGTGTCGCTTGTACTCCCCAGCAGCGAGTGTCTTCCCGGGGGTCGGATAACACTCTGGCGTCCTAAAGGCTCCCTGATACCAATCGAGCCAATAATTAAGTCCACCAAGCAGGAAGCTGCGACCCGACAATTTTCCGACTTCATCTTCAGCCCCCAGGGCAATGCGAT
Organism: Pyrinomonadaceae bacterium; assembly: GCA_041751855.1. GTDB lineage: Bacteria > Acidobacteriota > Blastocatellia > Pyrinomonadales > Pyrinomonadaceae > PSRF01. The sequence goes on from JBGSWR010000034.1 coordinate 69,002, forward strand.
CATGCGCAAGTACGATTTTACTCGAGAAGAATGAGCTGAAAACTATCGCATGTTCTTTCGGACATTGCTTTGAATGATGACGAAAGTAATCATCTCGTCCTTGACTCGTAGTTCATCCCTCAATCTCGCACGAAGGTGGAGAGAGTTGCCTCGCGGCCATCGGTTGTAAAAGTAATCGTTCCGCTGCTACCCGTGGTGAGGACTTCGGCTCCTGCCGCACGCCACCGTTCTACGACTCCTTGATCCGGATGGCCAAAGATCGATCTCTGGCCCACGGAGATGATTGCATAGCGCGCTCCGACAGCCTTAACAAAGTCCGCGGTTGACGACGACCTGCTCCCATGATGCGGAACTTTTACAACGTCCGAACGCAACAGCTGACCTTTAATCAACGCTATCTCGGCCCTGGATTCGATATCACCAGTTAGCAGGACGCTGTGTTCACCAAGCTCGATTCGAAGCACAACCGAATCGTCGTTCGGTGATAAAGAATCCGTGTGGGCCGGCGAAGGGGGCCACAGAACATTAGCTCTAGCCCTGCCGAAGTGCATGACATCTCCTGCCTCAACCATGATTACTGGGATTTGTCTCTCGCGTACGGCTTCAGAGAAGTTGAGATACTCTGGATCTCCCTCAGGACTTCTTCCAACCAGCGCTGCCCTTACGCGGAAGTTGCGCGCCACGTCGCTGAGGCCATCAATGTGGTCGGCATGGGCATGCGTGGCCAGGATGTAATCCACGGTGTCAAGCCCCCGGTGCCAAAGAAACTCAGAGACTACGGCTTCGCCAATGCCTCGCCGGTCCGGTTGAAATGCTTTCGGTCCATCAACTTCTGACCCCATTAAGAAATCTGGACGTCCACCCCCATCAACCAGAAGAGTAGTACCGTCCGGCATGCTTACCAGTACCGAGTCGCCCTGGCCTACATCGAGGAAGTCCACCCGCAGTTCGTTATTGGTTCCGGCACCACTGAAAGGATGCAACAGAATGATTGCCGCGGCGATTACCTGTGCCAGACCGACCGGCCGCCAGCGAGAGCGGCGAGTCGTCGAGAGAAATGGTCTCCAGCGTGAGAGCAGGTGTGTCAACAGCGCAAGTGGTAGGAAATAGAGAAAATAGATTATCGAGGGCAAACCAGAATATTCGGGAGGACGCAATGAAGTCATGCCTATCGCACCGAAGAGATCTACCGAGTGAATAATTAAATGGCCCACAATATTGGCGAGGGCGGCGAAGGGCTGAGCGAGGGTCGCGCTAAGCTGCGCAACGAGCAGAGCTGCGAGTGCCAGCACCGCCAACACGGCCATACCCGCGCCGACCCCAATATTCAGCAGCAGTGAAGCAAAAGACACCCGATGAAAGTAGAAAACCAGCAACGGAAGAAGAAAAAGTTGGACGCTCGCAGATACAACCATCGCTCCAAACGCATAACGTATGAATCTCTGCAACCAGTAGCGTTCAAGGATTAACGCCACGGGTGCCTTGAAGAGCCGATACTTGTAGCTGTACTCCGTCATCTCACGTTGCCATTGCCGCTCACTCCAGAACAAGATTTCGGAAAGAGTCCGGAGCCAGGACGGGCAGCGCGGTGGCCGAGGTGTGATACTGGTCGGCCGCCAATTGCCAATCTCGACCAATCCACTAAGGAGCGGCCATGCAAAAGCCGCGATCGCCAGAACTGACAGAAAGGTCAACTGAAACGAGGGATTAAAGAGATCCCCGGGCTGGACAATTAGTAGGATGAGCGCGGCGCCGCCGAGAGCATTCAATGAATCCCGGCGCCGCGCGACCACGGGTGCAAACGCCACTGTTGTAAACATCACGGCCGCGCGAACAACTGATGACTCTGCCCCCACGACCAGTGCGTACCCCCAGAGCACTGTCGTTGATAGCGCAAATTGCAAAGCCCTCTTGCTTGTAATTCGTCGCGCGAGCAGAAACATCACGCCGCCAATAAAGCTAATATGCAGGCCACTGATTACAAGGACGTGGAATGTTCCACCTTCTCGAAACCTTTCGGCGACCTGCCGCGAAAGAAAGTGCCGGTTGCCCAGCAGTGCAGCATCCAGAACACCTGCCGTCCGTGGGGAAAGAAGTGAATGAATCTGCTGCTCGAGGACTCGGCGCCATCTGTAAAGCCAGGCAAGCGGAAGCAAAACACTCTCATCTTCAAGTCGCTCAATCAATAGTGGGCTCTTGATGACCCCGGTTGCATCCAGGCCTTTCTGGTCAAGATACTCAACAAACGAAGAGACCCCTGGATTGCGGAACTTTTCGGCTCTATCGAGGGCGGTCATCACCCGTAACCGCGCGCCGTAGCGCAACTCAAGTTCGTCGTATTCGAATTGCTTCTCTGGTTCCGTAATTGGAGCAAATAGCATTACCGTTCCTGCCGCGTCACGCTCGGAATTTCGCAGCGAGAGCCCTTGCACCTTAAGTTCGAGATACAAGCCCTGAGGGGTTACCTCGGGTGCGCGGCGCAGAACTCCGGTGATCTCGACCGGGTCACCTACGGTTAATACTTTTTGCTGGAGGAGTTGCCTTATGCGTTCATTTGGAAGAGTCCGATTTTCAAGCGATTGCAGCGAAGCTCCTGCTGCAGAGAATGCGATTGTCACAAGGATAGTAGCGGGCCCAACCCAGTTTTTAAGAAGCGCAAATGAGGCAGCCGCGAATGCAAACCCACCACAAACAAGAAGCCCGACAAGCGGAAGAGAAACGAATTCGGCTGCCAGGATTCCCGTGGCTAAAGCTGCCGCCAACTGGAGTAGAGGACGAGAGGTAAACGAAAGCTTGTGAGGAGCGCTTTCCATAAACAGCCAATCCGCAGATTACGCAGATTAGGGACACAGGAAACACGGCACGGAATCGAGCCGGGAGCTGTCAAACTGAGGTCCGCGTATTCTGCGGATTATTCAGTCGTTCTGAGTAACCTGGTAACGATTTCAATATGATGAGTCTGAGGAAACATATCAAATGCCTGAATAGAGTCAACCAGATATCCCCCCGCAATCAGTTTTTTTAGATCCCGAGCGAGAGTGGCAGGATCGCATGATACATATGAGATCCGGCCTGGCCTTAGATTCAATATTCCTGCGATGACGTTGTTCTCTGCACCTGTTCGCGGCGGATCGAGCAAGATGAGATCCACTGGACCAGGCGCGTCGGTTTGTCTGTTAAACCAACTCGCAACGTTCGCGGTGACGATCTCAACGTTTGTCAGTTGGGCATGTCTGATGTTTTTTCTGGCAAAGCCGGTCGAAGTAGGATTTGATTCGATCGCCGTAACGTGTTTGAAACGCCGTGCGACCGGGATCGTAAACAAACCCACACCACTATATAGATCGACTGCGATGTCGCCCGTATCATCCGCAATCGCCGCCAACACAAGCGATTCGAGCAACCCGTAATTCGTCTGAAAAAACGCCTCAGCGCTAAAAAAGTAGGTCTCGGTCCCAACCCTTCGGCTTACTTCAACTGTTTCGAACCCGGCGAGGGGCGGTCTTACTGACACACCTCCATCGCCAAAGGTTGCAGCAATGTCTCTCAGGTCATCAGGCAAATCGGGGAGAGCCGTCCGTAGCGCTTGAAGTGTCTGTTGTAATTCCGGCTCAAGAACCGCACAGTACTCGACGTCACAAATACGCCGGGAGCCGCGTTCGAAGTAGCCTAGCTGTTTCGAACCCGGGTCAACCTGCCAGTTCCCACGAGAGCGATACGCCCAGGGCGTTGGCGACGGATGGAACTTAATTTCCGGAGGGTTCTCGATTCGCGCAATCCGGTGTAAACAGTCACGAACGATTTCACGCTTGGCTTCGAGTTGATCTTCATAACCGAGCTGTTGAAAGTCGCAGCCACCGCAACGGCCAAAGTATGGGCAAGGGGGTTCAACCCTTAAAGGTGAAGGCTTCAGGATCTCCTTTATAGAAGCGAAAGCGATTTTCCCGCGAATACGATCGATCTCAACTCGAACAAGATCCCCGGGCGCCGCGAGGCTCACGAACAGAGTCATTCCCTCAGCGTGTGCGAGTCCAACTCCTCCAGGCAGGATGCGTTCTATTTCAACTTCCATTTTTGGAGTGCGACGGCCCGGCGCCGCTTTAGTCCTATTTTGATTGTAGCCAAAGGCCAAAGCGGCGCCGGGCCGCCGCACTCCAAAGGATCACTGGCCAGGCTGATACGGATTTGCCGCCCATTGCTGCGGCGGTGGCGGGGGAGCGTAGGTCGGCGCAGCACCCTCCAATTCCAACTTGACTCCACCAACAATGCTCGCAGCGCCGTTATAGATAAGAGCTCCTATGGCGCCACCAATAAATCCAAAGAAGCCATACATGATTGGAATCACGACCATCATTACAATTCCAATCACGATGGAGCTGAGTCCGCCCAACGCCTGGTTCTCTGCTTGCGGCGCCAGCGCGGAGATTGCTGCGCCGAAGATCATGAAGAACAGACCGTAGATGACCCCGAATATCAAACCGATCACAAACATGAGCAGACCCTGCATTTTTGCGACTGAAAACACCCCAAGCCGCCTGATTGTCATTTCAGCCATAGAGCCCTCCTTAGGAAAAAGAGACCATTTTAAAGATGGAACAGGCTGAGACGCGGTACAGCAAAATGCTCGCGCAACCGCTTCATCTGAAGATTATCGAATGTCTGTTTGTAAACTGATTTCTCCATGAGCCTGCGATAGGGTTTAAGCTGCTCCTTCACTTCACCACCGATCGCTTCAAGTTGATCCGAAGGAACAATACGAATGATCGCGTCGCTTAGCATTCGTTCCAGCCCCGTTAGCGAGTCCTCGAGCTTCTTAGCATTTGGAGCGCTGGATTCTGAGAATTCCCGCTCGAGCTCCTCAAGCAAGTTTGCCGCCCGAGCAAGTGCCTCCGACAAATCGTCTTCACCGGACGCCAGTCTTTCGTCACGCACCTTGAGGAGTTCTGAACGTACTCGTTGCAAGTGCACCACGATCTCTGAGCGGGGAAACGGAAGTCCCTGAGAAGTAGGTTCGGCAACTTCTTCAGTTCCCGCACCCACGCGGGACTCGAGCCATTCAGCGTACTGGGCCTCCACCTCCTCTTCACAATACAGGAGAGTCTTTACAGTTCGTTTTCGCGGCTTTGATTCCCAGGAATCGAACGCCCTTTCGACACCTCGCAATGCAACGTGCAGGGGAATTCCCATCTCCTTCCAGGTCTCTATCAGGGCCCAGTCAGTTGCACTCAACCAGATATGCTTACCACGCCGTCGTATAAAGGCGTCTTCGATTTCGGTGTAATAGCTAAAGTAGTTTAGTGGACGTTCGCTCATGAATCAGGCGCAGACCTTCTAGCGTTAGCGTGTCGTCTACGAGTTCAATATGCTCCGAGCCGGTAGCAATGAGTGATGCCAATCCGCCGGTGGCAATTACGCGCGGCGCGCCGCCAAGCTCTGTGATCATCTTTCTCAGAACCCCATCCACCAGACCTACGTAGCCGTAGTAAAGACCGGATTGCATAGCGGTCACGGTTGATGCGCCAATGACCTTCTGCGGCCGCTTTATATCAACACGCGGCAGTTTTGCGGTCCGTTCAAACAGGGCGTCTGAAGAGATCATAATTCCGGGAGTGATCACACCGCCCAGGTATTCCCCACTCACATTAATCGCATTGAAAGTCGTCGCTGTGCCAAAGTCTACGACAATACAGGGAGCCCCATATTTCTTAATAGCGGCCACTGCGTCAACAATTCTATCGGCGCCAACATCAGCAGCAGGTTCGTAGAGAATCGGTAAGCCTGTATCCGTAGTATGGTCGATGAACAGTGGTGTTAGGTGGAAATAGGTCTCAGCCATCGCCTTTAACGTGTAATTCAGCGGCGGCACCACTGATGCGATTGCGATTGCGTCGATAGTCTTGAAATCAAGTCCGGCGAGCTCAAAAAGGTTCCGCGCATGGACACCATACTCATCGACGGTACGGGCACGATCGGTGGTCAGGCGCCAATGGGTTACAAGATCCGCGCCGCTGTAGACCCCGAGCGAAGTATTCGTATTTCCAACATCAATCACCAGAAGCATAAGTGAGCTCTTGGCTTACTCCTTCACTGTCCAGAGTGTATTTCAAAGTTTTTTCAATCAGATCACAAGCGCGGGCTGCGCCGTTCTCTTTCTTGATATGCTGACCGACATCGCGAGCATTGTGGGCATACTGAGGCTTGCTGAGCAGGATGTCGAGTTCTTTCGTCACTCGCGAGGCGAGGTAATGTTTCCTATAAAGCGTGCGACTCGTTCCCAGCCGCGCTGCGTGCGCCGCATTGTCCGGCTGGTCGAAGGCAAATGGAACAATCAAGGTGGGCACACCCGCCCGCAAACCCTGAGAGGTCGTACCAACGCCGCCGTGGTGGACCATTGCACAAGCCCGCGGTAGCAATGACTCAAAAGGAGCATAGTTAACAGCAATCATGTCGGCGGGTAATGGTTCGCGAGGAAGATTGCGCGCATCACCAATCAACAATACCGCCCGTCGACCCAACCGCCTTGCAGCCTCAGTGCTCTCGTGGAAAAAGTTCTGCGCCACCCAAACGGCAGATGAACCCAGTGTAAAGACAATTGGTGCGGAACCATCATCAAGAAACTGCGTCAGTTCGGCTGGCATTTCAAGTTCGTGCCGGCCATCATAAAAGGCAAAACCAGTCGTGCGTGTCTGCGGAGGCCAATCAGGTTGGGGCGGAGCAAAGAGCGACGAGAAGAGCGCCAGCACGAGTTGCGGAGAATGCTGTCCATCGAATACCGGCGCTCCATATTCCGCGATTCCCAGTTCGCGTCGGAGTTTTGCCACGGGTTCGGCGGAATATTTCTTCTTTAAGAAATTCAGTAGCACTCTCATAAAACCGGGCCCGAGAACCCGAAGATTGACCAACCAAGGCCAAACTGGCGGCACCGGAGGATCGTAAGCGGATACAAACGACATTGGCGCCAGCACAGTTGAGATCCACGGCAACTCTAATTTGCGAGCTACTAACGGGCCGGCAAAAGTGATCGGATGAGTTACCAGCAGATCAGTGTTACGTGCAGCGTTCACAAGATCTTCATAGCTATCGCGCAGGGAGGGAAACAGCAGATCCTCAAGAAGGAACCGGGTTCCCGATCGCGGCTCCATTATCCTTTCGACCAGACCCTGGTCCTGTTCCTGTGGTGGTGGCAAATCCGGCCGAATTGCTGCAAAACTCAGACCCGCTCCTTCAATCTTCTCTCGATACAGCGCACTGGTGGCTATTACCGGCTGATGGCCGCGGGCTTTCAACTCCATCGCGATGGCCATGTAGGGATGGATATCCCCATACGACCCGAAGGTGGTCAGGACGATTTCTTTACCAAGAGACATAGACGGGCTCTGCACTACTGCTTGAGTACTGTAACATCTCCGGCGTGGATTAATCTGATCTCGCCGGTGTCCGTTTCTACACGCAACGCGCCGAGGCTATCAACACCGCGGGCGGCGCCTTCGATTGTCTCGCCGTTGTCGCTGACTCTGATCCGTTTTCCCGTCGCATAGGGTGAATGCCTGGACCAGTCTCGAATAATCTCTGCGCTGCCGTCGTCGCTCTGAAGTGTTAAATACCGCTTTTCGAAGGCCCGCAGCAGTGCTTCCAGGACTATCTTTGAATCCGGGCTTTCTCCGGTAACAGCGGCTACGGACGTAGCACTCCTCGCGAGTTCGTCGGGAAAAGCCGCGTTGGTCAGGTTGATTCCAATGCCGACAATCACTGCTTTCCCAATCGCCGTGTCGAGAGTCTCAGCCAGGATCCCGCTGATCTTTCGGTCCTCGACGACCAGGTCATTGGGCCATTTGATATCGGTATCGAGATTACACGCATCGAGCAGAGCATCATTGACCGCCAGTGCCGCAGCGAAAGTAATGAGAGGCCAATACCGCTGCTCGAGCGCTGGCCGCAACACGATGCTGAAATAGAGACCCGCTCCCCGCGGCGACACCCATTCTCTTTGCAGGCGCCCTCGTCCAGCCGTCTGCTCACTGGCGATCACACACAAACCCTCGGGTGCGCCTTTTCTTGCCTGTTGGGCCGCTTCCGTGTTGGTCGACGGCAGAGAGTCAAAGTTCAGAACAATGGGTTTAAAAGCCGGCATTCTTACGGAAGTTTATATGGTCGGAACGAGGTTTGCTATTTGACAGGGCCGCTATTACGGATGAACCCACTAAACAGAGGAGTGACAAGAGTGAGAAAACTTGCCCGGAGAATTGAGATTCCGTTGGTGATAATCGTGCTCCTTGCCGGGGCTGCGTTCCTTCTCAAAATGTGTTACCTGTCGCTCACCTTGAACATTATCTTCGGCCTGCTTTTCCTCGGGGTCTTCTACAGTTATGTCCGGCTGCGACACCAGCTCAACGTTCCGCTTGTACTGCTTGTGCTTGTATTTGGGGCCCTTCAAGTAGACGCGCTCGGAAACTATTTCGGCATGTACGGGCAGCCACTAGGACCGCTGCAATACGATGAATTTTCTCACTTGAGTATCCAGATGCTAATCACACCAATAGCTATCTGGCTGGTCTTGAAGACTCTACAAAAGCTTGGCTACACGCCGTCCGTCGGAATCACATCGTTCTTCGCCGGTACTACGCTTTTCAGCCTCTCGGCGCTGTACGAGATCATCGAACTGTGGGACGAACTCTACTTTCAGGGCCAACGGATCTGGAGCAAATACGACACTGCAAACGATCTCCAGTGGGACCTCGTGGGGATTTTGCTTGGAACATTGCTGGCGAATGTAGTGTTGAGAAAAAGAGTACGTTTGCAATGGCATGAGCTCAGTATCACCTCAAGGTAGTCGCCGCGGTTACCTTATTTCAGAGCAAACTCGGAGGCGCCTTCAACTCCCGCAAGACGCAAATTGCTGCCGACTCATGTCTACTTTTCTCTGCACCCAAAGCCGCTATGCGCTAACATGCTCCCTTACGCAGATTCGTGTGAAGGAGAACGCCCATGAAGGCTCTTGCTTTTCTGCTCTTGGCAGCGGTTTCTGTCGTCCTCATTCAACAGCGCGGCGTACCGTTCCCGTCAGGAACCATCGTAGATCTCTCGTACTCGTTTGGGTCTGACACACTCTACTGGCCCACCGCCGAACCCTTTAAACTCGAAACGGATTTTGCCGGCGAGACCGACAAAGGTTATTACTACTCGGCCTACAGATACTCAGGCGCGGAACATGGAGGAACCCATATCGACGCGCCGGTCCACTTCGCGCGCGGCCAACATGCTGTGGATGAGATTCCTCTGGAACAACTAATGGGAGCCGCGGTAGTCATCGATGTCACCCGTCGATCCCAGGACAACCGGGACTACCAGGTTACGGCCCAGGACATTCAGAACTGGGAGAAGCAGAACGGCAAGATACCCTCCGGAGCAATTGTGTTGCTGAGAACCGGCCACGGAAAACATTATCCCGATGCGGCGAAATACCTCGGGACGGCTGAACGGGGCGAAGCGGCGGTTGAAAAGCTTCACTTCCCCGGACTTCATCCTGACGCCGCTCGCTGGCTTACGCATAATCGCCCCATCAAAGCTATCGGAATTGACACTCCCAGTATCGACTACGGGCAGTCGCAGTTATTCGAAAGCCACCGAATACTCTTTGAGAAGAATATTCCGGCTTTCGAGAATGTGGCCAATCTGGACAAGCTTCCACTGAGCAATTTTTCCGTCATCGCCCTGCCAATGAAGATCAAAGGCGGGAGCGGTGGGCCACTCCGCATCATTGCAATTCTGAAATGAGTTGACTGCTTCGCCGGCTTGTGACAGAAGTGAACCCTACGCTCACTCACCCCTGGCTATTTCCGTTTGCCGGAGCCTGGCTATCGACTGGTTTCCGAGTGGGTGGATCGTTCGACCCAACCTACAACAGGCGAACGCCCCTTTTCGTGTGCGTTTGTGTGTGTTCGTGGATCATTTCTTAACCGACCAAAAAGACGACCGACGAACACACAACGAAACAGAACTCACACACATACCGATGCAAGCTTTAATTTAAGAACCGTCGAAAGCTGGAGCTGTTTGCCGAGTAGCCAGGAAAGACCTGCTGTAAATTCTTAATGCCCAGATGCCGCTGGGCAACTTCCGCAAATACCGAGCGGAAGTCCGTAGTCAGTGCCAAATCGCGCCCCTCGAACAACTGCTCGCTCTTTAACCCCGGCCAGGAACCGTAGACCTCCCCGCCGCGAACGCTGTTTCCAATCACCAACATTGCATTCCCATGTCCGTGATCAGTCCCGCGGTTGCCATTTTCTCGAACGGTCCGGCCAAACTCCGACATTGTCAGAATCACCACGTCATCCATCCGGTTACCGAGATCCGTTGCCAGAGCTGAAATCCCCGCGCCAAAGTGTTGCAAGAGATTGCTGAGCTGTCCGCGGGAGGCGCCCTGGTTTACATGCGTATCCCACCCACCCATATCAGTGAAAGCGATTTCAAGCCCCACGCCTGCTTTAATTAATTGGGCAATTTGCAGGAGAGAGTTACCGAATTGCGAACGGGGATACTCAGCACCGTTCTCGGGTCGATACTGCGCCGGATTAGCCTTCTTCAGATAGTTAATTGCTTCAAAGGTTTCCCTGGCAGCGCCACCTAGCGGATCGTCTGTGACCTGATCGTAGATGGCTTCAAAACCACCTTGCACACTTGCCGACGATTGCCCGGCGCGAACGGAGAAATTGGCCAGATTTGAGATTGCGAGAGCCGGCGCGCGCCCTTGGAGAACGCGAGGCATCATCTGGGTTACAGAAACTGCGCGAAAGAGTGAACCGTCCGGATCGGCTTTGCTTTGCATGAGACGATTTAGCCAACCATCACGCGTTGACTTGACGCCGGGTGTAGCCGATTCCATGTAATCCTGCGCGTCGAAGTGTGAACGCGTATTGGCAGGCGAGCCGGCAGCATGAACTATCGCCAGCCGCTTTGTATCCCAGAGGGACTTCAGTGACGAGAGCGATGGATGAAGACCGAAAAAGCCGTCAAGATTGATTACCGAATCGACGTTGCCTGACTGAGGCTCTGGAACTGCGATAGTTGGCCGTAGATCGTAATAGTTGCGCTCACCGTAAGGGACGACCATGTTCAACCCGTCAACAGCGCCGCGTTGAAAAATCGCAATCAAGGTCTTTCGTCTGCCTTTCGAGTCGCCCGCTTGCGCCATGGCGCGCAGCAGGAACGAAGGAATTGCGCAGGACGTACTGATAGTCGCAAGGGCGATTCCACCTGACTTCAAAAAGAATCTACGTTCCATGATCGAACCTCTTACCTGAATAACGCGCTGTTCATCATTGTTACTGGCGCTGAAACTCCGGAGAGCCGAGAATCAGGCCAACCATTTTAGTTACTGGATCGTTGTTCCCAGCTCGGACTGTCTGCCGGCGAGGACCAGCCATAGCCCTGTTCAATTGACCTGAAGCTGGTGTCTCTTCGAGCGAAGCAGAGTTGGCAGGTGGCTGCTGGTTTAACTGCTTCATCAAAGCGGCGCGCGTGTTTTGAGAGATCTCACCGGCGAGGATCGCCTGAAGGAGATCATCCATAATTCCGCCCTGCTCGTCTTCCGGATTATCGATCAATCCCTTCAAGTTAACCCGCGTTCCCGGCACACGATTGCTTGCGAGCGCCAATCCAAAGTTCATCCGCTCGAGCAGCCCTCCAGTCGTGACCCAACTCTCGGCAGTGTCAGAATAGCCGGTGGGCGCCTGGAAACCGTAGAGTGGTTCACCCATTCGCGCAATCCATTGATGGAGTTGTGGACCACCATTGGTTTCGGCGCCAAGCGTTCTCAACGCGCTGACTGCAAGTTCGAACGGTCTCTTAATTTTGGCTCGATAAGCCACCGGCGAGTTGAATTCCGCGGAATAAAGGATCGTACGCAACATTTCCCGAATGTCGCCCCCGCTCTTCGCGTAGGTGGCCGCCACGCGATCGACGAGTGCTGCCGGCGGTTCGTCTGAGACGAAGTGGACCACGAGTTTGCTTGCAATAAATTTCGCAGTCGATGGATGCCTGGCAAGGATCTCGAGGACCCTTAATCCGTCATTGATCCCACCGCCTGAAGAAATCTTATGGCCCAAGACAGTCTTCTCGCCGTCATCGTGGACTCGCTCGTTGAAGAAGAACGTCCCGGCATTCTTGCGTGCAACTGCACCCAAAAGGCCGCTCGGTGCTGCGCCTCCACCGCGCGGTGCGAGAATGGTCCATCCCGTAAAGCAACGCGCAACCTCCTGAACGTCTTTCTGTGTGTAACCGCCATCTACTCCCAGCGTGTGCAACTCCATCAGTTCGCGTGCGTAGTTTTCATTCAAACCGCGACGCGCCATTTGTGGTTGAGGACGTTCCATCTCGTTGTTGCGGCCATTCGGTGCGCCAGGTCTGAATATCGGATCACGTTGTTGAATGCCCCGGCGTTGACCCATCCCGCGCCGCGCCTGGATGTTAGGACTAACGCTTTGGAAATTGTCGAGATAGAAAAGCATCGCTGGACTCTTTGCCGTCGCGAGCAGTAACTCGGAGAATTTTCCGACCGCATGCGGACGAATCGTGTCCCGGTCGTAAGCAGTCAGCAGCCAGCGATCAGCGCCTTTGCCGGCGAATACATTGAAGTGGTTGGTCCAGAAATCAACCATCACTTCCTGGAGTTGTCGTTCGCTGTAAACGGCGCGGAGAATTCGAGAAGCGTGGAGCTCGGCCATGATTCGCTGTGGCAGTTGGAGGCCATTCTTTTCATAATACTCACGGATTGCGCGGCGAACTTTTTCATTGTCCATAGGGTTCGGAGAGTCAGGGCTCCTCTGCATCTCGGTGCTGCTGTTCGAACCTGGCTCTCTCCTGGCCTCAGCAAGTTCTTGTGGCAATAACCCCTGGCGCTGAAGTTCTCTTATTAACTGCCCGGGTTGCGGAAACTTTTCATACAACTCGGCAGTTGACATGTTCAGGGTAGCGAGATGCTTGACCTTAGCTTCAACATTCGGGTCGGGAATTCTATCGGGGGCTAACTGCTGTTCGATGTAGTTCTCAATACCCATCGCCTTTACATGCTCAACGTCTCCGGGCCGAGCGCCAAAAGCAATTCGGTTCAGGAGGTGCACAATACGCTGGTCTTTAGTGAGAGCGGTCCGATTTTCTCTCTGCTTTTGCGGCAAAACTGGTCCAGGGGCGAGCAGGATTGCTGACAATAACACCACCAGAGAACGAGCCTTCTGGTGTCTGCGGTTGGTTATCGTTCGATTATTTCGCATTTGAAAAATCCATCAGCAGAATTCTTGTAGCAGGCGTCAATTTAGACGCTCTGGGGATTCGGTTGGCCGAGAGAAAATATTTCCTGCGAAACCGAAAGGTTTTTGTAGCCCGGTGGATACCCCAATGCTTTTAGCCTTGGGAGTTTCAGGTTTAACCTAACAGCGGCCCTTCGTAAACCACAGATACCCGAAGGCTGAAGCCCCTGGGGTTTGACATCCCCGACGCTCAATTGACTTTGACGCGAAGTCTGTAAACTGCCGCACGAGGCTACCGCGTCGGACGAGGAAAACTCACCGGACTGCGGTTTCCCCCTTTGTCTACAGCGCGTATACCGAAGAAGTAGTTGTCCTTAGACATGCCCTTGAGGGTGTAGCTCGTCACGTTTCCTACCCGGCGTGAGTTGGTCCATTCAGGCGCGGTCGTCTCTCGCCAGACAACCTCGTACCCGGCGAGGTCGGGCTCCGTATTTGCATCCCACTTTAGCTCAGTGTCGTTAGTGAGGCGCGCCGTTACGATCCCGGCGTTCTTTGGTCTGGCAGGCGCCTGCGCAAGCATCGCCAATGCCGCCGCGTTAACTCGAGCAACATTCGCGATGTAAGGATAATCGACAAACTCGGGCAGGTCCCCATACTGAATCCCATTCTCGATTCGCACGTTCTGGTGCTGATGACGGTAGTTCTCATGCGTCTCGGTAAAACGTACGGCGGGAAAGCCTCGTTCAAGAAAAGGTATGTGATCTCCACCTCGAAGATAGCGATCCCGCCGGTAGACCATCATTACCCGCATGGATGGAACATAGGCGCTGCCAACTTCTTTTACAAAACGCGCAAGTTGCCGCGAAGCTGAGTCATTCTCCCCTCCAACACCACGGCGGACATTAGCTTCCTGGGGATTCTCGTTTGACGGCACCCCTTCCGAGAACACTCGCACTGTTCGACGGTCTCGAATTCCATTGCCGCCGAGCGTGTTGCCGATTATGTCGTTTGTGAACATCGCACCGACGTTCGTTCCCTTCTGCTTCGCTTGTTCTGCAAAGTGGATAGCGCCATAGAGACCTTGCTCCTCGCCGGCCACGGCCATAAAAACTATGGTCGCATCAAACTCGTACTGTGACATCACCCGCGCGAGTTCGAGAACGGCAGCGGTACCCGAAGCATCATCGTTCGCTCCTGGCGCGTCACATAGCGCGTCGGTAGGGCTCGAGCACATCGAGTCGTAGTGACCACTGACAACGTAGTATCGATCGGCCGATTCGGGTTGTGTGCCCCTAAGCGTGGCTACTACGTTGGTAATGATCGTCGGCGCCGATATCCGCTGCGCCTTCTGCTGCTCAAATGACTGTTTCTCTACAGTCATTCTCCCACCGGATGCTTGCGCGATCTTTTGAAATTCGTCGTACAGCCAGTCGCGAGCGGCGCCAATCCCTCGTTTCGGATCATCCTGGGCTGAAAGCGTATTTCTGGTTCCAAAAGAGACGAGCTGGCGAACCGAACGCTCAATGTTCGCCGGGACTATTGCCCGTGTGATTCTGGAGATCTGTGGATTGCGTTGGGCAGATCTGGAAACTCTCGGGACTCCGGGTCGTTCTTGACCTGTGACGGGTAGACTCGTTAGCAGACTGAGCAGCAAGCCAGGGAGAATGATTTTTAGAGGACTTGACTTACGCAGTTGGTTCGCAGTGGTCATAGTCTCAGTCGATTTCGAGCGAGCAGTCTAGCTCGACCCTTTGCCCGCGGATTCCCGATAGATCGGACTGAACGTGCGCGTGGTGTTCTCAGTGACACTTGGGGCGGGATCTCGTGGGGGCAACTGCGGCGTGACCCCTCGGTCGATAACAGCCGGTTTGGGCGGTGCCGGAATGAACCTCGATTCCCGCTGCGGAATCGCGATCTTCGACCAGAAGCGGATCAGGAGCGCAGTAGAACCGAAAAGAGTCGCCATGCTGAAAATGACGATCCATGCTAATGCAACTTGGTGAACACCAAGGCGCGCTAATTCGGTTACTCCGGCAAAGATAACCCCCATTGCGCCAATCAAAGTCAATCCAAGGACCAGGGTCGGCGCGGTCAATTTGATCGGCGGCGAAACAGCAACCGGCAGATTTCCGGCTGTGACCGTCAGATTGGCGCCGCATCTTTTGCAATAGTTCAGTTCAACGGTTATCTCGTACCCGCAGGAAGGACAGTACATCTTGGCACCCCAGTCGCGTCTTTTACCTTTACAATGCGTTATTACTCTATCACTCGAGCGGCTTTTCGTGAATTCAGCTAACTTGGGATACGAACCAAACCTGCGGGGAGTTCTACTTCAAATGACTTAGTTCCCAGGATGCGGCCGGTAAGCCTCTAGCGAATGCGGTAGGCCTTCTTCTGCGAAACGACGACTACCTCGCCTTCAAGTTCGGCGGCGATCGTTCTTATCCGAGGTTCATCAGCTACCAGCGCTCGAAACTGTTCGGAACCTCGTTGAACATTCACGACTGGCATTGAAGGCTGGTAAGCAGCATCGACCCAGGCATTGCCCTGACGATGGAACCGCGTTCCCGCAACGGTGCGCGTTGCCGGCGCACCCTGCGTTTTATTGGTTTCGACAGAAGATTGGTCCGCTTCGGTTACGCGCCCTCCGCGAGCGCTCTCTCCAACCGACGGCGATCGTGGACTGGAAGGGCGTCGCTGGGTCACTTCCCTTCTCCGGACCGTTTCGGTTTCAGAATCCCGCACAGAATCACGGCGTAGCTCTTCTTTTTGTGCAAGGTCCTCATTGCGCTCATCGCGCTTCGAAGGAGCAGTGGGAGCAGCAGTGGCTACAGGCTCTGGGGCGTACGCAGGTTGCTGGCTGTCAGCCGGCGGCGGTGACTGCGCGTCTTTGGCCGAGTCAACGGGTTTCGAGGCAACCGTTTTTGGCGAAGCTGTCCTTTGCTCTTTTGGCGTCTCTACAGCTTCAACTTTTGTTCCCGGATCTGACGTTAACGCCTCCGATGCAGACTCATCAATGGTTCGCTCGTTTGTAATCACAGGCACGGTACGAGGCCCAAGGGCCACAAGGTCTGAGTCACCCGATTGTCGCAGCGCCACAAAGCTAATGGTGACCACAGCAAGTAGGGCCAGCACCGGAAGTGTGTAACGCAGCACCCTTGGGGACAATAAAACCGCCACTTGCTGCCAGAATGACTTGCCAGGCTCGGAGACCTTTGGCTGACCAGCGATGGTTGTCGCTCCGCCTGCTGAGAAGCTGAGTTGGGTAACCAGTTTTCGGCAGGTGACGCAGTCAGCAAGGTGCGCAGTATAGAGGTTGCGAGTCGCAAGCGGTAGAGCGCCTTCAGCATAGGAACTCAACTCGTCCGCATCTAAATGGGACGTTCGGTCTTCTGCTTCCTGAATCGATGGATCTTGCCCCTGCCGCCCGAGACTACGCAACATTAAATCAATCTCTTTGTCTTTATACTCCTTCATTTATCTCACACTACCAATCAAGCCAATTTAAGAACGCTCATCTTTAAGCGGACTTGCGAAAAAGTGCTCTATTTGCCCGCCTTATCTTCAACAGCCGCCTCAGTGGTGACCAGCGTCTCGATATCGGTCTCGAGATCGATCCCAACCTCAGTAAAGGCTCGGTCGATCTCCGCTCGTCCCCATCCCTGCTCAAATAATACTCCCTCGACCTTCTTACGTAGCTCGGAATGGATCTTTGTCAGGCGCCTGCTCGCGGTCGCCTCGTGGACACCGAGGACGCTTCCCACCTCACGCAATTTCAGGCCATCAAAGTAGTAAAGCTTAACGAGCAAACGGTCTTCATCGGGCAACCCTTCGAAAGACTTCGCCAACGCTTTTTGCAATTCAGCCCCGACAAACTTGTTGGCGATCGACTGTTCCAAATGAACGGAGGCGGTCGCATGCACTCGCTCCTGCGTGCTGAACCTGTCAAAGTCCTCATCCTGCTCAGTTTGCACCATGCGCGACTGTTTGCGGTGTTGATCCACCGCAAGCTGAGCCACAACTGCGCGCAACCAACCGGCGAGCGAGCCTCTTCCGGAGTAATACGCGAGCTTGCTTGCAGGTTTTCCATCCGCACGTGTGCGTAACCCATAAAGTTCCGCCCAGATTGATTGCGATATATCCTCGGCGGCGTCCTCATTGGAACTCGACGATCGGGCAGCAGAACGCACGGTGGCTGAGAAACGTGCGACCAGGTCATTCCAGGCGTTCTGATTGCCCTGCTCGCATGCAACTATCAAACACAGATCGTCAGCTTGTAGTTCATCGATGAAACCAACAACCTCCTTCTCAGAAGCGCCCGGATTGGCTTTCAAAAGATACTTCTCGACGGCGCTCCGAATCCTGGGCAGCAGGATCTCCAGGTTGACTGCGTATGACTCGGCTGCGCGAGCCAGCAAGCGACGAGCGCCCTCGGCAACGATGCGATCAATTTGCGCATTTCCGGAAGTCAACAGGGGATCTCCAAACCCGTATGCTACCACGTTGAAAGTACCGGTGGGCGACTTACGCAATTTGAGTCGTATCTTTGACAGGCAGGAAGGCCTGGGCTAGATTCAAATTTTCTCGTAGTAGTAAATGGACTGCGCCGAAGGTACAGATGATTCGGGTCACCGAGATCTTTCATTCAATTCAGGGCGAATCGACGCATGCGGGTCGCCCTTGCACTTTTGTCCGCCTGACAGGCTGTCCGATGCGGTGTACCTGGTGCGACAGTGAGTATACCTTTACCGGCGGTGACCATTTTTCAATCGACGAAGTTATTGCAAAGGTCCGGAGTTTTGAGTGTCAACTGGTCGAGGTCACGGGAGGTGAGCCACTGGCCCAAGCCGAAGCCGGCGTACTCATCGAACGGTTATGTGATGAAGGCTTTGAGGTACTGATTGAAACAGGCGGGTACGTATCTGTCGAGCAGGTGGACAAGCGGGCGGCAATCATACTCGATGTTAAGTGTCCGGCGTCAGGTGAAGCTAGCCGCAACCACTGGCCCAATCTCGCCCGGCTGCGGCCCGATCGTGACGAGGTCAAGTTCGTCGTCGCAGATCGAAATGATTGGGAATATGCTCGAGATGTAATCAAACAAAGGCGACTTGTGGAAAGTTGTAAGGCTGTCCTTATATCACCTGTCTGGAACGCAATTGAGCTCAGGGATCTGGCAGCATGGATTTTGGATAGCGGGTTGAAGGTTCGTTTGCAATTACAGGTGCACAAGTATATCTGGGGGCCCGATGTTCATGGTGTGTGATGGGTGGCTCTAACGATAGCGATTACGAATTAAGTGCCGAAACGGAAGTGGCTCGTTCTTTGGCCGTCTGTTTAGTCTCCGGTGGAATGGACTCGTGTGTGACCGCCGCCATTGCCCGAACGGAGAATAACGAACTCGCGTTTCTCCATGTTTCCTATGGTCAGCCAACTGCCCAGCGGGAACTTAGGGCATTCGAGGAGATTGCAAATCACTTTGGAGTAGAACGGCGTCTCGCCACCTCAATAGAGCACCTCGCACAGATCGGAGGCTCTTCATTGACCGATCGAGGAATACCGATCGCTGATGCAGACTTGGGTGCAAAGGTTATTCCGACAAGTTACGTACCGTTTCGCAATGCCCACTTGCTATCGATTGCCACCAGTTGGGCCGAGGTAATCGGAGCCAACTATATATATATTGGCGCCGTCGCTGAAGACTCCTCAGGATATCCCGATTGCCGTCCAGAATTTTATACCGCGTTTGAAAAAGCCATGAACATCGGAACAAAGCCGGGCACCGAGATTCAACTGGTCACTCCGATCATTGGTCTGAGAAAGTCTGAAATTGTTTTGAGGGGAAAAGAACTTGGCGCGCCCCTCGAGCTAACGTGGTCCTGCTACCGGGCCACTGATCGCGCTTGCGGTGAATGTGATTCCTGTGCGCTTAGACTCCGGGGATTCCGCGAAGCGGGCCTTCCCGATCCTATACCGTATACGCTTGACAGCAAGCGGGTTGCTTATTAACTTTAAGGCGCTTCTCCGTCTTAATTACAACCGCTTTTACGGTCAGAGCATCTTACAGGTTCTCCGGTACTTATTGCGTAATGTCCTTGGAGGATTCTTCAATGCATGGCAGATCGATTTTTTCAGTTTGCGCCGTTCTCACTATCCTGATCTCCGCAAATATTGCGGTGTCCGCCCAGACCGGAGAACTCCGGGGTCGAGTGATTATCACCCAGGCTGACGGGACCAAGGTTCCAGCCAGCGAGGCAGCAATTGATGTTTACCGTACCGACCTTCCGGGAAAATACAATACAAAAGCAAACAAACGGGGCGAATTCGTTTTTGCGGGACTTCCCTACGTTGGGGTCTATATCGTAGCAGCGAGCCATCCGTCGGCTCAACCAAGCTGGCAGCAGGGCATCCGGGCCGGTCGTGGTATCGAATATGAGATTACTTTAAGTCCCGGAGACGGAAGGCGATTGACTTTGGATGAGATCAAGGGCGCGGCACCACCCGCCGGCACTGGTTCAAGTGGCGGCAGCGGGACGAGTGAAAGTGCAGAAGAACGCGCTAGACGAGAAGAATTAGCTCGCAAGAACGCTGAGATTGAGGCAGGGAACAAAAAGATTCTTGAAGCCAACGCGGTCGTAGCCAAAACCTTTAAAGCAGGCAACGACGCGCTGCTTGCAAAAAACTACGAAGAAGCGCTTAAACAATATAACGAAGGCCTTGCGGCGGATCCAGAACAGCCGGCCCTCCTCACTAACAAAGCCTTGGCATTAAAGGCTCGCGGGGTGGACGCCTATAACGCTTCGATCATCGACAAGGAGGAAGCCACAAAAGTTGCCAAACTGGAAGCTTCAAAAAAGGACTTCCAGGCAGCAGCAGAAGCATCTACAAAGGCGATTGAATTGATTAAGGGGCAGACAGTGCCAACGGATCCGGCCGAACAGAACAGATTCAATGCTAACAAGCTTTCCGCGCTCACAACCCGGGCTGAGTCGATGCGTTTGTTCGTGACGAAAGTAGATCAGTCCAAAGCTGACGATGGTTTCACAGCTTATCAGGAATATGTTGCTGCAGAACCGGATGCAACTAAGAAGGTCAACGCTCGCCGGGACGCTGCGCAAATGCTGTTCGACGCTGGGGCTTTTGAGAAAGCGCTGGGTGAATACCAAAAGCTTCTGGCCGAAAACCCGGATGATATAGATGCCCTTGTCAAATCAGGGATGCTGCTATTCAATATCGGCGCCATGGACAACGATAAGGCTAAGTATCAGGAGGCTGCGAACTATCTCCAGCAGTTTGTGAATAAAGCTCCAGATACTGACCGATTTAAAGCCGACGCGAAGGCAATCCTCGAAGAACTTAAGAACCAACAGAACGTTCAGGCGGCTCCGACAAGTCCAGCTCGTAGACGGCGACCATAAACCTGGTTTTCCCAAAGGGAACTCTAAACATAGCGGCCACATTGGCAGTCCTCGCCGGTGTGGCCCTTGCTTTTTGCGTACACTGTCTCGGTTTAGTGTCGTTTCACGCTATCGCACACTCCTCTATTTGGCTCATTTGCTTCGATTTTCCGCCAAAATTTGCGCTTGACAGTGTGAATGTTCAAAATGTACTATGCTTGCGCAACGGTGTTTAGCACTCCAGCTTTACACCTTTAAATCCTAGCTACAGAGCTATTCCCCAGCCAGGATCTTGAATCCCACCCTCGTGGAATGTCCGCAAAAATTCTTGAAACGCGCGGTAAAACATGTCAGCCAAACTAGGCGAAATTCTCGTTCGTGAGAACCTTATAAGTCCGCAAAATTTAAGGGAAGCCCTTGACTACCAGCGTGAGCATGGTGGCCGCCTGGGCTATAACCTCGTGAAGCTAGGCCTGGTCACTGATGACATGATCACGGCTGTGCTGTCCCGTCAGTACGGGATTCCTTCAGTCAATCTGGACCTCTTTCATATTGATGACGCCGTCCTGCGACTAATACCTCAAGAGGCCGCCCAAAAGTATTCCGTACTCCCTCTGTCACGTGTAGGCGCGACCCTCACGCTGGCTATGGTAGACCCGACCAACGTGTTCGCGATGGACGACATAAAGTTTATGACCGGCCTTAATGTCGAACCGGTTGTCGTCGCCGAAGCGAGCATTCAACAGGCGATCGCTAAGTATTATGGGACCTCCCGAGAGATCGAACTGGCGGTTTCGCAGGACGAAGCGATTTATGAAGGAGTAGCCGCCAAAGGTCTGAACGGCGGCCGCATTACGAATGCCGACCTGGTCTCTCTCGACAGCCTCGACTTCGATCACGATCGCGCTGAAGACGTCGAAGTGGTCGAAGATAACGAGGAGATCGACCTTTCGACGCTTTCCCGGATGAGCGAAGACGCACCCGTCGTGCGTCTCGTTAACGTCCTGCTCGTCGATGCCCTGCGCCGGGGTGCTTCGGACATTCATATCGAGCCTTACGAAAAAGAACTGCGCATCCGCTTTCGTATAGACGGTGTCCTCTACGACGTCATGCGCCCTCCATTGAAGCTCCGCGACGCCTTGATCTCTCGTGTCAAGATCATGTCCAAGCTCGACATTTCGGAGAAGCGCCTGCCTCAGGATGGTCGTATTAAGATTAAGGTAAAGGTTGACGCCCGGTCGCGTGAACTGGATTTCCGCGTATCCACACTGCCTACACTCTTTGGCGAGAAGGTTGTTCTGCGTTTGCTGGACAAGGAGAACCTCATGCTTGACATGACGAAGCTCGGCTTTGAGCCCGAGTCGCTCGTCAAGTTCCAGCGCAACATTGTCAAACCTTACGGAATGGTTCTCGTGACCGGACCAACTGGAAGTGGTAAGACTAACACCCTCTACTCGGCGCTCCAGTCTCTGAATACTACCGAAACCAACATCATGACCGCGGAAGACCCGGTCGAATTCAATCTGGTTGGTATCAACCAGGTGCAGATGAAGGAGCAGATCGGGCTCAACTTCGCAGCCGCCCTTCGCGCTTTTCTGCGTCAGGATCCCAACATCATTCTGGTCGGTGAAATTCGCGATTTTGAAACCGCCGAGATCGCGATTAAGGCTGCCTTAACAGGGCACCTGGTCCTTTCGACCCTGCACACGAACGATGCTCCCTCCACCATCTCGCGTCTGATGAACATGGGTATTGAACCGTTCCTGGTTGCCACCAGCGTTAACCTCATTCAGGCCCAACGCCTGATTCGGCGCGTTTGTAAGGATTGCAAGCGCGAGCACCCAACTCCTCCCGAAGCTCTAATCGAGGTGGGTTTCTCGGCGGAAGAGGCAAGCAAGATCAAGATTTACAAAGGAAAGGGATGCGCCACCTGTAATAACACAGGGTATAAGGGACGAATCGGCCTCTACGAAGTGATGGAGGTAACTGATGAGGTTCGAGAGCTGATCCTGATCGGCGCTTCCTCACTCGAACTCAGAAAGAAAGCCATCGAAGATGGCATGATTACGCTTCGTGAATCGGGGCTACACAAGATCAGGAGTGGCCTCACCAGCCTGGAAGAGGTAGTCCGTGAAACCGTGGCTTAGAGGGGGAAAGCGAAAATGTTGCGAACAATAGCACTGTCTCTGATGGTTCTTATTTCGGTTGGGATAATTATACCGCTGGCTAACTCGACTGCGCATGGGATCCGACAGGGTTCCGTATCGTCGCCCAAGAAAGTTCGGCGACACTCGCGGGTCTGGTGGAAAAGGCATCGGGCTCGGTTGAAGCGTAAGCGTGCGGCGGCTCTCGCTCACAGAAAGGCTCAGGCAATGCGGGTTCTTCCGGAGACAAATCTGCCCGGTGGGACACTTAGACCGAACTTACAGAATCTACCGGCTGGCTGGAATACGATTCCCAGCGCGAACAATACTGAACTGAAATTCCGCACCACAACCAGTAAGGAAGGGGTCGACGGCCAGGCTGCTCTTGCTGTGGTCGCTACTAGTAGACCAACGCCGCTGTATCTATCCGCGCACGAGCAACGCCGCTTAATCTCAGGCGTTGCGATCTCCGACCTCCGGCGGATCGTGATCGATAAGATGCTGGATACTAATGGCTGGGTAACAAACGACTTTGTGCGCGAGGTTTCAGGTTATCGGGTATTTGTGGTGACAGCACAAACACCCGAGGATGGTCGTTCGCCAGAGAGGTTATGGAACTTCTACTTCACTGAAATAAATGGTCGCATCTATAGTCTGACGACAACCTCGTCTTTCCAGTCGGCTAATCGCATGGCCCAGGAGGCAGAACGCTTTATTGCTTCACTGCACTCTGGCGCTGGACCAAAACCGTAAAGCTTGTAACAACCTGTCGGAACTAGACTTCTCGAATCCACCAGTACTTGGAGAACGTCGATGCCACTAAACGAGAGCGTGCCGCAAATTTCCCTCTCAGAACTATTGAGAAAACTGACCGAACTCAAGGGCTCGGACCTTCACATCACGACGGGTTCGGCCCCTCAGATTCGTGTTGACGGGCATCTGCGCCCTCTCGAAGACTACCGCGTGCTCACCGCTGCGGACACGAAGCAACTAGCCTATTCGGTGCTTACCGACGCACAGAAACACCGCTTCGAAGAGAACCTGGAGCTTGACTTCTCTTTTGGTGTCAAGGGACTTTCCCGCTTCCGTGCGAACCTCTTTAATCAACGCGGGGCAGTCGGGGCCGTTTTCCGGGCAATTCCTTATGAGATAAAGGCTTTCGAAGACCTGGGGCTTCCGCCGGTGGTGAAACAGATGTGCGACAAACCGCGCGGCCTGATCCTTGTTACCGGACCCACCGGCTCGGGCAAGTCAACAACCCTCGCAGCTATGGTCGATAAGGTCAACCGCGATCGGCATGAGCATATTCTCACTATCGAAGACCCGATCGAGTTTCTTCACAACCACAAGAGCTGTTTGGTAAATCAGCGCGAAGTGAATGCCGATACGCGTGGCTTTGCAGAGGCGCTCAGAACCGCTTTGCGTCAAGATCCCGACGTCGTGTTGGTCGGTGAAATGCGCGACCTCGAGACAATCGAGTCTGCCTTACGGATTGCTGAAACAGGCCACCTCACCTTCGCCACTCTTCACACAAACTCTGCTGCCTCAACGATCAACCGAATAATAGATGTCTTCCCCGCAGATCAGCAGGCGCAGATTCGGGCACAACTCTCACTCGTGCTGGAAGGGATCTTATGTCAGGCCTTGTTGCCGCGTTCGGAAGGAAGCGGTCGAGTGATGGCGCTCGAGATCCTCGTGCCAAACGCCGCTATTAGAAATCTGATCCGCGAAGACAAGGTTCACCAGATCTATTCGATGATGCAGACCGGTCAGGACAAGTACGGAATGCAGACGTTCAACCAGGCGCTGGCTACGCTGTATCACAAGAGGCTCATTTCACTCGATACGGCCATGCAGCGCTCCTCCAACACAGACGAGTTGCGTGAACTGATCGATCGTGGCGCGGGAGTGAATCCTTCCAGCGGCGGCAAACACCCAAGTCCGTATGCACAAGGCCGCCCGATCGGAGTACGCCCGTCTCCTGTGAGATAGCACCGACTGGAGTTCTATTATATGCCCACTTACGTCTTCAAAGGCCGCAACAAACTGAATGAAATCGTCGTCGGGGAACGCATCGCCGACAACCGTGAAGCGCTTCGTCAAATCCTGAGACGCGAGCAGGTGACCCTCACATCGGTAAAAGAGAAGGGCCGGGAGATCGGTATCCCAAAGATCGGCGGCCGTAAGAAAGTAAAGTCGAAGGATCTTTCAGTATTTACCCGTCAGTTCTCTGTGATGATCGATGCGGGGCTGCCTTTGGTCCAATGTCTCGAAATCCTTGCCCAACAGCAGGAGAATAAATACTTCCAGCAGGTTCTGTTGCAGGTGAGACAAGATGTAGAAGAAGGTTCAACCCTGTCGGGTGCCATGGCCCGCCACCCGCGCGTTTTCGACCAACTCTACTCAAACATGGTCGAGGCCGGCGAGACGGGCGGTATTCTCGATCTGATCCTGCAAAGGCTATCAACTTTCATCGAGAAGATCGTTAAGTTAAAGCGGGATGTGATTTCGGCAATGATCTATCCGGCTGCGGTAGTCGTTCTGGCTATCGCCGCAGTGGCCGTAATCATGGTCGTCGTTATACCTCAGTTTGAGGCGATCTTTCTTGGTCTCCTCGGTCCGGGTGAGCAATTGCCAATGCCCACCCGCATCGTTGTTGGAATAAGCAACTTCCTCGCAGGCTTTGGTGGTCTGATTATTCTCGCTGCTATAGTCGCTATTACCCTCGCAGTTCGTTTTTACTACAAGACGCAAAGTGGCAGACGAAACATCGACTGGACCTTATTGCGAATACCGATCATGGGGGACATTCTGCGAAAGGTGGCTGTGGCACGTTTTTCACGTACCCTCTCAACCTTGCTTTCGTCGGGTGTGCCAATCTTGCAGTCGCTCGATATCACTGCGCGCACTGCGGGAAACGTCATAATCGAGGAAGCAGTCGTCAAAGTCCGCTCGGGAGTTGAGCGTGGCGAAAGCTTTGTAGAACCCCTGAAGGCTACGGAAGTATTTCCACACATGGTTGCGCAAATGATCGGTATTGGTGAACAGACCGGCGCGCTGGATGCGATGCTTGGCAAGATTGCTGATTTCTACGAACAGGAAGTGGATACCGCAATCGCCAACCTGTTGACCCTGATCGAGCCCATTCTCATCGCTTTTCTCGGTATCACAATCGGCTCCATTGTTATTGCGATGTACCTGCCTCTCTTCACCCTGATCGGCAAACTGTCGCAGGGCAGTTAATCAGGGCCAGGCAGGCCAACTATAAAAACCCAGGCAGTCGGTGACTGCCTGGGTATTCTTTTGTGAGTCAGGAACGGCGCTGATCGAGAGGTTTAAGTGCAATCTCAGGCGGTTGATCTTTTAGTACCTCTCAATTAGGATGATCTTTGAACTCCTGCTTCTAATTGTTGTGTCGTGAGTGTCTTGATCACACCTTGTCGGCCGGCGGTATTAATACCTCAGGCTTACTTACATCAAGTCGGGTCCCTTACAAACGAATTATGTGTATTTCGGCTACATGACACCGGAACGCTGGCAACAAGTTGAAGAGATTTTTCAGGCGGCTCTCGACCTCACTCCCGAGGAGCGCACCCGGTTCGTGTCCGAGGCGTGCGCTGACGATACAGAGCTCAAGCGCGACGTCGAATCCCTCCTTTCCCATCACGACAGCGGCGCTAGTCTTGTCGATGCTCACCATTTTGCGGCAGGAGAACTTACGTCCTTCGAACCGTTAGGGATCGATGATGAGGTTGATCCGATGATCGGAAGGCGTTTGGGAGCGTACCAGATCGAACGCGAAGTGGGTCGCGGCGGTATGGGTAACGTCTACGAAGCGTCACGCGTAGACATGGAATTCAGGAAGCGCGCGGCCGTAAAGATCGTCAAACGCGGCATGGATACCGATTTTGTTCTGCGGCGCTTTCGCAAAGAGCGGCAAATCCTCGCGGCCCTGGACCATCCCAACATTGCATTACTCCTCGATGGCGGCACAACTGAGGATGGCTTGCCCTATTTCGTCATGGAGTTCATCGAAGGACAGCCTTTATACCGTTACTGCGATGCAAACAACTTGACCGTTGCCGAACGACTCAATCTATTTCTTTCGATCTGCGAAGCGGTGCACTACGCCCATCAAAAGCACGTGGTTCATCGAGATATAAAGCCATCGAATGTCCTGGTGACGCTGGACGGCGTGCCAAAACTTCTGGACTTCGGCATTGCTAAACTGCTTAGTCCGGACATTGCTGGCGACATCACTCACGACCCCACTGCAACCGCTATGCGCTTGATGACGCCTGAGTACGCTTCACCGGAACAGGTGCAAGGAACTGAGACATCGCCATCAACTGATGTTTATTCCCTGGGGGTGTTGCTCTATGAAATGCTGACCGGACATCGTCCTTACCGCTTGCGCAATCGCGCGCCACATGAGATGGCCCGTGTCATTTGCGAGGAAGCCCCTGTACCGCCAAGCTTTATCATTACTCGCCCCGACGATCTGCTACCTAAGTCTTCAACTGGAAACGAAGAAAATTCTCTCCAGCGGATCTATGAGGCCAGAAGGACCACGCTCGAAGATCTACGTCGCGACCTCGGTGGTTCCCTTGACAGCATCGTAATGCGCGCGTTGCGGAAAGAACCTGAAGCACGTTACCAGTCAGCGGAGCAGTTGCATGATGACATCGCCCGGTGGCTAAAGGGACAACCAGTTTCGGTCTGGCCGGATTCTCTGTCGACGCCTTCGAGTGACAAATCAGAACCGGCCAGCGCTGAGAATTCATTGGCCGTACTCCCCCTCAAGCTTCTGGACCTTCAGCCGCGCTCAGACTCGGGGACGGACTATTTAGGAACGGGACTCGCCGATGCGTTGATTACGCGCTTAAGCGCGGTCAGACGTTTTGCCGTCCGGCCCACGAGCAGCGTTCTGCGTTACGGCGCCAATTCTGATCCGCTCGTCGCCGGGCGCGAACTTGGAGTTGCTTTCGTGCTTGATGGCCGAATTAGACGGGCGGGCGATCGCATTCGAGTAACTGTCCAGTTGCTAAGCGTACGCGACGGAACATCCATGTGGGCCGGCCAGTTCGACGAAGAGTTTACTGACGTGCTCCGGCTTGAGGATACGATCTCCTCGAGCGTCGCCGAAGCGATCCTTCCGCACCTCACCGGTGAAGAGCGACTCAGGCTGGCTAAACGAGGCACGGACAACCCTCAGGCCCACGAAGCCTATCTGCGCGGCCGCTACTACTGGAATACATTCACGGAAGACGGGTTTGCGCGGGCGATTGTTTGCTATAACCAGGCCATCGCAATCGATCCAAACTACTCGGTGGCCTACGCGGGAGTGGCTGCTTACCATAACTGGCTCGGCTCTTTTACAGTTTTGCCATTCGCCGAGTGCGCTGCCGCAGCTTACGAAGCCGCCTCCACAGCCGTAGCCATCGATCCAAAACTGGCTGAGGGGCACGCGGCTCTGGGCCAGGCGATTCTTTTCAGAGATTTTGATTGGGCTAATGCGGAACGGCAGCTTTTAAGAGCAATTGAAATTAACCCTAACTATTCAGTCGCGCGCATCTGGTACGCTTTGCAGATGACGATGGAAGGTCGCTTTAACGAGGGCCTACAGGAAGTGCAATTTGCCCGCTCACTGGATCCTCTGGCGATCATCTCGCGCTTCAGTCTTATCTGGTGCTCCTACCATGCCCGGCGCTTTAACGAGGCTAACCTACTAGCTCAGGAAACCTTGAAAGCCGAGCCAAACAACCTGATGGTGCTCCATGCCGCCAGTTTCCTGATGAGTCGCCTGGGCCGCCACGATGAGGCTATTGCAGCGGCAAAACGCTCCGTCGCAACTGCGGGCAAAGCGTCAAACACTCTTGGAAGACTCGGGTCGGCATACGCAGAAGCCGGAAACATCGATGAGGCCGAGGCGGTCCTGCGAGACATGCATGCAATCGGCTCCTACCGGTATATTTCGCCTTATCATTTGGCGCTGGTGAATTGCGCCCTGGGTCGAACCGAACAAGCACTGGACCTCCTGGAGGGCGCCTTTGAGAACCGGGATGCGAAGGTGCTCTGGAGTGCCGTCGACCCCGAGCTTGATTCCTTGCATGGGCACCCACGTTTTAGCGAATTGCTCCGCCGGCTAAAGCATCCGCTTGGCGCCCTCCCGGCGTTGCCGGTCCCATCATTAACCGGCCAGGAATCTGTTGCCGTGCTTCCACTACGGATCGACCGATCTCACCCCGAAAGCACAGGCTATGAGTATCTGGCTTTTGGATTGACGGATGCGCTTATCGGGCGTCTGAGCAATGTCCAGCACCTGGTGGTACGCCCGACGAGCAGCGTGCTTCGTTATCGCGGTTCGAGTGTTGATCCGCTCGTTGCAGGACGTGATCTAGGCGTGAACTTCATCCTCGTGGGCAGACTACAGAGCGAGAGTGCCGGATTGCGAGTGACAGTTG
Source organism: Pyrinomonadaceae bacterium (assembly GCA_041751855.1). GTDB lineage: Bacteria > Acidobacteriota > Blastocatellia > Pyrinomonadales > Pyrinomonadaceae > PSRF01. The sequence continues at coordinate 98,248 of JBGSWR010000034.1, forward strand.
AACTTATTAACGTGCCTGAAGGCTTAACCCGATGGTCCGAGCAATTTGCTGAAGGGTCAACTGACATCCTGACCATTGAAGATTCAGTCTCGGAGCGTGTCGCAACGGCTGTGCTGCCCCATTTGATCGGAGTTAAGGAACAAGAGATCGCTGAATCGCACGCCGTCCGCGGGGAACTGGGTACGGCTTCGCGCCGCAAACGCCTCGCCAAACGGAGCGCGTCTCCCAGAGAGCGGGAAGGCTCGAGTGCTACCTCGCCCGTTCTGAGCCCTGCGCCGCAAACCCTCGATGATGGGAATGAAGAGGCGCGCCAGTTATATACAGCGGGACGCTATTACGCCACCCGGCGCACTGCTGAAGGTCTCTGGCAGGCAATAGACCGACTGAAGCGCGCCGTCGAGATCGATCCCGAGTTTGCCCTGGCTCACGCTGAATTGGCCGACTGCTATTCCCTGCTCAATTGGTACGTTGAGCCGCCACCGGAAAACGCCTGGGCACTTGCCAAAGAATCGGCGCTCAATGCCGTTAAAGCCGATTCCGATTTGGCAGAGGCCCATGCTTCTCTGGGTTTCGTGAGGCTTCACTACGACCGTGATTGGGAAGACGCCGAACGTGAACTGCGAACCGCTATTCAATTGAAACCCAGCGCCCAGGTGGCGCATCGGTGGTATGCTTTTAGCCTTTCAGCAATGGGCCGCCACAAGGAGGCGTTTGCCGAGGTCGAACGCGCCAGAGAAATTTCACCACAGTCTGCGGTGCTCGCGACTGCCGTCGCCAACGTACTATTTCTCGCCGGCAGGTATCACGATGCCATCGAACAGTGCCACAGAGCGCTGGATTTGGACTCCGGCGCGGTGGCGGCGCACACTGTTTTGCGCTGGGCCTATGAGAAGACCGGTATGCACCGCGAGGCTTTAGCGGCATTCGAGCAGGAGAGGGTATTTGCCGGCGAGACCGCAACCACACACCTGAAGCGAGCAAGTGTGCTGGCGGCTGTCGGCCGGCGCGAAGAGGCGCTTGGGGTCTTGAAAGAGGTATTGGGGAGGCGAGCGAAACAATGGGTTTCGCCTTATGAAATCGCGATTGTTTATAGTTGGCTTGAAGACTTTGACAGCTCCTTTTATTGGCTGGCGCAGGCGGAACGTGAGCACGCTGTCGGATTCACGTTTGTTCGCGTGGACCCGCGTCTGGAACCGTTGCGATCAGACCCACGCTTTGAGTCATTACTGCGCGGCATAGATCGAACGATCCCTTGAAACTATCCACCAATTACAGGGTGAATAGGTTCTATAGGTTCTTCTCGAAGCCCAGGGAGACTTTTTAAAGGTGCACCTGACATCTGTAGCGTTGATTATTACGCTGATCTACACACCCGCTTTTGCTCAGCAGAGTTCCGCACAAACTGCAGTCAAACAGGAACCGGCACCCCGTCCTGCTCCTACTGTTAAGATCGACGCCTATCGCGCAGCAGCCGCAAAGATTATCGGCGCGGCACTCGTTAACGATACTGCTTACCGCCGCCTCGCCTACCTCACCGACAGCATCGGTCACAGGCTCAGTGGCTCAAAGGGTTTGGAACGCGCGATCGAATGGGCCCTTGCAGAAATGAAGAGAGATGGGTTGGAGAACGTACGCGCTGAAAAGGTTATGGTGCCACATTGGGTGCGAGGTGAAGAGAGTCTGGAGATGCTTAGTCCCCTTCCTCGCAAACTGTCAATGCTGGGATTGGGCAACAGCATCGCCACCCCGGCGGAAGGCATCACTGCCGAAGTGGTTGTCGTGCGGAATTTTCAAGAACTCGACGCCCTGGGTCAGCGCGTGCGCGGAAAGATCGTCGTTTACAATGTGCCATTTACAACGTATGGCGCCACCGTTCGATATCGTGGAGCCGGGGCTTCACGCGCGGCCAGTTATGGCGCAGTAGCCGCTCTCGTAAGATCCATTACACCTGTTAGTCTTCAGACGCCACACACCGGCGGGATGAGTTATGACGAGAAGCAGCCGAAGATCCCGACTGCTGCTGTAACTATCGAGACCGCAGAATGGTTGCAGCGACTGCAAGATCGGGGCGAGAGCGCGCGACTGCGACTAAAGATGGAGGCTAAGTTTCTACCTGACGCTGAATCAGCCAATGTGGTAGCTGAACTCCGAGGCTCGGAAAAACCTGATGAGATCGTCCTCGTTAGCGGGCACCTCGACTCCTGGGACGTGGGCCAGGGTGCGCACGATGATGGCGGTGGCTGTATCGTAGTCTGGGAGGCGGTAAGATTACTTAAAGAGCTGGGCCTGAGACCTCGGCGTACGATTCGGGTGGTCCTCTACTCTAACGAAGAGAACGGGCTGCGAGGCGGCAATGCCTATCGTGACGCTTACCGGAACGAACTCGCCAAACACATCTTTGCCATGGAAGCGGACTCAGGAACTTATCGACCCTTAGGCTTTGGACTTGATAAGGCAGCGCCAGCTCAGGCCCGCTCAAACCTTGAAGAGATCGCCAAACTCTTAACCGGCATCAGCGCCGATCGAATTGGTCCAGATGGTGGCGGCGCGGACATTGGGCCAATCATGCGCGAAGGCGTGATCGGCGCTGGTCTCACTGTGGACGGCACTCACTATTTCGACATTCATCATACGGAGGCTGACACACTGGAAAAGATCGATCCGCGCGATCTGGCCCTCTGCGTCGCTGCAGTCGCAGTGGTGGCTTACACCGTTGCCGACTTGCCCCAGCCATTGAACCAATGAGCGCCGATACTCAAAAAACCTGTGCTTTGTCTTCGCAAGGTCCCAAAAGCTGCTGGAGCCTGTCTCTGGGGTTTAGCTCTCAATCGGGTCCCGGCCAAAAACTTTTCTTAGATACCTCAATACCGGGAGCGTCGATGTATCCGATGATATGAACCCAATGTGGTTGTCAGGTCTCAAAAATACGATAAATGATCGGTTTGTACCGAAGATCTCCGCTATGTGCTGGTTAAGAGGGACAACCTCACGATTAATCAGATTTGGATAGGCGGTTTCGATCTCCGCTGCGCTTTCGCTATCGAGCTCATTACCGTTTATAGGATTTTCAATAACACTCTCGCCTTTCGGGAAACTAATAAGCTGAAATTTCGGCGAGCGTAGCCGATCGAAAATGCTCTTACCATCAACCAGGAAATAGGGCATGCGGTCGCCCGCTTTGACTTCGAACTCTTTATCTCCCTCGTGCAAGCTCAACCAGCTATCGCGATACCTGATCCCGATTTGCGAAACAAGGATAAAAAACCTCTTTCGAATCGCCTCAATGCTGAGAATGTATTTTGCCAGGGGCGGAAACACCGTTATTCGGATTAAGCCTATGAACCAGTCTTTACCGGCGGCGAGATTGAACATCCTATCGGTAGTCGCTGTCAGTCTTTTCGCATTCGGCAGACGCTCCTCGTTGTAGGTTTCCAGAATCTTCTCATTGGCGCCGTCTTTTAGAACCAGCGCCAGCTTCCAGGCGAGGTTATAAGCATCCTGGATACCCGTGTTCATGCCTTGCCCGCCCGCCGGCGTGTGTATATGGGCTGCATCTCCAGCAACGAAACATCGTCCCGAAGAGAATCGGTCCACATGGCGCGTATGGACTTTGTAAGTGGAAAACCAATCGACCCGCGTAATGTCGAGCTCGAGTTCTGCCTCAGCTTTAATGCGCGCTTCAATCTCGTCGTAAAGAATTTCGCCTTCGTCCTTATCGAGACCTTCGGGAAAGGCTCCAACGATGCGCCAACGTCTCTCGCCTGGCAGTGGAAAGAAAGCCACGACCCCGTTTGGCGCCAGGCAGACGTGCAATGCGTCATGACTGAACTTCCAATCAATCCCAACATCGGCAACGTAGAACAATCGCTCGAAGGTACTGCCCTCAAACGAGAGCCCGAGCTCCTGCCGCACCAAACTCCTTGGCCCGTCACAACCGACAAGGTACTTTCCTTCGATGATTTGAGACGCGCCAGCCTTATTCTTAACGTGCGCCGAAACCTTCGTTGGCAGTTGCGAAAAATGTTCGAGCTCGGTGTTCCAGTGGACATCACGTCCATGAGCTCGCAAGTATTCGTACATTAGCCGCTCATTCTTACTCTGCTCCAGCACAAGCAAGTAGGGATAGGCGCTCAAGCCCTGTCCGACGTTAGACAGATCGACTTCGCCAAGAACTCGTCCGCTTTCAAGCATGCGTACTTTTCCGGCTACCGTGCCGAATGAAACAGCCGTCTCAGCCAGGCCCAGTTGTTCGTAAATTTCGAGCGTGCGGGCATGAACACCCAGCGCTTTCGAATAGGTGGTGACACCCGGATTTTTTTCGACAACGACAAAATCAACACCGTATCTTGAGAGCTGGCAAGCGAGGGCGAGGCCCGTTGGACCAGCGCCGATGATGATTACGTCGGTCTTGATTGTCATCATAAGCGCATGAGTTCTTTAGAGCATCGGTTTCAGATACCTGTAAACAGTCTCAGCCACAATCCTCGTACCGGCTGCATTGGGATGGATGCCGTCGGGAAGATTTAACGACGAGACCCCCGCGACTCCGTCGAGGAAAAACGGAATCAGTGGCACGCCTTTTTCACTTGCAAGGTCAGTAAACATGCTGTGGATCTGTTCCTGGTATTGCCGGCCCGCGCTGGTCGGCACAAGCATTCCGGCAAGCAAAACCTTCACGCCTTCTGCCTGGGCACGGTCGATGATTGCTGCGAGATTCTTCTTCGTCTGGGCAACAGGCTGTCCGCGCAAAAAATCATTGGCGCCCAACTCGAGAATCAAGACACGCACGTCTCCATCGAGCGCCCAGTCGATTCTACGAACTCCGCCAGCACTCGTGTCGCCTGAAACTCCCGCGTTGACAACCTCGTATTCATAACCGTCCTGTTGGAGCCTGGCCTGAAGCAGTGCGGGATACGTCTCGTGCGCAGCCAGTCCATAGCCCGCCGTCAGGCTGTCGCCGAATGCGACAATCTTGGGTAAACTCGTTGTTGCTTGCGCCCCTGCTTGCGGTGCTGGAGTCGATTCGGGAGCAGGGGCGCCCTGGTCTCTGCAAGCCGAAAAGCAAAGCAATGTCAGAATAAAAAGGAAGAAAGTTCTCTTCATGATTGAGTTATTCGACGTCTCAAAGCAGGTCCCTTCAGGGTCCGAAACACTCACAATCCTACATTCACTGAATCTTACCATCCCTGATGGCCAGTTTGTTTCCATCGTCGGGCCTTCAGGGAGCGGCAAGTCAACGCTCCTCGGGCTGATCGCCGGTCTGGATGCACCCACCAATGGTGACATACGAATAGATGGTGAGTCGATTGTGAGTATGAACGAGGACGAGTTGGCCCGGCTGCGCGGCAAAAAGATTGGATTTGTCTTTCAGTCTTTCCACTTGATCCCATCGCTTACTGCTCTCGAGAACATCCTGGTCCCGCTCGAGATTGCAGGGAAAGCAGATGCGATTGTGCGCGCGCAACAACTGCTAGAAGACGTTGATCTTGAGGCCCGCGCAACGCATTACCCTTCACAACTTTCCGGCGGCGAGCAACAGAGAGTCGCCATTGCCCGAGCGTTCGCAAACGATCCTTCGATTCTGCTCGCCGACGAGCCGACGGGGAATCTGGATTCATATAATGGCCGGCACATCATCGATTTGATGGTTGAGATTCATCAAAGACGAGGAGCAACATTGTTGCTCGTCACCCACGATCACAATCTTGCTGAACGTGCGGAGAGAAGCATTTCACTGAGTGACGGACGCGTCGTCCGTGACAAAGTCCGAATTACTTCCGTGCCTGCCGAAGAGACTGACGTCGCAGAGGTTCTTCAGTAATGAACTTTGTAATGCGCATGGCCCGGCGCGAGATCCGATCCTCGTGGAAACGGCTGCTCTTCTTCTTCGTCTGCATTGGCGTGGGTGTTGGCTCAATCGTTGCCCTGCGCTCGACTCTGCAAAATGCCAACTCAGCACTCGTGAGTCAGGCGCGCCTGCTGCTCGGCGCGGACGTCCAGATCGACTCGACGCGGGTCTTGGACGAAGCGACTCGTGCAGCCATTAGCCAGGTGGCCCAGTCTCCACTGGTTACCGGCAGAACCGACACCGTCGAGATGCCGACCATGGCGCGACCAAATGACGCGTCAGAGGAAGGCGCGCTCTTGATTGAACTAAAAGCCGTTGGACCAGAATTCCCGCTGTACGGAGACTTCACGCTGACTGATGGCCGTCACTTCAACTCGCAAATTCTGGAAGAACACGGAGCGATTGTCGGCCAAGGCCTGCTTGACAGATTGAATCTTCGAGTCGGCAATGAGGTAAAGATCGGCAACGTTGTATTTCAGATTCGCGGCGTAATGAATACTGACCCCGGTGGCAGCACGGGGTTCCGACTGGGGCCACGTGTATTTATCGCAAGGTCTGCAATCGAAGACACCGGGCTGACGGGCTTTGGGAGCAGGGCGCGCTATCGCGTTCTTTTGAGCACTCATGAGGGATCCCTTGACTCACTCGTTACCCAGTTGCGGTCGTCGCTCACGAACAATCTGATCAATATCCGCACTTACAAGCAGTCTGAAGAGAACATCAACGAACAGTACACCCGGTCGGAGAACTACCTTTCACTGGTGGGGCTGGTGATCCTGGTGCTGGGTGGTATAGGGATCGCGAACGTGACTAGAGTCTTCATCGAACAGAAAAAGAAGGCCATCGCGGTTCTGAAATGTCTCGGTGCCACCAGTAGCAAGATTACTGCTGTCTACATCGCCCAGGTCATAGCCCTGGGACTCGCGGGAAGCGTTTTCGGGATTTTACTGGCAAAGCTCGCGCTCTTCGGAGTTGAAAGTTACTTTGCCGACAGTCTCCCCGCAAATATGAATCATGCGTTGCGCACCGGAACTGTTATTCAGGGACTCATGCTTGGCGTGCTGATTTCGCTGCTTTTCTCGGCGCTTCCCTTGCTTCGAATTCGGCATATCAGACCGAACATGCTGCTGCGCAACGATGAGACCGCGCGGACTCGAAAGTTTGATCTGGTCAGGTGGATGACTGCCTTACTTGTCATCGCCGGGCTCGTAGTGGTTTTCTCCTGGCAGGCTGGCTCCCTCAGAATCGGGGCGTTTTTTCTCGGCGGTGTCGCAATCGCCGGAGCGCTCCTCCAACTCGCATCGCTGGGTCTGGTCTGGCTCGTCAAACGCACGCGGCAAGTCCACTCTTTTGCCGTACGCCACGCCATCAATAGTCTGCATCGGCCGGGTAATCAGACGCGTGTGATTCTGATGGCGGTGGGACTGGGCGCCTTTCTCGTCATAGCAGTGCAATCACTGCAAAGAAATCTGTTGCTGGAGATCGACCCGGCAAACCGCGGCAACCTTCCAAACATGTATCTGATTGACATTCAGAAGGATCAGAAGGTCGGTGTCGAGAACCTGATTGAAGAAGCGATCGGGGAACGGCCGGAGCTCATACCAACTGTCCGGGCCCGTATTGCGGCAATCAACGGACGGGAAATCGACCTTGGGTCCGGCGAGATGAGGGGTGACCGCGGCAGATTGGGCCGGGAGTATATTGTCACCTATCGTCACCTGCTCGAGGAGAACGAAACGATTATCGCAGGCAAGATGTGGGAGCCAACTCCGGCGGCTGATCCCGAGGTCTCGATCGCCGAAGACATGAGAGGATTGCAGGGACTGGATGTCGGCAGCACGATGACTCTGGACATTGTGGGCAGAAAGTTGACCGCACGGGTGACCAGCGTTCGAAGGGTTGATTGGCGCCGGTCACGCACGGGCTTTATGATTCTCTTTCGCCCAAATGTATTGGACGACGCGCCAACGATGTATGTAGGCGGTCTCGATGGTCCAGTAGATGACCAGTCCCGATCGCGACTACAGCGCCTGATAGTTGAGCAGTATCCGAACGTCTCGATTATTGACGTGGCTGAAGTGTTGCAACTCGTCACGCGCCTCCTGCGGAGTGTCTCATTGGCGGTGACTTTCATTGGCGGCTTTGTATTCTTCAGCGGCACTCTGATCTTGATTGGCTCCATTGCAATGAGCAAGTATCAAAGGACCTACGAGGCTGCTCTGTTGAAGACTTTAGGAGCGACGCGAAGGATTGTGCTGACGACGGTGCTGGCCGAATACGGATTGCTGGGCCTGATTGCCGGCCTGATTGGTTCAGCAGCAGCGGTGGCTCTGTCATACACAATGGCGCGGTTTGTCTTTGAGATTCCGTGGGAACTTGCGCCGTTAGTTGTTGGAGGAGGAATCGCGGGCACTGTCGTCCTGGTAGTGGCGGTAGGGGTGCTGGCGAGTGTGCCCGTGTTGAGACGCAAGCCTCTCGGAGTTTTGCGTGCTCCTTAATACCCACCACGTCCGATAAACTTCAGTTTGTCGTCTTTCAGTGCCCGTGCTTTCGTGAAGACGAAGGGCTCCGGATGGGGCAAGTTTTTCTTTACTCGTGCTTTCGAGGACGAAGTGATTTTCGTTCTCAGTGTCATCCGTGGCTGCGTTCCTGACGAGGTTTCGCTCATGCAAAACGACAAACTGAAGTTTATCGGACATCACTTAACTCTGATCAAAACGTCTCGACCTTCTTGTGCTTCATTACCGGAATAATCAGCAGCAATGATCCGGAGTATGTAGTCGCCTCCAGGCAATTCCGCTGTCTCCCATAATCCTGGCGCCGCCCGGCCATCACGCACCGTGTTGGTCACCTCGTAAAGAAATCGCGTCGTCTTACTGCCATAGACGGTGATGCCACTCTCCTCAGCGTAGGTAAGCTTGGGTGCCTCCCTGCCGCCCGGAAGCCGATTGAATTCAAGAGTGATGCGTGGCTCTTCGAACCCAGGAGCCGGTAGTTCAGAGTCGGACGCGCCATCATCCTTAAGTACCTGATAACCGAGCCGGTAAAGACCCAGCTTACGTCGACTGCTGTTCATCTCGTTGCGATCAAATGCTTCCACAACGATTCGGACGCGACCACTCACCACCAGGCGACCCGATTCCTGCTCGGTGAGACGGGTTCCGGTTTCATCAAACAGTTGAATGCCGTCGCGTTCGATCCGCGGAGCTACTCGATCACTGAAGCCCATGGGTGAGAGCGCCAAAAAGTTGATTTCCGCTCCCGGGGGACCAACGTTCAAGTGAATGTGGTACATGCGATTCACGGTGCCAATCGCGTCGCCTGGACGAAAACGTGTGCCGCGCCGGACCCTTATCCTGCTTATCTTGCCATCTTCATCCTGTACCGGGACGAAGCGTGCGTCGTCAAAAACCTTTGCATCTTTATCGCGCCCAACGTGCAAGTGGATGTAGGAGATCACTCCCACTCGCATTCCTTCATTAAGCCCTCCGAACCCCCAGCTAGCGAGCGGACTTGTGACCTTTTCCGATCGTATTACGTGAACGACTCTGCCGTAGGCCCCGAAAACATCAACTCCGCTATGCAGGCGCTCCCGGCTGTCAGTCGAGTCGTAACTGCCGCGCACTTCGCCCATGGTTGCGACTATCTCATGTGGGCGTTGTTGAGGTTCGAACGGCCAGAGAAAAGACTCATGACCAAGCGTCGTGTTGCTGAGTCGCGGCAACGGCGCAATGAGATCTGGAAGCTCGGGTTTGTTAATCGATTGGCCCAGTCTACGTACAAGGTAATTGCCGCTGTCGGCAACATACAGATCGCCCTGCTCGCTAATAGTCACGCCGGCTGGCTGGTTAAGTCGAGCAGCCTCCAGTCCGTCTGCAAAGCCGGGGTTACCTCCCGCGATGACGCGGGCTGCACCATCTGGCGTGACCTGAACTACACGCGCTCGGTCGAGTTCTGTGACATAAAGAAGTCCATCGTGCGTCAAAGCTAGTCCTACAGGCTTTCTCAGATCAGCCTGGCTATCGTCAGCGGGGAATGAGATCGACAGCGTTGTGACCTGTCCATCAGACGTAATCCTTCGCAAACTATTGTTGCCCGTGTCCGCGACGATCAGAGACCTGTCAGCCATAACTACAATGGCACACGGAGTATCAAAGAGGGCGGTGCTTGTATCGCCATCGGCATGACCGGGGTGTTCTGCCCCCGCAACCGTGCTGACTTGTCCATCGTTTGAGATCAATCGAATCCGATCATTGTATGTGTCTGCCACATAGATATTCCCCTCATCGTCAAGGGCTATGCCGATAGGACCATCGAACCATGCTTGAGCAGCCGCACCATCGCGATGTCCCGGTGTTCCATCTCCGGCTACTGTTGAGACCAGCCCCTCCGGTGTGATCTTTCGAATCCGATTATTTCCGGTGTCTGCAACATACAAGTTGCCCTTCGAATCCAGGGCCAGTCCCGAAGGTGAATTGAAAGACGCAGACTGGCCTGGACCATCAGCATAGCCTTCAACACCTCCGGCCAGGGTGGTTACCGCTCCCTCCGTTGCGAGCTTGCGAATCCGGTTGCTCTCGCCCGCATCTGAGACGTAGATTGTGCGGTCAGGACCAATCGCGATACCAAAAGGATCGGAGAAACCCGCCGCAAGCGGCTGTGATGCATCGCGGAAAACAGGGGCGCCATCACCTGCCACCGTGGTTACGTTGGCACGCCAGCCAACGGGCGTGGGGGGATCACCGGCCTCTCGTAAAAAGCGAAGGAGAAGGAAGACCAGGCTACCGACAACAATAAGAAATGTTAGGCCGAGGATGAGTTTGCGCATCGAGTCGACATCACGATCGCGGTCATTATACAACTTATGAAAAAAGGAGATTAAGATTCACCGGACCTGCCGAGGTGAGGACAAATACATGCAAGCTAGCAATATTGATTATAATTCTTTGCTTCTCGACCTAAACAGCTGCCCGCAAAAGCAAGACTCGATGCGCCCTAACCCTTGTCAACCGATCCCTTACGTACGGATTAAGCACCCGGAATGGACTAAGAATGCGACGATTTATCAGATCAACACTCGCCAGTTTACCGAAGAAGGAACATTTCCCGCGGCCGAACAACACTTGCCGAGGCTGAAGAACCTTGGGGTAGACATCCTGTGGTTGATGCCTATTCACGAGATCGGCGAAAAGAATCGCAAGGGCAGTCTGGGCAGCCCGTATTCGGTTAAAGACTATTACAGCGTGAACCCCGAATTCGGAAGCCTGGAAGACTTCAAACATTTCGTTAAGGCAGCGCATCGTCAAGGGATGTATGTGATTCTTGATTGGGTAGCCAACCATACTGCCTGGGACAACAATCTGGTCACCAAACATCCCGAGTGGTACGCGCGCGATTGGAAAGGCGACTTCCGCCCAACGCCATGGTGGGACTGGTCTGACATCATCGACCTTGATTACCGGCATGAGGGCCTTCGGGAGTACATGACTGAAGCCATGAAGTATTGGGTTAAGGAAACGGATATTGATGGCTTTCGCTGTGACGTAGCGGGTTTCGTCCCCATCGATTTTTGGAACAACGTGCGGAGGGAACTGGACGCCATCAAGCCGGTCTTTATGTTGGCCGAATGGGAATCGCGGGATCTCCATACGGAAGCATTCGATATGACTTATGCGTGGAGTTGGTACGACGCCGTTCATGATATCGCTACAGGAAGAAGCGCTGATCTCAATGCTCTTTTTGTCTACTATTCCTGGAATGAGAACTCCTTTCCTGCGGAGGCAATGCGCATGACTTTTGTGAGTAATCACGACAAAAACGCCTGGGAAGGGACAGAGTTTGAACAGTTCGACAAGGGCCTCGAAGCAGCGATGGTTCTGTCTGTAGTAGGTGAAGGCATGCCGCTCATCTATAACGGACAAGAGGCAGGTAATACGAAGCGTCTCGCATTCTTTGAGAAGGACCGGATTTCCTGGAGAGAACATCCGAGTGGCGATCTTTACAGAAGTCTGTTGGCTTTGAAGAAAAGGAACACGGCGCTTTGGAATGCTCCATGGGGCGCAACTATGATTTACGTACCGAACAGCATCCCAATGAAGGTGTTCAGTTTTGTTCGCCGGAATGACAACGACAAGGTTTTCGTTGTGCTAAATTTTTCTAATCGAGATCAAACGGTGACTTTCACAGAGAGTCTATATCACGGAAAGTACCTCGAACATTTTAGCGGAGACTCGGTGACCCTGGATGGGGCCAGCCAAGTCGAACTGGCCCCGTGGGACTACAAGGTCTTCGTGAAAGATTAAGTTGAGAAAGCAGGGAGTTCAGTTCGTGTAATTTCTTGGTTTCGTGGATCAGGTCTTTTGGGCCGTCTAAGAAATGATCCACGAAACCACATGATCGCAGAAAAACAAAATTCTGATCCTTTGTTACACGAAATTTCCACGAATGAAAGACCCTGGCTTAAAGCATGTCGGCGCGGGCGTGTTTGGCTCGGGCCGCGCCAATAGCAGTCTTCACATCCTTCTCTTCTTCTGGAGGAGGAAGCACCGCCGGCATTCCCAAAGATTCAATCCACAGTTCTCTGGTCCAACCGGTCGTGTGATAAAGATGTTCGTCCTCTTCCTCCTCGACCTCGTCATAGGCTTCCTTGAGAGCTTTCGCCTCTGCGCCTTTGAGTTTTTGCGCCGCCTCTCCGATCAATTCCCAATTCAGATGGTCCTTCGTCTCGGCCAAGGTAACGCATTCCGCAGCCACTATTTGCGCGGCAGCGGGGTCACCAGCCTGCATGGCCATCTCCATCGCTTTAACCAGGGACTCTCCATGATGGCGCACCACCTCGCGCCCCGGCGTCTCCGTTTCAGCATCGAGGCCAAGCTTCTGCATCATTTTCTGAACGACTTCAACATGGTTTTCTGTTTGCTCGAGGTATTCCTCCCACTCCTCCTTAAGGTCCTCGTTCACTGCACATTGAAGCGCTGTTTTGTAGACCTGGACGCCTCCCATTTCGGTTTCAAGCGCCTGGTATATCAATTCGTTTAATTGTTCTCTTTTCATCTTTGCCCCCTATCCTCTTTGATTAGAATTAGTACAGGCCTCACTCAAAAAGGCCAGACAAGCCCGTAAATTTCGGTCTCCTCCCAGGGCTTTAAGCAATGCGACGGCATCCGTTGCAAGCTTGAGGCCAAACGGAACCAAAAATCATTGTGGAATTAGAGGAGTTAGATTCGACTAATTAGCAGTCGGACGAGTTATCGAGGGACAGCATGAACGATACTGAATGACCTCCCATGGTCCAGCCGTCGTTCGAGTAGACAATCGGCAAATTGACTGCTGGACTACCGGATTCTTCGCTCCAGATCGCGCTCGTGATCTCCTCGCCCTTAGCAAATAGTGCTCAGTACCGGTAAAGACACTGCGCCAGTACCCCGCGTACAGAGTCCTGAAAACACTGCCGCCCACCTGAATGTAGACTTTATTGCCTGTAAGTACCCTGTAGTTAATCAGCCCAAGCAATTCAAGAAGCCGGCTCTGATCCCATACATCAGGCTTACTACGGGCGCGATGAACGTAGGCAAACACACGTTCATCATGCGAGAGGAAAGGTTCTTCCTGTCGCCAACTCCCCGGTTCATAATCGAGCCCGAGGTAACGGACTGGTTCATGGCGCATTGGACTAACCCTCTCGAATCACATCGAGCACTTGCAGGTTGGGTAAGGCTCGTATTTCGCCCCGGGAACAAAAGCCGCCAAGGGATTAACAGCCTTGATTACCTGACTCTCGGACCTACGTCAAGTGAATGACGTCAAGTCCGCTACTCCTAAGCGGGAGGTGATGTATCCTTATAGCTGAGGTTTTTGCTTTTGACCATCCTGTCGAAAAAGATCACCAATTTTAACCTGGCAGCACTCTGTATTGCCGGGGTCACGATCGTCTTGGGGCCTATCACACATCAGGTGAACTCGACCACCGTGGCCCTGGCGCTGCTTGTCGTGGTTCTCTTTTCCGCCACTCTCTGGGGAAGTGGTCCTGCGGTTCTGGCATCGGTACTGGGGATGTTGAGCTTCAATTTCTTTTTCCTACCACCGCTTCATACATGGACGATTGAGGACCCGCACAACTGGGTGGCGCTAGCAGCTTTTTTAGTCACCGCACTCACCGTCGGGCACTTGTCTGCCCGGGCCAGACGAAGGGCTGAGGAGGCCGAAGCCGGCAGACTCGAAATTGAACGTCTGTATCAAGAGCTCCGCAGAGCCTTTGAACGCGCCAGTCATGCTGAAGCCCTGAAGCAGAGTGAGCGTCTCAAGTCAGCCCTTCTGGATGCCGTAACCCACGATATCCGTACACCTCTTACGGCGATCAAAGCCTCGGTTACCACTCTGCTGGAAGAGGCCAGCAATCACAACGGCGACAAGAAGATCAGTCTTGATGCGGCGGCGCGGCGCGAGATGTTGGAAGTAATAAATGAAGAGAGCGACCGGCTTAACCGCTTTGCCGAAGGTCTCCTTGAACTCGCAAGAATCGAAGCAGGGGAACTGCAACTACAACGCCGCTGGGGCGCAATGGAAGAGATCATTGCGAGAGCATTGGAAAGAGCTGCCCCACTGCTTTCCGGACATCGAATAGCAGTCCACATCGACAAAGATCTACCAGTCGCAAGGGTCGACGCGAAAGCTTTAAGCGAAGTTATTTATACCTTGGTCGATAATGCGTCCAAGTTTTCACCTACAGGCTCCACAATCAGCGTTTCGGCCCTCAAGACAGATAATGAGACAATCCAAGTTTCAGTTGAAGACGAAGGTCCAGGTGTACCCGAGGATCTCCGGAGACGAGTATTCGACAAATTTTTCCGAGCCACCACAAACGGGGATCTCTCTGCTAGACGAGCAACTGGTACGGGTCTCGGATTGGCAATTGCCAAAGGAATCGTAGAAGCTCACGGTGGCCGCATCTGGATTGAAAGTGGGTCAAAAGGGCCTAGGTTCATGTTTACATTCCCAATTGGCAATGACGATATTACGACCGAGCTTAATCAGCCCGAAGGACACGATGGAACGACTGCGAATCCTGATCGTAGATGATGAACCGCAGATTACTCGCGTTCTTCGCACCGGACTCAAAGGTCACGGTTACGATGTCAGGTCAGCCAGTGATGGAACCTCAGCATTAGAGACATTCGGTGACTGGCACCCTGATCTTGTCGTTACGGACCTGGCGATGCCGAATCTGGATGGGATCGACCTTTGTCGCAGTATTCGAAGTCTGTCGCAGATTCCAATCATCGTGCTCTCAGTACGTGGAGAAGAGAGGACGAAAGTAGAAGCGCTGGATGCTGGCGCTGACGACTACATTACGAAACCCTTCGGCATCGATGAGCTTGTTGCGCGGGTGCGTGCGGCGCTGCGCCGGGCCTCAATGCCTTCCAATCAGGAAACCACTGAAGCAGTGCTGCTGACGGGACACTTCCAGATCGATCGTGGGGCGCGTAAGGTGACGGTGCGCGACAGTGAGGTGCATCTCACACCAAAAGAGTACGACCTGCTCGTACATTTTATCCTTCACGCCGGCAGGGTACTCACGCATCGCACATTACTGGGAGCTGTTTGGGGCGGCAATTATACTGAACAGACCGAATACCTCAGAGTGTTCGTAGGCAACCTCCGAAAAAAGATAGAACCTGATCCTTCGAAACCCAGGTACATCCTTACCGAACCATGGATCGGCTACCGCTTCGATCCAGGCAAATAGAGACCAGTATTCATCAGCCAGAGCCATTTGAAGTCGTCTTTACGAAATCTTTATGCCTTCTGTGCCATTCTAGAAACGTGGGAACAGGCAGGGGTGATTAAGCGTGCGTTCCAGCGTTCTACCTGGACGCACATATTTTTTGACCTCAACTCGATAGAACCAGTGGTCAGCTAACCAGGATGGCACTAACCGAATCCCCAGACGTTCACTCGACGCTTCCCGGTACACGTCCAACCCGCAGTCAACCAACCGGACGGTATCTTGCCATCCTCTCCTTAACTGCACTGGGTGTTGTCTACGGGGACATTGGAACCAGTCCGCTCTATGCCTTGCGCGAGTGTTTTCATGGACCACACTCGATTGGGGTTACACCTGCGAACATCCTCGGCGTGCTCTCACTTATATTCTGGTCGCTGATTATAGTTATTTCGATTAAGTATCTCGTCTTCATTCTGCATGCTGACAATCGGGGCGAGGGTGGCATCCTTTCATTGACAGCCCTGGCAACTCCTATTACCCCTTCCGGCAAAAACGAACGCTGGTTTCTGATCGTGATAGGAATCTTTGGCGCTGCCCTGCTTTACGGCGACGGCGCCATTACGCCAGCGATTTCCGTCCTGGGAGCGATGGAAGGCCTGAGTGTAGCTACCCCAGTACTGAGTCCGTATATCGTACCGGCAACGATTGCGATTCTGGTTGGTCTATTTCTCTTTCAGAGTCGAGGAACCGCAAGGGTTGGAAAGGTCTTTGGCCCAGTCACGTTGGCATGGTTTTCAGCGCTGGCCCTTCTTGGCCTGGTGCAGATTGTGCACTACCCCGAAGTTCTGTCAGCAATCAACCCATTCCATGGACTGGATTTCTTTCTACGCAATGGTTGGCATGGTTTTCTGATTCTCGGCTCGGTGTTTCTGGTTGTTACCGGCGGCGAGGCCCTCTACGCGGACATGGGCCATTTTGGAATAAGGCCAATCCGCTTGGCCTGGTTTGCAATCGTGCTTCCGGCGCTGCTGCTTAACTACTTTGGCCAGGGGGCGTTGTTGTTGGAAGATCCTTTGACAGCCGAAAACCCGTTCTACCGGCTTGCGCCTTCCTGGGCCTTGGTTCCGCTTGTTCTGCTCGCCACCTCGGCCGCGATCATCGCGTCGCAGGCGATTATCACAGGGGCATTTTCCTTAACTATGCAGGCGGTGCAACTCGGTTTAAGTCCGCGCCTAACGATCCTTCATACTTCGAGCAAAGAATTCGGGCAGATATACATCCCGGCGGTTAACTGGGCGCTGATGATCGGATGTATTGCAATTGTTATTGGATTTCGCACTTCTAGCAATCTCGCCTCCGCCTATGGCGTTGCGGTTACTTCGACAATGGTAATAACGACGTTGCTCTTCTATGTTGTCGCTCGCCAACGTTGGCGCTGGAGCTTTCTGACAGCAGGTGTGCTAACCGCATTTTTCCTGGTTATTGACCTCTCCTTCTTTGGGGCGAATATTATTAAGGTAGCGCATGGTGGCTGGTTTCCTTTAGTCCTTGCGGCCCTGGTTCTCATTATCATGACAACGTGGAAGAAAGGACGGCGGATTCTTAATGAAAGAATCCAATCAGAGGCTCGCCCACTCGAGGAGTTCCTTGAGGAGGTTGAGCGACATCCACCCGTGCGAGTACCCGGCACAGCGGTTTTTATGAGTGGAACTGCCACCCGAACGCCTCCCGCGTTGATTAATAATCTCGAGCACAATAGGGTGCTTCACGAAAGAGTGCTCTTCATTACGGTTAAGACAAAACAGGTGCCGTACGTTGACCTGGAAGAGCGCGTCGAAGCCGAGACAATCGGGAACGGGTTTTACCGCCTGAGAGTTTTCTACGGCTACATGGAGGATCCGGATATTCCCAAGGTGCTTGAAAGTTTGAGCTTGCCGGGTTTTGTTTTCCGTTCGGATGAAACGACCTATTTCCTCGGCGTCGAAACCATCATTGCCAGTAAACGCCCCGGGATGGCTTTATGGCGTGAGAAGATTTTTGCTTTGATGTCGCGAAATGCCACCAGCGCCACTGCCTATTTTTGCCTCCCACCTGACCGAGTTGTCGAAATGGGTTCGCAGATTGAGATTTAGATGGGTCTTTCGCAAGCAACCCTGAAACGGTTCGCAAATCTCAGCCCAGGGGTTTGCTTTGAAACCCTGGGGAATGTGGTTGCACCTTTATTTGTTCATACCCTGAAAGGGTGAGGGTGCGCTGCCGCTCAATCCACCCACGTCACACAAAACTCCAAACCCATTACAACCCTTTCAGGGTGCAGGAAAAAAACGATATGCTTATCCCCAGGGTTTCAAAGCAAACCCCTGGGCTGGAATTAGCGAACACCTTCGGTGTTAGCGCATCCCCAATTTTGGGTTGTGGTACATTTTGACATGTACCACCACGCAATTTGACTCTCCCTCAAATCTGGCTTAAAAGCTGATTGCTCTCCTCCTCGCTGTCAGTGGTGATGAAAGGTTGAATGACGCCGCCTAAACCTGGGAGAATTACTATGAAAACCCTTCACCTAGCTGCTCTGACCGTCATTCTTCTTACCGTACCTCTCGTTGAACTCGCGCAGGCTCAAAGACCGGGACCCAGACCTCGACGTACCGTCGAGTTCGACTACGAAGAGCCCCGAACCAGACTCGAAGAATTCGAGCGACGCATCGAAACCGTTCTGATCCGTGGCTGGACCACTGTCGGACCCATCGAAGGCCTTAGTTCTATCCGCATTCAGGCGCTCGAGCTTCGTGACGTCGGTAATAACTCCGTTGCTCTCGGTGTCGTTATCACCTTGCGAGACACTTCGGTTCAACCTACTCTTGAACGGCGAGCTCTGATCGACTACGAGGATGTTGCCCCTTTACTCAAGGCCCTTGATTTTGTCGCTCGTGCGGATTCCACCGTCACCAAACACAGCAGGTTCGAGGCCAGCTACCATACGAGAGGCGGACTCGAAGTGCGTGTGTTTAAACAAACAAGCGGTGGCATTGCGTCTGCGGTGTCCGCCGGAGACTTCGAGAGACTGACAATCTTTTTGTCCCTTGATGAATTGGCGAAGGTGCGAGCGTTGATCCTAGAGGCAAGGGCAAAACTCGACGAGCTTAAGTGAGGTTATGAACTATCGTGGTAGAGCCTAGGGCTAATTCTGCAGAGTATTACGAACTGCTTGCGGGGAAGGCGATCGAAATGGAAGTTGATCGAGCGTCATTGGAAGGTGATGGGCGAATACGACCGCCAGCATCGAGTCAAGTTGGCTGTTGATGATTGGGGAGCATGGTGCGGTCCGGGCTCGGAGGTTCATCCGACACATAACCCGCGCGCGGTGGAACCGCGTGACGAAACAGCGAGAGTCAACGGCGGGACGATGGTGTTTCGCTTTGCGCCCGCTTCGGTAACGAGATTGCAATTGGCGCTTGCTTGAGAGAGAAGAACGGCCTACTTTCGCAGTCATATTCGATAACCATGTACTGGGAAGAGCGTTGGCACCCGCTGCGCGAGGAATGGGTAATCGTGGCAGCGCACAGACAGAATCGCCCCTGGAGTGGCGAAACGATTGAGCACGCAGAAGAGGCGCTGCCCGATTACGTTTCCGACTGTTATCTCTGTCCTGGCAACCTTCGAGTTAGTGGCGCGCGCAATGATAGCTACACGGGTACTTTCGTCTTTGATAACGATCACCCGTGTGTAGGCGCCAATGCTCCGACAGATCTCCAACGACCGGCAGGAATCTATCGGAATCAGCCCGCGACGGGGATCGCCCGCGTAGTTTGTTACAGTCCAAATCACAGTCTGGCGCTAGCCGAACTCGAACCAAACGAAATTGAGAACCTCCTTGGCGTGTGGCAGGAACAGTATCTGGAACTGGGTGGGCGGCCGGACATTAAGCACGTGTTGATATTCGAGAATAAAGGTGAAGCCGTGGGGGTCTCAAATCCCCACCCGCATTGCCAGATCTATGCTACCAACTTCGTCTTCAAGACGATCGAAACAGAAGCGCGGGCAAGCGAACGCCACCTCCGCGATACTGGACGAATTCTCTTTCAGGACGTGCTTCAGGCAGAGAGCGAAGATGGGCGACGCGTGATTTGCGAGAACGAGTCAGCCATTGCTTTCATTCCCTACTTCGCCCGGTATGCCTACGAAGTATTCGTTGCACCAAAGGCAACACATCCAAGTATCGCGGCGCTGTCAGGAGCGGAAATACAGGATCTCGCTGCGGTGCTGAAGCAAGTGCTGGTAAAGTTTGACAATCTCTGGAAGATGCCCTTCCCTTACGTTATGCCATTACATCAGGCGCCGACCAACGGTGGTGACTACAGCGGCTTTCATTTTCATTTCGAGTTTCACCCGCCTCTTCGCAGACCTAATCTCCTCAAATACCTTGCCGGACCGGAGATTGGCGGGGGAAACTTTCTCTCCGACACGGCGCCCGAGGAGAAGGCCGGCGAATTACGGGCCCAGGCGGAGGTCCACTACAAGCACCTGCAATCGGAGGGGCGATGAGCACTGCACCCGATATGTGCGAATTGCTCGCTTCCATTCGTCGCATCCACGAACATGTACGCGATGCTGTGGTCGCTGAATGCGAACGAGCGGCTGTCGAGGAGCTTGCGGCAGTTGCTGACGACGAGTCCGCGGGCGATACGATATATGCAGTTGATCGCGTCAGTGAAGAGTTGCTTGTCGAGCTTTTTGAGAGCGAAGTGGCGCAGCAAACTCCGGTGGTATTGATTGCGGAAGGCATTTCCGGCGGGCAGGTGGTCCTGCCGCGTGATGCCTCAGAAGCCGATGCGATCTGGCGAGTGCTTGTCGATCCGATTGATGGCACTCGGGGATTGATGTATCAGAAAAGAAGCGCCTGGGTTCTGACCGGGGTTGCGCCCAATCGTGGCAAGGAAACCACTCTGCAAGATATTGAACTGGCGGTGCAAACCGAGATTCCGTTAGTCAAGCAACATCTTTCGGATACGCTGTGGGCTAAAAAGGGGACGGGAGCGCAAGCGGAGAGATTCAACCGGCTAACCCTTGAGCGTCAGGCGCTACCATTGCGACCTTCGCGTGCCGTGACCATCCGGCACGGCTTTGCTATGATCGCACGCTTCTTTCCAGGCGCGCGCGATGAATTGGCAGCGATCGACGAAGAGATCGTGCGCGCCGCTCTAGGCCCCGTCGAACCAGGCAAGGCACACTGTTTTGAAGATCAATATCTGGCATCGGGTGGCCAGCTTTACGAATTGATGATGGGACATGACCGCTTTGTCGCGGATCTGCGTCCGTTGATCGAAACAGTATTAAATCGCCGTGGCTTGACGCTTGGTATCTGCTGTCATCCATACGACATGTGCACCGAGCTGATTGCGCGAGAGATGGGCGTGATTGTAACGGACGAGTTTGGCGAACCGCTGCGTACACCTTTCACGATTGAGGCCGACATCGCCTGGATTGGATATGCAAACGAAGCGATTCGCAACGAGATCGAGCCGCACCTGCGCGAGGCATTGAGCCGGCGCGGATTGATTCCCGGGAGCCGGGCGAACTGAAACACTATGCATGTAAAGCCGCAGACTGTTTACCAAATAGTAAGCGGCGACATCCGCGATCTGCCCGACGTCAAGGCGTTTATTGATACGCTGAACAGTCTCGAGACCAACAACACCGCAGACGCCAAATCGCTCTTTGAAGCAGACTGCGAACTGGTGATTACGCGTGCCCCCGGCAGACTCGACGTCATGGGAGGCATCGCCGATTATTCGGGCTCCTTAGTGCTCGAGTTGCCAATCGCCGAAGCAACCTTTGTGGCTCTTCAAAAAGATGATGAGGCGAAGCTACGAATCGTCAGTCTTGCCGCTGATAAAACGCGTGAGGTCTCTTTCGAGATGCGACTGTCTGACTTCGAGCAGAACGGCGAGCCAATTGAGTACAGCGCTGCGCAACGTTATTTTAGCTCCCACCCGGCTCGACATTGGGCAGCTTACGTTGCTGGGGTATTCCTGGTACTGAGGCGCGAGCGGAATTTCCTGTTCGATGATGGTGCGCGACTGTTAATCTCATCGGGCGTACCGGAGGGCAAGGGGGTGAGTTCATCCGCAGCTCTCGAGGTAGCCACGATGAGCGCGGTGGCCGCCGCCTACAATATTGACCTGGAACCGCGAGAGTTAGCTTTGCTCTCCCAGCGAGTGGAGAATCTGGTGGTGGGGGCTCCCTGCGGCGTTATGGACCAGATGACCTCCGCTTGTGGTGAGGCGAACCAGCTTCTGGAGTTGCTGTGCCAGCCAGCGGAACTCTTAGGGACCATCTCGCTCCCGAAAGAGCTCGCCGTGTGGGGTTTGGACTCAGGAATGCGCCATTCAGTTAGTGGGGCCGATTACGGCTCGGTGCGCGTGGGCGCGTTCATGGGCTATCGCATTATTGCCGATCTTGCAGGTCTCAAAGTTGAAACCACGGACGGCCATTTAAGAGTTGAGGATCCGCATTGGCGAGGGTACCTGGCAAACCTGACTCCTTCAGAATTTGAAGGACGTTTCGCTCCGCACCTGCCGCTGAAGATCGAGGGAGCGGCCTTTCTTGAGCGTTACGGCGGGACCACTGACTCGGTAACTCGAATTGACCCTGAGCGCATTTACGCTGTCCGCGTCCCCGCAGCGCATGCTGTCTACGAGAATTTTCGAGTGCGTGCCTTCGCAGAGTTATTAATTTCCGCAAAGGACGGCGCCCAACCACGGGGAAACGAGTTGCTTGGCGAACTGATGTATCAGTCGCACCAGAGCTATTCAGCGTGCGGACTTGGTTCCTCCGGCACGGAAACTATAGTAAGGCTCGTCAAAGAAATTGGCGCCGGTCGCGGGCTCCTGGGGGCAAAGATTACAGGGGGCGGCAGCGGCGGCACCGTTGCCGTGCTGGGCCAACATGACGCAGAGAATGCCATTACCGCGGTGGCCGATCTTTACGAGGCAGAGACTGGGTACAGACCTTATGTCTTTAGTGGTTCGTCACCCGGCAGTGCAAAGTTCGGACATCTGAGAGTACGGCGAAGCTGATTTTGGAGTGCGGCGGCCTGGCGCCGCTTTGGCCCTCTGGCAGTGTGTCCAACGTTGCGACCAAAGCGGCGCCAGGCCGCCGCACTTCAAAAAAGAGGAGACGTTCATGGCAGTTTTGGTAACTGGCGGGGCAGGTTATATCGGCAGTGTTACAGCCGAACTGCTAAAGGCACGTGGGCAAGATGTGGTTGTGCTCGACAACTTGTCGCGCGGCAGACGCGTCGCTGTTCCACCTAATGTCTCCTTTTATCAGGGAGACATTGGCGACCGTGAATTAGTCACTCGCATCGTTAAGGAACATAAGATCGAATCCTGCGTGCACTTCGCCGCATTAGCATACGTCGGCGAGTCAGTTACCCAACCTGCACTTTACTTTGAAAACAACGTCGAACAGGGAATCAGGTTGCTCGGCGCCCTGATCGCCGCAGGAGCCTCGCGCATAGTCTTCTCTTCTACTTGCGCGACTTATGGTGAACCACAAAGAATGCCGCTACGAGAGGATCATCCGCAGTCTCCAACTAACCCGTACGGCTGGTCTAAGCTCTTCATGGAGCGTATCATGCTTGATTACGATAGAGCTTATAACCTGAAGTTTGTTGCGTTGCGCTACTTCAACGCAGCGGGTGCGACTGCGAGACTTGGAGAAGACCACGATCCGGAAACGCACCTGATCCCGCTCGTACTGAAGGCAGCCCAGGGAAAGCTGCCGCACGTTAACGTTTTTGGTGACGACTACGCAACGCCGGATGGAACGTGCGTTCGTGATTACATTCACGTCAGCGATCTGGCAGAGGCGCATATACTTGCCCTTGATCACCTGCGCTCAGGTGGCGACTCTGACGCGATCAATCTGGGCAATGGGCACGGATATTCTGTGCTCGAGGTTATTGAAGCTGCCCGGCAAGTTACTAACAAAGAGATCAAGGTCATAGTCGAGGGCCGGCGGGCTGGAGATCCATCTCACCTGGTCGCCGATGCTTCACGAGCTCACGACGTGCTCGGTTGGCAACCACGCCAACCCGATCTTACGACGATTATTGGTTCTGCCTGGGAGTGGCACTCGCGAAATCCGCAAGGCTATCCCAGGGATTGATATCCTTCTGGAGGTTAAGATGAAGAAACTATTTCTATTAACGGCTATCTGCGCGCTGGCGTTGTCTGTTACTGCCTGTAACCGATCCGGCTCCACGGGAACGGGAACGGAAACATCGACCTTGCGAGTGGCATTCGTCACGAACAACGCTTCTGACTTCTGGACCATTGCGCGTCGTGGCACCGAGAAAGCTGATTCTGAACTTCCTGACGTAGAGGTTGAGTTCAGGATACCTTCAGACGGTACCGCCGGAGAGCAGAAGCGGATCATTGACGACTTGCTGGCGAAGGGTGTCGATGGTATCGCGATTAGTCCTGTAGATCCTGATAATCAGACGCAGATGATCAACGAGGTCGCGAAGCAGGCGCTTGTGGTGACCCAGGATTCGGATGCGCCGAAGAGCGATCGCGCCTTCTACGTGGGAACCGATAACGTTGCCGCTGGACGCCAGGCAGGCGAGCTAATTAAAGAGGCTTTGCCGGACGGCGGAAAGATCATGCTCTTTGTAGGAAAGCTTGACGCGCGCAATGCCCAGGAACGTACGCAGGGAATTCGCGAAACCTTACAAGGTACTAACATCGAGATTCTCGATATTCGGACGGACGACACTGACCGCGTTCGAGCAAAATCAAACGTGTCGGATACGCTGGTGCGCTACCCGGATGTTGCCGCCCTGGTCGGGTTGTGGAGCTATAACGGTCCAGCGATTGTCAACGCTGTGCGCGAAGCCAAAAAGGTGGGCCAGGTGAAAATCATCGCTTTTGACGAGGAAGACGAGACCCTGGCGGGCGTGAGTGATGGTTCCATCTTTGCTACCGTCGTGCAGCAACCTTACGAGTTTGGCTATCAGGCTATTGTGCTCATGCAAAAACATCTCCGCGGCGGGGACGCTGTAACTCCGGAAAACAAACAAGTATTCGTACCCACGCTGGTAATAAGGCGGGATAACGCCGCGGAGTTTACGCAACGTATCAATCAACTCCGCGGCCGAACGTAAGCAAACCTAATGGCTACTCCTATCTTACAGATGCGCGGTGTGGAGAAGCGCTTCGGCGGCGTGCGCGCATTGAGGGGAGTCGATTTCGAGATTCATCCCGGCGAAGTAGTCGGCCTTGCCGGAGAGAACGGGGCCGGCAAATCAACCTTGATGAAGATTCTCGGTGGCGTGTATCAACCAGACGCCGGCGAAATCATTATTAACGGCGAACGCGTGACGGTGAGATCCGTCGCCGAGGCGACCAGATACGGTATCAGCTTCATCCACCAGGAACTCAACGTTCTCGACAATCTTGACATAGCGGCAAATGTTTTTCTCGGTCGCGAGCCCGTACGCGGTGGCTTTCTTCATTTGGTTGATAGCCCCCGCATGCACAAAGAAGCGCGAATCTACCTCGATCGTCTTGGTCTGCAAGTGCAGACTACGACACTGGTGTCGCGGCTTTCAATCGCTCAGCAACAGATGGTCGAGATTGCCAAGGCCCTTTCACTTAATGCGCGCATCCTGATCATGGACGAGCCGACCTCAAGCCTGACACTGACAGAGACAGCGCGTTTGCTGGAGCTTGTTCAAGATTTGAAGAAGCAGGGCGTGGCGATAATCTACATCTCCCACCGTCTGGGTGAGATTGAACAGATCGCCGACCGCGTAGTTGTCCTTCGTGACGGTGCAAACGCAGGGATACTAGCGCGGGAAGAGATCACGCATGACCGAATGGTAAAGCTTATGGTCGGACGCGACCTGGACAAGTTCTATCAACACTCAGAGGCCGAGAGAGTCCCGGGCTATTTTGAGATTGACAAGCTTTGCACCAGCCGATACCCCGGCAAGTACGTCTCGCTTGACATCGGCAAAGGAGAGATCATAGGACTGGCAGGCCTGGTTGGGGCCGGTCGAACAGAAATCGCCGAGGCAATCTTCGGTCTTGATCGAGGCGTCGAAGTGACGGTCAGACTGAATCACCGACCGCTCAAGATCCGCTCACCAAAAGACGCCATTCGCTATGGCATCTATCTCATTCCTGAAGATCGACGCCTCGCCGGACTGATCATAGAAATCGGCATCCGCGAGAACGTAACATTACCGGGACTAGAACGTTGTGCGCAGGCAGGCCTCATAATTTTTGAGCGCGAGCGCGCAATTGCCGGTGAGATGTGCCGCAAACTCAATGTCAAAGCCCCTTCCGTCGAGGAGCGCGTCATCAACCTCAGCGGGGGCAACCAGCAAAAAGTAGTGCTCGCGAAATGGCTCTCTTTAGATCCCAAGGTTTTGATCTTCGACGAGCCGACCCGGGGCGTTGACGTAGGAGCCAAGGCGGAAATCTATGCGCTAATGAGAGAACTGGCTGAAAGCGGTGTGGCAATCCTGATGATATCGAGTGATATGGAAGAGATATTACATATCAGCGATCGCGTAGCCGTAATGCATGAGGGAAAGCTGGCTGGAATCCTCGAGCGCTCCGAATGCACTGAAGAGAACATAATGAGCCTTGCCGTAGGCCAGCAGGCGGCTTAAACGGATCAAAATTATGACGAACTCCATTCGAATGACTACACGCTGGACGCGCATCGGTACTCTTCTCATCATCGTTGGTTTGTTCATCTCTTTTGCCGGGTCACTGGCCGATGCGACTCAACGTACACCGCGGATTCAGAAGCGCGTGTTTGGCAAACTTGCCGACGGAGGCACCGTTGATCTTTACACGTTGACGAATAAGAATGGCCTCCAGGCCCAAATCAGCACCTACGGTGGCGTGCTGGTAACGCTCAGAACCCCAGATCAACGCGGACGCATGGCAGACATTGTGCTTGGCTACGATAACGCCCGCGGTTATGTGAACGACGCCTCCTACTTCGGGGCGCTAATAGGACGTTTCGCAAATCGCATCGCCGGGGGCAAATTCACGCTTGAGGGTCAGGAGTATCAACTTGCGCAGAACAATGATGCAAACCATCTTCATGGCGGCGTACGTGGTTTCGACAAGGCGATCTGGCAGGCAAAGCCAATAGATCACCCCGACGGTGTCGCTTTGGAGCTCACGTATTTGAGCAAAGATGGCGAAGAGAACTATCCCGGCAATCTCTCAGTAACGGTCGTTTACTCTCTGACAAATGCAGATGAATTGCGTCTCGATTAT
This sequence comes from Pyrinomonadaceae bacterium, assembly GCA_041751855.1. Taxonomy (GTDB): domain Bacteria; phylum Acidobacteriota; class Blastocatellia; order Pyrinomonadales; family Pyrinomonadaceae; genus PSRF01. The sequence goes on from JBGSWR010000034.1 coordinate 125,126, forward strand.
GAAGCCAGCACTGATAAGCCCACGATAATCAATCTGACCCACCACTCTTACTTCAATTTGTCGGGCCAGGGGACCGGAAGTATTCTCAGTCACGAAGTTAGAATCAACGCAGACAGGTTTACACCTGTGGACAAGGACCTGATTCCAACCGGTCAACTGCAATCGGTGACAGGAACACCGTTCGATTTCACTCAGATGACACCAATTGGAAAGAGAATTTATGAACGGCACCCACAATTGCTACTGGGACGAGGATACGACCACAACTACGTGCTGAATAATCAGGGAAAGGAATTATCTCTCGCAGCTGAGGTATTTGACCCAAAAAGCGGGCGGGGCCTCGAGATGTGGACCACCGAACCAGGGATGCAGTTCTATACGGGCAATTTTCTTAACGGCGCACGTGGCAAGGCCGGCAGGCTTTACAACTTTCGCGATGGCTTCTGCCTGGAAGCGCAACACTTCCCCGACTCCCCTAATCAGCCTGCTTTTCCGTCAACTGTGCTAAAGCCGAACGAGAAGTACACGCAAACGACGGTCTATAAATTCATCGTCAAAGGGAGCTGAGAAGATTGAAGAAAGAACTCGGTGCTTTCCTGTTGCTCGTACTTTTGTGCGTCGTCGTCGCGATTCTGAATCCGCGCTTCCTCTCACCCGCCAATCTTCAAAATATGGCGCGCCTCATCGGAGCCTATGGAATCTTCAGTATTGGTCTCGGCATTGTCATCATCACCGGTGGAATCGATCTCTCAGTGGGCTCAGTCTTTGCGTTGCTGGGGGTGCTCTTGTCGATAATGCTGGTCGAGTTGGGCTGGCCACCGGCGCTGGTCGTCCTTGTGATTCTAGGCATCGCAATGGCCCTCGGCGCTCTGCACGGGGTGTTAATCACTAAGCTTCGCCTACAACCATTTATCGTTACCCTTTGCGGCCTCCTCTTCTACCGCGGGCTGGCAAGGTTCATCGCGAATGATGAAACGAAGGGCTTCGGTAGTGCTGCCGGTTTTGAGTGGCTGCGCGACCTGGCAAATGGCGACCTGCTCGGAGTGCCCACCCCTTTTATTCTGCTGGTGGTGGTTAGCATCATTATGTGGATTGTGCTGCACCGCTCCGTCTATGGACGCTATCTCTTTGCTGTCGGGCGTAACGAGGTAGCGGCCCGCTATTCCGGCATTAACTCGAGTCGCATCATCGCCAGTGCCTACATAATTCTCGGACTGCTTGCTGGAATTGCCGCCATCGTATTCGCGTTTTACACAAACTCGGTTTCCCCCTCATCACATGGCAGCTTTTTTGAACTTTACGGGATCGCCGCAGCAGTACTGGGCGGATGCTCACTGCGAGGAGGCGAGGGATCCATCATCGGTATTCTTCTTGGCGCCGCTCTCCTTCAGGTCTTACAAAACCTGGTAAACCTGCTGGGCATCCCTTCGTCGCTCAATTTTGCAGTGATGGGCGCAGTGATTCTGATGGGCGTTATAGCCGATCAAATTCTTCAGCGCCGTACAGCAAGGGCTTAACGCCAGGAAGTCCTCCCCCGGGGATCGAAATTTTGGGAAGCAAAGCAAGCTCAATTGCAGCTTTACTGGTCTCCATCCGTATTCATACCTACCGCGTTGGGCCAGTCGCTCTACGGGATGCCGGCGGGTATCGAAACAAGGTGGGCCAGTGGCGAGAACCCGAAAGGGATCAGATGCAGGTGGCTCTAAATGAATAGGAGACTGCTGGGCATAGATGTAGGGACGGGCGGTACCCGGGCCCTAATCGTCGATGAAAAGGGTGCTGTAGTTTCTTCCGCGACTGCCGAGCATGCGCCTTTCGTTTCACCTCAGACAGGGTGGGCTGAACAAGATCCAAATGACTGGTGGCGCGCCGCTCGCGAAGCCATCGGCAGAGCGCTCGCGCGGGCCGAGATCGAAGCGAGCCAAATCGCGGCGATCGGTTTTTCGGGCCAGATGCATGGCGCCGTATTGCTCGATGAAGCGGGCGAAGTCATTCGACCCGCTCTCATCTGGTGCGACCAGCGAACCGAGCCTCAGTGTGAAGCGATTACGGAGCGCGTGGGAGCGGAGCAGCTTATTGAATTGACTTCGAACCCGGCGCTTACAGGTTTCACGCTTCCGAAGCTGCTTTGGGTTCGAGATGAAGAGCCGGATCTCTGGTCCCGCGTGCGTTCGATCCTTTTACCAAAGGATTATGTTCGGTTCCGGCTTACGGGTGAACGCGCCACCGATGTCGCTGACGCGTCCGGCACGCTTCTCTTTGATGTAGCTAATCGCCGGTGGTCCCACGCAATGCTCGATGCGGCTGAGATTAACAAGAGTTACCTACCCTCTGTGTTCGAATCGCCGGAGATAACCAGCAGGGTTTCGGCTGAAGGCGCCGCCGCAACAGCACTTATCGGAGGAACTCCGGTGGTGGCCGGCGCGGGAGATCAGGCTGCGGGCGCGGTCGGAATGGGCATAGTTAACCCGGGCGCCGTGAGCGCAACGATTGGCACTTCGGGGGTCGTGTTTGCAGCAACGGATCGGCCCGCGCTCGATCGAGCCGGTAGGGTCCATACTTTCTGCCACGCCGTTCCCGGACGATGGCATGTGATGGGAGTCACTCAAGGAGCAGGTCTATCGTTGCGCTGGTTTAAGGAGAACTTTGGCACGTGTGAGGATTTAGGCGGCGAGGACCCATACGACCTTCTCTGCAAGGAGGCTGCGATCGCTCCACCAGGATCTGATGGCGTGCTGTGGGCGCCGTATCTTATGGGGGAACGTACTCCCCATCTCGATCCGCATGCGCGTGCAGCACTGGTGGGATTGGCGGCGAATCACGGACGCTCTCACATCATTCGCAGCATTCTCGAGGGTGTGGCGTTCTCATTGCGCGACTCGCTAACTATCTTGGCAGAAATGAACGTTCCTGTGGATACGATTCGACTTGGTGGTGGGGGGGCGCGCGCAGCTCTGTGGCGACAGATACAAGCCGATGTATACGGACAACCGGTGGAAGTATTAATGGCCGAAGAAGGAGCAGCTTATGGCGCGGCGCTTCTTGCTGGAGTAGGCACTGGAGTATGGGCCTCGGTTGATGAAGCTTGCGCGCAGGCAGTCCGTGTGGCGACGCGCATCGAACCGGATCCGGCAGCCGTCTCAACCATGGATATTCGCTATCGTGCTTACTGCGCTATCTATCCGGCGCTCAGAGGAATTTCAAGCCCAACAGCCTAACGGCACATTTGGTGGTTCGGTGGATCGCCTCGGCAAAATGCAAACAATCCACGAAATTACCCGAACCAGCACGAAGAAGAATGAACAGGATGTTCGCAACAGGAAGTGAGGTTTTTCCCACATGACTCAGGATGCTTATTCGCCTCGACCAGAACACAAATTCACCTTTGGCCTTTGGACCGTCGGGAACCGCGGTCGCGATCCATTCGGAGATGCAGTACGTCCGACGCTGACGCCAGCCGAAGCCGTGCGGATGCTAGCCGAAGTTGGCGCCTACGGCGTCAATTTCCACGATAACGATCTCGTACCAATCGACGCTACAGCAGACAAGCGCGACAAGATCGTCAATGAGTTTCGACATGCCTGCGAGACCCACGGTATCAAGGTACCTATGGCGACCGTCAATCTTTTTTATGATCCCGTGTTTCGGGACGGCGCTTTCACTGCCAACGACAAAGATGTTCGCGCTTACTCGCTTCAAAAGACGATGCGCGCCATGGATCTTGGCGCGGAGTGCGGCGCTGAGATTTTCGTCCTCTGGGGCGGTCGTGAAGGCGTCGAGACCGATGGCTGCCGCCGGCCCGATGAAGCTGTTAAGCGACTGCGAGAAGCTCTCAACTACCTTTGCGAGTACTCGATCAGCCAGAATTACAACTACAAGTTTGCCCTCGAGGCAAAACCAAACGAACCGCGCGCCGACATCTATATGCCGACCACCGGAGCCTACCTGGCCTTAATCGCCACGCTCGATCATTCAGAACTGGTCGGGGTCAACCCCGAGGTGGCCCATGAGCACATGGCGGGTCTGAATATGACCCACTCTGTTGCCCAAGCCTGGGAATCGGGGAAACTCTTTCACATTGACCTGAACGACCAGGTCCCCGGGCGCTACGATCAGGACCTTCGTTTCGGCTCCGCGAACCCCAAGACGGCCTTCTGGCTGGTGAAGTTTCTGGAAGACGTCGGCTATGAGGGACCGCGCCACTTCGACTCTCACGCTTACCGCACAGAAGATTACGATGGGGTCAAAGACTTTGCGCGAGGCTCGATGCGCACCTATCTGATTCTGAAGGAGAAAGCACGCCAGTGGAACGCTGACACGGAGATCAGATCGTTGCTGGCGGAAATAGCGGCAGCAGATGGCAACGGCAGCGGTGGAAAATTCTCGTCTCGGCATGCTGACGACCTGCTGTCCTCAACCTTCGATCGAACGCGACTGGCTGCCAGAGGTTTGCGCTACGAGCGGCTGGATCAGCTAACGATCGACATTCTTCTCGGCGTGCGCTGAAAAGGGATGCAACACAAACGGGAGGTATCAAAACGATTGACCTCTCCGCCGTAGTGTCTTTTCACACTACGATTCGCCTACAGAGTTCGAGCGAAGGGTCAGATGGCTCCAGCGCAACAACCGTCCGCTGCTTTGCACCGAGTACATGGCTCGCGGCAACGGCAGTACTTTCATTGGTTCGATGCATGCCGCAAAGAAATACGATGTAGCGGTTTACATATTGGAACCTGGTCCAGGGGAAAACGCAGACTCACCTACCGTGGGATTCGTGGCAACAACCTTACCTCGAGGGTTTGACTGGCTTGCCCCTGCAACTAACTAAATAAATGAGCCTGCTGGTGAGATTCAAACCAAAAACGGCAACCTTCCAGTTGGAGAATTAAGCAATGAAGCTTCGCGCATTTGGCCGCACCGGAGTTCAAGTAGCTCCTATAGGCTTGGGCACATGGCAACTCGGAGGCACTGATTGGGGTGACATCGACGAGCAACACGCGCTCGAGACGCTCAGAGCTGCGGTTGAAGGTGGAGTAAATTTCTTTGACACCGCCGACGTCTACGGACTGGGCCGCAGTGAAGAACTCATAGGGAAGTTCCTCAAGGAAACGCCGGAAACGGTATTCGTCGCGACTAAGCTGGGACGATTTCCCGAGCCTGGATGGCCAAAGAACTTTTCGCTGGAATCCCTGCGTTCTCATACCGAGGCTTCGTTGCGCCGGCTCGGTATTGAAACAATCGACCTGACACAACTGCACTGTATTCCCGCAGAGGTCCTTCGCCGAGGTGAAGTCTTCGAGTCTCTGCGCACGCTTAAGCGCGAAGGCAAGATTAAGCACTTCGGCGTCAGTGTCGAGACCGACGAAGAGGCACGAATCTGCCTCGAGCAGGATGAACTTGCCTCGCTCCAGATCATATTCAGCATCTTTCGTCAAAAACCAATCGAACTTTTCGCAGATGCCAAACAAAAGGGCGTCGCGATAATTGTTCGCCTGCCTCTGGCCAGTGGGCTCTTATCCGGCAAATATACGAAGGACACCAAATTCGCCGCAACGGACCATCGCAGTTACAACCGTGAAGGCCAGAAGTTCAATATTGGTGAGACGTTCGCGGGTCTTCCCTTTGAAAAGGGGGTCGAACTGGCCGATGACCTAAAGCCACTCGTGCCCGGGGGTATGACGCTCGCGCAAATGGCCTTGCGTTGGACCATCGATTTTGACGCTGTGAGTGTAGCTATTCCAGGCGCGCGTGACGCCGCGCAAGCTAGGGCAAATATTAAGGCGGCCGAACTCGACCCGCTCGGCGATGAACTTCACGCTCGTCTCCGGAAAATTTACGAAACGCAGGTGGCAACTCACATACGCGGTCCCTATTGAACTCAAGGGACCTCTTTCAAGTTTAGGGAGCAACGTCGAATGTTGTCGATTAGATTGCAGCGTCTTCTTTTGGCCAAACTGCTCGCGCTATTGTGCGCGCTAAGTCTCGCCTCAGCGACCCAACCGGTGTCAGCTCAGACGGCAGAGATTACTGTGCAGGTGGACAAGCCAGGCGGTCCAATTCCGGCCACGCTCTTCGGTCTGTTTTTTGAAGACATCAACTTTGGGGCTGACGGTGGTCTATACCCCGAGCGCATAAAAAACCGCTCCTTCGAGTTTCCTGAACCTTTAATGGGCTGGAAACAGGTCGCGCGCGGCGACGCCAAAGGCAGGCTTCAGATTTTCGATCTCGGTTCTGTACAGAACACCTCGAACTCTCATTATCTGCGAATACTGGTCGATGCGCCGGGCAAAGGTTTTGGCGTAACCAACGAAGGCTTTCGCGGTATCGCAGTTGAGAAGGGCGCTGAATATACGTTCTCGATCCTTGCGCGTGGCGTTGCGGGCGAACCGTCCCCTCTGCGAATCGAGATAGAAGACGCGGATGGCCGCGTATTGGGCCAAACCAACCTAACAGGTTTTACGCCCGAGTGGAAAACCTACACTTCGACGATTAAGGCTACCAATACAGAGGCCAAAGGGCGGCTGAATGTTCTCGTTGAAGGAGCTGGGAGTCTCGATGTCGACGTGATTTCGCTCTATCCAAAAGATACCTGGCAGAACCGGGTGAATGGCCTCCGTTCGGATCTCGTCAAGCTACTACACGATCTCGAGCCCGGGTTCCTGCGCTTTCCCGGTGGCTGCATTGTAGAGGGCAGGCATTTGGAGACACGCTATCAATGGAAAACGACAATTGGCGATCTTGATGAACGCCGGCTGATCGTCAATCGGTGGAACACTGAATTCAGGCATCGTCTGACGCCAGACTACTATCAGTCTTTTGGACTTGGGTATTACGAGTATTTCCTCTTAAGCAAAGATCTGGGCGCCGAACCGCTTCCCATCCTCAACTGCGGGATGGCCTGCCAGTTTAACTCCGGGGAACTGGTTCCGCTTGAAGAACTCGACCACTACATTCAGGACGCGATCGATCTGATCGAGTTTGCTAACGCGCCGGCGACAAGTCCCTGGGGAAGCAAACGCGCGGCGATGGGCCATCCTGAGCCCTTTAATCTGAAGATGATCGGGATTGGCAACGAACAGTGGGGACCCCAGTACATCGAACGTTATGAGATATTTTCCCGGATACTGAAAGAGAAATACCCCGATATCATTCTTGTTTCTGGCTCCGGTCCCAGCCCCGACGGCGAACGCTTCGACTTTCTCTGGGGAAAATTGCGCGAATTAAAAGCAGAGTTCATAGACGAACATTACTACGCACCGCCCAAGTGGTTTCGCGAAAATGCTCGGCGCTACGACAACTACGATCGTAATGGACCCAAGGTCTTCGCCGGAGAATATGCGGCTCAAAGCGTCGCGATTGCGAGTCCCGACAATCGTAACAACTGGGAGACTGCTCTGTCCGAGGCAGCTTTCATCACCGGTATTGACCGGAATGCCGACGTCTTAGTGCTGTCCTCGTACGCCCCGCTATTCGCCCACGTGGACGCGTGGCAGTGGACCCCCAACCTGATCTGGTTCGACAACCTCCGGTCTTACGGTACTCCAAACTACTACGTGCAGAAACTCTTCAGCGTAAACCGCGGCACGACAATCCTGCCGGTCCTGATAAATGGCTCACCACAAAACGGGCAGGGAGATCTCTTTAGCAGCGCCTCGCTCGATGCTCCTACAGGAGAGCTGATACTGAAAGTCGTTAACACCGCGCCGGCTGCGAAGGAAGTGCGTATCAATCTGGCGGGGCCACCACAGCTAAGCAAAACCGGCAAGGCATTTGTACTCTTCAGTCCTGACCTCAAAGCCGAGAACAGTCTGGCGGAACCGAAAAAGATCTCTCCCGTAGAGCGTCAGTTGCCCGTCCCGTCAAATCAGATTACCTATTCGCTCGAACCACAATCGTTGACTGTGTTGCGAATTGGAGTGTTGAAGAAGTAAGAGACCATGGAGACTACCTCGGAGGACGTTCCGCGAAGACCACTCGGTAGCCGTGATCACATTGGAGGTGCGATAAAGTGCGATTTGGGTCGGGCCTGTGATAGATTGCAACCCGTAAACCAATTCAAGTTGAGGAAGTTTTCAAAATGGACAGCGAAACCGATGGGCCTGAAATTTCATATGAGATAAGAGTCAAGCCCGGGCGGGCGGGAACAGATCCAGAAGCTCCTGATTGGGAGATCCTGGAATTGGAGAACGGCATCGTAAAAAACAGCGCTGATATCTACGACAATCTCACCCAGGCTGAAGCCAACCAGATCTGCGGGATGTGGACCAGGAAGAAGGACGAGGCAGAGACCCAACCTGTCGCTGACAATTGAGAATCGATCTTGTCTTACTCGTCCCGATGAACAGACTCAGGTGAGAACGCCGGCAAACATATGGCAATATACTCCGCGCCCTCTGCTTCGGGCGTACTGTACTGCACCCACTCGCCGTTATGCGCAATAACAGCCTGGCCTGCTCGGACATCAATGAGGTCAGATTCAGTTTGCACACGTAGCAGACCCTTGAGCACCAGCGTGTACTCGTCAAAGTCGGGCCGCTGCCCTGGTTCGATCCAGCCCCCCGGACTCTTCATGCGGGCAATACTTATGTTTTCGTTTTGGGTGTTCATCCTGCCGATAAACTCTGCAATAAGTTTAGGCTTATTGCCGGCAGCTTCAACGATTGTCGGATCACTAACCAGCGTCGGCATCTCGATTGTTCCAGTAAATTGAAGGCTCGAACTATGTATTAACGCTCTGGAGGAAAGTCTTGAACTCCGTTTCTCCCTCCGCGCCCACGCGAGTAATGCGGGCGCCGATTAGATATCCAGCGTCCGGATCATTAGCGTTAAGCGGTTGGCAGCGAAGCGGACTGATCTCCAGTTCGACTGATGATGACGGCTTCAAGTGCAGCGAAACCTTTAACGAATGAGCTTCCTGACAGTACTTCTCGTCGATTTTCATCGACGGGAGTGTAAGCGCGACGCCAGCGAGGCTGATGTTTTGCGTAGCTCCCAAAAAAACCAACGATGATGAGGGTTTGTCGGTTTCTGAGGTGTCGAGGAGAGAAACACTGGCAAACAGCTCCGCCTCGCAGGCTACCCGGAGGCGCGGCGATTGCCTTCTTTCAATGAGGATATTGGCTTTTTCCACTTGTCTCGATCGTGACTTGCAAGCGCTGATTTTGGATTGCTCCGAACTGCTGAGTTCGAAGCCGGAACCAAGGTGTTCTTAGTAACGATGGTTCAGTAGAACACGAAATGTCCCGTTTTTACAACATCGAAGCCCGGGGCCTGAGTTATATATCTCGGTTAGACCAGGAGCCAAAATGAGAACCGCAACCAGGGAATTAACCTTTTACCAGAATGTTCTTTCCAGCTTTGACAAGGCTGCCGCAGTAACTCGACATCCACCGGGTCTGCTGGACCAGATCAAGGTGTGTAACAGCATCTATCATTTCAACTTCCCGGTTCGTACGCAGGAGGGGTACAAAGTTATCGATGGCTGGCGAGTCGAACACAGCCATCACAAGCTTCCAGTCAAGGGAGGCATCCGATACTCGGAAGACGCCAACGAGGATGAGGTGATGGCGCTGGCCGCGCTGATGACCTACAAATGCGCGCTCGTGGACGTGCCGTTTGGTGGTGGCAAAGGCGCAGTCAGAATCAACTCAAAACATTATACCGAGACCGAGTTGGAACAAATTACGCGGCGCTACACGGCCGAGTTGATTAAGAAGAACTTTATTGGCCCGGGCATCGACGTTCCCGCCCCCGACTACGGCACCGGTCAAAGGGAGATGGCCTGGATTGCCGACACTTATGCTGCTTTTCATCCAGGCCAACTGGATGCGTTGGCCTGCGTTACCGGAAAGTCTGTTTCTCAGGGCGGTATTCGTGGAAGATTGGAAGCCACCGGCCGAGGTATTTTCTTTGGCCTGCGCGAGGCATGTAGTCACCAGGAGGACATGAAGCCCCTGGGCCTGACAACCGGGCTCGAAGGTAAAAGAATTGTGGTACAAGGTCTTGGCAATGTTGGCTATCACGCAGCACAGTTCTGCCAGGCAGCAGGCTGTATAATCGTTGGCATCGCCGAGTACGAAGGATCAATCAGCAACCCGGACGGGATCGACCTCGATACGCTAATGAGACACCGGAGAGAGACCGGGTCAATTCTTGACTTTCCTCACGCAATTAACCTGCACGACAGGTCCGCGGCGCTCGAACTCGAATGTGATGTTCTGATCCCTGCTGCCCTCGAAAATCAGATTACGGAAGACAATGCGCCGCGCATTAAGGCTAGGATAGTCGCGGAAGGGGCGAATGGCCCAACTACGGTCGCGGCCGAAGAGATTCTAATCAACCGAGGCGTGCTCGTTATTCCGGATCTATATCTGAATGCGGGAGGTGTGACAGTCTCTTACTTCGAGTGGCTGAAGAATCTTTCCCATGTTCGGTTTGGAAGACTCGGGAAGCGTTTCGATCAAATGGCATTCGAAAATATTCTGGGCACTATTGAAAAGGCCACCGGTAAATCGCTATCTGAAGAGTACAAAAAGATGGTTGCCAGAGGCGCTGATGAGATCGATCTAGTCAATTCTGGGTTGGAGGAAACAATGGTGAACGCTTATCAGCAGATTCGGGAAACCTGGAAACGAGAGGAGCGCATCTCCAGCCAACGTACAGCGGCGTTTGTAAACGCAATCAACAAGATCGCGACCTCCTATGCAGAGCTCGGGATCTTCCCCTGAGGCAACGACGGCGATGCTAGCCTTTTACTTGTAACGGTACGTAATGCGCCCTTTGGATAAATCATAGGGAGACATCTCAACGCTTACTCGATCTCCTACCAGAATGCGAATGCGGTTCTTTCGCATCTTGCCCGAGATCACGGCCAGCACTACGTGTGATGTGTTATCGAGTTGAACCTTGAAGTATGCATTAGGCTGTTTATCAATAATGACCCCTTCCGCGGGTATCAAATCATCTTTTGCCAATAAGATCTCCTCGTCTAAATCAGACTGAACTCAAAATCCTAAGTAACCGTTTGACGAAATCCAGCTAAGCGTCAAACGGTTTCCTGCTACCTGCTCGCGCGGCGCGGCCTGAACGACCGCGTAAAGACAGCACGAGTTGCCTTCAATGGAGAAACCGTTTTAGTGGTCCCTTCGTTCTTCTTTCCACCAAAACCGCTCGGTACAACACTCGTCACACTTTGGCCCGTCAGCCGTTCGATGGCCCGCATCGAAAACTCGTCAACGGGCGCGACGATTGTGATTGCGCGGCCGGGTGCCCCTGCTCGCCCTGTTCTTCCGATTCGATGTACGTAGTCTTCAGGCGCGGCAGGCACGTCGTAATTAATCACATGTGAAACCGCTTCGATGTCCAATCCGCGAGCCGCGATGTCAGTGGCCACCAGTATTCTGGTGCGTCCGCTCCGGAATCCTCGCAGGGCAGCTTCGCGCTGGGGCTGAGTGCGATCAGAGTGAATACGGTCAACACTATGATCTCGGGCTGCCAGAATATGTGAAAGTCGTTCGGCGCCGCGACGGGTGCGCGTAAAGACGAGGACTCGCTCAAAGCGTTCTTGTTCTAGCAGATCAAGCAGCAATGGCGTCTTGGATTCTTGCGCGACCTGATAGGCAGTCTGATCGACCAAAATGGGAGCTCGTCCCCGTGGGCTGACAGCGATCAACTTTGGCTTGCGCATTGTTGCCCGGGCCAGCGCCTCAATCTCAGGTGACATGGTGGCTGAGAACAGGAGTGTCTGCCTCGCCACCGGCAGCATCGACAACACTCGCCGAATCGCCGGCAAGAATCCCATGTCGAGCATTCGGTCAGCCTCGTCCAGAACAAGCGTGTTCACGCTGCCGAGATTCACGGCGCCTCTATCGATTAAGTCAATTAGCCGTCCAGGCGTAGCGATTAGCACAGACGCTCCGCGACGCAGTTCAGAAATCTGGCGCGACATACTTGTCCCACCAATGATCAGCGCGCTTCGGCTGCTCTGTTGAGTATTCAGCTCCTGATAGTTTCTGTTGATCTGCGCAGCTAGCTCCCTGGTAGGGGCCAGAACCAGAACATGAAGACCTTTCTTTTTAGCCTCGAAAATCCTTTGAATAAGCGGAAGCAAAAACGCGGCAGTCTTACCGGTGCCCGTTTCAGCACAGCCGATTAGATCAGAACCATCTAAAATAACCGGAATCGCCTGCTCCTGGATTGGTGTAGGTTTAGTGTATCCGAGGGATTCGCAAGCCCGCACCTGTGCGGTCGCAAGTCCCAATTGAGAAAAATTCATACATTCCTTTTCAGACAACTCCCTTATCTATGGGAGTGTCGGTGATCAGCTCATTACGAGCTCTAAAATAATTGTGAAGGCAACGAACCCGTGAGATTTCCAACTCTTGCTCACCATTGTGTGAACATGTTGGCTGTCCGGCAGGCAGAAGGCCGACGCCCGGCGGCAGCATGTACGCTACTGCCAGGCTATCGACCCACAACAACGTTGATTGGATTAGAGAATAGAGATTGTTACCACCGCGGTTCGCGATTGCCGCCACCGCCTGCGCCATAGCCTCCGCGGCCCCCTCCACCTCCACTGCGACCGCCGCGGTTTCCACCAAACCCACCGCGATTGCCGCCGCCAAATCCGCGGCCGCCACCGCCGCGATTTTCACGCGGTCTGGCCTCGTTCACGGTTAGGCTACGACCGTTCACTTCCTTACCGTTAAACTCCTGGATTGCAGCTTCGCCCTCCTCCTTGCTGGACATTTCCACGAAGCCAAAGCCCCGCGAACGCCCAGTGTCGCGGTCTTCCACGACGCTCGCCGATTCAACAGTGCCAACCTGAGCGAAGAGCTCTTGCAGCTCTTGGCTGGATGTTTGAAAAGCGAGATTTCCTACGTAAAGTTTCATCGACATAACAAATTTACCTTTCCCTCCTCGGGAATAAAAAGAAGCTGCGAATCGGTGTTGCTTCGGAGTAACGGTAGCAGCGAAGGGCCGTCTTCGGATGCTCAACTGAGCGGCTTCTGAAGTTGAAAATCAGCCTGCTCTCGAACGATCCGAACGCCGGCGCAAGTTCTGCATGCGCGGGGCGCATCACCGTTGATGCGCGAGAGAAGGGTTAAACGCGACCATAATGCACGAATATCCGCAAAGTAGCAAGTCGCGGCAACGAATACAACTGTTGGAGTTTTTGTCCGAGAGGTACCGGTCTAATAGGGCCAAACAGATCGACGATAGCTTATCGCGCGGCGTCAACTACTGTAACCATACACTGTGTGGAGTCGCCAAGCAAGACACCATCACCCAACAGAACACCGTCGCCAAGGAGCACGCCGTCGCCAAGGAGCACGCCATCGCCCAGCAGCACGCCATCGCCCAGTAATACTCCCTGGCTACAGAAGAAGGAGCCGCCGGCGATATGCGTCCCATTGCTGGTTAGGATGGTGTCGCCCAGCAACACCCCGTCGCCTAGCAGAACCCCGTCACCCAGTAGCACGCCATCGCTGAGTATCACCCCGTCGCCCAGCAGGACGCCAGTGCCGTAGATCTTTTGATATTTAGTCATCAAGTTGGCGCCATGGGCGTACGTGTTGTTCAGGATGATCCCCTGTGACCAGCTAAAGGTGAAGTTTGCAATTGTCGTTTCCGGTACTGGAGGGTTAGTGGTGAGTAGCGGAGCTCCCAAAGGAGTGCCAGGGCCCAGGTTTGTCCGGACTAGCTTCGCAATCCGGATGGCGCCTTCAATATTAATCTGACCTGCACCCTGTTCGAACATATTGAATCCCGACAAAGGCTGGGCGGTATACATTAATATTGCTTTGATTGTGTTCGGGGTGAGCCTGGGGTTCGCCTGAAACATCAAGGCTGCGGCGCCAGCTACGACCGGTGTTGCCATCGAAGTCCCGCTCATGTACATCATCCTGCGATGGACTTGATGACTCACGCCGGCATCCAGCTCGGGGTTCTGAGAAACCAGCATATTATTTTTGGCCTGAGCGGCGATGATCTTATTGCCGGGCGCCACTAGATCAGGTTTGATGAGATTGTCGTGATGTCTTACTCCCGAGCTATCCGTTGAAAAGCTTCGCGTTGGACCCCGTGAACTGAACGTTGTCACCTGATCATCACTACGATCATCCGTTCCATAACTGTTCACCGCTCCCACGGTGATTGCCGAAGGTTCGTTCCCGGGGGAGTGGACCAACCCATATACCTTGTTTCCTGAACTGTCTTTACCATCGTTTCCGGCAGCGGCGGCTACCACTATTCCCGCGTCAACTAAACGTCGCACTGCCTTGCACAAAGGATCATTCTTGTAGGAATCGATTGCAGGCATGCCCAGGCTGAGGTTGACCACGCGAATGTTGTATGTAGTGCGATTGCTCATTACCCAGTCAAGCGCACTCAACACGTTGGAGACGGAACCGACACCCTGAGAGTTGAGAACGCGGAGATTAAGCAAGTGGGCATTGGGCGCAATACCCAGGTAAGCCCCATTTGAGATTGTTGCGTTACCGGCTGCAATCGATGCGACGTGGGTGCCATGTCCGTAGTTATCATTTACGGTTTGCTGCCCCGTAAAGTCCTTGCTAACAGCTACCCTGGTCTGCCGATTCTGGCTGAGCAGTGAGTGGTGCGCGCTGAAGATTCCTGAATCGAGGATCGCGATTCCAACTCCGCTTCCGTCCAATCCGTACGCGCCCGCAGCCCCGGCATTTACCGTGTCAACTCCGGTTGTGGCAGTGACATGGCCCATTGCCTTGGTTTGCCGGTCAAAGGTCACATACGCAACTTCGGGAAAAGCGGCGAGTTCGGAAACGATGCTGGCGGGAAGATCGATTGCCTTGGCTTCAAGGTTCTGAAATTCCCTGCGTATGTGGATTCCGTTACGATTAAGAAGTGCATTTAGGCGTCCGCTAATCCGGCCGTTCAACTGAAGAATCACGCTCACTACATCTGCACTCGCGTTGGCCCGGTTGGCCCGCTGACGGAGGTCATCTGCCATTTTGCGACCGACTGCCTGACCGGCAGATGAGGCAGCCTGCCCGTCTGTCGTTAGAGCGCCCACAAACAACGACAGCACCAGTGACAGCGTTGTGAGATATGAAACGATTGGAGAAGCGAATACTCTCTTCATTTTTTTCCTCGAATTCAGTTGCTTAAGACTTGGCCTTACAAAGAGAGAGGATTTTGCGGGCGGTGGTGATTGAGCACGCCTCGTGCCATGGTAAAAGCTCTATATTGCGCCATTTAGGCTAAGTTTTAGGGCTCTTCGATGAGGGTTCAGGAAGGCAAAATGACACTCCCAGTCAGACTGACCGGTCAAATATTCAAAGAGGCCTTTGAGATTGGGGAGAAATAGAGGGGTCAAGCTCGGACCTTGGCCCGAGTAAGCGTCACCGACTCTATCCAAAATCTTGCAGGTGCTCTCTCAGTTCGCGATACATATGATCAAATGAGTCAGCGCAGAAAAGCACTGGCTGGTAATCAGTGGGATCATATTCCTGTCGCGATGCAGCCTCTAAATCAAACGGTCGCAGGTCAGCTCGGTGCATCGCTTCTAACTCTCCGGAGGATGAGAGGAGTCCTGTACCGTAGGCTTTGATTCTGCTCTCTTCGCGCACAACTCCAAACTCCAGGGTGAACCAGTAGATCCGGGATAGCTTTTCCAGAGCTTCAGCAGACCGGGTTCGTTTGACTGCATGGCCTACCATTCGATTGAGTTCACTGAGCCTTTCACTTCCCAGGGTCACAGCATGACCGAGGATTTCATGGACAACGTCTGGTTCGGGAGTGTAGTGCGGGGTCGAGTGATGTCGAATGTACTGTGTGCAAAGGAAAACTCCGTCAGCAAGTGACTCGAGAAACACGCGGGGTTCTACCAATCCGGCAACTGGTTCCAGGCGGAAGCCACTGATATTCTCGACTCGATCTGACACCTCACTTAGTTGCGGAATGCGTTCACGGGGCAAATCCAACCGCCTGAATCCTTCAAGATATTCTGCGCAGGCGTAAGTAGCATGGCGAGGCGCGATGGTTTCGAGAACCGTCCGCCAGAGTTGATTCTCTTCCTGTGTATACGGGGCCGCGGGAACTGGTTCTCCAGATCTATAGTCAGCCGCAATCCGGGCTATCTGGTTCCGGCGCGCGCGGTAGTTCAGGTCACGGAAGCCAGGATGATCTGGCTCGAGTTGAATTAGTGCATTGCGATCCAAAGATAGAGTTTCCGCTCCAGCGGTTACGGGCCGCATGTCCACGTGATCGCTCAACAAAGCTTCGGCCATCTCTTCAAGTACCGTCATGTACGTCTCCTTAAACAAAAAGAACCGGCTACCTCTCCTTCATTGGCGGAAGGATCAGTAGCCGGTTTATTGTGAAACTTTTGTTCGGTCGCTTAGATGGTGATCTTACGCCGCAATTCCACTACACCGCCCCGTCCCTCCTCGAGGAGCGAGCCGTAATAGTAGTAGTAGCGGTAAAGACTATACATTTGACCAATCATCATCGCTCAGGCGTTCAACTCAAACGCGGGCTAAACTTAGCAACTCTATTTCCCAACTGTCAATGTCGGATGCGGCACTACGCACTGATGCCTTGGGACCTTCAGATCGAACTCAACAGTGGCGCATCCTGTTAGGTTGCGATGGTGCTTTTGCTAAAACTCGCCAGTGAACAGCTCAAATTGCGATGGTGGCTCATCTGCTTACTCAATACGGTCGTGAACCGTTCGCGCTTCGGGCAAACATTTTTATCGCCCCAAACGCAAGCTGACAGCATGCGCCACATTGTCGTTGCGATTAACGACTAGCTAACTAAACGCATTCCCCAGACTTTTGCATTGTCGTCATGAACTGCGCCGACCCCTGCGCGTAGGTTTTCAAACGGTCCGCCACGACTCGATCGGATATTCCTCCGAAAAACTCTTTAGCTTCAGGTCGATGCTGGTATATTGCCCCACGTCGAGGAAAGAATCGCACACGTGACGCCCACAAGTACAAGATTAGAATCCGGGGCAGTAGACAAAACTGCTGACCGGCGGTTTGCGATTGGTCTGGCGCGTGCGTCTGCCGGGGCACTGATCTTTTCCCTTCCTATGCTCATGACCATGGAGATGTGGGCGCTCGGGTTTTATATGAGCAACCTGAGGCTCGCTCTTTTTCTCCTCGTGGTTATACCGCTGCTAATCGGGCTGTCGCACTACATCGGTTTCGAGGAGACGTTTGAATGGAAGGAAGATGCGGTGGATGCTTTCGTTGCTTACGCCGTAGGATTTGTCGCCTCAGCCGCGGCTCTGCTTCTTTTTGCGGTCATCGAATCCGGCATGTCCTTCGATGAGATCATTGGTAAGATCTCCCTTCAGGCGGTACCCGCAAGCATTGGAGCGATGCTGGCCCAAAGTGAACTCGGAGGTAATCAGCGGGAAAAAGAGCGAAGGAAACGCGAACCGGGATTCGGTGGAGAACTGTTTTTCATGACCGTCGGAGCTGTCTTCCTGGCCTTCAACCTAGCTCCCACTGAAGAGATAGTTGTGATTGCTCACAAGATGACCCCGTGGCACGCCGTCGGGCTCTCGTTGATTTCGTTGCTGATTATGCACGCTTTTGTGTACGCCCTTGAGTTTCAGGGACAGCCTTCGATTCCAGGGGGCACGCCGTTTTGGAGTGAATTTCTGCGCTTCACAGTAGTTGGGTATGCCCTCGCGCTTCTGATCAGTCTCTTCATACTTTGGACCTTTGGAAGAATAGATGGTCTGGCGTTTCAGGAGGTCGTGATCGCAGTTATCGTTCTCGCGTTTCCAGCGGCAGTGGGCGCTGCCGCCGCTCGCTTGATCCTTTGAATTAGGAGCACAGGATGGAGGGAAGGCCGAAGCAAACTGATGAGGACTCGAGTGCAATCGGGGATTCGTCTCACGAAAACGCGCAGTCCACGCAGAACAATGGTGAACGAAGGCATATCGTGACTTCACTCTGGGAATGGGTGGTGGCGGCCATTGGACTTTTGCTCGTGGTCGGCTCGATTGGCTTCATGGTCTATGAGGGAATCTGGGGTGATCATTCTCCACCGGCGGTGAGAATCCAACTGGATTCAATCGCCGCAGCCGAGAACGGCTATCTCGTTAGGTTTCGGGCTACCAACAGCGGCGGCTCTACCGCTGAAGGCCTGACCATTGAAGGACAGCTCAGCAAAGACGATCAGAATGTCGAAACCACTGAAACCACACTGGACTACCTGCCATCGCATTCAGTAAGGAAGGGGGGACTCTTTTTTACCCGAGACCCGAGGCAGTTCGAGTTGAGCATACGAGCTTTAGGATACGAGGAGCCATAGATTGCCAGAGCGCAAAAACAACCGCCTCAAAAGCTGCCCCCTGAAGCGGCAATTAGCAATCATTGAACGACAACGGCGTCTTTGAGTCGGGCAAAAAAGCCGTCCCATACCGTGTCAGAGACATCGCCTGAGTTGGCAACCCGAACTATTACTATGCCCCACTCGGGGACCACCCAGATGCGGTTTTCTTCAACGCCCCAGGCCGAAAAAGTCTTCAACGGGGCTGACGGCCATTTGCGCTCCCCGTTCGGTTTGACTCCGTTCACCCACCAATTAAACCCATAGACCCCGCGGCCATCGAATGCCGGTCGGATTCCACTGTGAGGCGTGGATGCCGGAACCTGCACAGCAGTCGCCTGGTCCACCCACCCTGTACTGAGGAGTTGGTTGCCGTTCCAATTTCCCCGGTTCAGAAACAGGTGTCCAAACCGCGCGAGTTCACGCGGCGAGATAGTGATGCCTGTCTGATTACCCGAGGTATCGTAGACGTAGTAGCCATCAAGGACTGCAGACATTGCCCATTGCCAATTCGTCATCCCAATTGGATCGGCGATTCGACGTTTGAACAGATCATAGACCGACTCCTGAGCGATTCGGGTGAGGACATGACCAAACTGATTCATGGCGTCATCAAAGTAGGCATACTGTGATCCGGGCGGCGTAAACAAGGGAGTGCCAGGGACAAACGGGTTAATAGAACCGTCGGGCGGGTCGTAACTCTCCCCCGGAGCATCATACCCGGACGTCATAGTTGTAAAGTGTCTTAAGTTAACCGTCGGGTAGAGGTTTGCCATCACCGGCACGTGGTCCATCGCGAGCGTATTCAACGAAGCCTTTCCGTCGTCGATCAAGAGTCCCAGGACTGTACTTGTAAAACTCTTCGTAACTGAGAATGCACTGAAGCGCGTGTCAATCCCTGAACTGCTCCGAATCAGATAGCCGTTTCGAATGACCGCCGTTGTAGAGGTGTCTACGTGTTGCGAGAGGTAAGAGAAGGCTGCTTCGAGCTTTGCTGAGTCTACGCCGAGATCTCCAGGGGAGCGAGTTTCCCAGTTCGCGCCGGGAAACGTCATCGGCGGCAATGAACCTGGAGGCGTTGGCGTCGGCGTCGGTGTTGGTGTCGGCGTTGGCGTCGGTGTTGGTGTCGGCGTTGGTGTCGGCGTTGGTGTTGGCGTCGGCGTCGGTGTTGGCGTCGGCGTCGGCGTTGGCGTTGGTGTCGGCGTCGGCGTTGGCGTTGGTGTGGGCGTTGGTGTCGGCGTTGGTGTCGGCGTCGGCGTTGGCGTTGGTGTTGGCGTTGGTGTCGGCGTTGGTGTTGGCCCCTGATCTATCACTGAAAAAGTCAGTCTTAAAGAAGTGCCAGCGATTCCGCCGAGATCAATTTGACTATATGGAATAGCATCCAGCACATGAGAGCCAACCGTTATTCCCGGAACATAGACTCCCCCAGAATCGCCAAATAAGGAGTACGGAGCAGTGTTCTCAACGCGAAAGTATGTGGAATTCAGAATGAAATGAACGCTGCCAACAATTGCTGGCGAGGTATTAGCCCGCATTGACAGATTCCTCGATGGGGTCTCGCTTAAGTTAATCACCGCATTTTGAGGAACCGGATCAAAGCCGCTAACCGGTTGACCGTTCGCGGTATTGATCAACGTAAGGCTTACTATTGAACTGAGTGTTGGTGAGGGCGTTGATGACTGTTTGATTGCCAGAAGAACCTTGTTGCTTGTTACGCCGTGGACCGTGATGCTTACCAGAACATCACCAACGTTCTCGAGGTGATCCGGCAATCGAACGATGATCTGCGTCAACGACTCAAAGTCAGGGACCTTGCCGACGTATTCCACATGCAGCCCATAAGGCTTTTGCTGCAGATCCTCCGCCTGAGCGGTGACATTCGGGGCGCCCTCCCCGGGCAACAGTTCGACGTACTTTGCGAAGAGCATCACCCGAGTACGGTTATCGACACTAAAGTTGAGCGTCGTTTCAATAGGAAAGGGGTCCCGGATGCGAGTCACTGAATCGAGGGCAATGGCCCAGGCTGACTGGTCCTGGGTCAATAGCTCGGGAGCTGTTTGGGCGCTTACCGGCCCTGCCAGCATCACCAGCAAAGCAAGTAACCAGAAGTTCGCTTTTCTCGATCTCATATATCTGAAATACTCGAATCCCGACCCGATTTGACCTAATCCAGCACGTATCCAGGCTATTAGGAACCTCGTAAGCTTACAGACGGGGTGCCGCTTGACGGGGTGGGCCGTAATATCGGGGCGGGCTCTTTTACCAATATATCGCTTTCTGGTCAAGAAGCCCTAAGGCCTGCCGCTCCTGTTCCACCGGAAAACTGTCATATATCATGTGGCCCTAAAAACTTTCACGAGCTGTGTGTAATTCACATTAGGATTTTCCGTATGACTCAACAAGTGATAGAAATAGAGCCCCGGAAGCGAATCGCACTCGTCGGCATGACAATGAGAAACAGGACCGTTTGGAGTGGGCGCGCTTTAAACGCTGGTTGCTTGCCGGTCATGAGCTATTTGCCACCGGCCCGAATGGAACACTCCTCGCACAAAGACAAGATTGTTTAGTTGCTTTCCATGAAAGGCCTTATGAAACGAACTGTCTGTAAGTTACTGCTGCTGTCCTTAGTCTGTCCGGCGGTGTCGTTGGCCCAATCTGGCCCGAACCCATCCGAGCCCCCGAATGCAGAAACAGAACTCCGTATAAGACGCGTCGAGCACGGTCTGGTGCCACCGGTCCTAATTAAGGGAGATGCAACCTGGTCCATCGAGGAGCGAATGAAGTACTACAAGGTACCGGGGGTCAGCATAGCTGTAATTAATAATTACAAGATCGAGTGGGCGCGTAGTTATGGCATCAAAGACGTACAGACGCCAGAACCTGTTACCGCAGAAACACTGTTTCAAGCGGGTTCGATCAGCAAGCCTGTAGCAGCGATGGTAGCCCTGAAGAAGGTTCAGGAAGGTAAGTTTACGCTGGAAGGAAACATCAACGATACGCTTACCTCGTGGAAGCTACCGGACAACGAGTTTACGGCTAGAAGGAAGGTCACACTCGCGAACCTGCTCAGTCATACCGCAGGTCTCACGGTACACGGTTTCCCCGGCTATGCGGTCGGTGAAAAACTTCCGACGCTACAGCAGATCCTTGACGGGGTGGAACCCGCTAACACTGCTCCGGTACGCGTCGACATCGAGCCGGGCAGCAGGTTCAGGTACTCAGGCGGTGGGACAACGATCGCGCAATTGATGGTTATGGATGTCGAACGAAAACCCTTTCCGCGAATTGCAAGAGTAACCGTTCTCGACCCTCTCAACATGAGAAACAGCACGTACAACCAACCATTACCTGATGATTGGCTAAAGAAGGCTGCCTCAGGTCATCGTTTGGATGGAAGCCTCGTCCCTGGGAAGATTCACATTTACCCCGAAATGGCCGCTGCGGGGCTATGGACCACTCCGAGTGACCTCGCCAGGTTCGCACTCGAAGTTCAGCTGTCGCTGGCGGGCCGGTCCAACAAAGTACTCTCGAAAGAATTGACCCAAAAGATGGTCACGCCTTTCAAAGAGGAGGTTGGTCTTGGTTTCTTTATCGACAAGCGTGGTAACAGCCTCTACTTTGGGCACGGCGGCGCAGACGAAGGATTTCGGGCGGAATTGGTGGTGAGTCGCGACAGAGGCTACGGGGCCGTTGTCATGGTGAATTCCGATAACGGCCAAATTATCCGTGAAATCATTCGAGCCCTGGCTCGTGAGTACAATTGGGACGAGTTCTTGCCGGCGCCTTTCGAAATCGTATCGGTCGATCCAGCGAAGCTCGACGATTACGTAGGACGCTTTCAGGTCAATTCGGATCGCGTGTTGACGGTTACTAGAGAAAACGAGACCCTTTACGCGGAGCCCACTGAGGGATCACGCTTCGAGATGCCTGCCATATCCGAGACGAACTTCATCAGACGGGATCAAAACGTAGAATACACATTCATTAGAGAGGCGTTAGGCAAAGTTGATGCGATACGGATCCGCTTCCCGGGCGGGGTAACAACGGCTCACCGAATACCCCCCGACAAGTTGGTTCCGTTCGAGATATTAATGGCCGGCA
Organism: Pyrinomonadaceae bacterium; assembly: GCA_041751855.1. GTDB lineage: Bacteria > Acidobacteriota > Blastocatellia > Pyrinomonadales > Pyrinomonadaceae > PSRF01. The sequence goes on from JBGSWR010000034.1 coordinate 147,557, forward strand.
AAGTGTCCGAGGCGCTTGACAGATATCGGGCCATCAGGAAAGAGAGACCCGATAATGTCGCGGTTAGCGAAGGGCGCCTGAACGCGCTGGGCTATGGGTTGATGAGACAGAAGAAACTCCCCGAAGCGATAGGGATCTTCAAACTCAACGTCGAATTCTATCCGCACTCGTGGAACGTCCATGACAGTCTGGGCGAGGCTTACATGACAAATAATGAAATTGAGCCGGCGATTGCCAGCTACAAACGATCGCTGGAACTGAATCCCAGGAACAAGGGCGGCGATCAGATGCTAAGGAAGCTACAAGGGAAATGAGTACTTCCTCAGAACAGGGTGGATCTACTGCTCTGATTAAAAGCGGGAACAAAATAGTGATCCGCGAGCCAACGTATCAGGCGGCCTTAACAGTGGCGCCGATCGTGGAAGCTCATTTCGCGCGCCAACTCGAGGCAGCGCGCGCACGTGAAGACCAGGAACTGGCGCCTGCACCCGATGCGCGAACAATTCAGTCGATTGTCGATGCCACTTTCTGGGCCAGCCTGCGTCGTGAAGAAGGCCGCGCACCACAAATATCACTGGCTTACTTACCTCCGGAGCAGGCGAAACAACCATTGATCTTCGAGCACCGGCTCGCTCTTACACCCGGCATTCTCATCCGGCTCGCGCCCGCCGTTGAGCGACCAGGAATTCATCTTGGAGTTTGGCGAGAGCAGGACGAACTTTACGTTTGGGGAGCCACCCGAGCAATTCCCAGCTTCAGTTTTGTCGTAGAGGTTATTCAGCCGGGACTTACGGTGATCAAGCACCGGCGCGTCGATGGGTTCGGAAAATTCGCCAACGTGGCTGTACTGAAAGGGGATCAGGTAAAAGTCGTTGACGAACAGGCAGCCAGCCTCCCGGACTGCCCCGACCTCGTCACTTCGTTGCTGGGCTTTACCTCTCCCTCTTTCTGGATTGACTCGTTGAACGTGCTGGTCCAACTGGCCGCCTCGATGCGTGCACATGAACACGGAGGATCGTTGCTGGTGGTCCCGGAGGATACACATGGATGGCGAGATTCGATCGTTCATCCGATCCAGTATTCGGTTGTCCCGCCTTTTTCGGCGTTAAATGAGCTGATGCAGCAGGATGCAAGTGAAAGAATTGAGAATGGCTGGCAAGCGGCAGTACGCCGGGCTGTTGAAAGCATTGCCGGACTGACGGCCGTTGATGGCGCCACTGTGATAGATGAGAAGTATCGCGTGCTGGCCTTCGGGGCAAAGATCCGGCGTCGAGACGGAACGGCTCCGGTTGAGCGAATGGTCGCTACAGAACCCGTTGTCGGCAACCACCCGATTGTCGTCCACCCCGCGCAAACCGGCGGTACACGGCATCTGTCGGCGGCCCAGTTTGTAAGCGATCAGCACGATGCATTGGCCCTGGTCGCGTCGCAGGACGGTAGATTTACAATCTTCGCCTGGTCTCCCTGCGAAGGAATGGTCCACGCCCACCGGGTTGATGCTTTGTTGTTGTAGTACAAATTGTTGTTCATGGCAGTAAACATTGCAGGCCTCAGCAATTCTCCGTAGAAGCAGTTAGACATGAAAGCGTCTCAAACCAATCGCCGACGATTTCTGCAATCGGCCCTCACCGCCGGGACTTACGTGCTCGGCAGCAATTTGTGGTTGCCTCAACTCAAGGCTCAGCGTAAGACGCCGCGTCAATTCATGCCTGTAAAGGTTTCTCGCGACCGTCTTATACGCACCGTGGTGGGACTCAGGCCCTATCGCGAGCGGGGCTTTGTGCTCCGAGCAGCACGCCTGGATGAGAAGACAATCATCCATAACTACGGCCATGGTGGCGCCGGCGTAACGCTTTCATGGGGAGTTGCCACGCTGGCGGTCGAGCAGACCCGAGACATTGAATACAAGGATGCGGCGGTCCTTGGTTGTGGGGTCATCGGACTTTCAACAGCGCGTCTACTGCAACGGCGCGGCAAGGCCGTAACGATCTACGCTCGTGATCTTCCACCTGAGACTACCTCAAATGCATCCGGAGCATTGTGGTTTCCCACTTCATTGCACAATCCACTGCAAGTCAATCAACAATACATGGAACAGTTTCGGCTGGCGTGCCGGCTCTCACAACGGGCTTTTCAGGATTTGGTTGGGAATGAATACGGCGTTCGCTGGATTGAAACTTTTGACTTGCAAGAGGAGGCCCCGCTGGTTCCTCGTGAAATCCCCGGTGGCGCGGAACTGTATCCTGGAACACAAATTCACAAAGAGGCACGCCGCTACTTCGGGTTTCCTTACGTCACCCAATTCAGCACGCTACTAATAGAGCCTCCAGTCTACCTGAATGCGCTGTTGCGTGATTACTACACTGCCGGAGGCAAAGTCAGTGTGCGAGAGTTACGCAGTCGCGAGGAGGTTGTGGCGTTGCGCGAACCTGTCATTTTCAACTGTACAGGCCTCGGTGCGAGGATACTCTTTGATGATCCTGACCTGATTCCTGTGCGTGGACAGTTAGAGGTCCTGCTGCCTCAATCGGAGATCGACTATTGCTACCTTAGTGATCTCGGTTACATGTTTCCGCGTCGCGACGGAATAATTCTCGGCGGCACTTTCGATCGCGAGAACTCGTCGTTGTCAGCGGATCCTGAGCAGACCCGGCGCCTGCTGGAGGCCCATGCCGAAGTCATGAGTGGCTTGCGGTCCCGGTGACAGAACTGAAGATTCTGCTCCGCAGGAACATGGTCCTTGCATATTGACTTTGGTGGTATCATTAACCCGCTCACCCAAATCCCATCGAACGGAGAGAAGAATATGAGAGTCACTCCCACACGGCATCGTCTTTTTCCCACCATCAGGAACCTAGGATTGGTGTTTTTTGTACTTTGGCTGCTTGGGTTTTCCGGGCCGTTCCAACCCGAACGGACAAGTTGGACCACTACACCGGTTTTCACCGCTTTCGCAGACGACGAAGCATTTGATGAAGAGGTCCAAAAGGGTCGCGACCTGCTGCGCCAGGGTAAATTCGAGGACGCACTGAAGAGCTTCAGGCGGGCAAATGAGATGCGCGGAAAGAAATCAGCCGAATGCTTTTACGGAATGGCCCAAGCATATGATGGTCTGGAAGCACATAAAAACGTCATCGAAAGCTGCGATAAAGTGATCGAATTAAGTGTTAGCGATCCTCAACTTCAAGCGCAGGCATACAACCTTAAGGGACTTGCCCTTCGCTCTCAATCTCAAGGGCGGGACCAGAAGAAGCTGCGCGATGCTGAGGCAGCATTTCGGCAGGGGCTGATAACAAATGCCGGGATGATCGTTCAGCATTTCAATCTCGGCATCGTGCTGATGCAGCAGAAGCGCGATTCTGACGGGACGGCCGAACTTCAGAAGTATCTGGAGATGGAGCCTGACGGCGCCTATACCGAGATGGCGCAAAAATTGATCGATAACCCACGACGCGCTCGTGAGCCATACGCACCGGATTTTGCGCTGACAACCTCGGAGGGCGAGTACCTGACATTGGAAGATCTGCTCGGAAAGGTTGTGGTTTTGGATTTCTGGGGAACCTGGTGTCCTCCCTGCGTTGAATCCGTGCCGTCGCTTCGTAGCCTGCACAAAAGGTATGCGAATGAGCCTTCATTTGTGATGATTGGAATCAGCTCGGATAGCGAGGAAGAAACGTGGCGGGAGTTTACAGTGAGCAACAAAATGCTTTGGCCACAATACCTGGACCGCGATCGGCGGATCCAGCGGGCATTTGGCGTGCGAGCGTTTCCTACTTACATCGTTATTGATCACGAAGGCATCATGCGTTTTCGTGCCAGCGGCACCAGTTGGGAACGTTCGGCGCACCTGAATGACGCGATCCGCAAACAAATGAAGATCGTGGCCAATACCACGGCACGTAACTGAGACTGTCGAACCGAAGACCGTCAGGCTCCCGCAGGCTTAGCGGCCTGGGCAATGTAGGCACATCTCGATCGCCTGTGCCTCCCACCGGAAGCTCAAACTGGAAAGCTTGTTTGAGTAGGCGTCTTGCCATCCGAGGTTCACCTGCCTTACGGCCGGAATTCAGTGGTTGCCCGCCGTCGCACCGGTATCGATGAGTTTATCCATATTGAACTCCGAAGCCTTCTTAAGCGGGAGGAGCTTTCCGTCACTTGCGACCTCATAGTCTGGAAGGCCGTGAAAGGCCCAGTCATAGCGGCTGAAAAGAAAGCAACAGAGTCGATTTCCCAGGCGTGAGAGTATTCGTCTACCGTCCGACGTCGTTGCTCGCGTTCGGCTTGCCACGAAACTCTCGCCATCGGGCGCCACATAGATACCACCTTCACGAAACTGCTTCATCCGTACAACCTCCTTCAAATCAGTACCGGGTCAATCCGGCTGTTGGAGATGAGCGCCGAGACCTCACGTGTCCGGGAAATTCCCAACATCAGACAGGGTGCATCCGTCATGCCATGGAAAAAGTGGAATAAAACCCATAGTTTAGAACAGGGCGTTTATACGATGGGGTGAAATGGGTCTTCCAAATCGTCTAAAAGCGGGCGAAAGTCGATTCCCCGGCGAAAACTTCGGGTGCCGTTCTTAGTTCGCTTCCCTTGCAGAAACCGGTCCGACAGGCTAGCGTTACCAATCTGCTGGCAGGACAACAAAAGGCGCGGAGGCTCTGGTTATCGGCCCCGCCGGTGATTCCTGGAGAACGGGGTTCATCATGCCGGTTCTGATTTTCGACCTGGACAGGACGCTTGTAGATAAGTCTATGCGCACGTGTTCTCTTGGCAGCGGGCGCTGGCAGAGGCGGGGATGGCAGTTGATGGGTGGGACCTATTGGCCGCTCGGCGTGCAGGATGCTTTCCATAGGCTTGTTGATGGTGGTCACGGCGAGGATGAATTAACGCGCGCCGGGGCGTTTCGTGTTTATCGCGATCCCGCCGCGTTGCATGCCTCATTAGACGAGTTGGGGATTCTCTGGAGATGAGTTACGCGTATCGAGTTCCAAATAAAGGTGAGATTCGTTTGCGTGACTTTGATCCGCGTGACGACGGCGGGCTGGAGCGCGAGAAGGCTGAAGAGCAGACAGCAACGTTGGTTGAAGAGTTGGTCGAGCTGCAAGTGCTCCTCTATGCCGCGCGACATCGGAGTCTCCTGGTGATTCTGCAAGGTCGTGATACGAGCGGTAAGGATGGAACCATTCGGCAAGTCGCCGGGCCAATTAATCCGCAAGGCTGCGAAGTGACATCCTTCAAGGTTCCGACCCCTGAGGAACTATCGCACGATTTTCTCTGGCGCATACACGCAAAGACTCCGGGCCTCGGCTTTATAAAGATCTTCAACCGTTCACACTACGAAGATGTACTGGTGGTGCGCGTACACAACCTGGTGCCAGAAGAAGTCTGGCGCAAGCGTTATGAACAGATCAACAACTTCGAAAGACTGCTTGTTGATTCGCGCACGATCGTTCTCAAGTTTTACCTACACATCAGCAAGGAAGAGCAGGAGAAGCGGCTGCTCGAGCGTGAGCAGGATCCGACCAAGTTCTGGAAGCTATCCGTCAATGACTGGAAGGAACGCGAGCTTTGGAACGACTACACACGCGCCTACGAAGATGCGATCAATCTCTGCAACACGAAACATTCGCCATGGTTCATCGTGCCTGCTGATAGGAAGTGGTTTCGCAATCTCGCTATTGCGGAAGCCTTGCGCGATGCCCTCGCACCGTTTAAGAAGACCTGGCTAAAGGAGTTGGAAGAGATGGGCCAACGTGAGCTTCAGGCGATCAGGGAATATCGTGAAAGCCAATCGGGCGCAGTCGAGGGGTGAAGCTTTACAGCCACAAAGACAATACATGAGCACCGAACCTAACAAAGTTATCTACTCGATGGTGGGCGTCAGTAAGTTCTATGACAAGAAGCCCGTCTTAAAGGACATCTACCTTTCTTACTTCTATGGCGCGAAGATTGGCGTCATCGGACTCAACGGATCGGGCAAATCGTCGTTGCTGCGTATCCTGGCCGGTGTAGACAGCGACTTTAACGGCGAAACAGTCTTGTCGCCGGGCTTTACCGTTGGCTTCCTCGAACAAGAGCCATTAATCGACGATACTCGCACAGTGCGCGAGGTGGTTGAAGAGGCCGTCCAGGAAACGATTAATCTCTTGAAAGAGTTCGAGGAGATTAATGGTAGATTCGGCGAGGAATTAACTGACGATGAAATGAACGCCCTCCTGGAACGGCAGGGCACAGTGCAGGAGAAACTCGATCACCTCGATGCCTGGGATCTCGATTCCCGTCTCGAGATGGCCATGGATGCGCTGCGCTGCCCGCCCGGTGACACGCCGGTAAAGATCCTTTCGGGCGGTGAACGCCGGCGCGTCGCGCTATGCCGGCTACTCCTCCAGAAGCCAGATATTCTGCTGCTCGATGAACCAACCAACCATCTTGATGCAGAATCGGTAGCCTGGCTCGAGCATCACCTCAAAGGTTATGCCGGAACAATCATTGCCGTCACTCACGACCGGTATTTCCTCGATAATGTTGCGGGTTGGATCCTTGAACTCGACCGCGGCGCCGGCATTCCCTGGAAAGGAAACTACACGTCCTGGCTGGAGCAGAAGCAAGAGCGACTGCGTCGCGAGGAGAAATCAGAGAGTGAAAGACAGAAGACTTTGCAGCGCGAGCTCGAGTGGATTCGCATGTCACCGAAAGCCCGACACGCCAAAGGCAAGGCCCGAATCACCTCGTATGAAGAGTTGCTAAAACAAGAATCAGAAAAGCGCCGCGAAGACCTGGAGATCTTCATTCCGCCGGGACCACGACTCGGTAACGTCGTCATTGAAGCCGACGGCGTGAGCAAGGCCTACGGAGACCGCCTGCTGGTTGAGGACATGACCTTCGCCCTTCCACCGGGCGGAATCGTCGGTGTAATCGGTCCAAACGGCGCCGGTAAAACCACCCTCTTTCGCATGATCACAGAACAGGAAAAGCCTGACAAAGGGACCATTCGGAAAGGTGAAACAGTCGTGCTCTCTTATGTGGACCAAAGTCGCGAATTGGACGCTCAGAAATCGATCTGGGAAGAGATCAGCGGGGGCTCCGACCAACTGAAACTTGGCACTCGAGAGGTAAACTCACGTGCCTACGTGGCCCGATTCAATTTCTCGGGTTCTGATCAGCAGAAAAAGGTCAACATGCTGTCCGGCGGAGAGCGAAATCGCGTACATCTGGCAAAGACGTTAAAGGAAGGCGCTAATGTACTATTGCTCGACGAACCTACAAACGATCTTGATGTGAACACCTTACGGGCGCTGGAGGAGGCGTTAGAGAACTTTGCCGGCTGCGCTGTGGTGATTTCGCACGACCGTTGGTTTCTCGATCGGATCGCCACTCACATTCTTGCTTTCGAAGGCGATAGCAAGGTCGTTTGGTTCGAGGGGAACTATTCGGATTACGAAGCAGACCGTAAGGAGCGATTAGGCGCGGTGGCAGAGCAGCCCCATCGCCTCAAGTATCGCCAATTAACCCGCGGCTGAAGCCCTTTAGCGCTAAACCCGATGAGCAATGAGAGGGCGAACTCTCATTGCTCATTATTTTGCTGGCCGTTTGCAGAAGGGGTTACCTGCTTGCTTTCAGTTCGGTCAGTTCTTTCTCCAGCTTCTCAATCTCGCTCTGCACGCCTTGTTTGAATCCCGGATTCTTAATCGTTGTCACGGAATTCTTGAGAGCCATCAGTTGTGCCACGATCAATGCCTGATCGGACGGCACCGCAACGTCGGGCTCAACTCCTGTCCCTTCCCAGTTGGTCTTGGTAATCGGATTTATGGCCCGCCCGGTGGAAACAAACATGCTGAAGTGTTCGTGAAGACGTGCAGACCGGCCGGGGTGCGCACCACCGCCTGTAGTCTCGCCCACAATTTTCGCGCGTTTGAGATTCTTGAGGTTATAAGCAAACTCCTCAGCGCCAGAGAACGTGTACTTGCTGGTCAGCACATAAACGTCTTTGTTGAGATACCGTTTGCCCGCAACCTCCTTAAGCGTCCAAAACTGATCCGTTCGATTGCCCTCGCGCCAGTAAAGATCGTTCAAGTGTACCGGCTCTTCGCCAAATAGGTACGAACAGATAAGCGCCACCATCGCGGGATTCCCGCCTCCATTTTTCCGCAGATCTATGATGAGCGCGTCAGTATCGGCGACAAAATTCAAGGCCGCGGCCACTGTTTCCGCGCCAGCTTGTTCATTAAAGAAGCCCGTGAACTCAAGGTACCCGACGTTGCCCCGAAGTCGCTCGACTTTGTTGAAGCCGTGATTCATCCATCCGAATTCCCGGCGCATCTCCTCGCGCTCTTCAGCAGTCGGCTCGGCACGCGGACCGCGAACCGGCAACGGCTGGTGAGAGAAACGAACCCGTAGGTGTTTGTCTTTACTCACCGCTTGCAGATGACTGGTCAGCGTCTCGGCAAAGGTCTTCGCGCTGGTGATCTGTTCGTACTCTCGCCTGTTGACTCGATCGCGAATCGACTCAGTCATCTTCTTCGCAATCTCGGGAAACACGTAAGAGTCGTTGACGTTCTTGATTATGGCTTCGATTACTTGCGCACGAGTCGCGGCGTCGATCGTAATATCGGGCTGTTCCCGCATTTCTTGCGCGACTGAGATTGAGCCGGGAGCGAGCGAAAGAAACGTGATCGCCGCAAAAGCTTTAAAGGTTGATAATCCAGGCATGATTCTATTCTCCTTAAGAAATCTCTTACTACTTCCGACTGAGCAAACCTTGAGTGCGGGCGGCCACGGAGGGCCCCCCTACAAATTAAGACACCACCAAACCTTGAAGGATCACGTCAGCCACGGCAGCAGCTCTATCCTCGACATCCTCGCGGGCCCCAAGCTCGGCGGTACTCAAGCTATATGGCAGCAGACTGTTGGTCGCGTTTAAGAGTGCGTAGGCAGTCGTCAGGGTATCGGCGAAGTCAAGTTCACCGGACTCCCGTCCCTCGTTTAGAACTTCTGCAAATATTTGCGCCTCCTCATCAAAGTGCCGCGCTCGGCGGGCAAGGAGACCGGGGCGTAGGGCAATCAGCAGGTCGTTAAGACTTTGCGTGTAGTGCTGAATGCTGTCAAAGCGAAAGAGGATGCGTAGCAGCAACATCTCGCGCAGGCGGTTCGCGACTCGCTGGTCTGAGCGAGCGATAATTCTCAATCGATCTTTGAGACGTTCAACGATGCGATCCACATGAGAGAGCACGAGCTCTTCCTTGCTGCTGAAATGCAGGTAGATGGTGCCTTTGCCGATGCCCACCTCGGTGGCAATATCGTCTACAGTCATTTTGCGATAGCCGTAGCGCGCCAGCAGCCGGTCCGTAGCATCGAGAATTGCGTCTTTTACCCCTTCCCGGGTCGAGATTTCAGCTATTTTGCCCATTTTCTTTAGGTCTGACTGATGACCAGAATCGAACTTCAGTCACTAACACGCCTGGACCGTGATTAAAGTTCCATAAATTTTTTTCCACCGCACTCCTCAGGAGAGGAACTTTTTTGTTAAGGCGAGCTGTTTTTTCCGGCGCTCAAGTTGCATCGCCAGCAAGAAACAAACTAACTTGCATCCATCGGAGAGGGGTAAAGCGTGGCTAAAGTCGAACTTGAGATCTTTTCAGATTATCTTTGACCGTTCTGTTGGTTGGCGGAGCCAGCCGTGCATGAACTGGTGAAATCAAACCCGGAAGTTGAAGTCATCTGGCGCGCCTTCGAGTTGCGTCCTGAGCCGGTGCCAACCCTCGATCCGGGTGGCGAGTACTTGCAACGTGCCTGGACCAACTCGGTCTACCCGCTGGCGGAAAAGTTGGGAGTATCTATGAAGCTTCCTCCGCTGCAACCACGTTCACGACTGACGCATGAAGCAGCTCATTGGGCGCGGACACAGGGGCGCTTCGACGTTTATCACGCGGAGATCTTTCGTGCGTTCTTCGAGCGAGGCGAGGACATTGGTGACATAGACGTGCTTACTTCTCTCGCGGCAGAATTAGGACTCGACAGCAGCTCGTTGGGAATTGCCCTCAGGAATAGTGAGTTTGAAGCGAGCGTCCTCGAAGACGAACGGCTGGCGAAGGAATTGGGCGTCAACGCTGTACCGGCATTTGTCGCCAATAGGAAAGCTGCACTCAGCGGCGTCCAGCCCGTGGAGAACCTGAGAAAGTTAGTCGATCATGTGCGCAGCGCCGGGATTTCGCAGACGGCGAGATAGCGATCTAAAAAAACAACGAAGACCCTTTTTTCACGATGACAAAATATGTGGCCTTTCTGCGGGCCATCAACGTTGGCGGACATACAGTCAGGATGGATCACCTCCGCGGGCTATTCAACGCTCTGGGATTGGCCAACGTCGAAACTTTCATCGCCAGCGGCAACGTTATCTTTGACTCGCCATCGAAAAACGCCACCGCGCTCGAGAAGAAGATTGAAGCCCATCTTAAAGCGACCCTTGGCTACAACGTCGCGACATTCATTCGGTCGAGGGCGGAACTTGCTGCGATCGCGAATTACAAACCGTTCAGTAGTTCAGAGCTGGACGACCCGGGCAACACGCTTTATATCGCCTTTTTGCCAGACAAACCGGCCAACGACACTAAGAAGCAGCTTTCGTCGCTCATCTCTGAGGCTGATGACTTCCATGTTTCGGGTCGCGAAGTCTACTGGCTCTGCCGGAGGAAGTTCAGTGAGTCAAACTTTTCCGGAGCCTTGCTCGAGAAGACGCTGGGGATGCCGGCGACGTTGAGAAATGCCAATACTGTGAGAAAGCTGGCGGCAAAATATACTTGATCGGTTTTGCGTTTTGGCCTAAATGCTAACGCTCCTGAACATATCCAACATAGCGCTGATCGACGAGTTACGTGTCGAGTTCGATTCTGGTCTCAACCTCCTGACCGGCGAAACCGGCTCAGGCAAGTCCATCATCGTTGACGCTCTGGGACTTCTCATCGGCGGTCGGTTCACGTCTGACCTGATCAAGCACGGAACAGAGCGCGCCTTTGTTGAGGGCCTATTCTCCGTATCGCCCAACCCTACGTTAATAGCGATACTGATGGATGCGGGAATCGCTCATGGTGAAACTCTACCGCAATCCGCCCATGAATTGATCATTCGTCGCGAGCTTTCCGCCACTGGCCGGAATAAGATCTTTATTAATAACCAACTGGCAACCCAGTCACTTCTGCGCGACTTGCGTGATTTTCTCGTGGATATCCATGGCCAGGGCGATCAGCAAACGCTATTCAGTACCGAAACACATCGAGAGCTCCTTGATGCTTTCGCCGGCGGTGGAGCTTTGCAAAAAGGCGTGGCTGAATCGTATCAACAGTGGACCAGTGTCAGGCGCGAGCTCGATGAGTTGCAACGGGACGAGGCTGAGAAGTTCCAGCTTGTTGATACTTTGAGGTTTCAAATCGAGGAGCTGGAACAAGCACATTTGACTCTCGGTGAAGACGCGCGACTGGAGGACGAACGTCGCAGGCTGCTGAATATCGAAAAACTGACAGCGCTCTCCAGAGGCTGCTACAGCCTGGTCTATGAAGATAACGATGCTGCGCTTGCCCGAGTGCAACGGGCAGCCAGGGAACTGACAGAACTCGCGGAATTTGAACCGCTCTTTCGTACTTACCTTGAAGGATTGGAGTCGGCGCGCGTCGTCCTGGAAGACCTGGCGTTTTCCCTTCGCGAGTTTTCGGAGAAACTTGAGTACTCGCCGGCCCGGTTAGTGGAGATCGAAGACCGCTTAGCAGAACTCTCGCGACTGAAACGCAAGTATGGTGGATCGCTGGAGAGTGCCCTCGAACATCTCGCGCGTTCAGAAGATCGCCTGCGGGAGGTAGAAAGCTCGGACGACCGAGCCGCTGAACTAAAGACCGAACTCCGAGCGGCCCGCTCCAATTACCTCGAACGAGCGGCTAAACTCCACGCTCTGCGAAAAAGTGCGGCGAAGAAGTTCGAGAAAGCAGTCGAGCGCGGCATGATGGAAGTCGCATTGGAGAACGCCCGGTTTCAGATTCAGATAACCGCTCCCACCCCTGAGGAGTTGTCGAATGAGACCAACAGGTCTTTTTCATCCACAGGAATCGATCGCGTGGAATTCTACTTCTCAGCTAATGTAGGCGAGGCTGTCAGACCACTTTCAAAGGTCGCTTCAGGCGGTGAGGCGTCACGGCTGATGCTCGTTCTTAAGACCGTCGCCGGTGCTTCAGAGTTTCCGAGAACGATCGTGTTCGACGAGATTGATGCGGGTATTGGCGGTCGCGTAAGTGAAGCTGTGGGCGTGAAGCTCAAGAAGCTAGCGCAGACAAATCAGGTCTTATGCGTAACTCACCAGGCGCAGATCGCGCGCTTTGCCGACATTCATCTGACTGTCCAGAAGGAGGCGGTGCGAGGACATACGGAAGTCACGGTAACTACACTCGACCGGCGCGGCCGTGTCGAAGAGCTGGCGCGCATGCTTACCGGGGCTGAGATCACGGACAACGCGCGCCGCCACGCCAGAGAACTGTTGAAACTCCAGGTAAGTACTGCTAGGCGATAGCCGTAGTCGTATCCTAGTGCCCCAAACAGACGCAAAATGCTTGTCATCCTGACGTAAATTATTTACAAACAGGTTCGTTTACAGCGTGAACGATCCGAAAACACAGCCAGTTTTGCGGGCTGGAAAGATTGGTCGCTTGGTGGAACAGTAGAAGGTCAGATTGCGAATGGATTTGTTAAGCGACTTCAGAGGGTGCGCCCGTTGCAGTCCCAAGCGAAGACCCGATTCTGAAGGCGCTCCCGGTGAGAAAATGGGTAACTCACGATACTACCGCAGGGCAATGTGGCTAGCAGTGCTACTGGTGGCTGCTATTTCCTTGCCCGCCCCGGTCCTTCCAACTCAAACCCAATCCAGGGTAAAGGCGCTGGTGGGCGGAACCCTAATCGATGGATTCGGTAGTACGCCGATTCGCAACAGCGTAATCATTATCGAAGACGAGCGAATCAAGGCTGTGGGCCAGGTAGGCGGGCTCCCTATTCCTTCGGGCGCGGAGATCCTTTCCACGGAAGGCATGACCGTACTGCCCGGTCTCTGGGACATGCACGTTCACCTGATGATCAATGGTCACAGCGATTACGCGCACTGGGGCAAAACTTATCCGTCGCAATTCGAGAAGGTGATCATGCCTGCTTCCGCTAGGCAATTGTTGATGGCCGGCGTGACGAGCGCACGAGACCTGGGCGCGCCGTTGGGTGCAATCCTCGCCGTGCGCGATCGCATTAGAAAGGGTGAGTTACCAGGACCAACCCTCTATGTTTCGGGTCCCTTCATTCAACACAAACCTTATCCTGGCACCGAACTTTTTCGCTGGGGGGGTGGAGGGTGCCGACGATGCTCGTACCAAGGTGAGAAAGCTGGCCGATGCCGGAGTTGATTGCATCAAGCTCATCGATCAGGACCAGATGACGATGGAGGAATTGCAGGCTGTTGTGGACGAAGCGCACCAGCGAAAGCTCACGGTCGTGGCCCACGCCCATCGTCCCGAAGAAGTCCGCCGTGGACTGATCGCCGGCGTCGATAACTTTGAACATACCGGACTGGCTACTGCACCGGAGTATCCACCGGATGTGATTGCGATGTTACGCGAGAGAACGGCAAAGATGAACCTTGGTCCTTTGTTCTGGACGCCGACTGTTCAAGGATTATTAAACTACGAGTACGTTCGTGATAACCCGGAACAACTGGATGATCCATCGTGGCAAGTAGGCCTGCCGCGATCCATAGTTGATGACATAAAAGCTTCTCTTCACAATCCGCAGGCCCTCCCCTATTACCAGATCACTCCCCTAAGGCGTCCGACCCTCAGTCGAAAAATCCAGCAGCTTTCTGAGTCTGGTGTAGTGCTTCTGATCGGAACCGACAGCGGCATTCCGATGAACTTTCACAGTCAAACCACCTGGCGCGAGTTAGACGCCTGGGTGAACGAATTCAAGATTGATCCAATAACAGCAATCCGCGCCGCGACCTACTGGCCTTCGGTAATGATGCGAGTCTCAGATCAGGTCGGGACAGTCAGCCCGGGTAAGTATGCTGATATCATTGCGGTCCGAGGCGACGTGTTGCGGCATATTAATCTCTTGCAGAATGTCCATATTGTGATCAAGCATGGACGACGTTACAAATAATTGCCCCCCAGCGTTTATTGGCTTAGAACAAGGAGTTGCAGTATGGCAAATGAAAATCTTGCTACCTATTTGAATGACCATCTGGCGGGCGCACAGGGAGCGATCGAACTCTTAGAGTTTCTCGAGGAGTCTCATCAGGGCACCGACGTGGGCGGTTTTGTAACCATTCTAAAGTCAGAGATAGATACTGATCGACAGGAGTTAAAGGCTCTCGTCGTTAGACTCAACATTAAAGAAAGCGCCACAAAAAAAGTTTCGGCCTGGTTTATTGAGAAACTAGGTGAACTGAAGCTACTCGTCGATTCAAAAGATGACGATCTCATGCTCTTCGAATCGCTTGAGGCCCTATCTTTAGGGATAGAAGGAAAACGGCTGCTGTGGCTGGCATTGGCAACAACTGAGCACGAAGTCAAAGCACTCCAGGGACCAGACTACCTGCGGTTGATCGAGCGCGCCGAAGACCAACGTAGACGCGTCGAAGAAGAGAGACTTAAGGCCGCGAGGAAAGTATTCTCGGGAGAGGCGTTGGCCCAAGGGTCATCTTCCTGACAGAAGAGCCGTGGCGAAAGCATCCGCGGCGCCAGACTAAATAGATGTGGGCAAACTCGAAGGATAAACTACCACCGGTAGCTATCTGTTTCCTCCGAACTATCGCCGTCGCGCTGCTCCTGGGCGTAAGTTCGACAACCTTTGCTCAGCGTAGCGAGACCCCCGATCAAAACTATTACCCAGACTCTGGTGAAAGCTGGGAACGGCGTAAACCGGAACAGGTGGGAATAGATCCGTTTAGACTTCAAGAGGCCATAAGGTTTGCCATCGAAAACGAATCGAGATCTCCCCGGAATCTGGAGATGACCCACTATCAAAGTTTTGGCCGCGAACCCTTTGGTCAGCCGATTGGCCCATTCAAGGAACGGGGAGATCCTACGGGCATCATACTGCGCCATGGTTATATCATCGCCGAATGGGGTGACCCGGATCGAGTTGATATGACCTTCAGTGTCACTAAGAGTTTTCTGTCGACGGTTGTGGGACTGGCTTACGATCGAAAAATGATTCGCAGCATACAAGAGCCAGTCCATCGAACGATGGCGCCGGTACTAGCGCTTAGCACTGGGGTGAGAAACAACCGGGCTGAAACGTTAGGGAAGCCGGAGTTACTTGAATCTTTCGCTTCTGAGCACAATCGCAAAATTACGTGGGAGCACCTCCTAAGACAAACAAGCGATTGGGAAGGGACACTCTGGGAAAAGCCCGATTGGGCGGATCGACCGGGCAGTAATACCGCGGAATGGCTCACACGCAAACGCAACGAACCTGGAACTTCCTACAAATACAATGATGTTCGCGTAAACGTACTCGCTTTGGCGGTACTCAATATCTGGCGACGTCCGCTGCCTGTCGTACTGAAGGAACAGGTCATGGATCCAATCGGGGCTTCTCAAACCTGGCGCTGGTATGGCTATGAAAACTCCTGGGTAGTACTCGATGGCGCCGCCATTCAATCGGTCAGCGGCGGCGGACATTGGGGCGGTGGAATGTTCATCAATGCTCGCGACATGGCTCGGTTTGGGTATTTGACTTCACGCCGCGGGCGTTGGAAAGACCAGCAGATTCTCTCGGAAGAATGGGTGCGGATGGCCACGACCCCAACGACCGTGCAACCGACCTACGGGTTCATGAACTGGTTTCTGAATACAGATCGCAAGTATATTCCCAGCGCGTCCTCAAAGGCTTTTGCCCACCTCGGCAATGGAGTCAACATAATCTATGTTGATCCGGAGAACGACCTGGTGATCGTGGTCCGCTGGATGGAGCAGAAGGCGATCGACGGTTTTGTACAACGAGTGCTGGGATCCGTGCGACAGTAATCTGCCAGCTAATCTGTGATCGCGACCGTCCCACCCGTATTCGCCTTATTGAATCTTGATTGCTTCCTTCAGCCGGGCGAAGAATCCGTCCCAAACTGCGTCGGAGACGTCGCCGGAACCGCCCGCTCGAACAACCACTATGTTCCATTCGGGTATCACCCAGATACGATTCTCGTTGATGCCCGAAGCCGCAAACGTCTTTAATGGCGCTGAGGGCCACTTGCGTACGCCATCTGGTTTGACGCCATTCACCCACCAGTTAAAGCCATAGACGCCACGACCATCGAATGCCGGCCGAATTCCACTGTGTGGAGTGGAGGCAGGAACCTGAACACTTGTAGCCTGGTCCACCCATGCTGCGCTTAGCAGTTGGCTGCCATTCCAGTTGCCCCGGTTGAGGAACAGGTGCCCGAGTCGTGCCAATTGACGTGCGGACGTATTGATACCTGTTTGATTACCCGACCCGTCGTAGACCCAGTAGCCATCTACCATTCCGAAGAGTGCCCAACTCCAATTCGTCATCCCAATAGGATCGGCGACTCTGCGTTTGAACAGATCATTGATTGGCTCCTGAGCAATTCGAGTTAGAGCATTGCCAAACTGGTTCATCGCGTCATCGAAGTAGGCATATTGCGAGCCCGGCGGAGTAAATAAAGGAGTACCGGGCACAAAAGGATTTGATGAGCCATCAGGTGGCTCATAGCTTTCGCCCGGAGCATCGTAGCCTGAGGTCATAGTCGCAAAGTGTCTCAGATTTACTTCGGGATAGTTTGTAGCCATCGCTGACACGTGATCTTTTGCCAGCGTGTTTAGAGAGGCTTTTCCGTCGTCAATCAACAGACCCAGAACTGTGCTCGTAAAACTCTTCGTAACCGAGAAATTTGAAAAGCGGGAATCGATGCCGGGACTGGTCCGAATCAGATACCCGTTCCGGATGACGGCGGTCGTGGACGTATCAACGTGCTGCGAGAGGTACGCAAAGGCTCCTTCAAGCTTTGTGGAATCGACCCCGAGTGTCTCCGGAGTTGCCTGTTGCCAGTTAGCTCCCGGAAAGGTCATCGGCGGCAACGACGAAGGAGTAGGTGTCGGAGTGGGTGTGGGTGATGGGGAATGGTCCACAATCGAAAAAGTAATCTGCAACGCAGTTCCCTGCGTGCCCCCCATGTTCGCGTGACTGTAAGGAGTAGCGCTCAGAACGTGCGATCCACTAGTTAGTCCCGCGGTATAGACGCCCCCCAGATCTCCAAACAGAGCATAAGGGGCTTCGTTCTCAAGTCGCGAATAAGAGGCGTTGAGATTAAAGAGAACGCTTCCGACAATCGAGGGAGAAGTGTTTGCTCGAATGCTCAGGTTTCTTGATGGAGTCTCGCTGAGGTTAATTGTTGTGCCGTTTTGAAGGGGATCGAACCCTGCCATTGGTTGGGAGTTGTTTGTATCGATCAGCGTAAAGCTCACCACCGCAAGCTGGGTCGGAGTCGGTGTGGGTGTTGGCGTTGGTGTTGGCGTCGGCGTTGGTGTTGGCGTTGGTGTTGGTGTTGGTGTCGGAGACGCCTGGTCCACAATTGCGAATCTAAGGATCAGCGAAGTCCCACGAGTTCCACCCAGATTGCTATCGCTATAAGGGACACCTTCCAGCACATGCGAACCCATGCTAAGCCCAGGAGCATAGTCGCCCCCGATATCCCCAAAGAGCGCATACGGAGCTTCACTCTCAACATGCCGGTGCGAGCCGTTCAGATCTAACAAGACGCTTCCGACAGTAGCCGGTGAAGTGTTTGCCCGAATACTCAGATTCCGAGTCGATATCTGTTGCAGGTTTATTGTGGCTCCCTCGGGAATTGGATCGAACCCTACCACAGGTTGATTGTTATCCGCGTCGATCAGCGTGAAACTCGCGATTGTATCTCCCGAGGAAACCGGCGTCGGAGACGGCGCCGGCGCCTGGTCCACCACGGAGAATGTTAACCCGAGGCCGGTCCCCTGCACTCCCCCCAGGTTGGCTTGGCTGTAAGGCACCGCGCTCAAGATGTGCGAACCCACACCCAACCCCGCATTATATTTCCCCGCGAGATCACCGAAGATTGCATAAGGAGCTTCATTCTCGATCTGCTGGTGTGAAGAACTCAGAACGAAGTGCACACTGCCGACCGTAACAGGCGAAGTGTTGGCCCTTATGCTGAGATTCTTCGACGGTGTTTGCGAGAGGTTGATGGTCGCACCCTCCGGAATCGGATTATAGTCAGCAACCGGCTCGCCTGTGTCGGCATTGATGAGCGTGAAACTTATGATTGCTTCTGCGGTAGCGGCGGTATAAGCCTCAGCCGAATGTGCAGTGGAAGCTGAGTTTTGAAAGCCAACGAAGTAACCAAACGATCCGAGCAGGAAAAGTAAAAACACCAGATGGTTACGTGAAAAGTAATTGAAACTCATTTTAGCAAAAGCCCCCAGGCACGATTGATGAAGCAAACCAATAAGTTCTCAAGGGCGCACCGCAACCCGAAAGCCGCACATGCTGCCAATCCAAAGAAACTAAAACTAATCGGGGAGTGTGGACAGAGGGATGGACGAACAGACGTTTATACAAGCGGTGTCACGACAATGACACAATCGGATTGCAATCTCATTGGGTTTACATGGCGATCTCAACAACCTGAAGAAATCGAATACTTCCAGGATTACGCTCTCAAAGCCTGTGAACAATTCTTAACCGGGATCAAAGGATTGTTTGAAGCGCGGCAGACCGGGCCAGCAGAAGATACGTAAACCTTTCTCGCTCTTCACAGAAAGAAGACCATGGTGGAACGTTCAAGAAAAAGCCGCTAAAAGGACCAGAACATCGGAATTAAGATCACTGCCAGGATCCAGAAGATGATGTTCAACGGAATCCCCGCGCGGAAAAAGTCCGTATAGCGGTACCCCCCCGGGTTGTAGATCATTGTATTTGTTTGATAACCGATTGGGGTGGCAAAGCTTGTCGAGGCCGCGAATGTGACACACATGAGAAACGGCTTCGGATCTACATTTAGATTCTGGGCTGTTGCAATAGCGATGGGCGCAAGCAGAACAGCAGTTGCGTTGTTACTCATTGTGGCGGTCAGAATCGAGGTGACAAGGTAAAGCATTGCTAAAACTGCAATTGGGCCCATGTTTCCCACCAAGCCAATGGTCCCTTCCGCAATCAAGCGGGCCGCACCAGTCTCCTGCATAGCGATACCCAGCGGGAAGATGCCTGCCAAAAGAAAGATCACTTTCCAATCGATCGATTCATAAGCTTCTTCGAGATCGATGCATCGCGTTAAAACCATCACGATGGTCCCTGCGATTGCGGCAACCAGAATCGGCATAAAGTTAAAGGCAGCCAGACCGACGACGATCGCAATGATTGCCAGCACGATCGGCACTTTGCGCCTACGCAGCGAAGGTTCGTCAAGCGCGCCCAGGACGATAAAGTCATCATCCTCTCTCAATCTCGCAACCTCCTCCTTGGGTGCCTGTATGAGGAGGGCGTCTCCCAGTTCCAAGCTTACCGAGTTGAGCTTTTCGCGGATGCTTTCACCACGCCGCTGGATGGCCAGCACCAGAGCATTATAGCGATTGCGAAAGTCTAATTCTTTTAAATCATGACCGATGATTCGGGCGCGAGGCGCCACCAAAGCCTGGATCAACATCTGGTCATCCGATTCGAATTCGGCATCACGCAGCTTAAACTCGGCGTTCAGTACTAACCCCGTGCTTGCTTTCATATCCATCAGATCTTTGACTTTCCCTCGTACCAACAGCACGTCTCCCTTATCGAGGTGTTGGCGGAGGGGTGACCATACCTTCTTATGATGGTGTAACAGGCGGACTACTGTAACGTCGTGGTCCGATCCCAGTTTCGACTGTCGTACAGTCTTGCCAATTAGGGGGGATTCGGCAGCCACACGCATTTCGGTAATGTATTCCCCGAGTTGAAAAGCCTCGGTTAGATCTTTCGACTTTCTATCGGGCAGTAGCCATCGTCCGAACAAGACAAAATAGAGTGCACCCACGACAAAATAGATGAAGCCCAAGCGACTAAACTCAAACATACTGAAAGCGCCATATCCAGCCTGTGCCGAGATCGCGCTTACCAACAGGTTTGTTGACGTTCCGATCAAGGTACAGACGCCGCCAAACTGAGATGCAAAAGAGAGAGGGATTAAGAGCCGGGAAGGGGCAATCTTGCGGCGGGCCGCGATGGTAAGAACCAGCGGGATGAACACGGCAACTGCGGCAGTGTTATTTATGAAGGCCGAGAGTAACCCTACAGACGCCATTATTAGAGCCAGCGCCAGCACCCGGTTTTTTGCCTGCCGTAATAATAGACGTCCGAGGGCCGCGATGGCGCCGGTCTTCTGGATGCCCGCGCTCAAGATGAACATAGCGGCAACTGTGACGGTCGCCTGATTGCTAAATCCCGACACCCCTTGTTCCGGCGTGACGAGTTTTAGGACCAGAAGGGACGCGAGGACCAAAAAGGCCACGAGATCGATAGGAAACTTCTCAGAAATAAAGAGCGCGACAGCGCCGACAAGAATTCCAAGAACAAGGCCGATTTCCAAGGTCATGGCAGTCGAGTTAGCTCTTTCTAATTTAGGTTCGGAATCTTGCACAGTTTAACCTTGAACAAGCGAAACTGTGATCTTTTTTGAGCTATTAACGTTAGTAAGGAGTAGTTACGAGAGCAATTTGACCATCAGTTCCTCAAGGCGCTTAGTATCCACCGGCTTAGTTAGACACTCCACGCACCCGGCCTTTACGGCCTCCTGGTGAAGATAAGGCGTATCGTATGCAGTGATGGCCACTATAGGTATATCGCGCAAGTCCGGGTCTTTGCGAATCTTGTAAGCTGCTGAAACGCCACTGCGCTCAGGCATGCCGATGTCCATCAGGATGAGGTGCGGGCGTTCGCGACGGGTGATGTCGACGGCTTGCTCGCCATCCACAGCTTCAATGACCTGATACCCAAGCTTCTCCAGCCAGATTCTCAGGGTGAAACGCATGTCTTCAAAGTCGTCAACCACCAGGATGGTAGCGGCGGAAGTATCTTCTCGGCTCAAGGTTAACCCCTCCATTTCTGCAATCCTATAGCACAGGGGCGGTCATTCAACCAGATCTTATATCACCGAAATCTCAAACAATCGTTTCAATTATAATGAGTCTGTCTTGTTATACGAAAGTGTGGTCAAGCAAAGCCTCAAACTCTTTAGGGTTGGAATTTCACCTAAGAGCAGGTTCGGGCCAGTAATTCCCGACTGTGATGGGACCAGTTCAGGCAAGCGCAACCAGACGGTAAGCACATATCAGGGTAGGCCGCTAAGTGTGAGGGGGAGAAATAAGAATTATTGATCGGAACGGTGTTTCGGTTGCTATTGTGTCCGTAAGTAACCCGGATGGATTACTGATCCTTTTTCGCAGTTCCTCGGGCTTTCTTAATGTCGTCGACAATTCTTAAAGCGAGTTTTGGCGCCGCGGCATCACCATCGAACGCGATCACTTTACCGGTGGCTAGAATGATCCCAGTCGCCCGGTCCGTGATTTGATAAGTGAATCTATACGTGAATAAGGGCCGGTCAACCTGGATCAAGAGGTCGGCAATCTTCATCTGGTCCCACCCCCCCACAAGCACTAGGTTGAACTCGTCAAACTCGCGGCGCTTGTGTAGAGCGTTTTGCAACTGCTGCGGCTCAAAGAATGACGTGCCCGAAGTGATATAGATTGTGCGCGCACGCTTCAACAGGGCCTTTGGGTTTGACACGGCAATGCGCGCCGATTCTTCTGACGCGAGCCTTTCATCTGCGGCTTTGCGTAGTTCTTTGGCTTTGACCTCCTCGGCGACGCGCTCTTCTACGGTCTGGGCTGGACGGATCGTGACGCTGATCTTCTGTTCGGCCTCCTGTGCCTGAACACTGACACCGGCAACGAATAGTGTTGCTAAAACTAGCATCACTGAGAAAAATGGCTTGCGGTGCTTCATCTCCATACTCCCCCTAATAGACCAGATTCGAATTTCGTGTCTGAAATTCCGAGCGCAAGGACCATGCCGCGAGTCGGGGCTTGGATTCATGTACTTTTTGCAAACTTTATTCCGTAATGTCGCAAGTAGAGTCTTGTTCGCTGAAACCGGAAGCTGCCACCTGGAGCATTGATGGTGCGGCGGAGACCTTCGTGGGCTGCGAGGCTGATTAAACGAATGCGAAAATCACGTCACTGGCCCAAATCATTCTAGTGTTAACGTTTGCGGCGGCTGTTGCCCAGCCGGTTATGTGCCAACGAACGCGAGCGAGAGTTGACTTAACGTGGCCGTCACTGAGAGAGCACTTTTTCGTAGAAGTCCAGATACTGCGGAATTACAATATCGGTGCGATAACGCGACAAAGCTGATTCGCGAGCTCGCTTTCCCATTTCGCGGCGCAAATCTGGATTGCTTAGAAGCCTCACGGCATCATTCGCCATCTGGTCCACGTCACCAATGTCGCTGAGAAAGCCCGTCTCCTTATCAGTTACGACTTCGGGAACGCCACCCACCCGAGTGGCAACTACCGGAACTTCACAAGCCATTGCTTCAAGCGCGGCCAGTCCAAAAGATTCCTGTTCGGATGGTAAGAGCAGGACGTCAGCAGCGGAAAGGTAATCGACAATCCGCGCTTGCTTGCCCACAAAAGAGGTTCGATCGTAAACACCGAGAGTGCGGGCTCGATGTTCGGCATTGGCACGCTCGCCGCCGTCGCCAACCATGATCAGCCGGGTGTTCTGCTGTTGCTTTAGTACCCGAGCAAATATTTCGACACAGTCGACCGGGCGCTTTACGGGCCGAAGGTTTGAGACATGAACCAGTAGAAGCTCACCCAAGGGCGCAAGAGTTCGCCGCAACTCTGTGACCGGATGCCTGCGATACTCGTCGGGACATACAAAGTTGGGAATCACTGTAATGTCATCGAATTGAAAGTTCTCTCGAGTGGCTTCTTTGAGATAGTTCGAGATCGCAGTGACGCCATCAGATTCAACGATTCCATAACGAGTAATCGGCAAATAAGATCGATCTGCGCCCACAAGTGTAATGTCTGTTCCATGCAATGTGGTGATCACGGGGAGCCGCCGAGCCGATTTTAGTGATTCGCGCGCCAGGATCGCACTGATTGAATGGGGAATTGCGTAATGAACGTGCAAGAGATCGAGATTCTCATTCACAGCGACCGTTGACATCTTCGTAGCCAGAGCCAGGGTGTAGGGCTGATGCTCGAAGAGTGGGTAGGACATCATCTCGACTTCATGAAAACGGACCCGTTCGTTTAGTTCCGTCAACCGTGTTGGAAGAGATGAAGAGATGAAGTGGACCGTATGACCACGCGCCGCGAGCTCCTTGCCAAGTTCAGAGCCAACAATTCCGCTGCCACCATAGGTTGGATAGACTGTAATTCCGATGTTCATCTATTTGGCCCATTGTCCGTGATCCGTTGTCCCGGCTCGTTAGTTCATCTTGATTCTAGAGGTGAAGACAGGTCCTTACAACCGACTACGGACCATGACTACTGGCCACTGACAACGAACCACTGACAAAAATAAAATAGGCAGGCGACCCTCGCAATCGCCTGCCTTTGTCTCAACTTGTCTCACCTCTTGTAAGGGGGGGGCAAGTGAGAGGGCAGGCAGTATATGCCTGCACCCTCTATTTAGCAACAAACTTTTTATCAATTTTGACGGCTTTTTGGACCACCCTAATACCTTCTTATATTAAAGCGGGCGATGCCCGATTTACCCAGACCTGCGCTAATCCTCCAAAGCCGGTATAATATGCGAAGTTGGTGAAAAACTTCATTGATTGAGGGTGCAGAGTGGCACCAACACGAGGAAAGGAAGAACAATGCCCAAGATAAGTGACATTGAAGAGACGCCAAATCCGAATGCAGTAAAATTCATACTAAGAGAACCGGTTAGCAACGGTACTGTGCATTCATATAATTCGCAGGAGGCCGCCGAGAATGACTCGCTGGCTAAAGCTCTTTTTGATGTCGGTCATGTTGTATCCGTGTTTTACATGGATCGGATGATAACGGTCGAAAAGGACGAAGAGGGCGACTGGGACGAACTCTTGCCAACCCTCGCCGTTCCAATCCGGGCCGCCGAGGCTGTGAGTGCCGGGGCGGCCGCGGCCGCAGCGGTTGGCGGCGCGGTAGCCGCTATAGCGAGCGATGATCCAAGGCTCATAAAGATCAATGAGATTCTGGATGAGCGTGTTCGGCCCGCTTTAATGGGTGATGGCGGATATCTCGAAGTACTCGGTCTTAGTGAGCACACTCTTAGCATCCGTTACCAGGGTGCTTGTGGCAGTTGTCCCAGTTCATTGACGGGAACGTTGATGGCAATCGAAGGGATGCTCAAGCAGGAAGTCGACCCGGAACTTGAAGTGATCGCCGTATGATCGTTCGGAACAAATTGGAACCAACTCCTTGTCTGGACGTTTAATTGAAGGTCGATCGGCATATCTATACAACGGCAGGAGAAATAAATGGTTCCGTCCTCTTCCCTTCTTCTTGCTATCTGTTTTGTCGCGTTCAGTTCCGGACTCAATGCCCAATCTGTAACCGAACGTAGAACGCCCATACCAGCAGCACAGACCGACGCGGCACCGCCTGAAGAAGTTGACGACGTAACCGCTCAACGACGAGTCGTAGCCATTTCTCTTCTCACCTCGCTCGCTGATGAAGCACGAGGGTTTCGCGATCAGAAATTCCGCGCCCGCGTACAGGCACGGGCCGCTGATGTTTTGTGGGACTCGGAAGAGGAACGAGCCCGCGCCCTGTTTTACCGTGCCTGGGAATCCGCTGAAGCAGCCGACGCCGAATCTGAGCGACTACGGGCGGAGGATATTCGCCGGCAGCTAAGGACCACTGGCGTAGTGGCAATGGCGGGAAGGCGCGACATCCGTTCGGAAGTACTACGGATGGCGGCAAAACGGGATCGTGGTCTGGGGGAAGAGCTACTTAAAAAGCTTGAGGCCACCATCGAACGAGAACTGGCTGAGAAAAAGGAGGATCTGGCTAGAGATCAGATTGGAGATTTAGCGTCGGCGCCAGCCGCAGCAGCAAAACGGCTTGAGCTCGCCCGCCGGTTGCTCGAAGACGGTGACATCGCCCTGGCAATGGAGTTTGCCGGCCCAGCCCTTTACAACGTAAACCGCGACTCAATCAACTTTCTTTCAGCCTTAAGGGAAAAGAACCCTCAAGCGGGCGACCAGGGTTTCGTTGCCTTACTAACCCAGGCGGCGCGCGATCCCTCCTCAGACGCCAATACTGTCTCGGGTCTCTCTTCGTATGCGCTCACGCCGTTCTCTTATCTGACGTACTCGAGGGAGGGAGGCATGTCTTCCAGCAGGGAACGTCCCCCAACAGCCGCTCCCGATCTGCCACATATGGTCCGCACAACCTTCTTTCGCGTGGCCGCTGAAATTCTCCTGCGTCCGCTGCCGCCCCCGGACCAGGATCAGACCAGTTCCGGACGCGCAGGCAAGTATCTCGTTATCCAACGATTGCTGCCATTCTTTGAACAGTTTGCCCCGGAACGAGCTCCGGAGTTGCGAACTCACATGACTGCTTTGAGTGGTGATATTTCTGACCGCCTTCGCGGCGAAGATCGCAATTTACCTCGCTCCTTATTAGATCAGGACTCGGCTACCGACCCAATCGAACGCATGCAGGAACGGCTGGACCGGGCCTCGAGTTCGCAAGAGAAGGATGGCATCTATGTCGATGTTGCAGTTGCCCTCTCCCGGAAAGGCGACTCGCGCACAAAGGACATCGTCGACAAGATCGAGGAGAGCGAATTGCGAAAGCAGGTGCGCGCGTACACGGACTTTCAACTGGCCCGGATTGCGATACGGGACAGAGACGCGGACGAAGCCACCAGGATCGCTAAATCCGGCGAGCTAACCAGCATCCAACGGGTCTGGATCTATACGCGGACGGCGCGCCAGCTTATGAACTCTGATCGGCCCCGCGCGGTTGAATTGCTAACCGAGGCCGCTGCTGAAGCCCGCCGCATTGGAGGAAATGACGCGGATCGAGCGCGATCACTTACCGCGGTTGCCAGCGGATTCCTCGAGGCAGATCGCGTCAGGGCCTGGGAGATCATTAGCGAGGCTGTCAAAGCTGCAAACTCAGCAGATGGTTTCACCGGTGAAGACTCAATGATTTCGGTCAGGTTACAAACCAAGCAGATGGTCATGGTTGAAAACGCTTCGGGCGAGGATTTCGACCTCACGGGTGCCTTCAAGTCGTTTGCGAATGACGACTTTTTCCGATCAATCGACCTGGCAAAGAGTCTCAAAGAAGAAACGCCCCGGGCAGTAGCGACTTTGGCGATTGCCCGCGCCGCGTTCGAGTAGACATTTACGAATATATATTCATTGGGCGCGAGAGGAGCGCAACCGGATCATCCACATTGAGCGCCTCGCGCACATAGAATGCTTCCCCGGCCTCTACTCCGATCAGCGATCCGTAATAACGCATCCGGTATTCAATCTGATCAAGAAAGCCCTGCTCACTGATCCTCGTAGCTGGCTCCGCTGACTCGGGACTGTAGAACTGGGAAGTATGCGCCCTGATTGCTCGCATTTTTTCTTCAACAAAGTCAGACACATCGACAATGAACGATGGCGGCACCAGCCGGGAGAAGATCGAATGCGTGATGGCCGGCATAGCGACTGGTTGCTGTCCAGACTCCTCATCGTAACGGCCCATCGTGGCAAGCCGCGCCGCCTGCCTGACTATCGCACAAGTATGCGCATGATCGGGGTGCGGATCGTCCCAATGTGTGGTTAGTAACACCTTCGGCCGGTAGGTCCTGATTACCCGCACAAGCGCGATCCGCGACTCTTCATTCAGCCAGACATGCCCGTCCGGCTGCTCGAGATTCAGTCGCGTATCCAGCTTCATGATCTGAGCCGCGTCACGCGATTCCTGGTCACGAAGCTCCGGGGTACCTCGGGTGCCCATCTCACCGCGGGTCACGTCGCAAACTCCTGTGCGATAGCCAAGCGCTTTCATTTTCAGCAAAGTTCCGGAGACGCTAAGTTCAGCGTCATCTGGGTGAGAAAAGACAGCCAGGGCATCGAGTTGAGTTGGTGGCTCGCTCATCACTACCTTCAGTCGAGAAGTTCAAGACGGTTGCGATCTGAGCTTTAACCGAAGGAAGGGCGAGCGTCAAGTCTCAACAGTTTGACTCACACATCCTGATTCGCTAGCCTCTGACGGAAAGGTGCCAGTTTGAAGCTAGTAGTCCTCGGTTCTGGTACGTCTGTCCCGCATCCCCGTCGCGCATCAGCAGCTTTCTGGCTCGAGGCCGAGGGCGGGCGGATGTTGCTTGACGCAAGCGCCGACGCGGCGCACCGAATGGCTCAGGAAGGGCTTGATTGGGAGAACCTGGACGCGATCTGGATCAGCCACTTTCATCTCGATCATGCAGGAGGCCTCCCCACATTTCTCTTCGGCTCAAAGTGGGCGCCACAAACTCAGGACCGCCGGAAGCGGTTGCGCATTTTTGGCGGGGCGGGCCTCAAGGGTCTGATAGAGGCATTTGACCGCGGTGGGGAATACGGGCTGCTGAACCAACCGTTCGAAACTACGATCGACGAAGTGCGCGCGGGAGAGGGTTTTGAGATCATCCCGCGTGTCAAGGCGCAGGCTTTCTCAACCCCACATACTGACGAAAGTCTGGCGATCAAATTGACTGACGCCAAGGGCTCCTCTCTGGTTTATACTTCCGACACCGGTTACTCGGACGAATTAATCAACTTCGCCCTGCAGGTAGACCTGCTGCTTATTGAATGTTCCTTTCGGCAAGGTAAGCCGGTCCAAACCCACCTGGAACTGGCCGATGCAATGCTCATCGCTAAACGCTGCGAGCCACGGACGCTTGTACTCACTCATCTCTATCCCGAGTGGGATGGACATGACATAGTCGCTGAAGCTGGCGCCTACTGGACGGGAGAAACTATCGCAGCTTTTGACGGTTTAAGGATTGAGTTTTAGAACTCGGGCACCCCAGCAATGTTCAAGAGAAAAAGAGCATTTCTTTTCTTAACCGCGAGTATCCTGGCGACGATTCTGCTCCCCACAGTTTCCCATCTACAGAATGGTGGGAATTCGGTAACGAACAGAGTCCGCAAATCCGTTGAAAGCTCTCCCCTCATCGAAGTCGGTAGTGCAGCTTCCATTCGCACCGCCGCTGAGACGCTGGGCGAGATCCGTGTGGTCTCTTATAACATCCGCTGGCGTGGTGGTGATGACTTACGCAGGCTGATAGAACTTTTCAAGCTCGACGCTGAGATCGGCAATGCGACTGTCCTGGGGCTCCAGGAGGTTGACCGCAACAAACGGCGAACGGGGAACATTAATACTGTAAAGCATATCGCTGAGGAGTTGGGCATGCATTACGCGTGGGCGAGCCCACCTGCGGTCGAACCTGGTCGTGAGGAAGAGACCGGCGTGGCAATTCTGAGCCCTTACCCTCTTTATGATGTAGAGCGAATTGTTCTGCCTCACGAGGGTCCAGGAGGCAGGAGGCGAGTGGCCATTGGCGCTACTGTGAGGACGTCTGAGACTCCGATTCGGTTTTACTCCGTCCATTCAGAGACTCGGTTGGAAATTGCAAAAAAGATCGAGCAGATGAAGTCCGTGCTTAACGATCTCGCAAAGTACCCTTCGCAGATGCCAGCGATAATCCTGGGTGATCTGAATACTTGGGAGCCCAAGGCAATATCAAAGACTATTGAGTTGTTTAAGTCGGCCAACTTCACGACTCCCTTTGACAACCGGAAATCAACTTTCCATCGTAAAGTCCTGTTGGTGAGGATCAACCTAAAATTGGACTGGATCTGGCTACGAGGTTTGGAGTCTACCAGCCACGGAATGGATTATGAGATTAAATTATCAGATCATTGGCCGCTGTGGGCCGTTCTGAAGCTAAACATGAAGAAACAAGTAGAAATGCCTGCCCCGGCAAACGGCAACAAGCCGCGTTAACTCGTTAATCCCATCGGGATCCTCTCGGACCAGACTCCCATCAATAGGGAGCAAACACACCATGAGATGTCCGAATTGTAATAGGAGAACTCAATGGTCAAACCTGCGCTGCTTTAGCTGCAGCACAAGACTCTTTGGCTGGTACGTCTTGGTTTTTATAGGGTTCGTATTCTACCTTTTTCTAGCATTTGCCATCAGCACTTTCTAGCCCCCCTGGAATTATCCTTTGGGCTCGTTTTGCAACTTCACCATCCCTGGATATGTAGATATTGTGAGGTTGGCATTAGCTCTCGCGCTGTTAAACAGAATTCGAAGCCATCCGGCAAATCGGGCTGAGCGCTTCTTGTGATAAAGTAGTTCCACTCTGTCAACTCGTTCCCCTAAGCATATTCGTGGAGAGAAACTCTAATGAAGTGTCCTAATTGTGGCAGACGAGTACGTTGGTCGCGAACGCGCTGCTACGCCTGCCGCACAAAGTTAATGCCTTGGTATATCGTTGCGACGATGCTTGTGCTTGCTGCCTTTGTGGGCCTTATTATGTACCTGGGATAAGTATAGTCTTACGAACGGAACTCAGAAACTCGCTGCTCCTCGTCCTTGACACAACCACCGAAGTTTCGGAAGAACAGACATATTCCAACTTCTATTTTCCAGACAAGACAAGCAGTACTCGATCCTGATTCATCGTCGACTCACCACGACGTGATTGACGGTCAGCGCATTGCCGGTCGCTCGTTGTAGTTCGGCAATAGCTTTATTCAGATCGGTTTGCGCACGCAGCTCATTGCCGCGCGCTGTCGTAAGTGCAGTCTGCCGCTCGAGTACCAGGAAGACGGTGGATTGTCCCGCACTCAACTTTCTTTGCTCACTGGCATATTGTTGTTCGCTCGCATCCCGCGCCACCACCGCTGCACGCAGCCGGGCTTCAGCGCTTCGTAATGATTGGAGAGCATTTCTCACATCCATCTGAATTCCCTGTTCCAACTGCTGTCGTTGAGTGGCCATCCGTTCGCCTTCAACCAACGACCGCCCCAGTTGTGCTTCGGCCGTACGATTGCGCAAAGGAAGTGTCACCTGCACACCCACTCGAACATTGGTGAATCTGTTGCCCAGCAGATTCTGTAACGATTGCGAATAGCCTCCAATCAGTTCCGGCGAAAGCGTTTGTGGCGGTGTCAGAGGAAGCACAGGCAGGTTATTCAATTGCGACAAGAGGTCCACGCGCTCACGCAAAAGCGCACTCGAAGCCAGAAAAGGATTTGAACCGGCACTGTTGACCGCTCCTGCCAATCCCACCACACTGTAACTACCTACCAGATCAACTGCCGGCCTCGTTTGATCGCGAAAATAACCCTGGTCGATCTCATTGATCTCGCGCGCAAGATTGGACTGTTGCAGCTCAGGGCGGTTGTCCAGAGCGGTCTGCAAGGCTTCCGCCAACGAAACCTGCGGCGCGCTGAGATCAGCCGAGTCGGTGGGAATAATCGAATCATTCCAGATTCCGGCGCCCCGGTTCGCAGCAATGAGATTCTTGAGATTATTCTCGACCCGAGAGACCTCTTCCAACGCCACAAAGAGGTTCTGCTCGAAAAGGGCCAACTGAGCCTCGACAGCCACTACATCAATGGGCGCCAGAACACCCTCTTTAACCAGCCGTCTATTATGCTCGAGTTGAGCTCGAGAATCCTGAAAGCCTTCCCGCTGGATCTGAAGGTTGCGAAGAGCAAAAACAAGGTCCCAATAGGAGCGTTGAACGTTGGTAATTGTTTCGATCGCACGTTGCCGGAACTGGGCATCAGTAAGCGAAAGATTCTTTCTCGCAATCTCAATCTGCCGCCGACTGTTGTCAATACGCAGGCCTCGCCACAGCGGCTGACTGTAGTTGAAAGTTAGCGCTGTCGGATACTGCGGGTTGAGAGCTGAAAACTGGTTGTTCGTGGTCAGCCGCGTTGAAGAGAATTCGACCCCGTAGTTACCTCCCAACGCCGGGGAGCGTCCCTCCAGCCGCGTCCTTCCTACATAGTCGCTCTGAGTAATCGAACCATTTGCCCCACCACTTAGGAAATTCGAGATTGGTGTTTCAATGCGTTCGTAGAATGAGCCAAAGCTCAGGCGCGGATCGTAGGCCCCGCGAGCGCCGTGAAAATCAAACTCGGCTATTCTTACGTTCTGGCGTGCAACTTCGATGTCATTGTTGTTTTCGAGTGCCAATGCCAGCGCCTCGCGCAGAGACAGCGGTTGTTGTCGATCAATGCTCACACCGACTCGGCCCAATTCAGGAAGCGACTTCTTCTCGGCACGAAATTCGGGCATAACAGCCGGCGCGGCGGTAACAGGCGGCGCCGGCGAAGGCGCCGGTTTGGAGTCCGGTTCCTGACCAAAGACAGTTCCCACACTGAACATCAAAAGGAGCGTTGCGATTGTTTTTTTCATGCTTTTCAAAATCCGTTATCTACTTTCCTGCGGCCACAAGTCTCTTTAGTGTTTTGAGAACTGACTGAACAGAGAGGCAGTGGCGCTTGCAGTCTTACGTCTTACCCACCCGAGCGCGATCCCTAACCGAGCGCCGATGTAACCCCACAACCGGCTCTTCGCCAGATCGTCAAACAACGAGTAGAAGACCGGCACCGCTACCAGGGTAAGCAACAAACAGAGCGACTGTCCGCCAACTACCAGCACACCAATAGATCTGCTGGTTCCGGAACCCGGTCCGCTCGAGAGCGTCAGGGGCATCATGCCAGCTACCAGCGCGAGAGTCGTCATCAAGATTGGTCGTAGGCGATCGCGATTTGCTCGAATGATCGCTTCGTAACGTTCCATACCACGGTCTCTCAACTGGTTTGTATGATCGATCTGAAGAATGGCGTTCTTCTTCACTACGCCGAAAAGCAGCAGCAAGCCGAGACCAGAGAAGATATTCACTGTCTGTCCGGTTGCCAGCAATGAAACGATTCCGAAGGGGACGGCCAGTGGCAGCGTCAATAAGATCGTTACCGGGTGAATAAAAGACTCGAACTGGGCTGCAAGGACCATGTACATAAAGACGAACGAGAGCCCGAACGCCAACCCGAAATAGTAACCAGCCCGGCCCAGTTCCTTGGAACGACCGGCAAGCCCCGTGCTATACCCACTCTCGACATTCATCCCCTCGACGAAATCATTCATCTGCGAGATCACCGCCGCCTGAGAACCTCCCGGCCTTACATTCCCCAGTAAACTCACCTGACGTTGACGATTAAGGCGATCAATCGCTGCGGGACCGGTACCTTCTTCAACGCGCACCAGATTGTCGAGGCTCACCCATCCAATCTTCGCCGATGACACAATCATCCTTTTCAAACCCTCGACGCTCGTCCGGGATTCTCCGGTAGAACGCACGCGAACGTTGTACTGGTCGGTACCCGCATTAAAAGTTGAAACTTTCTGGCCGGCGACCAGGGTGTTGAGCGCCTGCGCAACATCGCCGACACGAACTCCTAGATCGGCAGCCCGGGCGCGGTCGATAATTACTAGCAACTCAGGCTTTCCAGTGATAAGAGTCGAATCAGCATCGACTACATCGGGAATAGTCTTCAGCTTTGCCAGCAGTTCCTCAGAGTACTCTGTCAAACGGTTAAGATCCGGGCCGCCAAGAACGAACTGCACGTCCGCGTTGCGAAAGCCGCCGCCCGCAATCGGCGCGATCTGTTGAACGCTGGTACGCAATTCGGAATACTCCTGCTGGTACTTCGCCATAACCTCTGAACGCACTCGCACCATCAGGTCCTGCTGATCAAAATTGCGCTCGGCAATGGGCGTGAGCTTGACGTAAATCGAGGCAACATTAACGAGTTCCTGCTGGCCGCCTCCAATAGTGGTCAACGTGTCCGTCACGCCGGAAAACTTTCGCACATCAGCGGCGATCCGTTCCGCGATCGCTGATGTAGCCGCTAGCGTCGAACCCTCCGGAGCGCGCACGTTGATTTCGAACTGAGACTGATCATCCACAGGCAGGAAGTTCTTGCCGACAAACATGAACAACGGGACGATGCTGATCGTGACGAAGAGACAAGCAACCACGATCGCCCAACGATGGCCCATCGACCAGGTCAGAATCTTCGTGTAGCTCCTGTCAATGGGACGATAGAACCGAGACTCTTTGGAATCATGGCTCGCGGCTTTATTCCCGGAAGATTCGGCGCCGTTCTTGCGTTTCAGAAGCCGCGCCGACAACATCGGCGTGAGCGTGAACGAGACGAGCAGTGAAACGGCTATCGCAAAGGACGAGGTTAGGCCAAATGACGACATGAAGCGACCCACAATGCCACTCATGAAACCGACGGGAATAAACACGGCCAGCAGCGACAGGGTGGTGGCCGTTACCGCAAGTCCGATCTCGCGCGTTCCCTCAATTGCCGCCTGGAAAGGTGGCATCCCTTTCTCTTCAATGCAGCGGTAGATGTTTTCGAGCACAATGATGGCGTCGTCGATGACGATTCCAATCATGAGCGTCAGGGCGAGCATCGTGATCTGATTCAGCGTGAAGCCCATCGCTGCCATCAAACCAAAGGTCGCTATGAGAGATGTTGGGATCGCAATCGCCGCGATCATGGTCGAGCGGAAACTACGTAGAAAGACGAAGACTACCAACGCCGCCAAAAAACTGCCTTCGATCAAATGGGTGCGGATGGCATCAAGTGAGGCTTCGATGAAGACCGATTGATCGCCGACTACCTCCGTTCTAAACCCGGCGGGAAGTGTTCGGGAAATCTCTGCAAGCTTCTCTTTGACGGCGGCCGCCACTGCAACCGTGTTCTGCCCCGACTGTTTCGAGACGATAAGAGTGACCGCCGGTTGCCCATTGAGCCTGGATTCGGTACGCGGCTCTTCGGCCCCGTCTTCGACAAAGCCCACATCACTGAGCTTTACTGAGTAGGTTCCACGGGTGGCAACAACCAGATCGTTAAAGTTGGATGGCTCGACGATCCGGCCCATCGTACGCACCGTGAGTTCGCGACTGCCCTCGTCCACGCGGCCGCCAGGCAGTTCAAGGTTTTGCGCTCGTACAGCGTTGGCAACTTCGGTGACAGTCACGTTGTAAGCACGCAACTTATCGGGATCTACCCAGACATGTATCTCCCTGGTGCGGCCGCCTACGATCTGCACCTGGCCCACGCCACTGATGGACTCCAGTTGCTGCTTAATCCGCTTGTCGGCAATGTCAGTAACTTCGCGCAACGAAAGGCTGGCGGAAACTGCAATCCGTACAACCGGTGCGGCGTCCGGATCCAATTTTTGAACAATCGGTTGTTCGGCCGTGAGGGGCAGATCGTTGGCTATGAGATCTACTTTGTTTCGCACTTCCTGGGCGGCAATATCCGGATTCTTCTCGAGCAGGAACGTTATGAAGACTTGCGAAACCCCCTCGACGGAAGTTGAACGGAGTTCATCGATGCCACTGATGGTGTTGACCGCACCTTCGACCTTTTCGGTGATCTCAGTCTCGATCTCCTGAGGAGAGGCGCCAGGGTTGATGATCGTGACTGTGATGGTGGGTAGATCGACTTTTGGAAAGAGGTCGACTCCCAGAGAGCTATAGGAGAAGAGACCGACAACCGTCAGACTCAGAATCAACATCGTCGCGAAGACGGGACGTCTGACACAAATTTCAGCAAGTTTTTGCATGACCAGGACCCAAACTAATTTGCGATCTTTGATTTGTGATTTGCGATTTAATCCGGCTCTTTAAAGACCGCGCTACTGAATCACGGGAACGCCGTCGCTCAATTTATCGAGATTGCTGGTAGCTACGTGCTCGTCGGCGGCTATCCCGTTCCTTACTTCCACCAGATCGCCTTCGGTTTGACCGAGCTGAACGAGGCGCTGCTGAGCTTTACCGTCCTTAATCACAAAGGCGCGACTGACGCCACTCTCGGTACGTATCGCGCGTGCAGGAATTAGAACAGCAGGCTCAGCTCGATCTTGAAGAATCCGCACTGTCGCGAATTGACCCGGTTTCAACGCACCCGATCTATTTTCAATTTCGGCCTCAACTGTCAGCGTGCGGGAATCGGGCGAGACGCTTGGTGAGATCCTGGCAATGCGACCACTGAAAGCCTGATCGGGCCAGGCACTCGTCATGATTGCAACAGACTGGCCGGTCTTAACCTCGGGAATGGCCTGCTCGGGGATATCAATTCGCATGCGCAAAGGATTGATTCGTACCACAGTTGCAACTTTGGTCGTTGGGGAAACATATTCACCAACGTCGGCATTGCGCTCGGCAACAAAGCCATCGATCGGCGAAAACACAATTGCATATGAGAGACTTCTGTTGGCGAGCCCAAGCTGGCTTTCAGCGTTAGCGACGTTGGCGTGCGCCGTCATCATTGCGGCATGGTTCTGACGCGCGAGAGCCAGTGCTGATTCGTACTGTTCTTTCAATTGATCGCGTTGGGCGCGCTGCTGATCAAATTGCGAGCGGGGGATATCTCCTGACTCGATCAGGGTTTCAGCCCGACGCAGGTTCTTCTCCGCCAATTCCAGAGCCACTCGGGCATTGGCGACTTCGGGAACGCGAGCGGGATCAAACGATTGGCCTGGTTGTAGGGCAATCTTCTCTTCAGCCTGTCGCAAATTGGCCTTTGCCTGTGCGAGTTGGGCGCGAGCCTGATCGACCCGCAGCCGCAGATCTACGTCATCGAGACGAACGATCGTCTGCCCTTTTTTGACAAAGCTACCAAGGTCAACAGCAACTGCCACGACCTTCCCTGCAATTGATGGCGAAACATCCGTCTGCTCGTCTGCTATGAGGGCACCTGTTGCTTCGAAAAAGCGTGGCAGTTCCCGGCTGAGCGCCACGGCGGTGGTTACGTCGACCGCTTTCGGACTCGCCGGCTCTGTTTCCTCTTTATTGGTGCTCGCCTTCGAACTGCAGGAAAGCGAAAGGAGACTGAGGCTGACAAGGAGAGCTGCGATTACCAGGATTTTCAGTTGTGCAGGAGAGAACATTCTGCTACCTCGTATTGCGGGACCCATATGAGCGGCGGCCGGTCTTGCTTTTTGGTTTTGCAGGACGGCCGGTACTGAAACCGTTAAGTAAAATGTCGGTGAAGTGTTTCGCGGCGTTCTTGTTTGAGATGTTGAGCAGGCGACGCTTAGGATCCCAGAGATTGTTGTTAAGCGAATGATGGATGATCATCCCGATGAACGCGCGAACGACTATTGCGGGGTCGATTTTGACAAAGGCGCCATCGCGCTGGCGTTCGCGGATGTAGTTACCGAGAAATTCGTAAACGCGTCTGACAAACTTCTCGAAGAACATCTCCGTGAGTTCATGCCCTTCGAGCGCCGAATACAGCAACAGCCGCTGGAACTCCGGATCTGACTCATGGTGTTCGAGCGCGCCAAAAGCAAGGCCTTCAAAGACAGCGCGGTCATCCTTCTTCTTCAGGGCGTCGGCGACCATGCGCTCCGGATCGACGGCATCGCCGGAACAGGCCTTATGGTCGAGGATTGCGTTATACAGTTCTTCCTTATTGGCAAAATGACGGAAGACCATTGCTTCCGAGACGCCGGAGGCCTGGGCAATTTCCTTAGTGGTGGTACCGCGAAAGCCGCGCTGCGAGAAGAGGGACACAGCCACGCGCAAAATCTGTAGCTTCCTCTCGTCACCCGCCATCCGGGCACTGGCCGGGGCTGCAAGATCAATTAGTCTTTCAGGTCTAGGCATAAGGTAGCTGGCTCTTTTGACCCTGCCGTTTTCGGGAGGCGCCGGCAATTACCCGGCACCAAAGTAAGTGCTTACTTACCATCGTGAGGATTACGATGTCAAGCGCGGGAGGGTTTCATCCGATCTTGAGGAGAGAGGTGTACAAAGCCACAGCGGCGACGTCGGCGTTTGATCGATCAAGTTGAGCGGGACTTGATCTTAGTTCCCCCATCTATAGTCTTTGCCGGGCAATTTAATTGTATTGTTCCCGATCTTTGCGCTATCTTCACTTGTACCCTTTTGCAACAACTGAGCCCGATGTCCCCCGCAATCCGCTGCGCAGTTCCCTGTAATCGCTGAGAAGAGACGGGTGACTTTCACCCGGCACATTGTTTGCTCTCACTAAGGTGATCAATTGCAGCTACTAAGTATAAAGGAGAAAAATAATGGCAGAGAACAGAACACAATCAGGTCTGGGTGATACGACGCAGCAGACTGGTGTCGACAAGGGCAGCTCAATGTCTGGAGTCGCCGGTACCACAACAGGCGCAAGTGCCGGAACGGCCGCTGCGGTTGCCCAGGAATATGGACACAAAATTTCAGAGGCAGCAACTCATGCCCGAGAATATGTGACCGACAAAGTTTCCGTAGTCGGCGACAAGATTAAGGAGTTACAGAACGCCGACCTCGGCGAAGTAACGGAGAACGCTAAAGAATATGCTCGCAAGAATCCTGGACAGGCGATTCTGATTTCGGCTGCCGCAGGTCTTGTACTCGGACTGCTTCTTCGTGGGAGACGATGAGGTTAGGCGTCAACATTAGCAACAATGGGAGGAGGTTGAGCAATGGCGGCTTCAAAGACTGAATTGGTGACTCCAAATAAAGAACCGGTAGATTCGCAAACCAACATCGCCATCAGATCTGAGAGACCTGAGATTGAGAACCTTCCCGTGCTTTTCTCTCGGCTCGGCGACGATGTGATGCAACTCGTCGATACAAAACTTTCACTCCTGAAAGTCGAGCTTAAAGAAGAGGCAAATAGTTATTTTCGTAACGCGATGCTGATGGCTGTCGGAGCCATTATAGCCGCCCTCGGTTTTGGGCTGGTCAACGTGGCGGTCGCGTTTGGCGTCTCGGCACTTTTCGCCTCCGCGAACTTAAGTCAACAGGCGAGTTTTGCTCTCGGCTTTGTCATCACCGGCGCATTGTATCTGGTGCTTGGCAGCATCGTCGTGATCGCGATCAAGAATCGTTTGGCAAAGCAGGATCCGTTGCCAAACAAAACTGTCGACGAACTCAGAAAGGACAAGCAATGGCTGAAGAACGAGCTTTAGCGTCGGCTCGCGCGCTTGAGCGCAGCGAAGACCTCTCCAAAGAAGACCTTCAGCGACGGATGGAAGAGGCACGGGACTCAATTTCAAACACTGTGACGGAAATTAAAGAGAATGTGGCGCATCAGGTTCAAACAGTAAAAGAGACTCTCGACTGGCGGGAACAGTATCGGCGACGTCCATTGGCATGGAGCCTGGGCGCAATGGGGGCGGGTTTCGTTATCGGCTATAAGATTGCTGGAGCGTTCAAGGACGATGAAGAGCCTGGGTATCCCTCCTCGGGTGGATACGCATACGCGGCCCAGCCTATTTTGAGCCAGCCTGGATTAAGTCAGTCTCGCAGTTCCATTCTGGAGACTGAACCGCGTGCTACGCGCGCAAATGGCCAGGACGAGGGCCCCGGACTCTTTGAACGGTTCCGGGAAACTCCAGCGTATGACAAGCTCAGAAGCGAGGTTGGGAGCCTTGGTAATCGGGTTGTCGAGGAACTCTCAACTGCAGCGCAAACGCTCGTGCTCCCGCTGCTGATGGGAAAGATCAAACAACTCATCGGAGTCGACCCTGCTAAGGGGGGTTCGATACAACGAGACTCTCATTCTGACCCTGCGCAGCCAAGCGAGGATCCAGTGAGATATCAGCGCTACGAGAGACCAAGCTAAGCGGACTGGTAGCACAGCGAAACCATTAAAACTTTGATCCACGAAAACCATCAGGAAGGTCTCCTGTGTGGTTTCGTGGATCTCGGTTTTCAAACCGCCGGGGACAGATTAAGAGCGAAAACTATCTTCCCGTCACTGGCTTGCGCGGTAACTTTTCGTCCCTCATCGCCGTGTTGTAGACGAAGGCCGCCATGATGGTAGAGGCCTGCTTCATATCGTCTTCCTGAATCCGATCGAAGACATCCTGATTCGAATGGTGCGTGCGGGTTGAATACTCAATCTCGTCCTGGATAAATTGGAAACCTGGCAATCCAATAGCGTCAAAGGGAAGGTGATCCGTGCCACCTGTGTTTGCAATTGTCAGGGTTGCCGCCCCGAGGTCGTGGAAGGGCACCAGCCATTGCCGAAAGACGGAGCGCACAGCTTCATTACCCTGCAAATAGACACCCCGGATTCTTCCAGTGCCATTATCAAGATTGAAGTAAGCGCTCAACTTCTCGTAGGCGGGCTTCGTGGTAAGCCTTGGCGTGGCTTCTGATCCTCCGGCAGAGCCTCCGCCGAGAGCGGTCGTCGCAGCGGGTTCGAGGCTCCCAAAATGTTCTGCCACATAAGCTCGCGAGCCGAGGAGCCCCTGCTCTTCACCAGACCAGAGCGCGACTCTAATCGTTCGACGTGGCTTCAGGTTTAATGCCTGAAGGATTCGTACGGCTTCCATTGCAACGGCGACACCGGCGCCATTGTCGGTGGCGCCTGTGCCGGAATGCCACGAGTCCATGTGCCCGCCGAGCATCACAACCTCATCCTTCAGATCCGTGCCGGGAATCTCAGCAATGGTGTTGTAGCCCATCAGGTCGCTGTCCTGAAATTCAACTGCTAGATCAACCTCCATCTTCACGGTTTGGCCCGCCTGAAGGATGCGAACAATACGATTGTAGTGTTCGGTCGAGAGGACGATCTGAGGAACGATGCTGGGCGCGTCCTTGTCGTAGGGACGTGGACCTCGAGAACCCGGCCGGGAGTCGGATGCTGGTTGGGGCGCCTGGGCCGACCCTACAAAGATTGTACCCGCGTCGCCGCGGCTGAAATTGATCAGGAGCGCGGCGCCTTCTTCGTGAAAAAACTGCAGCTTGAGGGCCGCGAACTGGGCCGCAGCACGCTGTTCCGGAGAGCCCTGAAAACGCCTTGGTGTGGACGCTCTCGGCTCCGGAGCATTCGCAAGACCCAGGAGATTCTTCTCATCACGGCGGGAGCCCAACGGTTGAAAATGGGCCGGCACACTACGCATCGGCGTAGTCAGAACAATTGCCCCCTTCAACTTTCCCTTGAACTTCTGAAGCTCGCTTTCGTTGCCGGCGTCAATATAGACTACTGCCGCCGTTAGTGGACCTTGCGTTCCCGGCGACCACGCTTTGGGAAACGCGATCAGCGGTATGGCCTGAGGCGTTACCACTTGCGCAGAAAAACGCTTCAAAGTCCACCCACGTCCGAAAGGACCCCGGGGCTCCAGACGCGCATTCTGCAAACCCCACTTCGTCATCCGATCGCGAGTCCACTCGTTCGCGTGCTTCATACCGGGCGAATTCGTCAAGCGTGGGCCAATAACATCAGTCAGGTAGCTTAAAGTCTGCTTCACCTGAGACCGGTTTATTCCCTCGTCCTTTATTCGCTCGATGGGATCGGTCTGGTTGGGAGTGGCTGCCGGAGATGTTTGCGGCTGCTGGGCCAGGATTAATCCCGAACCAGAGAAAACAAAACAGAGCGAAAGCAGGACGGCTGCTGCTTCACGTCGTAGCATGACTGGCTTCTCCTGGAAAATTGTAGATTAGTGGAATCCGTCTGGATCCCCAGAAGTGGCTGCTTAC
The DNA here is from genome assembly GCA_041751855.1 of Pyrinomonadaceae bacterium. Classification (GTDB taxonomy): domain Bacteria; phylum Acidobacteriota; class Blastocatellia; order Pyrinomonadales; family Pyrinomonadaceae; genus PSRF01. The sequence goes on from JBGSWR010000034.1 coordinate 188,194, forward strand.
TAAAGCGATCTAATACTGATTAATCAAGAAAAAGGTTTCAACTAGCCACGGGCTGTTTCTCTGCGGCATCGCCCTCTTTCACAAACCCGGGTCCGGATCCATCTGAGCGAAATACGCACTCTTCGCGTGCGCAATACCGAAACGTCCCCTGTTTCTTTGTGGTCTTCTCGAGCAGGAAAGGGGCGCCGCACTCGGGGCATGCTTCAGTGACGGGTCGATCCCAATAAACTGAATCACAATCTGGATAACGCGAGCAGCCGTAAAACACCTTGCCGCGACGCGATTTCTTCACGACAAGCTCTCCGCCACAACCGGGTCGCGGACAGGCCGCGCCGGTAGTTTCCTGCTTAATGTATTTGCACTTCGGATAGTTCGAGCAGGCAGTGAATTCGCCAAAACGTCCATGACGTCTCACGAGTTGCGCCCCGTCAATCGGGCAATTCTCATCCAGGGGCACTGGGGGAGGCGCGGCCACACCGCTCTTACCGATTTTGCGAATATTGCGACACTCAGGATATCCGGTACAGCCCAGAAAAGGACCAAAGCGACCGCGCTTGAGCGTCATCGGCTTCCCGCAAAGCTCGCAGGCCTCCGGCTCTTCGGCTTCCTCGCTCCGCGAAGTTGCGCTTGCCGCTGCTGACCCATCTTCAGCAAGCGCTGGCTCGGCGTCACGGGTTGCGCTGCAATTAAGACACTTCAGATACTTGCCAAAACGGCCAAACTTTTCAACCATCCCCGGAGTATTGCACTTAAGGCAGACCTCGTCAGTTGGTGTATCTTTATTTCTGACCTCCTGAACGTATTTCTTGAATTTATCGAGATCGCTTTCAAACTTGCCGTAGAACTCTCGCAACGCCGCGGTCCACTTGAGTTTACCTTCTTCGATTTCATCCAACTCCTCCTCCATCCGCGCCGTGTACGTCTCATTAAAGAGATCGGCAAAGCCGCCTTCAATCAAGAGGTCGTTCACGGTCTTGCCCAGCGCAGTTGGATGAAATCGGCCCTCGCGCTTCTCCACGTACTCGCGCTCCTGGATCGTCGACATGATGGCGGCATACGTTGATGGGCGCCCAATGCCTTTCTCCTCGAGCGCCTTAACAAGCGTGGCTTCCGTGTAGCGCGGTGGTGGCTCGGTGAAGTGCTGCTCGGGCGTAATCTTATTCAGGCCGAGTTGCTCACCTTTCTCGACTCGCGGCAGCGTCCGTTCCGCCTCCTCATCATCGTCAGTCTTCTCGTCTCGCCCTTCCTGGTAGAGTTTCAGGAAGCCATCGAACTTCTGCACGGACCCCGTAGCGCGAAACAGGAATCGACCGGCCTGGATGTCGATAGTTGTCTGATCGAAGACTGCTGGCATCATTTGTGATGCTACAAATCGCTGCCAGATCAAACGGTAGAGTCGCAACTCATCGTTGTTGAGAAAAGCCGCGAGCGAATCGGGCGTGCGTGAAACCTCTGTCGGGCGGATCGCTTCGTGCGCATCCTGCGCGTCCTTCTTTGATCGGTAATGAACACCCTTTTCGGGAAGGTAGGGTGGCCCAAACTGACTCCCGATGAAATCGCGGACTTCCTCCATCGCAGTAGTGGAAATGCGGATCGAATCGGTGCGCATATAGGTAATCAGCCCGACGGAGCCTTCTGACCCCAGTTCGACGCCCTCATATAGCTTCTGCGCCAACATCATGGTCTTCTTAACGGGAAAACCAAGCTTTCGCGAAGCCTCTTGTTGCAGCTTTGAGGTAATGAAAGGAGGTACCGGATTACGCTTACGCTCTTTGGTGGTGACATCGCTAACGACGAACGATTGCTTGCCTGCCTCTTCGACTATCGCGCCGGCTTCAACTTCAGTCCCAATCAGGACTTCGTTCTTCTTAAGTTTCTGATCGAAACCTGAGGTCTTAATTGTCTTGTCTTCAATCCTGAAGAGCCGGGCATCAAATGGAGGAGGAAGTGCTGAGGCAAGGTTTGCAAGAATGGTCCAATATTCAGTCTTGACAAAGCCTTCTATTTCCCGTTCGCGCTCGACAACCATCCTGAGCGCTACTGACTGTACGCGACCCGCACTCAGCCGGCCGCCGATGGTGCGACAAAGTAATGGGGATACCTTGTAACCGACCAGACGATCCAGAACCCGACGGGCCTGCTGGGCATCGACCAGGTTCTCATCGATCTGACGCGGCTGTTCGAAAGCCGCATTGACGGCTCGTTTCGTGATCTCGTTGAACATCACGCGGTAGGTGGGCTTGGCCGGCCGGCGCGGAATAATCTCTTCAGCAAGATGCTGGCAAATAGCTTCACCTTCCCGATCGGGGTCGGCAGCGAGGTAAACTGCCTTGGCTTCTTTTGCCGCTTTCTTAAGTTCGGCGACGATCTTCCTGTTGTTGCGCTTCCGCGAATCAGGAATCACTTCATAGGTAGGTTTGAAGTCATTATCAACATCGACGCCCAGACCCTTTGAAGGCAGATCTTTGATGTGGCCAATCGAGGCCTTAACAAGATAGTCCTTGCCCAGATACTTATTAATCGTTTTCGCTTTAGCGGGCGATTCAACTATTACTAAATTTTTTGCCATCTATATTCCAGTGCACGGCACCATTACCGTGAACTCTCTTTAAGCTCAAGATGCGCAAGGGTTTGCGTACCTTAGATCTTGCGCACAAAACACTTGCCAGGCAGTGCTCGTATCAACTCTCTCATCTCCAGCGCAAGCAGCGCGCTGGTTACTTCTGAAATTGACAACCTGCTTTCGGCGACGAGCGAATCAATATGAGTTGGACTATCGGCAGCCAAAAGCTTTAAAACCGTGCGCTCCATTCGCGACAAGCCGTCCGGAACCAGAGCCAGTTGATCCGCCAGCGATCGCTCCTTCAACTTCTCCCCAAAAGGTGGCGGTAACAACCGGGCCGCGACCTGTGGAGGCAACTCTACCGCGATGTCTTGCCACTGTTGTACCAGCTTCGCTCCGGCCCCCTTTATCAGATAGTTCGTACCAAAAGAGTTTCGCGAAGTGATATTGCCAGGTACTGCAAAGACCTCACGATCCTGTTCAATTGCCAAGCGAGCGGTTATCAAAGAACCTGAGTTTTCCGCAGCCTCGACGACCACCACCCCAAGACTCAGCCCGCTAATGATGCGGTTACGGTACGGAAAGTTTTCCGAGGCCGGCGGCGTGCCCAGCGGAAACTGTGTAACAATTGCGCCTCCACGCGCGAGAATCTCATCCCCCAGCCTGCGGTGATCGCGAGGATAGAACTCGCCAAGTCCGGTGCCAAGAACTGCAACCGTTCGGCCTCCCCCTTCGAGGGCGCCTCGATGGGCCGCGGCATCGATCCCACGCGCGAATCCGGATACCACGGTCACACCTCGCTGGGCCAGATCGCGGCCCAGCATAAAAGCCGCATTCTGCCCGTAAGTCGAGCACCGCCGCGAGCCGACAATGGCTACGCATGGCTCGTCGAGGCACTGGGCCCAGGCTCCCTTTACATAAAGGGTTATCGGCGGGTCGTAAATCTCTCGCAGCAGCGCCGGGTAAACTCCGTCATCAAGAATCAGAATATCGCCATGGAGTCTTCTAACCGAGGCGATCTCGGCTTCCGCCTTGTGTTGCAGTTCACGCGCAATGATGCTGTCCACAGATTCCGGAAGCAGGCGCAAGCACTCGAGTTCGTTTCTGGTGGCACTGTATACAGCTTCGGCGGAGCCAAAACGTTCCAGCAGTTTGGCAGCGGCGCGAGGTCCGATACCCGGCGTCATATTCAACGCAACCCAATCTCGCATCATGTGAGGATTCCCATCTGGGTGCCGTCAATGTGTTGGCTCCCTGTCAATCACCGACTTACTGATTTCCAGGTCACTGATCGGTGAGATCTCAGTCACCCGCTCTTTCTTACCGCTCCCTACTCACTGACGGGCTCTGGCGGAGGCGTGTAGGAATCGAACCTACCTGAGCCTGTTCTCACAGTCTCACTTACGGTTTTGAAGACCGCGCCGCTCACCAGAACGGATTCGCCTCCACTGTGCAACAGCGCACAGGATTAGCAAAATCGGCCAAAAGACCCTGCTACCGAAGGCTGACACCCTACGCGTCCCCGGGCCAACCTGTCAAGGCGGCTGGCTTTGGGGCGGCTTTGGAGGGCGGCGGCCCGGCGCCGCTTTTGTCCCGGCGTTATTGAGCAACTACTAAAATTTACCAAAGCGGCGCCGGGCCGCCGCACTCCAAAGACTTGACCGAGAGACACCCGTAATCTTACAATTCGAACGAACGTTCGAACGAGAGTATCGCAGGGGAAAGGGTTTAATGATCAACTTTCAGACTGCCCCGGAACACTACCGGCATTGGAGGCTCGAAATCAACGGCGCCAGGGCTACCCTTTCCATGGATGTTCAGGAAGATGAGACCCTCGCTGATGGCTATAAGCTCAAACTGAACTCATATGACCTTGGCGTCGATATTGAACTCGCCGACGCCATCAACCGGATTCGCTTTGAGCATCCTGAAGTCAAAGTCGTCGTGCTCACCAGTCTTAAGCCTCGCATCTTCTGCGCCGGCGCCAATATCTATATGCTCGGCACCTCGTCGCACGCCTTCAAAGTTAACTTCTGTAAGTTTACTAACGAGACTCGGTGCGCCATCGAAGACGCCTCCGCCCACTCTGGAAAACGGTTTCTCGCCGCGCTTAACGGAACTGCATCGGGAGGTGGTTACGAACTCGCCATCGCGTGCGATGAGATCTATCTGGTCGATGATGGCAATTCTGCTGTCTCGTTGCCAGAAGTTCCCCTCCTCGGCGTACTTCCCGGAACCGGGGGACTCACTCGGCTTGTAGACAAACGCAAAGTACGCCGGGATCGTGCCGACGTGTTCTCCACACTCGCTGAAGGGTTGAAAGGAAAGAGGGCGAAGGAGTGGGGATTGATAGATGATTATTTTCCTACCAGCAGATTTCAAGAGGCCATCGAAGCACGAGTAAGCGAAATTCTTGAAACCACAGATGGCGGGTCCGGTCCGGGAATCAGGCTCAATCCCCTTCAAGTCGAGCACAGCGCCGATCGTCGAACCTATCAATACGTGGATGTGAAACTGAACCGGTCCAAGCGCTACACAGATCTCGTTGTGCGTGGCCCTGAAGGCGATCTGCCAACAAGCCCTGAAGAGATTCAAAAGCAGGGCGACCGCTACTGGCCTTTGCAGACCTATCGCGAGCTCGATGATGCGCTGCTTTATCTGCGCCTGAACGAACCTGAGATAGGGCTCATCTGTCTTCATACCGAAGGCGACATTGATCAGGTGCTTCAGGTCGACAAAACGATGTCGGCCAATCGCGATCACTGGCTGATCCGCGAGATCATTCTCTTCCAAGCGCGAGTGCTCAAGCGTCTCGACCTTACCGCTAGAAGCTTATTTGCATTGATCGAGCCGGGAAGTTGTTTCGCCGGCAATTTGCTCGAGCTGGCCCTGGCGGCGGATCGGGTCTATATGCTCAATGATCCCGATGAGATTATTACCATTGCCACAAGCGACCATAATGCCGGGGCCCTACCAATGGCCAACGGCTTGACGCGCCTGGAGTCTCGGTTCCTTTCGACTCCTGAAAAGGTCCGGGAGATACTCGAAAGTCAGGGCAGATTTGATACAGAGTCCGCCGACGAAGCTGGGTTGATAACCTTTGCACCAGACGATCTCGACTGGGAGGATGAGATTCGCGTCGCAATCGAAGAGCGTACTTCGCTTTCGCCCGATGCGCTGACCGGCATGGAAGCTTCCCTGAGATTTGCGGGACCGGAAACAATGGATACGAAGATTTATGGGCGGCTGACTGCCTGGCAGAATTGGATCTTTCAGCGGCCAAATGCGGTGGGTGAGAAGGGGGCGCTGACAAACTACGGCAAGCCCACTCAACCTCAATTTGATTTTAAGAGAACGTGAATTCGTAAATGGTGAATGGTAAATCGTGAATCGTAAATCGTAAATCGTAAATCGAGTTTCACATTGACCATTGACCATTGACCATTGACCATTAACCATTAACCATTACCCATTACCCAATTACTATGATGAACCTGTACGAACGCATTCCTAACAACGTTAATCTCGCAGAAGACAAAAGGCTTCAGCGCGCCCTCGAAAAGTGGTTGCCAAACTATCTGGACTGGTGGCGGGAGATGGGACCAGAGGGCTTCCAGGAGAAGGATGTCTATCTGCGTACCGCGATCAGCGTCGAACCAGACGGCTGGGCCAATTTCGACTACGTCAAGATGCCGGACTATCGCTGGGGCATATTCCTGAAGCCGCCACAGCCAGATGCAAGAGTAGGCTTTGGCGACAACTACGGGGACCCCGCGTATCAGGAGGTGCCGGGCGAGTTTCGTAACTCGCTGCGCCGCATCATTGTCACGCAGGGCGACACCGAACCCGCTTCCGTTGAACAGCAGCGCCAGTTAGGTAAGACCTGCCCGTCGCTTTATGACCTTAGGAATCTCTTTCAGGTAAACGTGGAAGAAGGGCGTCACCTTTGGGCGATGGTCTACCTGCTGCATCGTTATTTTGGTCGTGACGGCCGTGACGAAGCAGATGAGTTGCTTCAAAGACGCAGTGGGAATCCGGACAAGCCGCGCATCCTCGAGGCCTTTAACCAGCCGTGTGACGATTGGCTCAATTTCTTCTGCTTCACGATGTTCACGGATCGCGACGGCAAGTACCAGTTGTCGGCCCTGGCAGAGTCCGGATTTGAGCCGCTCGCATTGACCTGTCAGTTTATGTTGACTGAAGAGGCGCACCACATGTTTGTCGGCGATACGGGAATCGGCCGCGTTGTACGACGCACAGCACAGTTGATGAAAGAAGGTGATGTGCGCGAGCTGAGTGGTATACCACTGGACATAATTCAACGTTACATCAATTTCTGGTTCAGTTATTCGCTCGACTTGTTTGGAGGGGAGATCAGCTCGAACTCGGCTGACTTCTTTGCCGCCGGGCTTAAAGGTAGATACAAAGAGCAGGAGCAGTTCGAGGACCATATCGCCGCCGTCCAAACCTTTACAATGACGGTGGTCGAAAATGGCCTGCTCGAAACTCGGGAAGTGCCGTTGCGAAATGCCTTGAACGAAGTTCTGCGCGGCGAATATGTTCGCGACTGTGAAAAAGGACTGGCGCGGTGGAACAAAGTCCTGGCAGATGAGGGTGCTGTAGAGCGGCTCTATCTACCAAACTCGCGTTTTCACCGCCACGTCGGAGAGTTTGCGGGTCACCATTTTGACATCGACGGGAACTTGATAACCGCGGAAGAGTTTGAACAAAGGAGAGGGGAATGGTTGCCAACCATTGAGGACCGGGAATATGTCCGGAGCCTTATGCACCCGGTAACGGAGCCCGGGAAGATCGCTAACTGGATCGCGCCGCCTGCTGCCGGAATCAAAGGCAAGCCATTCGAGTTTGAGTATGTAAGATTGTAGGGGCTTGGGCTCTCGGTGGATGAATTGGACAAATAGGACGAATTGGACCTATTTGTCCTATTCGTCCTATTCGTCCAAGACCTAACTCCAAAGATAATTCTATGCAAGATTTTTCGCGCCACGATCAGAAACTCGAATTCATTCTTCGCACGGCGGCGCGCATCTTTGCCGAGAAGAGTTATCATTCAACCTCGATGCGCGACATCTCGAGGGCCACCAGTGTCAGCCTGTCAGGGCTTTATTACTATTGCAAATCCAAGGAAGAGTTGCTGTTTCTCATTCAGGACAACTGCTTTGGTCGCGTGCTGGAGCATCTCGAACAACGGCTGGCAGAAGTTAGCGATCCGGTCCAAAGGCTGAGCATCTTTATCGATAATCACCTCGCGTTTTTTGCCGCGAACATGGCTGAGATGAAGGTGCTTTCCCATGAGGCCGAATCGCTGGCCGGCGATCTGCGGGCCCATGTTTCAGGAAAAAAACAGAAGTACACAAAACTCGCACGCCAGATTCTCAGTGAGGTTCAAGCACAGCAACCCCCTTCGGATCGGCGGCAGATCGATCTCACCGTTGCTACGTATGCATTGTTTGGGATGATGAATTGGATATATAACTGGTACGACCCCAACGGCAAGATGAAAGTGGCTGAGTTGGTTGAGAATGTTACGCGGCTGTTTTTAAATGGCTACATTGGCGGCGGGCCCAAGGAAGAGATGAGCTTTCCGCCTGTTGCGATGGCGAAGCATGTAAGTGTTTGGCGTGCTTCACAATCGGAAGATATTGCTTAAGACAATGTGTTTTCACTCGAGTAAATTCACTGCGCGCTATAGCAGATGAAATCGGCGAATCCTTTCAAATGACTGATATGGCCCACGAACTGGTTAACTATGACGCTCGGGAGGGTGTCGCTCTTCTGACACTAAACGATCCGCCCGCCAACACTTATAGCTACGAAATGATGCAGGTGCTGGATCGGATGATCCTCACGGCGCGAATGGATGACACTGTTAACGTCATTGTCATCACAGGCGCCGGGGAGAAGTTCTTCTGCGCCGGGGCCAATATCAATATGCTTCAGAGTGTTACGCCTGAATTCAAGTACTACTTCTGTCTCCACGCTAATGAGACCCTGTCGCGACTCGAACAAACTCCAAAGCTGGTGATTGCGGCGATTAATGGACATTGCGTCGGTGGGGGGCTCGAGGTCGCCATGGCCGCCGATATACGCATCGCTCGCAAAGGCGCTGGCAAGATGGGCCTTCCTGAGATCTCACTTGGGGTCTTGCCAGGTACTGGCGGGACTCAGAGGCTAGCGCGCCTGGTTGGCAAGTCTCGCGCAATCGAACTCATGACCTCCGGCGAACTGTTTGATTTCGAGAAGGGACATGAATTGGGGTTGATCAACCACTTCTACGAAGCGGAAAATGTCGAGCAGTTTCACGAGAAGGTATTGGAGTACGCACGGAAGTTCACCTTGCCGAATAAGGCAACGCGGGCGGTGGGGTTGATCAAGCGCGCAGTACAGACGGGTGCCGAAATTCCTTTCGAAAATGGCTTGGCCCTCGAGCGCGAGCTACAACAGCAGCTTTTCCAATCCGAAGACGCAAAAGAGGGACTGGATGCTTACGTGGGGAAACGTAAGGCGATCTTTAAAGGCAAGTGAAGGGATTTTTTGATTTGCGATTTTTGATTTTTGATTGCGTCGCCTCCGCAGGGCCAGAATCACAAGTCACAAATTATCGCAAATAAACAATCCGGAATTCTCGATTGCCTCGGCATCGCAAATCGCAAATCGAAAAATCAAAAATCGGAAATTCCCAGATGCCCTACGAATTCATCGACGTTGCGGAAGTCTCCGGCATCGTCAAGATCACGCTCAATCGGCCCGATAAACTGAACGCTTTCGTAGGGCATATGCGCCGGGATCTGGCCGAAGCGCTCGAGGAAGCCGGCAGTGATCGCAGTGTACGGGTCGTGGTAATCACCGGCGCGGGCCGCGCTTTTTGCGCTGGAGGCGACGTTGGCTTCATGGCCGAGTTGTTGGACCGCCAGGACACGGATGAGTTTTCCCGTCTGCTCGGGTCAGCGCGACGCGTCGTGACAGCAATCCGGCAGATGAACAAGCCGGTAATTGCATCCGTGAATGGTCCGGCATCGGGAGCAGGTTGCAATCTTGCGCTTGCCTGCGATTTGCGCATCGCATCAACAAACGCTTCGTTTACTCAATCCTTTATCAAGATAGGGATGCATCCGGACTGGGGTGGAACGTTCTTTTTACCCAAACTAGTAACGCCAAACCAGGCTTGCGAACTGTTCTTTCTTGGCGAAACGATCGAGGCTGAGCACGCGCTAAGGTTAGGCATCGTCAATCGCGTTGTTGGCCCAGAAGAGCTTGAGCCCGAGACGCGTGCGCTTTCCGAAAGACTTCGCGATACGCCTGCTATTCCTCTTGCCGCAGCGAAACAGGCGGTATATATGAGTGAAGCCTCGGACCTTGACGAGATGCTGCGCTACGAAACGGAAGCGCAGATCAGATGTTTTGAGTCGCAGGATGCGAAAGAAGGGATCCGCGCATTTCTGGAAAAACGTCCACCACGCTTCAAGGGAAACTGAGAGAGTGGTTCGCGGAGTTTCGCGTGATTTCGGATACTGCTACGGGACGACGCTAAAAAAGAAGCACGAGGTCACACGAAGAATATTGGAAATGGTCCTTAAAGATCGCATTGTCTTAGTCACCGGCGGAGGGCGTGGCATCGGACGCGCCATCGCCCTCGCGTTTGCTCGCGAAGGCGCGAAGGTAGCGGTGGCCGCACGGACTCTTGAGCAGGTGACAGAGGTTGCAAATGAGATCACTGCGGAATGGAATAGAAGGGCGCTGGCCGCAGTTTGCGACGTTGCTAATCCTGAAAGCATTCAACAAACGTTTGCGCAGGTCAAAGAAACGCTTGGTCGTGGTCCTGACATCCTTGTAAACAACGCCGGTATTGCCGAAAGTGCTCCTTTAATAAAGACCAGCGACGACTTTTGGAATAGGCATCTCGCTATAAACCTGACGGGATCGTTTCATTGTATGCGGGCGGCACTGCCTGAGATGCTGGAGCGCGGTTGGGGTCGCATCATCAACATAGCATCGATTGCGGGAAAAACCGGCGCTCCATATATTGCGGCTTACTCAGCTTCGAAGCATGGCCTGCTTGGGTTGACGCGCTCAGTTGCACTCGAAGTTGCTCTAAAAGGCATAACGGTGAATGCGATCTGTCCCGGTTACGTCGATACGGACATGACCACGCGAGGCGTCGAGAACATTACACAGAAGACCGGACGATCCGCGGACGAGGCCCTGGAAACGCTCAAGCGCATGAGCCCGCAAAACCGTCTGGTAACACCTGAGGAGGTAGCTGCGCTTGCCTTGTTGCTGGCCTCTGAAGCGGGCCGCGGAATCAACGGTCAAGCAATAAACGTCGACGGCGGCACCGTCCTGTTCTGAGCAACACTGCTCGTGAAAACTAATGAGCAGACAAGCTTTGTGGTGAGTTCTCTTATGGACCCAATGAAAGGTGTCACATTGAGCCAAACAGCTCTACAGGGTAATCCGAAGACCACCAACGGCAGAGACTGTGTCAAAAGTAGTTGCTGCTAGCGAAAGGGTGAAGCGAAAAAAGAAATAAAGCAAGAGCAGCTAGTGGTATAAACAGTCAGCACAAGAGAGGAGCTGACTGGATGGGTTATGTAGAAGGAGAGAGTCGCGATCAGGTAGTGATGTTTCCCGCGGTGATGG